>NZ_WBYM01000008.1 GCF_013283365.1 Marinobacterium sp. xm-d-530 | reverse complement strand
TTGTTTGATACAAGCGCCAACCGGCGAAATCGATCGTTACGAGAACCATTCAGTTGATCAGACACCTTTGGGTTATATGGTCAAGTGAATAAGCGTGCACGGTGGATGCCTTGGCAGTCAGAGGCGATGAAGGACGTTGTAACCTGCGATAAGGTACGGGGAGCTGGTAAACAAGCTTTGAGCCGTACATTTCCGAATGGGGAAACCCACCACGTAAGTGGTATCTCTTTACTGAATATATAGGTTTAGAGAGGCGAACTCGGGGAACTGAAACATCTAAGTACCCGAAGGAAAAGAAATCAACCGAGATTCCCTTAGTAGCGGCGAGCGAACGGGGACCAGCCCTTAAGCTGGATTTGGGTTAGAAGAACAAGCTGGAAAGCTTGGCCATAGTGGGTGATAGCCCCGTATTCGAAAACCCTTTTTCAGTGAAATCGAGTAGGACGGGACACGTGTTATCCTGTCTGAACATGGGGGGACCATCCTCCAAGGCTAAATACTCCTGACTGACCGATAGTGAACCAGTACCGTGAGGGAAAGGCGAAAAGAACCCCTGTGAGGGGAGTGAAATAGACCCTGAAACCGTGTACGTACAAGCAGTGGGAGCCGACTTAGTTCGGTGACTGCGTACCTTTTGTATAATGGGTCAACGACTTACTTTCAGTAGCAAGCTTAACCGTTTAGGGGAGGCGTAGGGAAACCGAGTCTTAATAGGGCGCATAGTTGCTGGGAGTAGACCCGAAACCGGGCGATCTATCCATGGGCAGGTTGAAGGTTGAGTAACATCAACTGGAGGACCGAACCGACTACCGTTGAAAAGTTAGCGGATGACCTGTGGATCGGAGTGAAAGGCTAATCAAGCTCGGAGATAGCTGGTTCTCCTCGAAAGCTATTTAGGTAGCGCCTCATGTCTCACCTTGGGGGGTAGAGCACTGTTTCGGCTAGGGGGTCATCCCGACTTACCAACCCGATGCAAACTCCGAATACCCAAGAGTGCAATCATGGGAGACACACGGCGGGTGCTAACGTCCGTCGTGAAAAGGGAAACAACCCAGACCGCCAGCTAAGGTCCCAAACTTCTAGTTAAGTGGGAAACGATGTGGGAAGGCTCAGACAGCTAGGAGGTTGGCTTAGAAGCAGCCATCCTTTAAAGAAAGCGTAATAGCTCACTAGTCGAGTCGGCCTGCGCGGAAGATATAACGGGGCTCAAACTAGAGACCGAAGCTGCGGATGCGTTTATACGCATGGTAGAGGAGCGTTCTGTAAGCTGTTGAAGCGGAAGCTGTAAGGCACCGTGGAGGTATCAGAAGTGCGAATGTTGACATAAGTAACGATAAAGGGAGTGAAAAACTCCCTCGCCGGAAGACCAAGGGTTCCTATCCAACGTTAATCGGGGTAGGGTGAGTCGACCCCTAAGATGAGGCTGAAAAGCGTAATCGATGGGAAGCAGGTTAATATTCCTGCACCTCGCATAACTGCGACGGGGGGACGGAGAAGGCTAGGCTAGCGCGGCGTTGGTTGTCCGCGTTTAAGGATGTAGGTTTGGAACTTAGGCAAATCCGGGTTCCTCTATGACTGAGATCTGATGACGAGCTCCTATATGGAGTGAAGTAGTTGATGCCCGGCTTCCAGGAAAATCCTCTAAGCTTCAGGTTATGTGGGATCGTACCCCAAACCGACACAGGTGGTCAGGTTGAGAATACCAAGGCGCTTGAGAGAACTCGGGTGAAGGAACTAGGCAAAATGGCACCGTAACTTCGGGAGAAGGTGCGCCGGTTTTGGTGATGGGACTTGCTCCCTAAGCTGAGGCCGGTCGAAGATACCAGGTGGCTGCGACTGTTTATTAAAAACACAGCACTCTGCAAACACGAAAGTGGACGTATAGGGTGTGACGCCTGCCCGGTGCTTGAAGGTTAATTGATGGGGTTAGCTCCGGCGAAGCTCTTGATCGAAGCCCAAGTAAACGGCGGCCGTAACTATAACGGTCCTAAGGTAGCGAAATTCCTTGTCGGGTAAGTTCCGACCTGCACGAATGGCGTAACGATGGCCACACTGTCTCCACCCGAGACTCAGTGAAATTGAACTCGCTGTGAAGATGCAGCGTACCCGCGGCTAGACGGAAAGACCCCGTGAACCTTTACTATAGCTTCACACTGGACTTTGACCTTACTTGTGTAGGATAGCTGGGAGGCTTTGAAACTTGGACGCCAGTTCAAGTGGAGCCGATCTTGAAATACCAGCCTGGTAACGTTGAAGTCCTAACTCAGGTCCCTTATCGGGATCGAGGACAGTGTGTGGTGGGTAGTTTGACTGGGGCGGTCTCCTCCCAAAGAGTAACGGAGGAGCACGAAGGTACCCTCAGCATGGTCGGAAATCATGCAATGAGCGCAAGAGTAAAAGGGTGCTTGACTGCGACACAGACACGTGGAGCAGGTACGAAAGTAGGTTCTAGTGATCCGGTGGTTCTGTATGGAAGGGCCATCGCTCAACGGATAAAAGGTACTCCGGGGATAACAGGCTGATACCGCCCAAGAGTTCACATCGACGGCGGTGTTTGGCACCTCGATGTCGGCTCATCACATCCTGGGGCTGAAGCCGGTCCCAAGGGTATGGCTGTTCGCCATTTAAAGTGGTACGCGAGCTGGGTTTAGAACGTCGTGAGACAGTTCGGTCCCTATCTGCCGTGGGCGTTTGAGATTTGAGAAGAGTTGCTCCTAGTACGAGAGGACCGGAGTGAACGAACCTCTGGTGTTCCGGTTGTCACGCCAGTGGCATTGCCGGGTAGCTATGTTCGGACGGGATAACCGCTGAAAGCATCTAAGCGGGAAGCCCCCTTCAAGATGAGATCTCACTGGACCTTTAAGGTCCCTAAAGAGCCGTTCAAGACTAGGACGTTGATAGGCTGGGTGTGTAAGCGTTGTGAGGCGTTGAGCTAACCAGTACTAATTGCTCGTGAGGCTTGACCATATAACGCCAAAGCTGTCTGAGAGCGAAAGCTTCAGATGAACAGCTGAGTGGTTTAATGATTGATTTAACGGTTGTAGCTTGTATAGACAACCAAGACGCATCTTACAGTATCCAATGCGTTAACCAGTTTTGCCTGGTGACAATAGAGACGTGGAACCACCTGATCCCTTACCGAACTCAGTCGTGAAACGCGTCATCGCCGATGGTAGTGTGGGGTTTCCCCATGTGAGAGTAGGTCATTGCCAGGCACCTAA
>NZ_WBYM01000007.1 GCF_013283365.1 Marinobacterium sp. xm-d-530 | reverse complement strand
TCATGCTCTTTGATCGCCTTAATGATCTGTTCTTCGGTGTAACGCTTCTTCATATCGAGATCTCCATCCCTTTAGGTTAAATGGAAATCTCATCGAGGTCATGGTCTAGTTTTTGGGGGAGAGGTCAAGACGAAAAAGAGTTCTTTATTCGAACGTCACCGTCTACAGACAAGTTAGAAGGTAAAGAACTGTCTTCTTATCTTAAGAAGAGATTTGTGTGATGAATACTCTAAAACTTGTCCTTCTCGGACTGGTTCTTTGGGTTCTGGTTATAGTGTTTGGAGAGTTCTACCTGTCGGTAACGTATCCGTTAACTATGATGAAGAAGGTAAATGTGTACGGGTTGGAACTAGGATTCCCGATACTCTACCTGTCGTATTTTTTCCTTCGTGACATCGTTAAGTTTTTCTCGCGATCGAAATCGCCATAAGAAGTTTACAAAAGATGTTGGAACTACTCTGGAACAATCATAATTTGGGTTTTGAGTTAGATGAATAAACCTCGTAAAAGGTCTCTAAACCGTGACCGTAGAGTAGCAAACTACCTTGGGGCTAACCGCCCCATGGCAATCAAACCACCCACAACGATGATGGCGCCGCCAAGTAGCGTCATCAGTGTGGGTACCTCGCCCAGTAGAATTAATGCAGCCAGAGTGGCAAAGAGTAGCAGCGTGTAGTTAAACGGCTGCAGGGTGCTCGCATCTGCATAGTCCATCGCTTTAATGTAAAAAAGCTGGGAGCCAATATTCATAATGGCTAATGCGATTAGCAGTGCACTCTGCTCTGTCGATGGCTGAATCCACTGAAACAGGCCAAATGGCAGCGCCAGCACCAAACCTACTAGCCCCATGTAGAGGGTGTGTGTTTTGAATCCATCTCTGCCACTCAGGTATTTGGTTAGAATCGAGAAACTGGCTAATGCAATGGCGCCACTCAGCGGCATCAGTAACTCGATCGAGATACCGGCACTGCTCGGCTGAATGATAATCATCGCACCGGTAAGACCGATCAAAACCGCTATCACCCTTCTTCTCGTCAGTTCCTCTTTCAGGATAAATCGCGCCATAACCAACGTAATCAGGGGAAAAAGCGCGACGATCGCGTGTACCTTTGCCACCAACATCAGCGTGAATGACAGGTTAATAAAGATTATCTCGGTAATCGACAGCGCCGCACGACCCAGCTGCAGCATCGGCTGTGCCGATTTAAGTCCCACAACAGATTGCCGCAACCCTCCGGCAAGCATGACGGCAAACAGGGTAAAAAACAGGTATCGCACCAGTAACAACTGACTTAGGGGCAAACCCCCTACTAGCAGGTGTTTAGTGATGATGTCCTGAATAGCAAACGACAACATGGACGCTAAACAGAACAGAATACCGATGGTTGATGGTTGCATGATGGGCTTTGATACCTAGGGGATAATCTACTGAAGAGTTATAGCAAATCACCCCCTTGCCTGTCTTGAGTTAACGATACTATTAACTCATTAGCAGTGCTGCATTTCCCCCTGAAGCGGTGGTGTCTTCGCAAATATGTTGCTCTTTACGGTGGTAAACCGAGTGCCCTTTAGACTTGAGAAGTGGAATGATCGCCCCCTCCCTTTGACTGAGAGTAATACGAATCTGCTTACATAACGCTTCGTGAGCGCTAACAGATACGCCTGCCAAGTCTGCAAGCTCAGTTAACAGTCCTGGATCCAGATCGCCGGCCAAACAGATAATGGGTAGATCTTTCATGATGTCACTGTCAGGAATCTTTTTGGTTAGCAGTAGCGTTGGGTTGCCGGTTGATGCACTTGCAATGGCTTGCTGCCAAGCTTGCTCGTCGCCAGCGACTAACCAATAACCTCTAGCTGATGTGAATAGCTGATTATCTTCACCCGTAACACTAGGGCATTGTGTTAGAAGTTCACGAGCAAGAGGTTTAAATTGAGATCGCAGAGTCTGCCATGCTGATTGCACCTGTTCTGCTGATAGCAGGTCTAAGGGGTTAGGTTGATACTGACTCTCAATTGTCTCCGGTTGTGTTAGATTGACGAGATAGTTTGGCCCACCCGCTTTAGGTCCGGTCCCTGACATACCTTCCCCGCCAAAAGGCTGAGACTCGACTATAGCCCCAATCTGGTTGCGGTTGATGTAGCAGTTCCCCACGTTGAGTTCAGCACAGAGCCGCTCAGTTCTGTTCTGTATGCGTGAATGCATTGCGAAGGTTAGGCCATATCCACGCGCGTTAATATCGTTGACCACATCATCAAGTTGATCCGCATTGTATGGAGCAATATGTAAAATCGGGCCAAAGCGCTCGAAGTCCAAATCATGGATACCATCAACTTCAAGCAAGGTTGGTGTAACAAAATGACCGTCGAGCTCTTGAGTTTTAGTTTGATACACAATTCTTGAGCGTTGTTCTTCAATATAAGTATTCAACGCTTGCGCAGCTGTAGCATCAATAACAGGACCCACATCGCACTTCAGTTCGCTTGGATCGCCCACCTTTAACAGCGCCATGGCGCCGGTGATCATCTCGAGGATCTGCGGGTAAACCTCTCGCTGGACGTAGAGCATACGCAGCGCTGAACAGCGCTGGCCGGCGCTCTGGAAGGCTGATGCCATAACCGCTTTAACCACTTGTTCTGGTAGCGCAGATGCATCGGCAATCATCGCATTCAGGCCGCCAGTTTCAGCGACCAGCAGAGTATCTGGCGCAGCGTTATGCGCAAGTGCCTTCTCAATACGTTTCGCTGTGGCTGTCGAGCCGGTAAAGATCACTGCGTTCACGTCTGGGTGTGAGACCAGTGCATTACCCTGTTGTGCGCCTGTGCCGAACACAAGTTGTACTAGGTCAGTTGGCATGCCCGCTTCTTTCCAGAGTTCTATCGCTTTGCGAGCGACTAAACTGGTCTGTTCGGCCGGTTTAGCCAACACCGCATTGCCGGCACCAACAGAAGCCGCAATTTGACCGGTAAAGATCGCCAGCGGGAAGTTCCAAGGTGAGATGCAGACAGCCACACCTCGTGCCTCAGTTTGTTGATCAAGTCCGTCGCTCTCATCGGCGTAATAACGCAGAAAGTCGACCGCTTCACGAATTTCATTGATTGCATCAGCAAGAGTCTTTCCTGCTTCTCTGGCCAGTAGAGCGAGTAACTCAGGAGTGTCGCGTTCATAAAGATCTGCGATCTGTCGCAAGAGTTTTCCTTTGAGTGGCTTGTCTGCCCAAGCCGTTTGGGCAACCTTGGCCTGATTGAACAGCTGATCGACTGAGCTCAGATCAGTCGTTTGATAGTGCCCCAATAGCTCTTGCGAGTAAGGCTCTACAACAGGGACGTCACCTGTCTCGCCCCAAATTGTCTGCATAAAGAGTGAGCGGCTTGCTAAAAGCGCATCGACTTCTGCCTGTTCGCCAAGGTCAAAACCGCGAGAGTTACTCCTATCAGTGAATATTGCGCTGCCGGGTGTTACCGCTTGCTCGATGAGTTTCTGATGCACCGGACTCGCAACGACCTGCTGTGGCGGGATAGCCTCGTCAGCAAGCTGGCTAACAAATGAGGAGTTGGCTCCATTTTCAAGCAGACGACGCACTAGGTAGGCGAGTAGATCTTTATGCGTTCCCACGGGCGCATAGATACGACAACCTGTCTGGTGCTTCTCCAAGAGCTCTTGATGCAGCGCCTCTCCCATGCCATGAAGACGTTGCATTTCGAATGCAATGCCGGCCTCTTTGGCCCAGTTGAGTACACAGGCTGCTGTCTGGGCATTGTGAGTAGCAAATTGTGGGTAGATGCGGTCGCCGTAACGCACCAGTTTGCGCGCACAGGCGAGGTAGCTGACATCGGTGTGATGCTTTGCGGTGAACACCGGGAAATGGTCCAGCCCTTGCTCCTGCGCAAGTTTGATTTCGGTATCCCAGTAGGCACCTTTAACCAAACGCACCATCAGTTTGCGATTGCTCTGATCTGCCCAAGCGTAGAGTTGATCCAGTACCGAATAAGCTTTGCGGTTGTAAGCTTGCACAACAATACCCAGACCATCCCAACCGGAAAGCTCAGGCGCTTCAATCAGGTTGCGAATGATATCGAGCGATATCTCAAGGCGTGCGCACTCTTCAGCATCAATATTGAGGCCAATATTGTGCTCCTTAGCAAGTGAGCAGAGTGACAGCATGCGCTCACTTAATTGGGTAACTGCCTCGTCCTCATTGAATAGCTCGTAACGCGGATGCAGCGCCGACAACTTTACTGAGATGCCTGGATTCTTTTCGATCTGGGTTGATTTCGACTGCTCGATCAGTGCTAGCAGGGCGTTGCGGTATGAATTGAAATAGCGATCGGCGTCGGCCTGAGTATAAGCCGCCTCACCCAGCATATCGTAAGAGAAAGTGTAACCTTGGAACTCAAGTTTGCCGGCGCGCTCTTGGGCGCTTTTAATGCTTTCACCTAGGACGAAGGCACGACCCATCAGCCGCATACCTGCACCCACTCCGATTCGCATCGCGGCGAGTATTGCGCTGCGAAGGGGTTTCATCTTGAGGCTAGCGCTGCCCAGTTGCAGTCCCATGCTGGCGCCGCGAACAAGTGCACTGGTCTGCGCCGTTTTAACGGACCAGTCGCGGTTAGCGAGCTTATCAATAATCAGTTCGTTAGCCGTCTGTTTGTCCGGTACGCGTTGGTAGGCCTCAGCCAAAGTCATCAACGATAGTCCCTCTTGCGTGTCTAAAGGATAAGCACGAAGGAATTGCTCAAGGATAGACGGCTTAAAATTGTTACGAATCGCAGTGACTAGGTTGCTCGCCACTGTCTGGAGGTCAGGCGTGACCCACTGCAGAAGTTGCTCTTTCTCGATGAGCTGTTGCAGTTGATCTAATTCTGATTGGTCGCAATAGGGTATCTGGATGTGTGTGTTTTGAGCGTTCATGTTTAGCCCCTCTAAATTGATAATGCAATTATAGATTTAGACTTATAGGGCTTCTGTCTATTTTTATAGGTATATATAGACTTTAAAACTTATTATTTGCTTTAATTTAGATAACTAATAGTTAAATAATTTTATTGGTAGGCGATATGACTAATGTGTCTTTAGATAATTATGATTTGGCGATATTAAAAACCTTAGAGCAAAACGGGCGGATAACGGTCACTGAGTTGGCTGATAGAGTGGGATTATCTAAAACCCCCTGCCAAATTCGAATGAAGCGGCTAGAAAGCAATGGAGTGATACGTGGCTATACCGTAATCATGGATTACGGACTGCTCGATACTAATCATATTGCCTTTGTGCAGGTTAAGCTCAGTGACACCAGGGCTGCTGCTCTTGCTTCATTTAATGATGCAGTTGGCGCTGTGTCTGAAATAGAGGAGTGCCATATGATGGCTGCAGACTTTGATTACATCCTTAAAGTGCGTACACGCGATATCGCGAGCTATCGAGAGGTTCTGGGTGAAACTATTTCAGAGCTACCCTATGTCTCTAGTACCTCTACCTTTGTCTGTATGGAGGCTGTTAAAGAGCATGGCCAAGTCTTTGATGGTTAGCAAATCACCTAAATTTCTCTAATTTCTAGGAAAATTGATTTTTATAATATGAATAAAAAGAATATTTTCCAGTTTCTGTTCAATAAATAGGCAAAATCACCCATCAGGTCTGTTCTATAATTGATTAACCATCAATTGATCAGATGGTCTGACCAATACGTAACTGAAATCTGTTGTCTGAATGGTCAACATTCGATAATGTTAATGCGTTGCCAGTTGAAAAACTGCAGACACTGATCGCTACTACTTAATCGATAAAGTGGTGTGATGTTTCATTATAAGGAGAAGAGAATGAAAAAATTAGCATTGGCTGTAGCTGCAGCTTCAATGATCGCGGGTGCGGCGCAAGCTGGCAGCCACATGCCAAGCGAAGTTCGTCTTGGTGTTGCTCTAGGCTTTACAGGTCCTGCTGAATCACTTGCTGCTGATATGGCTGCAGGTGCAGAGATGGCTATGAAAGAAGTTGCTGATAGCGGCAAGCTTCTTGGTGGTGCTAAGGTTACTCCAGTTCGTGCTGACTCAACCTGTGTTGATGCTTCTGCTGCCGCTGCAGCCGCTGAGCGTCTAATCTCAGCTGAGAAAGTGGATGCGATTGTGGGTGCTCTTTGTTCTGGTGCAACGATCTCAATCCTACAGAACGTAGCGATGCCAAACGGTGTTCTTCTGTTCTCTCCTTCAGCGACTTCACCAGCGCTTTCAACTCTTGAAGATAACGGTTACTTCTTCCGTGCATCACCATCTGATGCTCGTCAGGGCCAAGTAATTGCTGAAATGCTTCAGGAGAAAGGTTACAAGTCGATCGCAATGACTTACACCAACAACGATTACGGTAAAGGCCTAGCGGACAGCATTCAGTCAAACTTCGAAGCGGCTGGCGGTAAAGTGACTATCAACACTCCACACGAAGATGGCAAAGGCGATTACGGTGCGGAAGTGGGTGCTCTTGCTCAGGCAGGTGGTGACATCCTAGTGGTTGCTGGTTACCTTGACCAAGGTGGTAAAGGCATCATTCAGTCATCTCTAGATGCGGGTGCATTTGATCACTTCTTCCTACCTGATGCGATGATCGGTGACAGCCTAACAGCTGCAATCGGTCCGGATCTAAACGGTTCAATCGGTACGGTTCCAGGTACTGACAGCCCTGGATCAGACTCTTACAAAGAGATGTTCACTGCGGCTACCGGTGCGGCACCTGGCCCATACTCTGACTACTCTTACGATGCAGCGGCTATGACGCTTCTAGCGATGCAGGCAGCAGGCACTAAAGATTCTAAAGTCGTTAAAGATCACGTCTTTGAAATCGCAAACGCTCCAGGCGAGAAAATCTACCCAGGTGAGCTAGCGAAAGGTCTTGAGATCCTAGCTAACGGCGGTCAGATTGACTACGTTGGTGCGACTGCGGTTGAGTTGATCGGCGGCGGTGAGTCAGCAGGTAGCTACCGTGAGATTCTGGTTAAAGACCAGCAGAACACAACTGTTCGTTACCGCTAAGCGATAGCGCATAAAACAGGCTCGGGGTTCACTGAATCTCGAGCCGTTTTTACATTTGAGCATTATGATTGTTGTAGAAAATCTCCATAAGCGCTTTGGCGGTGTTCATGCCGTGAATGACGCGTCCCTTCACATTAAGAAGGGCTCAATTACCGGTCTAATCGGTCCAAACGGTGCAGGTAAAACGACGCTGTTTAACGTGATCGCAGGCCACCACTCGCCCACTTCAGGTCGCATCACCCTTGATGGTGAAGACATTACCGGACTTAAGCCACATGAGCTGTTTGGTAAGGGTCTATTGCGCACCTTCCAGTTGGCTCACGAATTCTCTTCATTAACGGTTCGCGAAAACTTGATGATGGTACCACCTAATCAAGCTGGCGAAAGCTTAATGAATACCTGGTTCCGCAAAGATCTAGTGCGTGCTGACGAGCAGCGTGTGCGTGAGAAAGCGGACGAGGTGATCGATTTTCTAGAGATTGGTCACGTTGCAGATGAACTGGCTGGCAACCTGTCAGGTGGCCAGAAGAAGCTTCTGGAACTGGGTCGCACCATGATGGTGGATCCTAAAATTGTCTTCTTGGATGAGGTCGGTGCCGGTGTAAACCGTACGCTGCTCTACAAGATTGGCGATGCGATTAAAAAGCTGAATCAGGAGCGCGGTTACACATTCTGCCTGATTGAGCATGATATGGACTTCATAGCGCGTCTTTGTGACCCGGTTATCTGTATGGCGGAAGGTACTGTTTTAGCCGAGGGTACGGTTGATGAAGTTAAGAACAATGAGCAGGTGATCGAGGCTTACCTCGGTACCGGTTTGAAACATAAGCGGTAAGCGTACATGAGTTTTTTAATAGGTCAGAGTATGACCGGCGGCTACGGTGCTGCGGATATCCTCAAAGAGTGCACCATTGGTGTGGATCGAGGTGAGATCGCGGTTATCGTTGGCCCTAACGGTGCTGGCAAGTCGACGGCAATGAAGGCTACCTTTGGCATGTTGCCGCTGCGAGAAGGCCAGGTGATGTTTGATGGTGAGGACATTACCCACCTTAAACCTGAAGAGCGTGTGGTTAAAGGGATGGGGTTTGTGCCTCAAACCCACAACGTATTCACCTCGATGACGGTTGAAGAGAATCTTGAGATGGGCGCCTTCATACGTGAAGATGATATCTCCGATTCGATTGAACAGGTTTATGAACTCTTCCCCATTTTGAAAGAGAAGCGTCGCCAACCAGCCGGTGAGCTTTCAGGCGGTCAGCGCCAGCAAGTCGCGGTGGGTCGTGCCATGATGACGCAACCTAAGGTTCTGCTTCTGGATGAGCCCACAGCCGGTGTATCACCCATTGTGATGGATGAGCTATTTGATCGCATCATAGAGATTGCTCGCACAGGTGTAGCGATTTTGATGGTTGAGCAGAATGCGAAACAGGCGCTAGAGATTGCCGATAAAGGCTACGTGCTGGTACAGGGTTCTAACCGATTCACAGATACAGGCGAAGCGTTGTTGGCTAACCCTGATGTTCGTCGCTCGTTCTTGGGGGGTTAATCGATGACTGACTTTATTAATGCCCTAATTGTTCTGGCTAACTTTATTCTTGTTCCTGCACTGACTTACGGCAGTCAGTTGGCGCTCGGTGCACTGGGTGTCACTCTGGTCTACGGTGTGTTGCGTTTCTCCAACTTCGCACACGGTGAAATGATGGCTTTTGGTACCATGATCACCATCTTTGGTACCTGGGGTTTACAGGCGCTGGGTGTCTCTATTGCACCGCTGCCAACAGCCCTGCTGGCGCTACCTTTGGGTATTGCCGGTGCTGTCGCACTCTCGTTGATCCTTGATAAAACCGTTTACAAATATCACCGCCAGCGCAAGGCGAGTCCGGTGATCTTCCTGATTGTCTCAATCGGTTTGATGTTCTTTATCGGTGGTCTGGTGCGATTCATTATCGGTCCTGGCGATCAGATCTTCTTTGACGGAACTCGTTTCATCTTCTCGGCGCGTGATTTCAAACGTGCGACGGGCCTTGATGAAGGGTTGGCTCTTAAGATGACTCAAGCGGTGACCATTATTACTGCGATTATTGTGGTAGCTGCCATGTTCTGGTTCCTGAACAAAACACGTACCGGAAAATCGATGCGTGCTTTTTCAGACAACGAAAATCTAGCACTGCTGTCGGGTATCAACCCAGATCGTGTCGTGATGATTACTTGGATCCTAGTGGGTGCGCTGGCGACCATTGCCGGTACTCTATACGGATTGGATAAGAGCTTTAAACCATTCAGCTTTATGCAGCTGCTCTTACCAATCTTTGCCGCAGCGATTGTCGGTGGGGTTGGTAACCCATTGGGTGCCATTGCGGGTGGTTACGTGATCGCCTTCTCAGAGATTGCCGTCACCTTCGCCTACAAGAAAGTCGTAACCTACTTGGGGCCTGATAGTTTCCAACCTGATTCGTTGGTTCAGCTGTTGGGCACCGATTACAAGATTGCGGTTTCATTCATCATCTTGGTTATCGTACTGATTGTGCGACCTACCGGTATTTTTAGTGGGAAGACCTTGTAATGAATCAGACATTTTTTAATCAATATCGCACTCCGATTCTCTACTCGGTGATGGCGCTTCTGCTTGTCATCGTCGGTGTGGGTCAGGGGTGGTCTGTCGCCTTTACCATTCTTAACCTCTGTTTGATCAGTGCCATCATGTCACTGGGTGTCAACATGCAGTGGGGTTATGCCGGTCTCTTTAACGTTGGTGTGATGGGCTTTGCAGCACTGGGTGGTTTGGCCGCGGTTCTGGTCTCTATGCCACCGGTTGAAGAGGCGCGTGCTGCGGGTGGTCAGGGCATTTTAGTCGGCCTGTTGATTCTAATTGCGACCATTTTCGTGTCGATCCTGGCGTGGAAACAGTTTGGGGCTAAGAGTAAGAAGACTGGCTATTGGATGCTGTTTGTCATCATAGCTGTGGGTTATGCCCTGATGCGTCTATTTTTCCTCCCTTCCGTTGAAGCAATCGAAGCGGTTAACCCCTCAGTGACTGGATATCTTGGTGGCTTAGGTCTGCCAATCATCCTCTCTTGGCCTGTGGGTATGGTGTTTGCGGCCGGTGCGGCTTACGTCATTGGTAAAGTTGCTTTGGGGCTTCGCTCTGACTACCTAGCGATTGCAACGCTGGGTATTTCTGAGATCGTTCTCTACTTCATTAAGAATGAAGAGTGGCTGACACGCGGTGTTAAAAACGTCAACGGTCTACCTCGTCCGGTTCCTTATGAGGTGGATCTACAACAGGCAACTTGGTTCCAGCAATTTGCTGCAGACTGGGGTATGGAAGTGGCAGAGGCCTCGTCTCTATTCGTTAAAGTATGTTACGCAGGGCTGTTTATCGTTGTCATTGCGATCTTGATGTACTTATCTGAGACGGCACTTAAGTCACCTTGGGGTCGTATGATGCGCGCTATTCGTGACAACGAAGTAGCCGCTGCCGCAATGGGTAAGGATGTTGTTAAACGTCACCTGACGATCTTTGTGATTGGCTCAGCGGTTATTGGCCTTGCTGGTGCAATGCTAACGACTCTGGATGGTCAGTTTACACCGGTTGGTTACCAGCCATTGCGTTTCACCTTCCTCATTTGGGTCATGGTGATCATTGGTGGCTCGGGCAATAACTGGGGTGCAGTCTTGGGCGGTTTCTTCATCTGGTTCTTCTGGATCGAAGCGGAGCCGATTGGTCTTTGGTTAGTGGATACCCTAACCTCTTTCATGGAGCCAACTCACTGGCTACGTCTGCACTTGATGGACAGTGCCGCTCACATGCGTCTGATGACGGTCGGTATCGTGCTTCTGATTGCATTACGATATGCCCCAGAGGGATTAATCCCCGAGCGAACGGCTCGTAAGCACTGATTCATAGCACTACTATGAGTGGGGTTGGGCTTCTAGTCCGGCCCCATTTTCATTTTTGTGACCTATCTTTTCTCAACTAGCGTAGACTAGGGTAATAACTTTTATTACTTGTAGGTCAATTGTGCAGCAGAAACCAGAACACTTCGGCTTTTTCCTAATGCCCGGTTTCTCGATCATCTCCTTTGCGGCGACGATTGATCCGCTGCGTCTTGCGAACCAGTTAAGTGGTCAAACTCTTTATGAGTGGCACTTTTATGGTCCAGCCGATCAGACCGTTACCTGCTCGACAGGTATGCGTTTCCAA
Source organism: Marinobacterium sp. xm-d-530 (assembly GCF_013283365.1). GTDB lineage: Bacteria > Pseudomonadota > Gammaproteobacteria > Pseudomonadales > Balneatricaceae > Marinobacterium_E. The sequence continues at coordinate 5,033 of NZ_WBYM01000007.1, read as the reverse complement.
CCGACACGTCGCATGAACGATACAGAATCGATTGATCGTATGTTGGTGGTTGGCGGTATCGGTGCTCAACAAGAGTCCGAAACCTACTTGAACGATTGGCTACAGAATTTGGTTCGCAATGGTATCAGTTTAGGTGCAACCTCGACGGGCTCTCTGTTATTGGCTGAAGCCGGTGTGTTAGAGGGTAAAACCTGTACGGTCCACTGGGAGGAGCGTGATCAGCTGACGGAGCTCTACCCAGATCTTAACGTCAGTGAAGAGCTTTATGAGATTGATGGCAACCTGATGACTTGTTCTGGTGGTTTGTCGGGTTTGGATATGATTCTTCAGCTGATTACGATTCGCCATGGTGAATCTTTAGCCCACCAAGTCGCTGAGCACTGTATTCACCCCAACATCCGTCCTGCTCATGATAAGCAGCGTATGAAGCTGCAGCTTCGCCAACACGGCAGTCACCCTCGCCTGACACAAGCGCTGGAGTTGATGCGTGAGCACATTCAACCGGTTCTAAGTTGTGAGCAGATCTCCGATCGAGTTGGGCTCTCAACCAGACAGTTGGAGCGACTGTTTAGACAGCACCTGAACTCATCACCGACAAACTACTACATGAGTTTGCGTCTTGAGTTTGCACGTCAGCAGTTGAAGGCGACTCGTCTTCCGATTCAAACGGTTGCGAAAAAAGCGGGATTTACATCCACTAGCTATTTTTCACGTTGTTACAAAAAGCAGTTTGGATTGACGCCAAGAGAGGCAAGAACGGGTGTGCACCGCATGATTGAACTGGGTGAAAAAGCGTAAAAGAGAGATCAAATTTCCAATAGGCTCTGCCTCGATCTCTCTTTTTATTGTGAGCGGTTGCGACTATTTTTCGTCGAACCAACTCTCTTCATTGAAATAGGTCGAGAGCTCTTGCTCTTCGCGACGCTGCTCTATGGCTCTGCGAGCATTAAGCAGTCGCTGTGATTGACACTTTTGCTCCTCTTGCGTCTTCTCCTCTTCGAAGCCCACAAGCAGATCAAAAATTTGAGTTTTTACTGGATCTAGTTCTTCTTCACGAATCAGCATAGGTCAACCTCCTAAGCAAACGTCCATGAACGGATCGCTCATGGCTACACTGTTCTAATCTCTTTTTACTGAAAGCGTCTCAGTAATGCAACCGCGACGATTGTCGTAAAAAAGTGTTACGAAAAAGTGAAACGTAAAATGCGTTAGTCAGGTCGGCGCATCATCAGGCGACGATCGTTTTGACGAAGACTTCTAAGACTGCGTTTGATCGTCTTAAGATGCTCGACGGCATTAGGTCCCAACCGCATCGCAACTCCAACAGCTATTACGTCGATGACAACAAGGTGGACCACGCGAGATGACATCAGAGTACTTAGGTCTTTGTCCTCTTCTACGTCGATAAAGATCGGTATGGTTGCCAGTTCAGCTAGTGGGGTGTTGGCTGGGCAGAGCGTGATAACGGTTGCGCCAGTATCTCTAACAAGCTTGACACTGTGTAGAAGGTCCTTGGTGGTACCCGTTTGTGAGATGGCAACCACCACATCCCCTTCGCCAAGTGTGACGGCTGAGATGGTCTGCATGTGAGGATCTGAATAGGCGGCTGCAGAGATCTTAAGGCGGTAGAGTTTGTGTTGTGCATCGGCACAGACCGGCGCAGATGCACCCAGGCCATAGAACTCCACTCGACGCGCTGAAGCGATCGCCTGAATGGCCTCCTCTAGCGCTCGGTCATCTAACTGCTCTCGTGCTTCGACCAGATTACCCATCATTGAGTCAAAGATCTTGTGCTTAAACTCTAGAACGGTGTCGTCATGGTTCATTGAGAACTGTTCGAAGGTTGAGTTACTGGCCAGCGCTTGCGCTAATGTCAGTTTAAAATCTTGGAACCCATCGTATTGAAGCGCTCGACAGAAACGAACCACCGTTGGCTCAGAGACCATCGCTTCTGATGCCAGATCAACAATACGCATATGAATGATGTCATTCGGCTGTGCTAGAACGTAATCAGCCACTTTCTGTTCTGATTTACGCAGCTTGGCTTTGGCATCGCTGATCTGTTTAAGAAGGTTAGCTGAGTTCACGCTAGGATCCATTTCTATAGAGTGTTGCGAGATAGTATATCAAGGCATACAAATCTTGCAGTAGCTTCGGTATCCTAATAACAGATATTAGGATTTGTTGGTTCATGCGATCTATTTTTACCCTATTTTTTGTTCTATTTAGCGCGACGGCTGTTGCAGCCCCTGACCCCGCTAAACTAGACCTTGCCTCTGTCAGTGTTATGATCAAAGACCTAGACACGCAAGAGGTGCTCTATGAGCGCAACGCCGATCGCGTTCAACCGATCGCGTCGTTGACGAAGTTGATGACAGGATTAGTAACTTTAGATGGCCGCCTTCCGATGAAGGAGCGGATCACGATTGAAGTGAATCAGATACCGGAGATGCGCAATGTTCACTCTCGCATTCGTGTTGGAAGTAATCTTCCGCGAGCAGATGTACTACACATCGCTTTGATGTCATCGGAAAACCGCGCAGCGGCCACTTTGGCTCACGCTTACCCTGGCGGTGCTAAGCAGTTCATCGATAATATGAACTGGACGGCACAGGGCTTGAGTATGACCAACACGAGATTCCAGGAGCCTACCGGACTCTCCGAAAAGAACGTCTCTACTGCAAGTGATCTGATGCGTCTGCTGGAGGCGGTGAGTCTCTATCCAACTCTCTCCAAAGTAACGACCTCTTCTAAACGTGATGTGATCTTTAAACGGCCACGCACGGCCATGGCGTTTTTTAATACCAATACCTTGGTTAATAAAAAGAGTTGGTCCATTCAGATCAGTAAAACCGGTTATACCGATGATGCAGGCCGGTGTTTGGTTCTTAAAACACGCATCAAAGGTCGTAATCTAGGCATTGTCCTATTGGACTCCTACGGTAAACGCACCCACCTAGCCGATGCGCAACGCATCAAACGTTGGCTTGAAAAGGGTAGCAGCGGCAAGGTACCAAGAGGTGCTGCGAATTACCGAGATCAGAAATTAAAATCATTGATGACAGCATCGCGCTGATCCCAGAGGTAGCTATGGCTTATCGTGTCATTCCCGTCACCCCTTTTGAACAGAACTGCACTCTCTTCTGGTGTACAGAGACTAAAGAGGCGGCCGTTGTGGACCCAGGTGGTGATCTGCAAAAAATCATGGCTGCAATCGAAGAAGAGGGCGTGACGCTGACGAAGATTCTACTGACTCACGGCCATATTGATCATGCCGGTGCATCGGCCACCCTAGCAAAATCGATGGATGTTAAGATCATTGGCCCCCAGCAAGCTGATCTGTTCTGGATCGAAGGGTTAGAGCAGCAGAGTCAGATGTTTGGTTTTCAGCAGGTGCAGGGGTTTGTGCCGGATCAGTGGCTCAATGATGGTGACACCGTTATGGTTGGTAATATCACACTGGATGTCATTCACTGTCCGGGTCATACCCCAGGGCATGTGGTGTTTGTTGATCGTAAGGCAAAAATTGCTCAGGTGGGTGATGTCCTGTTTAAGGGCTCGATTGGTCGTACCGACTTCCCACAGGGTGATCATGCAACGTTAATCAGCTCTATTAAAGAGAAGCTGTTTCCTCTTGGCGATGATATCCGCTTTATACCGGGGCACGGTCCTGAATCGACCTTTGGTGATGAGCGACTCACCAACCCCTTTGTGGCCGATCGCTGGGGCTAGTGATTCTTAGTGTTGTAGCTCGTTGATGAGGTCCATCACTTCAACGGGCAACCCTTTCTTCTGGGTAATGACGGCTTCTAGGGGTGTGGTGCTCACTGCACCTTTTGTTACCCCCACCATCACATCCGTTTTCCCTTCAAGCAGTGTATGAATGGCGCAGTTACCCAGCGTAGCAGCAAGCAGGCGGTCATGCGCTGTTGGCTTTCCACCACGCTGCAGATGACCTAAAACACAGACTCTAGGGTCTTCACCTAGCTGTCTCATCTCTTCAGAGAGTTGATTAGACCAGCCACTCTTTCCAGCTTCAGCGACGACAATAATGCCACTGGAGCCAATGCCCTCTTTGCGTCGCTGTGCCAGCTGTTGGCTGATATCGGTAATATCAGACTGGTGTTCGGGAACAATGACCATTTCCGCGCCGGCGGCAATGGCAACATGACAGGCAAGCAGGCCGTAGTTACGCCCCATTACCTCAACTAAGAAGTGACGATCATGTGAATAGGCAGTATCACTGATTTTATCGATGCCTTCGACGGCGGTCGTTACAGCGGTATCAAACCCAATACTGTCATCAGTACCATAGATATCATTATCAATGGTGCCTGGTAGACCAATAACGGGAATGGAGAACTCTTGATAGAGTGCATGGGCACCTGAAAGTGAGCCGTCACCCCCAATGACAATTAATGCTTCGATGCCGTGCTTCGAGAGAATATCGAAAGCGCGTTGTCGTGTGGCCGGTTCATGAAACTCAAGACAGCGAGCACTCTTTAGATAGGTTCCCCCTCTATGACAGAGTCCACTGACACTTTTGGAATTAAGTGTTTCGAACTCCTCATTCAGCAATCCTGCATATCCACGATGAATACCGATCACCTCAATACCAAAAGAGGTCGCCGTTCTAACCAATGCCCGAATAGCAGGATTCATTCCAGGTGAATCTCCGCCACTGGTTAAGATGGCAACTTTAGAAAAGGAAGTAATGTGGGAGTACTGAGGTAACTGATACATAAAGAGTCCAAAAGTGCTTATCCCTGAATACTAGCGATAATTTGGGTAAAAAATGAGCAAAAAATAGGGGCTTTTGTACAGTTAATGATCAGTTTTAATCTTTTTTTAAAAAAAGTGAAAAAAAACCAAAATAGGCGTTGACCCTAAGTCTAATATCGGTAAGATACGCACCTCGCTTGAGACGAGTACTCAAGCAGCCACCAAGAGATCGGTGGCACGCTCTTTAACAATTAATCAGGTAATGCGTGTGGGCGCTTGTTGAGGTTGAGCACAAAAGCTTAACAAGACAA
>NZ_WBYM01000006.1 GCF_013283365.1 Marinobacterium sp. xm-d-530 | reverse complement strand
TCAGCCAGGCAAACCCACTCAAAACGCTTTTGTTGAGAGCTTGAATGGCAAATTTAGAAACGAATGCCTAAATCAGCATTGGTTTAGAACGCTGGATGAAGCAAGATATGAGATCGATTTATGGCGACATCATTACAATAAAGTAAGACCACATAGTGCACTTGGCTATGTGCCACCAGAGGAATTCGCTAAGCGTGCTGCTTAGCAAAATCTCATCGAAGAAGTGGTACTAACTAAGGGGAAAGGTCAGCAGCAGAGAAAGGTGAGTTGGACCCACTTATCGAGCAGCAAGCTCAATTTGGGCGAGCTATTAGAAAAAAGGCAGCTTTAACGTCCTAAAAAAAGGGGGCTGTTTAACAAACAAGCCCCATAAACTGCATTGACTCTGCGAGAATGAAAAAGGCCATTCAGATTAACTGTCCCTGTCTATCTGGATGGCTTAGATCTATTAAACAACAGTTCTATTAAATCTTACAAGTATACTTTTTAGGTTTTATTCTGTAGGAAGCTAGTTAGCTAAAACTGTCTCATCAAATCGCTCCCCAGCTAACGTTTGAGCACTCATGTGAGGGATAAACTTACTGTAGAACTTCTCAAGCATCCCAACACTAGTTCCCATTTGTTTTGCAATGATGGCTAAGCTGATGCCTTGTTGGATCATTCGTGTTGCATAGAAATGTCGAAGTGAATAAAGGGTTCTCGGCATCTTGTCACTGGTTGTGCCATACAGCAGATCCATTTTGGTAAGGTACTGCTCAAAGTTTTTGTTGAGCTGTTTAGTTTGCTCACCACTTCGCAGTCTGAAGACATGCTTATCCACGCGTTTTTTTAGCAGTTGATCGAACGTCATATCTGCTAACTCAGGAAAACGGCTTTGAATACGCTTGAAATAACGTATGGCGACATGGCGAGCTATCAGCTGTCTGTTTCCAGTCTTTCCATCCACTGTAATCTCTAAAAATCGTTCGCCAGCTTCATTTACATACCAATCCAAATGTTTCCATTTAAGATTTGTCATCTCAGTGCCATGGCGTATCCCTGTATTCGCAAGGATCAGAACGTAATCACGTAAAAGCTCACGTATTTCTGCTGTTGTTTGCTTAGGCTTACGCTCACCAACCAAAAATTTGTTAGTACTGGTTGTTGCATCTACAAATCCGCTTTCAGCCCAATAGCGAAGACTTCGTGTAAGTTTTGCGTATTCAGCACGGGTAAAAGTAGGGCGGCTATTTGATTTGATACCAGCAACACGAAAGCTTGGAACATCAGTTGGCTTCATCCAGCCTCTGTCGAGCGCTAGCTGAAATACTTTATTCAATGCACTGTTATGTGTGTTGTGAGTACTTTTGGACATTTCAGCTTTGCCCATTTGCTCTAGTCGCCAATCATCAAAACCGTCTAAGCGTTCGTTTGTGATTTGATTGATGTTGAATTTTCCAAGGTATGGAATGTGATATTTGCGAAGAGCGGAGATGTAATCTTTGTAAACAACCTTGCCACGTCTGCTAGCGAGTTCATTTTCCATGCGTTTAATTGCATTTTCTGCGACAGCACGAAATTTGGTTGTTGTTAGTGGTAGATTATTTTTAACGTGTGTTTTTAATTCCGTACGAATATCTAGTGCATTCTCACGAGCTTCATCGATATCTGCTGAGCCAGTGCTTCGTCTAATCCATTCGCCTTCAATTTTAATCCGTGCTTGCCATCGCGCACTGCGTGAACGTCGATAAAGCACGATCAGTCCAGGAATTACTGTAACCATTTCAGCCATTTTTTCGCACTTTTTTAGTGGATATAAATGGATTATAGCGTCGTAAAAATAGCGAGCAATAGCTCTAAAAAAGTGTGCACCGAGTGTGCTAAGAAAGATATTTTAATATGGCAGAAATGAAAAATGCACGATACCTGCGTATTCGTGCATTTTAGCTACATACTCTCAATATTTACCAACAAGATATTGGTACCGATGGTCGGACTCGAACCGACACGCTTTATAGGCAACGGATTTTGAATCCGTCGTGTCTACCAATTCCACCACACCGGCAGAGAGTGTGGCGCATTATAAGCGGGTTTCAGAATAGGTCAATCTTCTGTGACGTTTTTAAGTAGATTTTGTTAATATTTGCGCCCCGCAATTTTAACGCTCGGTATCTATGAAGCTTAGTGATTTTGATTTTGATCTGCCTGAAGAGTTGATCGCACACTTCCCGTTAGAACAACGTACCGCCAGTCGCCTGTTGCAGGTCGATGGGAATACGGGTGAACGTGTGCATGGCTCGTTTGGCGACATTCTCGATCTGGTCGAACCTGGTGATCTGATGGTCTTTAACGATACTCGGGTCATTCCGGCACGTCTGTTTGGGCAGAAAGAGAGTGGCGGAAAGGTTGAGTTGTTGGTGGAGCGTGTCATCGGTGAGAAGCGTGCCCTTGTCCATCTGCGTGCCAGTCGTACTCCAAAAGAGGGCGCTAAACTGCAGTTCGAAGGGGGTATAAACGCAGAGGTCGTAGGTCGTGAAAATGGCCTGTTCGATCTGCAGTTTGATATTGACGAGTCGATCATTGAAGCGCTAGAGCGTGTTGGCCACATGCCATTGCCGCCATATATCAAACGTGAGGACCAACTCTCTGACCGTGAACGTTATCAGACTGTTTACAACAAAAAGCCCGGGGCTGTCGCAGCGCCAACTGCTGGTCTGCACTTTGATGATGAGTTGATCGCTAAGTTAGAAGCCAAAGGTGTAGAGCGTGCGTTTGTCACTCTGCATGTCGGCGCGGGTACCTTTCGTCCAGTAAAGGTGGATGACATTAAAAACCATGAGATGCATGCCGAGTACATCGAGGTCGATCAATCGGTATGTGATGCGGTAAACGCGGTCAAGGCGAGGGGGAATCGAGTCATTGCGGTGGGAACGACCAGTGTGCGCTCGCTTGAATCAGCAGCCCAATCAGGCCGTATTGAGCCAACTTTTGGCGATACGCAGATCTTTATCTACCCAGGCTATCAATACAAAGTGGTGGATGCTCTGGTCACCAATTTCCACCTACCGGAGTCGACACTGTTGATGTTGGTCTCTGCGTTTGCTGGATATGAAACCACCATGGCGGCTTATAAAGAGGCCGTTGAACAGAAATATCGATTTTTTAGTTACGGTGATGCGATGTTCTTAACGCGCAACACCCAAGGTTAAGCAGGAAAGTAGATGAGCCGTCACTGTTTTATGAAATTTGAGACGATTACGAGCGAAGGTAAAGCGCGTCGTGGTCGTTTGACCTTCCCGCGTGGTGAGGTCGAAACCCCTGCGTTTATGCCTGTGGGTACCTATGGAACTGTAAAGGGTATGCTGCCACGTGATGTTGAGGCGACAGGTGCTCATATCTTATTAGGTAACACATTCCACCTGATGTTGCGTCCTGGTACCGATCTGATCGAACTTCATGGCGATCTGCACGACTTTATGCAGTGGGATAAACCGATACTGACAGATTCAGGCGGTTTCCAGGTATTTAGCCTAGGTAAAATGCGCAAGATCACAGAAGAGGGTGTCTCTTTTCAATCGCCTGTGAATGGCGATAAGGTCTTTGTCAGCCCCGAAGTCTCGATGGAAGTCCAGCGCAAGCTAGGGTCTGACATCGTCATGATCTTTGATGAGTGTACGCCTTACCCTGCCACTGAGCAGGAGGCGGCTGACTCTATGCGTCTCTCTCTGCGATGGGCACAGCGATCTAAAGATGCGCACGGTGAAAGTCCTTCGGCTCTGTTCGGTATTGTGCAGGGTGGTATGTATGAACACCTGCGTGATGAATCTCTAGAGGGGCTCACTAATATTGGCTTTGACGGCTATGCGATTGGTGGTCTGTCGGTGGGTGAGCCTAAGCATGAGATGATCAAAGTGTTGGATCATTTGGCGCATAAGATGCCGGAGGATAAGCCACGTTATCTGATGGGCGTGGGTAAGCCTGAAGATTTGGTGGAAGGGGTGCGTCGTGGGGTTGATATGTTCGATTGTGTCATGCCAACCCGTAATGCACGAAACGGCTTTTTATTTACCCGTGAAGGGGTTGTAAAAATCCGTAACTCGTCCCATAAAACAGATATTGGACCAGTGGATGCGGAGTGCGGTTGTTACACCTGTCAGAACTTCAGTCGATCTTACCTGCACCACCTTGATAAGTGCGGCGAGATTCTAGGTTCGCAGTTGAATACGATTCACAACTTGCACTACTACCAAGACTTGATGGCAGGTTTGCGTGGAGCCCTTGAACAGGGTACATTGACCGCCTTCGTAGATGAGTTCTACCGTCGACGTGGCATGGAAACGCCAGCGTTGGCTGAATAACTTAAATAAACTTATATAAATGATGTTACAGGAGTGCTTTTAATGAGCTTCTTTATTTCACCTGCTTACGCTGAAGGTGCAGCTGGTGCTACCGATCCAGGTATGTTTAACCTTATTTTCCTACTGGGTTTCGGTCTGATCTTCTACTTCTTCATGTGGCGCCCACAAGCAAAACGTCAGAAGGAGCACAAAGCACTGGTTTCTGGTCTTGCTAAAGGTGATGAAGTGATCACTGCTGGCGGTATCATCGGTAAGGTTGTTCGTGTATCTGACGACTACATTGCACTTGAAGTATCAGAAGGTGTTGAGCTTAAGTTCCAGAAGACTCACGTTGCGTCTGAACTGCCAAAAGGCACTATTAAAGGTATTTAATCGACCTTGCTTACAGCGCTGTTACTGAACGGTAACGGCGCTTTTCTGTTTTTAAAAGGATGGGCCTGTAATGCTCAATCGTTTTCCCCTTTGGAAAAGCTTGATGATTGTTGTGACACTTTTGTTCGCAGCTATCTACGCTATGCCAAACCTATACCCTGACGACTTTGCGGTTCAAGTGTCGGGTTCCAAACAAGATTTTAAAGTGGATGATCGCACTCTTGCTCGCGTGACGGCTGCTCTGGATAACAACCAGATCGAGTACAAATCGCTTGAAGCAGAAGAGGGTAAAGGTCTGATCCGCTTTGCCGATGGTGATGCTCAGCTACGTGGCCGTGAAGTGATCGGCCGTATCCTGGGTGAAAATTACACCGTAGCTTTAAACCTAGCACCCACGACACCTAGCTGGCTGACAGACATCGGTGCCGGCCCAATGAAACTGGGTCTGGACCTTCGTGGTGGTGTCCACTTCCTGCTAGAAGTGGATATGGTGACTGCCGTCTCTCAGCGTCTTGAAGTGTACGTCAGTGAGATCAAATCTAACCTGCGTAAAGAGCGTCTGCGTTACCGTCAGGTAGAGACTCTGGATGATGGTACGCTAGCGGTTCGCTTTGCCGATGCTGCTACGCGTGATGAGGCCTCTTCGCTACTCAGAAAGAGCTACCAGGAGTTTTTGATCACTGATCTGGATGAAGAGGACTACTCGAGCCTGCAGATCTCTTTGAGTGAGCAGACACTGCGTGATATTGAAGATTATGCCGTTAAGCAGAACCTGACAACGCTGCGTAACCGTGTCAACGAACTGGGTGTGGCTGAGCCGCTGGTACAGCGCCAAGGTCGTAACCGTATCGTGGTTCAGTTGCCGGGTATTCAGGATGCGGCCGCCGCTAAACGTATCATTGGTAAAACCGCTAACCTTGAGTTCCGTCTAGAAGCAAAACCTGACACCTCTCGTGCGCTGACTGAGACCTACTCATTCCGTTCAGATGAGAACCGTAAAGCGAACCTTGAACGTGATGTCATCATTACCGGCTCTAGCGTCTCTAATGCGCAGTCGAACTTCGATGAGAACGGCATGCCTCAGGTATCAATCAGCCTTGATTCCAAAGGGGGACAGCTGATGAACCGCACGACGCGTGATGCTATTCAACGTCGCATGGCGGTTCTGTTTGTCGAGTTTAAAGCGCGTATGGTGACTGAGACGGTTGATGGTCAGCAGGTTGAAAAACGTGTGCCATACGTTGAGAAGAAGATCATCTCCCTTGCAACGATTCAGAGTGCGTTGGGCTCTAGTTTCCGTATTACCGGTCTAGATAACCCGCAAGAAGCGTCTGAGTTGGCGCTGTTGCTACGCGCTGGTGCACTAGCAGCACCTATCTACTTCGTCGAAGAGCGTACCGTAGGTCCATCGATGGGTGCTGAAAACATCGAGCTTGGTTTGACGTCCGTTCAAATCGGTTTCGCTGTGGTGATGCTCTTTATGCTGGCTTACTACCGTGTATTTGGTTTAATCGCCAACATTGCATTGACACTTAACCTGGTGATGCTGGTGTCGGTTATGTCGATTCTATCGGCCACTCTGACCCTGCCGGGTATCGCGGGTATTGTTTTGACCGTCGGTATGGCGGTAGATGCCAACGTGCTGATCTTTGAGCGCATCAAAGAGGAGCTTAAAGTCGGCATGCCGGTGCAGTCAGCGATTCACTCCGGTTTTGCACGTGCCTTCACAACGATTTTGGATGCCAACGTCACGACATTGATCGCAGCGTTGATCCTATTTGCGATGGGTACGGGGCCGGTGAAAGGGTTCGCGATTACACTGTCAGTCGGTATTTTGACCTCAATGTTTACAGCCATCCTTGTGACTCGCCTGATGGTGAATCTGGTGTATGGCCGCAAACAACTTAAGTCGATCAAGCTGTAAGGGGGTCTAGAGATGTCAGAAGTTCACAAACTCTATAATTTCATGGGCCTACGCAAGGCCCTTGGTATCTTCTCGATCGTTTTGATGATCGCATCAGTCGCGTCATTAGCGGTTAACGGTCTTCGCTTTGGTCTCGACTTCACAGGCGGTAGCTTGGTTGAAGTGGGCTATGAAGAGTCAGCGGATCTGAACCTTATTCGTCAGCAGCTGTCGACGGCGGGTTATGAAGATGCCGTCGTGCAAAACTTTGGGTCTAGTACCGATGTGTTAATCCGCTTGGGTGAGACGCACGACCCTAAGTTGGGTGACAAAGTAGTTGAGGCGCTAAAAGCCGATGGTTCTGCTGTCGAGTTGCGTCGTAACGAGTATGTCGGTGCTCAGGTCGGTGAAGAGCTTCGCGAGCAGGGCGGCTTAGGCATGCTGCTGGCGCTCGCGATGATCATGGTCTACCTTGCTTTCCGTTTCCAATTTAAGTTCTCTCTTGGTGCTGTTTTGGCCTTGGTTCACGACGTGACCATCGTGCTCGGCTTCTTCTCGATCATGCAGTTGGATTTCGATCTAACGGTCTTGGCGGCGGTGCTTGCGGTGATCGGTTACTCGTTGAACGATACGATTGTTGTCTATGACCGTATCCGTGAAAACTTCCGCATCATGCGTAAAGGTGGTCCACTTGAGATAATGAACAGCTCGCTGTCGCAGACGTTGAGCCGTACATTGGTGACCTCTTTAACCACGGCGCTCGTATTGGTTGCGCTGTTGGTCTTCGGTGGTGAGACCATCCGTGGCTTTGCGATTGCGCTGCTGGCGGGTGTTGTGATTGGTACCTACTCTTCAATCTATGTCGCAGCGAATCTGCTTTTGGCACTCAAGATTACGAAGGAGGATCTGATTCCTCCGCCTAAAGAAGAGTCAGAAATAGACGAAATGCCCTAAGGTTAAAGCCGGCTCTTGATGCCGGCTTTTTTATTTCAGGTTAATATGACTGAAACACTATTATGGATTGGATGATTAATGAGTAAACAGTGGCGCGATAACGACCCCAACGCACAGGAAGAGGCGGGTAAATACGACCGACCTGTGCCCAGTCGAGACTACATTATTGAGTTTCTTCGAAAGTGGGGGGCTCCTATAAGCCATGCGCACCTTTGTGCCGAGCTAAAGCTCAGTCATCCTGATGATATTGAAGCGGTGCGTCGCCGTTTGATCGCAATGTGCCGTGATGGGCAGTTGATATCGGATCGTCGCAATCAATTCGGTTTGATCGAGAAGATGGATCTGATTCCTGGTCGTGTCATTGGTCACCGAGATGGCTTTGGCTTTGTTAAGCCCGATGCGGGCGGTGATGATCTGTTTATCAGTGCTCGCCAGATGAAACAGCTATTCGATGGCGACCGCGTTCTCGTTCAAGAGATCGGCTCTGATCATCGAGGCCGACCTGAAGGTAAAGTTATCGAGCTGCTAGAACGCCCTTTGAAAAAGGTCGTGGGACGTTTTGATGGGGAGAATGGCTTCGGTTCACTGATTCCAGAGAACCAACGCATTACCAATCAGATTGTGGTGATGCCGGATCCTGATAAAGATCTTAAATACGAAGATGGTCAGCTGATTGTTGTTGAGTTGGTTCAACAACCGGATAAGCGCCACCCTGCGCGCGCTAAAGTGGTTGAAGTGCTGGGTGATCACTTGGCGCCGGGGATGGAGATTCAAGTTGCCATTCATAACCACGACATTCCCAATGAATGGAATGCCGGCGTTCATCAAGAGATCGGTGATTTAACACCGGAAGTTCGGGAAGAGGACAAGACCAATCGTGTCGATCTGCGTGATCTTCCGTTTGTTACGATTGATGGTGAAGATGCTCGCGATTTTGATGATGCTGTATACGCTGAGAAGAAGCGTATGGGTGGCTGGCCCCTATGGGTTGCAATTGCCGATGTCTCTTACTACGTTAAACCGAACAGCGAGCTGGATAAAGAGGCTGTTAAACGTGGTAACTCTGTCTACTTTCCAGAGTATGTTGTGCCGATGCTGCCTGAGCTGTTATCCAACGGACTCTGTTCGCTGAATCCCAACGTTGATCGTTTGGCGATGGTCTGTAAGCTCAATATTAAACGAGATGGATCTATCGGTGATGCAGAGTTTTTTGAAGGGATCATAAACTCTAAAGCCCGTCTGACCTACACCAAAGTGGGTGCTATGTTGGATCGTGATGATGATTCTGCTGACGCTGAGTTGTGGCGTGATCAATACAAACAAGTGCTACCTCATCTTCAGACGCTTCATGGGTTGTTCCACCGGCTTCGTGAAGCGCGCGATGATCGGGGTGCGATCGATTTCGATACCACCGAAACACGCATCGTCTTTAGTGATGAGCGTAAGATTCAGAACATAGTACCCGTGACACGTAATGATGCGCATAAGCTCATCGAAGAGTGTATGTTGGCTGCCAATGTGGCAACGGCTAAGTTCCTAGCGAAGCGTAAAAAGCCTGCGATCTACCGTATCCATGACGGCCCTAAAGAGCAGCGTCTGGAAAACCTGCGTGCCTTTTTGGGGGAGTTGGGTCTGGCGTTGCCGGGCGGTGATTCACCGGAGCCTAAGGACTATCTAAAACTGGCGTCGGCGATCGAAAATCGCCCAGATCGACACATTATCCAAACCATGATGCTTCGCTCGATGCAGCAGGCTGTGTATAGCCCTGATAATCATGGTCACTTTGGTTTGGCGTATGAGGAGTACACTCACTTTACCTCACCGATTCGACGTTACCCTGACCTGCTTGTCCACCGTATGATTCGATCAGCGATTCACGAAGATAAGAAGATTAAAGGGGTAGCGAGACCGGATGGTTTTGTACGCAACCCAAGCTTTGTCATGAACTACAGTGCAGAGCAGATGCTGCAATTCGGTGAACACTGCTCGATGACCGAGCGTCGTGCCGATGAGGCGACTCGTGACGTGATCTCTTGGCTGAAGTGTGAGTACATGCAGAGCCAGATTGGTGAAGAGTTCACTGGCGTTGTCTCTGCGGTAACAGGCTTTGGTGTGTTTGTTGAGTTGGATGATCTTTTTGTCGATGGTCTCGTTCATATCACCAGTCTACCAAGTGATTACTACCAGTTCGAAGCGGGCAAGCAGCGTTTGATCGGCGAACGTACAAGACGCGTCTTTAAGCTAGGCGATCGATTAGGCGTGCGCGTTGCACAGGTCAATCTGGATGAGCGCAAGATTGATTTCGAACTGCTCGATTCAGAGAAAAATAAACCGACGAAAAAACCATCAGTCCGAGAGCGTTTGGCCATGGGGCTGTTTGATCAGAAAGGTAAGGGCGGTGCTAAATCAGGTGCGCGCGGAAAGGGTTCAGGCTCTGGGCGTTCAAGCGGTGGTCGTTCAGGCGGCGGCTCTGGTGAAAAGTTTGGCGGTAAGACAGCCAGCAAAAGCCGTGGAGCAAAAAAGAGCGGCGCGTCTAAGCGCAAGCGCTCTTAACTGGGTATAATCGCATACAGCTTTCTTTGACTCGAGTAAGAGAATGAACGAACTGATTTTGTTGACCTTGTCTGGTTCCGATAAACCGGGCGTCACCGCGGGTATTACTACGATTTTGGCTAAATACGATGTTGAGGTTCTAGACATCGGTCAAGCAGTCATTCACAACACCCTATCCCTAGGTTTACTGTTAAAAGTACCTCATGAGGCTGAATCTTCACCGCTGCTGCGTGATCTGCTGTTCAAAGCGCACGAGATGAACATGGTGCCGCGCTTTGAACCGGTCACTCTAGAAGAGTACCAAAGCTGGGTCGGTGCACAGGGTAAGTCACGTCACATTATCACTCTGCTAGCACGACGCATTTCGGCTGAGCATATCGCCAAAGTGACTGAGGTGGCTGCGCGTTACGATCTTAATATCGACAACATCTCACGCCTATCTGGCCGTGTCTCAATTGATGAGGTTGAAGAGGAGAGCAGCAAGGCCTGTGTCGAGTTCTCTGTACGTGATATGTCTGCGGATGAAGCTGAAGTGCGTGAGACTCTGCTAACTTTGGCATCAGAGCTGGGTGTGGATATCGCCTTCCAGCGTGACGACATCTATCGTCGTAACCGCCGTCTGGTGGTGTTCGATATGGACTCGACACTGATTGAAGCTGAAGTCATCGATGAGTTGGCGAAAGAGGCTGGTGTCGGCGATCAGGTGTCAGAGATTACCGAAGCGGCTATGCGCGGTGAGATCGACTTCAATGAGAGCTTTAAGCGTCGTGTGGCTCTTCTGGAAGGGTTGGATGAGTCGGTCCTTGAAGGCATCGCTCAGCGCCTGAAAATGACCGAAGGTGCCGAACAGTTAATGTCACAGCTTAAACGCACTGGATATAAGACCGCGATCCTTTCGGGTGGCTTTACCTACTTTGCCAAGTTCCTGCAGAAGCGTTTAGGTTTTGATTACATTCACGCCAATGAGCTCGACATCCAAGATGGCAAAGTGACCGGTAAAGTGGTCGGTACGGTAGTCAATGGTGAGCGTAAAGCAGAACTGCTTCGTGAGATTGCCGCCAAAGAGGGTGTCTCTCTAGAACAGACTATCGCAGTAGGTGATGGTGCAAACGACCTGCCAATGCTCTCTATCGCGGGCTTAGGCATTGCCTTTAGAGCCAAACCTCTAGTGCGTGAGAATGCTAAACAGTCGATCAGCACTCTTGGCCTAGATGGTATTCTATACTTGATTGGTTTCCGCGATCGGGATGTGTGATTGAGCGTCTGAATCAAAAAACCTCGCTTCGGCGAGGTTTTTTGTTGAAGCATCTCTTAAAGAGGTCGCGATCAATACCCAGAAAATCGCCTCATCTGCGATAAGGCTCCAACAATGCTAAAGTCACTAGTGTTTAGTTTTAACTGTTGGAGCGTCCTTGAAAAGGTCGCGATCAATACCTAGAAAATCGCCTCATCTGCGATAAGGCTCCAACAATGCTAAAGTCATTAGTGTTTAGTTTTAACTGTTGGAGCGTCCTTGAAAAGGTCGCGATGGAAATATGAGATTGATGTGGTGATGAAGCAGTATTACTCAAAAAAATGGCAGGGGTAGCAGGACTCGAACCTGCGCATGGGAGGATCAAAACCTCCTGCCTTACCACTTGGCTATACCCCTAGAATGGTGGCAATGACGGGATTCGAACCTGTGACCCACGCATTATGAATGCGTTGCTCTAACCAACTGAGCTACATTGCCATGCTTGAAAGACTTAGATGGCAGGGGTAGCAGGACTCGAACCTGCGCATGGGAGGATCAAAACCTCCTGCCTTACCACTTGGCTATACCCCTAGATGGTGGCAATGACGGGATTCGAACCTGTGACCCACGCATTATGAATGCGTTGCTCTAACCAACTGAGCTACATTGCCATCTTTCAAGGCCGCGAATTATTCCTTCTATAGGCTTCTATGTCAATAGAATCTAAGGGAAAAACCCAAATTCGGCCTGATAAAATTGTGAATCGATCAATCGCTGATCAATTCACAAATTTTCGTTTTAAACGTTGAAACGGAAGTGGATAACGTCGCCATCTTTGACGATGTAATCTTTACCTTCTAGGCGAGCTTTACCCGCCTCTTTAGCGCCTTTTTCACCTTTATATTCGATGAAATCATCGTAGCTGATCGTCTCAGCACGGATGAAGCCTTTTTCGAAATCGGTGTGGATGACGCCTGCAGCCTGGGGTGCAGTAGCACCGATCTTGACGGTCCAAGCGCGGACCTCTTTAACACCGGCTGTGAAGTAAGTTTGCAGACCCAGTAGCTGGTAACCTGCACGAATTACACGATCCAAGCCTGGCTCTTCCATACCCATGTCTTGTAGGAACTCAAGGCGTTCGTCATCTTCCAGTTCTGAGATTTCAGACTCTAGCTTGTTACAGATCGCAACGACTTCAGCGTTCTCATTAGCGGCAAACTCACGAACCGCATCTAGATGAGGGTTATCTTCAAAACCCTCTTCAGAGACGTTAGCGATGTACATGGTCGGTTTAGTCGTTAGTAGGTGGAATCCCTTCGCTAGTTTCTGCTCGTCATCAGAGAGCTCTAGTGAGCGAACTGGCTGACCCTCTGATAGGTGAGGGATTAGTTTTTCCAGCAGTGCTTTCTGTGCAACCGCCTCTTTGTCACCGCCTTTAGCTGAACGTTGTACACGCTGCAGCTGCTTTTCACAGGACTCCAGATCCGACAGAGCCAACTCTAGGTTGATCGTCTCAATGTCTTCAAGTGGGTGGATACGGTTAGCGACGTGAATGACATTATCATCTTCGAAACAGCGAACCACGTGTGCAATGGCATCCGTTTCACGGATGTTAGCAAGGAATTTGTTACCAAGACCTTCGCCTTTTGAGGCGCCTGCTACCAAGCCTGCAATGTCCACAAACTCCATCGTGGTTGGCAGGATGCGCTCTGGGTTTACGATCTCCGCCAGTGCGTTTAGGCGTGGATCTGGCATAGGAACGATGCCTGAGTTCGGCTCGATGGTACAGAATGGGAAATTCTCTGCATCGATACCCGCTTTAGTAAGCGCGTTAAAGAGCGTTGATTTGCCGACGTTTGGTAGGCCGACGATGCCACATTTAAATCCCATGATACTGTCCTATTTCGCTGATGCGTTAAAACTGTGAAGTGTGTTCATTGCTTTGGCATGATCCCCTGAGACAATCATCGGGATGTATCTCAACGTTTCATCAATCGCCTGTTGGGTAGAGTTACGTTCAGCAATCGGTGCTTTGCGCAGTACAAATCCTGCAACCTGTTGAGCGCTGCCCGGATGTCCAATACCTAAACGGAGGCGGTAAAAATCTTTGTTATTGCCCATGCTGGCAATAATGTCACGCAAACCATTGTGTCCACCGTGACCGCCGCCTTTTTTTAGACGTGATACACCCGGTGGTAGATCTAGCTCATCGTGAGCGACCAAAATGGATTGAATGGGAATCTTAAAAAAGTTTGCAAGTGCTGCAACGGCTTTGCCTGACCGGTTCATAAAGGTCGTTGGGACCAATAGATGAACGGGTTGTCCGTTGATTAGGATCTTGCTGTAGAGCCCAAAGTAGTTTTTGTTGGGCTGAAGAGGTGAACTGTGTTGAGCAGCGAGCTGCTCAACCAGTTCTGCACCAGCGTTATGGCGTGTTTCGTGATACTCAGCACCTGGGTTGCCTAGTCCGACAATGAGGCTGATACCTTCCATAAGCTGGCACGTATTAGGCTATTAGCCTGCTACTTTAGCACCGCGTGGTGAGTAACAGTAACCGATGCCTTGGTCGTGGTCTTCGCCGCGACGCAGAGCAACGATTTCAACACCTTCTGGCAGAGCGATGTCTGAAAGGTGAGCAATCTGACCAGTCTGGATCTGAGAAAGGTCACAAGAGACTGACTCAGGAAGGTCTTTAGCTAGACAAGTTACTTCTACAACAGCTGTTTCTGCAGCGAATTTAGCAGATGCTTTAGCAGCCGCTGATTTTTCGAAGTTAACGAACTGAAGTGGAACGCGGATCTTAATGCGCTGGTTGTCATCGATGCGCTGGAAGTCAGCGTGAAGAACAACAGGCTTCGCAGGGTGGCGCTGTAGATCTTTGATGATTACAACTGTCTTAGTACCGTCTAGGTCTAGCGCGATTGGCGATGAGTAGAACGCATCGTTTTGTAGTGCTTTACTTAGTTCGTTTGCGCTTAGGCTGATGCTCTGTGGCTCAGCTGAACCGTAAACGATTGCTGGTACTTGGCCAGCGCGACGCAGGCGGCGGCTCGCACCTTTCCCCTGATCTTCGCGGGCAGTTACATTTAGAGTGAAGTTAGACATTTTATATACCTATATAAATTTAAAAACTGCAGGGACCCGCGACCAGATCTCTACAGCTTTGTTTGCCCCGAAGGGCGTTTAGTGAGCCGAAGCTCTTAAAATCAGCTGTTCTTAACGGAACATCGCGCTGATTGATTCTTCGTTGCAGACACGGCGTACCGCTTCTGCCAACATGGGTGCCAGTGAAAGTTGGCGAATTTTGCTACAGCCTTTCGCGGCTTCGCTTAGTGGGATGCTGTCAGTAACAACCATCTCATCAAGCTGAGAATTTGCAATGTTATCAATGGCTGGGCCAGAGAAAACCGGGTGTGTGATGTAAGAGACAACGCGTTTCGCGCCTTTCTCTTTCAATGCAGCTGCTGCTTTACACAGTGTGCCTGCTGTATCACACATGTCATCAACAAGAATACAAGTACGACCTTCAACGTCGCCGATGAGGTTCATAACCTGTGATTCATTCGCACGCTCACGACGCTTATCGATGATCGCAAGATCCGTATCAAGCTGTTTGGCGACTGCGCGAGCACGAACAACACCACCGATGTCTGGTGATACAACCACAACATCGTCATAGTTCTGGTCGTTAATGTCGTCTAGAAGAACAGGTGAACCGTAGACGTTATCAACAGGGATATCGAAGAAACCCTGGATCTGGTCTGCGTGCAGGTCTACTGTCAAAACGCGGTCAACGCCTACGTTGGTTAGCATGGTCGCCACAACTTTAGCGCTAATCGGTACACGTGCTGAACGTGGACGACGATCTTGGCGGGCGTAACCGAAGTAAGGAATTACCGCTGTGATACGTGTTGCTGACGCACGACGGATAGCATCAATGAAGACCATAAGCTCCATTAGGTTGTCGTTTGTCGGTGCGCAGGTCGACTGCACGATGAAAACGTCTTTACCGCGAACGTTCTCTTGAATCTCTACACTTACTTCACCATCGCTGAAGCGGGATACTGTCGCTTGGCCAAGATCCAAATCTAGGCGCTCTGCTACACGTTCTGCCAATGCTGGGTTTGCATTGCCAGTAAATACCATCATCTTAGACACGTCGTAGTCCTGCTCTTTGTCAAAAGAAATGTATGATGAAGTCGTTTGTTGAGGATCTGTCATCGTAATAAATGGCAGGGGTAGCAGGACTCGAACCTACGAATGCTGGAATCAGAATCCAGTGCCTTACCAACTTGGCTATACCCCTAGCGCTCTCCAGTGGTTTCCCACTAAATTTAAGAGGCGCATATTTTAAATTAGAGGCGCTATAAATCAACCCCTGTTGACTGTTTTTTACACAGAATCAGTGTGGGAATTGCCAGTCAGAGATGATTAAGGTGACATCCAGTTGGGTGTGGCTCATTTTAAGCTTGCGAGGTGCTGTCTTGCCGCTGCTAAGAGTCGTCTGTGCGAGCGTGCTAATCTGCCAGTCGTTTTGCAGAAATTGCCCAGGCTCTTTTGCAACGAAGGGTTGTCTTGGATCGGGTCTGCCTTGAATCCAGTAGAGGGCATGATTTACTGGAAGTTGCCAGCCCAATAACTCCTGCATCAAGGCTTCGGCTGAATCTGCTACGTAGCTCTGTTGATCGTCCGTTTCGAGCTTTGCAAAACGATCATTGCCGGTCAGTCTCATGACCTGGCGGCCAAAGGGGTCGATCAGCGCTAGGTCAAACGTCTGTTGGTTTTGGGTCCAGTTAAAGCGGGCGCTTTCGCTGATCTGATCTCCGCGTACACCGAGTTTTCCGCTCACACTAAAGGAGAAGTGAACGGGTTCAGTCAGCGGTTGCACAGGAATAGGTTTAGGTTTTGTTATGCACCCGCTTAGGTACGCGATTGAGCTGATCAGTATAAAAAGTTTTACAAGCTGTTTAGCCACTGCTCGGCCTCAAGGGTATGACGGTTTTCAGGGTGATCTTGAAGCAGAGTGTCCAGTAATGTCTTGGCTTCGTCAATCCGTTCCAATTTGGCCAGCACCTGAATGTAGTGTTTAGCGACCTCTGGGTCGGGAAAGGCTTTAAAGGCTTGTTCGATGTAGATCAGAGCTTCTTGATAGTTATTTGATAGATAAAACGCCCACCCCATAGAGTCGATGACTGCTGGATCGTCCGGGGTTGACTGGTAAGCCTCTTTAATCAGGTTAAATGCCCTCTCAAAATCGTCTGAATAGAGCAGCATTGAGTAGCCTAGAGCATTCTTAAGGCTTGGGTTCTCTTCATCCAATGAGAGTGCTAGTTCAAGGTTGATCAGCATCTGCTCAGGATCGATCGGTTCAAAAGCGATCGCTTTCGCATAAATCAGCGAGTTGGCTTGTGGAACAATTTTTAGCTGTTCGTCGATCAGATCGATCGCCTCTTGGTTGCGTTGTTGATCCAGTAACCATTCGGCGGCGATGCGGGTCAAAGGCTCTATACGTTCTGGATCTTGCTTGATGAGCGTCGTTAGGCGCACCTCTAACTCACTGCTAGATGTTGCTGGATCAATGAGCTCTAGGGTTCTTGCAAAAGCGTTTAGTAGATTGTCACCTAATTTAACCTTGCCGTAAGCGTTCAGGGCCGCTTCGGTGTTGCCACGCTGTTGCTCGATAGCCCCTTTGTAGAGGTAGATATCGTTGTTCTCTGGATCCATGGCAATCAGACGGTCTATCCAACGCTCAGCTGGGTCGAGTAATTCGTTTTCCAGCAGTAACAGTGCGTAGTAGTAGATCAGTTGTGGATCTTCATTACTCTGGTTGATGGCCAACTCAACTAGGTTAGGGACTTGATCTGGACTCTCTATTAGAAGCAGTCGAATTTGGAAAGCCTGAAGCTCTCTGTGATCCGTATGCTCTTTTAGTGCAGGCTGCATCAGATCCAGTGCGCGTGCGATCTCTTCAAGGTCGATGCCAATTATGCGTGCCTTATCAAGAGTAAGATCAGCATTATTTGGATCAATGGCCAGCCCCTGATCAAGCAGGTCAATGGCCTTGTTGGGTTGTTGAAGCGAACGTTGGATGCGCGCTTGAAGCAGAATATTGGGTAGTTTTTGCTGCTGCTCTGGCCCTAGGTGCTGAAGGAGATCGAAAAGTGCATTGAGTTCCGTGGGTTGCAAGGTTGCGCGGTGGCTCTCAATCAGCCCATAGGTCTCTGCACTCAACTCAGAACGATCCGCTAGGAGCTCTAACGCTTGATCGATTTTGCCCTCTTGAAAGTAGAGGTTGAGCAAAATTTGAAAGGGTAAGGATTTGTCTGGATCGAGCGTTTGCCAAAGTGTTGCCGACTGCTCTACGAGTGCAGCGTCGCGCATAAATTGTGAAATGCGAGTTGCGCGTTCAGCCAGTTCAGGGCTTTGCGAGAGCTGTGCCTGCTTGAAAAAAAGTGCCTGAGATTGAGAAAATTCCCGATTCTGACCGTAGAGCTCGGCGCTGATCAGATCGAGCAGCGACTCTTGGTTCAGTTCACCTGGTGTGTAGATGGTAGTCGAGTCGGCGCTATTAAGCTCTGCCTGCTCTGAAGGGCTGTTTGGCTTAGTAGGAGTGCAACCCGCTAGAAGAGCCGATAGGGCCAATGAACTGATTAATGTCGATCTCAAATCTCAACTCCTGGGGTTACCAATCTCATCACTATAGAAAACCGATTGGGTGTTGTCATGTGTATAAGCGGCAAAACAGACCAAAAACAGTGGCCTAGGTCTTATTAGACTAGTCTTTACCGTGTATTATTAGCGACCTGTAATATTTAGGTACAAAAGGGATCATGTCTTTACTCGCTTTAGGGATTAACCATAAAACCGCTCCGGTTGAGATCAGGGAGCGTGTCTCTTTTGCGCCCGAATCTTTGGTTGACGCTGTAAAGCAAGCCTGTGAAGAGGCCGCACTTGAAGAGGTGGCTATACTCTCTACCTGTAACCGTACTGAGTTGTACTGCCGTTTAGAGGGTGATGG
The DNA here is from genome assembly GCF_013283365.1 of Marinobacterium sp. xm-d-530. Classification (GTDB taxonomy): domain Bacteria; phylum Pseudomonadota; class Gammaproteobacteria; order Pseudomonadales; family Balneatricaceae; genus Marinobacterium_E. The sequence continues at coordinate 87,033 of NZ_WBYM01000006.1, read as the reverse complement.
ATCAGATCAGTTGCTCAACTGGTTGGCTAGCTATCACCAGGTCGATAAGTCACAACTCGCCAACTGTATCTATGAGCACTGGGATTTAGGTGCTGCACGTCACATGATGCGTGTCGCATCGGGTTTGGACTCCTTAGTGTTGGGCGAACCTCAAATCCTTGGGCAGTTGAAAGACTCATACTCTGTTTCGCAAGAGGCGGGACGAGCGCATGCAGAGTTAGGTCGACTCTTTAGACAGACTTTTTCTGTGGCCAAACAGGTTCGAACCGAGACCAGTATTGGACAGAACCCAGTCTCTGTTGCCTATGCGTCGGTCAGCTTGGCGCAGCACATTTTTGCCGATTTGGCGGATAGCCGAGCGCTACTGATTGGTGCCGGTGAAACCATCGAGCTGGTGGCTCGACACCTGAAAAATGCTGGAATCAAATCGATTACCATCGCGAACCGAACGCTATCACGTGCTCTGGCATTGGCTGATGAGGTAGATGGTAAAGCGGTTGAGTTTGCCTCTATCCCTGATGAGCTTCCTAACGCGGATATCGTGATTACCTCTACGGCATCGCAGTTGCCTATTTTGGGTAAAGGCAGTGTTGAGCGTGCGCTCAAGGTTCGTCGTCACCGTCCTATGTTTATGGTGGATATTGCCGTTCCTCGTGACATCGAAGCCGAGGTGGGCGATCTTGAGGATGTCTACCTCTACACCGTTGATGACCTGACGGAGGTGATCGAAGAGAATCAGCGCTCACGACAGGAGGCCGCACAAGAGGCTGAGGCGATCATTGAGCAGGGTGCAGAACTTTTCATGCGTCAATTGCGTGAGTTGGATGCCGTCGATACATTGACTGCTCTTCGACAGCAGCAGATGAGCATAGCCGATGAAGAGCTAGAGAAGGCGCTATCGCAACTGCAAAATGGTAAGTCACCTGAAGAGGTGCTAAAGCGTTTAGCGAATGGTTTAACCAACAAGTTTTTACACGAGCCTAGTGTGCAGTTGCGCAAAGCGTCTGCCGAGGGTCGTGACGATCTGCAGCGATCGGTTCAAGAGCTGTTTCAACTCAATCCGCAATCGAAAGATTAGCGTCGGAAATTAAAGATGAAAGAATCCATACGTCAGCGACTGGAGTCGTTGGTTGATCGTTTTGAAGAGCTGTCGGCTCTGCTGAGCGATCCGAGTGTTATTAGCAATCAAGATCAGTTCCGTGATTACTCACGTGAATATTCGGACCTAGAGCCGATCGTCGCCACCTTTAACCAGTGGAATCAGGCGAAAGAGGATCAAGAGACCGCGCTTCTGATGATGGAAGAGGACGACGCTGATCTAAAAGAGATGGCGCAAGAGGAGTTCAAAGAGGCTAAAGCCCTAGAAGAGCAACTTGATGCTGATCTGCAAATTTTGATGCTGCCGAAAGACCCTAATGATGGTCGTAACGTCTTTCTTGAAATTCGAGCGGGAACCGGTGGTGATGAGGCGGCTATTTTTGCCGGTGATCTGTTTCGAATGTACTCACGCTATGCCGAGAAGATCGGTTGGCGGGTAGAGGTCATCAGTGCGAATGAAGGTGAGCACGGCGGTTACAAAGAGATCATAACTCGTGTTATCGGCGATGCCGTTTACTCTCGACTGAAGTTCGAATCGGGTGCGCACCGTGTACAACGTGTGCCTGAAACCGAATCCCAGGGACGCATTCATACTTCGGCCTGTACCGTTGCGGTAATGCCTGAGATGGATGAGTCGGCCGAAATCGATATCAATAAAGCGGACCTGCGAGTTGATACCTTCCGTGCATCCGGTGCCGGTGGTCAGCACGTCAACAAAACAGACTCCGCAATTCGTATTACGCACATCCCAACAGGTGTAGTGGTTGAGTGTCAGGAGGAGCGTTCGCAGCACAAAAACCGTGCTAAAGCGATGGCGCTGCTCGCCTCACGTCTGCAGCAGGCAGAGATCGATAAGGTGCAAGCGGAACAGGCCAGCGCCCGTAAAAGCTTGGTTGGATCGGGCGATCGTTCAGAACGTATTCGTACCTACAACTACCCTCAGGGACGTCTGACCGATCACCGTATCAACCTGACCCTCTACAAGCTAAATGAGGTGATGCAGGGTGATATGGATGAGGTTCTCAATACGCTAATGCAGGAGTATCAGGCAGAGCAGCTAACGGCGCTGTCTGACGATTAATTGATGCGCATCGACGAGGCCCTAGCGAAATCGGCAGAGCTGAAATCAGACTCTGCTCGCGTCGATGTAGAACATCTACTCTGCTTTGTCCTTCAAAAAGACCCCAGTTATCTTAGAACTTGGCCGGAAAAAGAGCTGACAGCAGAGCAGCTTAGCCAGTTTGATTCACTCCTAGTTAAACGGTCACAGGGCACTCCTGTCGCTCACTTAACGGGACGTCGTGGCTTCTGGTCGTTTGATCTAGAGGTCAATCAACACACGTTAATTCCTCGTCCTGATACCGAAACCTTGGTTGAGTGGGCCCTTGAGTTGCCTCTCAATTCGAAAGCATCTGCAGTCGACCTAGGTACAGGAACGGGTGCTATCGCCATCGCGTTGGCGCTGGAAAACCCTGCATGGCAAGTGAGTGCTGTGGAGTTCGTTGCAGAGGCCGCTGAGTTGGCAAGACGAAACGCAGTTCGTTTAGGCGCCTCTAATTTAACGGTGCTATCCGGTTCTTGGTTTGAACCTTTGGCCGGTCAGTACGATTTAATCGTTTCAAATCCACCCTATATTGATCCTAAAGATACTCATTTAGAGCAGGGTGATGTCCGCTTTGAACCCCTAACGGCATTGACTGCCGAGGATGAAGGGCTAGCCGATCTCTTCTATATTATTGAGATAGCTCCAGCCTATTTGAAGGGTGATGGCTGGTTGCTACTAGAGCATGGCTATGATCAAGCGGAGCAGGTGGCCAATAAACTTAAACAGGTTGGATTTGAACAGGTTGAAACACGGCAAGATTATGGGGGTAATCCCAGAATTACCGGTGGTTGTTGGAGAGTCTGATGTTAAATGATGAACAGTTATTGCAATACAGCCGACACCTTCTGTTGCCGGAAGTCGACGCGGCCGGTCAAGAGGCTTGGTTAAACGCCAAAGTGTTGATCGTTGGCTTGGGTGGATTAGGCAGCCCAGTTGCACTCTATTTGGCTTCGGCAGGTGTGGGTGAGTTGGTACTGGCTGATGATGATCGAGTCGAGCTAAGCAACCTTCAGCGTCAGGTGATCCATACGCATCAACGATTGGGTGAGTTTAAAGTAGAGTCGGCCCAAGCGCAGATTGCTGAGATCAATCCCAATACCCAGGCCAGCGTGATCACTGATCGATTAGATGGTGAGTTGTTGCAACGCACCGTCAGCAGTGTGGATCTGGTCGTTGATTGTACCGATAACTTCCAAACCCGCCATGCACTGAATCGAGCCTGTTTTGAGGCCGGTAAGCCGCTGGTCTCAGGTGCTGCGATTCGTTTTGAAGGGCAGGTCAGTGTTTATGATCCTCGCCACCCTGAAACACCTTGCTATCAGTGCCTCTATCCTGCGGATGCCAATGTTGATCAAAACTGTTCAACCTCTGGCGTGTTTGCGCCTCTTGTTGGTATGGTCGGTACGATTCAAGCAGCGGAAGCACTCAAAGTGTTGGCTAGCATCGGCGAGGTTTTAGAAGGGCGGTTGCTGCTTATTGATGCCAAGACGATGCAATTTCAAACGTTGAAGTTATCTAAGCGAGCAACTTGTGAGGTCTGTGGTTAAATCTTAGTGGGATTTAAAGCCAACTGTCTCTCAATGTTTTGTCAGCTACAATGCGGCTGGCGTAGCTTTGAAAGGTTTCAGAGGCTTCTGTTAACTGTTGCTCGTTCAGTCTGACACCGGACTCAATCAAAAACTTCATCAGCTCTCTATCTTCATTTTTAATTGCGAACACAATCGCTTCAGTCGCACCGTTGAGGTCACAGCCATGTTGTGACACTAGGCTGAGCAGGGCCATTCGATCACTCTCCCTATTGTTTACAATAAACCTACTCAGCTGATTGATTTGCTGGTTGGAGATGCGATTTAACCCCTCTCTTAGTAACACTCTTAGGGTCTTGATCGGCTGTTCAGTGGTGCAGGCTAATAGCCCGTAATTGAGCAATTTTTCAGTATCAGAGATCTGCAGCTTCTGCAGAAGTGACTCTAGATAGTCAGGTGCGGACTCGTGAATCGCCGCTTCAATGAGCTGTGTGGATGCAGCTGATAGATCAGCAGGGTCGACTCTGTTTAGGATCTCCCTAAAGCCTTTGAGATCCTCTTTGAGAAGAGCCTTTTTGAGTTTATCGATGTTTGATTTAAACAACTTACTCAGCATTGATGCCAAACATCCAAGAGTCCATGGCGATAGCGCTGTGTCGGACTTCGTCGTTCATATGTTTCAGATTGACCCACTCATCACCGGCCGCACCCAGTGCAAAGTAGAGCGGGATAAGGTGTTCATCAGTGGGGTGGGCGGCTTGTGCATAAGGGGCCACTGAACGGTAGTTCAGTAGAGTGGCCAGTTCACGTTTTTCCAGTCGAGTTTTTAGCCAGTCGGTAAACATGCTTACGTACTCAGGCTGCCCAGGTTGGCGAACATCTCTTAGATTGTGGGTTGTGCTGCCGGATCCAATGACGAGCACTCCCTCTTGTCTTAAGGAACGCAGTGCATACCCCATCTTGTAGAGTGATTCAGGCGTGCTCGTTCTTGGCATCGAGAGTGCTACAACCGGAACATCTGCGTCTTGATAGAGATGTCTAAGCGGGGCCCAGACTCCGTGATCTAAGCCGCGTTGTGCATCCAACTCCACTTCATAACCGGCAAAGGTGAGTAGTGACTGGGCATAAATCGCCAACTCTAAATCCCCTTTGGCAGGGTATTGAATGGCAAACAGCTCATCAGGGAAACCGTAAAAGTCATGAATGGTTTCAGGCTGGAGTGATGAGGTCAGTTTAATCCCGCCAGTAAACCAGTGTGGCGACATGATGAGTATCGCTTTGGGTTGCGGGTATTTTGCTAGCTCATCAAGGCGCTGTTGTTCAGATTCCCCGAACACTAATGCATCAAGCGGTGAGCCGTGGCTCAAATAGAAAGAGGGTAGTGCTTGTTTCATCAGTCGTTTGGATCCAGTCCCGTTGTCTTACGGCGCATCATTGGTGCATTGCCATCGCCTAATGCAGCAGCTGCTGGTTGACGACGCTTGCCGATATCCTTCTTATCGCGAGCGCGCTGTTTAACCTTAGGCTTATCGCTGCTCTTACGTTTATCAGACTCTTTGCGCTTTTTAGTACCCGCTGCGCGGCCGTTCTTACGAACTTTTTCAGGCCCCTTGTAGTGACCTTTCAGTCCCGCAATGGATCGCATCTCAAACGTCACTTTAAGGTAGCGCTGGATGGTCGCGGATAGGTTCCACTCGTTCGACATGATCAGGTTGATAGCCAAGCCTTTGCGACCCTGTCGACCACTGCGGCCGATACGGTGAACGTACTCATCACCCTTACGCGCCATATCAAAGTTGATGACGAGGTCGACACCTTCAATGTCCAATCCACGTGCTGCAACATCGGTTGCGATTAGGTGGTTGATGCGGCCATCTCTGAATAGCTGCAGAATACGCTTACGCTCGGGCTGCTCCATCTCGCCATGAAGAATGCCAATGCGACGACCTTCACGTTGTAATTTAGTACCAAGCTGCTCTGCAAAGGCACGGGTATTACAGAAGATAATCCCTTTCTCATGCTCTTCGTTATCTAGCAGCCAAAGTAGTATCTTCTCTTTGTGACCAGGGTGATCAGCTAGGATCATCTGCTGTGTGATCGTCTCAACAGCATCTTGTGCAGTCGCAAGCTGCAATCGAACTGGCTCTTTAAGACCAACATTGATGAGGCTTTGCAGTTTGCTGTGGTTGAGCGTTGCAGAGAGCAGAAGCGTCTGACGCTGTGCAGGGCAGGCATCAATAATAAAGCTCATCTCATCTTTAAAGCCCATGTCGAGCATGCGATCGGCTTCATCAAGAACAAGGTACTCAAGATCATCAAAATCGAGGGTGTTGCGCTCAAGGTGCTCTTTCAAACGACCTGGTGTGCCTACTAAAATTTCTGGGTTTTTACGTAGACGAGCGACCTGGTTTGACCAGTTTTCACCGCCACACACGCTCTGAACCTGAATTTGTGTAAATGCCGCTAGCTCTGCACACATGTTTTCGACCTGTTCAGCCAGCTCTCGTGTAGGGGTCAGAATCAGTCCGCGTGTGCCCGAGCGAGGTTTAGGCGTGTCGAGCAGCTTTTGTAGCAGTGGCACAACAAAAGCGAGTGTTTTACCGCTGCCTGTTTCTGCACCAACCAGAAGGTCTTTACCTTCTAACGCGACAGGGATGCTCTCCTGTTGCACTGGGGTGGGTTGAGTAATGCCCATTTGGTCGATCGCTTTTAAGATACGATCACTGATATCGAGTTCGCTAAACACGCAAAGTTCCTACATAAATGAATGGCGCGATTCTATCAGATTAGGCAACAGGGCTCTCTATTTATTGTTGCTATAGGTTTTAAATATGAAGTGATTAGTTTTAATTAATTTTATTAAAATATCTATTTCTCATATTCTAAATCTATCGAAACGAACGAGCTTTACATAAAAGGAGTCAAGCCATGATGAATCGAGAAGGACAAACAGTCCCACAGGTTACATTTCCAATTCGTGAAAGTAACGAGTGGGCTAAAGTCACTACAGATGATCTTTTTAAGGGTAAAACGGTCATTGTGTTTGCATTACCCGGAGCATTTACACCGACCTGTTCAAGCACCCATTTGCCTCGCTATAACGAATTGGCTCCTGTCTTCGCCAAAGAGGGTGTGGATAGCATCATCTGCCTATCAGTGAATGATCCATTTGTGATGGATGCCTGGGCTGGTGATCAGGGTGCAGAGAATATCTACATGCTTCCTGATGGTAATGGCGAGTTTACCGACGGCATGGGTATGTTGGTTGATAAAGCGGATCTTGGCTTTGGTAAGCGCAGCTGGCGCTACTCGATGCTGGTTAAAGATGGCGTCATTGAGAAGATGTTCATCGAACCGGATGTGCCAGGTGACCCACTCCAAGTGTCCGATGCCGACACAATGTTGAACTACATCAACGCCAATGCGGAGCAGCCTAAACGCGTCACTGTGTTTACCAAACCAGGATGCCCGCACTGTACGCGTGCTAAGAAAGCATTGAGTGAGGCTGGTTTCAGCTACGAAGAGATCAACCTAGGTGCGAAAGGACTAAGTTACTCGACACTAGCCGCTGTAACTGGTCAGGGAACAACACCGCAGGTATTCATTGATGGTCAGCGAGTCGGTGGAGCTGACGATCTAGAGGCTTGGTTGGCTAATCGTTAACTGTCTTACTCTTTGCTAGCCACTCAGCTCATCAGAGCTGAGTGGCTGTTTTTTATGAGGAGAGTCCCAACTCCAACTCAGCCCCTTCAACCTGTTGCTCGATAGAGAGTGCGTTGTTGTAGAAAACTCTTAAGAATCGATCATGCTGCGTTTTTTCTACGATGCATGCCTGTTTAGCAGCTACAGCAGGGTTTGTGGTTTTGGAGATAAAGTGAATATCTCCAAAGGCGTAAGGCAGTGCGGTTCCACAGGCTGCAACTGCATCATTGAATATAGATATGCTGGTTTCAGAGCCCGGAGTGCTATTAATCGGGGCAATAATCAACATGACGCTTCGGTCTGTTAATACCCCAAAATGAATCACCTTTGCGCGGGCTTCGATTTGTCTGTTGCCGAGTTGTCCTTTAACGATCTGTTCTCTGCCATCCGCCATCAAAAGTCGCATCGGTTTGGATTTTAGATTGGGAGCAGCTATGAATTGCTTTTGATCTGTAACCCATGTGAACCAGCCATCTTTCTCGGCATAAAATTTAGAGGCTAGTTGAACATCCTCGGCCATTTCTAAATTGCGTTTGCGATTTCGCTCTTTTTCAGCCTCTCGTTTCGCTAACTGCTGTTGTGCAATGCTCAGCTTAGGTTTTAAAAACTCGGCATCGACTGGGTATCGGTGCATTCCCTCTTGATAGGTTTGTGACTCAATGTTAATTCGTTCAACAGAACCGGTTCCATTGGGTTTTTGTGGTGCTGACTGACACCCTGCCAGCATAGCGGTAACGACCGCCAGATAAGCTAGCTTCATAGATATATCCTGTCAGTAACTCGTTTTAGGTTTGGCTCAAAAAATACGCGTTCCGCGATTTCGTCGTGCTCAAGGCCAAGTGTGTGCTCTAGTGCAGCTGCACACAGACTTCGTGAATCCAAAGTAGCCATCAGGTCGCGTCGCTCAAATAGGTCACTCTTTGCCAATCCGGGCCAGTCAGCCAATACCGCACCACCATTAACAGCGCCACCCCCAATAAACATACAGGTGCCGTAGCCATGGTCAGAGCCGCTGCTGCCATTCACTTTGACGGTTCGGCCAAACTCGGTGAGAGTAATAAATGTCGTGTTATCCCAAGCCTCACCGAGTGAATCTTTTAATGAACTGATGCATAGATCTAGCTCAGTTAGCTTAGATCCTAAACGAGATCCTTGTCCTGCATGAGTGTCATACCCCCCTAGTCGAATCATTGCGGCGATGGGGCCATCCTTTTGTGATAGTGCTTTGCCGGCTTCTCGCGCTAATGCATTCGGACTTCGATCATTGGATTGGTAAGTGTTTTTAGTCACCCTAGCAATCAGTTTTTCATTGGTGGTTTGCCACTGCTCTGATAGACCTGAGTGAATTCTTTTTAAGAGATCGGAAGAGGGGTTGTAGGCACCCTTTACATGAGCCGGATAGTAGTTGTCGATGCTAGTCGTTCCTCTGAGTAGAAGAGGGGTGTCCAAGCTCATCGCCCGTCCACCGTAGTTGACTAAATCTAAGCCTCGACCTATCCAGCCAGTACTCTCTGTAAAAGGAGCTTTGCCAGCGCCCTGTATGAAGTTTTGTCCCTCAAAATGGGAACGTTTGGTGTAAGGGAAATTGGTTGCATGGACTCCAAGTATGTCCTGACTCAGCATCAGTTTGTGCGTGTTTCGAAGCGATGGGTCCAATGCCCAGTGACTATTGAGATCTAGAAGTGAGGTAGGTAACAACGATTCCCTGTGGCTCTCCAGTGCACCTTCCGCTTTGGGTATCAATGCACTTAGGCCATCTAGACCACCCTCTAAGAAGAAGACAACTAAGCGTCGATTTGGGTTGTTGGAGCGTGCCCAGGTTGGAACAGACGCAAGTGCTAATGAACCGCCTGATAATTTCAAAAAGTCTCTACGTTTCAAATTACACCTCCATCATCCAGCGGTTCACAGTTAATGCAATGAATTGCTCATGCCCCTGACCAAATTCCATCACCTTTGATTGGTAGCTCAGAGGAACCTGTAGGTGATCCATAATCTCTTCAGGTTTGGCGGTAACAAAAGCTCTGTTCCAGACGGATTGAGCAAATCGCACACGCCTATCAAGGTGCTCTAGGCTTATCCACTCTCTAGATTTGAGAGGGAAGCCATTGGGCTGACGCTCTTCCCAAAAACTGTTGCCGAGCTCCCGCATCGGCTTAACCACCTCACGCCCCATCTGCCAAGAGGTAATGTCTTGGTGACTATCAAAATAGTGTGCATCAGCGGCTCTTACTATGTTGAATAGCCAATGGCTTGGCCACAGGACTTTGTTTTCTCCCTCACTCCAGGCGAGCTCTAAAAGTGTTGTATGAACTGCGAGTAAGTTGCCATTGGAGTTTTTCCAGCTACTTTCTAGGGCTTGTGTGACCTTTTTACTGGGATTGTCACTGATGAAGTGCAGTGCAAGTTTGTGGCATATGTATTCTCGCGTTTTATCCAGTGCGGCAAGGTCATTGGTAAACTCTTTAAGTGCAGAGCTGCCACGACCATATTTTTTACCCATTACCACTTTGGTACCGGTATCGGCACGCTTTCGAATGTACGGGTAATCTGCACTTTTCCAATCTTGATAGGCCCAGCGTGGATTAAAAGCATAGTCTCCCCATCCGGCCAGTATTCTTGCTGCGTTGTGAATGTCCTCTTCGGTGTAACCCTGAGCAGGAGAGCAGCTATGAAGCTCCATGATCTCACGAGCTAAATTGTCATTGAGTCCGACCTGTTTGCCCTTCTGCCTTCGATGACGTCCCTGCTCAGAATTGGGTGAAACGTTATCGACATTGTCGAGATAGCGTAGCATCGAGTAGTGCGTGGTTGCTTCGTAGAGTAGATCAGCAAAGCTACCGTTCAAATTTTTTAGAATACGATGCTCGTAAAAATCACCGGCTGTGTAAAAAGAGTCGTACGAGCCAATGGTGAAATGGTTGAACCAGAAGTGCCCAAGACGCTGTCTAACGGGGTCTTCACCGTATGCTCCATAGTGGTTAAATTTAGCTGCATCAAACCACCTTAGGTCATACTTGAATTGAGCCTCATCCAACTTTTGCCTTAAAAGTCGCTCCTCATTTGCATGCTGTTTTCGAAGTGACTCCCTTGCTTCGTCCCAACGCCATACATTGATTAAGCGCTCTTTTAATCCTGGATCTAAATGAGCAGGCCACTCTTCATAGACTGGATCTGTACTCCGATTAGCAGCCGGCGATTTAAGTGGTTTGTTATAACTCAGTTGATCAATTGCCCAATTAACGGGGTCGTTGGGAATTGAGTTGCCGAGGCGAGGGATAAGCCCGACCCGCATTGTGTAGTTTAGTTCTGGTGACTTGGCAGACATAGTCGATCGCTCTTTTAATGAAACTTTAGATTAGTACATTTTCTGAGAAATAAAAGTCGAAAAAAACTATTACTCACTCTAGCCTAATAGACGGGTCAGACGACTGATGGTTACAATGCTTGTTCAGTCTAGATAGGTGAGTTATGCAGCGAACAGTTGTGATTACAGGTGGTGCTTCGGGGATAGGTTTGGCGATTGCTGAGCGCTTTGCTGAGCTGGGCGATAGGGTCTTTAACCTCGACATCAGTGAAGGCTCCGTTGGCGAGACGTTGATCTGTGATGTGACGGATCATCAAGCGGTAACAAACGCGGTTGATCAGATTGCCGATCAATACGGCATCGATGTGGTCGTATCGAATGCGGGGCGTCATCTATCAGCTAATATTGAACAGACGAGCGAAGCGGATTTCGTTGCGATGTTTGATCTGAACGTGAAGGGCGCCTTCTCCCTGGTGCAGGCTTCTGTTCCGCACATGAAGGAGCAGGGCGGTTCGATCATTTTTATCGGTTCAGATCAATCGTCAGTGGCTAAGTCGAACTCTTGTGCTTACAACATGACTAAGCACGCTCTGGCTTCACTCGCCAAAACCACTGCAATCGATTACGCCCAGTTTAATATCCGCTCCAATATTGTCTGCCCAGGTACGATAGAGACGCCGCTCTACACTAAAGCGGTCGAGGCCTATTGTGCTCGCTCGGGTTCAGATCTCAATGAGGTGCATCAGGCAGAGGCCAATGAGCAGCCTATCGGGCGCATTGGACAACCTAATGAGGTGGCCGCGATGGTGGCTTACTTGGCCAGTGATGAGGCGGGTTTTGTCACCGGTGCCATGCTGCCGATTGATGGTGGATACACTGCACGCTAATGATCAATATTACTGATCCGCACCTGCATCTGTTTAATCTTTCACAGGGTGAGTATGGTTGGCTTCAGCCTAATCAAGGGCCTAATTGGCCTGATAAATCAGCCTTGCTTCGTAATTTTACTGAGTCAGATATACGTCTATCTGAACCAATGCGCTTGGCGGGTTATACACACATTGAAGCGGGTTTTAGTAATGATCAATCCTGGCTTGAGATCGATTGGATTGAATCACAGGCCAGCCTCCCTGTTCGAACGATAGGCTGTGTAGATCTTTGTCGTTCACAGTCTGAGTTCAGAAACGCTATTTCAGAGCTAACCGAGCGCTCATCCATGGTGGGGGTGCGTCATATCTTTGATGATCAGTTAGATTTGATCATTAGCCACCCTAACACCCTGTCTAATCTTAAAATCCTAGAGTCGGCCGGACTGCTCTTTGAGCTGCAATTTGATGCTACGGATGAAGTGGCTGTCGATAAGGTCGTAGTGCTTTTCAAACAGCTACCTAATCTGACGGTGGTTTTGAATCACCAAGGCTTTGGTTCAGCCGCGTTCTCTAGCGAGCAAAAGCACCATTGGCTAACCGGTTTAACGAAGCTTGCTGAGCTGCCAAACCTGTACGTTAAGTGTTCAGGGTTCGAGATGTTGGATAGAGCATTTACTGCACAGACACTTCAACAGACGCTTGAGCAGCTTGTGACTCTTTTTGGTCAGAGTAGGGTGATGGTGGCGTCTAATTTCCCGCTGATAACCCTCTCTATGAGCTATGAGGCCTATTGGTTGTTGGTTGTTGAATCTGTGCGTAAATCGGGATTGGATTTAGAGCGGTTGGTAGATCTCAACGCGCGTGAGATCTACCGTTTCTAGCTTCTTCCGGGATTATTTAACCTTCACGTTGGGTGAGCGGTAGACAATCTCATCATTTAGCTCAATACCGATGCCTGGAAGATCCGGTACGCTGAACTTGCCGTTCACTGGCTGATAATCCTGAATACAGAGTTCGCGGTTCCAAGACTTGATGGCATAGGTATGGTGCTCATGTATTAGGAAGTTAGGTATCGCTGCTTCCAGTTGCAGTGACGCGGCGGTTGCTACGGGTCCACCACACACGTGGGCTTGAATGCGAATGTCGTAGACATCGGCGTAGTCACACACCTTCTTAGCTTCAGTGAAGCCGCCACAAAGGCCGACGTCAGGTTGAAGCACGTCGATCGATTGATCTTCAAAGTACTGACGAACATCCCAGCGGTGATATAGCCGTTCACCCCCTGCGATGGGCACGTTAACACCCTCGGATACTTTTTTGTGCACTTTAGAGTTGAGGTAGTTCACAGGCTCTTCGTACATCATGCAGCCCACCTCTTCGATCACTTTACCCATTTGGATGGCCGATGCGGCACCCATTAAAGAGTGTGATTCGAAGATAATGTCGACTTCGTCACCGACTTCGTTACGAATGGCACGCAGTCGATCCCCAAACAACTTCATCTGCGCAGGTGTAAAGAGCTTGGTGCGGTCAAAGCTTGAATCACCGTTAGCATCGTAGACGATCGGATCGACTTTAACGGCATCGTAGCCTTCTGCCATCGCCTTTGAGGCTGCACGGGCGTAATCAGCAGGCGTTAGCATCTTGGTGCAATCTTTATCCCAGTCGAACTGCAGTTGGCTGGCATAGGTGCGCAGGTTGTCATTGGTCTTGCCACCTAACATTTGGTAGACAGGGAGTCCGAGTGCTTTACCTTTGATATCCCACAGTGCTGTGTCGATGGCACTCATCGCCGAATATAGAACAGGGCCTCCACCAAGTCCCCAGAAGCTCTCACGTAGCATGCGTGACCATAAAAGCTCTGTCTTAAACGGATCAAAGCCGATCAGAACCGCTTCGGCGATCTCTTTAATCATTGCGGCCGCTGCACTGTGTCCCCAGTCGTAGGCGAGGCCCGCTTCACCGAGGCCGTGAATGCCTTCATCGGTATGAATGCGGACAAAGACAGGGTTCCAGGGTGGACGCTCTGGACAGTGAATATCAAAAATCTCTACTTCGGTGATTTTCATTGCTTAAACTCTAATAATTATTGATCAAATTCTGGGTAAGCTTGTTTAACTTTTCGTAGCATCGCTGGCCAAGCTTTTTGGCCACCCGTTGTTCCAGTGTGTACGACATTGGCCTGGGCTTTGATGCCATCGATCACGCTTTGTGGAACAGGAACAATATCAGTCGCGTTATGCTGCATTTTGACCTGCACTTCACAGGCCATAATCAGGTCGTACATGTGCATGAAAGCGTCGCCAATGGTTTTGCCCATTGTCAGTGCACCATGATTTCGCAGCATGAAGAAGTTAGCGTTGCCAAGATCATCCTGTAGACGCTTGATCTCCTCTGGATTAACCGCCAGACCTTCATACTCGTGGTAAGCGATGCTGGCTAACGCAAAGGCTGAGTACTGACTTAATGGCAGTAGTCCCTCTTTGCGAGTCGCAACCGCAATCAGATCAGGGTGATGCAGGTGAAATGAGCACTGGTCTTCGTGGCGTGCGAGGTGCACCGCGCTATGAATGGTAAAACCCGCAGGGTTAATGTCATACGGAAAGTCCGGATCGATTTTATTGCCATCAATGTCGATCTTGACCAGATTGGAAGCGGTTACCTCATCGAATCGTAGGCCGAACGGGTTGATCAGTAGCTCTTCGGTACCGGGGATACGTGCCGAGATGTGGGTATAGATAAGATCATCCCAACCATGCAGTACGACCAGTCGGTAGGCTGCAGCTAAATCGATGCGTGTTTGCCACTCGATATCAGATACTTTGCCCCGAAGATTGACCTTAGGAATGTTGTACATAGCGTTACTCAATGTAGAAATTGTTAGTCGAATCCTATCACAGGGCGGTCGCTGCAAGTACTGACATTCATCACAATTCGCTAAGGCGTTTGTTGGAAGATTTCCGATTTATGTCGCTTGTCTGATCAATCCTTGAACAAACTGATCATTGGGTGATCAAAAAAGAACTTTTTTTCACTTTTTTGTGAATTTTTTGTGGCTAATGGTTGACAGAAAAACTGAGGACGGTAACATCTGCGCCCATCCTAACGGAGGGATGGCTGAGTGGTCGAAAGCACCGGTCTTGAAAACCGACGAGTCGAGAGGCTCCCAGGGTTCGAATCCCTGTCCCTCCGCCATTAGGATGTCCAAGGTTTATTCCTCGATAGCTCAGTTGGTAGAGCAGTAGACTGTTAATCTATTGGTCGCTGGTTCGAGTCCAGCTCGAGGAGCCAAACCGAGATTTGGAGTGGGTCGTTAGCTCAGTTGGTAGAGCAGTTGACTTTTAATCAATTGGTCATAGGTTCGAATCCTATACGACCCACCATTCTCACAAATCTCACATTACCTGTTCAGGGTCGTTAGCTCAGTTGGTAGAGCAGTTGACTTTTAATCAATTGGTCATAGGTTCGAATCCTATACGACCCACCATTTCTTGCTACTCATATCGTATCGCCAATATCTCATACCAGAGTGTTCTTCCGTCTGGTGTATTGTGTTCTATCTCTTCGCCCAGTTGACGCTTTAGCAGTTTTTTCGACAGTGGGGCGTCAACGCTGATGTAACCTAGTTTAGGGTTGATCTCATCGGCTCCGACAATTCGGTACTCAATCTCGTTATCCTCTTCATCAACTAGGGTCACCCAAGCACCAAAGAAGACGGTATCGCGTTGCTCTGGTAGATGCTCGACCACTTTAAAGTGATCCATACGTTTAGCGAGGTATCGAACGCGCCTATCGATCTCTCTGAGCTCTTTTTTACGATAGATGTACTCGGCATTCTCTGAGCGATCGCCCTCTGCAGCAGCCTCTTTGAGGGCTTGTGTGACCTCAGGACGTCGGACCTTCCAAAGATGTTTAAGCTCTGCATTCAAGCGCTCATACCCCTCTTTGGTAATGTAGGGGGAGCTCTTCTCTGCAGGGGGTCGCCAACGGCCCACTAGAGCCAGCCTTTGCGCTTAAGTAGGTAGACCAGTAAGCCGGTCGTACCCGATAGAGCCGCTAGGAAAATGAAAAACGCTGAACTGTTGTCAGCACCGGGTATACCACCAAGATTTACTCCGAGTAGACCGGTTAAAAATCCTAAGGGTAGAAAGAGTCCGGAGATGATGGCGAGAAGGTATAGACGCTCATTCAGTTGCTCTGACAGCTGGGCCATGATGCTATCTTGTGCCGCACCTGCGCGTTCTCGCAACATGTCTAGATCTTCTATATGACGAGTGAGGTGGTCATTCGTCTCAAACAGCGAGGCGCGATGATCGTCATTGAGAAGAGTGCTCTTAGAGGCTATCAATTGTGTCAGAGCCTCTTTTTGTGGGCCTAAATAACGTTTGAGTCGAGCGTTAGTCGTACGCATCTCGGCTAGCGGTTCACGCAGGCTCTTTGAGCCCTGTTGCTCCAGTTGCTCTTCAAGGGACTCAAGCCGCACATCTAACTCTTCTACTAAACGACCAATACGTTCTGTCAGGCCGTCTGCCAACTCTGTGATCAGATCCGAGAGGGTGTGTGGACCTTTGCCCTGTTGGAGCTGTTCAACCAGTTGTGTCACAGATTGTAGGCGACGCTTGCGTGTCGTGATGAGACAATTCTGTTTAAGAAGAAGGCGTATAGAGACCATGTCTTCAGGGTCAGAATTGACGTTTAAGTTGACCCCTCGCAATGCGATGAGCAGTTCATCATCGAGTCTGGTTGTTCTTGGACGAACCTTATCAGCTAGAAGGGTATCGATCGCTGATTGCGATAGACCTGAGTGCTCCTCTAGCCAGGTGTGGCTCTCTTTTTCGGTGTAGTCCAAATGTATCCAAACTTCACCGTCAAGCTCACTCCGCTGAGAGATCTGTTCAGAATTCAGTGCAATAGCACCGCCCTGACCATCTAGCAAAAGAGCGTGGAGTAGTGCAGGCTGTTTTAGTTCGTATTCCATACAATTTTCTCCTCGACCCCCTGGTGGACTTTATACCACTCATCGGGCTCATCTCCCTCTTGCCAGCCGGAGGCGATACAGCGAGTTTGAGTCTCCATCTCTTTCGCGATTTGATGCGCACATTCGAGATCGGTTGCCCAGGGTGTCTCGCTGCTATCAAACCAAACAGAGCTCCACGCTTTACCGATAACACGCTGTTGAATCAAAACGGGGATTTCAACATCGCCGATGAGGAGCTTAGATTTTATCGACTCTTTAGTGCTCTTATCGGTTGTCAGGGTGCCGAGTGTTTGGACCCACTCTAGGATCTGTTGGGCTGTGCGCTCTTTGACGTAGACCTCGATGTCGGGGTGGCGTTGCTCGCTCATCACTGTTCCTTAACGCGAATGACAGGGTATAGGGGTAATTTAGGCGCTTTTCTTGAAAACTGCGAGATGAATATCCACTTCGGTCGTGAATTGTTGATAATCAGCCAGCTGTTTTGCTGCGCGTTGGCCGTGGGGGGTCATCATAAATAGGTTATGCAGTGCGTCGCGTGAGGTGAGTTCAATCTCAAAATGAACACGTCGCTCATCAATGCGTTCGAACTGTGTACCTAAAGCGCTTTCGGGTGAAGAGTCGGTTTCTCGCACCTCATCGTAGATCGCTTCGCGCAGTGAGTAGAGGTGGCGCTCGCCTGGATAGGCAATGATTAAGTGTCCATCTTCTTTCAGGGCGTTTGCGATAGGCTCGCCGAGTATGCGGCTGAATACGATGACAGCGAGATCTAAGCTGTGATTCTCTGTTGGGATGTTAGCTGATGATCCAACCACCCAGGTGATTGACTTCGAGCGTTTGCAGGCCGCTTTGATGGCGTGTTTGGAAATATCTAAGCCTAGAATCTCGGCCTGATCTAAGGTGTTTTGCAGTGCGAGGGTGTAGTAGCCTTCGCCGCAGCCTAAATCGATAACGCTTGGGTGGGTGTCAGTATATTGCCGAGCTAGTTCGTTCAAAGTGTCTGAGACTGGGGCGTAATAGCCGGCATTCAAGAAGTCACTTCGCGCAGCAATCATCTCGGGGTTGTCACCAGGATCCTTACTGCGTTTGTTTTGCACTAAAAGCAGGTTCCAGTAGCCTTGTTTGGCTCGATCAAAGCTGTGATTGTTATCACATCGGAGCGTTTTCTTTTGCTCGTTGAGTGATAGTCGCTCCTGACAGACAGGGCAGATCAGCTCCATGTTAGGCGTCAGTCAACAGGTTGATCATGACCTGTTCATAAATCTCGGAGAGGGTGTCTAGATCGGCGACAGAGACGTTTTCATCGATCTTATGAATGGTGGCATTAACAGGGCCTAGCTCAACCACCTGTGCACCTGTCGGAGCGATAAAGCGACCGTCTGATGTACCACCGCTGGTCGATAGTTCGGTCTCTCGACCTGTGACCGATCGAATGGCATCACGAGCCGCATCGACTAGATCACCGGCTGCCGTAAGGAAAGGCTGACCCGATAGGTTCCACTCAATCTCATACTCAACATTGTGCTTCTCTAGAATCGATTCAACACGCGTTCGCAGTTCAGTGTCAGTCACCTCGGTTGAGAAACGAAAATTAAACTTCACTTCGACTTCGCCAGGTACAACGTTGGTCGCACCGGTGCCTGCGTTGATATTAGAGACTTGAAAACTGGTGGGTGGGAAGAAGTCGTTGCCCTGATCCCACTCAGTTTGTGACAGTTCGGCTAATGCTGGCGCGAATTCGTGAATGGGGTTGCGCACCAGATGAGGGTAGGCGACATGGCCTTGAACCCCTTTCACTTTCAGGGTGGCGCCAAGCGATCCGCGACGACCGTTCTTGATGACATCGCCAACCAAGGTTGTGCTCGATGGCTCGCCCACAATTGCCCAGGTGATCTTCTCGTTGCGAGCTTCCAAGGTATCAATGACTCGCGTTGTGCCATTGACGTAGGGACCCTCTTCATCACTGGTGATCAGAAGAGCGATAGAGCCTTTATGATCCGGATGTTTAGCAACGAATCGATCCAGTGCCGTCATAAAGGCAGCGATACTGCCTTTCATATCAGCCGCGCCGCGCCCGTGCAGCTGACCATCAATGATGGTCGGTTCAAAGGGTGGAGTTTTCCAGCGCTCAATAGGGCCGGTTGGCACAACATCAGTGTGTCCTGCGAAACAGAGTACAGGACCCTCTTGGTTTCGACGTGCCCAGAAGTTGGTCACCTCTTCAAACGGCATATGATCGATAGTGAAGCCCAGCGCTTCAAGGCGCTCACACATCATTGCTTGGCAACCTGCGTCCTCTGGGGTAACAGAAGGGCGGCTGATTAGATCGCAAGCAAGTTCGAGAGTGGCGGAGCGCTGAGTCATCTTCTATCTACCTTTGTCTTTCAGGATTAGTTGTGAGCGTGTAGCTCTTCATTCAACTCAATTGCTGACTTGTTTGTTTTAACTTCGATACGGCCGTTTTGTGAGTTACGACGGAACAGTAGATCCGACTTGCCAGCCAGTTCAGACGCTTTAACCGTGGTTACTTCGTTGTTTTGGTCATCAAGAATGGTCACTTTCGAGCCGCCTGTTACATAGAGGCCCGCTTCCAGTGTGCAGCGATCCCCTAGTGGAATGCCTAGACCTGCATTGGCACCTAGCAGTGCGTTCTCACCAACAGAGATGATGACATTGTTGCCGCCAGAGAGAGTGCCCATAGTCGAACAACCACCGCCTAGGTCTGAGCCGTTTCCTACGACGACGCCGGCAGAGATACGACCTTCAACCATGCTGACACCCATAGTGCCTGCGTTGAAGTTGATGAAGCCTTCGTGCATAACAGTGGTGCCTTCACCTACGTGAGCACCTAGGCGGATTCGAGATGCGGCACCGATACGAACACCCGTTGGCACAACGTAGTTCGCCATCTGTGGGAACTTGTCGACTGAGTGAACGTGAAGCATGCGACCCTGTGCACGAGCGGCTAGCTGGCGCTTAGAGAGCTCATCGACCGCGATTGGACCTTCGTTCGTCCAGGCGATGTTCGGTAGCAGACCAAAGATACCGGTTAGGTTCTGGCCGTGAGGCTTAACGAGACGGTGCGAGATCAATGACAGCTTAAGGTAGACTTCAGCCGTGGTCGTTGGTGCATCGTCAGATTCAAGGATTGTCAAGATGACGGGCTGTGCGGTTCCTTCAAGAACCTCGACAATCTCGGCTTGATCTTCAGCGCCAACGCTCAAAAATGCAGCCTCTAGAGCTTTTAGCTGAGCGGCATCTACCTCGATCGCAGCGTTGCCACCGGTGTAACCCACGGCTTTACCTGCAGCATTAACCAGTGCTGAGTCTGCATTAAGCAGTGGTTGGTTGTAGTAGACCTCTAGCAAGTCGCCAGCCGCTGATTTAGTACCTACACCTAGGCCAAATGCAAAATTAGTCATCTCTATATCCTCGTGTTAAATCGTTAATGCCGATTGAGTATCAGGGGTAAAACCGACCTCAATCTGACCATTGAATTCAAAAATTGGGCGTTTGATCATGCTGGGCTGTTCGCTCATCAAATTGATCAATACAGACTCATCTGTAATCGCTTTTGTGGCATCGTCCAACTTGCGCCAGGTTGTACCGCGTTTGTTTAGGACAACCTCAATACCGGCCGCGTCAACCCACTGCTTAATCTGTTCAACGGTGGGTGGGCTCTTTTTAAAGTCGATGAAGGTAAACTCCACACCCTGATCAGTGAGCCACTTGCGCGCTTTTTTTACCGTGTCGCAGTTTGGAATGCCGTAAAGGTTCATAGCCATCCTTACAGCGACTCGATGTAACGGCGAATTCGCCAAGCCGCTTCGACACACTCTTCAACCGTTGCTACCAGTGCCATACGAACATAACCGGCACCAGGGTAGAGACCTGCATCGGTTTCACGCGATAGGTAACGACCGGGTAGCACTGTTAGGTTTTGTTGTTCAAACAGTCCTGCGGTAAAAGCGTCGTCATCGATCGGTGTCTTCGCCCAAAGGTAGAAGCTAGCATCCGGCATTTTGACATCCATAACCGGTGCAAGAATCTCAAGAACGGCCGCAAATTTCTGACGGTACTGTTCACGGTTATCTTGGACGTGAGTCTCATCATTCCAAGCAGCAATGGAGCCTTTCTGAACCTGAAGTGGCATCGCACATCCATGGTAGGTGCGGAACAACAGGAACGGCTTGATTAGAGCGGCATCACCGGCGATAAAACCTGAGCGAAGTCCAGGCAGGTTGGAACGTTTTGAGAGACTGTGGAATACGACACAATTTTTGTAATCGTGACGGCCAAGTTGCGCACAGACCTCTAGGAGACCTACGGGTGGGTTCGCTTCGTCAAAATAGATCTCGGAATAGCACTCATCAGAGGCTAGGATAAAGTTGAATTTATCCGCTAGCGCAATCAGCTTTTTGATGGTCTCTGCAGAGTGGACTGAACCGCTTGGGTTGTTGGGTGAACAGATAAATAGCAGCTCACAACGTTCCCAAATATCATCAGTGATCGAGTCGTAATCTGGAATAAACCCATTTTCAGCCAAAGTGGGTAAGAAGTAAGGCTCTGCTCCCGCTAGGTAAGCGGCCCCTTCATAGATCTGGTAGAAGGGATCTGGTGATAGTACCAAAGCCCCTGGTTTGCGATCGACTGCACACTGAGTGAAAGCAAAGATCGCTTCACGAGTACCCATTACCGGTAGCACGTTCTGCTCTCCAGTTAGGCTATCGCTCTTCAGTTTGAAGCGTCGTGTGGCCCAAGCGGCAATCGTATCGCGAAGCTCGGCACTGCCTTTGGTCGTTGGGTAGTTTGCAACAAGATCGACGGTTTCGTTTAACACCTTAGTCACACACTCAGGGGCAGGGTGTTTCGGTTCACCGATGCCCAATGAGATGTGCTCCATCTCTTGAGGTGGTCTTAGACCGCCCAATAGCTTTGCCAGTTTTTCAAAAGGATAAGGCTGTAGTAACGAAAGATCTCGATTCATAAACAGTGTCTCAAGCGACCAAGCGCTCTAGTCATTAAAAATGGGTGCGACAGTATAACGTAAGGCGGCGATCCAATAAATGGATCGCCGCCTTAGAACACAGGTCGTAATTTGCTTTAAGGTGTATCGACCGAGTAAGAGCTGATCGGTTTCATTCCTAGCTTCTCCCGACCCCCTTCGATCAGTGTCAGCAGGGATGGAACCACAACCAGTATTAACAAGGTGCCATAACCTAATCCAAATACGATGGCAGCCGCCATTGGGATCAAGAACTGAGCTTGAATGGAGGTTTCAAATAGGATGGGTGTCAGGCCGCCAATGGTTGTTAGTGATGTTAGCAGCACGGCACGCAGGCGCTGGCAGGAGGCTTCAATAGCCGCCTCTTTAATCGCCATACCCTGTTCACGTAACTTCTTGTAGAACGTCACCAAGACGATTGAGTCATTGATCACGATCCCGGAAAGACCGAAGAAGCCAAACAGTGACAGGATGGTCAGATCCAGTCCTAACACCCAGTGTCCCAATAGGGCGCCGGTTAATCCAAGCGGAATGGTCAGCATGATCGTGATTGGCCAGCTGTAGGAACCAAATACCCAAGCCAGAATCACGTAGATCAGCACCAATGCAATGACTAGGCCGGTTTTCATATCACCCAGGGTTTCGCGTTGATCACGGTTTTTACCCTCAAAGCTCGAATCAACTCCATACTTACCAAGGATCTCAGGCATCACCTTCTGTTGCAGGTCAGCGATGATCTCATTGGCATTGTTGGCGCTCTCATCAAGGTCAGCCGATACGTTGATCGACAGAAGACCATCGATACGTTGAAGTGAATCGAAACCCTGACGTGCGGTGAAGTTGACGACGTTGGATACCGGTGTCACTCGGCCATCCGGTAACACGATCGGTAGCTGACTGAGCGAGCTTAGTTGATTCTTCTGCTCATCGAGCATCTGAACGCGCACACTGATCTCATCACGGCCCTCAAAGTAGCTCTGTACCTCTTGGCCATCAAAGGCAGCTCTTAACTGACGTCCAACCTGCTCAAGTCTTAAACCTGCCGCTTCACCAGCCGGAGTCAGGGTGTAGATTAGCTGAGAAGTACCAAACGGGAGGTCATCATCGATATTACTGAGCCCGTTATAAACCTTCAGCTTCTCTTGGAGCTCAAGTGAGGCTTGTTTCAACAGGTTGATATTGCTGCCGGTGAGTTGAACTTCAACCGGTTTACCTGGAGGGCCACCTCGATCGACATCGATCGATAAGCGCTCTAGGCCGGCAGGTTGCTCAATGTTTTTGCGCAGAGCTCTTGTAAAGGCTTTAGTCGAGACCTCTCGGTTGTCCCCTGGGGTAAGCTCGACCTGAATCGACCCATAAATATCACCGCGTTTAGGCGACGCATTACGTGATGGTTGGGAGATGTTTTGGCGAATAAGCGCGAACTTAAGAATGCCACCACCCAGCTCTTGATCTGTTTTGTGAAGTTGATCTTCGATGTAGAAGAGAAACTCACTGACCTGATCACCACTGGTACCAGAGACAAACTGAGTGTTGATCGAGAAGGTGTCTTGGTCGGTACTTGGGAAAAAGGTGAATTGAATTCGACCACCGAGAAGTAGGCCCACAGCAAAGATCAGTACACCGACACCGGTTGCAATGGATGCCCAACGATAGTTGATTGCCGTTTCAACGAAACGTCTGAAGATGCGGTCTCGGAAGTAGTTAAACCCATTATCCAGCTTGATTCGGATTTTCGATGGGTGGGCTGCATCCCCTCGTGCTAATGAGTGGTGGAGGTGGCCTGGTAACACCAAGAAGCTCTCAACCAGCGAGGCGATGATGACGCAGATGATCACCAGCGGGATATCAAACAGAATGTTGCCAATGATACCGCCGATCATCATCAGTGGCAGAAAGGCCGCGATGGTGGTCATCGATGAGGCGGTCACAGGAGCGAGCATTCGAAGCGCGCCACCAACAGCGGCACGTCGAGAGCTCTCTCCCATCTGAGCATGTGCGAGGGTATCTTCACCAACGACAATCGCATCATCGACAATGATGCCCAGAGCCATGATCAGTGCAAACAGCGAAATCATATTGATCGAGCCGCCTACTAAGTAGAGCACCGCTAGGGTCGCCATAAAGGAAGTTGGAATACCAATGGTCACCCAGAACGCGACACGGCCGTTTAGGAAGAGGAATAGAATCAAGACAACTAGAACCAAGCCGCTCGCACCGTTTTCGATAAGAAGATCGATACGGTCTTTGATCAGTGTCCACTGCTCATTGTAGGTCAGCAGTTCAACGCCTTCTGGCAGAGTAGGGCGGGTCTCTTCCAGCCAAGTGTTAAACAGATTGGCCGTCTTTAAGCTGTTCTCTGATTCCGTTCGTTTCAGGCTTAGAACAATTGCTGGGTTACCTTCATGGTAGAGGCGTACTTGATCCTCTTTGTCACGCTGCTCGATCAACGCGATATCGCCAAGGCGAACCAGTTTGCCTTGGCCTGCAGTGATCAGAGGTAGCTCTTCAAAGCCGGTAACATCGCGTTGTTGGCCTAAACTGCGAATTCTTCGAGCGCCATCATCCTGTGCTGCAACGCCAGCAGGTAGGTCAACTGAGCGTTGGCGAATTAATCCCGAAATATCGCTCAGCGTAAGGCCTAGTTGATTAAGGTTGTCTGGACTGAATTGGATAGCAATTTCTTGCTCAGGCATGCCGGTAAAATCGATTTTACGAATGCCACTCTGAAGAAGTTGCTGCTCGTAGGTGCGCGCGAGAGTTCTTAGCTCTTCAAGAGAGGCGCGATCACTGGTGACGATAAGATCAGCAATGTTGTCGTATCGCGTCAGTAGCTGTACAACAGCGTCTTCTGCATCAGAAGGCAGTGCTGAACGTGCAGCATCCATCTTCTGCTTTGCCTCTGATAGGGTGTAATCTACATCGGTACCATCTTCAATCTCTAGACGAAAAACGGCGCTGCCATCACGTGAAATGGCCGAGAGCTTTTTGATCCCCTCAAGCGCACGAAGCTCCTCCTCTACAGGAACCACGATAGAGGTCTGCACATCCTCAGCACTGGCACCGCTCCAGGGAACGGTTATGTTGATAATATCGAGCTCAAAGGTTGGGAAGAACTGGATGTTAAGACGGTTAAGGCCCAAAAGACCGGCTGCCAACATCAATATCATTAACAGGTTTGCCGCAACCCGGTGGGTCGTAAATAGGCTGACAAACCCTTTTAGACCGGTAGCCTGACTCACTGTTTCACCTCAACCAACATGCCGCTGACCGCGTTGGGTAGCTGGGTTGTAATGATTTTATCACCGGCGTTGAGCTGATCGCTTTTGATCAAAATCTCACGCTTCTCATCTGAGTTAGTTCGATAACCGAGGTGGTTGACTGTGACCGCTTCGAGTCGAGAGTCGGTGACACGATAGATGCGATCCGTGCCGTAAAGCGCCACTGGCGGCAGTGCGATGACATCATTCAGCTCTGGTAGCGTCAGTGCAACGCTGATGGTGCGACCAGGCTCGGGTAGGTAGTCAGAATCGACAAAACGGAACAGGCCATCCACACCGGTCGATCCAGTCGCAACTTCGGCACTGAGACGATCAAGTTCAAGTTCGAACTGCTGACCATCAATCTTTGCGACAGCCTCAAGGTCAGCGAGTGACGATTGACTCTTAATAAGTGCTAGCGCACGGCTAGGTAGTTGAGCACGAACTTCAAGATCTGAGTTCGGATAGACAGAGGCAAGCGCATCATTGGCTCTTAGGCGGTCACCGACGGCAATTGAAATTTTGGTTGCACGACCATCGAAAGGTGCTTTTACGAAAGCACGTTCACGATCAAGCAGAGATTTATCTAATTGAGCCTGTGACTGGGCAATCGATGCTCTGAGTTGCGCAACGCGGTTGGGGTGGTCCGCCAAAGACTGCTTGCGAGTTACAAGGCTCAATTGACGTTGTTGGGTGTTCATCTCAGCGGTATCAAGCTGCTCTTGGCTGGCGAGTTTTTTACCTGATAAGTTAAGTTGGCGCTGTTGAGAGCGTTGCGCAATCACCAGCATCTCTTCTTCAATCGCCAAGGCCTTTTTATCGGTTTCAAAACGAAGCAGTTCTGCCGACAGTTGTGCTTTTAGAGCATCGATTTGGGCTCGCTGTTGAGCGATTTGAAGATCGATGTC
This sequence comes from Marinobacterium sp. xm-d-530, assembly GCF_013283365.1. GTDB lineage: Bacteria > Pseudomonadota > Gammaproteobacteria > Pseudomonadales > Balneatricaceae > Marinobacterium_E. The sequence continues at coordinate 61,278 of NZ_WBYM01000006.1, read as the reverse complement.
GCGGGTATCGAGTTGAATCAGTAGATCACCCTGTTTAATCGTTGCCCCTTCACGCACTTCAACCGATTGAACATCGGCAGCAATCGAGGCGCGCAGAACCACTTGGCGGGGGTTTTCAACTTCAGCATAGAGCTCAATCTCTGGCGCGATCGATTGAGGTGACGCGGCAATTGCATTAACGCTCCAAGATCGTTCCGTGATCGGTTTGGGTGGCATTTTGGGTTTGCTTGATTTTAACGAGATGAATCCAGCAATAGCGATGCCAAGAATGATGATTGGTAGAAGCCATTTCAGTAACCGTTTCACGGAGGCTTTTCTCCCTACAAAGTTAAATTAAATTGTCAGTAAGTATACCGCTTGAGATCTACGTTCGCACAGCGAAACTGGACCGTTTCAATGAGATCAGGCAAGATTTTACAAAACTTTACCCAGCGTTTGAGATTTCATGGAATTAAAATCGACTACCTATCATTTGGACGGTGACGGCTATCGTGTCGCTTATTGGCAGAGTGGTTCTCCTTTGGCAAAAAAAGTGTTGTTTTGTGTTCACGGACTGTTAGGCCGTAGTCGTGATTTTGATGAGTTGATCGAAGCGCTAAGGGATGATTTTCTTTGTATTGCTATTGATCTGCCTGGACGTGGTCAGAGTGATTGGTTGAAACAACCTGAGCAGTACAGTCCAGAGAGCTATCTGCCGGCTATCAGTGCGGTGTTGAACGCTGTAGATAACCGGCCTGTCCATTGGGTGGGTACCTCCCTTGGTGGGATTCTGGCTATGGCTGCCGCAAGCCTGAAGCTAGCCAATATTGAAAAACTTGTTCTGAACGACGTGGGTTGTCACATACCCAAAGCGTCTCTGCAGCGCATTGCAGCCTACGTTAAAGATCCTCTGTTTACCGATCAACAGGCGCTTATTGATCACATCAAACGCACTTACCCCAGTTTTCGCGATTTATCCGAAGTGCAATGGCAGCGAGTGGCTCAATATGGTTCACGACAGGCTGATGATGGCCTGCATCTTCACTATGACCCAGCCATTGCCACTAACGTTCGCTTGGGTTCTAACGAAGACATTGATCTTATGCCATTATGGCAAGTGATAGAGTGCCCGCAGATGCTGATTCACGGCACCGCATCTGACTTGCTGACGCAAGAGATTGTGGATGCAATGCTTGAACACAAGCCCGATTTGGAGTTGTTGCAGTTACAGGGTCTTGGACACGCGCCGCCTCTAATGACGCCCTTTGAGGTCCAAGCAATTACAGAGTTTCTTAAAAGGAGTGATGCCTGATGGGCAGCATAGTGACCTGGCCTAAACATAGGCTGCCTGGTTCCCCAGAGATGAGAGCGAAGGCGCTTGATGCGGTCACTCGAGCATTTGCGCCGACCGTCGAGTCTTTAGATGTCGATCTTGGTTTGAATGAGCTGTTTGAGCAGATCTACGTGCCCGTTGCTTGCTCTATATTGGATCGACTAATGCCGGGTTCCCCTTTGGTTGTCGGAATTAATGGTGCACAAGGGGCGGGAAAAGCGACACTTTATAACCTCCTAGAGGTGATTCTCACCGAGGGTTTTGGGTTAAAGGTGACGGGTTTTTCGATTGATGATCTCTATCTGACGCGTGCTGAGAGGGACGCGTTGGCACAGTCCGTTCACCCTCTTTTAAAGACACGTGGAGTGCCTGGTACCCATGATGTCGATTTGGGTATAGAGCTATTAAATCGACTCAAGCACGCGGGGCCAGACGACCTTACTCGGATCCCAATTTTTGATAAATCGACCGATGAGCGTGTGCCAGAACAGATGTGGCATGAATGGCATGGTTCAGCGGATGTCATTATTTTTGATGGATGGTGTGTCGGTGGTATCGCCGAGCCTGAAGAGTCGCTCGCTGCACCTGTTAATGAGCTTGAAACCCTCGAAGACCCTGAGGGTATCTGGCGACATTATGTCAATCAACAGCTGGCAACCTCTTATCAAGAGCTGTTCAGCTTTTTAGATATGCTCGTCATGCTCAAAGTGCCCAACATGCAGGCGGTGTACGATTGGCGTACGGTCCAAGAGCAGAAACTCAAAGATCGAGCCTCATTGCTGTATGACGAAATAGCTCCTGCAGACCCATTGCGGATTATGGATGGCACTGAGATTACACGTTTCATAGCGCACTATGAGCGATTGACGCGTTGGATGCTCGATGAGATTCCAACACGAGCGGACATTACGTTAGCGCTGAATGCCAACCACAAGATTGAGAAGATTATACTGCCTTAAATGGGCAGAAAGGGAGCTGTAGCGACGCTTAGCACAATTCGATTGATGGTTCGGTCCGTCGTCTGCGCAACAATCTCAGCGAGCATATCCTGAGTGGCAATCATCTTCCCGAAGAGTCGCTCGTAGCTGAGGTTGATGACTCCCTCATTCATGCTGTCAGTCAGAATGAACAGTTCGCCACTCGATGTTTTGAAGTTGTGCAGTTGCCAAGCGATCTTCTCTAAATTACGTGCTGAGTTATATAGCTTTTGCGAATCGATTTCGTTGAGCATAAAGAACTCTTCACGGTAGTTGTATGAGGCGTGAACCATACCTGTGATAGCCACCATTAGAGCGAAGACTCGGTCCCCTTGATACTCCTCATCAAAAGCCAGTTTGAGCGCATCAACTCCGTAGAGGTTATTTAGTTCTCGATGACTGATGGGCCTTGGGTAACTTAAAAGCTGTTTCAGGCGCGTCTCAACGGTTGTACCAGCGGCCGCTTTTTTGAGTTCGCGCGGGTTGCGTTTGTAGAGTTTGATGGTGAGTTCACGACTCATCGCGTTGATCGTCTTTATGTGTTGATCGACGATCATATCGACTTCAGACTTGGCGAGGTTCTGCAGGCGAAGCTCTTTGTTTTGAACACCGACACAGCCGTTAAGAGCGAGTGCCATGATGAGCGTCACTATTTGTGCAGTTCTAGCCATTTGAGCTGGGATCCTGATCAGATACCGGTAATAATATGTTTAGGGAATCTACGAACAAGTACATAGTATCTCAGCGAGGCCTGATATTTGCAGATACAAGGCGCTTTTCGCCGCTAATGGTCTAGCCATTAGCAAGAGAAGCAACACCGTAGATGCATGTATAAGGCCACGCCCTTCGGGGTTCACAGTCAAATCCACCCTCGGTGTTGTGCTTTCTTGACTTAGCTGGCTAGGCCTTCGAAAACACGCCTTGATGATGAATTTGACTGTAAACCTGAGATGCCATGGACTTATTCTTAGATTCCCTAAGTATAACTCTCGAAAATCTGAATGATAGGAGTTTCGATGTCGACAACCCAATTAAGTGATGTGCGTCGTGAATACCTGGCTGCAGGTCTTCATGAAGATAATTTAGTCAGAGATCCGATTCAGCAGTTTGATGCATGGATGCAGGATGCATTGGCTGTGGATCCTAAAGATGCTACCTCTATGACTCTGGCGACCTCTGATCAGTCGGGGATGCCCAGTGCGCGTATTGTTCTGTTAAAAGAGTTTAGTTCAGAAGGGTTTACCTGGTTTACTAACTATTCGAGTGAGAAAGGGGAGCAGTTAGCGGCCAATCCGCAAGCAGAACTTCTTTTCTACTGGCCGATGTTAGAGCGTCAAGTTCGCGTTCGCGGACAGGTTGAAAAGATCGATCGCATTGAGAGTGAAACCTACTTCCACTCTCGCCCAGTGGGTAGCCAGAGAAGTGCTGCTGTGTCTCATCAAAGTCAGCCAGTCGAATCTCGAGCTGTGCTTGAACAAGCGGTCAATCAGCTGTCAGATATGACTGAGGTTCCGTGTCCCGATAACTGGGGCGGTTATCGACTTGTACCGACCCGTTTTGAGTTTTGGCAAGGGCGTGAAAGTCGCCTGCACGACCGTTTTCGTTTTGAACCATCAGACACAGGTTGGGTCGTTACCCGCCTGCAACCTTAAGGATTTTGGATAATGAATATTTGTAAAGATGCTTACGTCACCTTTCACTACGCCATTGTAAGTGATGAGAGTGAGGTAAAAGATGGTTCGAGAAATGATGAACCGCTCACCTACGTCCATGGTTACAAGATGCTGGTGCCGGGTCTTGAGCAGGCGCTAGACGGGCGATCGGCTGGTGATCATTTTCAGGTTCTTGTAGAAGCGGGTCGCGGCTATGGCGAACGTGATGAGGAGCTGTTCGATGTACTTCCTCGTGAGGCCTTTGCTGATATGCCAGGTTTGCAAAAAGGGATGTTGGTTCAGCTAGAGGATGAAGATGGCGAGCCGCGCTTGGGTCGAGTTGCAGAGATCGATATCCGCGAGGTGAAGGTTGATCTTAACCACCCATTTGCAGGGCAGGATTTAAACTTTGATGTTGAGGTGATTGATGTCCGCATGGCCACTGAAGAGGAGCTAGCCGAGTTAGCCGAGTAATATTGCTATTGGCTATAAAACAGACCCTGTTAAATCCGAATGTTCTTGAGTCTGCCCTGCAAGCTTGAGTTATATCAATATATTGTTGCCGCCTTCGAGTTACAGTTATTAAAACTTGATAACTAGGAGTAACGAAATGTTCGGTATTGATGCATACACTTTTGAAACAGTTTGGCCAAGCCTTCTAGGTGTGGCTGCAATGGCAGGTGTAATGACTTGGGGTTTCTTCAAAGTGAAGAACCTGATGAACGAAGATCAGAAAAAGTAATCACTTTACATTCCTCTTCATGTCAGTAGTCTAAGCCTCTTCTTTAAGGAGGCTTATGGCTGCTTACTTCTCCCCAGTCGATCGATTTGAGTATGAGATCGAAGTCAAAAAAAGTCGTTTCATAGCGACCGCAATCCCTCTTAGTTCCACTGATGCACTCTATCAGCTGCAATCAGAGATGCAGCGTCTGCACCCTAAAGCCAGCCACCACTGTTTGGCCTATATTTTAGGCGCACCTCAGGCACCTAAGGCCGCTGGCTCCAGTGATGACGGCGAACCCAGTGGTACAGCGGGTAAGCCGATGCTTAATATCCTCATGCATAAAAATTTGGGAGACATCGGTGTCGTCGTGACACGTTACTTTGGTGGCACTAAACTGGGAGCCGGTGGGTTAATTAGAGCCTATGGTGCCTCGGTTAGTGAGCTCTCAGAACATCTGCCGACCATTGAATGTGCTCCTAAGATTGAGTGCCAGATCCGATATCCTTACGAGCTAGAGGCTGACATTCAACAGGTCATCGCTGCCGTAGCGGCTGAAGAGCTATCGGCTAGCTATACAGAGATAGTAGATAAAACACTGTTAGTTGAATTGGCTCAATTAGAGACCTTCAAAGTGGCGATTTTGGCTCTGGAGTATAGAGGTGTATCGCTAACGCTAGAGGTATAAAAAAGGGGCGCAATCTTAGATTGAGCCCCTTTTTAACTATCAACGTCGCTTAAAGGTTTTTAATCGACTCTAACTGTTTCTCTAGTTGAACTTTAGAGCGTGCAGCATCATCAGCCTTAGCGCGCTCTTTAGTCACAACGGCTTCAGGTGCGTTGGCAACAAACTTCTCGTTAGACAGTTTCTTATCAACTCGGTCAATCTCACCTTGTAGGCGATCAATCTCTTTCTGAAGGCGAGCCATTTCAGCCTCTTTATCGATAAGATCCGCCATAGGAACCAACAGTTCCATTGCGCCAACCAGCTGAGTCGCGGCAAGAGGTTTATCATCACCTTCGTTTAGGGTCGTGATGCTGCTCAATTTGGCTAGTTTCATCAAGAATGTTTGGTTCTCAGCTAAACGACGAGTGTCTTCACTGCTGCAGTTAGATAGCAGAAGTTCAAGATCCTGTGATGGTGCAATTTTCATCTCACCACGAATGTTTCGAACCGCTGTGATCACGCCCTTAAGCCACTCGATGTCAGCTTCTGCTTGCTCGTCAATCTTCTCTTCTGATGCAACAGGGAACTCCTTAAGCATCAGTGTCTCACCCTCAACACCGGCCAGCCCTTTGATTGTCTGCCAGATCTCTTCAGTAATGAATGGCATGATAGGGTGGCTTAAACGGAGAATCGTCTCAAGAACGCGAACCAGTGTACGACGTGTGCCACGTTTAGCCGCTTCAGACGCTTGCTCATCCCATAGAACAGGTTTTGACAGCTCTAGGTACCAGTCACAGTACTGGTTCCAAATAAAGTCGTAGAGTGTCTGTGCAGCAAGGTCAAAGCGGTACTCGTCTAGCTGTTTGGTGACGGTCGCTTCGGTGCGTTGTAACTGGCTGATAATCCAGCGGTCAGCCAGTGAGAGTTCCACTGGCTCTTGATTGTTGCCGCAATCTTCACCTTCGGTATTCATCATGACATAGCGGGCAGCATTCCAGAGTTTGTTACAAAAGTTACGGTAACCCTCTAGTCGCTTCATATCCCAGTTGATATCACGACCCGTTGAAGCGAGTGCTGCTAATGTAAAGCGCAATGCATCAGTACCGTGCGCCGTAATGCCCTCAGGGAACTGTTTCTCAGTACGTTTGCCGATTTTCTCGGCTAGCTGAGGTTGCATCATGTTACCGGTACGTTTTTCCAACAGATCTTCAAGTGAGATGCCATCGATCATATCGAGAGGGTCAAGCACGTTGCCTTTCGATTTCGACATCTTATCGCCGCTCTCATCGCGGATAAGACCTGTCACATAGACGTTTTTAAATGGCACTTGAGGTTTGCCATTTTCATCTTTCATGAAGTGCATGGTCATCATGATCATGCGAGCAACCCAGAAGAAGATAATGTCAAAACCGGTTACAAGCGTGTCGGTAGGGTGGAAGGTTTTCAAACGTTCCGTGTTTTCAGGCCAGCCAAGAGTACCAAAGGTCCACAGTGCCGAGCTGAACCAGGTGTCTAGGACGTCATCATCTTGATGAAGCTCTACATCTGCCGCCAAGTTGTATTTTTCACGTGCAGCTTCAGCTGAGTTCGCAACGTAGACGTTACCCTGAGCATCATAGAATGCAGGAATTCGGTGACCCCACCACAGCTGACGTGAGATACACCAGTCCTGAATGTCACGCATCCAAGCAAAGTACATGTTTTCGTACTGCTTAGGGACAAATTTAATGTCGCCATCTTCAACTGCTTTGATCGCTGGCTTAGCCAGTGTCTTAGCATCACAGAACCACTGATCGGTTAGCATCGGTTCAATTACCACGCCGCCACGGTCACCGTAAGGAATGGTCATCGCGTTCTCTTCGATTTTCACGAGAAGGTCTAGCTCTTCCAATTCAGCGACGATGGCACGGCGTGCAGCAAAACGTTCCATGCCACGATATTTTTCAGGTAGCGTTGGATCGATCTCTTTGTTAACACTGCCATCGAAGTTAAAGGTTTGAGCCTCATCACGAATATCTGCGTTAAGGGTCAGAACGTTGATCATTGGCAGCTTGTTACGCTTACCCACCTCGTAGTCATTGAAATCGTGCGCCGGTGTGATTTTTACACAGCCAGTCCCTTTTTCCATGCTGGCATGTTCATCGGCAACAATGGGGATGCGACGACCGACTAATGGCAGTAGGATCTCTTTACCGATTAGGTCATCGTAGCGTTCATCTTCAGGGTTAACTGCGACACCAGTGTCACCTAGCAGTGTCTCTGGACGCGTGGTACCCACGACAATGTAATCTTTACCCTCTTTGGTTGTCACACCATCAGCAAGCGGGTAACGGATATACCACATTTTGCCAGTCACTTCACGGTTCTCCACTTCAAGGTCGGAGATTGCAGTGTGAAGTTTTGGATCCCAGTTAACGAGGCGCTTACCACGATAGATTAAGCCGTCGTCGTAAAGGCGTACAAAGACCTCTTGAACGGCATGGTAAAAACCAGAGTCCATAGTGAAACGTTCGGTTGGCCAATCGACAGAGTTACCTAGACGACGCATTTGGCGGGTAATGGTGCCACCCGATTCGCCTTTCCACTCCCAGACTTTTTCAATGAACGCATCGCGACCAAGATCGTAACGACTCTCGCCGGTCTCAGCAGCTAGTTTGCGCTCAACTACCATCTGAGTGGCGATGCCTGCATGGTCAGTACCAACCTGCCAGAGCGTGTTGCGGCCCTGCATACGACGGTATCGAACTAAAGTATCCATCAGGGTGTGCTGGAATGCGTGACCCATATGCAAGCTGCCCGTGACGTTGGGCGGTGGGATCATGATTGAGTAGGCATCACCTTCACCTGACGGTGCGAAAAAGCCTTTCTCTTCCCAGTCTTGGTACCACTTTTGCTCGATTGCTTGCGGTTGATACGTCTTATCCATGAGGTGCTGTAGTCTCTGTTTTCTAGTTCGGTAGCAGAGGATAGCTCCTCTCTACTTTTGGAAAAAATTTAAAGGGTGGGAGTATACCCTTTGAGAACCCTTATAGACAGTGGTTGAGCGGTTCTTTATTCGCTCTGCAACGCTTATATAGGTTCGATTTTGGCGGCTTTCAGGGCGGGGAGGATAAGCAGTTTTTTATTTAATATCCTCCGTAGGACAAATTTAAGATCGATCTCTAAGATCTTGCCTCTGTAACTCCCAGCCGGCTGCTTTTCGCATGGCCCATGAGTGTCGTGTGGCCGCTAGTACCGTTTCGGATTGAGTGACAATCTCGATGCAGCGAGAAGCTGATTGACAACCCTCTGGTGCGGTTAAACCTAGATTGATAAACAGATCAATAGGTTCTGAGGGCAATTCACCACAGGCTATAGAGACAGGCGATTTAAGTTCAGTACCCAGTATGGCATGCGGTACAAAGCTGTCCGATCGAAAATTCCACAAAGTCTGATCTAGCTGATGTAGATCAGCTTCATTTTCAGTGTGTATATGGATGCGTTGGCCAAGGGATAAGGCTTTTTCACAGAGTTTACACGCCAGCAGTTCACGACTGTCGTGATCACTGCTGGGGAGTATGTAGTAGTCTGCGCGAGGCACGTTTAGGCCTCAATCTGCTCAGCAATATCGAGAAGATATTGCGTCAGCATAGGAACACAACGTCCCGTTGCCCCTTTGGCTTTGCCGCTATTCCAAGCAACACCGGCTATATCTAGGTGAGCCCAGCTAACCTCTTTGGTAAAGCGTGATAGGAAGCAGGCCGCGGTAATGGTCCCTGCAGGTCGACCTCCGATGTTAGCCATATCGGCAAAATTGCTATCCAGTTGTGATTGGTACTCGTCCCATAAAGGTAGCTGCCAGCCACGATCGCCAGCAAATTCACCTGCATCAAGCAACTTAGCTGCAAGCTCATTATCGTTCGCAAGAACTCCCGTTGCTTGATGTCCAAGTGCAATAATACAGGCGCCTGTCAGGGTCGCGACATCGATGACGGCTTGAGGATTGAACTGTTGCACATAGGTCAAAGCATCACAAAGTACCAGTCGGCCTTCAGCGTCGGTGTTAAGGATCTCTACTGTTTGACCTGACATGGTCGTTACCACGTCACCTGGTTTAGAGGCTTCACCTGAAGGCATGTTCTCAGCCGCAGCAACGATCGTAATAAGGTTCAATGGCAAGTTCATCTCTGCCACTGATTCGAAGGCACCTAACACGCTGGCTGCACCACACATGTCGAATTTCATCTCGTCCATCTCAGGGCCTGGTTTCAATGAGATGCCGCCGGTATCGAAGGTGATGCCTTTACCAACCAGAGCATACGGAGCCTCATTAGCATCCTCTGCACCTTGGTATTTCAATACAATGAGGCGAGGCGGAATGACACTGCCTTTGCCGACGCTTAGAAGCGCACCCATACCCAGCTCTTCTATCTGTTTCTCATCTAGAATGTCACAGCTGACACTGTCGAACTCTTCCGCAAGATTTTGAGCATGCTCTGCCAAGTAGAGAGGTGTACAGATATTGCCTGGCAAATTACCCAGCTCACGAGCAGTTGATACCCCATTGGCGATAGCAACGCCATCCAGAAGGGCACCCTCTCCAAATTCAGTATCTTCCTCAGGTAGGTGGATATGAATGTGCTCAAGTGTTAATGCAGGTGCAGACTTGGATTTGGTGGTGTCGTATTGGTAGAGCGCGGCCGACGAAGCTTCTACTAGAGTTCGTGTGTCACGGTAGATGTCGTCGCTATTGCCGCTGATCCGATCCAGGGCAAAGCAGAGTGTTTTAACACCCAGAGTTTTGATGGTATCCACCGCGCTTTTAATCAGTTGCTGCTGTTTGATGATGGTTCGTTCACTCTGTGCCCCTACACCAGCTAACAGGATGCGCTTAGTGTTGATACCAGGAAGGCTGCGCAGTAGAAGCAGAGAGCCCTGTTTGCCGGAAAAATCACCCGATGCAACAACATCGCTTATGGCCCCTGAACTGGCTTTATCAATCGCTTTAGCCGAGTCCGAAAGTTCACCGTCTGCCGCAATCGCAATAACGATACAATCTGCTTCTACACTCTCAATCGATCCGTTAACGATCTCAAAATCCATTTCTGTTTCCTCTAACAAGACAAGCACTTAGGTTTAGGTGATAATGTGCCCTACAGTATCGCATCAGTTTGAAATCCATGCACCTAGTAGGAACGGCCGTTTGATTGTTTTTCGTTATCTTTCCCGTGAAGTGTTGACGACAACCTTTGCAGTAACGGCGATTTTGCTTCTTATCATTGTCAGCACCCGTTTAATTGGCTACTTAACCGACGCCGCTACGGGGGAGTTGGATACTGCTGTTATTCTGGATTTGGTTGTTAACCGAATCCCGCTCATCCTAGAACTTCTGCTTCCGCTTGGCTTCTTTTTGGGCATTTTGCTGGCCTATGGTCGTCTCTATCTTGAAAGTGAAATGGTGGTTCTTAAGGCCTGTGGCGCTGGGCCCTGGAAACTGATCGGGTATGCGATGGGGCCGGCTCTATTGGTCGCTGCAATCGTTGCTTCAATCAGTCTCTACCTGACCCCTACAGGCATGCATGAGGCGAAGCGTATCGTTGCCGAACAGCGCTCGAGAAGCGAACTCGATATGTTGGTACCCGGCGTATTCCAAGTGTCGAACTCTAACACTCAGGTCTCTTATGCTCGCAAAATTGATGAGGCTGGTAACCTGGTTGATCTGTTTGTCTCTGGTCGTGATCAACAGGGCCGATCCTACCTTCTGGTTGCCGGTGAAGGTCAGCAGCAGTTCATTGAGGATCAGGGCCGCTTTTTGGTATTTAACGAAGGATACCGTTACAACTTCCCTGAAAATTTCGCTTTAGAAGAGATAGGCTTTGAGCAGTACGGGCTGAAGATTGATGATCCAGAACTGTCGGTCAGGGTTGATCATCTAGATGCTATCCCTACGCTCGATTTGATAGGCAGTGATCGACCGGCGTATGTGAGCCGACTGCACTGGCGCCTCTCTCTGCCTTTTATCCCGATCATTGTGGTGTTGTTGGCCGTTCAATTGGCTAAAACCAGTCCGCGCCAAGGGCGGTACGCCAAATTAATTCCTGCAATATTGATGTATCAAATATACATCGGAAGTTTGACGGCTGCTCGATCAGCAGTAGAGCAGGGCGATGCAGGTAGTTGGATGATTTGGTTTGTGCATCTGATTGCTCTAGGTGTGGGCGTCAACATGGTGTTGTATGAGGGGGCTTGGGAGCGAGTCATGAATAAGCTACCTAAGATTCCAGCTCTCCCGTTTCGAAATAAGGAGGCATCGTGATCAGTCGAATCGATCGATACATTGCCGTTCATATTCTCTCTGCTATCGCCGTTGTTCTGTTAATTATCGTCGGTTTGATGGGAATTTCGCTCTATTTGGATGAGCTGGGAGAGGTTGATAAACACTACACATCCGGTGCGGCGTTCAGCTACACCTTATTAAGCATACCGGGATTGGCCTATCAGCTATTACCCCTGAGTGCTCTTGTAGGGACGTTGATCGGTATGGGGGTTTTGGCCTCTAACTCCGAGTTAACGGTGATGCGAGCTGCAGGCGTTTCAATGATGCGTTTGATTCTATCGGTAGCAAAGCCGATTAGTTTGATCGCATTCATTGCTCTAATAGCAAGTCAGTTGGGCGTTCCTGAGTCTCAGCAGTCGGCTAGGGCCATTAAAGCTTCCGCTCAATCTGAGTCTGGACGAATAAATAACGGTGATGGCGGCTGGTATCGTCAACCGGGTGAATACATTCATGTCTCTGCAATCACTCCTGACGGGCAAATTTTAGGTGTCACTCGTCACCAATTTGATTCAGAGCTTAGGCTCAAACAAACCAGTTTTGCCAAGTCGGGGTATTACTCTGAAGAGCGTCAAGGTTGGTTGCTAACTGACGTTGAATTGACGGCACTGATCAATGATCAGCGTATTGAAAAAGGTCATTTAGATGAGACTTTTTGGTCAACCGAATTGACGGAAGAGATGCTGCGAGTCATTTTGGTGCCCCCTGTTGAACTCCCTATCTCAGGTCTATCTTCTTACTCTAGCTATCTGAATGATCAAGGGGTGGATTCAACCTCTTATGAGTTAGCCCTTTGGAATAAATTGCTACAACCCTTGTCAATTATCGCTTTGGTGATGATTGGCGTTGCGTTTATTTTTGGACCGCTGCGCGGTGTTACGGTAGGCCAAAGAATTATCACCGGTGTCGTGATTGGACTGGTATTTAAATTCAGTCAGGATCTTTTGGCGCCGGCCAGTCAGGTGCTAGGATTTTCTCCGTTACTGGCCGCGCTGTTACCCATTGCGATCAGCTTTGCCATCGCTTTATGGTTACTCTCTAGAGTTCGCTAACTCTTTTTGGCAGGTTTTGGTAGTCGAACGGTTACACTGTTTGACCAGCGCTCATGCCAGGTTAGGCGCTCATCACTTAACAGTGTCGCCCAGTAACCGGCTCCTAGAGTGACAATAGAGATAGCGGCACCAAAAAAGCGAATCAGTGCCTGAGTCCAGGTTAACGAAAACCCCTTTTCACTCTGCGCTCGCAGTCGCCATGCCATCATGCCGATCGTCTGACCGGAACGGGTCCAAGAGTATCCAAAGAATAGGAATGTTGAGCAGAGCAGTGCCGACTTTAAGGCCGCTTGGCCGAGAAAACTGTCGACCGCTTCACCTTGATTTAGGATGACTCCAACAGCACCAATTAGGAACCAAATGGCAAGAATGATCAGCGTGTCATAGACCATTGCCATCACTCTAATGATTAGAGAGGGTAGTTGATGTTGGTTAGCATCATCGTGAAACGGTCTGGGCATACTGAACTCCTTTGTCGGAGCCGTAGTGTACTGAAAAGTTTACTTTAAACGAAGCAGTGGACGAAGCTTAAGTCCGATCACTGAACCGGCAAACGCAAACAAGATCCACAGCCAGCCGTGTAAACTGCCAGAGACCACTCCGCCTACAAATGCGCCAATGTTACAGCCATAAGCGATGGTTGCACCGTAGCCCAATAACACACCACCTAGCAGGGAGGCTAAGAAATTTTGAATCGGCATTTTCATCTTGAGTGTGAATTTGCCGGCGATCGCCGCCGCTAAGAAAGCGCCTAGGATGACACCACCATTCATCAATGATGCGGGGTCCTGGCTGAGACTGTTGTAGAGCGCCTCTTCACGGCCAGGTGACATCCAGTAGGTCCAGAAGTCGATCTCTAGATCGAGCTCTAACCATTGAGCAACTTTCGCACCCCATACAGGGTAGGCAAGGGCGACAGCCCATGGACGGCCCATTAATGCGAGTGTTGCGAAGTTTAGAATGGTGAGTCCAACCGCTCCCCAAATCAGTGGCCAGGGTCCAGCAATCAGTTTGCTTGCAAAGCTGGTCGTGCCAGTACTTTGACACTCTTCAAGCGAGCCGTGAGCTTTAATTTCAAGACGTTTAGTGAACTGATAGATAGCAGTGAATAACAGCAGGTTTAGACCGATGGCGGTGATTGGACCCAGCAGTTCGATCAATCCAATGGGCGCTAGTTGTGGCAAGGTTGTCCACCACTCATAGTCAGCTGTTGCCCATAGCGCACCGGCACTAAAGCCTGCCATGACGGGAATGGCTCTCAGTTGGCCACCGCCAAGATGGTAAAGATTACCCGAAGCACAGCCACTTGCGATCTGCATACCTACACCGAACATGAACGCGCCGGCAACAACGGAGAGGCCGAGAGGTCTAACAAATCCTGTGACCGATTGACCAAACAGCTCGCCTGAGGCCAGGGTCGGGAAAAATAGCAGTACACTCAGGGAGAGCATGATCATCTGAGCGCGGATGCCCGCACCACGACGTTTAGAGATAAGCTCTCTCCATGCGGTCGTGAAACCAAATGAAGCTTGAAGCAAACAGACACCTAGGGCTGCACCTAAAATGAGAGCAAGTAGTTCAAATGTGCCGTGCTCATTAAACACATAAACAGCGGAAGCAATCAACAAAGCAGAAGAGAGCATAAGCCAGAATAGCTTGTTTGGCTCAAGAAGCTGGGTTTTAAAGTCTGTAGATGTCGTGTTTAAAGTATTCATGCTCGACTCCTTTTAGGAGTGGCAATACTAATGATCTTTTAATAACTCTTCCAAGAATGTTTGGTGATTTTATATACAAATAAGTTATCAAAAATATTCCACTTATAAAAAAGAGCGCCGTAGCGCTCTTCATGGCCCATCTGATATTGGTTATTTTATGTACTGCTGTGAGAGCTTGTCAGCAAGTGCTTTGGCTTCGCTCTGTTCGGTATCAGACAGTTTCATCAGCAGGCGTGCCTCAATGGTTTGAGCCGTCGTTGAGCCAGCATTGGCTGCCGCTTTCATCCATGCGTAAGCAGTAATGTCTGGATTTACTGAAAGGTCATTACCATTACCCGTAGCGTACAGCGTGCCTAAGAAGAACATCGATTCAGTGTATCCCGATTCAGCAGCTTGCAGGTATAGCTTCTCTGCCTGTGCAAAGTTTTGCTCGGTACCGCTTCCGAAGTTGTAGCTTCTAGCCAAGTTGTGAAGCCCGACCAGTGAACCATTGTTAGAGGCTTTATCGAACCATTGCAGGGCAAGGTTTAGATCGCGTTCGACGCCTTGGCCAAACTCGTACATTTCACCAATTCGGTTTTGTGCATCGGCATCACCCGCTTCCGCTTTGGGAAGAAGTTGTGTGAACTCGGCAAGGTATACCTCATTTCGCATGACGCGAAGCGCATTGATACTTTTTAGGTGGCCCTGGCGAGCGGCACTGCTGAAGTACTGCTTGGCATCCTCTTTGCTCTTTTCAACACCTTGGCCATCACGGTACAGCGTACCCATTAGATAGAGAGCATCTAAATCACCTTCTTTGGCTAGAGGCTTAAGCTCTTCAAGGGCTTTGGTGTAATCGGCTGACTGAATGGCACGCTCAGCTGCGATGATGGATGCGGCTTCAACAGACATGACTGGAAGAGCCAATGCAAAGGCTAGTGATAATAGACGAGCTTTGGTCAAACCTGACCTCCTATTCTATTCCAACAAATTAATGGTCAATAACCGTTAGTGTTATCAAAGTGGCCCTATCATAACCTTTTCACTGCATAATCCACAGCGCTTGCTCTGAATTTCTATTATGAGTAACGTAATGATTGATGTAGCGCAGGTTAAACCTGTCAATTTAAATGGACATTGAGGATTATCAAATGTTTCAAGATATGACAAAGCTGTTCGAACAGAGTGTTGAATCATTTCAAGAGTTGGCGAAGGTTCAACAAGAGATGCTACAGCGCATTACCAATCAGCAGATTGAGTACACCCAGCAGTGTATCCAAGCGACCATGAATCAGGCTAATTCACTTCAGGGTCTAAAATCACCTGAAGAGTTCATCGAAGCGCAAAAAGAGTATACACAGCGCTTAGAGGCTGCACTTAAAGCGGCTGCTGAGCAGAATATGAAAACGGTTCAAAACGCCCAAGAGGAGATTCAAAAAATTGCCTCTCAATCGATGGGTGGCAAATAGTTTTTGATCCCTCTCATTTACGGAAGTACTACAGGCAATACTGAACGCGTAGCGCAACTCATGGTTGAGTGCTGGCCAGGGGAGGTGCCTCTAAAGCTAATTTCAATCGATAGCATGATTAATGCCGATGTTGAACAGGCTTCGTCACTGATTATTGGTGTGCCCACTTGGAACTTTGGTGAGTTACAAGAAGATTTCGAAGAAGTTTGGTCGAGTTTTTGTGAAATCGACTTCAGTGGCAAACGCGTAGCACTGTTTGGATTGGGTGATCAATTGGGATATGGCGATTGGTTTCTTGATGCGATGGGTACAGTTGCCGCACAGATTTCACAAAAGGGTGCTAAGCTGATAGGTGAATGGCCTGTCGAAGGTTACGATTTTGAGTCCTCAAAAGCGCTAATCCCTTGTGAAACGGCCTTCGTGGGTTTGGCCTTGGATGAGGATACACAGTCCTTTGAAACAAGAGATCGTGTGGAGCGTTGGTTCAATCTGATCTATCCACAATTGTAAATTGAAGTGTTAACTCGGAGAGAGATTATGTCTTTGAAGAAAGTTGTTTTAACGACTTTGTCTTGTGCTTTATTGGCTGCGCCTTTGGCACAGGCTGATCGAGCGGAAGATGCTATTGAATATCGCCAAGGGATCTTTAAAGCCTACGGTTGGCACTTTGGTGCTATGGGTGCCATGGTTCGCGGTAAGGTTGATTATGATGCAGAGCAATTTGCTCATCACGCTAAGTCGTTCTTAGCGGTTGCGCCGCTTGCTGCTGAGGGGTTTATCGAAGGTTCTGATTTTGGTGAGACGTCTGCTAAAGATGAGCTTTGGGAGAATTTAGATGATGTCAATCAGCGCTTTGTTACTATGACTGAAGCCGCTGAAAAGCTAGTCGCCGTATCTGGTGGTGAATTGGCGGATGCCAAAGCAGCCTTTGGTGCTGTCGCGAAATCCTGCAAAGGGTGTCACGACAACTACCGCGAGAAACGTTAACCCTTTAATCAGATCCAAAATAGGAGTGCGCTGACAGTCGCTCCTACTAGGATTGCTACAAAAAGAGGAATGCCGCCTCGAATCTTAGGTGCTTCCTCTTCACTCTCCTTTCTACCATGCAGCATGGCTTGCACCAGTTTTTCACCTTTGAAACGTTGATACCAAATAATGGCAGCAAGATGCAGGGCGACAAACAAAATCAATAGATTAAAAATCGCCTCATGCAGTTCCGTCATCGCTAGTTGAGCGTCGTAAGAGATTAGATAGGCTAATGGCCCTTCAATAAAAATGTCATCGTTACTAAACAGCCCCGTCGTCATCTGTAGAAACATTAAGCCTAGCAGGGCTATGACACTGAGTGCGCCAGCAGGATTATGTGTGTTGTAGTCTCTTTGCCCCTCTCCCTTGAGGTAGGCTATGACGCTGCTTGGACGTTTCACGAATTGGGAGAATCGAGAGGAGTCGCTGCCAATCACTCCCCAAATAATGCGGAATGTGATTAAGCCTGCAGCTACAAATCCAAAGCGAGTGTGCCAGATCATCCAGTTGCCACCTAATTCTGCACTCAGCCAGCTTAAGCCAAATAGCATGACTAGAAGCCAGTGAAAGAGTCGAGTGCTTAGATCCCAGACGGTGACAATTTTTTTCTGCATGTTGATAAGCTCGCTAATGAATACAAAATCACAATGTAAAAACTATATGGTATCCGGTTGATAGTGCATACCCAAGGAGTATCGCCCAACTCCATTTGAGGTGGGCTCTGAAAGTGTAGATGCCATTCGCCTGGCCCATCAGAGCCACACCTGCCGCTGAGCCAATCGATAGCAGAGAGCCACCAATGCCAATACAGAGGGTCGCCAATAGCCATTGGTTAGTCGACATCGGCATATCCATGCTCAGAATGGCGTACATCACGGGTATGTTATCGATCAATGAGGAGCTTAGGCCGATGATTAGATGGGTGGTGGTCTCTCCAAAGTTGCCGTAAAGCGACGTTGAGATCAGGGCTAAATAGCCCAGGGCAGCTAAACCACCAACGCTCAGTACAACGCCATAGAAGAACATTAATGTATCCCAGCTGGCGCGTTCAACCACTCGGAAATTATCAAAACGCATGACGACTTCACCGTGATCCCCTTTGAGGTGTTTTGTCATCGCACCCATGTGGTGTCCACGCAATTCACTCTCTTGCAACAGAGGATCCTGTTTTGACAATAGGTATCCATAAATCTTTAACGCGCCTAGCCCCGTCATCATTCCAATTACCGGGGGTAATTTCAGAAGTGAATGGATTAACACTGACGCCGTTATCGTGGCTAAAAAGAGTATCAGCATGCCGATCGCTCCAGGCTTCATGGATTGTTGTTCATGCGGGAGTTGCGCTGGGCCTGTCGGAAGATAATGGTTAAGCACTAAAGCAGGCACGAACCAGCTGATCAGTGCGGGAACAATAAGATGGGTAAATTCAAGGAATTTTAGTTTCTCCTGCTGCCAAACCATCAGTGAAGTAATATCGCCGAAGGGGGAGAAAACGCCCCCTGCATTGGCGGCAATAACCACGTTGATCAAGCCGAGCACTACGAACGACGCTGTTCTGGTGCCAACAGCCATCACGACTGAGCCCATCAGTAGCGCTGTCGAGAGGTTGTCAGCAATGGGGGATAGGACAAAGGTCAACCCACCCGTGACCCAGAACACGGTTCTTAGGGAAAAGTCTCTAGCAATCAGCCAGCTACGCAATGCCAAAAATAGGTGGCGCTCCTCAAGGGCGTGGATAAATGTCATGGCGCTGAGCAGGAACAGAAAAAGCTCTGCGTACTCAAGCAGGGTCTGTTCCAGTAGTGCGCCAGCTTGCTCTGGTTGGCCATTGATGGAATAGCTAAGGCCGACTAATAACCAGATTAAACCAGCGGCCACCATCATCGGCTTGGATTTGGCTAGGTGAGTGCGGTCTTCGCTGATCACAAAATAGTACCCGACAAGGAAGGTGAGTACCGCTAGGTAGCCATATAGGGTGCCTGTTAAATCGATAAAATTTGTCATTCCCATACGATGGACTAGCTTGTCCGTTATCTCAATAGAGGTGCATGAAAAACGTTGAAATAAAGGCCGAGACGGTGATTTAAAGGTGAGGATAAATCCTGTAAAATGTGCCCCCTTTTTTAAGACCTTTTGGACATTTGCTCGACTATGGAAATTAATCCGATTGTTAACAGCCTTAAAGAGTATGCCGAACGCACTAAAGAGTTGCGTGGCTATCTCGAATATGACGAGAAGCTTGAGCGCTTTGAAGAGGTTGAGCGTGAGCTTGAAGATCCCAATATTTGGAATGATCAAGAGCATGCACAAAAGCTAGGTCGCGAACGATCAAGCCTTGAGTCTGTGATTAAGACCATCGATGAGCTGACTGAGGGGACTGCTGATTGCCTGGAGCTGCTGGAGATGGCAGTTGAAGAGGATGACGAAGATACCGTTGAAGAGGTTCGCAGTGAAGTTGAGCGTCTAGGCGGCATGTTATCGCAACTTGAGTTTCGCCGTATGTTCTCGGGTGAAGCGGATTCAAGTAACGCCTTCTTGGATATCCAGGCGGGTTCGGGTGGTACCGAGGCTCAGGATTGGGCCAATATGATGCTTCGAATGTTCCTTCGTTGGGGTGAGAGCAAAGGCTTTAAAACCGAGTTGATGGAAGTGTCTGACGGTGACGTGGCCGGTATTAAATCTGCAACGATTCGTTTTGAGGGTGAGTACGCCTTCGGTTGGTTAAGAACAGAAACGGGTGTTCACCGTCTCGTTCGTAAGAGCCCATTCGATTCTGGTGGTCGCCGCCATACCTCTTTCTCATCTGTCTTCGTCTCTCCTGAGATCGACGACAATGTTGAGATCGACATTAACCCGGCTGATCTTCGTGTCGATGTTTATCGTGCATCCGGTGCGGGTGGTCAGCACGTCAACCGAACTGAGTCGGCGGTCCGTATTACCCACGGTCCATCTGGAATCGTTGTACAGAGTCAGTCGCAGCGTTCGCAGCACCAGAATAAAGATAACTGTATGAAGCAGTTACGCTCCAAGCTTTACGAAATGGAGATGCTGAAACGTCGTGAGGCTGCCCAAGAGGTTGAAGATACTAAAGCCGATATCGGTTGGGGCAGTCAGATTCGCAGTTACGTACTGGATGATCAGCGTATCAAAGATCTTCGCACTGGCGTTCAATCGTCGAATTGTGATCGCGTGCTCGACGGCGATCTGGATATGTTTATTGAAGCTAGCTTAAAAGCTGGTCTCTAAAAGTTAACACAGGAAATAGACACCATGTCTGATAACACACAGCTTGATGAAAACCGCTTGATTGCAGAGCGCCGTGAAAAACTCTCTGCACTGCGTGAGCAGGGCCAAGCCTTCCCGAACACTTTTCGTCGCGACAGCTACGCAGAGGATCTGCAGTCTGAACACGGTGAGAAGAGCAAAGAGGAGCTAGAAGCTGCAGGCATTAAGGTCTCTATTGCCGGTCGAGTGATGCTCAACCGTGGCGCGTTCATGGTGATCCAAGATATGTCTGGCCGCATCCAGGCGTACGTTAACAAAGAGGCTCGTAGCTTTGCTAAGCAGCTAGACCTTGGTGATATCGTCGGCATTAGCGGTGAATTGCACAAGTCAGGTAAAGGTGATCTCTACGTTGATATGGCAGAGTACCAGTTGCTGACAAAGAGCTTGCGCCCACTGCCAGATAAACACAAAGGGCTTCAAGATACTGAAATGCGCTACCGTCAGCGTTATGTTGATCTGATTACTAACCCTGAATCACGTGATGTGTTTGAGACGCGTTTTAAGGTGATTGCCGCGATTCGTCAGTTCTTAAGTGAGCGCCGTTTCCTTGAAGCGGAAACGCCAATGCTTCAGGCGATTCCTGGTGGTGCATCGGCTCGTCCTTTTGTGACACACCACAACGCACTTGATATCGATATGTATCTTCGCATCGCGCCAGAGCTCTACCTGAAACGCCTGGTTGTCGGTGGTTTCGAGCGCGTATTTGAGATCAACCGTAACTTCCGTAATGAGGGTCTCTCAACACGTCACAACCCAGAGTTCACCATGATCGAGTTCTATCAGGCGTATGCTGATTACAAAGATCTAATGGACCTAACGGAAGAGATGCTTCGTACCGTTGCACAGCAGGTGCTAGGCACAACAACCATCATCAATACGGTTCGTAATGAAGAGGGTGAGGTGCTAGAGACGTTTGAGTACGACCTTGCTAAGCCGTTTACCCGATTGTCAGTATTTGATGCCATTCTGCAGTACAACCCTGATATCACAGCGGAAGCATTGGCGAATGAACATGCCGCTCGTCAGATTGCCGAGCGTCTGGACATCGACGTAAAAGATAGCTGGGGTCTGGGTAAAATCCAGATTGAGATTTTTGAAGAGACCGTTGAACACCTTCTGCAGCAACCAACCTTCATTACAGAATACCCTACCGAGGTCTCTCCTCTCGCTCGTCGAAGTGACGACAACCCATTTGTGACCGATCGATTCGAGTTCTTCGTCGCGGGTCGTGAGCTAGCAAATGGCTTCTCGGAGTTGAATGACGCTGAAGATCAAGCTGAACGTTTCCGCAAACAGGTCGCTGAGAAAGATGCAGGCGATGATGAGGCGATGCACTTTGACGCTGATTTCGTTGCGGCACTTGAGTATGGACTGCCACCAACAGCAGGTGAAGGGATCGGTATTGACCGTTTGGTGATGCTACTGACTGACTCACCATCGATTCGTGACGTCATTCTATTCCCTGCAATGCGTCCACGCGCTTAAGCGCAATTAAGCGTACAGAAGGGTTTTGCTGTGTTGTCTAGGCTGTTTCCCAAACAGAAACGTGACTTCACAGCGAAACGCTATCTCAGTATAAGCCTGCGAACTCTGCACCTTTTTGGTATTGCAGGTTTTGCGGGCTTTTTCTTGTACGACTTACCGGAATCGCTTTGGCGGCCCTATGCCATACTGGCGCTGACGACTGGCTCCTTAATGCTACTGGTCGAACTCTACGTTGATGCAATTTGGTTTATTCAACTGCGGGGTTTGGCAGTCATTACTAAAATTTTTCTACTGTTGTTAGCGATGAACGCCCCTCACCTGACAACAGTACTGTTCTGTCTGATCGTCATTATCTCAGGCTACTTTTCACACGCACCTGGCAAGGTTCGATACTACTCACCCTTGTTAGGGCGAGTCGTAAAAAGCTCAGCTGAACTCAGCTTTAATCAGTCGCATTCAAGGTAGGTGTCGATGCTTTCTAAGGGTTGGCAGCAGCTGCTGAAAGAGATATCCGTGACGCCAAACTATCAATCTCTTATGGCGTTTCTGGATCAACGAACAGCTGAGGGAGTCACAATATACCCACCTCAAGATCAGTGGTTTCGTGCTTTGGAGCTGACCCCGCTAGAGTCGACGCGCGTCGTCATTCTTGGGCAAGATCCTTATCATCAGGCAGGCCAAGCGCATGGTTTAAGTTTCTCTGTCTTACCTGGTATTCAAGTACCACCATCCCTAAGGAATATCTACAAAGAGTTGAGTAGTGATTTAGGGATAGCTGCACCAGAACACGGTTTTCTTGAAGCCTGGGCAGAGCAAGGTGTCCTACTACTCAATGCGGTCCTGACGGTAGAGGATAGCAACGCCAATGCCCATCAAGGTAGAGGTTGGGAGAGTGTCACCGATCGTATCATTCAGCAGGTTAATGAGTGCTCCATAGGGACTGTGTTTATCCTCTGGGGAAGTTATGCTCAGAAAAAGGCGAGCATGATCGATCAGGCAAAGCATTTGGTGATTCAATCACCTCACCCTTCGCCTCTATCAGCACACCGAGGCTTTTTTGGTAGTCAGCCGTTTTCTAAAGCCAACAGTTGGCTCGCTGAGAAGGGATTTTCTGAGATCAACTGGGAGCTGCCGGTGATAGGACAAGCAGATCTGTTCGGTTGATGGCTAACGCTTGGATTCAAATAGCTTTGGATCTAAGGTGTAAGGTAGTTCCAAAGCGTTTAGGGCTGCGCCACTCTCTGTAAAAATCGCACCCTCTTTTTCTGACTGTTGAATGACAGCAAGTAGAGAGGTTTGATCAGTTGAGCTAGTCAGTACTACGCTGCCGACCTCAACTTGGTCAGCATTAAACAGTGGCTCCCCAATGCTGATGGAATGGCCCTGCGGTAGCGTGAACCCGTACATCGCTTTTTTCAAAATACCGCGATGCTGTAGACGGGTTACTATCTCCTGACCGGTGTAACACCCCTTACTGAAGCTGACGCCATCAATGGCTTGTAAATTACACATCTGAGGAATGAATGTCTCTTGGGTGGCCTCTCTTAAATCGAAGATGCCAGCGCGGACATTGATCTCATACCAAGCCTCTAATGAGCCGGTAGCATCC
Organism: Marinobacterium sp. xm-d-530; assembly: GCF_013283365.1. Taxonomy (GTDB): domain Bacteria; phylum Pseudomonadota; class Gammaproteobacteria; order Pseudomonadales; family Balneatricaceae; genus Marinobacterium_E. The sequence goes on along the minus strand of NZ_WBYM01000006.1, from coordinate 38,013 downwards.
TTGGCCAATCTATTTTGTACTTCAAGATCGGTGGTCCAGAACTCAACGTGCTCGGCATCGATTTGAGCCGCAAAGGATCGGTCACTTTCAGAACTTTTAACAGGCTCTAAATAGTCGCTCGATAGGCAAAACCCATTGGCGCTATCTATGAAATTAAGCTGCACCTTGGAAAAGATGCTGTATTTCTTTAGGTTGTTAAAGGCGCTCTCGGCGATCTCTTGATGGACCCGCAGCCAAAAACATTCGTCACTGATGCGCATGACTCTGAAAAGCCCAACCATGCTTCCCTTAATTGAGCAGTGTGCGGCGATGAGGTGCTCACCGATGTTAAGTGCAGCCACATCGGCGGTTAGCTGGCCTTGTAAAAAAGAGGCTGCATCAACGCCTTCGACGGAGAACAGTTTGGCATCCGTTATCGCAATGTTCATAGCTCAGCTCACTAAAAAGGGTTGTGGTATCACTTAAGACTCTGTTTGATGGGCAATGACTTCACCCATCTTGACCGGTGCGCCGGCCGCTAGATGGTCGCGCCAATTGATTACGCCTTCAGGGTAGAGAAGGATCACCGTTGAACCGAGTTTGAATCGGCCCATTTCTGCACCTTTCTCCAGTAGAAGAGGGGCGTCAGCTTCTGTGCTAAACAGTTTCATAGCCTCTTTTTTGAGAGGGGCTACCTGGCCACTCCAGACGGTCTCTATACCGGCAACAATCATTGCGCCGACGAGTACCATCGCCATTGGGCCACGCTCTGTCTCAAATAGACAGACTAGGCGTTCATTACGAGCAAACAGGCTGTCAACATTGTTGGCTGTGGTTTGGTTGACCGAGAAAAGATCACCAGGAACGTAGTAGGCCTCTTTAAGTGCACCGGCTACTGGCATGTGTACGCGGTGGTAATCTTTTGGTGATAGGTAGATGGTCGCGAACTCGCCATTGATGAAGGGTTTTGCTCGCTCGGTACAACCACCCAGCAGAGAAACGGCGCTGTAACTATGTCCCTTTGCTTGCAAAATACGCCCATATTGAAGGGTACCCATCTCTGAGATAGCCCCGTCAGCAGGCGACACCACGACATCTTCGCCCTCTGCAATCGGTCTAGCTCCCTCTTTAAGGGCGCGAGTGAAGAAGTCATTGAAGTTGATAAATTGTTCCGGTTGCTGGCGCTCCGCTTCACTCATATCGACGTTAAACTGTTTTATAAATCGCTGAATAATCCAGTTCTTAATACGGCTATTTGTGCACTCAGCTAGGCGGCCAACGGCACGTGATAACAAGTGCTGTGGCACGATGTATTGAAACAGAATGAACAGTTTATCTTTCACTAAAAACTCCGCCTGAGTGATTCTTTAAGTTGGGTTGTGATGATACCTGAGCTAGTGCTTTTTCACTATCGCACCGTGAAGTCAGATTCCAACATGGAGTCCAAAATCTGTTTGTAACTGAAAAAGCGCTGCTCGCTGATGACGCCCATATCGATCGCATCATAGAAGGCACAGCCAGGCTCCTGTTCGTGCTTGCAGTCTCTGAACTTGCAGTGGCCTGTGACCTGGCGAAACTCCTTAAATCCGTCAATCAGATCGTTGGGATCAATGTGCCATAGACCAAATTCACGGATGCCAGGAGAGTCGATGAGATCGCCCCCTTCGGGTATGTGGAATAGACGCGCGGTGGTTGTTGTGTGTTTACCGGTTCGATTCGACTCAGACAGGGCTCCCACTTTTAGATCAACGCCAGGAAGCAGCGCATTGACCAGTGACGATTTCCCTACACCAGACTGTCCAACAAAGACGGTCGTGCGATCTTTTAAGAATTCGTGCAGCTCATCTAAGCCGTTGGAGTTCTCTGTGGATGCATAGATAGTGCGGTAGCCAATTTCAGCATAGCTATCCAGAAGAGGTATCAATCGTTCACGATGCTTGTCATCGAGTAGATCGGTCTTGTTTAAGACAATAATAGGCTCTATGCCAGAGAGTTCAGAGGCAACTAAATAACGATCAATCAGGTTGGCGTGCGCATGGGGTTCGACGGCGATGACAATCAATATCGCATCGATGTTGGCCGCGACTGGCTTTAACTCACCATGGTTATTTGGACGCTTAAGTTCGGAGTGGCGATCTTCCACAGCAACGACCACGCCGGCATCGGGTGAAGGGCGCCAGATCACTCTATCCCCGGTCACCAATTGCCCTAAGTGGGTGCGCATATGGCAGCGAATGATTTCACCACGACGATCGCCATCTAAGGCTTCAATATCGACCTGTTTTCCGTAGTGCGAGATGATCAGGCCGCGCTGTTCGGCACCTAAATCGCCCCCTTCGAGTTGTGAGTCGATCTGTGTGTCACGTTTATTGGCTCGAGCGGCACGCTCTTCTTGAATCTTCTTAATACGCCATGCTTGGCGGCGATTAACTTTACGTTGCGCCATTCAATCTCTGCTAAATCGCTGTGTTAGTCGGTATACTGTGCATCATACTTTGTTCATAAAAGATTAGACACTTTAAAGGGAGCTTTGGCATGTCACGACAAGATAATCTTATCTGGATCGATCTAGAGATGACGGGGCTGGATGTCGAGCGTGAGCGCATCATTGAGATGGCTGCGATTGTGACCGACTCTGAATTGAACACCCTTGCCGAAGGTCCTGTGATTACTGTTCATCAATCCGATGCACTGCTTGATGCCATGGATGAGTGGAATACCAAGCAGCATGGTGGCTCAGGTTTGATTGAACGAGTTAAACAGAGCCGTACCAGTGAATCCGAAGCAGAACAGCAGATGTTGGCGTTTTTGAGAGAGCATGTCGACCAGGGTGCTTCGCCGATTTGTGGAAACTCTATCCATCAAGATCGTAAGTTTTTGCATCGTTACATGCCCGAACTAGAAGCCTTCTTCCACTACCGTAATCTGGATGTCAGCACGTTGAAGGAGCTTGCACGCCGCTGGCGCCCTGATGTGACTGAAAAGGTGGTTAAAAAGGGGGCTCATTTAGCCCTGGATGATATTCGTGACTCCATTGAAGAGTTAAAAGTCTATCGTGAGCACTTTTTACAGGTCTAAACGTTGAGCAAGTGGGAAATCGATAATTTTCAGTGCGCTCGCATCGGCCGTTCTGTTCTTTAAATGCTCAACCGCCCATTGAACGTGCTCTTTTATTAGCTCGCTCTCGTCAGAGGCTAAACAAGCTTCAAGCAGTTCAATGACTCTGTCACCACCCTTGCTGTTGCCTAGGGCTACCGCAATGTTTCGTTTAAATCCCTGGTAGCCCGTTCTGCGAATGGCTGACCCTTCAGTTTTTTGCAGAAACGTCTCTTCGCTCCACTTAAACAGCTCAATCAGATCGATATCGTCGAGTTGATGGCGTGGCGAGAAATCACTTTCCTGGGTGTGTTGGGCAAAACGGTTCCACGGGCAGACCAGTTGGCAATCGTCACAGCCAAAGATGCGATTGCCCATCAGCGGGCGCAACTCTTCTGGAATACTGCCAGAGTACTCTATGGTCAAATAGGAGATGCATCGTCGAGCATCTAGCTCATAGGGTTTGGGAAATGCATTGGTGGGGCAGACATCCAAACAAGCGGTGCATGACCCGCAGTGTGAAGCCGTTTCGGGTGGGTCGATGGGCAGCTCGACATCGGTAAACAGTGAGCCTAAAAAAAACCAAGACCCTGCGGTTTGATTTAATAGCAGAGTGTTTTTGCCGATCCAGCCCAACCCAGCGTCACGAGCAAGAGGGCGCTCTAATATCGGGGCGCTGTCGACAAAAGGGCGGAAGTTAATAGAGGTCTGGCACTGCTCTTCCAACCACTGTCCAAGCTGTTTAATGCGTTTTCGAATCAACTTGTGATAATCACGCCCCAATGCGTAACGTGCTATGTAACCCTTGTCGGCATTGGTCAACGTTTTGAACAGGCTGACATCGGCGGGAAGGTAATCCATGCGTAGTAGAACCACTCGCTGAGTGCCTTCAACCAGCAGGGTTGGATCGATTCGTTTTTCGAAATGCTCGGCAAGAAACCTCATTTCGCCCTGGTAGTGCTTATCCAACCAGCTGCGCAGGTGGCTCGCTTCATGTTGTAGATCTGGCAGGGTGATGGCGCACTGCTGAAATCCAAGCTGCTTCGCTCTCTCTTTTAAACCTTCGGCAATATTGGACAGTTCGATCTTGTGCACGCGAGTCATTATCAGCTTGTTTTCATGATGAGGTGTTACTATACGTCAAATAAGTCAGCATCAGGAGTGCTTCGAATGAATGAGTCCCCAATTGGCTCTTCGCTCTTTACTGCCGCTCAATGCAAAGTGATTGATCGCTCAGCCATTGAGTCTATGCCGATACCGGGTTATCAATTGATGTGTCGTGCTGCACGATCAGCGCAACACTGGATCACACGACTCTATCCAAAGGCCAGCTCGTTTAATGTTGTATGCGGTGCAGGCAATAATGGCGGGGATGGATTGGCGTTAGCCAAGATGCTGTTTGAGTCAGGTCACGCTGTGACAGTCACTCTGGCGAGCACTGATTTTGAAAGTCAGCTAACCGGTGAAGCTCTGGAGGCTTGGAATGACCTGCCTGATGTCCTTCCAAAACAACCCTTTGATTCGGCCGTTAATGATGATTCAGATCTCATCGTGGATGCTCTGCTAGGGATCGGTCTGAATGGCGAGGTTCGCACAGATTCGGCTGCTATCATTCATTGGATGAACCGGCAGCAAAGGCCTGTGTTTTCACTAGATATCCCATCCGGTCTGTCTGCTGATACAGGATCAGTGCTGGGTTCTGCCGTTAAAGCCGATGCGACCTTGACCTTTATCGCTCCCAAGCAGGGGATGTTCATCAACCAAGCCCGCGACTATGTGGGTCGTGTGATGGTGGATAGCTTGGGCGTGCCAGCAGAACTTTTCCCAGAGCCACAGAGTCAATTGATCTCTGAACCTTTGAATCGAATAGCACCGCTGAATCGCGCTGCGCACAAAGGCAGTCAAGGGTCCCTTGTAGTGATTGGCGGTGATGTTGGGTTTGGCGGTGCACCGATTCTCTCTAGTGAAGCTGCGCTCAGAACAGGAGCGGGGCGGGTCACGCTACTGACCAATAGTGAATCGGCGGTCACGGCGATGCTCACTCGTACTCCAGAGGTGATGGTGCGTTTAGCCAATGATATTGCGGCTTTTGAGTCGATGATTCAATCCATGGATGCCATTGCGATAGGTCCCGGTTTGGGGCAGAGCGATTGGGCTCTCAGCTGTTTAGAAAGGGTCTACTCTTTAGATAAACCGACTGTAGTGGATGCGGATGCACTGAACCTTATTGCACAGAATAAAGTTAGTTTTCATCGTCATGCTGTCTTTACGCCACACCCCGGTGAGGCTGCTAGATTGTTGGGCTCTTCTATAGCAGAAGTCCAGTCTGACCCTGTCGGGAGTGCATTTGCGCTTCAGAGCCAGTTGGGTGGTGTCATCGTGTTAAAAGGTGCCGGCAGCATTGTCTGCGATGGTCATAAAGCCTTTATCTGCAACCTAGGCAATCCAGGTATGGCAACGGCTGGGATGGGGGATCTGCTTTCTGGTATCATCGCAACGTTTTTGGCGCAGGGCTACTCTCTGTTAGATTCTGCGCAGATAGGTGTTTGGCTCCATGCTAAAGCGGGTGATATGGCCAGTGCCGAGGGTGAAAGAGGGTTGATTGCGACAGACCTTCTTCCTCATATCAGAAGTTTATTAGGGTAATGAATTCGTGACACAATCGATCTCATGGTCTCTTGCAGATGAGGCTGAAACAATCGCTGCTGGTGCATTGATTTCCCGTGCAATGAGTTCGGGGGTCCTCTTTCTGCATGGCAACCTTGGCATGGGTAAGACGACCCTCGCACGTGGTGTAATTCAGTCGTTAGGCCATCAAGGCGCAGTGAAGAGTCCTACCTACACGTTGGTAGAACCTTATGAGTTTGATGATCGTAGGGTCTATCACTTCGACCTTTACCGCTTGGGTGATCCTGAAGAGCTCGAGTATATGGGGATTCGCGACTATTTTGAGAACAGTTCGCTCTGTTTGGTGGAGTGGTCAGAGAAGGGCGAAGGTTTCTTGCCGGCAGCTGATCTAGATCTCTTCCTTGAACCCGAAGCATTGGGACGTAAAATAACAATCTACGCTCGCACCGAGTTAGGTCAATCCATTGTGCAGAGACTCCAAGAGTTGAGGTCTGTTAAGGCTTAATGATGTTATTAAGGAATCAATCAGCGTTGAATCAGTTTAAGAGACTCTTCTTTGGTTGCGCTCTGTTAGTGCTTCCTCTGCTCTCTTGGGCTGCTTCGGTTGATAGTTTGCGCTTGTGGCAGTCGCCTGACAGCACTCGATTGGTCTTTGATCTGGATAGCTCCACCGAACACTCCCTGTTTACCCTCGATAATCCGGATCGAATTGTTATTGATATACCCAAGGGTCGAGCGAAATCCAATTTTAGTACCGTTGATTTGACGGGAAGTCCTATCAGTCGCATTCGAACCGGTGAACAGAGTGATAAGTTGCGTATCGTTCTAGATCTATCGCAACCGGTGAAACCCTCGAGTTTTACGTTAGCGCCAAATGAGAAGTATGGGGATCGATTGGTAATCGACCTGGCCCATCAAGGTGGAGCGCAATTAAAACCCACTGCGCCGCCTAAGCCTGTGACACTGCCTATAGGACAGCGCGAAATTGTTGTTGTATTAGATGCGGGGCATGGTGGCGAAGATCCGGGTGCGCTTGGCCCCGGACGCCTTAAAGAGAAGCAGGTTGTTCTCGCCATCACCAAAGAGGTTAAAAAGCTGATTGATCAGCAGCCGGGCTTTCGTGCTGAGCTAACACGAACCGGTGATTACTTTATCCGCCTTCGTGATCGTACCAAGAAAGCGCGCCAAAAAAATGCCGACCTGTTTGTATCGATTCATGCAGACGCCGCACAAAATAAGCGGGCACGTGGAGCCTCTGTCTGGGTTCTTTCAAACCGCGGTGCCACCAGTGAGATGGGTCGTTGGCTGGCGAAAAAAGAGAACGCAGCTGATTTAATCGGCGGTGTCGGTAGTGTCAGTCTTGAAGATAAAGATGAGACGCTCGCCAGTGTGCTGCTGGATATGTCGATGACCTATGCGCGTACCAGTAGCTCAGAGGTGGCGCTAGCGGTTCATCAGAACATCGCGCGCTTTGCCAAAATGCACAAAAGCTACGTGGAGAAAGCGGGGTTTGTGGTGCTTAAATCTCCTGACATCCCCTCCATTCTTGTTGAAACGGGCTTCATTTCGAATTCACAAGAGGCTAAAAAGCTTCGTGATCCTAAGTACCAAAAGCGGATGGCGAAAGCGATTGCGGACGGCATTATTAGTCATTTTTGGAAGCGCCCGCCCGCGGCTACGCTTGTCGCCTCTTTGAAGGCTCAGGGGAAAATGCCTAAGGATATTAATCGTAGCCATAAAGTGGTTCCGGGTGACAGTCTCTCAATGATTGCCGAGCGTAATGGCGTCAGTTTGGACGCACTGCGTCGTTATAATAATTTGAAGTCTGATCGTATTAGAGTAGGTCAGGTTCTAAAGATACCTGCAGGTTAATATGAGCAGTCGAATACATCTTTTATCGCCGCAGTTAGCCAACCAGATCGCTGCCGGTGAAGTGGTAGAACGCCCCGCATCCGTCGTCAAGGAGGTTTTGGAAAATGCCATCGATGCGGGTGCAGAAAAGATCTCGGTCGAGGTTGAACAGGGCGGTGTGAAGCTGATCCGTATTCGTGATGATGGTAAGGGGATCGATAAAGAGGATCTGCCACTGGCGTTGAGTCGTCATGCGACTTCAAAGATCACAGCGCTTGAGGATCTTGAAGCGGTGGCAAGCCTCGGCTTTCGCGGTGAGGCACTGGCCAGTATCAGTTCGGTCTCTCGTTTAACTCTCACGTCGCGCTCAGTCGATGATAATAGCGCCTGGCAGGTCAAGGCGGAGGGGCGGGACATGGTCGCTGAGGTATCACCTGCAGCTCATCCGCAAGGGACAACCGTTGAGATGCGCGACCTGTTCTTTAATACCCCTGCGCGCCGTAAATTTTTGAAGACAGAGAATACTGAGTATCGACACCTTGAAGAGGTGGTTAAACGTCTAGCATTGAGTCGTTTCGATCTTCAGTTTCAGCTCAGCAATAACAACCGTGTGGTGCATCAACTGAAGCCGGCCAACAGTGAGCAGATGCGAGAGCGCCGTATAGCCTCACTGTTAGGATCTGGCTTTATTGATAATGCACTCAGCTTAGACATCAGTGCAGAAGCTTCAGGTCTCAGATTGTGGGGTTGGATCGGTTTGCCAACCTATTCACGCTCGCAAGCTGATCAGCAATATTTCTTTGTTAATGGACGTATCATTCGTGACAAACTGGTGACTCATGCTATTCGCCAAGCCTATGCAGACGTTCTCTATAACGGTCGACATCCTTGTTATGTTCTCTATCTAGAGCTCGATCCGGCGCTGGTTGATGTCAACGTACACCCAACCAAACATGAAGTTCGATTCCGAGAAGGGCGCTTAGTTCACGATTTCATATTCCGTACCATTCACCGGGTGATCGCGGAAACGCGTCCCGGTGAACAGAACAGCGATACCTCTGTGTCATCCCTTTTGCAGGGGCAGGCTCAACCGATTCAGCAGCAGTTTGATCAGCAGCGCATCTCACTTCAGTCAACCGGTTCAGGTACTGGGCTAGGTAGTAGCACTTCAGGGATTAACTTCTCTAATTACGTTCGACCTGCAACGCCATCAGCCGGTGAGGTGAAGCAGCAGCTAGCCGGTTATGGGGCTCTTCATCCTACCTCTACACTGAATCAGGATGGTTCATTGAACCCGTCGTCAGAGACTCAAGATATTCCCCCAATGGGGTTTGCATTGGCGCAACTGCATGGCATCTACATTTTGTCCCAAACTGCAGAAGGACTCATCTTGGTCGATATGCACGCCGCGCATGAACGTATTGTTTACGAGCGAATGAAGAGTGCATGGGAATCTGATGGATTGCGCAGTCAGCCGCTATTGGTTCCGGTTACTCTGAATTTAAGTGAAGCCGAAGTGGATATTGCTGAAGAGCGCTCCGAGGTGTTTGCTAAGTTAGGCTTCTCTGTTGAGCGAATGGGCCAAGAGTCTGTTGTGATTCGTGAAGTGCCTGTTGCACTGGCTCGATCGGATGTGTCGCTCTTGGTTCGTGATGTTCTATCCGATATGAAGGTTTATGGCAGTAGCAGCCGTATTGAAGAGAGCATTAATGAGCTGTTGGCGACCATGGCATGCCATGGCTCGGTTCGGGCCAACCGCCAGCTTACGCTACCAGAGATGAATGCTCTATTGCGTGATATGGAAGCGACTGAACGAAGTGGTCAGTGCAACCACGGCCGTCCTACCTATGTGCAGATGACCATGAATGAGCTGGATAAGCTCTTCCTAAGGGGGCAGTAGTGGCCGAAAAGTTGCCAGTACTCTTTTTGATGGGGCCAACAGCCTCAGGCAAAACGGACCTTGCCCTTAATCTGTTTGATCATATGGACGTTGAGATTATCAGTGTTGATAGTGCTCTTATATACCGAGAGATGGATATTGGTACGGCCAAACCTGATCGCGAGACATTGGAAAAGTACCCGCATGCGTTGGTGGATATTTTAGATGCAACAGAGGTCTATTCAGCCTCAGACTTTGCTGAGGATGCACGTCAATTAATCGATCAAGCACACGCGCAGGGCAAGTTGCCTGTTCTTGTGGGGGGGAGCATTCTCTACTTTAAGGCGTTGGCAGAAGGGTTGGCAAAACTCCCCGAAGCCAATGCAGAGATCAGAGCGGAGATTGAGGCTCAGGCTGAGCAGGAGGGTTGGCCGGCCGTTCACGCTCGCTTAGCTCAGTTAGATCCGGCTTCGGGTGAGCGTTTGGGGCCCAACGATCAACAGCGAATCCAGCGTGCATTGGAAGTCTTTCTGATGACAGGCCGAAGTATTGAGAGCCACTGGCAGGAACAGAAAGCCCTAGAGTTGCCGTGGAACCTCATTCCCGTCGCGTTAATGCCAGAAGATCGCGCTCAACTGCATCAGCGTATTGAGCTGCGTTTCAATCTGATGTTGGAGCAAGGCTTTGAGGCGGAAGTGGTTAGGCTTCGTCAGCGTGGGGATCTGAATCTGAATCTGCCTTCAATGCGTTGTGTTGGTTATCGCCAAATGTGGCAGTATTTGGAGGGTGAATTGGATTGGCAAGAGATGCACCATAAAGGAGTGGTAGCGACACGTCAGCTAGCTAAACGTCAGATGACATGGTTGCGCAGCTGGCAGGGTGCAGAGGTGATTGATCCCTTTGGTGAAAATCTTTTTAAGAAAACTTTGGCATTGATTCCATGAATCTAATATCATTTTATCTCTACGTAATGGCTGTATCGAGGATTGTCTCGAGCCTGAAATGTTGGGCGGCGGTTGTAGATTCTTAATAACGATTACTCTAAAGGTGATGACTATGTCAAAAGGGCAAACCCTACAAGACCCTTACTTGAACGTTCTGCGCAAAGAGCGCGTTCCAGTATCAATCTTCCTAGTGAACGGCATCAAGCTACAAGGCCAAATTGAGTCTTTCGATCAATTTGTCATTCTGCTTAAAAACACCGTTAGCCAGATGGTCTACAAGCACGCTGTTTCTACAGTGGTTCCATCTCGTCCTGTAAAACTACCTCAGGTTGACGAAAAGCCAGCTGACTGAGGTTTCTAATTGTTTTTCGATCGTCCCGAATCGGGCGAGACAGCGATTCTCGTCCACATTGATTTCCCTGGACCTAATGCGAATGACAATCCTAGAGAGCTAGAAGAGCTGGCTCTCTCTGCCGGTGCTGATCCCGTTGAGTATCTCTTCGGGACTCGCTCCGAACCCAGTTCAAAATTCTTTTTAGGCAAAGGTAAGGTTGAAGAGCTTGCAGAGCTCGTGCGCCTGCATGATGCCAAACTGGTTATCTTTGATCATTCTCTAACCCCCGGCCAAGAACGAAATATCGAACGTGAAATTGAGTGTCGAGTACTTGATCGTACAGGCCTGATTCTTGATATTTTCGCACAACGCGCTCGAACCCATGAGGGGAAGCTGCAGGTTGAGTTGGCTCAGCTTGAACATATGTCGACTCGCCTAATCAGAGGTTGGACCCACCTTGAGCGTCAAAAGGGTGGTATCGGTCTGCGTGGCCCTGGTGAAACCCAGCTTGAAACCGACCGACGTCTACTGCGCGCCAGAATTAAAGCGATTACCGGTCGCCTAGAGAAGGTTCGTAAGCAGCGAGAACAGGGCCGTAGAGCACGTGCCCGTGCAGAGATTCCGACGCTCTCTTTGGTTGGTTACACCAACGCAGGTAAATCGACACTGTTTAATCGAATTACCGAAGCGGACGTCTATGCAGCCGACCAGCTGTTTGCGACACTCGATCCAACCCTAAGAAAGTTAGAGCTAAGTGATATTGGTTCAGTTATTTTGGCTGACACGGTTGGATTTATCCGAGACCTCCCCCATAAACTAGTAGAGTCCTTTCGTGCGACCCTTCAAGAGACGGTTGAAGCTACACTGCTTCTTCATGTCATTGATGCGGTGGATGAAGAGCGTCGTGAGCACATTGCACAAGTTAATAATGTGTTACACGAGATAGGGGCGGATGAAGTTCCTACACTGGAGGTCTACAATAAAATTGATGGACTCGAGGGTGTAGAGCCTCGTATCGATCGAGATGATCAAGGCGTGCCTGTTAGGGTTTGGTTATCGGCTAGAACCGGTGTAGGTACTGATCTTCTTGTTCAAGCACTGCGCGAGCGTCTGGCCAATGATATGTTCCACGAAATTGTGGAGCTTGATCATAACCAGGGGCAGTTCAGAGCCATGCTCTTTGCACAAAACGCGGTGGTCGATGAACAGTTTACCGATGACGGTCGTATTAGGTTAGAGGTAAGGCTCCAAGAGAAGGAGCTGAGAAAGATTTTAAGCCGTTTAGATATTCCGCATGAGCGTTATCTACCGGCTGAAGAAGAGCAGTGGTAACAAGTTTAGCTTGTTTTAGATTTTTAAAGTAATGGAGCAATACTATGGCTTGGAATGAGCCCGGTGGTCGTAAAGACAACCAGGATCCATGGAACTCAGGTGGCAATAATGGCCGCCGTGGTGGATCAGGCGGCCCTGAACAGGGACCACCCGATCTAGATGAAGCGTTGCAGAAGCTGCAAGAACGCTTGAACTCTATCTTTGGCGGTAAACGCTCTGGGGGTTCTGGTGGTTCTAATGGTGGTGATGTTAAAGGACCTGGTGCAGGTTTTTTCGGCATCATTGCTCTGGTTGTAGTGGTTGCTTGGGCTGGCTTTGGTTTCTACACAGTCGATCAACAGGAACGTGGTGTTGTTCTGCGCCTTGGTAAGTACCATGAAACTGTACAGCCAGGTCTGCAGTGGAACCCGCCACTACTGGATGAAGTCACTAAGGTGAATGTGACTCGAGTTCGTACCCACGACCACGGCTCTTTGATGCTGACTCGTGATGAGAATATCGTAAATGTTGAGATGACGGTGCAGTATGTGATCAGTGATCCACGTGCATTTGTTCTCAATGTTCGTGACCCTGAAACCAGTCTGTCACATGCATCTGAATCATCACTTCGCCATACGGTTGGTTCGACTAACCTTGACGGCATCTTGACCGAAGGTCGTGAGATTCTCGCGACACAGGTTCAGTCACGCTTACAAAGCTACATGGACAGTTACGGCACAGGTCTTGCTCTTTCACGTGTCAATATCAAAAACGCAACCGCACCACAGCAGGTTCAAGATGCGTTTGATGACGTGATCAAAGCGCGTGAGGATGAGCAACGTGTTAAAAACGAGGCGGAAACCTACGCTAACGGTATTGTTCCTGAAGCTCGTGGTACCGCTCAGCGTGTGATCGAAGAAGCGAATGCTTACAAAGAGGAAGTCGTTGCTCGAGCAAGCGGTGAAGCTGATCGTTTCACATCACTTCTGCAAGCATATCAGATGGCTCCTGGTGTCACCCGTGAACGTCTCTACATCGATATGATGCAAGAGGTGTTGGGCAAAACGCCTAAGGTGATGGTGGATGTCGATGGTGGTAATAACATGATGTACCTACCGCTGGATCAATTGATGAAGCGCCAAGCAGATACCATTGCTAACACGCCACGCTCTGTGCGTTTAGATGACTCCAGCATGCGTGAGTTAACGCAGCAGGTGATTAACCGCATCGGCAGCTCAAGCACTAGTACACTACGGGAGGGTCGTTAATATGAAACCGACTTCGATGTTTACATCGGTACTTGCCGTATTGGTGTTGTTGATTGTTAGTAACTCGGTCTACATCGTTAAAGAGACCGAGCGTGGCGTGAAGCTGCAGTTTGGTGAAGTGGTCGAAAGCGATCTAAAACCCGGTTTGCACTTTAAAATTCCATTTGTGAACACCGTTCGTAAGTTCGATGCTCGTGTTCAAACCTTGGATACTCGCCCACAGTCGTTCCTTACCCTAGAGAAAAAACGTCTAGTGGTAGACTCTTACGTTAAGTGGATTATCTCGGATGTAGAGAAGTACTACACCGCAACCTCTGGTGACTCGTTCCGTGCGGCAGATCTTTTGTCGACGCGTATTGAGACCAGTCTGCGTAACCAGTTTGGTACTCGTACCCTAACTGAGGTTGTCTCTGGTGAGCGTGAAGAGGTGATGGATACCGTCGTTTCATCACTGACAGAGCTGAGTGAAAAAGAGCTAGGCTTAAGCGTGATTGATGTTCGTGTTAAACGAATCGATCTACCGTCTGAAGTGTCAAACTCGGTCTACCAACGTATGCGCACAGAGCGTGAGCGTCTGGCACGTGAGCTTCGTTCACGTGGTCAAGAGCTTGCAGAAGGTATCCGTGCAGATGCTGACCGTCAGAGCACCGTTATCCTAGCGAACGCTTATCGTGAGTCGGAGGTGACTCGAGGTGAGGGTGATGCAGAAGCGGCACGTATTTATGCAGAAGCATTTAACAAGGACAGTGAATTCTACTCTTTCTACCGCAGTCTTCTTGCCTACAAAGAGTCATTCAATAATGGATCTGATGTACTGCTGCTGAAGCCGGATAGTGAGTTCTTCCGTTACCTGCAGAACGCATCTCCAAACGCGACCAACTAAACCAAGGTCGTGTTAAAAAGCGGGTGCCATTGGCACCCGTTTTCGTGTTAAAATTGATCAACCGGGCGTGCCCCGGTTTTTTTGTGATTTAGCAGTACTTAAGATGTCTGAACTTTGGCACGAGCTTTGGCTCGCATTTTGTTTGGTTTTAGTGATAGAAGGGATCATTCCTTTTCTCTATCCACACCGCTGGCGCTCTATGGTGAGTCAACTGGCGATGGTGAATGATAAGACCCTTCGTGCTTTTGGCCTGGCCTCTATGTTAATAGGCACTGCACTACTCATACTTTCTAAATAAAGAGTATCGGAGTTTTTTATAATGGCGTTGGCTGATCGCTGGCTACTTCCTGACGGTATGAAAGAGTTGCTCCCTCCCGTTGCGCGCGAGGTTGAGCTGGTTCGTCGTCGAGTGTTGGATCTGTTTCATGGCTGGGGGTACGAGTTAGTGATGCCTCCGGTTGCTGAGCACCTTGAGTCACTGTTGACCGGTGTGGGTGGTGACTTAGGTCTGCGTACCTTCAAAGTGACCGATGAGACTTCTGGTCACATGCTCGGTATTCGAGCGGATATTACGCCACAGGTCGCGCGTATTGATGCCCATCGTCTGCGTTCAGATGGCGTGAGCCGTCTCTGTTACTGTGGTTCAGTACTTCACACTCGTGCGGTGAATATGTTGGCATCGCGCAACCCCATGCAGATTGGCGCTGAGTTGTTCGGGCACGAAGGCGTTGACAGTGATGCAGAAGTCATCGCTCTGATGCTCGACACTTTGGTTCAGGTCGGTGTCAAAGGAGCAATCAATCTGGATCTAGGCCATGTAGGTGTATTCACTGAATTGGTTGCCGAAGCGGGTCTTTCTGAAGCGGAGATTGCCAGCTACATCGATATTCTAGAGCGTAAGGCGTTGCCTGAGCTGTCGCAATTTGTTGATCAGCTTGATCAATCAGACTCGATCAAAAACAAGCTTGCCGCCTTGGGTACCTTAAATGGCTCAGAGCAGGCGCTGGAGCGTGCACGCGAACTCTTTGCGGATAACGCGGCCATTCTTGCTGCTGTCGATCACGTTGCTGCGATTGCTGATCGTGTTAAAACAGCGCACCCATCAATCGGTATCTACATTGACCTGGGTGAGCTGCGCGGTTACAGCTACCATACAGGTGTTGTTTTCGCAGCCTACTCGCCTAAGTTTGGCCAAGCGCTGGCAAAAGGTGGTCGCTATGACCAGATCGGTGCGGACTTTGGTCGTGCGCGTCCCGCTACTGGCTTCAGTGCCGATCTGAAAACACTGGTTACATTGGCGTTGGATGAAGTGCCAGAGCCAAGTTTGGCGATTTTGGCGCCGAAAATGGAAGATTCATCGTTGGTCCTAGCTGTCGCAGCACTGCGTGCGCAGGGCGAACGAGTGGTTTATGAGCTAGACAATGCAGCAGTGCCAACGCACTGCGATCGTCGTCTGGTAAAAGAAAATTCTGAGTGGACTGTTACCACTCTCTAAGTAAACGAATAGTTGAGATACTAATGGGCAAAAATGTCGTAGTTCTCGGTACCCAATGGGGTGACGAGGGCAAGGGTAAAATCGTTGACCTTCTAACGGATAAAGCATCAGCGGTTGTTCGCTTTCAAGGCGGACACAATGCGGGCCACACTCTGGTAATCGATGGTGAAAAGACCGTCCTTCACCTGATTCCTTCAGGCATTCTTCGTGAAAACGTTCAGTGTTTGATTGGTAACGGTGTGGTGTTGTCTCCGCACGCTCTGTTAAAAGAGATGAAGCAGCTTGAAGAGACCGGTGTTCCTGTTCGTGAACGTCTACGTCTTAGCCCAGCTTGCCCCCTGATTCTGCCTTACCACATTGCGCTGGATCAGGCGCGTGAGATCGCTCGCGGTAATGCCAAGATCGGTACTACAGGTCGTGGTATTGGACCAGCATACGAAGACAAAGTATCTCGCCGTGGTCTACGTCTTGGTGATCTTCAGGATCGCGAGATGTTCGCTAAGAAACTAGAAGAGGTGATGGCGTACCATAACTTCATGCTAGAGAATTACTACAAAGTAGAACCGGTAAGCTACGAAGCGGTCCTTAAAGAGTGTTTCGAAATGGCAGAAGAGTTGCTTCCGCTTGTCGTGGATGTGACCGCTAAACTGCACGAAATGCGTAAAGCGGGTCAAAATATCATGTTTGAAGGGGCGCAGGGCTCTCTTCTTGATATCGACCACGGTACTTACCCATACGTAACCTCTTCGAATACAACGGCGGGTGGTACTTCTACGGGTTCTGGTTTTGGTCCACTCTACCTAGATTACATCCTAGGTATTACTAAAGCTTACACGACACGTGTTGGTGGTGGTCCTTTCCCAACTGAATTGGATTGTGAAATCGGCCAGCGCCTTGCTGAACGTGGCCATGAATTTGGCTCGACTACAGGTCGTGCTCGTCGTTGTGGTTGGTTCGACGCAGTTGCACTGAAACATGCGATTCAAGTGAACTCTGTGTCTGGTATCTGTCTGACTAAACTGGACGTATTGGATGGCCTGGAAGAGATCAAGATCTGTACCGGCTATAAAGATGCTGAAGGTAACGACGTATACTCTTTGAACGGCAGTGAAGATTACGAAAAAGTGACTCCACAGTACCTGTCAGTGCCTGGTTGGAGTGAGTCGACAATCGGTGCTCAAACTCTAGAACAGTTGCCAGAGAATGCGCGTGCATACATCGCTAAGCTCGAAGAGCTAATGGAAGCGCCTATCGACATCGTTTCGACGGGTCCAGACCGTGTTGAAACCATCGTTTTACGTGATCCCTACGACGCGTAATTCGTTGCTTGATACTAGAAAGCCGGCTTAATAAGCCGGCTTTTTTTTGCCAGCAAAGCTGGTATTCCCAGCTCCATTTCATCCGTGAAACCGCTGGATACATCCCATCCTGGATATGCCCAGCTCTATTTCATCCCTGAAACCGCTGGATACATCCCATCCTGGGAATAAAAAAGCCCCCTGGCGGGGGCAAGCACTTTGGAAGCGTTAGAAGAAACCCAGTGGGTTAATGTCGTAACTGATAAGCATGTTCTTGGTCTGTTGGTAGTGATCCAGCATCATCTTGTGCGTTTCACGGCCAACACCTGATTTCTTGTATCCACCAAATGCTGCGTGAGCAGGGTAGAGGTGGTAACAGTTCATCCATACACGACCGGCTTGAATGCCGCGACCCATACGGTATTGAACGTTGCTATCGCGTGTCCATACACCAGCACCAAGACCGAAAGTGGTATCGTTAGCGATTGCCAGTGCTTCCGCTTCGTCTTTGAAGGTACAGACTGAGACAACCGGTCCAAAGATCTCCTCTTGGAAGACGCGCATGTCATTGCTGCCTTTAAGAAGAGTTGGTTGGATGTAGTAGCCTTTGGATAGATCGCCATCCACTGCGTGAACGTCACCACCCATCAATACCTCTGCACCCTCATCACGACCGATCTGTAGGTAGTTAAGAATGCGATCGAACTGCTCTTGTGATGCCTGAGCACCCACCATGGTGTCAGTATCCAGTGGGTTACCACGTTTGATCTGTTTAGCGCGTTCAACCACCATCGCAAGGAACTCGTCTGCAATATCTTCTTGTACAAGAAGACGTGATGGACAGGTACACACTTCACCCTGGTTGAAGAAGGCTAGAACCGCACCCTCAACGGCTTTGCTGACAAATTCAGGCTCAGCATTCATGACATCAGAGAAGTAGATGTTAGGTGATTTACCGCCTAGCTCAGTGGTTGATGGAATAATGTTTTCTGCTGCACATTTCATGATGTGCGAACCAACAGGCGTAGAGCCTGTGAAGGCAATCTTGGCAATGCGTTTACTGCTAGCCAGTGCCTGCCCAGCCTCTTCACCAAAGCCGTTTACAATATTAAGTACGCCCGCAGGTAGAAGATCGCCAATCAGCTCCATTAGAACCAAAATTGAGGCAGGAGTCTGCTCTGCAGGCTTAAGAACCACACAGTTACCGGCGGCAAGAGCTGGTGCCAGTTTCCAGGCAGCCATCAGTAGTGGGAAGTTCCATGGGATAATCTGTCCAACCACGCCCAGTGGCTCGTGGAAGTGGTAGGCAACCGTTTTATTATCAATTTCACCAATGCTTCCCTCTTGTGCACGAATACAGCCGGCAAAGTAACGGAAGTGGTCAGAAGAGAGTGGGATATCGGCTGCTAGGGTTTCACGAACGGCTTTACCGTTGTCCCAAGTTTCAGCAACCGCCAGCATTTCACTGTTTGCATCGATAACGTCAGCAATTTTTAACAGTAGGTTAGAGCGTTCTGTAACAGAGGTTGTGCCCCATGCATCTTTAGCTGCTTCAGCAGCATCAATCGCTAGGTTGATATCCTCTTCAGTCGAACGTGGGATTTCACAAATCGCTTCACCGTTTACAGGAGTGTGGTTTGTGAAGTATTGGCCTTTAACTGGTTCTACCCATTGGCCGCCGATGTAGTTGCCGTATTTTGCTTTGAAAGAGACAACAGCGCCTGCGCTGCCTGGATTTGCATAGATCATCGAAGAATCCTCATTTGTTTTTTTTAGTCGAGGGGCTATTGATTAGCCTGACCTCACTATGAAGAGTTTCGATAAGATCCCCTATCGGCCATAAGGCTCTTTTTAATTGGTACTAAAGTACCGTTTTTGAAAGAGCAATGTGGTGTGCGGGAAAGTAGTGATAGAATCGAACTACTTTCAAGGAGTAGTCAGTGACCACAAAACGTTTTCTCAAAACTTTTGACGAGCTATCGATTGATCAGCTTTACAAGATCATGAAACACCGCTCGAACGTTTTTTTCTTAGAGCAGAGCTGTCAATGTGAAGATCTGGATGATAAAGATCAGATTGCGCAGCACCTCTGGTTAGAAAACAGTGCCGGTGAACTGGTTGCTTATGCACGACTATTCTTACCCAACCAAGTCTATGCTGAATCCTCGATCGGTAGGGTCCTAGTTCCCAAAGTCGAACGGGGAAAAGGGTTTGCAAACACCCTAACAGAAGAGGCGATTCATATACTGGAGACCCTCGCGCCGGGTGTCGCTATTCGCTTGTCGGCACAACTACCCGTCGAGGCGTTTTATCAGCGCTTTGGTTTTCAATCCTATGGTGAAGTCTACGATGAGTGCGGTATTGCTCACATTGGCATGATTCGAGACGCTTAAACCTATGCCTTCTTACCAGTTCCTAGTCGTTGATGATCACCCCCTATATAGAGAGGCGGTCGTTAATGTTTTAATCGACCTCTACCCCGATGAGCAAGTCGCCGAGTGCGGTCAATTCAGCGAGGTTGATCAACTCATTGAAGCGCAGCAGCCGGACCTGGTTCTATTGGATCTTAATATGCCTGGGGTTCAAGGTTTATCAGGACTGCAACACATTCGATCTCACCATCCCGATGTTGCGGTTGCCATTGTCTCCGCAGAGGAGAATAAACAACTAGTACTGCAAGCTTTAGCACTTGGAGCCGTGGGTTATGTGCCCAAGTCTCTGCCTAAGCAGGCCCTCGGTAAGGCGATAGAGAAAATACTGGCGGGTGATCTCTACATGCCTGCAGAGCTGTTGCGCCAAGCGTCACTTCAGCAGAATGGTAGTCATCAGCTTCACGATACGCTGAGGGCGCTGACTCGAAAACAGCTTTTGGTGTTAGAGCAGCTTGCCCAAGGGCGCTCAAACAAACAGATTGGTGATGAGTTAAACCTTTCAGAGAGCACAATTAAAACGCACGTCTCTGAAATACTGCGTCGATTGGGTGTCGATAACCGTGTTCAGGCGGCTAATCAAGCCTCTTCCATAGACTTTTCGATCTATCTCTAGCCCAACAGCTGTCGCAAGCGCTGCCTAAAGAGTAAAGGCTTTAGCGGTTTGTGCAGCAGGCTAAAACCCTCTTGTCGAATCGTCTCATTGAGACTCTGGCTATGGTTGGCCGTCACGACCAGTACAGGAATATCGATGGAGCTCTGCTCAAGTAAACGCTTTGCTAGATCGATGCCGGTACCCTGATCCAGATGGTAATCTACGATTAACAGATCAACGCTTCCCAGATCGATCTTATCCCCTAAGGCTTCACCGTTCAGTGAGGTCGCGACATTAGCCCCCCAGTGTGTGAGAAGCTGACTCATGGCTTCACAAATGGTCGCATCGTTATCGACCACGAGGATCTGTTTACCCTGAAGGGATGAGGAGAGAGAAGGATGGAGGGGGGATGGATCGTTAGCCGGCTCCTGTGCTCTATTTAAAATTGGGATCTCAAGGCTGAAGACTGATCCTTTGCCCAGTGTCGATGTCACAGTCAACGTATGGTTTAACACCTTTGCAATTTTATCGACGATCGATAGGCCAAGCCCTAACCCTTTATCGTGCGCTTTGTCCGCATTGGGTAGTCGTTTGAACTCATCAAAGATGCTCTTCTGATCCTCTTGGCTAATTCCCTCACCAGTGTCCCATACCTGTATCAGCAATTTGTCACCACGTTGCCTTGCGGAGAGTAGGACGCCGCCTGTTTTGGTATAGCGGATCGCGTTGGTCAGAAGATTGCGCAGTAATCGAATCAGTAGCAGCGAGTCACTGTGTACCCAAGCGTTACAGGTTCGATGTTTAAACTTCAGTCCGGCATGTTGAGCCGCAGCCTCAAACTCCGTTGAGAGTTGCTCCAAAATCGGTGCAACTCTGATATTGGTTTTATCCGCATGGACAACGCCTGCATCCAACTTGGAGATATCGACCAGCGTTCTCAAAAGGTTCTCTACATCGTTGAGTGAACGAGTCATCGAATCTACCAGTGACTTTGGACGATCATCCAAGGGTTGCTCGGCGAGAGTGGTGGCGAACAGTCTGGCGGCATTCAGAGGTTGCAGTAGATCATGGCTAACGGCCGCTAGGAATTTCGTTTTTGAGAGATTGGCTTGCTCGGCGACTTGGTTGGCTTGACTCAGCTCTCTATGGCTTAGGTTAAGCTTTTCCAGCGCTTGGTTCAGTGCATCGGTGCGCTCTCTGACCTGTTCAGCAAGCGTAACGGAATGCTCAAAGGCGGAGTAGGGGTTTGCCAGTTGAACGGCGCCTGACTCCAGTCGCTCTATCAGCGCTTGGTTGATCTTGCGCAGCTTTGCGTTCTCTTTCTGCGCAGCGTCTAACTCAGACTGACTCATTCAACCGTCTCTGTCCGATGGCGACTGCAGTAAAAGTTTGGTTAATATGCATGCCTGAGAATTGCTCACCGTAGGTGTTCAAACCAATCACATTAAAGGCTTTTAGAAGTTCTGAAACCTGCTGATCTTCACCTTTAAGTTCGGCTTCCCTGCGTCGTAAAAAACAGTCGCAGCCAATCACTATCTGTGGTTTTCCAATGCGACTCTCAATGCCATTGAATAGATCGATCAGATTCTCTTTTAAATCCTTGGGCTGCATCAGTGTTAACGCGATGCCATTCTCCATTGCGCAAAAGAACGTCAGGCTGGAATCGGGCTCAATGGATTGGATGGAGCGAATAAAATACTGCTCACCAATTTTGACAGCCAAGGGGTTGAGCGTGCAGATATCGTTATTTAACTGATCGACTGATAGCTCAAGTGCATCGGCATACTCGGTCGCCGCTAGGTCGGCATTGAGTTCATTGACTTTTCTGTTTTGCGGTTCAGCGTCCGTCACCACAAACTTGTTATCGGTTGGGAGTAGGTGGTGGGTTGTAAAAACCTCAAACTCAAATCGTGTATTGACCATCAAAACGGCCGCCGCGTCGGTATGGAAATCACCGTCAAAAAAGACATGGGTGGTGGCTAGATTGACGTCATCACCCGCCGATCCGCCAAAGCTGGGGATTGAGCCAAGTGCAGAGTTGAGGGTGGCAAGAAAGATCTCTTCGTCAATTGAAAGGCCATCAACCAAAGTAATGGCAAAGCCGTTCAGTGCAGCGCTTGAAAGGGTGCACTGTGACCGCAACTGATCCAGCATGGTTTGAGCATTGCCTAGAGTGAAGCGTTTCAGGTTCTTCACGGAGCCGACTTGAACACAAAAATCCTGGTTAGAGAAACCAATGGCTGTAATCGACCCGCGCTCATAGCCGTTAGGGGTTATCTCTCCGGCTGTCGTGCAGCCTGAAATGCCAATGTCATGAAACTGTTCGTTTAATGCATAGCCCAACTTCGCAAGATTGAAAGAGGCTGAACAGAAGAACAGTACAAATTGAATTGAGGGATCGTTGAGCTGATGTTTCAGCTCTTTCACGGCCAGTTCGGGATCGCTGTTGCTGGACGAAGCGGTAAATATCGATTGAGCGTTCACTGTTGTGTTCTTTTTGTTTTTAGAACACCCAGTATAGAAAAAACAGAGGCGGGATCAACCCGCCTTTAGAATGATTATTTAAGGCTATGAACCTTGGTAACCAGTGCTTTAAACAGTTTCGGGTTAGCGGCGATCAGCTCACCTTTGCCGCGGATGTCAGTTCCGCCTGTAAAATCAGCCGATAGGCCACCCGCTTCGCGAAGAATGAGTAGGCCTGCATCGATCTCTTCTGCCACCACGCCTTTCTGAACAACGCCGTCAATTCGACCGGCTGCAGTGTAAGCTAGATTCAGTGCGACAGAACCGGTGCTGAAAATGTCAGCGTTCGCTTCAATCAATGCGCGGTTAATGTTCAGTTGTAGATCAAGGTTGCTCTTGTCTGAAGGACGACCCAAGAAACCGGTTCCGATCAGAGTGCTATCAAGCGCTTTGCTGTTGCTGACACGAAGGCGTTTGCCGTTTAGCTGTGCGCCTTGACCGTTGCTCGCAGTAAACTCTTCACCGGTAATGGGGTTAAGAATCAGTGCGTGTTCAACTTTACCGCGGATAGTTCCAGTAATGCACAGCGCAAAAGAGGGGATTGCGTTTGAAAAGTGAACAACACTGTCGATAGGGTGTACTCGCCACTCACAAGGGTTAGGGCCCTCTTCTTGAGCTGGGTACTCACCTGAATACTCACCGAAGATGCTGTGGTGTGGGTTCGCTTTTTGGATGTTAAACGCAATAGTGCGTTCAACGTTTTTGCACGTATCGCTTAAAAAAGTAGCGACACTCGACTGCTCGCTTTTAATGAGGTCGAGACGTTCTAAAGCGTGAGTGATCTGTTCACTAGCCTGACGGGCAGCCCGTAGGGCGATGTTAACCATTGGTTGCATCAGTAAGTATCCGGAATTGTTAAAAGAGCGAATTTCATTATACCTCAGACCGCTACAAAACCGCTACTATCGAGCAGATGTGATTCATGGCGTCATCTGTTAGAATCACGCCCGCTCAGGGAGAGACAGATGTTAGATAAAATCCGAATCGTGTTAGTTAATACCACCCACCCAGGGAACATTGGTGCTGCTGCGCGTGCTATGAAGAATATGGGGCTGTCTGAACTCTGTCTGGTAGAGCCCAAACTCTTTCCTCACCCTGAAGCCAATGCTCGCTCTTCGAGAGCGGATGATATTCTTGAATCTGCACTGGTCGTTGAGTCGTTACAGGAAGCAGTTGCGGATTGTCAGTTGGTGGTGGGCACCAGTGCTCGAGGTCGTCACATCCCTTGGCCGATCGTTAACCCTAGAGAGTTATCAGCTCAAGTTTCAGAGCGACTCTCCCACTCTTCAGATGATTTCAAAGTAGCTATTCTGTTTGGTCGTGAAGATCGTGGCTTAACCAATGAAGAGCTGCACGCTTGTCATCTGCATGTTCATATTCCGACCAATCCCGATTTTAGCTCATTAAATGTCGGCGCAGCTGTGCAGGTGATCGCGTATGAACTGCGCATGGCGCTGCAAGAGTCGGTGGTTGAAGAAGCGCCGCAATGGGGTGTGGATTGGGATATTGAGTTGGCAGATCAAAAAGAGATTGAGCTGATGTTTAATCATCTTGAGCAGACACTGATCGATATTAAGTTTCTCGAGCCTGATAATCCAAGACAGTTAATGACTCGGTTAAGAAGACTGCTACTAAGGGCGGTACCAGACAAAGTAGAGGTCAATATTTTGCGTGGCATTTTGACCAAGATAAATCGCTCAATCCGTAAAGATTAATAGTTGACTAAAATTGTAGGATTAATAGTTGACTGTTTTTGTAGGGTTTTAGATAATACCTTTAACACAATAGGGTGTAGGAAGGTCTTATGCGACTTACAACCAAAGGGCGATATGCCGTAACCGCGATGCTTGATTTGGCGCTCAACAAAGAGAAAGGACCAGTCAGTTTGGCGGATATTTCTGAAAGACAGGGTATCTCTTTATCCTATCTTGAGCAGCTTTTTGCCAAGTTGCGTAAGTGCGCACTGGTGACCAGTGTGCGGGGGCCAGGTGGAGGCTACCTGCTCAATCTGGAGTGCGAACAGATTACTGTAGCATCTATCATCGATGCGGTTAATGAATCGATTGATGCTACAGGCTGTAACAGCCAAGGTAACTGTCAGGCCGGTGAGACCTGTTTGACGCACCATCTGTGGAGCGATCTTAGCGATCAGATCCACAACTTTCTTAGTGATATTAGCCTTGCAGATCTTTTGAAACGCAGGGATGTAATGGCTGTTGCAGATCGTCAAAGCCAAAGTACGGCAGCTGACGGGTTAATTCCCTCTGTTGCCAGCGCATAAGAGCCATAACTCAGTTTAACGTTTTTGGAGAGAGAGTATGAAACTGCCGATCTATCTAGATTACTCAGCGACAACACCGGTGGACCCTCGTGTTGCTGAAAAGATGATGGCGTGCCTTACCCCAGATGGTAACTTTGGTAACCCAGCGTCACGTTCGCACCTGTTTGGTTGGAAGGCGGAAGAGGCGGCTGAGACTGCCCGTCGCCAGGTAGCAGAGTTGATTGGTGCAGACCCTCGTGAAATCGTCTGGACCTCAGGCGCTACCGAATCAGATAACTTGGCCATTAAAGGTGTTGCGCACTTCTACCATAAGAAGGGTAAGCACATCATTACCTCTAAGATTGAGCACAAAGCGGTCCTCGACACCTGTCGCCAATTAGAGCGTGAAGGGTATGAAGTGACCTACCTAACACCGGGTAGCGACGGTCTGATTACGCCACAGATGGTGGCAGATGCGCTTCGCGATGACACCATTCTTGTCTCTCTGATGCACGTCAACAATGAGATTGGCACGATTACTGATATTGCGGCGATCGGTGAATTGACTCGTAAGCACGGTGTGCTGTTCCACGTAGATGCTGCGCAAAGTGCTGGCAAGTTACCAATCGATATGGCCGAGATGAAGGTCGATCTAATGTCACTTTGTGGCCACAAAATGTATGGCCCGAAAGGTGTCGGTGCACTGTATGTGCGTCGTAAGCCACGTGTACGTATTGAAGCTCAAATACATGGTGGTGGCCATGAGCGCGGTATGCGCTCAGGTACTTTGGCAACTCACCAGTTGGTTGGTATGGGTGAAGCCTGCGCGATTGCTCAAGCATCGATGGAGCAAGAGCATAAGCGTTTGGCTGAACTTCGTGATCGTTTCTGGTCACAAATCAGCGATATGGAAGAGGTTCATATCAATGGTTCTGTTGAGCAGCGCTACCCAGGCAACCTGAATGTGAGTTTTGCCTTTGTTGAGGGTGAATCACTTCTGATGTCTCTGAAAGATTTGGCGGTCTCTTCTGGTTCTGCTTGTACATCAGCAAGCCTTGAGCCCTCTTACGTGCTACGTGCATTGGGCCTCAATGATGAGATGGCGCACAGCTCGATCCGTTTCTCTTTTGGTCGATTTACGACCGATGAAGAGGTGGATTACGCAGCGGCACAAGCACGTGTGGCCGTAGAAAAACTTCGTGAATTATCGCCTTTGTGGGATATGTACAAGGACGGTGTGGATTTAACTAAGGTTGAGTGGGTACATCACTAATACTCAGTGAGAGGAGATCAGCATGGCTTACAGCGATAAAGTAATTGATCACTACGAGAATCCTCGTAATGTTGGCAAAATGGAAAGTGATGATCCACACGTAGGTACCGGCATGGTCGGTGCACCTGCATGTGGTGACGTAATGAGACTTCAAATCAAAGTCAGTGATGACGGCGTGATTGAGGATGCAAAGTTTAAAACCTATGGTTGTGGCTCTGCCATTGCATCTAGCTCATTAGTGACTGAATGGGTCAAAGGTATGACACTGGACGAGGCGGCTGAGCTGAAAAATGCTAAAATCGCTGAAGAGCTAGCGCTTCCTCCAGTTAAGATTCACTGTTCAGTTTTGGCAGAAGATGCAATCAAAGCAGCCATTGAAGATTACCGCGGCAAGCAGAAGTAATCGCATTTAACCTCTGGTAGACAGTTTAGGTAGAAGGTTTTTATGTCAATTTCGATGACGTCAGCAGCTGCTAACCATGTGGCTAAGTATTTAGAAAAACGCGGCAAGGGCATTGGTATCCGTTTAGGGGTTAAGACCTCAGGATGTTCAGGCATGGCGTACGTTCTGGAGTATGTTGACGAACTTAACAGTGAAGACTCTGTATACGAGTTTGAGGGCGTTAAGGTTGTTGTTGATCCAAAAAGCCTTGTCTATCTAGAGGGTACAGAGCTCGACTTCGTCAAAGAGGGGCTCAACGAAGGCTTTCAGTTCAATAACCCGAACGTCGCCAGTGAGTGTGGTTGCGGCGAAAGTTTCCATGTTTAAACCGGTTAAGGCTTAATTCTTGAATCTTTCTCAAAACTATTTCGAACTCTTCGGTCTTGAAGCAGGTTTTGTTCTTGATCGTGCACTCCTCGATACAGCGTTTCGAGAGCTGCAAAAAGAGTATCACCCAGACCGATTTGCTCACAAAGGTGATGCTGAACAGCGCCAGGCTGTGCAGAACAGTACTCACCTCAACACCGCCTATGAAACGCTTAAGTCACCACTCTCGCGTGCACAGTACCTTCTCTCATTACAAGGTGTGCTGACCGGTGAAGAGTCAAGAAAGCAGCTGCCAATGGACTTTTTAATGCAGCAGATGGAGCTTCGCGAAACCTTAGCTGAAGCGCCCGAAGCCGCAGACCCTTTCGCTACTCTAGAAGCTTTAGAGTCACAAACTGTGGAGTTGGAAAAAGCCTGCTTTGATCATTTTCAGGTGGCTTATGCGGGTGGTGATTTGGAGTCGGCTGAAGAGTCTGTTCGCAAGCTGCAATTTTTAAAGAAACTACTGTCTGAGATAGAGGCCATGGAAGATCGCCTCGATGAGGAGTTTTAGTCATGGCGCTTTTGCAAATTGCAGAGCCCGGAATGAGTTTGGATCCCCATCAACGTAAGTTGGCGGTAGGGATCGATTTAGGCACCACTAATTCACTGGTGGCGTCGGTTAGAAATGGTGTTGCAGAGACACTTTCTGATGAGGCAGGGCGCCATTTGCTGCCCTCGGTTGTCCACTACTCAGAGGCTGGTGCCATCGTCGGTGCTGAAGCGCTGTCGAGAGTAAGCGACGATCCATTTAACACGATTCAATCCATTAAGCGCTTAATGGGTCGCTCCTCAAATGAAGTGTTAACTTTAGGCGATCAACTTCCTTATCAGTTTTCAGAAGGCGAGGGGGGGATGCCCTACCTCAAAACAGCCTTGGGTGATTTGAGTCCGGTTCAAATCTCTGCGGATATTCTTAAAGCGCTTTCAGCTCGTGCTGCCGAATCTTTGGGTGGTGAGCTTGAAGGGGCTGTTATTACGGTTCCAGCCTACTTTGATGATGCACAGCGTCAGGCCACCAAAGATGCGGCCACGCTGGCCGGCTTGAAAGTTCTTCGCCTTCTGAATGAGCCTACTGCGGCAGCGGTCGCTTACGGTTTAGATCAACAGGATAAAGGCGTCGTAGCGGTTTACGATTTAGGTGGCGGTACCTTTGATATCTCTATACTGCGCCTGACTAAGGGTGTGTTTGAGGTGCTGGCTACGGGTGGAGATTCGGCGCTTGGGGGTGATGATTTTGATCACGCTTTAGCTGAATGGTTGCTAGAGCAAGCGCCTGAGCTAGAGCGTACACCTGCGGTTATGCGATCTCTTATGGTTCAAGCGCGCCGTGCAAAAGAGTCACTGACGGATTCAGATTCAGTCACTCTAACCTTGGCTAATGATCAAGAAGTTTTGGTGACGCGTCAGCAGTTTGAACAGTTGACGGCACCCCTTGTGTCGAAAACGCTTCGTGCCTGCAAACGTACCTTAAAAGATGCGGGCATCAAGCCAGATGAGATCAACGATGTTGTGATGGTGGGTGGTTCAACTCGTGTGCCAGCCGTTGTTGCTGGGGTCGAGGCGTTCTTTAATCGCCAGCCTCATACCGACATAGATCCTGATCGTGTGGTGGCGGTGGGTGCAGCTCTTCAGGCCGATATTTTAGCGGGCAATAAACCGGATGCAGAGCTGCTGCTGTTAGATGTGCTCCCTCTCTCTTTAGGGTTGGAGACTATGGGTGGTTTGGTTGAGAAGGTAATTCATCGCAATACGCCGATTCCTGTTGCTCGCGCTCAAGAGTTTACAACCTACCAAGATGGTCAAACGGCTATGTTGGTGCATGTGCTGCAAGGTGAGCGTGAGTTGGTAGATGACTGCCGATCACTGGCTCAATTTACTCTGCGCGGTATCCCTCCTATGGCGGCTGGCGCCGCTAAAATCCGAGTCACCTTTCAGGTTGATGCGGATGGTCTATTGAATGTCTCAGCCAAAGAGCTATCAACCGGTATTGAGAGTGCGGTTCAAGTGAAACCCTCTTACGGTTTGAGTGACTCTGAAATTACTCAGATGCTAACGGATTCTTATCAGTTTGCTGCAGATGATAAAGAGCGGCGCGCCTTGCGTGAACAGCAGGTTGAGGCAGATCGTTTAATCGTATCGCTTGAAGCGGCGATTGCTGAAGATGGCGAGCAGTTGCTGAGCGATCAGGAGCGACAGGATCTTCTTTCAGAAATTGACGTTCTGCGTTCGCTTCGTGATGGTGCGAGCTCTAAAGCGATAGAGTCCGGCGTAGAGCATCTCGCCCAAGTAAGTGACTTCTTCGCAGCCCGCAGAATGGATCAATCAATCCAAAAAGCGTTGCAAGGCCAGCGCGTTGATCAATTAGATTAGGTAAATGTAATGACTCAAGTGATCTTCCTACCCCATGAAGAGTTGTGCCCAGACGGCAAAGTGATCGATGTGGAGCCGGGTGTTACGATCTGTGATGCAGCACTGGCGAACGATATTCATATTGAGCACGCTTGTGAAAAATCTTGTGCTTGCACTACTTGTCATGTCGTCGTCCGTGAGGGTTTTGATAGCCTCGAGGAGTCCGACGAGTTAGAAGATGACATGCTCGATAAGGCCTGGGGCCTTGAGCCTGAATCGAGACTAAGTTGCCAGGCCGTTGTCGGTGATGAAGATCTTGTTGTTGAGATTCCTAAATACACCATCAATCAGGTATCAGAAGGGCATTGATCCTTCTAAAGCATCTCTGAAAAGGGTCCGTAAAGCGGGCCTTTTTTGTTGTGGTTGAAGGGCTATTTATCTTTCGTCGCATAACGTATAATCCGCGCACAAATTTTAACCCATAATTTAATTAAAGGATTACACAGTCATGGCTACTGAACGTACTCTATCTATCATCAAACCAGATGCTGTTGCTAAAAACGTTATCGGTGAGATCGTTTCTCGTTTCGAAAAAGCAGGCCTAAAAGTTTCTGCTATGCAGATGAAACAGCTTTCACAAGCTGATGCTGAAGGTTTCTACGCAGAGCACAAAGAGCGTCCTTTCTTCGGCGACCTAGTCTCTTTCATGACGTCTGGTCCAGTTGTTGTTCAGGTTCTTGAAGGTGAAAACGCTATCGCTAAAAACCGTGAACTAATGGGTGCAACTAACCCACAAGAAGCAGCTGAAGGCACTATCCGTCGTGACTTTGCTGAGTCTATCGATGCGAACGCAGTACACGGTTCTGACTCTGCTACTTCTGCAGCACGCGAAATCGAATACTTCTTCGGCGCATAATGACGCCCAAGGTGCTCTCCGTTGATCGGAGGGCGCCTTTTTTTTGGTCCAAAGCTCATGGCAGAACAGAAAGTAAACCTTATCGGTCTATCACCTACTAAGCTTGAAGATTTCTTTGAGGAGATGGGTGAGAAGCGTTTTCGTGCAACTCAAGTCCTAAAGTGGATTCACCAGCAGGGTGCCAGTTCGTTTGATGAGATGACGAACATCAGCAAAGTCCTACGTGAACGCCTATCTGAGGTTGCTGAAATTCGTGAGCCAGAGGTGTTACTGGATAAAACGTCCAAAGATGGTACCCGTAAATGGGTCATCCAGATGGATGGTGGTTCAGCGATTGAGATGGTCTTGATTCCTGAAGGGGATCGCCGCACGCTCTGTGTCTCTTCACAGGTGGGTTGTTCTTTGGACTGCAGCTTCTGTTCAACAGGCAAGCAAGGCTTCAACCGAAACCTTAGCGCTGCCGAAATCATCGCTCAGCTTCGTGTTGCTATCCGTTCCTTTGGGCCGTTTGACCCAAGTGGTGAACGACGCGTATCCAACGTCGTGTTAATGGGTATGGGTGAGCCGCTGATGAACTTTGATGCTGTGTTTGATGCAGTACAGTTGATGATGGAAGATAACGCCTATGGTCTCTCTAAGCGTCGTGTGACCCTGAGTACGGCCGGTGTGGTTCCTAAAATCGACAAGCTTGCTGAGTTAGGTGCTGATGTCTCATTAGCGATCTCTCTGCATGCTCCAAACAATGAACTGCGTGATCAGTTAGTGCCTATCAATAAGCGCTACCCGATCGAAGAGCTAATGGCTTCGGTCAAACGCTATTTCGATAAGCTGTCGGATCGACGTGTAGCAACGATCGAGTACACACTGATTGCTGGTGTGAACGATCAGCGTGAGCATGCTCGTCAGCTGGTTAAGTTGCTTCGTCAGGTGCCTTGTAAGCTTAACCTGATTCCATTTAATCCTTTTCCAAATTCTGGATACGATCGCCCCTCTGAGCAGGCAATTCAGGCATTTAAGTCTGAGATGTTGAAAGGGAATATCCTTACGACCGTTCGCCGTACTCGTGGCGATGATGTGGATGCGGCTTGTGGTCAGCTCGTCGGTCAGGTTGAGGATAAGACTCGTCGCAGTGCGAAGTACATCGAACTTCACAATCAAACGAGCTAGATTTATTGACACTATTCTACTATCGTTAATGAAACTAACTTTAAGTTTCTAAACGGTATTTTGTGTCCCTATTCAAAGCAGTAACTCTTTTTTGCTCTATTACTTTGGCAGGCTGTTCCGCTTTTTCATCGAGTGAACAACCTAAAGGGCGAATAGATCAATCTGCCCTAGCAACCTACACCAAGCTGGGTATGCAATATCTCCAGGCGGGTGATACGGCATCGGCAAAAGAGTCTCTTCAACAGGCTGCTTTGGCCGACCCTGGCTATGCCCCAGCGTTGAATGGTTTGGCAATGGTGTTTCAAGCCGAGCGTGAACCAGAACTGGCCGATCAATATTTTCAAAGAGCCACTCAAGCAGACCCTAACTCTGCCATGATCTTTAACAACTATGGCGCCTTTCTTTTTTCTCAGCAGCGGTTTGAAGAGGCCTGTAAAGCCTTAGCAAGATCAACTGAAGATCCTTTCTATACACAGCGAGCACAAGCATTTGAAAACTTGGGTCGCTGCTACCGTCTGATCGATCGTGATTCCGCTGCGGAGCACGTCTTTAATCGTTCAGTGACACTGTCACCACTTCGGGTGACGGCTCATATTGAGCTTGCAGATCTTTACTTAGATAAAGGACAGGCTTCACTGGCCGCTCAACACTATGCAATCTTTCAACAGCAACTTGATGCTCAAGAGACCCAGCACTTTGCCAAAAGTCTTTGGGTTGGTGTAAGGTTAGCCAGACATAGTGGGAACCCATCAAAAGCGGCAAGTTATGCGCTGCTTTTGAAGAACCTTTATCCGAATTCCGAAGAGTATAATAAATTTAAGGATACTGGCCTGTGACAGACCATGATCTATTGGGCGATAGCCTCTCAGGATTTGAAAACCACAAGCTGATTGCTGCCCGTGAATCATTGGGTATCTCTGCTGGTGCGCTGCAGCGAGATCTGAAGCTAACCAGTGCTGTTTTTTCTGCGATTGAAGCGGGTGACCTTGATCAATTGGGTCAGCCGGTGTTTGCGCGTGGTTATATTCGTAACTACTGTAATCGAGTTGGGTTGGATCCCGAGACCTTTGTTGAACAGTACAATGCGGCTATTGGTCAGCGGCCTGTTAAACGCCGCTCAGCCATTAAATCAGCGGGTTCAGCGACCGCCGGTACGGTGATGAAACTCAACCCGCGTCGTGCAAGTTCGCTATTAACACTCCTCTTTCGGTTGGTCATCATTGCGGCTCTTTTAGCAGGTCTTGCTTTTGGGGCTTCTCAAATTAATTGGCCGACACTTGGGCTGTCCGGTTTGTTTGGTGGTTCTGAACCTGAAGAGCAGCAGAGCAGTCAGGCGCTTCCGCCATTGGCAGGAGAGTCTGAGGGTCTTTCAATACCTATCAAAACAATGACTCAAGAGTCTAATGAAGATGCGGTGGTTGAAGCGCCCAAAGCGATTGAGCTACCTAAGCCTGCTGAAACGCCTGATCTCGAATCTAAAACGGCGGCCGTTCCAGTCAAAACAGAGCAGCCCAAACCGGCGGAAAAGTCCGAGCCTAACGAACCCTTGACCGCTTCACCTGTTAATACGAGTGGTTCAGATGGTGTGACGATTAAATTTAGCGATGTCAGTTGGCTGAATATCAAAGATGCTACCGGTGAAGCGCTGTTTAACGGGCTATCAAAAAAAGGACAGGATCTGACAATCAAAGGTAAAGCCCCGTTTTCAATTGTCATTGGACGTGCGAATGCAGTCAGTTCTGTAACTTTTGATGGCTCAACAGTTGATTTAGAACCTCATACCAGAAAGAATGTAGCCCGTTTAACATTATCGCGATAATTAGATCGCACATTACGGGTTATAAAATTGGCAAAGCTACAAGCCATTCGTGGTATGAATGATCTTCTGCCAGACCAGTCACCGGTCTGGCAGTATCTAGAAACTCAAGTAAAAACGGTCCTGCAGGCTTATGGCTATGCTGAGATTCGTACCCCTATCGTAGAACAAACTGAGTTATTCAAACGCTCAATTGGTGAAGTAACCGATATCGTTGAGAAGGAAATGTACACCTTCGAAGATCGTAACGGTGATAGTTTGACACTTCGCCCGGAAGGGACTGCAAGTTGTGTTCGTGCAGCAGAACAGCACGGCCTTCTTTACAATCAAGTCCAACGCCTTTGGTACACTGGTCCAATGTTTCGTCATGAGCGCCCGCAGAAAGGTCGCTATCGTCAGTTCCACCAGGTAGGTGCTGAAGCTTTCGGTATGGATGGTCCTGATATTGACGCAGAAGTGATCATCATGAGTGCTCAACTTTGGAAGCGCTTAGGGTTGATCAACTCCGTTGAGCTTCAATTAAATACCTTGGGTTCAGCTGAAGCTCGTGCACGGTTTAAAGAGGACCTTGTCAGCTATCTGTCGGCTCGTAAAGATCAGCTAGATGCTGACAGTCAGCGTCGCCTTGAGTCTAATCCACTCAGAATATTGGACTCTAAAGATCAAAACACCCAGCAGCTATTGAACGATGCACCTCATTTTCATGATTACATCGACGAAGAGTCCAAAGCACACTTTGAACAGTTGAAGTCACTGCTCGAGGCTGCGGGTATCGAATACCGTGTTAATTCTCGCTTGGTGCGTGGTCTAGACTACTACGGTAAGACCGTATTTGAGTGGGTGACCGATGCGTTAGGCGCCCAGGGTACTGTCTGTGCCGGTGGCCGATACGATGGACTGGTGAGTCAATTAGGTGGCAAGCCAACCCCGGCTGTCGGTTTCGCAATGGGTGTCGAGCGTCTGGTTCTTCTCCTTGAAGAGCTGCAACTGGTTCCTGAGAGTGTTCGTCAACGTATCGATGTCTATGTCATCGGAATGGGGGATGATAATCTAGCGACCGCGATGAGTGTTGCTGAAACGCTTCGTCACGAGGCGGGCCTTCGAGTTCAGTTGCATTGCGGCGGCGGTGGATTTAAAAGTCAGATGAAAAAGGCTGATAAGAGTGGAGCAGATTTTGCCATTCTTATCGGTGACGATGAGCGTGCTGCGTCCGAAGTGAGTTTAAAACCGCTGCGTGGTAATGGCGATCAAGTTCGAGTTGCTCAAGATTCACTGGTCAGTGAATTGAAAGGTAAATTTAGTCTTTAGGTTGGAGAGTATAGTGGCTGAGCTACGTACAGAAGAAGAGCAGGTTGAAGCGCTCAAAAGTTGGTGGAAAGAGAACGGTAAATCCCTAATCATGGGTGTCGTAATTGCTGTGGCTGCTGTGTTTGGGTGGCGTGGCTGGAATCAGTATCAAGATGACTTTGCTGCAAACGCTTCCGCTATGTATGAGTCGATTCTCAATCCTGTCGCAACCGCTTTGCCACTGGATGATGCCGCGGTTACGTCCTTGATACAGGTTGGGAAAGATCTTCGCGCAGATTATGCATCGAGCGCTTATGCCCCTATGGCGGCAATGGTGTTAGCTCGTGTATCAGTGAATGCTGGCGATTTAGAAGGTGCGCTTGAGCAGCTCGATTATGTGATTACGAGTGAAGTCTCGCCATTAGATATGAAGTCTTTGGCTACAATCCGTAAAGCGAAAGTGCAATTAGGATTAGGGCAAGCTGAAGCAGCTAAAGCGTCATTAGCACAGTTAAGTGGCTCAGATTTCCCATCACTATTTGCTGAGGTTCAGGGAGATGTGGCTGCTGCAATGGGTAACGCTTCGGAAGCGAGAGCTTCGTATGAAGCGGCAATGGCGTCGGCCGATCCTCAGCGCAAGCAGGTGATTAAACTGAAATATGATGATTTAGCGACTGGAGATGCATCGTAATGAATCTCATTAGACGTGCCTTTGTTGTAGCAGCTGCAACCAGTCTTTTGTCTGGTTGCGGTATTTTTTCTGGTGAAAAAGAGTCCGGCCCACAAGAGTTGGTCGCGTTTGAACAAGAGAAAGCCTTCAACCTTGTTTGGAGTGCAGATGTGGGTGCGTCGTTTGGGGATGAGTTTCACCAGTTTAAGCCAGGTGTGACAAACGATTCGTTACTGATCTCTGATAAGCAAGGACGAATCTCATCCTATGCGCTGGAATCGGGTGCGCTGAACTGGAGCGTTGACCTGGATGCCGAAATCAGTGCAGGTGTCGGTGCAGGGTTTGATCTAGCGTTAGTGGTTCTTGATAGCGCTGAACTGGTGGCGCTATCTGCAAAAGATGGTTCGGAACAGTGGCGAGCTCAGCTGAAGTCCGAAGTGACGGCTCAGCCACAAGTGGGCACGTCACTGGTTGTTGTTCAGCAGGTGAATGGTCAGCTAGCCGCCTTTGATCGCATTACCGGTGAATCTCGTTGGGTCTATGATGCTCAAGAGCCTGCACTGACGCTTCGTGGTACCGGTACTCCCCTCATGCTGAGTGATGGTGTCGTAGCTGGATTTGCTAACGGTAAGGTAGTCGCACTGGCGGGCGAAACAGGTATTCCAGCCTGGGAGATTCGTGCGGCTGATGCGATGGGTCGTTCTGAGTTTGAGCGTCTAATGGATTTGGATGGTGGCTTTGCAATAGCAAACGATCTTATTCTGACCGGCGGGTATCAAGGTCGTGTGGTAGCGATCAACCCGCGCACGGCGTCAACAGTCTGGACTCAATCCTTCTCTACTTATCAAGAGCTGGCGGTCGGTTTTGGTAATGTCTATGCGGTCGATGCAAAGGGAGCGGTTGAGGCCTTTGATGTCTCGTCGTCAGCCAGTGTTTGGCGCAACTCTGATTTTGCTAATCGAGGCTTATCGGCACCGGTAATGGTTGGTAACGAAGTAATTTTTGGGGATGCTCTGGGTTACCTACATGCCCTGTCGCAAATCGACGGACGTCCTATCGCTCGAGTCAATTTGGGTAGTTCACCTGTCACGGCGGATCCGGTCGTGGTAGGGGATACAACATTTGTACTCAGTAACTCGGGTAAATTGAGTGCTTTAACGCTAAAATAGCAAAAGCCTTTTAATTTTATATAAGGCGGTGACCTGACTAGCGGGTTGCCGCCTTCTGTTTTTTGGAATCAGGTGAGCAATATGCTTCCGGTAATTGCCCTAATTGGGCGCCCTAATGTCGGTAAATCGACCCTGTTTAACCGCTTGACCAGATCGCGTGATGCGCTGGTTGCCGATCTTCCTGGATTGACACGTGACCGTAAGTACGGTGAAGGTGATCTAGGGGAGCGAGACTATATTGTCATAGATACTGGTGGTATCACGGGTGACGAGAGCGGTATTGACCGTGAAATGGCACAGCAGTCTTTTCAAGCAGTTGATGAAGCCGATATCGTTCTGTTCCTTGTGGATGCTCGTGCAGGTATCAACCCAGCTGACGAAATGATTGCAGATCATCTGCGTCGTCACGAGAAAAAAGTCTACCTTGTAGTCAATAAGACCGATGGATTGGATCCTGATATCGCTCGCTCTGACTTCTATGCGCTGGGTATTGGGGATCCGCTCTCCATTGCAGCGGCTCATGGTCGCGGTGTTCGTCAGTTGATTGATATGACATTAGATGAAGCCGGTGTGCCATACCCTGAAGAGGGCGCAGAGCCGGAAGAGGAAGATGATGGCAATATTCGTATCGCCATTGTTGGTCGCCCTAATGTGGGTAAATCTACGCTGGTAAACCGAATGCTTGGTGAAGAGCGCGTAGTGGTATACGACCATGCCGGGACGACTCGAGACAGTATCTACATTCCATACGAGCGAGATGGCCAGCCATACACTCTAATTGATACGGCCGGGGTTCGCCGTCGTCGTCAAGTGACAGAGGCGGTAGAGAAGTTCTCAATCATCAAAACGCTTCAGGCTATCAAAGATGCCAATGTTGTTGTCGCAATCATTGATGCGCGTGATGGTGTCACTGAGCAAGATCTAAACATGCTCGGCTTCGTGATCGACTCTGGCCGAGCTCTGGTAGTTGCACTGAATAAGTGGGACGGCATGGACTATGAAGCAAAAGAGAAGGTTAAGACTCAAGTAGAGCGCCGCATGGGGTTTGCGACCTTTGCTCGTTTCCACTTCATCTCGGCGCTGCATGGAACGGGTGTTGGCGATCTTTATCGGTCAGTGAACGAAGCCTACCGTTGTGCAATGAAAAAATGGTCGACTAATGAGCTGACTCGTCTGCTTGAAGATGTTGTAGCTGATCATCAGCCACCAGCGGTCAATAATCGCCGTATTAAGTTGCGCTTTGCTCACCAGGGTGGTTCAAACCCGCCTATCATTGTAGTGCATGGAAATCAGACCAACGCACTGCCGGGCTCTTATAAGCGCTATCTTGAGAATCGCTTTACCTCGCTTCTAAAAGTGCGCGGAACACCGATTCGCTTCCAATTTAAAACGGGCGATAACCCTTTTTCTGGCAGAGTGAATAAACTCTCCGGTCGCCAGGAGGCTAAAAAAGAGAGACATCGTCAGCACATTAAAGAGATGAAGAAGCGAGCGAAAGATAAAAAGCGTAAGCGCTGATCTTTCTCCCACTCCTACAAAAAACGCACCTTATTAAAGGTGCGTTTTTCATTACTGCAAACCCAGTAAAAATAAATGTTCAAAAAAGTGTGTTTTTTTACAAAAAAGGGGTTGAATAAAAATCGGGTGTCGGTAATATACGCACCTCGCTTGAGACGAGTACTCAAGCAGCCACCAAGAGATCGGTGGCACGCTCTTTAACAATTAATCAGGTAATGCGTGTGGGCGCTTGTTGAGGTTGAGCACAAAAGCTTAACAAGACAA
>NZ_WBYM01000005.1 GCF_013283365.1 Marinobacterium sp. xm-d-530 | reverse complement strand
TTTTGCCTGGTGACAATAGAGACGTGGAACCACCTGATCCCTTACCGAACTCAGTCGTGAAACGCGTCATCGCCGATGGTAGTGTGGGGTTTCCCCATGTGAGAGTAGGTCATTGCCAGGCACCTAATAAACAAAGAACCCCAGTACCGAAAGGTCCTGGGGTTTTTTGTTTTTTGGTAGCAAGGAGACTTCTGAGCGAATGCCCATGTGACCACAGATGCACTGAAAGTGCGGCGGGGAGGCGCTGCAAGCGTCGCGAAGCGATGACGAGCAACGCTCGGCACCTATTGTAGGTCATTGAGAGCTTCGTAAAGGATCTCTGCCAAATCCATCGCGGCCTTTGCAAGACCGCTCCAACGGTTTTAAAAAAGATCTCTGCCAACGTCAACAGCGGATGACAGGCTGAAGGCCAGTCACCGTAGCTTCGTAGTGAATTAAGCACACCAGTGACAGGCTGAAGGCCAGTCACCGTAGTTCCGTAGCGAGTTAAGCACACCAGTGACAGGCTTTAGCCTGTCACCTGCTCTCCAATCACGCTCCCAACCTTCGCAGCCTTTGCAAGACCGCTCCAACGTCTCAACTTTCTCCCCCTACCATGCCCATTTAATGCTATATTTACTCTCATCTAATCAACGCGTTTTGGAGTGGTATAGCGTGTATTCTGAAGAAGACATTCGTCGTCTTACTTGGCAGTCTCGTCGTGGTATGTGGGAACTGGATCTGCTGTTTGTTCCGTTCATGGAGAATCATTTTCGGGACCAATCAGTTGAGGATCAAGATCGCTTTGTGAAGCTTCTTGATTGTGAGGATCAGGAGCTTTTTCTCTGGTTCATGCAGCGTGAAAAGCCGGCTGACCCAGATATGGAGAGGGCGGTCACTGTGGTGTTGGATTGTGTTCGCGCCAGTAAGGTTTGATCTTATTGAATCTAAAGCCAAACGTCTGTTTACGTTTGGCTTTTTTGTTTTAGTCGGTTTAACCCCTTTACTCACCGGTGCATCGACTGCGGTGTATCTTCTGTTACTTACCTTCTCACTATGGGTCTATCGTGCTTTGGCTCCATTTGAGCGCTTTACCGGCTTTGTTTGGAATGCCGATAAAGATAGGTTTTGCCTGTTTATAGATGAGAAGATGTTAGTGACAGCTCCACCTGTTCAAATTATAAACTTAAGGTTTGTTCTCTTTATTAAAGTACAACCATTAGAGCGTGCATTACCCGTTTGGATTTGTGTCTGGTTTGACCAATTACCAGAGAGTGGGTGGCGGCGCTTATCGGTTATTTCTCAATACGCGCCTATTGCTGCTAAGCGTTAACGCCCCAGAAGTAGTTTTCCGGCACCAGAACGGTGTCATAAAGATCAGGTGACTGTTCTGGGTAGTCGAGCGTGTAGTGAAGGCCACGTGATTCAGTGCGTTTCATAGCACAGCGGATAATTAATTCCGAGACGGTCACTAGATTACGAAGCTCGATCAGATACTTACTCACTTTATAGTTGCTGTAGTACTCATTGATCTCATCGTTCAATAGATCGATACGGTGCTGTGCTCGCTGTAGGCGTTTATCAGTACGTACAATACCCACGTAGTCCCACATAAAACGGCGCAGTTCATCCCAGTTGTGCGAGATTATGACATCTTCGTCTGAGTTAACTACCTGTGAGTCATCCCAGTTAGGGACTTCTGGGAAGGCTTCTCCACTCTCTTGTAGCAGTGATGCCACCTGTTCAGCCGCGGATTTACCGTACACGATACACTCAAGTAGAGAGTTTGACGCTAATCGGTTTGCGCCATGAAGGCCTGTAAACGCGGTCTCACCAATGGCAAAGAGTCCTTTGATATCGGTCTGGCCATTTATGTCGGTCATGACACCGCCACAGGTGTAGTGTGCAGCTGGTACTACGGGTATCGGTTCCTTAGTAATGTCGATCCCAAGTTCTAAACAGCGCTCATAAATGGTTGGGAAGTGCTCTTTAATGAAATCTGCGGGTTTGTGAGAAATATCCAAGTGAACATATTCACAACCAACACGTTTCATCTCAAAGTCGATGGCGCGGGCGACGATATCGCGTGGTGCCAGTTCGGCTCTCTCATCAAAACGGTGCATGAAACGGGTGCCGTTAGGTAGTTTCAGAATACCGCCTTCGCCACGGATCGCTTCGGTGACCAAAAAGCTCTGTGCCTTAGGGTGATAAAGGTAGGTAGGGTGAAACTGATTAAACTCTAGGTTTGCAACTCGGCAGCCTGCTCGCCAAGCCATTGCAATACCATCGCCGGATGCGACGCCGTTCGGGTTGGTGTTATAGAGGTAAGCCTTAGAGGCACCGCCAGTTGCTAATATGACGGTTCGAGCAAGAAACAGATCAACGCTCTCTGTCTCTTGGTTGTAGACATAGGCACCTACACACGCATCTTCACCTAAGCCTAATTTACGACGGGTGATCAGGTCGATCGCAATTCGATCTTCAAACAGCTCAATGTTGCTGGCCGACCTTGCTTGGCTGATTAGAGTTTGTTGAATCGCTTTGCCTGTTGCATCGGCCGAGTGAAGTACACGGCGATGTGAGTGGCCGCCTTCTCGTGTTAAATGATACTGCTCTTCCTGTCGTGTGAAAGGTACACCCTGATCAATTAGCCATTGAATGCCTTTGGGGCCATCTTTTACGGTGTGTTGAACAGAGTCTAAGTGTCCAAGGTTGGCACCAGCAACGAGGGTGTCGTTGATGTGGTTTTCGGTTTGATCTTTTGGATCAAAAACACCGGCTATTCCACCCTGTGCCCACCAGGTAGCACCATGCTCTAATTTACCCTTGCTCAAGACGTGCGCCTTCAGGTTGGAGGGTAAATTTAGTGCGGCTGTTAAACCGGCTGCGCCACTGCCAATGATCAGTACATCTGCTTCAAATCGTGCCATCTGTTTTGACTTATTGAGACCGTAAAAAAGAGCTCTATTATGCGAGTGTGTTTAGCTCTTGGTAAGGGGTTTGTAAAAAAACTTCAATAATTGGGGAACTTTTCGACATTTTTTGAATCTTAGTCTGTATAAGAGATTGATCGGCTTGATATTAGGTTGGTGTAACAATCATACTGTCATCCTCCGAAGCCCTTTGGCATTGACTAGGATAGAGAGTGAACGATTCCAACCATAAGATAACCGATCAGATGCTTGTTGAGCGTGTACAGGCAGGTGATCAGCGTGCGTTTGATCTGCTCGTTAAGCGTTATCAGCATAAGATTATTGCACTGGTAGGGCGTTACATTCACGATCAATCAGAGTCGTTGGATGTTGCACAAGAGACGTTCATTAAGGCCTATAAGGCGCTTAAGAATTTTAGAGGTGAAAGTGCCTTTTACACTTGGCTGTATCGTATAGCCATTAACACTGCGAAGAACTATTTAGTCGCAAGAAGTAAAAGACCACCTGATAGAGATTTAGATTTTCAAGATCTAGAGAGCGACACAGAGCTTAGAGATCTTGAAA
This sequence comes from Marinobacterium sp. xm-d-530, assembly GCF_013283365.1. Lineage (GTDB taxonomy): Bacteria > Pseudomonadota > Gammaproteobacteria > Pseudomonadales > Balneatricaceae > Marinobacterium_E. The sequence continues at coordinate 334,974 of NZ_WBYM01000005.1, read as the reverse complement.
CACCAGAAAATAGTTTGCATCGAGATGAGATGTTCGAGGTGATGACCCGAACGCTCGAGCAACTTCCTGAAGAGCTTCGAGTGGCGATAACACTCAGAGAGCTTGAAGGGATGAGCTACGATGAGATCTCCGAAGTAATGGGGTGTCCAATTGGTACCGTCAGATCAAGGATCCATCGAGCTCGTGAAGCGATTGATAATGAGTTGAAACCAATGCTCTCTAACTAGAGCAAATGAGGATCAAATATGTCGAGCAATAGAGAAAGTCTTTCTGCATTGATGGACTCGGAGGCAACTGAATTTGAGTTGCGTCGTGCTCTTAAACATTACGACGAGAACAGTGAAGACGCGCAAGTATGGCGTCGTTACCACCTCGCTCGTACCTTGATGCGTGAACAGAGCATCGACTCTACTGTTGATATCTCATCTCAAGTCATGGCCTCTATTTCAGAAGAGCAATCAACTCAGGTTGTAGAGACAAAAACCTCTAGTTGGAGTGCGTTAGGTAGCATGGCTGTTGCTGCATCCCTTACTCTAGCTGTCATGATTGGTTTGAACAGCGCTCAGTTAGGTGAGCCGAGCTCATTGGCATCCAATGGCTACCTAGAGCGTAATCAAGGTTCTTCGGATCTTATGCGCACATCTCTGGCGTCAGGCGTTGAGGCTTCACAAGAGAGCAAGCCAGCCCTAGAAGTGATTCGTCTATCTGAAGGTCTTCGCGGTCAGATCGATGAGCATCTTGCACTGTTAAACAGCAATGCGACTGACTGGCAGGTTAACTGGCTACCTGATGGCTTTGCTGAAGTATCAGAACGACTGGTTGGTGACAGTCAATCAAAACTCTACAAAAAGGGCGATCAGGTGCTGAGTGTGGTGATTAAACCGGCTGAAGCAGTCTCTGCATCGGAAGGTGCCTTAAGCGCTCAAGGTTTGGTAGCTGTAGGTCGTTTAGTTGATGATCGTTTTGTCTCAGTGGTGGGTGACTTGTCACTGACTGATGCAGATAAAGTGGCTGCAAGCGTGGTGGTCGCTAGCAACTAATTCATGATCGAAGAGCGCGCGACGGTTCTCCGTTCTGAGGCCGATCAAGTTTGGGTAGAGGTGAGTCGCCAAAGTGCTTGTGCAGCCTGTGCAAGCTCATCGACTTGTGGCCAGAAACGCCTCAGCGATTGGTTCCCAACCAAACGCGTTGAAGTTCTGATCGATAACCCCAGTCGTCTTATTGTATCGCCAGGCCAAGAGGTTTGGGTTGGATTGGAAGAGGGTGCCTTGGTTGGGGCCTCTGTCACCGTCTACCTTATACCGCTGGTCGGTATGATCCTTCTGCCAATTTTGGCGAGATTTTTAAACTTTTCAGAATTTTTTCAGATAGTTGGCGCTATCCTTGGATTCATAGTCGGCTTGTTCATTGGCCGTAATATGGGTTTAAGAGGCGTTGCATCAGGGCAGTATCAGCCACGTTTGCTTCGCTAAGGTTTTTACCTAAGGAGTAAATATGACCTTTCTTCGATCAATTACCTTCGTAGCGGGTATCGCTATTTCATCCTTGGCGATGGCCAAGCAGTTACCCGATTTTACGGATTTAGTGAAAACGCTGTCGCCATCTGTCGTCAATATAAGCACGATTCAAGAACAGAAACAGAGTTCTCGTTCGGCTATGCCTCATAACTTCAACGACCAGGAAGTGCCAGAGATCTTCCGCGACTTCTTCAGGGGCTTTCAGCAGCCCCCTGGGCAGCAGCCTCGTATGCATCCACAATCGCTGGGCTCGGGCTTTATCATTTCGGATGATGGCTACATTCTGACCAATCACCATGTGATCGATAAAGCTGAGAAAGTTCTGGTTAGACTGAATGATCGACGCGAAATTGAGGCAGAGATTATTGGTTCTGATCAACGTTCAGATGTGGCGCTGCTTAAGGTCGATGCTAAAGATCTACCGGCACTGGAGATCGGTAGCTCTTCTGAGCTTGAAGTGGGTGAATGGGTACTGGCTATTGGCAGTCCTTTTGGTTTTGACTCAACCGTTACGGCCGGTATTGTCAGCGCTAAGGAACGAGCCCTTCCAGGTGACTCTTATGTACCTTTTATTCAAACAGATGTGGCGATCAATCCAGGCAACTCCGGAGGCCCGCTATTCAATCTAGATGGCGAAGTGGTCGGTATCAACTCGCAGATATATACCCGCTCAGGTGGCTTCATGGGGGTCTCTTTCTCCATTCCGATCGATGTGGCTATGGAGGTTGCCAATCAGCTCAAAGAGAAGGGAAGCGTCTCTCGAGGTTGGTTGGGTGTAATCATTCAGGAGGTTACACGCGACCTTGCTGAATCATTCGGCTTAGATAAACCATCAGGTGCGCTGGTTGCACAGGTATTAAGTGATAGTCCTGCAGAAGAGGCAGGGTTTGAAGCGGGTGATGTCATCGTTAAATTTAATGGCCGTGAGATCGGTTTGTCAGCCGAGCTACCTGCTCAGGTTGGTCGTATTGCACCGGGTGAAACAGCGGATGTCGAGGTGTTCCGTTCAGGTAGGTCAGTCAACTTGAAAGTGACGATTGGCGAGCTTCCCTCAAATGAAGAGTTAGCGTCCAATCGAGCGCAACCTGAGCCTAAAGAGAGAAAGTCTCTGGGCTTGGTGGTTCAAAATATGACGTCTGAAATCAAAGAGCGTACCGGTGTTGATGCAGGTGTTTATGTTGAATCAGTTGGACAGGGCCCAGCGGCTAATGCCGGGGTACGTCAGGGTGATGTGATCACTATGCTAGCCGGTAAGGCAATCAGCTCAGTGGAGCAACTGAGCGATATCGTGGCCGACTTGCCAGATGACAAAGCGGTGCCACTTCGAGTGATTCGTGGCGGTAATCCAGTCTTTTTGGCAATGCGTCTCGAGTGAACTTAATGGATCGTTGAAAAGATCCTCTGCAGGGGCCTTAATGGCCCCTGTTTTCTATCTATAGGGCATGAATTCGAGTAGAATTGTGCGCTAAATTTCTTTGTCGTTCCAAGAGTATAGGTTTTACACAGAGTGAGTGAACTAGATCACATTCGTAACTTCAGTATCATTGCACACATCGACCACGGTAAGTCGACGTTAGCCGATCGCATTATTCAAATTTGTGGCGGTCTGTCTGATCGTGAAATGGCTGAGCAAGTCCTCGATTCAATGGATATCGAGCGCGAACGTGGCATCACCATCAAAGCACAAAGTGTCACCTTGGATTACAAAGCGCGCAACGGTGAAACTTACCAGTTGAACTTCATCGATACGCCGGGACACGTCGACTTCTCTTATGAAGTTTCACGCTCACTCTATGCTTGTGAAGGCGCACTTCTTGTTGTAGACGCCGCGCAAGGTGTTGAAGCGCAGTCGGTAGCCAACTGTTACACCGCGATAGAGCAGGGCCTTGAGGTTCTACCTGTCTTGAACAAAATGGATCTACCTCAGGCTGAACCCGAAGTGGTTCGTCAGGAGATTGAAGAGGTGATCGGTATCGACGCTTCAGCTGCGGTCCCTTGTTCAGCTAAAACGGGTATGGGCGTTGAAGAAGTTCTAGAGGCGCTGATCGATGTAATCCCACCACCACAAGGTGACCGTGAAGCACCACTTCAAGCCCTAATTATCGACTCATGGTTTGATAACTACCTTGGGGTTGTCTCACTGGTTCGTGTGACTCAAGGAACCTTGCGTCGTAAAGATCGCATCATGGTTAAATCGACTGGCATGAACTACCAGGCTGAGATGGTCGGTATCTTTACACCGAAACAGGTGAAAACTGACATCTTACAAGCGGGTGAAGTAGGCTTCGTTGTTGCCGGCATCAAAGATATTCACGGTGCACCAGTGGGTGATACCTTGACGCATCAAAAGACTCCTGATGTTGATGCACTGCCAGGTTTCCAAAAAGTTCAACCACAGGTTTACGCCGGTCTATTCCCAACGAGTTCGGATGACTATGAAGACTTCCGTGAAGCGCTCGACAAGCTAACGCTTAACGATGCTTCTCTCTTCTTTGAGCCTGAAACATCGGATGCACTTGGTTTTGGTTTCCGTTGTGGCTTCTTGGGTATGCTTCACATGGAGATCATCCAAGAACGCCTTGAGCGCGAATACGATCTCGATCTGATTACTACAGCCCCAACGGTTGTCTACGAAGTGGAGATGAACAACGGCGATATCATCTACATTGACAGCCCATCGAAACTGCCTGACCCAGGCGGTATTCGTGAGATGCGTGAGCCGATCGTGACAGCGAATATCCTTGTGCCTCAGGATTACCTTGGCCAAGTCATTGGCTTGTGTGTGGAGAAGCGCGGTATTCAGAAGAACATGCAGTTTGTCGGTAAGCAGGTTCAGTTAAGTTACGAACTACCAATGGCTGAAGTGGTATTGGACTTCTTTGACCGGTTGAAATCGGTATCACGTGGATACGCTTCGCTTGAGTACAACTTCACCCGTTTCGAGGCCGCTAAGCTGGTTCGCATGGACATTCTAATTAACGGTGAGAAAGTGGATGCTTTGGCCGTTATCCTGCACCGCGATAACTCAATGTACCGTGGCCGTCTGCTCTGTGAAAAGATGAAAGACCTAATTCCACGCCAGATGTTCGATGTTGCTATTCAAGCGGCTCTGGGTGGTAAGATCATTGCTCGTACAACGGTTAAAGCTCTGCGCAAGAACGTCTTGGCAAAATGTTACGGTGGTGACGTGAGCCGTAAGAAGAAACTGCTCGCTAAGCAGAAAGAGGGTAAGAAGCGCATGAAGCAGGTGGGTCGAGTTGAGATCCCGCAAGATGCATTCCTAGCCGTACTGAAGGTAGACAGCTGAGGCTAATATGAACTTAGATTTTGCACTGATTCTGGTCGTAGTTACATTAGTTACAGGCCTGCTATGGTTATTGGATATCGCCTTTTTTGCGCCCTCTAGAAAACGCAAAGAGTCGCAAATGGTGGAAGAGGGTTTCGAAGAACCTAAGGTTAATAAACCCTACTGGGCCGAACTCTCTAGCTCTATCTTTCCAGTATTAGCGGCTGTTTTAATTCTTCGTTCATTTCTATACGAACCCTTTCAAATCCCTTCAGGTTCGATGCTGCCAACGCTGAAAGTTGGTGACTTTATTTTGGTGAATAAATACCACTACGGTCTTCGTACACCGGTTGGAAACATAAAGTTTGTTGACAATAACGAGCCGCAACGTGGCGACGTTATGGTATTTAAATACCCTCAAAACCCGAGTGTGTACTATATTAAACGTGTGATAGGTCTTCCGGGTGACGAGATTGTTTACAAAGATAAGATGCTCTTTGTGAACGGTGAGCCGCAGAATCAAACGTTGATTGCTCAAATACCAGCGATCAACCCCAAGCGTCTTCAAGTTGAAGAGCAGCTAGGCGATGTTTCGCACGAGATCTATCGCGATGTGAATGCACGTGTAATGAATGGTGGCTGGCGTGTGCCAGAGGGCCACTACTTTATGATGGGCGATAACCGCGATAACAGTAATGACAGCCGTTATTGGGGCTTTGTTCCTGATGAATTGATCGTCGGTAAAGCGGTGAGTGTTTGGATGCATTGGGCTCAACTATTGAGCATTCCAGATTTCACAGCGATGCGATCCATTCAGTAAATAATACTGAGGTTGAGTATGGATAAGCACATTCGACAAAAGGGCATCAGTACACTATCGATACTGTTGCTGCTTATTGTTGGCTCAGTTGGCTTTAGCCTTGGGTTTAAACTGCTAGCGCCTTATTCAACCCATACAACCGTGGTCAGCATTATTGAAGACATTATTGCTGACCCGGCTGAACTCTCAAAAAGTCGCGCCGAGATTCGTCGTGATATCGAGCGTCGATTTACGATTAATCAAGTAGCTCTGCCTGGACGTGACGCTTTGCAGATCACTCAGGATACTGGTGAACTGATATTCACGCTGGACTATGAAGAGCGCGTCCCACTGTACGGCAACATTGATGCTGTCGTTGTTTTTAAAGATGAATTTAAAGCGATAAAACCTTGATACGACCTGTCTCAGAGTTGGCTAGAAAGCTTGGCCACACCTACCAAGATGAATCCCTGCTTGAATTGGCGTTAACGCACCGAAGCTGTGGTAAGCGCAACAATGAACGCCTGGAATTTTTGGGCGATTCAATCCTAAACTTTGTCATAGCTAATGCGCTGTTTGAGCAGTTTGAACAGGCTAAAGAGGGTGAAATGAGCCGTCTTAGAGCAAAGTTGGTGAAAGGTGAAACTCTTGCAGAGATCGGTCGTGAGCTAGGTTTGGGTGATTATCTTCGCCTTGGTTCGGGTGAGTTAAAGAGTGGTGGTTTCCGTCGCGACTCAATTTTGGCTGATGCGGTAGAGGCGATCATTGGTTCCATTCACTTGGACAGTGATTTTGAGACGTCTAAACAGTTCATCTTAGGGTTGTTCAAAGAGCGTTTAGCAGCGATCGATCTTAAAAAGTCAGTCAAAGACTCTAAAACGCGCCTTCAAGAGTTTATGCAGTCACGACGTAAGCCGCTACCTGATTACCAACTGGATAAAGTCGTTGGTGAGGCGCATGATCAGACCTTCTATATCTCTTGTCAGGTTCAACTGTTGGATCAAAGCTGCAAGGGTGTTGGATCCAGCCGCCGCCAGGCAGAACAAGAAGCCGCTCGTGCTGCACTGATTGCACTAGGGCAGGAGTAATCATGGAAGCGAATACACGCTGTGGCTATGTTGCTATTGTTGGCCGACCGAATGTGGGTAAGAGCACACTGCTCAACCATATCCTTGGTCAAAAGCTGAGCATCACCTCAAAAAAACCTCAAACGACTCGTCATCAGATTCTTGGTATTAAAACCGAAGAGGATCTGCAGGTTATCTACGTTGATACACCCGGGCTACACAACGACGCTACAGGTAAAGCACTGAACCGTTACATGAACAAAGCCGCCTCTGAGGCGCTGCGTCATGTCGATCTAGTCGTCTTTATTGTCGATCGTACCGCTTGGACCGAAGAGGATGAGATCGTACTCTCTAAGTTGGAGAAGCTTCGTTGCCCAGTCATATTGGCGGTTAATAAAGTGGATCTACTCAAGGATAAAGAGTCGCTTCTCCCTTGGATCGAAACGCTCAATAGCAAACGCCATTTTGATCAGATCGTGCCTATCTCTGCTCACAAAGGGCATAACGTCGATCAACTAGAGCGTGCCGTTGAATCCTACATGCCGGAAGGGATGCACTTCTACCCTGAAGATCAGATCACCGACCGTAGCTCCCGTTTTGTCGCGGCAGAGCTTGTGCGTGAAAAACTGATGCGTAATCTAGGGGATGAAGTCCCTTACGGAACCACGGTTGAGATCGAAGAGTTTACTCAAGATGAACGTGGTCTGTTGACCATCAGTGCACTGATTCTTGTTGAGCGAGAGGGGCAAAAACGTATTGTTATCGGTGATAAGGGTGAGCGAATTAAAGTGATCGGTCGTGACGCTCGCATCGATATGGAACGCATGTTTGATGCCAAGGTCATGCTGAACCTTTGGGTTAAAGTGAAACGCGGCTGGGCAGACAACGAACGTGCCCTAGCAAGCCTTGGATATCATCACGACTAAATGAACAGTCGCACTGAACAGGTCGCAGCGTTTGTTCTTCACTCGCGTCCCTATCGTGAAACCAGTGCACTTGTCGATCTATTTACACTCGAGTATGGCAAAGTATCAGTAGTTGCTCGAGGTGTGCGCAGGCCAGGCTCAAAGTTACGCCATACGCTTCAACCCTTTACAGTATTGGCCGTTCGATTTTCAGGCCAGTCAGAGCTTAAAACGCTTCATCAAGCCGAATTGGCAGAACTACTCCCCACTTTGACTGGCAAAGCGTTAATGTGTGGCTTGTACGCCAATGAACTACTGGAGCGTTTGCTTCAACCCTTAGAGGCGACACCTAAGTTATTCCTCAATTACAAAGTGCTGCTTAATGATCTGCTTCAATCTCAAGATCACGAGGTGAGTTTACGGCTATTTGAGCAGGCGCTACTGAAGGAGTTAGGGAGTTGGAGCGATCTGTCAGGCTGTCATCAGCCGTACTACCGTTATGATGTTGTGCAGGGGATAAGTGCGGTAGATGAGGTTGCCTCGGCGCATTTCACAGGTGATCAGCTTCGTTCCATTGAACAAGGTGAGTATACTGATCCCAGCGTTAAGAAAGCGGCAAAGTATTTAATGAGAGAGCTCTTAAAAGAGCAGTTAGGTGACAAGCCGTTGCGATCAAGAGAGTTGTTTCAACCGAGATCTAAAGAGAGAAAAGGAGAGAGTGAGTGATCCAGCCAAATCGTATTTTATTAGGTGTGAACATCGATCACATTGCGACTCTTCGTCAAGCTCGTGGTACTCAATACCCAGACCCTGTCTATGCAGCGTCTATTGCTGAGCACGCTGGCGCCGATGGTATTACGGTGCACCTTCGTGAGGACCGTCGCCACATTCAAGATCGTGACATTCGTCTATTGGCGCAAACGCTTCAGACTCGTATGAATTTTGAGATGGCGGTTACTGATGAAATGGTCAGTTTTGCTGAAGAGATCAAACCTGCACACGCCTGTTTAGTGCCAGAGAAACGCGAAGAGTTAACGACTGAAGGCGGTCTGGATGTACTTGGTCATGAAATTCACATTCAGTCGGCGTGTCAGCGCTTGGCGAGAGCCGGAGTCGAAGTCTCACTCTTTATCGATCCTGATCAGGCACAAATTGATGCGGCTAAACGTGTGGGAGCTCCAGTGATTGAACTGCATACTGGTGCTTACGCTGAGGCAGAAGGCCAAGAGCAGTTAGACGAGCTTGAACGACTTAAAGAGGCAGCAACCTATGCTCACTCAATAGGTCTGGTGGTCAACGCTGGTCATGGTCTGCACTACCATAACGTAGAGCCGATTGCAGAAATTCCAGAGTTCAATGAGCTAAACATTGGTCATGCGATCATCGCCCGTTCACTCTTTGTCGGCTTGGATCAAGCGGTTCGTGAAATGCGTGATCTGATGCTTAATGCCAGAGCGATGGCCAGTTAAATGCTTGTTGGAACCGGTGTCGATATTCTTGAAATCTCTAGAGTGGAGCGCGCACTTGAGCGAACTCCCGGTTTTGCTGAGAGAATATTGACCCCCACTGAGTTGGAAGCGTTCAACCAATCTAGCCAACCCGCGCGTTTTTTAGCTAAACGCTTTGCAGCGAAGGAAGCGGCCGTTAAAGCCTTGGGTACAGGTATCGCTAAAGGCGTTAGCTGGCAGCACCTCGAGGTGGTTAAGAACAGTGCAGGTCGCCCTGATCTGTTGGTGACTGACAAAGCTCTAGAACACGCCGAGGTACTTGGCATTACCCGGTGGTTTTTAAGCTACAGTGATGAGCAGCACTATGTGGTTGCTCAAGTAATCGCTCAGGCTTAATTCACCATTTCGATGGTGGAATTCCCCTGATATAATCGAATAATAAAATCAATTCTTATAACGGATTAGAGATGAGCTCAACTCAATACCCTACTATCGCTGAGCTGGTTGGCAATACACCGCTAGTCAGACTGCAACGTATCGAAGCGCCAAATAGCAACACCATTCTCTGTAAATTAGAGGGTAATAACCCTGCGGGCTCCGTTAAGGATCGTCCTGCCTTGAGTATGATCACTCTAGCCGAAGAGCGAGGCGAGATCGCACCAGGTGATACATTGATCGAGGCGACTTCTGGCAATACCGGTATCGCGTTGGCGATGGCCGCTGCAATCAAGGGGTATACGCTTAAACTGATCATGCCGAATAACATGAGCGAAGAGCGTAAATCGGCTATGAGTGCTTATGGTGCAGAGTTGATTGAGGTGACAAAAGAGGAGGGCATGGAAGGTGCTCGAGACTTGGCCGAGGCAATGCAAGCGCGTGGTGAAGGCAAGGTTCTAAATCAGTTTGGTAACTTAGATAATCCTGAAGCGCACTACCGCACAACAGGGCCTGAAATCTGGCAACAAACCTCAGGAACTATCACACACTTTGTCAGCTCTATGGGAACTACAGGTACCATCATGGGGACCTCGCGCTACCTTAAAGAGCAGAATCCAAGCGTTCAAATTGTTGGTCTTCAACCCTCTGAAGGGTCTCAAATCCCTGGCATACGTCGTTGGCCAAAAGAGTATCTACCAACGATATTCGAAGAGAGTCGTGTCGATCGTGTATTGGATGTTGATCAGGCGGATGCTGAAGTCATGATGCGTCGTTTAGCGACCGAAGAGGGTATTTTCTGTGGTGTTTCGTCAGGTGGTTCCGTTGCTGGCGCGCTAAGATTGGCTCAAGAGGTTGAAAATGCAGTAATCGTCGCCATTATTTGTGATAGAGGCGATCGTTATCTTTCGACAGGTGTCTTCTCTAAGTCATCCTAGGTTAAGCCCCGTCGTTCTAATATTGACGCCGTTTTTATGAGTTTGAGCTAGGGTATCAGCTCGCTACTCGCAATACAGGAGTAGCCTACATTGGTTAAGGTTCGTGACGATCAACCGGTCCGTGAAGATGGATCCGTTGATCTGGATCGTTGGTTAGAGATTCTATCTAACCGTTATACATTCGAAGATGAAGCGCGTTTCCGTCAGGCATGCGAATTAGTTGAAGCCTCCTTGAATGAAGAGAGCTCAACTCATGATGTCTGGTCACTGGGGCAAAACGCCTATCTTACTGGTCTGGAGATGGTCCAGATCCTCGTTGACCTGCAGCAGACAGAAGAGGCTCTGGTAGCCGGTGTGCTTTACCGTGCAGTGCGAGAAGAGCGACTATCAATCGACCGGGTTAAAGCTAAATTCGGTGCTGAAATCGCTCGTCTTCTGCGCGGTGTCTTGCAGATGGCTGCAATTGGCAGTCGCAAAAATCCACGTGATGAAGAGGGCGTGTTAGGCACTGGCGGCAGTCAGGTCGACAACGTTCGTAAGATGCTGGTCGCCATGGTGGACGATGTTCGCGTTGCACTCATCAAACTGGCTGAGCGGACCTGCGCGATTCGTGCAGTAAAAGATGCGGATCGACGTAAACGTTACATCGTTGCACGTGAAGTGTTCGATATTTACGCCCCATTAGCGCATCGGTTGGGTATCGGCCACATCAAATGGGAATTAGAAGATCTCTCATTTCGATATCTAAAACCTAATGATTACAAACACATAGCAAAGCTACTTGCTGAAAAGCGTCTTGCGCGTCAAGAGTACATCGACAGTGTCATTAAGCTGCTCGAAGAGAAACTTGTAGAGGTAGGTATTGATGGTCAGGTTTCTGGCCGCGCTAAACACATCTACAGTATCTGGCGAAAGATGCAGCGTAAGAATATCGAATTCAATCAGGTTTACGATGTCCGTGCCCTGCGTATATTGGTGCCAGAAATTCGTGATTGTTACACCGTGCTGGGCATAGTTCATGGCGCATGGCGAAATATCCCGCACGAATTTGATGACTACATCGCATCACCAAAACCCAACGGTTATCGTTCACTGCATACCGCGGTATTCGGTCCTGAATCACAGGCAGTAGAGATTCAGATTCGCACCTTTGACATGCATGAAGAGGCTGAGCTAGGTGTCTGTGCTCACCACCTCTACAAAGGGACAGATACAGCGAGTCGCGCCGATGGCTATGAAGAGAAGATCTCTTGGTTACGCCAGGTTCTCGAGTGGCATGACGAACTGGGCGATACTGAATCATTGGGTGATATTCTCCACTCCGATGTGACCCAGGATCGTGTCTATGTATTCACGCCAGAAGGGCACGTCATTGATCTTCCTGCTGGCGCTACCCCAGTTGATTTTGCTTACCGTGTGCACACGGAAATCGGTCACCGCTGTCGAGGTGCACGTGTCTCGGGTCGTATTGTTCCGCTCAACCGCGCGCTGCAGACTGGTGATCAAGTTGAGATCATGACAGGCCCAGAAGAGCGCCCAAGTCGTGATTGGCTCAACACCAACCTAGGTTATGTAAAAACCTCTAAGGGTAGAGCTAAGATTGCTCATTGGTTTAAGACTCAGGCTCGTGATCAAAATGTGGATGCGGGTAAAGAGATGATTCAGCGTGAGTTTAAGCGATTGGCATTAGACGCCACTGAGGTAGACCTATCGGATATCGCACAACGTCTTAAGTTCCTTTCCAATGAGAACATGTTTGCGGCCCTCGGTGCTGGTGATTTAAGAATCTCGCAAGTGATCTCAGCTGCACAAGCGCGTGAAGAGCAGGCCGAACGTGATTCACAATTGGATCTGGATGTTCCAGCTTCGTCACCAAAACAGAGTAAGTCGAGTGACTCTGGTGTCCATGTGGTTGGCGTCGGCAGCTTGATGACACAGTTTGCTAGTTGTTGTAAGCCGATTCACGGCGATGCCATTGCTGGTTTCGTGACTCAGGGTCGGGGTGTCTCGATCCACCGTGAAGATTGTAAAGAGCTGCAACACCTGCGCGAGGTAGAGCCCAGTAAAATTGTTCAAGTGGCTTGGGAAGAGGAGGCTGAAGCCACCTACCCAGTCGATATTGTCATAGAGGCCTTTGACCGATCAGGACTGTTGCGCGATGTTATGACCATCTTAGCGAACGAGCGAATCAATATATTGTCGGCTAACACGCTGACGGATAAGAGCAGTAATGAAGCGAATTTGGCGCTGACCCTTGAGATAGGTCGACTCGATAAGCTTGGCAAAGTTATGGATAAGATCAATCAAATTCCGAATGTCAGTGACGTTCGCCGTGAACGCTCAGGGGTTCATTAATGAGTCATCGCTATACCCTGGATGACCTCATCTACCTGATGGAGCGTTTGCGTGACCCTAAAACCGGTTGTCCATGGGATCTGGAGCAGACCTTTGCTTCAATCGTACCTCATACCCTTGAAGAGGCTTACGAAGTAGCTGATACCATCGAACGACAGGATTGGCCTCATCTAAAAGATGAGTTGGGTGATCTACTGTTTCAGGTCATCTTCTATTCGCAACTGGGTAAAGAGCAATCCCTATTTGATCTTCATGAAGTGGTTGATCAACTCTGCAGTAAGCTGGTGCGTCGCCATCCTCACGTCTTTCCAACAGGTCAGTTACGTGACAGTGCTGAGTCGGTTGAAATAGATCAGCAAACTGTGAATGCACAGTGGGAGCGCATCAAAGAGCAGGAGCGCGAAAGTAAAGATCGTGCCCGTGTTTTAGATGAGGTACCAACGACACTGCCGGCTATGAGTCGTGCCGTAAAGCTAACCAAACGTGCCTCTAAGGTGGGGTTTGATTGGGATGATGCTACCGGTGTGCTGGATAAGATTGAAGAGGAGATCCAAGAGCTCCGCGAAGCGATGCAGCAAGGTGATTTGGGTGCGGTTCGCGAAGAGTTAGGTGACCTACTATTTGTTAACGCCAATCTTGCACGAAAATTATCAGTCGATCCCGAGCAGGCTGTTCGTAATACCAACCTTAAATTTGAACGTCGCTTCAACCATGTCGAGGATAGGGTACTAGCCAGTGGTAAGGATTGGAGAGAGTTTTCGCTAGAAGAGTTAGACGCTTGGTGGGATGAAGCCAAAAAGATCGAGAAATCTAAAAAATAGGTTTGATAGAGTCTTTGGCACTATTCGCTTAAAGCCTAATAGTGATTCAGTTCTCAAGCTCTATACAGCCATGCTAATATGCGTGGCTTGCTCGGGATATTTGACTCCCTTGAGCGCACTTTAAACTGCTTTATAAAGTGCTAAAGGTGACACCGCACGGCTATGGTCGAATTGTGTAATAGCCACACCTAAATTAATGTCAGCGGTAAGAATTTTAATGCTGCGCCCAGGCGCAGCGTATTTTTTTAAGGAGAAAATTAATGCGAATGATACTTCTCGGTGCACCAGGTGCCGGTAAGGGTACTCAGGCTCAGTACATCACTGAGAAATACGGTATCCCACAGATCTCTACTGGGGACATGCTACGTGCAGCCGTAAAAGCGGGTACGCCTCTAGGTGTTGAAGCCAAGAAGGTTATGGACGCAGGTGGTCTGGTATCAGACGACATCATCATCGGCCTAGTTAAAGAGCGCATTGCAGAATCAGATTGTGCTAACGGTTTCCTATTCGACGGCTTCCCGCGCACTATTCCTCAAGCAGATGCTCTGAAAGAAGCTGGCGTTGCTCTAGATGCAGTCGTTGAAATTGACGTCGCAGATGAAGAGATCATCAAGCGTATGTCGGGTCGTCGTGTACACCCTGGTTCAGGTCGTACTTATCACGTCGTATTTAACCCACCTAAAACAGAGGGTAAAGATGACGTAACAGGTGAAGACCTTGTACAGCGTGAAGATGACCAAGAAGAGACAGTTCGCGCTCGCCTAAACGTTTACCATGATCAGACTAAACCTCTAATCGGTTATTACCGTGGTTGGGCTGATGAAGATGCTGCAACTGCGCCAAAATACGTATACGTAGAGGGCGTGGGTAGCGTTGACCAGATCCGTGATCGAGTATTCGAAGGCCTAGCTTGATATCAGAGCTACGGTAAATTAAACCGCACTTATTAGTGCGGTTTTTTTATGCCTACAGGGGGTTTTATTCTCATTCTAAAAGTCTCTTTAAAGGCAGCATTCGACCCAAACCGGACCTAAGTACTCTCTCGAGATTGAGTTGCAGCTCAGTAAAAACGCATTGTTTCACTGATTCAAATCACCCAAAAGCAGACCTTTGATCTCGTTCGCCAGCAAGGGGTGAAATGCTCATCAATACTTCTTCGTGATACTTACGAGGATAAAATAATGAGTGAAGAAAATCAGAATGTACCCTGGAATAAAGGCAAACTACTCGGACAGAAACGCCCACTGAAGCTTAAAGAGATATGGGGAATCCGTATCCGTCTTGAGCTCGCAGGACAGACCCGCGATTTGGCGATGTTCAACTTGGCGATAGACAGTAAGCTCAGAGGCTGTGATTTGGTCGGGCTGAGGGTGAAGGATATTAGCCACGGAAACACCATCCAGCGCAGAGCCATTGTCGTTCAAAAGAAAACGGGGCGGCCGGTGCAATTCGAGATCACTGAGGAGACGCGTAAATCTCTTCGTGTATGGATCGATGAGAAAGGGTTAGGCAGTAATGACTTTCTATTTCCGAGTAGGATTAGCCGCGGTCGGCCCATCTCTACGCGCCAATACGCACGAATCGTCGATAAGTGGGTCACGAGTGTCGGACTCGATCCCTGCGATTATGGGACGCATACAATGCGAAGAACAAAGCCCACGCTGATTTACCGCCGGACTCATGATCTGCGTGCTGTGCAGCTTCTTTTGGGACACTCCAAGTTGGATAGTACTGTGCGGTACCTGGGCGTAGAGCTGGACGATGCGTTAGTTTTAGCTGAGCAGACTGACGTGTAAAAAGATCCGTCTTCAATAAAGTGGCCTTTTAGCTGCAGTGGGTTACCGTTGGTCAGCTACAAATTACTCGGTAGAAGGTGGCCATTGCTGTGCGGTGTGCAATACCCGCAGAATCCGTACAGAGATCGCGTTTTCGTCGTAGACGACTACATGATTTGTCCAGATGACTAACTCTCGGGTGCCTTCTACCCGCCCAGGCCGCCCCATTCTGGGGAAGTCTTGTAATCTTGTTACTTTGTATTCAATGTCATCCTTTACACGTTGGGCCGCATCAGGATTATCATCTGCAATGTATTCGATTATCGACAGTAGATCGGCACGGGCAGGCTCTAGCCATTCAAGTTCAGGCACCGCGACGTTTCCTGTCGATCATTGCTTGAACCTCATCCATTACGTCCTTATGGGCAACGGTAGGACGATTATCTTGCAGAGCTTCATTCACTTTTTCTCGAAACCAGGCATCGTGAGCTTCAGGATCTGAGGTGAGCCCAGCTGGCAAGCCGCCTTCTTTAGTAATTCTGGTGAGCAAAATCCTTACCGCGTCGGAAACGGTCAATCCGAAGTTAGCTAGAGTTTCAGTTGCTTCGGTTTTCAGCTGGTCGTCGACGCGAACGTGTAACATTGATGAGTGAGCCATAACTGATCCTCCAAGTAGTAACAGTATTATGTATCTCAATTGAGATACTCGCAACCTCGCGGAGGTCTATCAGTTAGATTTCGATTTGGACGTGAAGATAGTCCGGCGAAGTTCTTGCTCAAGTAGTGCAGTTAGAATCCACGGCGCCACCTCTTCAGCAGACGATAAAAGCCAGCCCTTTAGCGACGAGTGCTGGCCCATAGCGGTCCTTAAGAAATATCTAATATTCCTAGAAGCAGACGTTTAAATCCAGAAAAATATTGAATTTTCTGAGGATTATTCTTTAACCAATCCAACAGAGAGATCTAATTTCAGTCCAGTTAAGTATATAATTAAACCTTAGCTGGAGAAAGTAAATGACCGGAAGAAAGCGGTATACGAAAGAATTTAAATTGGATGCTGTGAGCTTGGTGCTAGAACAAGGTCACACACGAACAGAAGTGGCCAGAATGTTGGATGTGAGTCAGCAAATCATTGGTCGCTGGGTCAAAGAGTTTCAACAAGATGATGATGGTCAAGCTATAAATGTGCTTTGCGAACGATTGGTTAAATTCAGATGCCACAGAATGTTATGGGATGAAAATAAGACCCATTTACACAACTTGATATGAGACATAACGCGATACAAGCAATGGAACAAAAATGAGTTTTCAATATTTACCAAAATGCAAGGGAGTCGTTGCGTTAGCGCTTTCGGCGTCATTACTGGTGCTGTCTGCCTGCAGTGATGCACCTAAGGCAGAGGTTGAGCAAGCCCAGGTGCAAGCAGTCAAACTGGTTGAAACGATCAGTAATCCAAATCAAACCGAACGCGCCTTCCCCGCCGAAGTGTCAGCGGTTAAAACATTAGAAGTGAGCTTTGAAGTTTCGGGAAGATTAATTAAAGAGAACCTGCTGACGGGCACTATTGTCAAGCAAGGTGAAATTTTAGCTCAAATCGATCCAACGCCGTTTGAACAGCGATTACGTGAAACCACAGCGCGATTGGATCAAGCGAAAAGAGATTTAGCTCGAACTACGTCTACGTTTGAGAAAGGGTTGTCGTCTCAAGCTCAATTAGACGATGCTAAAACTGCTTGGGAGCTAGCGGTTATCGCTCGTGATAAGGCACAACAAGATCTGAGTTATACAACTTTAACGGCACCTTTTGATGCACAGGTATCTGAGCGCATTGTTGAAAATAATAGCTATGTCCGCGCGGGTGAAACCGTCGCTAAAGTACAAGATGTATCGCGCTTTTATTTCAATATTAATGTACCGGAACGTTTACTCAGCAGCTATCAAAAAGGCTCTCCCGTTGAGGCGAGTGCGAGCATTGTTTCTGCTCCGCACAAGCAATATGTGCTGCAATATGTTGAACACGCTACGCAACCTGATCCAATAACGCAAACATATAAGGTGGTGTTTGCAGCCGATGGACGCGATAGCAGCTTAACACCCGGAGCAAGAGCAGTTGTTAAAGTGACATTAGGCAATAAAACAGTTGATACCGGCGTATTAGTTCCATTTACGGCGCTTCAGGGCAACGATACCGAAGGATTTCATGTGTGGCGTTATAACGATGCAGATTCCACAGTTAACCGCGTGAACATCAATGTGCTGCAGATTGAGGGAAGTTACGCATTAGTGAATGGTGAAATAGCGCTAGGTGAGCGTGTAGTTGCTGCAGGTGGCGCCAAAATGCGCGATGGTCTGATTGTAAAACCCTACATGGCGGAGTAATCGCATGGATATCGCGCGCTACTCTATTAAAAATCCGGTTAATGTCTGGCTAATGATTTTGGTTTTGTTAGTGGGAGGGATATTTGCACTCGGCTCAATTGGGCGCTTGGAAGACCCCGCATTTACCATCAAACAAGTCCAAGTGGTAACGCAATTTCCGGGAGCCAGTGCGGAAAAGGTTGAGCATGAAATCACCGAGCCACTCGAAATCGCGATTCAGCAAATGTCGCAATTGCATCAATTGGAGGCAATTTCTAAACCAGGGGTATCGGAAATCACTGTAGAGGTGAAGTCTACTTTCGATTCGGATGTGCTTCCGCAGATCTGGGATGAATTGAGGAAACGCCTACGTGATGTCGAGAAGAACCTACCGGTCGGTGCGCAAACCCCCAATGTGTATGATGATTTTGGCGATGTTTATGGCATTTATTACGCGCTAAGTGCGCCAGAGTTCTCGCCAAATGAATTGCGTGAGTTTGCTCGCATAATCAGGCGAGAACTGTTAGTGACTGAAGGGGTTGCGAAGGTTCAGGTAAGTGGCGTGCGTCAAGAACAGCTAGTTGCCTATATTAACCCGTTTGAGTTGGCCGGTTTTGGCATTTCTTTTCCTGACTTGAGCAATCTATTGGCTGACAACCTAAAACCGTTTAATGGCGGACGTATTCAGGTTGAAGGGCAAAAAGTGCGCTTGTTGGTCGAAAATCCGGTCGATCGATTAGATGAGATATATAACTTGTCTTTGGTAGTCCCTGGTACCAGCCGTTCTATTAAAATTCGAGATGTCGCTGAATTGCGTTTTGAGCCTCTCGACATTCAACCGGTGCTGATCCGATACCAAGGACATGAAGCGATTACGTTGGCCGTGTCAGCTTTGAATGATGTCAATATTGTAGAAGTTGGTGAGCGTGTAAACGCCAAAGTTGAGCAATTACTCAGTGAACTGCCGGCCGGTATCACATTGGCCCCCATATATGATCAAGCTGCACTGGTAGACGAATCGGTACAAGGTTTTATTAACAACCTCATTTTGTCAGTTACTGTGGTAACACTCACCTTAATGGCATTTATGGGTTGGCGTAGCGGCATGGTAGTGGGTTCTGTATTACTTATTACAGTTATGGGCACCGTGTTGCTGATGTGGTTAATGGGTTTGCAGCTTGAGCGGATTTCATTAGGCGCAATGGTTATCGCCATGGGCATGTTAGTCGACAATGCGATTGTAGTGGCAGAAGGTATGATGCTACGTATGCGTCAGGGTAAGTCTGCGATTGAAGCTGCTAGCTTTATCGTCAAGCGTACTCAGTGGCCATTGCTTGGCGCTACGGTTATCGGCATTGCGGCGTTCTCCGGCATCGGATTGTCAGATGATGCAACAGGTGAGTTTTTGTATTCATTGTTTGCCGTTGTTATGGTTTCTTTGCTACTAAGCTGGGTGCTTGCGGCGACCGTTGTGCCGTTATTTGGTAAGTACTTCTACAAAGTAGGCACTGAAGAAGAGTCTGATACCAGTAATGGCATCGTATATACAGGGTATTTAAAGGTGCTCACGGCAGCGCTGAAATTACGTTGGATCACCGTTGCAGTACTGCTGGCGATTACTTTGGTGGCTTATGCCGGCTTTGGTATGGTTAAGCAAGGCTTCTTCCCAGCATCCAATGCACCACTGTTTTTTGTACATTACTGGGGCCCACAATCTCAGGACATAAGACAAACTGCAGATATTGTGGCAAAAGCTGAATCTCTAATTCTTAACAGTGAACATGTTGTGTCGGTAACTAGTTTCATTGGTCGTGGTGCTGATCGTTTTACACTTACTTATGGTCCGCAGCAGCCCAATGAAAGCTACGGTTTCTTCCTCGTCAGGATGGAGTCACGTGATCAGATTGACGCTTTAATAGAGGACTTATCTGCTCGTTTGCCTAATGTTGATTTGGATGCGCATTTTTATACCGAGCGGATGCAATTTGGACCGGGTGGCGGCGCTAAGATAGCCGCTCGTTTTTCAGGCCCTAACACTGAGGTGCTAAGAGAGTTGGCTGCTAAGGCCGAAGCCGTCATGTTGCAAGATGGGCAGATCCGCGATATTCGTCATAACTGGCGAGAAAAAGGAATGGCGCTGAATGCGCACTTCGATGCGTTTAATGCTGGGATTGCAGGTGTTTCGCGCACAGATTTTACTCAAGCCATTCAATATGCATCTATTGGTGTTGAGCTGGGGCGTTTACAAGACGGTGACTACAGCTACTCTATTCGTGCAAAAATGGCAGGACTCAATGTGCCAGAGGTCGATGCAATAGAGAATAGCCAGGTATGGAGCTCAGGCCAGCGAGAATATATACCCTTCTATCAAGTGTCAGAGGGGCTAGAACTGGTTAACGAAGAAACGCAAATTCACCGTCGTAATCGATTAAGAACGATAACAGTGTTGGCAGAGCCGGGTTTTAATGAAACCGCAGGAAAGGCATTTACACGTATTCAACCGCGCATTGAGGCGATTCCATTACCAGATGGGTATTCACTGGAGTGGGGCGGCGAATACGAGTCCTCTCGAGATGCTCAACAAGCGTTGGGTACTGGTCTTCCGGTTGGCTTTTTGGTCATGCTACTGATTTCAGTGTTGTTGTTTGGTCGAGTACGACAGCCATTGATTATTTGGTTAATCGTGCCGATGGCAGCTGTTGGTGTTGTTAGCGGGCTGCTTGCTACTGATATGCCGTTTGGCTTTATGTCCTTGCTAGGTTTCTTGAGCTTATTTGGCATGTTGATCAAAAACGCCATCGTGCTGTTAGAAGAGATAGATCTGCAAATCGCTGAAGGACGCGCGCCGAATACTGCCATTCTAACGGCAAGTGCATCAAGGTTACGACCTGTAGCGTTAGCAGCAATAACCACTATTTTGGGTATGGCGCCATTGCTGTCTGATGCGTTTTTTGCGGATATGTCGGTAACGATAATGGGGGGACTAGCGTTCGCTACAGTACTGACATTGATAGCAGTACCTGTGTTTTACAGTATTTTCTATCGGGTGAGTTACCGAAAATAATGGTTGGTGTTTACGTTGGGTATACAGCTATGGATGTTGCGAATAAGTCCTACTGCCTGAGAGAATCCACGTCTTTCTCCTGATCGGATCATCCAATGGATCACCAACTCACCTTTGCTGATAGCGAGTTCAATCAAAAACGCCGCAAGACTCGGAAAGAGGTCTTTTTAGGGCGAATGGATAAGTTGATTCCATGGGCTCGTTTGGAATCGATCATAGAGCCGCACTATCCTAAAGCTGGCAATAGTCGCAGACCCTATCCGCTATCGACGATGCTGCGGATCCATTGCATGCAACATTGGTACAACCTAAGCGATCCTGCCATGGAGGATGTCCTCTATGAGATAGCCTCTATGCGCCAGTTTTCAGGACTATCGCTAGATAAGACGATTCCTGACCATACTACGATTATGAACTTTCGACATTTGCTGGAGCGCAAGGGTCTGGCACGAAAGCTATTCGCCGAAGTTAACCAGTGGTTAGTTGAAGCAGGAGTTCTCCTGAAAGAAGGCACCTTGGTTGACGCCACAATTATCGAGGCTCCAACATCAACTAAGAATAAATCAAGAGATCGTGATCCAGAGATGCACCAAACGAAGAAGGGTAATCAATGGCACTTTGGACTCAAAGCGCATATTGGAGTGGACGCTCGTACTGGATTAACTCACAGCCTCACAACAACATCGGCAAACGAGCACGATTTGAATCATGCCGATACCCTTCTTCATGGCGAGGAATCGTTTGTCTTTGCAGACTCTGGCTATCGCGGTGCTCATAAGCGCGAAAGTCTGAAATCTGGGAAGGCTGACTGGCATGTCGCTGAACAGCCTGGGAAGATCCGTGCCTGGAAAAAACACCCAAGGATAAACAAAGAAAAGATCCGCACTGAATATCTGAAAGCCAGCATACGGGCTAAAGTTGAACATCCGTTTCGGATCATCAAATGCCAGTTTGGTTTTGTAAAAGCTCGCTACCGAGGCCTACACAAGAATGATGGTAAGTTGGCGATGCTGTTTACTCTGGCGAACATTGTGCGTGTAGATCAGATGTTACGGGCTCGATAGCAGGGCAAATCCGTCTGGAATCTGCCAATCAGCTTCCAGACAGTGAAATTTAGGGGAGTTCTGGCTCAAATCCAGCGAAAATGGTGGCTAAAAGATCTGATTACCGAAAACTGGATACTTGATCGTAGGTTCCCTAGCCTCACTCAACTGAAGGGGCATTCTGTTGTGGTCTTTGCGCCGAAATGCTGAGTTGTGTTAGATAAAAAGAACTAATCAGGTTTTTATGACAGGAGACGTTGTTGGTGGCAAAAGATTCAAGGTTAGACGAACTGCTTGAACGACTTCGCAAAGCTGAAAACGATGTTTCGGAAGAGGTCGACCGGCTTCTCGAAGAGCACAAACAACGATTTCACTACACCTTTGAGCGAGGTAAGGTTAAGTTTGAAGAGGCCTTTGCAGACCTTCAGCGTCGTTACCGAGTTGGATCATGGCAATATCTTCGCGAAGCAAAATTAAGTTACATACTCTCAGCACCAATCATTTATGGCATGGTCGTCCCGATCGCATTGCTCGATCTTTCGTTAACCATCTACCAACAGATCTGCTTTCGACTATACGGAATACCACGCGTGAAGCGTGCGAAGTACTTTGTGTTCGACCGTCACCTATTACAATACCTGAATACGATCGAGAAGTTAAACTGCGTTTATTGTGGCTACGGAAATGGGGTAATGGCTTATGGTCGCGAGATCACCGCTAGAACTGAGCAGTTTTGGTGTCCGATAAAGCACGCTAGACGTCCAAGAGGCTGGCATCAGCGTTCTGACAATTTTTTCGAGTATGGCGATGCAGATGCATGGAAGGAGAAATTGAAGCGAATTCGTCAGGAGTGGCGCGACTAGTCTTGGTTGTCCTGATGGGTTAGGAGTCATAAAAAGTACACGATTTAATGGTACGTTTGCGACTACTATGATTCTATTGCTTAACCTTGCTCGGCTTTCCGCATGACCACCGTCTTGATACTTGATAAAAACGATACGAGTTGTGCCATGATTGAGCACTTACTGAATATGTCGGGCTTTAAAGCGCATGCCTGCCTGCGAGCGAGCATCACAGGCGTTTGCTCTGTTGATGAGGTACTTAAATACCGAAGTTTTAGTAGTCGATTACTGGTTAATAGACGAAACGGCCATAGAGTTCTGTTCAAGACTCATTCGCTTTGATCTGAAAATACCGCTCGTAGTGATTTTGAGTGATGATGACAACGAAGCCATCAAACGAGAGTGCGAGAGTGTTGGTGCAGTGTTCTTGTCAAAATCTAAGCTTTACAGCCTTCCCGTAATTCTCAGTTCTAGAATACCCGCAGGTGTCGCCAAACCGTTGGGTCTGTCGTTCAATGGTTGACCGGGTTTGAGGCAGCCTCCCGTTTGAGGGCAGAATTCTTCGGGTTTTCCTGAGATGAGAGTAGGAATAGGATCTCTCTGCAAATGTCGGCTTCAGGGAAATCTATCAGATCGTGTAAGTGCTGCAATGTGCGCTTATCAGCTCTGAGAAAATTGGAAGCTAATGTCTGGTATTGCGCAGTCATTCACAGAGTTATTGGGTTCACTTGTTCACGCGGTTCCAGAGGGTAAAGCACAGCCTTCAATTCCGAGAGGCTAAATACTAATCCCGATACTTGCAGTCACTTGTCACTCTACGTTCGTTAGTTTGGCTAACGTCCGCTTCTGAGGATTCTCTTCAGTAGCCTTTGGGTCGCTGTTTACACTTTGCAACTATTCACCGTTTTGAGGCTAGGGTCCGGAGTGTGCCGTTAAGAGACAAAAAAGGAGAGCATTAAACTCTCCTTTTTTTATTTGCTAGCCTCTTCGACTTAGTTTCGAATCAGGTGATCAAAGGCGGATAGAGAGGCTGTAGCACCGGCACCCATCGAGATGATGATCTGTTTGTAAGGCACGGTGGTTGCATCACCCGCTGCGAATACGCCTGGTACATTGGTAGCACCGCGATCATCGATCTGGATCTCACCAAATTTGGTTAGCTCAACGGCACTCTCTTTTAACCACTCAGTATTTGGCACTAAGCCGATCTGAACAAATACACCTTCTAGCTCAACGCTGTGAGATTCGCCAGAGGTGCGGTCGGTATAGATCAAGCCGTTAACCTTACCATTCGCTCCAGTGATCTCTGTGGTTTGCGCGTTCTTGATAATGGTGACATTAGAGAGCGAGTTTGCTTTGTCTTGCAACACTTGGTCTGCACGAAGTGTGTCACCAAATTCTAAAACGGTTACTTCACTGACCACACCGGCAAGATCGATAGCTGCTTCGATGCCTGAGTTGCCGCCACCAATAACAGCTACGCGCTTACCTTTAAACAGTGGGCCATCACAGTGTGGACAGTAGGCAACGCCTTTACCTTTGTATTCCGCTTCACCTGGGACACCCATCTCACGCCAGCGGGCGCCCGTCGCCATAATAATGGTTTTCGACTGTAGGTTTGCACCGCTCTCTAAGTTCAGTTGATGTAGGCCATCGGCTTCAGAGAGGCCCGCTGCGCGTTGCGCCGTGATGATATCTACGTTGTACTCTTTAACGTGCTGTTCCATGTTAGAGACCAGTTTTGGTCCCTCTGTGTAGGGAACTGAGATTAGGTTCTCAATGCCCATGGTGTCTTGAACCTGACCACCAAATCGCTCGGCGACTAAACCGGTGCGAATCCCTTTGCGAGCTGCATAGATAGCAGCGGCTGCACCTGCAGGACCGCCACCTACAACGAGTACATCGTATGGGTCGCGTTCCGATAGCGCTTCTGCTTCGCGCTCAGCACCGGCAGTATCAAGCTTCGCTAGAATCTCTTTGAGCTCAGTACGCCCTTGGGTAAATAGTTCACCGTTCAGGAATACAGCGGGTACGGCCATCACCTCACGCTCTTCTACTTCAGATTGGTAGAGTGCGCCATCGATCATCGTGCTGGTGATGTTTGGATTTAGGCGTGCCATCAGGTTTAGAGCTTGCACCAAATCCGGACAGTTTTGACAAGAGAGCGAGATGTAAGTTTCAAAATGGAACTCACCCTCAAGGCTCTTAATCTGACTCTGAACCTCTTCAGGCTCTTTGCTTGGGTGTCCACCGGCTTGAAGAAGAGCAAGAATCAGAGTTGTAAATTCGTGACCCATTGGAATACCGGAGAACACAACACGTGGTTCAGCATCGGCTTCACCAAGAATGGCCATGCTTGGCACTCGGTGATGATCCCAATCAGTTAGCGTAATTTTGTCGCTACGCTCAGCGAGCGTTGTCGCGAGCTCTCTAAGTTCGTTACCTTTTGCTGAGTCGTCAGCAGCTAACTTAAGCTCAATCGGTTGTTTGATGTAGCTAAGGTACTGGTCCAACTGTTGGACAATATTTGGCTCTAGCATGATGACCTCATGAATAAAAAATAACTAAGCTTTAGAGAGAAACGAGGCTGCGAGTGCAGCCTCGGGAAAGGACTTAGGTCCGATTAGATCTTACCAACAAGATCCAAAGATGGTGCTAGAGTCTCAGCGCCTTCTTTCCATTTAGCAGGACATACTTCGCCTGGGTGAGCAGCAACGTACTGTGCAGCTTTGATCTTGCGAAGAAGTTCTGATGCGTCACGGCCTACAGAACCAGAGTTGATCTCAACGATCTGAATTTTACCTTCTGGATCGATAACGAAAGTACCGCGCTCAGCAAGACCTGCTTCCTCGATCATTACGTCGAAGTTGCGAGAGATCTGGCCAGTTGGATCGCCGATCATTGGGTAAGTGATTTTACCGATCGTCTCAGAAGAGTCGTGCCATGCTTTGTGAGTGAAGTGAGTATCAGTTGATACTGCGTAGATCTCAACACCGATCTTCTGGAACTCAGCGTAGCTGTCTGCAAGGTCACCTAGCTCTGTTGGGCAGATGAACGTGAAATCTGCTGGGTAGAAGAAAACAACAGACCACTTACCTTTAAGGTCAGCTTCTGAAACTTCTACGAATTCGCCAGCGTGGAATGCTGTTGCGTTAAATGGTTTAACTTCCTGGTTAATGTAAGCAGACATTCTGTCTTCTCCTTGGTTGGTTAAATTGTCATGTTTCAAGAATGCGACGAATCTTAAAGTTCGCCGACAAAAAGGTAAAATTAATTGTAACTAATGATGTTATTAATAAATGCTATCAGGCAGTCTCTTTTTCAAGGGCTGATGCAGAAATTAATTCGCGGGTGTAATCCGTCGAAGGGGCATTAAAAATAGCCTCTGCAGTGCCAGATTCAACCACTTTGCCACCTTTCATCACCATAACGCGGTGACTTAACGCTTTTATGACAGCGAGATCGTGGCTAATAAAAAGATAGCTTAGTTTATATTGGCGTTGCAGGGATTGAAGTAGATCAATGACCTGTTTTTGAACCGTTCTGTCGAGGGCAGAGGTCGGCTCATCTAACACGATTAATTTAGGCTTTAATACCAGTGCTCGCGCGATGGCGATTCGTTGTCGCTGGCCACCTGAGAACTCATGCGGGTAGCGATGTCTAGATTCTGGATCTAGCTGCACATCCAGAAGGGCTTGAATGACAGCGGCTTCTCTCTGTTCAGGTGAGAAACTCTGTTGTACTTCCAGCCCCTCACTAATGATCTCTGCCACAGTCATTCTCGGGCTGAGGCTACCGAAGGGATCTTGGAAAACGATCTGGGCAACACGGCGATGAGGTCGCATCTCCTTTTGGTTGAGCGAATCAACACGTCTGCCATCTAGCCATATCTCACCTTCGCTTTTGGTCAGTTTCAGAAGGGCAAAGGCCAGGGTTGATTTACCTGACCCTGATTCACCGACAATACCCAATGTCTCGCCCTTTTTGATCTGCAGATCGATGCCGTCAACCGCTTTAATGTGATCATAAACGCGTTTTAGAAGGCCCTGAGTTTTAGGAAACCAGACTCGAATGTTTTTAGCTTCTAACAAGGTGTTAGCGTCTGCTTCAACAGCAGCGAGGTCGCGCACAGGTTCTGCATTGAGCAGTGTGTTTGTGTAGGGGTGGTTGGGTGCATTAAACAGTGTAAGAGTATCGCCCTGCTCAACGACCTTTCCCTGTTGCATGACGAGAATTCGATCGGCGTAACGCTGCACAACATTCAGATCGTGAGTGATGATCAGTATGGCCATTCCCAATTTTTGTTGCAGTGCCATCAGCAGATCTAATATCTGCTTCTGTATCGTGACATCCAACGCAGTGGTGGGTTCGTCGGCAATTAGAATCTCGGGTTCGTTGGCTAATGCCATCGCAATCATGACACGCTGGCGCTGACCGCCTGATAGCTCGTGGGGGTAACTTTTCAAACGGGATTCAGGTGATGGGATACCCACCAGCTCTAGAAGCTCTATCACTCGTGTACGGGCCTTAGAGCCCGATAATCCCTTATGCAGTTTAAGCGATTCAGCTATCTGTTTCTCGATGCTATGAAGCGGATTAAGAGAGGTCATCGGCTCCTGAAAAATGTAGCTGATTCGGTGGCCTCTTATTGATCGAAGTTCGGCTTCTGTTGCGTCCTGAAGATCTTTCCCCTGGAAAACGATCGAGTCTGCTTGTATCTCTGTCTGCTCAGGCAGCAGTTTCAATAGCGACAGGGCTGAGACCGATTTGCCTGAACCCGATTCTCCAACAATCGCCAGTGTTTCACCTGCGTGTAGAGAAAAACTTAGATTCTCTACAGCTGCTTCAGGCTGATCAGGAAATCGAATCGATAAATGTTTTACGTCTAGAATCGGTTTCATCGGCTCTGTTTCCTGGGATCAAACGCGTCACGAACACCTTCACCAATAAAGATCAGTAACGTCAGCATGATAGAGAGTGATAAGAAAGCGGTCACACCTAACCAAGGTGCATGAAGATTCTCTTTGCCCTGTGCCACAAGTTCACCTAAGGATGGCGAACCGGGTGGTAGGCCAAAGCCAAGAAAGTCGAGCGCGGTTAATGTCACCAGTGCACCATTAAAGATGAAGGGCATAAACGTCAGAGTCGCAACCATAGCATTGGGAAGGACATGCTTAAACATGATGACTGAGTTCGGTTGCCCTAGAGCCCTTGCTGCTCTGACATACTCTAGGTTGCGTGCACGCAAGAATTCAGCGCGCACCACATCCACCAAATTCATCCATGAGAAGAGCAACATAATCCCTAGCAACCACCAGAAATTAGGCTCCACTAGGCTGGCTAGAATGATCAATAGGAAGAGAACCGGCAGACCGGACCAGATCTCAATGAAACGCTGCATCAATAGATCGACCTTGCCTCCGTAATACCCCTGTAAAGCACCCGCCACAACGCCAATAACTGAGCTGGCAAGGGTCAGGACCGTGGCAAACAGTATCGAGATACGAAAACCGTAGATCAATCTTGCCGCGACATCACGCCCCTGGTCATCAGTGCCTAACCAGTTGTCGGTAGTAGGCGGAGAGGGGGCCGGTTGGTCCAAGTTAAAATTGATTGTGTCGTAGCTGAACGGGATAACGGGCCACCATAGAGTGCCGTTTTGCTCCTCAATCAGTTCAGTAATATAGGGATCGCGGTAGTCGACCGGTGCATCAAAGTCACCGCCAAAATCGGTCTCTGTATAGTTTTCCATTAACGGATAGAACAGCCCTTGATCCGTTTTGATTAGGATCGGTTTGTCATTTGCGATCAATTCAGCAAAGAGCGACAGGGTAAACAGCAACATAAAGATCCAAAACGAGTAGTAGGCTCGTCGGTTGCTTTTAAACTGTGCAATGCGTCGCTGAGTAATGGGTGATGCCATCGTTTAACCCTCTCGACTCTCAAAATCGATACGAGGATCGACAAGGGTATAGGTGATGTCTGATACCAGCTTTAATAGAAGCCCCACTAGGGTGAAGATGTAGAGCGTACCGAAAATAACAGGGTAATCTCGGTTGATAACCGCCTCATAGCCAAGCAGCCCTAAACCATCCAGTGAGAAGATCACCTCAATCAACATCGATCCTGTGAAGAAAATACCAATCAATGCAGCAGGCATACCCGCTATGATCAGTAGCATGGCATTTCGGAATACATGGCCGTAAAGAACCTGATGCTCGGTTAAACCCTTAGCCCGAGCGGTCAGTGCATACTGCTTATGGATCTCATCAAGGAAGGTGTTTTTAGTCAGCATGGTCAGCGTTGCGAAGCTGGAAATAACGGACGCTAGGATTGGTAGAGCAAGGTGCCAGAAGTAATCCCCGATTTTTTCGATCAGAGTCATCTCTTCAAATCCGGGTGAAGTTAAGCCTCGCAACGGAAACCACTCAAAGTAGGTGCCGCCGGCAAATAGTACGATCAGTAAAATAGCAAACAAGAAGTTTGGGATCGCGTAGCCAACAATGATGATGCTGGAACTCCAGATATCAAAAGGGGAGCCATCTCGAACCGCTTTTCGAATGCCTAAAGGAATGGAGACTAGGTAGGTGATCAGTGTGGTCCATAGCCCAAGAGAGATCGAGACAGGCATCTTTTCGATAATCAGATCAACCACCGGTTTATCACTGAAAAAACTACGGCCAAAATCGAAGGTTAGATAGTCTGTCAGCATCTTAAAAAACCGCTCATGGGCCGGCTTGTCAAAGCCATAGAGTTGTTCGATCTCAGCAACCAGTGCGGGGTCCATGCCTTGGGCACCCCGATATTTTGAATCGCCGCCTTGTGCATCGGCGCTGATATCTGAACGCTCTCCTGAACCAATACGACTGGTCGCATCAACCGAAAAACCCTGTAGGTGAGCGAGAGCTTGTTCAACCGGTCCACCAGGCGCCAGTTGAATAATTAGGAAGTTCAACAGCAAGATACCGAACAGCGTCGGTATCATGAGCAGTAATCGTCGAACAATGTACGCTGCCATTATGGCTTAGCCCACCAGGTATCCAGTCCAATGGTGTAGGTGGGGCGAATCGCAGGTAACTCAAATTTATCCCAGTAGGCGACACGGTGTGAGTCGATGTGGAACTGAGGCACCACAAAATGGTTCCACTGCAATACTCGATCCAGTGCTCGAGCACGCAGCACAAGCTGCTCACGATCCGGAGCTTGAATCAGAAGCTCCACTAACTGATCAATCGCGGGATCTTTGATGCCGATTAGATTTCTGCTACCGGGTTGATCGGCGGCTTCCGATCCCCAAAATTCGCGCTGCTCATTGCCTGGTGAGCTGCTCTGTCCAAAGCTGCCGACGATCATGTCGAAGTCAGTTGAACGAAGACGATTAATATACTGGGATACATCAACGATGCGGATGCTGACCTGCATCCCCAGTTTCTCTAGATTTTGAATAAAGGGTGCAACGACGCGTTCAAAATCCTTTTGCACCAGTAGTATTTCGAAATTGAATGAATCTCCGGCATCATTAACCAATTTGCCATCTTTTAGTGTCCAGCCAGCCTCTTTTAAAAGTTTAAGTGCTGTGCGAAGTTGAGTTCGGTTGCGCCCATCCCCTTTGGTGGTTGGCGCTTGGTAAACGGTTGTAAACACCTCATCCGGAATCTGGCCTCTGAACGGCTCTAAAATGGCCAACTCTTTTTCACTGGGTAGTTCAGTGGCGGCCATCTCTGAATTAGAGAAGAAACTGTGACTGCGAGTGTATGCGCTGTAAAACAGGTTGGCATTGGTCCACTCAAAATCGAAGCCGTGTGCGATGGCTGATCGAACACGAGGATCACTGAACTTGTCGAGGCGCGTATTCATGATAAAGGCTTGCATACCAGCCGGGTTGGCATCAGCAATCAGCTCCTTCTTAATACGACCCTCATCAAATGCCGGGCCCGTATAGCTGGTCGCCCAGTTTTTAGAGGAGTTCTCCTCTCTAAAGTCATACTCTTCAGCTTTGAATGCCTCCAGTGCGACGGTGCTGTCACGGTAGTAATCAAACTGCATGGCATCAAAGTTGTAGCGACCGCGGTTAACCGGAAGGTCGGTTCCCCAATAATCTGGGTTGCGCTTGTAGGTAATGGTTCTACCCGCTTCAAAAGAGTCTACAACGTAGGGCCCTGAACCCAAGATAGGGTCCAGCGAAGGCTTGGTGAAGTCTCGTTCTTTCCAATAGTTCGCAGAGAGAATAGGGACCTCGCCAATGATCAATGGCAATTCGCGGTTCTCTTCACTGCCAAACTCAAAACGGACAGTATGGTCTGTAATAGCGGTGATTGAACGGATGTCGCGGTAGTAAGCTTTGTAGAAGGGTGAGCCCTGTTCACGCAATAGTCTGAAGGTCTCGATGACATCGATTGCTGTCACAGGGGTACCATCGCTGAAACGTGCCTGCTTACGAAGATCAAACTCAACCCAGGCTCTGGATTCAGGCATACGGACCGCTTCGGCTAGTAAGCCGTACTGAGTGAAGGGTTCGTCGTAAGAGCGAGCCATCAGGGTGTCAAAGGTTAATCCGGTACCATCCGCTGCTGTGCCTTTGATAATAAAAGGGTTAAAGCTATCAAAAGTGCCGTTGGCGGCCTGTTTAAAAACTCCGCCTTTAGGTGCTTCTGGGTTAACGTACTCAAAATGACTAAACCCTGCATCGTATTTCAGGTCGCCGTGCATCGCGATCCCGTGCGAAGACTCGACACTGGCATGAGCCGTCAGTGCAACGGCGAATGAGAGAATGGCGCCTATTTTTTTTATGGAATTTTTTTGAATAGAACCCAAAGCCACGGAAACCTCCAACGAAACAGTTTATAAAACTATACGTTAGAAATAGGGTGCTAGGGTTAAAAATTCAACTTATTTTGTTGAATTGAGTGACTCAGCAAGCTTTTCCAGTTGCTGATGACGTTCGCCACGAGGCGTCTCTTGGCTTTTAAGCTGCTGATCCAACTCCATCAGCTTAGTCAGCTTGATTTGATCGCCCATCGAGAGACTGCGAATGAGGTCTTGATCAACCCAT
The DNA here is from genome assembly GCF_013283365.1 of Marinobacterium sp. xm-d-530. Taxonomy (GTDB): domain Bacteria; phylum Pseudomonadota; class Gammaproteobacteria; order Pseudomonadales; family Balneatricaceae; genus Marinobacterium_E. The sequence goes on along the minus strand of NZ_WBYM01000005.1, from coordinate 303,268 downwards.
TCGCGGATGCGTTTCATCACAACTACTTTGAAGAACACAGCTAGAACCACCGAGATTACGATGATTGCAATGCCTAAAGTATCCATTAGCCCTGCTCAGGTTGTTTAACGCGAAGGGGTTGGCCTGGCATCAATAGGGTATCGATGCTGATGTCGTTCCATTTAAGCAGTTGCTGAACACTGATGTTGTGGCGCTGCGCAATGACGCTGAGGTTATCACCCTTGCGGACCAAGTACTGTGCAGTTGAAGAGGCTTGAGCATCGGCTTTGAAAATCGCTAAACGCTCACCAATTTTAAGCGTCTTAGAGGTGCCAAAGTTGTTCCAGCGAGCGATCGACTTGTGATCAACGCCGTAGATTTTCGCAATTTTCCAGAGCGAATCACCGGATTTAACCGTGTGAAGAATCTTTTTACTGCCTGCGGGTGCGCTCTTGCGGATACTGGCGGTGCGACGTTGCGTATCACTCAAGCGGTACTGGCTGGCATCAACCAGCGCTGATGGGATCAATAGAGATTGGCCAACGCGAATCAGAGAACTTTTCAAATCATTCGAGGTCTGAATGGTCGAAATGTTTGTGTTAAAGCGCTTAGCGATGACCGATAAGCTATCGCCAGGCTTAACTTCGTAACGAGCCCAGTTGATTCTGTCTGAAGGGGCGAGTGATGCTAGTTCGGTTTTAAAGCGCGCCGCGTTATCAACCGGAACCAATAGCTGGTGCGGGCCTTCTGGGTCCGTAGCCCATTGTGAAAATCCCGCGTTGAGCCTGTAGATCTCATCCAGTTCCACTCCGCTCAACTCAGCAGCGCGTGACAGATCAATCTGCCCCCCAGTATCGACGATTTCAAAATAGGGTTTGTCTGCAAGAGGTGCTAAAGCAAGACCATGCTTCTCGGGGTTTTTGAACACCTCAGAGATCGCTAGAATTTTAGGGACGTAGTGGCGAGTCTCACGCGGCAGTTTTAGATTCCAAAAATCGGTTGGCTTGCCGGCTTTTTTATTGCGTTTAACTGCACGACCTACGGTTCCCTCACCGGCGTTGTAAGCGGCCATGGCCAACAACCAATCCCCATCGAGGTAGTCGTGCAGATACTCTAGGTAGTTCAATGCCGCATGCGTTGATGCAACAATGTCGCGTCGACCGTCGTACCACCAGTTACGTTTAAGACCGAAATGATCGCCGGTTGCTGGCATGAACTGCCATGCTCCAGACGCTTTAGCCGGTGATTTGGCAAATGGGTCGTAAGAGGACTCTACTGCTGGTATTAGAGCGATCTCTGCCGGCATGCCACGTTTGATCACTTCATGCAGTACAAAGTGGTAGTAACGAGAGGCGCGGCCTGTTAAGCGGTTCAAATATTTGTCGTGCTCAACATACCAATCGATATGCTGTTGAACGACCTTTTTGTCCAGGTTGTGGTTGAGTCGCATGTTGTTGCGGGTTATTTCCCACAAGTCTGCTTTCTTTGGATCTTTCTCAAGTTCTAGAAGTACCGATTTAATCGGGGCTTCATCCCACTCTGGCTTCACTTTGGGTTCGGTACGCTGAACAAGAACAGGCTCGCTCTCAAGCACCTGGACAGGCTCGGTTGGACTCTGCTGTGCGCTCTGTTGTGTCGCGACGGTCTGACAGCCTGCGAGTGTGATCGCAAGGGCGCCAACCATCAGTGTCGATTTCAACTTTGCCATAGTGCCTTTCTGGACATTTATACCGAAAATTTAAAGCCGCAATTCTACCTGTGAGGGGCTATTGGGTCAATTTCATTAATTTTCTGTTAAGGAATAAAAAGTCCACTTCATAGATCACTATTTAGAAGCTGTTCTTCCATTCTCGCAGTGCCGCCAAGGTCTCGACTCCAGCAGAGAGTGTTTGGTTAGAATAGTGGCTGGCGCTTTGAATCAATGCCGCTTCACGCGTTCGCATGTAGGGGTTTATCTGGCGTTCTAATCCGATGCTGCTTGGCAGTGTCGGTCTGTTATCGGATCTTAGCTGTTCGCATCGAGTGATCGCTTGGTCGATGTCACTATTTTCTGGGTCAGCGGCTTTGGCAAAGGCCAGGTTGGCTAGAGAGTACTCATGCGTACAGTAGACCTCGGTCGCATCCGGTAGGCTTGCAAAGTAGTCCATTGCTTTTTGCATCTGATCTGCACTTCCCTCAAACAGGCGACCGCAGCCAGCTAAAAACAGTGTATCGCCACAGAACAGCTGCGGTGTATCGCCGTTAACTAAGTAGGCGATATGATCCAGAGTGTGTGCAGGGACAGCTTTGATACATAGAGACGCCCCAAACAGCTCAATGGAGTCTCCGTCAGATAGAGGGTGTGTTACACCAGGAAACTTTGACTCAGATGAGCCGTAAACAGGCACTGAGTATCGCGCATTCAAGGCGTCAACACCGCCAGTATGATCTCGGTGGTGATGGGTGACTAGGATAGCAGCCAATGTTTTGTTGGATTGAGTCAGATGCTGTTCAACCACATCCGCATCACCTGGATCGACAACGGCAATGGATGAGTCATCAGGTGATTCGATGACCCAGATATAGTTATCGTCAAATGCGGGTAATGGGGTTAGCTTAAACATCCTGAACTCCGAGGCTGAAATTTCCCCTCAGGTTACCTAGAATAGAGATCAATGAGAACCTCATTTGAAGGTGAAAACGATGAGTAGTGTGACTGATTTGAACGCAGTCAGCGAACTGCAAGCCTGGTACGACTCAGAGTTGGGGCAGCAGTTTTTGGCACAAGAGCGCCAGATGATCGAGCGTGCATTGCTCTCCGTGCAGGGCAGTCGTCTATTACAGGTTACTTTGGACGGTCGTCAGTGGCTCTGTGATACAGCCAGAGCTCAGCACGCTGTATTGGTTGCTCCTAGAGTTGAGCTAGGGATGGAAGAACGAACCCTAATTGCAACGCCAGAAGAGCTGCCCGTGCAGTCGGCGGTCATTGATATTTTGGTATTGCACCATGCTCATGAGTTTTCTGCGGATCCACACCAAGTTATTCGTGAAGCGGCCCGTATCCTTCGCCCTGGTGGTCATCTGATTTTGTTGGGTTTTAATCCGACCTCCTGGTTAGGGTTGCACTCACAGTTTAAGAGAAATCAGGGCGCCCCTTGGCGTGCCCAATTTATCTCGCAACACCGTTTAGGCGATTGGTTTAAGTTGCTGCAGCTCTCATCCTTAGGTGGGGACTCTAAAGAGTTCAACTACCCTCTGGAGAGTAACCAGTGGCGGCAACGGATCAGGCCTGTGGCCAAGGTGATTAAGGCGTTGCCGTTTAAATCAGGCAACCTGTTCACAATAACAGCAAGAAAAGATGTAGCGGGACTCACACCACTGCAACCGCAGTGGAATCGTCGTCTACTTGGCAAGTTACAAGTGATAGAATCTAAAGCAACAAGTGCTGGTGTAAGGCGAAATAAGAGTTGAAAGTAGTCAAGATATATACCGACGGGGCCTGTAAAGGTAATCCTGGGCCTGGTGGTTGGGGTGCGCTATTAAGTTATGGCGGTGCTGAGAAAGAGATGTGGGGTGGGGAGCATGAAACCACCAATAATCGCATGGAGATCATGGCGGCTATCGAATCGCTAGAGTGTTTAAAACGACCCTCTAAAGTGATTCTTTATACAGATTCGGAATACCTGCGCAAAGGGATCACAGAGTGGATCCACGGCTGGATGAAGCGAAATTGGAAAAACTCCCAGGGCAAGCCGGTTAAAAATGCCGAGCTTTGGCAGCGACTTCATCAGGCGACACAACAACATGACATTGAGTGGCGATGGGTTAAGGGCCATAGTGGTGATCCAGGTAATGAACGAGCCGATCAGTTGGCTAATCGCGGATATGAGGAACAGCTCTAATGAGTCGTCAAATTGTACTCGATACTGAAACCACCGGTCTTGAGCCCGAAGAGGGTCACAACATCATCGAGATCGGTTGTGTGGAGATGGTGGCACGCCGCTTAACCGGTAACAACTACCATCAATACATTCTGCCCGATCGTGAGGTTGATGCTGAGGCGATGCAGGTCCACGGCATTACCAATGAATTTTTGGCAGACAAGCCTAAGTTCAATGTTGTGATGCACGAATTCATTGAATACGTGCGTGGTGCCGAACTGATCATCCATAACGCGTCGTTCGATGTCGGCTTCATTAATAAGGAGTTTGAGCGCAACGGGATTAAAGAGCGCATCGAAGAGTTCTGTACGATTACCGACAGCTTAGCCTTAGCGCGTAAAAAACACCCTGGTCAGAAGAACAACCTAGATGCTCTCTGTCGTCGGTACTTTATAGATAACTCGCACCGTGAATTGCACGGCGCCTTGCTCGACTCTGAAATCCTAGCCGATGTCTATTTGGCGATTACGGGTGGTCAAACCGCCTTGAGTCTATCGGTGGATGGGCAAGATGAAGAGGGTGGTGGACAGCGAATCAGACGCCTTACTCCTGAACAGGTTTCTGGTCTTAAAGTGTTGAAAGCGAGTGAAGATGACCTCACTGAGCACGAACGTTTTTTGGATATGCTGGATAAGAAATCAGACGGCGCTGTGTGGCGAAACCTTTCTCAGGAGTCGTGAGACTCTAGCCATTCAATCAAACGTTGAATGGCGTTGCCACGCGTGCGACTCAACTGCCTTTCCAAGCCAAGGTCCGTTAGGTAAGTCTTGATCTGTTCGACAGTGGATCCCTGATCAATCTGGTGCTTAAAAAGCTGAATCAGAGCAGTAATCTGACGGCTCTCTGAGCACCCATCGAACTGAATAAAACCCTTTTCACTACTCAGTTTTAGCCAAGTCTGACTGGCACAACCGGTGACGAGATTTTCTGGTCGCTTTAGGCTTGGGTCTATTGAGACTGATCCCAAACTCATCAGTGCATTCAGTCGTGTTGGCCAATCTTTCGCTTGCTCAACCTGTTCTATCCAAAGCTTTGCTGAATCGCTATTCGATGTCTCATCACTCGTCACAGGTTGATGGCTACAGAGTGAACGCAAAAGGGCGATACAAGTGTCTAGCTCTTCAATTGTGTTATAAAACGCTAAAGAGATGCGCACAGAAGAGTGCAATCCAAATGACTGCATGAGCGGTTGCGCGCAGTGGCTACCGGCACGAACAGCGATGCCCTGTGCATCGAGTTGAGCGGCTATGTCGTCGGCATTGATCGTCTCATGATAGAAACTCACAATGGGTAAGCTGAACTCTCCAGCAGGGAGTATTTTAATCCCCTCTATGGATTTGAGTCCCTGCAAGAGGTGACTGGTCAGTTGCTGCTCGTGCTCTTCTATCTCTGCACGGTCTAGATTGTTTAGGTACTCAGCGGCAGCTGCCAATCCAATGGCGCCGGCAATATCGGGCGTGCCCGCTTCAAAGCGCAGCGGCGCCTCGGCATACTGGGTCTCAGTTAAGCTGACCGACTCAATCATCTCGCCGCCAACTTGCCAAGGGGGCATCGCATTAAGCAGAGCCTCTTTCCCGTAAAGAACCCCAATACCGGTCGGACCAAACATCTTGTGACCCGAAAACGCATAAAAATCAGCGTCAAGATCCTGCATGTCCAAGACTAGGTGCGGTGCCGCTTGAGCCCCATCGATCAGAGTCGTTAGGCCCTCTCTCTTGGCCAGTTTTACCATCTCTTTAATGGGGTAGACGGTGCCTAGGACATTGGAGGCGTGGGGTAGTACCACCAGTTTTGGATTGAGTTTAAGGTAGCTTTGGTACTGATCTGAATTGAGTTCACCTGACGCTGTCAGTTCGATGACGTCTAAGTGGGCGCCAACCTGCTGCGCTAATCGCTGAAACGGAAGAATCGCAGCGTGATGAGCAGAGATAGCGATAACAATGCGATCACCTGCCTTGAGAATGGGTCTTAGGTAACTCTCGGCGACGAGATTGAGACCTTCGGTTGCACCTCGAGTCCAGACAATTTCATTGGGTTTAGCATTAATGAACTGTGCTAATTGACCTCGAGCCTGTTCAAAGTGTGCGGTTGCTAGGCTGCTCAGGTGGTGAGCCGCACGGTGAACATTGGCATTCTCTTTCCGATAAAACTGAGTTATTGCATCGATCACTTCGCGCGGTTTTTGAGTGGTAGCCCCGTTATCGAAGTAGATCAGGGGTTTCCCATCAACTCGTGTATTGAGGATAGGAAAGCTCGAACGTATTCGTCGCAGGGTTTGGCTGTCCATCAGTGACTGGTTTGCTCACGCAGCCAGCGACTCTGCCAGCGTGTATACATCATCGCAGCGGTAAACAGAGTCGAAATCAACAACACTTCAATCACACCATAGAGGGCTAAATGGGGTTGGATAGCCGTCAGTACACTGCCCAAGAAATAGAGCAGCAATACGAAGCAGAGCCAAGCGTGAGGACGCGGTGTGCCCTTTAATATAGCGGGTGTAAAACCGATCAGTGGCAGTAAGTGAACCAGCCAAATCACCCAAGGGTTATCTCCTGAACTCGGTGCTAACCATAAGAAACGTAGAGTGTAGAAGATTAAAAGGGCGATAAAGCTGACACGGGTAATTAAACCACTGATTGACGCTTTGCGTTGTAGAGACATGTTAACTCCTTTAACGACTGCTCAAACGCTGCGCTAGGGTACCTAAACGTTTACCCTGAGCGACGGCAATTCTCTGTTCGTCTTGTGATAGGCGGTGACTGTTTTGCGATACCTGACTGGCACCGTAAGGTGTGCCACCACGGGTGGTTGAGTGCAGTTCAGCAACATTATAGGGAACACCGACTAACAGCATTCCTTGATGGATCAAAGGCAGAGCCATAGAGAGCAGCGTACTCTCTTGACCGCCATGCAGTGAGTTGGATGAGGTGAACAGTGTTGCCGGTTTATCGATCAGCGAGCCAGACAGCCACTCTGACGTGGTCGTCTCGATAAATGCGCTTAACGCACTGGCCATATGACCAAACCGGGTTGGACTTCCTAATGCTAGGCCTGAGCACTCTCTTAAATCGTCCTGTGTGACATAGAGTGTCCCTTCACTATCTGCGAGGTCAGACGTTTCTGCAGCCGGAACGGTTCTTATTTGAGCGTTAATACCAGATTGTTCAATGCCCAGTGCGATCGATTCAGCCAGCGCACGGGTCGCGCCATGACGACTGTAGAATAGAACCAGTACGTACGGCGCAGACATATTACAGAATCTCTAATACTTGCTCAGGAGGGCGGCCAATGCGCGCCTTGTCACCGTTGATCACAACGGGACGCTCCATCAGTTTTGGGTACTCAACCATAGCGTCGATCAATGCATCAGCTGAGGACTCTTTAGTCAGACCGGCCAACTTGAACTCATCCTCTTTGGTGCGCACTAGGTCGATTGGTGTTACACCCAGTGCGGCAATCAATTGACGAAGCTCATCAGCGGATAGAGGCTCTTTTAAATACTCACGAACGGTGAGTTCAGCCCCTTGCTCTTCAACCAGTGCCAAAGTTTGACGTGATTTAGAGCAGCGAGGGTTGTGAAGAATAGTGATGCTCATTGAAATAGTTCCTTATTGGCCCAGTTTCGCGATCAGCGCGTCCACTGCGTTATCCAGTGGAAGATCCGAGGCTTCAGCATCACGTCGACCTTTGTACTCAAGTTGACCGGCTGCAATGCCTCGGTCTGAGATCACTAGGCGGTGTGGAATGCCTGTTAGCTCCATGTCGGCAAATTTAACCCCTGGGCGCTCTTTTCGGTCGTCTAGTAGTACATCAACACCTTTTGCCTTCAGTTCTGAGTAGAGTTTGTCCGATAGCGCTTTTACGTCATCAGATTTATCGTAGTTCAGTGGTACTAGAGCAACGGTGAAAGGTGCTAGAGATTCTGGCCAGATGATGCCGTTCTCATCGTGATTCTGCTCAATGGCAGCTGCAACGACACGAGTAACACCGATACCGTAACAACCCATGGTCATTGGCACCGCTTTGCCGTTTTCATCCAATACCGTTGCATTCATCGCTTCGGAGTACTTCAAGCCCAACTGGAAAATGTGTCCAACTTCGATACCGCGACGAATGTTCAGCGTACCTTTGCCGTCTGGACTTGGGTCGCCAACTTGCACGTTGCGAAGATCTGCAACGCGTGGGGTAGGAAGATCACGCTCCCAGTTAATTCCGAAGTAGTGTTTACCATCGATGTTAGCACCGGCACCAAAGTCAGACGCACAAGCCACTGCGCGATCAATAACGATCGGAATAGGAAGGTTGACTGGACCAAGGGAGCCAGGGCCGGCGCCCACAATTGCACGGATCTCTTCCTCAGTTGCCATGGTCAGAGGAGAGGCAACTTCAGGCTGCTTCTCCGCCTTAATCTCATTTAACTCATGGTCGCCACGAACCAGAAGGGCAACGATCTCTGAATCAACCTCGTCCGACGCTTTGACCATTAAGGTTTTAATCGTCTTCTCGATCGGTAGGTTGTGCTGTTCAACGAGCGCGGCAATGGTTTTAGCATCAGGCGTGTCAACCAAACGCATCTCTTCTGTAGGTGCATCCGGAGCGGCTTTAGGTGCGATTGCTTCCGCCATTTCAACATTGGCTGCGTAATCGCTGCTGTCAGAGAAGGCGATATCATCTTCACCAGAAGCGGCAAGAACGTGAAACTCATGAGAGCCGGTACCCCCAATAGAACCGTTATCGGCAATGACTGGACGGTAATCTAGGTTAAGGCGGTCGAAGATGCGAACGTAAGCATCAAAGTAGTCGTCGTACGTCTTCTGTAGTGACTCTTGGTTGATGTGGAAGGAGTAGCCATCCTTCATAACAAATTCACGTGAGCGCATTACACCGAAACGCGGACGAATCTCATCACGGAATTTGGTTTGAATTTGGTAAAAGTTAGCCGGTAGCTGTTTGTAACTCTTAAGCTGGTTGCGAACCAGATCGGTAATCACCTCTTCGTGAGTCGGTCCAACACAGAAATCACGCTGGTGACGATCTTTCAAACGGAGCAGTTCAGGTCCGTACTGTTCCCAGCGGCCTGACTCTTGCCACAATTCAGCCGGCTGAATCGCAGGCATCAGTAGCTCCTGAGCACCCGAAGCATCGAGCTCTTCGCGAATGATCTTTTCAACCTTGCGCAGTGTTTTAAGACCCATCGGTAGCCAGGTGTATAGGCCTGATGCCAGTTTGCGGATGAGGCCCGCACGAAGCATTAACTGATGACTGATAACCTCTGCATCAGCAGGAGTCTCTTTGACGGTCGCAATAAGAAATTGACTAGCACGCATGGTGAAATTGTTTCCAGCTCAAATAAAAAGAGCCCATAGTTTAAGGATGGGCTCTTTCGGCTACAAGTTTTAAAAACAATTATGCGGTTTCAGATACTAAATCTAGCTCTTCTAACATCGCTTCTAAGCGATCAATTTCCGTCTCATTAAAGACTGGGATGCCAGACTCAATGACCTCTTGCGCTGCAATACCAGCGCCAGACGCCTCTTTACCACTGAAGGCAGCGCCTGAGATGTCGCGATTACCACAGGCTGGGCTATCTGCTTTCATCAAAGCCGCAACGCACCCCTCTCGCTTTGCCAGTTCTGCTGTGAGCTCGGCGCCAAGAACAAACTGCGGAGTAACGTCTTCGCCTTCATCTGTGATGACTTCAACCGGAATACGACGAGCAATAGTGGCGTAGGGGCGAGGGACAGTGAGACCACCGGCGACCTCGGGACAGATCCTAACGAGGCGATCTTCGTTTTGTAGCCTCTCTAGCAGGGGGTGATTAATGAGGTTGTGACGTCCATCGTATCGAACGTTTTCGCCCAAAAGACAGGCGCTGATAAGCACTTTATTCATAAATGTGTGACCGTGTTTTTTTATTATTGTGTCGTAGATGTCGCTGTACGACGATTTAGTGGTTGGCGATCATACAGAAGTGGAAAGGGGAAGTCAGCCTGTGAGTCTCAATCAATGGTCTTACACAGGCTGTTAGGCTGTTTAAGCCTCTGGACGGGCGTCCACCATAAAGGTTGCTTCACCCGTTGCGATTACCTTGTCGCCAACATAAACGTTGGTGTCACAAAGGACACGACGACGGCGTTCATTGATCTCTTTAACGGTGATTTCTGCTCTCGCTGTTTGCCCGATAAAAAGGGGTGCCTTGAACTTAATCTGCTGATCAACATAGATCGCTCCAGGTCCAGGAAGTTTCGTACCGGCCACAGTAGAGATTAATGCCGCACTTAGCATGCCGTGGGCAATGCGCTGGCCGAATGGAGTTGTCGCCGCATACTCTTCGTTGATGTGTACAGGATTGGTGTCACCCGAAATGCCTGCAAAGCCATAGACATCTGCCTCAGAAATGGTCTTTGCAAAACTGTCGCTCATACCAACTTCAAGGTCTTCTAAGTAGTAGCCGTGTAAATTATCCATAAATCATCCTAAACAGTGTGGAATTGGGTTTTTGCAATAGGTTACTCACTTTTTCATGGGGTGCAAGAGAGGTTTCAAGATTCCCCAGTGGGGATAAATCAGGTATCTTTGCGTTTCGTTATATTGAATGGACTAAACTTTCTACCATGATCATTAAACCAAAAATTCGCGGTTTCATCTGCACAACAACTCACCCAACAGGCTGTGAAGCAAACGTTCGCGAGCAAATTGCGAAGACTCAAGCGCAAGGAACGATTGATGGTCCTAAGCGTGTACTTATTGTAGGTGCATCATCGGGTTATGGTTTGAGTTCACGTATAACAGCAGCCTTTGGTGCGGGTGCTTCTACCATTGGTGTCTTCTTTGAAAAAGAGGGAACCGAGAAGAAACCAGGTACCGCGGGTTGGTATAACTCGGCGAGTTTTGAAAAGCTGGCCCACGAAGCAGGGCTTTACGCTAAATCGATTAACGGCGACGCTTTCTCTCATGAAGCGAAAGCGAAAACCATTGAGATGATCAAAGAGGACTTAGGTCAAATTGATCTTGTGGTCTATTCGCTGGCGTCTCCTGTTCGTAAAATGCCAGACTCTGGTGAGGTGATTCGTTCTGCCTTGAAGCCGATCGGTGAGGTCTACCGTTCAACAGCGATCGATACTAACAAAGATGTCATCATCGAAGCGGAAGTCGAACCAGCCAATCAAGAAGAGATCGACGCAACCGTCAAAGTGATGGGCGGTCAGGATTGGGAGCTTTGGATCGAAGCTCTGGATGAAGCAGGCGTTTTGGCTGACGGTGCTAAAACCGTTGCTTACAGCTACATTGGTACCGATATCACTTGGCCGATCTACTGGCACGGTACCCTTGGTAAAGCGAAGCAGGATTTGGATCGTGCTGCCTCTGAATTGAATGCGCGCTTGTCGAAAAAGGGTGGTCAAGCAAACGTAGGGGTTCTTAAGTCCGTTGTGACACAGGCCTCGTCTGCTATTCCTGTGATGCCACTCTATCTAGCTATGGTGTTCAAAATCATGCGTGCTGAAGGTGTTCATGAAGGGTGCCAAGAGCAGATTGACCGACTATTCCGCACCGGTCTCTACGGTGACAGCTGCGAAATGGACGAAGGCAACCGCTTCCGTCTAGATGATTGGGAGCTTCGTGACAGTATTCAAACGGCGTGTAAAGCCCTATGGCCAGATGTCACTTCTGAAAATCTGTTTGAATTGACCGATTACCAACTCTACAAAGATGAGTTCTTGAAGCTGTTCGGCTTCGGTATTGACGGTGTTGATTACGACGCTGAAGTGGATACTTTGGTTCCGTTCAAGCCACTCGAATTGTCTTAATACAAGTCAACTCAAAAAAAACCGGCTATGTGCCGGTTTTTTATTGTCAGTTGCTACAGGTGATCGTAAAGCCCATAGAGTGCGTATGGATTTTTCTGATTTCAGTCTTGGTGCACTCACATAAGATTGGCTACACTGTCACCATCAAACATTTAGAGCGTTTTTTAGATGAAATACAAAGGCTTTCCAAAATTTTCTCATAGCCAGAAAGATAAAATCGGCGTCCTTGTGACCAATCTGGGTACACCGGATGCACCGACTCCCAAAGCGCTTAAACGCTACCTTAAGGAGTTTCTTTGGGATCCTCGTGTCGTGGAAGTTCCGCGTCCAATTTGGTGGATGGTTCTCAATCTTATCATCTTAAATATACGCCCGAAGCGTTCTGCTGAAGCCTACTCAACCGTGTGGACGGACGAAGGCTCACCGCTTCTTACTCATACTAAAAATCAGACAGAAGCTATCCGTAACCATTTTGAATCGCTGTATGGCGATCGCGTCGTGGTTGATTTTGCGATGCGTTATGGCAATCCATCGATTGAATCAGTGCTAGATCGCATGCAAGAAGCGGGTGTTCGAAAGTTAGTAGTGTTGCCACTCTATCCGCAATACAGCGCTTCAACGACCGCTTCTACCTTTGATGCGGTAGCGAGTGATTTTCAAAAACGCCGTCTGATTCCAGATTTCCGTTTTATTCAGCAGTACGCTGATGAACCTGCTTACATTGAGGCGGTAGCAGAGAAGATCCAAGCTCATTGGGCTGAGCATGGGCGAGCGGATAAACTCATTCTCTCTTATCATGGTGTACCAAAACGATACCTTTTAAATGGCGATCCGTACCACTGTCAGTGTCATAAAACGACACGACTGATTGCCGATCGTTTGGGGTTAGAAGAGGGGGAGTACATGACCTGCTTCCAGTCTCGATTTGGTCGCGAAGAGTGGTTGAAGCCATATACTGATGAGACGCTTAAATCCCTACCTGGCCAGGGTGTGAAATCTGTTCAGGTGGTCTGCCCTGGGTTTTCGTCTGATTGTCTTGAGACCATTGAAGAGATCGGTGAAGAGAACCGCGAATATTTCGAAGAGGCGGGTGGTGAGCGTTATGAATACATTGAAGCGCTAAACTCTGATGCATCACACATTAACATGCTGTGTGGATTGATTGATCGTGAACTTCAAGGGTGGATCTCCAAACCTGAAGATGATTATCAATTACGAGCATCCGAAGCCAAAGCTAAAGGCGCGGAACAGTAGAGTTTGTTCTGCGCTAAAAAGCACTTTGCCTAGTGAATACTTTAGGCCACAATAGAATCTAATCTATTGGATCAGGAGGTCTGTGATGTCTGCTACGAAACCGCACCCTAAATTTCTTGAAGCGATGAGTCAGTTGTCACAGATGGACGAAGATGAGCGATTATCAGAGGCGAACAAAGAGCTGTTTGATCAAGCGATCAAGTACGCCCCACTCGATATTCAGCCTCAATTGATTGCGATTCAGAAAAAGTACGAAACCCCACTGCACTGATCGCTCGTTTATTGATCACTCCAATGCGACAGCTGGGACTTTAACCTCTCAATTTTAGCTTCAGCTCGATCCTCTCTAATTTTCGGTGGCGTATCAGTTGTGCGTCGCCCACCGTAAGACTGAACGGTCACTTGCCCATGTTTGACCTCGCTGGCGCGTTTAACACTGTTAGCGCGTCGATCAAAAGGTGAAGTACGACGTTCGGGGCCTTCATAGGCATCATGAATCGCCTGTCGCCACCAGTCATAAGCCGCATCATAAGAGACCAGTAGTTCGCTGGCGCGCTCTCCAGAGGGGAATTCCCAAAAGTAACGTATCTTTCCTTCTACAAGGTCACGAATAAGATAAGCGTCTTTGAGCTGGTTGAGCAGTGTCATGTTTAGTCCGTTAAATGGATTGTCTGGAATCTTTTCATAAGAGTAGACTATAAATCTGTGTTCTTAAACGGAAGTCTTTCAGATAAGTAAGATTTTTGTGATGACAGATAGTCCCGCTCCTCATCAACGAAGTTAGCGATCGCTTTGTGAAATTCTGGGTGATTAACCCAATGTACAGAGTGAGTAAATATAGGTTCAAAACCGCGCTTAATCTTATGTTCTCCCTGTGCACCTGAGTCAAAGCGCTTGAGCTGTCGTGCAATGCAGTAGTCGATCCCCTGGTAGTAGCAGGTCTCGAAGTGCAGCGCGTCATACTCTTCATAACAGCCCCAATAGCGACCATAGAGCGTACTGCTGTCATGGAAGGATAGGGCGCCCGCAACGATTTTTCCGTCAAGTTGTGCAAAGACAAACAGCATCTGCTCGGGCATGGTGTGCACTAATTCGGTAAAGAAACTCTCATTTAGGTAGGGCTCACGTCCCCGTTTAAGGTAGGTGAGTGAGTAGAGTTCGTAAAACTGCTGAAGTTGATCTTGGGTAATATCTGAACCTGAGAGGTGAATGAATTTAAACGCCTCGGTTTTTTCGCGCTCTTTACGCAGCTCTTTGCGTTTTCGAGAAGTGAGCCCTTCTAGGAAGTGGTTAAAGTCACGATAATCTCTATTAAACCACTGATACTGCAGTCCGCTTCTGATTAACAAATCCCTAGGCAGAGCGCTTTTTATCGATGAGTCGTTTGGAAAGAGAAGGTGCCAGCTCTCTAATTTGTACTCGCTAGCAAAGGTTTTAATCGCTTGGGATATTCTCTGTAGAGACTCTTCAGCTTTCAGTTTACCTACCCATCTCGGGCCGGTTGATGGCGTAAAAGGGACTGCGCTTAGAAGCTTTGGATAGTAGTTTAAGCCGGATTGATGGAAAGCGTTTGCCCAACTCTGATCAAAAACATACTCACCCCAAGAGTGGTATTTAATATAGAGAGGGAGATAGATAATCGTCTCACCCTCCTCAATTAATTCTAAGTGACAGGGTTGCCAACCCTGTTCCGTCGAAACAGACCCTGAATGTTCCATCGCGGCCAAGAATTCATGACGCAGAAAGGGATAGTCGGAATCCTTAAGTTCATTCCAACGATGCTTATCAATACTATTAATGGATTGATGAGTCCTAATTTCCATCTGCTTGGTCTATATTTAAGAAAAGGTTAGGTCGTTACGAGGAGTATATAGAAATGGATGAACTAGAACTCGAATTTCAGTTAGATGCTCAACTTGCTGCGGATACGATTAAGTTGGGTGATTTCCCGCTCTCTTCGGTTTTGCTGATGAATGATAGCCAATATCCTTGGCTGATTCTTGTACCTCGTCGTGCGGGTATGACAGAGATCTACCATCTCAGTGCAGAGGATCAACAGCAGATGCTGCTGGAGACCAGTGCACTGGCTCAAGCGTTATCCGATATCTTCGCGGCCAAAAAGATGAATGTTGCGAATCTAGGTAACATGGTTTCCCAATTGCATATACATGTTATCGCCCGGTTAGAGAGTGATCCTGCTTGGCCAGGACCAGTCTGGGGGAAAGTGCCAGCACAGCCTTACAGCTCAGATGAGCTAGCCTCTGTCAAAGAGCGTTTGGATGCCTTGTTAACCGGTGAAGTTGAGTTTAGAGCGGTATAATCAGCGTTTGACAGGTTGAAAACCAGTTACCGCTCTTCGTAGATAGTTTGACGTCCCAAAGGTGACAGGCCTTAAGCCTGTCACCCGCTCTAGAATCCACAAGATACTCTTTGAAATACCAAAAATTGCCCTGTAATAGCCTGTTAATTCAGGTATAATTCCCGCCTTTCGGCCATAGGCCTAACCATTTTAGTTAATACTCGTTTCAGCGGGTTTTAGTAGATAGGACAGCAGAGTTATGCGCAGCCACTATTGCGGCGATCTTCGTGAAGAACATATTGGACAAGAAATTACCCTGGCAGGTTGGGTGCACCGTCGTCGTGACCACGGTGGCGTAATCTTCCTAGATCTTCGTGATCGTGAGGGTTTGACACAGGTTGTGTTTGATCCAGATCGCGAAGAGAGTTTCGCGTTGGCGGATATCTGCCGTAACGAGTTCGTAGTTGAGGTTAAAGGCCTTGTTCGTGCTCGGCCAGAGGGTACTACCAACCCGGATATGCCAACGGGTGCTATCGAGGTGCTGGGTAAAGAGCTGATCATCCTGAACAAGGCTGAAACTCCTCCTTTTCAGTTGGATGAGCACCAGCAAGTTGGTGAAGATGTTCGTCTTCGTCACCGCTACGTCGATCTCCGCCGTCCAGAGATTCAAGAGAAGCTTCGTTTCCGCTCTAAAGTGACTCACCAGGTTCGTGCTTACCTTGAAGATCAAGGTTTCCTAGATATCGAAACGCCGATTCTGACTCGTGCTACACCAGAGGGTGCACGTGACTACCTAGTCCCAAGCCGTACTCATGAAGGTAGCTTCTTCGCACTGCCTCAGTCACCACAGCTGTTTAAACAACTGCTGATGGTCTCTGGCTTTGATCGCTACTACCAAATTGCTAAGTGTTTCCGTGATGAAGACCTGCGTGCTGATCGTCAGCCAGAGTTCACTCAGATCGATATCGAGACCTCATTCCTTGATGAGCACGAGGTGATGGCAATCACTGAAAATATGATCCGTGGCCTGTTCAAAGATCAATTGAACATCGATCTAGGCGAGTTCCCGCACATGCCATACTCTGAGGCGATGCAGCGTTTTGGTTCTGATAAGCCAGACCTGCGTATTCCTATGGAATTGGTTGATGTTGCAGACCTTGTCGCAACTGTCGACTTTAAAGTGTTTGCTGGCCCAGCAACGGATCCAAAAGGTCGCGTCGCGGCTCTTAAAGTACCGGGCGGTTCAGAGCTGACTCGTAAGCAGATTGATGAGTACACTAAGTTCGTATCAATCTACGGTGCGAAAGGTTTGGCGTGGATTAAAGTGAATGATCTAGCGGCTGGCGCTGAAGGCCTTCAGTCTCCAATTGTTAAGTTCTTGGGTGCAGAGATTGCGCTGCAGATTATGGAGCGCCTTGAAGCGAAAGATGGTGATCTTGTCTTCTTCGGTGCGGATAAAGCCAACATCGTTAACGAAGCCTTGGGTGCACTGCGTATCAAAGTGGGTGAAGACCTTAACATGCTTGAGCGTGAGTGGGCGCCACTATGGGTTGTCGACTTCCCAATGTTCGAAGAGAACTCTGATGGCAGCATGACAGCGCTTCACCACCCATTCACAGCACCGAGCTGTTCACCAGAAGAGTTGATTGCTCAGCCTGAAGGTCAATTGTCACGTGCTTACGATATGGTTCTGAACGGTTGTGAGCTTGGTGGTGGTTCGGTTCGTATCCACGACCAAGAGATGCAGAAAGCGGTCTTCAAAGTACTGGGTATCAGTGATGAAGAGGCGGACGAGAAGTTTGGCTTCCTATTGAACGCGCTTAAGTTCGGTGCGCCACCACATGCGGGTCTGGCGTTCGGTCTTGATCGCTTGATTATGCTGATGACAGGTTCTACTTCGATTCGTGAAGTGATCGCCTTCCCTAAAACTCAGTCAGCGGCTTGTCCAATGACTGAAGCACCGGGAGAAGTGAGCGCGGCTCAACTGCGTGATCTAAACATCAAGTTGCGTAAAACACCTTAATCGAGTGTTTGATTAAAAAAAACCGGCGGTAAGCCGGTTTTTTTGTGTCTTGCGATTGCTGATAAAGCGGCTGACAGGCTGAAAGCCAGTCACCGCCACTCCGAAGCCAGAAAAATGCTCCGGTGACTGGCTTTAGCCTGTCAACCGCTGTCTGTTTAAGGTATTGGTCTCAATCACAACTACTGTTAGTATATACAGCATTAAAACAATCACTACGACAGGCGACCGATGCTGATATTGGGAATCGACCCAGGTTCAAGAATTACCGGATACGGCATCATCAATGCTCAGGGTAATAAGGCTGAGTACGTTGCCAGTGGTTGTATCAAAATCGCGGATGCGACCCTTCCTGATAAGTTAAATCAAGTCTTTAGCGGTGTCTCTGAACTGATTGAGCGCTACCAGCCTCAAGAGTGTGCGATAGAGCAGGTCTTTATGTCTCGTAACGCTGACTCTGCGCTTAAGTTAGGGCAGGCACGAGGGGCCGCTATCGTAGCGGCCGTCAATCGGGGTGTAGAGGTTCATGAATATGCGGCACGCCTGGTGAAGCAGGCAGTAGCTGGAACTGGCGCTGCGGATAAGGGGCAGGTCCAGATGATGGTGCAGCGTATTTTGTCACTTCCGGGGTTGCCACAGGTCGATGCGGCTGATGGGCTGGCCATCGCACTCTGTCATGCCTATACCCGTCAAGGCTTAATAGCGACAGCGGGAACTCGTCGTTCAGTAAAAGGGCGATGGAGATTGTAAGTGCTTTCGAATAATATCAATGCGTTACTTTATTGAGGTCAGATTGTGATAGGTCGTTTAACAGGTGAATTGGTAGAGAAGTCACCTCCAGAGTTGCTGATAGATGTTTCCGGTGTCGGTTATGAACTGGAAGCGTCCATGAATACCTTCTACAAATTGCCGGACGTCGGCACCTTTGTAACGCTGTATACACACTTCGTTGTGCGTGAAGATGCACAGCTTCTTTATGGATTTGCCGACAAAAACGAACGCACTCTGTTTCGAACCCTGATCAAGGTGAATGGGGTGGGGCCTAAGTTGGCGTTGACCATTCTTTCGGGTATCTCCGTCCAAGAGTTCATTCGAACGGTTCAGCATGAGGACAGTACAGCCCTGGTACGTCTGCCCGGTGTCGGTAAAAAAACCGCTGAGCGTTTAATCATCGAGATGAAGGATAAGCTGGATCGACTTGAGCTACCGACCCGTGTTGAAGCGGAACTGAGTGATTTTGCAATGCCCATCGTGGATGCGAAGCCTACCGTCGATTACAGAGCAGATGCAGAGACGGCACTGGTCGCATTGGGTTATAAACCGCTGCAAGCAACTAAGGCGATTGAAAAAGCGGTCACCGAATTGGGTGAGACGGCCGATACAGAATCGTTGATTCGTCAGGCACTTAAGATGATGGTGGCAAGCTAAGATGCAGATTGAACCTGATCGTTTTATATCGCCGGTTAAGACACCCAATGAAGAGGTGCATGATCGCGCGGTTCGCCCTAAGACACTTCAAGACTATGAAGGTCAGCCGCAAGTTCGAGAGCAGATGGAGATCTTCATCCATGCCGCTCGCAAGCGTAATGAAGCACTGGATCATACTCTGATCTTTGGCCCGCCAGGATTGGGTAAAACCACACTGGCCAATATTATTGCCAATGAGATGGGCAGTGAAATTAAAACCACCTCTGGCCCTGTTTTAGAGAAAGCGGGTGATATTGCAGCTCTTCTGACCAATCTTGAGCCGGGAGATGTGCTCTTCATAGACGAGATTCATCGACTCAGTGCCAGTGTCGAAGAGGTACTCTATCCCGCGATGGAGGACTACCAGCTCGATATCATGATCGGTGAAGGCCCAGCTGCACGATCGATCAAACTGGAACTGCCCCCCTTTACGTTAGTCGGTGCTACGACACGTGCCGGCTTATTGACGTCACCACTGCGTGATCGTTTCGGTATTGTGCAGCGGTTAGAGTTCTATTCGATTTCCGATCTGACCAATATTGTCATGCGAACGGCACGTTTAAGTGGTTCTGAAATCGATGAGGGTGGTGCGCACGAGATTGCACGTCGTTCTCGCGGTACTCCTCGTATTGCCAACCGGCTCCTGCGCCGTGCACGTGACTTCTCTGAAGTGAAAGGGGATGGGCGTATCACCGAAGAGATGGCTGATCTGGCATTGAATATGCTCAATGTCGATCAACATGGTTTTGATCACATGGACCGTCGAATGCTGCTCGCCATGCTAGAAAAGTTTGGTGGTGGTCCTGTTGGTGTGGACAGTCTTGCGGCAGCCATTAGCGAAGAGCGTGACACCATCGAAGACGTTCTCGAGCCCTATTTGATTCAGCAAGGTTTTGTCATGCGCACGCCAAGAGGGCGGGTGCTAACCGACCATGCTTACCGATACTTTGGTGTCGATAAGCCTGAAGGAAACTAGTTTATTATGGCGTTTCAGTGGCCTGTCAGAGTCTACATAGAAGATACCGATTTTGGCGGTATTGTTTACTACGTTAATTATCTAAAATTTATGGAGCGTGCTCGGACGGAGTTGTTGCGTTCGGCGGGTTGGTCGCAGCACGAACTGTCACAGCAAAATTTGATTTTTGTGGTTGGTTCGGTGGAGGCGCAATATTTAGCGCCGGCTAGGCTTGATGATTCGTTAATTGTCAGAACAACCGTCAAAAAACCGCAAGGTGCACGTGTTAAATTTCTGCAAGCTGTTGTTAAGGAGGGATCTGATAGAGTCCTCTGCCAAGCAGAAGTTGAAGTGATATCCGTCACTGGAGCCATGCGTCCGAAACGCTGGCCAAAAGAGTTAATTACATCAATCACCCAAGCGCATCCGGAAGCTTGGGATTAACAGGAGTTGAGTGTGGAAGATCAGCTGTCGATTTGGAGTCTCGTATTTGGTGCGAGTTTCGTCGTCCAGTTAGTTATGTTGTCGCTTTTGGCGGCTTCGTTTTTATCTTGGGTTGTTATCTTTCAACGTCGCCGCGTCATTAGCGGTGCACAAAAAGCGTTTAAAGCATTTGAAGAGCGTTTTTGGTCGGGTGCTGATTTAGGTCAGCTCTACCGCGAAGCCAATGCTGAACCTAATTCAGAGAGCGGAGCTGAAAATATTTTCCGTGCTGGACTCAAAGAATTTACACGTCTGACACAGCAGTCAAATGCTGATCCGGATATGGTGATGAACGGTGTGCAGCGAGCCATGCGTGTCGCAATGGCACGTGAAGAGGAGAAGCTCGAAGCGCACCTTCCTTTCCTTGCAACGGTGGGTTCTACCAGCCCCTATGTCGGTCTGTTTGGAACCGTGTGGGGTATCATGAATGCGTTTCGTGGTCTGGCTAACGTTCAGCAGGCGACCCTTGCCTCGGTAGCGCCGGGTATTTCAGAAGCCTTGGTCGCGACGGCTATAGGTCTGTTTGCGGCGATTCCGGCCGTGGTGGCCTACAACCGTTACTCAGCATCGGTGGATTCTCTGTTGAACAGTTACGAAACCTTTGCCGATGAGTTCTCTAGCATTCTTTACCGTCGCGTTCATGCTCGTTAAGGGTAAAAGATGATTAGGCGTCAGCGCACAAAGCGCAAATTGAATGCAGAGATTAACGTCGTACCCTATATCGATGTGACCTTGGTTCTGCTGATTATCTTTATGGTGACAGCTCCTATGTTGACTCAAGGCGTTGATGTGGAACTCCCGAAAGCCTCCTCTGAGCCTGTAGAGACTCAAGATGAAGAGCCATTGATCGTGACGGTTGATGCAGAAGGACTTTACTACATCAATTTGGGTGAAGATGAGACGGTTCCTAAAAGTGCCGAACAGATAGCGGGTCAGATCAGGCAGATACTCTCGGTTAACCCTGGAAAAATGATGTTGGTTCGAGGTGATCGTCAAGCGAGCTATGATCAGGTGGTTCAGTTAATGGTGCTGTTACAGGGTGCTGGAGCTGAACGAGTCGGTTTGGTGACGGAGTAGATCCTTGTTCGATCGTAGTTATCTTCTGCCAACCCTTTTTGCTGCACTGGTTCATGCACTGGTGTTGGTGGTTATTTCAGGGGTTTGGATCGGTCAAGAGGTGGATCGTAAAGCGCAGCCGCGACATATCGAGGCTCGAATGGTCGATCTTTCGCCTCTGGCTGAAAAGAAAGCCGCTGAAGAGAAATTGATGAAAGATAAAGCAGCTGCAGAGGCTGCGAAGAAAAAAGCCGCGGAACGAGCCAAGAAAGCCAAATCCGATGAGGCAAAGCGCAAGAAAGCAGCGGACGCTAAACGTAAAGAGGATGCTAAAAAAGCCGCTGATAAGAAAAAAGCCGATGACGCTAAGCGCAAAAAAGCGGCTGAAGAGAAAAAGAGAGCAGAGGCTGAACGTAAAGCTGCAGAGCGTAAAAAAGCTGAAGCGGCTAAGAAAAAAGCTGATGCAGAGGCTAAAAAAGCCAAATTAAAAGCCGCTGAAGAGGCTAAGAAAAAGGCGGAAGCTAAGAAGCGTCAAGCGGAAGAGGCTAAACGCAAAGCTGCAGAAGAGGCCAAACGAAAAGCGGATGCAGAGCGTAAAGCCCAGGAGCAGGCTGAAGCAAAACGTCGCGAAGAGCTGGCAAGGCAGCGTGCCGCAGCAGCTGAAAGAGCAGCACAAACGGTCGCTGATGTAGGTGCCTACATTCGAACGCTAACAGAAGATAACTGGCGTCTGCCCTCTACAGCACGTAACGGGATGACAGCGACCGTGCGGATTCACTTCTTCCCATCGGGTGAAGTGGATCTGGCAGAGATTATTAAAAGCAGTGGTGACATGGCTTACGATCGATCAGTACTTCAGGCGATTGAGCGTGTAGGGCAGTATGAGTTGATTGCAAGCGTCGACCCGATTACGTTTGAGCGTAATTTGCGTAGAGTGTTAATTGAATTTAGACCTGAGGGATTGAGATGGTAAATCTTAACCAATTTAAAAGCCTGATATTTGTTCTGTTGTGGGCGCCACTAATCGTTAAAGCTGAATTGGTTGTCGAAGTGACACAGGGTCTTTCTGAGCCAACACCGGTAGCGGTTGTCCCTTTTAAGTGGACAGGGCAGGGTGCGCTCCCAGAAGATGTGGCGCAGATTGTCGATCAAGATCTATCACGTTCAGGTCTATTCACTACTTTACCAAGATCAGCGATGTTAAGCCTGCCTTCTGAGCGCAGCCAGGTCTTCTTCCGTGATTGGCGAATGACGAAGAGTGACTTCCTTGTGGTCGGTAAAATCGAGCCGATCTCCGCGACACGCGTCAGCCTTCGCTATGAACTTTATGATGTTCTTAAAGAGGAGAACATCATGATCCAGCCTTTAGAGAGTGACATTAACCAACTTAGAGATGCGGCTCACTTTATTGCGGATCAGATCTATCAGGCACTGACAGGCAATCGTGGTGCTTTTTCAACTCGCATCGTCTACGTCACCGCTGAACAGTTGACCAGTCAAACCTCTCGCTACCGTCTTGAGATGGCTGACTGGGATGGCAACCGTCCGCGTGTAATTTTAGAGTCACGCGAACCGATCATGTCACCGAGCTGGTCCGCGGATGGCAAGAAGATCGCTTACGTTTCGTTTGAAACGGGTCGTCCATCAATCTATGTTCAGTACCTGGCAACCGGGAAACGCGAACGAATCCAATCATTCTCCGGCTTGAATGGTGCGCCGGCTTGGTCACCTGATGGCAATAAGCTAGCACTGGTGCTCTCTAAAGACGGTAATGCCGAGATCTATGTGTTGGATGTGACCTCGGGTCAGTTGCAACGAGTGACTAATCACTATGGGATCGATACCGAGCCAAGCTGGGCGCCCGATGGTGAGTCGCTCTTCTTCACCTCTGACCGAGGAGGGTCGCCACAGATCTATCGTCTATTCTTGGCGACACGTCAAATGACTCGAGTAACCTACGAAGGAAACTACAACGCCCGTGCCAGCATGACCCCTGACGGTCGCTTCCTAGCGTTGATTCACCGCTCAGGTGGGTCAGGTAATCGCTTCTCTGTTGCGGTATTGGATCTAAAGACTGATCGACTCGATATTCTGACAGAGACCGGTTTGGAAGAGTCTCCCACCATTGCGCCTAATGCCAGCGTAGTCCTTTATGCAACGCAAGAGGGTAATCAAGGTGTGCTATCAGCAGTCTCTTTGGATGGTCAGGTACGATTTAGAATGCCGAATACTCGTGGTGATGTTCGCGCTCCTGCATGGAGTCCCTACCTTTATTAATGTTGGTAGTATAATTCCACATAACCGGACAGGTTATTCCTGTCCGTCATAAACACCCCCGCCTTCGGTTTTAAAAAGCATCTATATAACAAACCGTTAACTGTTTATTCAAAATTAGTTAGCTGTTTGTCCTGTAAATTAACTACATAATCACTGAAAGCCCCTCTCCCTCTGTAGCGGCAATAAACCTCTGTCAGGTATAATTTGCGCGATTTTGGGAAAGGTCCGTCTGTACGATTGAGCTTCAAAAGAGCGAGATGGTTTCAGTACGAGGCTTTAAAAATTTTTAGCGGATTGGAATAAAGCGAATGATCAAGATCAGAAAGGGTCTAGATCTGCCTATCACAGGTGCACCAGAACAGAAGGTATCCCCTTCAGCTGATGTTAAAACTGTGGCGCTTCTAGGAGCCGATTACGTTGGTCTAAAACCAACAATGATGGTTCGGGAAGGGGATCGAGTAAAACTCGGTCAGGTGATCTTTACTGATAAGAAGAATGATGGCGTTCAATTCACAGCTCCTGGTGCAGGGGTTGTTACTGCGATTAATCGCGGTGAACGTCGAGTGCTACAGTCAGTCGTCATTGAATTGGATTCAGACGAAGACGCAGTTGAGTTTTCTAGTTACGCAGCTTCTGAGCTTGCCTCTTTGGAAGAGTCTCAGGTTCGTGAAAACCTAATTGCTTCAGGGTTGTGGGCTTCTCTAAGAACTCGTCCTTTCGGTAAGGTACCAGCAGTCGATGCGGTACCAAGTTCGATCTTTGTGACTGCGATGGACACCAATCCATTAGCGATGGACCCTAGCGTTGTTCTAAGTGCCGAAAAAGAGGCGTTTGAACAGGGTCTAACCGTTCTGACTCGCATCCAAGCCAACAACGTTTATCTCTGTGCAGCTCCAGGTACAGAGCTACCTTCCGTATCTGGTGTTACAACAGAAACCTTTGAAGGTACTCACCCTGCCGGCAACGTAGGTACACACATTCACTTCCTTGATCCTGTTCACCGTAACAAGCAGGTATGGTACTTGGGTTACCAAGATGTGATCGCGATCGGTAAGTTATTTACAACGGGTCGTTTGAGCACTGAGCGTTACCTATCTTTAGCGGGTCCCCAAGTTGAGGTGCCTACGCTGCTTAAAACACGTGTTGGTGCGTCACTTGATGAGTTGACGGCTGGTCAGCTTAAAGCTGGCGATAACCGTGTGATCAATGGCTCTGTTTGGAATGGTGCTAAAGCGTCTGGTCCAACCGCTTACCTTGCGCGTTACGCCAACCAGGTAAGCGTTCTTCGTGAAGGCACAGAACGTGAATTCATGGGTTGGGTAGCACCAGGCACAGAGAAATTCTCTGTGATGAACATGTTTGTATCTATGTTCAAGCCGGGTAAAAAGTTTGCCTTTACTACAACAACAAACGGTTCAGAACGTGCCATGGTTCCTACTGGTCAGTTTGAACGTTTGATGCCCCTAGATATTCTTCCAACTCAACTGCTTCGTTCACTGGTTGTCGGCGATATCGCTGTTGCTATGGACCTTGGTTGTCTTGAGCTGGAAGAGGAAGATCTGGCGCTCTGTACTTTTGCCTGCCCAGGTAAATATGAGTACGGCGAGATCCTTCGTGACAACCTTTCTCGTATAGAGAAAGAAGCCTAAGGAGGAGAAGATTATGAGCTTACGTGGTTTTTTTGATTCTTTAGAACCTCACTTCCACAAAGGTGGTAAGTACGAGAACTGGTACGCACTCTACGAAGCGGTAGATACCATTTTCTACACGCCAGGTGCCGTGACTAAGACAGCCTCACACGTTCGTGATGCGGTTGACCTAAAACGTATGATGATCCTGGTTTGGATGTGTACCTTCCCTGCGGTATTTGCTGGCCTGTACAATGTTGGCTTCCAAGCAAACAGCGCAATGGAAGTGCTTGGCCTGACCGAAGCGGAAGGCTGGCGGGGTGCTGTAATTTCTGCTCTTGCAGGTTACGACGCAACAAGCGCCTGGGATAACATCCTACATGGTGCCATGTACTGGCTACCCATCTATGCAACGACCTTTATTGTAGGTGGCTTCTGGGAAGTCCTATTTGCAATGAAGCGTGGCCATGAAGTGAACGAAGGTTTCTTCGTAACTTCGATCCTTTTCTCACTGATTCTTCCTCCGACTGTTCCGCTATGGCAGGTCGCACTGGGCATCAGCTTTGGTGTTGTTATCGGTAAAGAGGTGTTCGGTGGTACTGGTAAAAACTTCCTTAACCCAGCACTGACAGGCCGTGCATTCCTATTCTTTGCTTACCCAGCACAGATGTCAGGTGATGCGATCTGGACCGCAGTTGATGGCTTCTCAGGTGCAACACCGCTTGGTCTAGCCGCTGCCGGTGGTATCGAGGGCGTTCTTGCTGCAAACGTGACTTGGATGGATGCTTTCCTAGGCTCGATTCAAGGTTCAGTGGGTGAAACCTCAACATTGGCGATCATGATTGGTGGTGCAGTGTTGCTGTTTGCTCGTGTTGCCGCGTGGCGAATTGTTGCCGGTGTTTTCCTCGGCATGGTTGCGACCACGTTACTGTTCAATGCGATCGGTTCTGAAACCAATCCAATGTTCAGCGTTCCTTTCTACTGGCATCTTGTTATGGGTGGATTCGCGTTCGGTATGTTCTTTATGGCGACCGACCCAGTTTCTGGCTCAATGACGGATAAAGGTAAGTGGGTTTTTGGTGCTCTAATCGGCGTGATGGTTGTTCTTATCCGCGTGGTTAACCCAGCATTTCCAGAAGGTATGATGCTCGCGATCCTATTCGCGAACCTCTTTGCGCCGCTCATCGATAATTTCGTGGTGCAAGCGAACATCAAACGGAGGATCGCACGTAATGTCGGCTAATAACGATACGATTAGCAAAACGGTTACGGTAACCGTTCTGCTATGTGTAATCTGTTCGGTAGTGGTGTCAGCAGCAGCTGTCATCCTTAAACCCAAACAGGTTGCTAACAAAGATCTTGACCGTAAGACAAACATTCTTGCGGCAGCGGGTCTTCTTCAACCAGGCAAATCGGTTGATGAGCTGTTCGCACAGATCACAACCAAAGTTGTTGATATGGAAACAGGCAAGTTCACTGATGCAGTAGACGGTGCTAAGTTCGATATCCAGAAGGCGGCTAAAGACCCTGCGCTATCAAAATCACTGTCGCGTGAAGATGATAAAGCGTCGATCAAGCGTCAGCCTAACTTCATGCCAGTCTACGTTGTAGAAGGCAATAACGGTGCACTGGATAAGATCATCCTGCCTGTTCACGGATACGGTCTTTGGTCAACGCTGTACGGCTTCCTAGCATTGGAAGGTGATCTAAATACAGTGGTCGGTCTAGGCTTCTACTCACACGCAGAGACTCCGGGTCTTGGTGGTGAGGTGGACAACCCAGCTTGGAAAGCGATCTGGCCGGGCAAAAAAGTCTACGCCAATGACATGCAGAAGCCAGAGCTTCAGCTGATCAAAGGTAAGGTTGATTCATCGACAGTTAACGCTGAGTACAAAGTTGACGGCCTTTCAGGTGCAACGTTGACGGGTAACGGTGTCACTAACCTTGTTCAATTCTGGATGGGCAAAAACGGCTACGCTCCGTTCTTGGCTAACCTTCGTGCAGGAGACGCTTAATCATGGCTAAGTCAAAAGAGATCTTGACGACCCCTATCTTTAAGGACAACCCAATTGCACTGCAAATCTTGGGTGTATGTTCTGCACTAGCGGTTACGTCAAACATGGCAACGGCACTGGTTATGTCGTTGGCTGTTATTGTGGTTACCGCATTCTCGAACATGTTCGTGTCGATTATTCGTAACCATATCCCGGGTAACATCCGTATCATCGTTCAGATGACGATCATTGCATCCTTGGTAATCGTTGTTGACCAGTTCCTGAAAGCCTACGCTTACGATATCTCTAAGCAGCTTTCGGTATTCGTTGGTTTGATCATCACTAACTGTATCGTAATGGGTCGTGCAGAAGCCTTCGCGATGAAGAACCCACCACTACCAAGCTTCTTAGATGGTATTGGTAACGGTCTTGGTTACGGCGCTGTATTGATGTTTGTCGGTTTCTTCCGCGAACTCTTTGGTGCCGGTTCACTGTTCGGTATCGAGATTCTTCCGCTAGTCACTAATGGTGGTTGGTACCAGAGCAACGGTCTATTGTTGCTTCCTCCAAGTGCCTTCTTCCTAATCGGTATCTTCATCTGGATCATCCGCTCTTGGGATCCAAAACAAGTTGAGGCGCCAGATTTTGAAATGGCGGCTAACACTAAAGGAGGTTCTCACTGATGGAACAGATGATCAGTCTTGCCGTTAAGGCGATCTTCGTTGAGAACATGGCTCTCGCATTCTTCTTGGGAATGTGTACCTTCTTGGCGATCTCTAAGAAGGTTCAAACAGCCTTTGGTTTAGGTGTAGCCGTTATCGTTGTATTGGCGATTACGACTCCAGTAAACAACCTGATCTTCAACCTATTGCTTCGTGAAGGGGCATTGGCTTGGGCGGGTTACCCAGAAGTTGACCTTAGCTTCCTAGGTTACATCTCTTACATCGGCGTTATCGCTGCGATCGTTCAGATCCTAGAGATGTTCCTAGATAAATTCGTTCCAGCGCTTTACAACGCGTTGGGTGTCTTCCTACCACTGATCACAGTTAACTGTGCAATCATGGGTGCTGCGCTGTTCATGGTTGAGCGTGACTACACCTTTGGTGAGAGTGTTGTTTACGGCACGAGCGCAGGTATCGGTTGGGCACTTGCGATCACAGCCTTGGCTGGTATTCGTGAGAAGCTGAAGTACTCAGATGTACCAGAGGGTCTGCGTGGTCTAGGTATCACCTTCATCACTGTCGGTCTGATGTCGCTAGGCTTCATGTCATTCTCTGGCGTGTCTCTGTAACTGGTCTACTAGGAGAGGAATGAATTAGCTATGAATGCAGAAATCATCCTAGGCGTGGTGATGTTTACAGTCGTGGTACTGGCACTGGTTGCTATTATCTTGGCTGCCCGCGCTAAGCTGGTTAGCTCCGGCAATGTAACAATTGAAATTAACGGTGATCCTGAAAAAACAATCACAGTGCCTGCAGGCGGTAAATTGCTGCAGACTCTAGCGGACAAGGGTGTATTCCTTGCCTCTGCTTGTGGTGGTGGCGGTACCTGTGCCCAGTGTAAGTGTGAAGTTCATGAAGGTGGCGGTTCTATGTTGCCTACTGAAGAGTCACACTTCACAATGCGTGAAGCAAAAGAGGGCTGGCGTCTAAGCTGTCAGGTGCCTGTTAAACAGGACATGAAGATTCATGTTGAAGATGATGTCTTCGGCGTTAAGAAGTGGACCTGTACGGTTGACTCTAACCCGAACGTCGCAACCTTCATC
Source organism: Marinobacterium sp. xm-d-530 (assembly GCF_013283365.1). Lineage (GTDB taxonomy): Bacteria > Pseudomonadota > Gammaproteobacteria > Pseudomonadales > Balneatricaceae > Marinobacterium_E. Next base: position 274,363 of record NZ_WBYM01000005.1, on the reverse strand, counting down.
AAAGAGCTGACCCTGCGTCTGCCTGAAGGCGAGAACGTCGACTTCCGTGCAGGGGGTTACGTTCAGCTAGAGTGTCCACCACACACCGTAAACTACAAAGACTTCGCAATCGAGGAAGAGTACCACCCAGATTGGGATAAGTTCGATATCTGGCGTTACGTCTCTAAAGTCGACGAAACAACGATTCGTGCTTACTCTATGGCGAACTACCCTGAAGAGCGCGGTGTGGTTAAGTTTAATATCCGTATTGCAACGCCACCTCCAGGTCGTGACGATGTGCCACCAGGCATCATGTCATCGTACGTATTTAGCCTGAAACCAGGTGATACGATTGATGTTTACGGTCCATTCGGTGAGTTCTTCGCTCGCGAGACTGACAATGAGATGGTCTTCATCGGTGGTGGTGCAGGTATGGCGCCGATGCGCTCACACATCTTTGATCAGCTTAAGCGTCTAAACTCTAAGCGTAAGATCTCTTTCTGGTATGGTGCACGTTCTGTTCGTGAAGCCTTCTACACAGAAGAGTTCGACAAGTTGGCTGAAGAGAATGAAAACTTCGAATGGCACCTAGCTCTGTCTGATCCACTTCCAGAAGATAACTGGGAAGGTCTGACTGGCTTCATCCATAACGTCCTTCTAGAGAACTACTTGAAGGATCATGAAGCGCCAGAAGATTGTGAGTACTACATGTGTGGACCACCAATGATGAACGCAGCGGTGATCGACATGCTACTCAACCTAGGTGTTGAACGTGAGAACATCATGCTTGACGACTTCGGTGGCTAATAGATGATTTCAGGTTTTCAAAGCCTTATTAAATGGCCGGTAGCTATGCTACTGGCCGTTTTTGTTCTAACGGGCTGTAACTTTTTTGAAAATGAGAAGGTGGTTGGCATTGATGGTCAAACCATGGGCACTACCTTCAGTATGCGCTGGGTTGACCTTAATGAAGATCGAATCAACGATATTCGCAATCGTGCCGGTAAGGTTCTAGCAACCGTTAATCAGCAGATGTCGACCTACATTCCTAATAGTGAACTCTCGACCTTTAATAAGCTTCCTGCAGGCAGTGAGATGGAAGTCTCAGACGCGCTGGCAGCGGTTGTAGAGCAGTCATTGACGATCAGTGAACGATCCGGCGGGGCGTTTGATGTCACAGTGGGTCCGTTGGTTAACCTTTGGGGCTTTGGGCCCAATGGCCGTATCGAAAAGGCACCTACCGAGGCAGAGATCGCTTCGTTGAAGGAACGTATTGGTTACCAAAAAGTCGAGGTTTTAAAAGACCCCACTCGTTTGCGAAAATTAGGACAGCAGTATGTTGATCTGTCGGCCATCGCTAAAGGCTACGGCGTTGATCAACTGGCTGAGACTCTCGAAGCCGAAGGTATTTACAACTATTTGGTTGAGATCGGCGGTGAGCTTCGCGCTAAAGGCTTGAAGCCAGATGGTTCACACTGGCGCATTGCCATTGAGTCACCGGCATCGATGGAGCGCAGTATCGGACGAATCATTAATGTTAAGGATACGGCGATTGCTACATCCGGTGATTACCGAAACTACTTTGAGGAAGGCGGTATCCGTTTTTCGCACACCATTAATCCTGAGACGGGTAAACCGATTACTCACCGCTTAGCGTCAGTAACCGTATTAACGCCGACCTGTGCTGAGGCGGATGCATTAGCAACGACCCTGATGGTCATGGGCGAAAACAGAGGCTTTGAGTTCGCCAAAGAAGAGGGGATAGCAGCCTACTTCTTATATAAGTCAGAGCAGGGTGATACATTTATCGAACAGGCAACAGCAGAGTTTGAAGCCTTTGTTCAAGAAGGAGAGTAAGCCATGGAAATTATGGTCATTACATTTATTGTTCTACTGGTTGTCATCGTTGGTATGTCAGTAGGCGTGATCTTCTCGAATAAGCCAATTAAGGGCTCTTGTGGTGGCATGAGTGCACTTGGCATGGATACCGTTTGTGATATCTGTGGCGGTCGTCCCGAAGATTGTGATGGCGAGCAAGACGCGGTCCAAAAGAAAGAGATTAATAAAGACGATCTAGCTTACGAAGTTAAGTAGATCGATCGACGATAACGACAAGGAAAGTTGAGGTACTAAATGGCAGCCTACGAATACGATGTAGTGGTAATTGGCTCGGGTCCTGCGGGTGAGGGTGCTGCAATGAATGCAGCTAAAAAAGGTCGCCGTGTAGCGGTGATCGAAGAGCAGTCCACAGTCGGCGGTAACTGTACTCATAAAGGTACCATCCCTTCTAAAGCGCTGCGTCACTCCGTTAAACAGATCATCGAGTTCAACACCAACCCAATGTTCCGTGATATCGGTGAACCACGCTGGTTCTCATTTCCTAAAGTGTTAAGTCGTGCCGAGAAGGTGATCTCTAATCAGGTCATGCTACGCACTAACTTCTATGCGCGCAATCGTGTTGATCTCTTCTTTGGTGAAGCCAAGCTGGTTTCAAACAGTGAAGTCAGTATTGTAGGTAATAACGGCAGTGCTGATACGCTCAAAGCGAAAAACATCATCATCGCAACGGGCTCCAGCCCATACTGTCCACCGGATGTTGATTTTAACCACCCACGTATCTACAACTCAGACACTGTGCTTAAACTCTGCCATACACCACGCAATATGGTGATCTACGGTGCCGGTGTTATCGGTTGTGAATACGCCTCTATCTTCAGTGGGTTAGGGGTGAAAGTGGATTTGATCGACAATCGTGATCGTCTTCTATCTTTTCTAGATGGCGAGATCTCTGATGCGTTGAGTTACCACCTACGCAACAACGGCGTCATGATTCGTCACAACGAAGAGTATGACAAGATTGAAGGGACAGAGAACGGTGTCGTAATCACCATGAAGTCTGGTAAGGTCCTTCGTACGGATGCCTTCCTATGGTGTAACGGTCGTACCGGCAATACCGCACAACTTGATCTTGATAAGGTCGGTTTGAAAGCCAACGGTCGCGGACAGTTGGATGTTGATGATCACTACCGTACGGAAGTCGATGGTATCTACGCTGTAGGTGATGTGATCGGCTGGCCTGGCCTGGCATCAGCAGCGCTTGATCAAGGGCGTGCCGCTTCAGAAGATATGTTGGATGCCGATGATTTTCGTTTTGTCAGTGAAGTGCCTTCAGGTATCTATACCATTCCAGAGATCAGCTCGATCGGTAAAACCGAAGAGGAGCTTACCTCGGCAGCGGTACCCTACGAAGTGGGTCAAGCCTTCTTTAAAGATACTGCGCGTGCTCAGATTTCCGGTGAACCCGTTGGTATGCTGAAAATCTTGTTCCACCGTGAATCTCTGGAAATTCTGGGTATCCACTGCTTTGGTGACCAAGCATCCGAGATCATCCACATCGGCCAAGCGATCATGGCACAAGAGGGTGAAGCGAATACTGTGAAGTACTTTGTAAACACCACCTTCAACTACCCAACCATGGCTGAAGCCTACCGTGTTGCTGCTCTTGCGGGCCTAAACCGATTAGAGAGTAAATAAACTATTCTATGGTTGTTAAGAGCGCCTTAGGGCGCTCTTTTTGTTTAAGCCAAAGATCTATAACGGTATAACTAAATTAGCTACAATGGTTCATTACTTCACCGAAGGGGTTTGAACCGTGAGCGAGCTGACACCACTGCATGAGTTAAGGTCTAAAATCGAAGAGATCATCGTCGGCCAAGAGTCTGTGATCGATCGTCTTCTTATTGCGTTACTCAGTGGCGGGCACGTGCTCCTTGAAGGCCCACCGGGTCTAGCTAAGACAACTCTGGTTCATTCTCTCGCCGCGGGAATGAATGCCCGTTTTCAGCGTGTTCAATTTACACCGGATCTTATGCCAGCCGATTTGACTGGCAGTGAAGTGTTCGATGCCAATAGTGGCAGCTTCCGTTTTATCGAAGGACCACTGTTTCATGAGGTGTTACTGGCTGATGAGATCAACCGTGCGCCACCTAAGGTGCAATCTGCACTGTTGGAAGCCATGGCCGAGCATCAAATCACGGTGGCCGGTAAAACCTATCCTCTGCCTCCTGTCTTTATGGTGTTGGCAACTCAAAACCCCCTAGAACAATCGGGTACCTACCCTCTGCCTGAAGCTCAACTGGATCGTTTCCTATTCAAGATCGTATTGGACTACCCAAGCATCGATGAAGAGATCGAGATCACTCGTCGAGCTCGTGCCGCCCAGGAGGGGCATGTCGAGGCCGACATGCAGGCCCTACTGACACCCAGTGAGCTTCTTGCCCTGAGAGAGTCGTTAAACAGTGTCTTTATTGAAGAAAGGGTAGAGCGGTTTGCGATAGAGTTGGTCTCTGCCACTCGTCGATTAAATCAATACATCCCAGAGTGGTGTGGGTATGTGAAAGCGGGTGCGTCGCCCCGCGCGTCGATTGCTCTGCTTCAGGCGGCGACCGCAAGAGCACTACTGAATCAGCGTGATTTTGTGCTTCCTGAGGATATTTATGCGCTTGCCGTTGATGTACTTCGTCATCGCTTGGTACTCAGCTTCTCGGCTAAGGCCGACGGGGTAACTGAAGAGGCAGTGATTCATCGTCTTTTAGAGACGCTCCCCGCGGTTTAACAGGTCTGTTGTGAACAGCTTAGTTGACCAACCACTGCTGACTCCTGATGAGATAGCACAACTGATTGCCTCTGGCGCTGCCTTGGCTTCACAGGTAGTAGGTCAGATTAATCAACGTCTAAACAGTGGTGCTAATAAAGCAGCATTATTAGGCAGTGGTACGGAATTTGATGACCTAAGGGTGTTTCAGTTTGGGGATGACCCTCGAAAGATCGATTGGCGCGCCTCTGCTCGATCTCAAGAGTGGTTAGTTAGATCCTACCGCAGTGAATTTCAGCAACCTCTTCAGTTGGTCGTTGATCGCAACTCAACCATGCGGTTTGGCACAAAGAAGCGTCTGAAAGTCACTCAAGCGGCTAGATTGTCACTCTGGTTAGCAGGTATTTACCATCAGCAAGATTATGCACTGGGTGCGTTTTTATTAGAGCAGAATGCCACTGTGTTTGACTCTAGGGTGGGGGATGACTGGCTCAACCTTCTCTGTGAGGCTTTGGTCTCGCCTGCACCGCCTTCGCAGAATTCAGCGATCAACTGGGATGCTGTTTTAACGCAACTTGTTTCTGATACACCCACCGGTGCTAAAGTCATTTTGATTTCAGATTTTAGATCGTTGAACTCAGATCACCGAGCGCTTTTAACTGAACTATCAGAAAAGAGATCATTGAGCGCGTTCCTCATTTCAGACCCCATGGAGAGAGATCCAAAGGCGCTGTTAGGTCGTGATTTGATCTGGGGTCCTAAGAGGTTCTGTGTCGATGACCAAGAGTCCATCGCTCGTATTCATCAAGCCTACTTGAATCGGTTGTTAGAGATTCAGGATCTAATGTCACAATCAGGCATCCCACTGATTGAGGTCTGTAGTTCGCTCGATCAGTTTACCCTGAGCCTGTTAGGTGGTGAGTATCATGAATGAAGCACCGTTAAGGCTGTTCGATATTTTGCCAATGGTTGACCACTCATCCAATCTGGCACTGACGGCTATACTCTCTCTGACAGTACTATTCACCCTATTTATTGCAATTTGGTACCGCTTTTTTACACCGCTGGCAAAGTTGCAGCGCGCACTATCAAATCAGTCAATGACGCCGCGTCAGGGCTGTCATCAATTAGCGGGAATCATGGTCATTGACACTGCCTTACTACAGGAACTGAACAGGTTGCGGTTTCAACCTGTTGAACCGACACTTGATGAAGTTCAAACATTGATCAAGAGGGCGCGACATGTTCTCTGATTGGGGAATGTTACAACCTCTTTGGTTGTTACTAACGCCTCTGATTTTGATTCTCTTTTGGCGTCGAAGAGACTCTGATGCGCCTTGGCCAGACCTACTGCAAAGAGAGAGAGTTCGTTACCCTCTTTATGGCGAACTGACTAATGAACAGCCGGAAGCATCGCAATACCAGCCTCGTCGTGAACGGCTATTGTTGATGTCGATGACATTATTCGTATTGGCTTTGGCGCAACCCGTTGTCTACCGTGACACCATTGAGCTACCAGATCAGAAAGATCCTGTAGACCTAGTGCTATTGGTGGATACTAACATCACGATGGTGCTGAAAGACTATTTTGACGGTCAACAGTCGATTGAAAGAATGAGCCTTACCAAAGAGCTCTTATCAGAGTTCGTTAATGGCTTTCAGGGTAATCGTATTGGCCTAAGTATTATGGGTAACCCTCCCTATCATTGGTTGCCGTTTACCGATGATCGAGACGCCGTGACACAAGCCATTGCTCGTATTAGGGTGACACTCGGCGGGCGTTTAAGCGACATGTCGGCTTCACTCAAGCTGGTCAGTGACAACTATCCAACGGATCTTAATCCTGTCGTTGTGATGGTGACCGACAGCGGTATGCAGTTGGGTGAAACCTCTCCACAAGCTGCTGCGAAAGCCCTAGCTGATGCCGGCTATACTCTCTATGTCATTGCGATAGGCTCGACTGAGCTCTCTCAGGAACAGAAAGCGCGTGCCGGATTTGTCTATGATCCCGTGGACCTCGCTCTGTTGGATGAAGTGGCTAAAGCGGGCGCCGGCAAGATGTTTCACGCTCTGAACATCGATGCTTTTGAAGAGGCTCTGCAAACCATTTCACGTGAGCAGACGACTCAGAATCGATCGATTAATACATTGCCCTTGGTGGAGCCGCTCTACCCCTGGTTTATTCTGTCTGGACTCACGCTGCTGATACTGATCTTTGTTAGGAGGAGCGTCTGATGGTTTATTGGCGCGAACCTCTTCTGCTATGGCTAATGCTATTGCCATTGGCGATTCTCGTTATCTCTACTGTTAGAGAAAAAAGGAGACTGACACAGCTGGTCGATGATGAGCTGCTCCCTTGGGTTCAGCCACCCAGTCGCTCTGGACAGGAGGGGTTAAAGCCGCTCTTATTGTCATCGGTTTGGGCGCTTTTGATCCTCTCATTAGCGGGACCTAGAACCCCCCAATTCATACCAAATGATCTTACATCAGCGCAGGATCGAGTCATTATCCTGTTGGATTATTCAGACTCCATGCGAGCGATAGATGCGCGAGGTCTTCAGGGTGTGGTGCCTCGCATAACTGCAGCCACCGAGCTGGCAAACTCTTGGCTGGACCCTGATGTACAGATCGTTGAGACAGGTCTATTAGCTTTTTCTGGCAGTGCACACTGGCTATTAAAACCGACCATGGACAGTCATCTAATCCAACATTTTCTAGCTCAAGGTGATGAGTTTTATCTGCCCACTCTTGGGAGTAACCTAGTTGAGGCATTGTCGGCCATTCGGTCTCTGCCAAGGGGGCCTGATACAAAAAGCCATATAGTGCTTTTAACGGATGGAGATGTGGCTCTGGAAAACAGCGAGAGCATAGAGTCCGCTCTAGTATCCCTGCATGCCTCTATGCCGATGACACTGAATCTAATCGGGTTGGGCGGTGGAGAGCCTACTCAAGTACCCGGTCACCCTTCGGCAAACACTCAAATGAACATCACCTTTCTTAAATCGCTGGCGTCACTGCATCCTGATTTTAGCTACAGGACACCGGAATCCTTGTTAGGGCAGCCCTTGCTAAAGTGGCTCAATATTGAGTCTAGGCGTATCACTCCAGAGAACTACGCCCGAGTTGTCTGGTCTGAGTGGTTTTCGATACCGCTATTGATAGCACTTCTGCTCATAGTCGTTCTCATTCATCGTTCACCAACGAGGTGGTCGAATGGTTAGTCTAAAACGAGCTGCGCTATTCGGTTATGGCTTACTTTTGCTGTTAGTGATGCTGACCTATTGGGTGGTTCCGCAGTTTATTGAACCTTCGAAATATGAATCACAGTTTCAGCAAGCAGAAGCCTGCTATCGTCAGCAAGATTGGGAGTGCGCGCAGCTCAATTTTGCGTCGGCTGTCTGGTCCTCTGAATCGAATATTGATCGTGGGATTGCACTGTTTAACCTGGCGAATACTCACTTCTACCGAGGCGAATACACACAAGCTAAGTTGCTCTACCAAGAGGCAGAAGAGTTTGGGGTGGATGCGAAAAAAATAGCGGTGAACCTAGCCTTTGCGCGTTCACTCGAAGCATCAATGAAGCAGCTGTTATTGGATATTCAAAAGAGTGCCGATAAAGCCGATTGGCATAACGCTTCAGGTAACCTACCGATCGACCTTTTGGATCAGGTGGCCGAAGGTGTCTACCTTGGTGTCAGTCAGGAGCTTCCGGAAAATATACTTAACCTATCGGCCGATCAGGTCAAACCCCTGTTAATGGCCTCCATCGATCAGCATTTAGGCAGGCAGAGCGAGCTGGAGTACCAGCCACGCTGGATCAGAACTGAATCGACCGACTCCGGAACGACTGCAGAGTTATTGAGTCGTGTGATGCGCCTTGAGTTAGATTTACCTAATAGCATCGATCCAACTCCTATCAAAGTGGAGGGGGAACGGCCGTGGTAAAACTGTTATTGATGCTCGTCTTCAGCATCGGGCAGCTTCATGCGGCCAACTTGTCTATCCTGCCTGAAAAAGATCAGATCGAGCAGGGCCGCTCTGTGATAGTCAATATCCTCTATGTTGGCCCCACCTCGCCAGATGAGTTGAATGTTAAGCGTTGGCAAACTCAGGTGTTTACAGAAAAAGGTTATCGTAAAGAGAGAGAATTGCCCGATGGGCAGGTAGAAGTAAAGCAGCGCCTTACACTCTTTCCAAGACAATCAGGTCTGCTAACCTTGGGCCCCCTAGCATTGGGTGGGGCTAAATCGCAGCGTTTTAATCTGATGGTGACACCTGCGGTGGTTAATAATGTAGACATTACACCTATCTGGGACACACTGCCGGAACAGATCTGGCAAGGCGAATCCATTGAGAGTTGTGTGAGTATGCCGTTATCTGAGCAACGCAACCGTATTAAGATTGAGTCGCTGGAAATTCCGGGAATCTCTGCAGTGCAGACACTATCCAGAACAGGTTTATTTGAGGAGCAGCTCATCGCAAAACGGTGTTGGCGCTTCTCTGCCCAACAGTCTGGAAATTACCTCATTGAGTTACCACCCATTATCCAACGAGGGCGTGGCCGGTGGACTTTCTATCTACCAGCTCAGGTTATTGAAGTCTTACCTCTGCCAAGCTATCTGCCAAACAGCATCAGTATCGGCAAGCCGAATATTGAGGTACAGCAGGGTGAGCTTGGTTGGCGAATCAGTGTCCAGGTGGTTGCAGGGTCTTCGGCGCAAACCTTATGGGGTGTAAGAAGTGCGCTAGCCAGAGCGATGGCTATTTCTACAGATCAAATCATAGATTCTGAGGGTGAATTTTTTGTCCCCTATAAGCGCTGGTCGTTTGGCCAGATTGTCACAGTAAAACTCCCTTTCTTTAATACACTAACGGGGCGATTAGACACAGTTGATCTGCTGCTTAAAGCGCCCTGGAAATTGCCAATGACCGCCATTGTGCTCTTATCGATAATCGCTGTCGCTATCCTCATTAAAGTGACTCTTTTAGCGGGAGCATTTAGGCAAAGAAGAGCAAGAGTACAGGCGTTTAAACGTGCGATCTACTCAGCAACGACGGCTGATCAGCTTAGATCACTCGTGTTAGCGAGTGGTTGTGCTGGGGCAGAGGGTAGCGAGCGTTATAAAACCCTACAACACTGGGCCGATGCGCAAGGTGATCAAGAGGCGACTTGGCTAGCTCACAGCATTAACCAATTGGCTTTTTCTAAAAGCGATCAAGCGCCTCTTGAAGAGATAAAACGAGCATTGATCAATCGATTAACTCTTTAGGTTTACCAATTGATCGCTCTTTTTAGAGTTCGCCTTTGATGACAATGTCATCTTTAGACACAGAAGCAATGTCACGATGTCCCATAAAGGCCATGGTCAATTCTGCCTCTTCATGGAAAATCTCTAACATCCTTGTCACACCCGCTTTACCCATAGCACCAAGGCCATAGACCATAGGACGGCCGACCAACACGCCTTTAGCACCCAGTGCGCGAGCACGAATCACATCTTGGCCAGAGCGGATGCCACCATCCATCCAGACCTCGATCTGATCACCAACAGCATCAACAATCTCTGGGAGAACACTGATCGATGAGCGAGCACCATCTAACTGACGGCCACCGTGGTTTGAGACGACAATGGCGTCGGCACCTAGCTCGATACATTTCTTCGCATCCTCAGCTTCTAGAATGCCTTTGATGATCAAAGGGCCATCCCAAAGTTCACGGAAGAACTTCAAGTCGTCCCAATCTAGGTTGGGATCAAAGGATCCAGCGGTCCATTTCATTAGATCGTTCATGTCATCAACGCCGGTCGCACAGCCTTGGATGTTGCCAAACTCACGATTTTTAGTCCCCAACATGCCGAATGCCCAGCGTGGACGACGTGAAATATCTAAAATGTTAGGGATAGTCAGGCGGGGAGGTGCGGTCATACCGTTGCGGTGGTCTGCGTGGCGCTTACCTATCATCTGCAGATCCAGTGTAACAACCAGAGCGGAGCAGCCTGCAGCTTTGGCACGTTCGATCAGCTTCTTAGTGAATTCACGATCTTTCTGAACGTAGAGCTGGAACCAGAAAGGTTTGGTGGTTGCTTCGGCTACCTTCTCAATGGAACAGATACTCATGGTAGACAGAGTAAAAGGAACGCCAAAGGCCTCTGCAGCTTGCGCTGCTTTGATCTCACCATCGGCGTGTTGCATACCCAAAAGACCAACAGGTGCCATGGCTACCGGCATGGTGACGTCCTGTCCTACCATTTGAGTCGCTAAGGTCCGGGGTGCAAGATCGCGCGCCACGCGCTGACGAAACAGAATCTTGTTAAAGTCAGAGTCATTCATTGCCAGCGTCTGTTGCGTCCATGATCCAGACTCACAGTAGCCTTGGAACATTTTAGGGACACGTTTGTGGTAAAGACGACGTAGGTCAGATAGTTCGCAAATGATACTCATTGATGGGCTCCTTAACTTTTTTTGCACTCTATCCTGTTGCAGCGTACTCTTGCAGAAAATAAACACCACTTGTCAGACCAGTTATGTCGATCACTTCTTCTCTGTTATCGCTATTGATGGATACCACTCGAGCAGGCGAAACCCTTCCGTCTGAGTCAAGGTTGGCCGCTCACTTTTCAGTATCACGAAGTGCGATCAGGGAGGCTATGTCAGAGTTGCTTGCCGCCGGTCTGCTCATTAAACAGCAGGGACGTCTTACTCGTCTGGTTAACCCCTTAGAGAGTGTGGTTCTTAATTTACCGGTGAAAGCGGAGCCGACATTGAATGACGTTAGGGATGTGCTTGAGTTAAGAGCTTTTATTGAATCTGTGGCCGCTGGATGTTGTGCTGAAAACGCTTCGAAAAAGCAGATTGCAATCATTCGATCTGAGTTCGAGAAGATGCAGCTGCGGAGTCAAAAGAACACGACATTGATTCGTGCAAAAGCGGATCTTCAGTTTCATATGCTGATCGCTAAATACAGCCACAACCTCGTAGTCGCTAGTTTAAGCGAGCTCTTCTACAACCGTTATTTTTCTTCTATTTACAAGGCCTTAGATCTAACACTTAAACGATATGGGCGATATCCTGAGAGGATTAATCCACAGCATCAGCAGATATTCTCGGCTCTTGAACAAGGGGATCGGTTAGCCGCGCAGGAGGCGGCAAGAGAGCATGTGCTTTACACACGCTCTTTGTTAGCGTTCGCCCGTCAATAGACAATTCTTTTATTCCATACTGTTAAGCTTTCTTGTGAACTTTATGAACAAAATGCTGTTTATAGAATTAATAATCCTTATCGCCACAAGCTTTTTCTTAAGAGTTGATTTTTTTAAATTCCCGTTAACTGTTCATCAAACTGCGATGTCAGTGTTCATAACAAGGAGAAGAAAATGAAACTAGCAAAAATTAAATTTCTAGCAGCAGGCGTTGCAATGAGCGTTGCCTCTTCTGCTATGGCGGCCGAGTGTATTGCACCTGCTAACCCAGGCGGTGGTTGGGACTTCACTTGTCGTCAAATCGGCAAAATCATGCATGACATCGGTGCAGTTAAAGATCCCGTTCAAGTCACTAACATGGCGGGTGCAGGCGGTGGTCTAGCCTACGCGCACGTGGTTAACGAGCGTAACGACGACGGTGATCTTATTGTTGCTGCTTCAACAGCTACAGCAACGCGTCTAGCTCAAAACGCTTACTCAGGTATGACGTCTGATCAGGTTCGCTTCCTAGGTGCTATCGGTGCTGACCCTGGTGTTATCGTGGTTGCTAAAGACTCGCCATACCAGACTCTGAATGAGCTTCTTGATGATGTCATTGCGAACCCAGGTAAGCACGCCTTTGCCGGTGGATCAGCTGCAGGTGGTTACGATCACCTTAAAGTCCTAATGGCGCTGAAACGTAAAGGCTTCACGGATATCCGTAAGGTTAAGTACATCGCAGTTGATGGTGACGCGGATGCGATCACTCAGACAGTTGGTGGCTTTACGTCAGCAATGACAGGTGACATCTCAGGTGTTGTAAGCTTCATCAAAAACGGCGACGTTCGCGTACTGGCTTCATTCACTGACGAGCGTATCGAAATTCCAGGTCTAGATGCTGTGATTCCAACGGCTAAAGAGCAGGGTATCGATGTTGTCGCGGTTAACTGGCGTGGTCTGTACACTCCAAAAGGTGCGTCTGAAGCTTCTTACAAGCAGTGGTCTGATGCGCTAGCTCAGGTTGCAGCCTCTAAAGAGTGGGCGGACGCTATGGAAGCAAACGGTCTTGTTAAGTTCACGAAAGTGGGCCCAGACTTCCAGAACTACCTAAACGGTGTGATGCAGGAAGTACAAGATATGTCTAAAGAGCTTGGTGTAATCAAGTAATGACAGATCGCATAACGGGGTTGATCGTCGTTGTGCTGGCGCTCGCGTATTTCGCGGGCGCCACTCAACTGCAAGAGCCTTTTTTCTCTGATCCTCTCGGCCCAAAAGCCTTCCCGATGATGATTGCGTCGGTAGCGGTAATCTGTGGTCTTGTGATGATCATGAAACCGGATCAAGAGCCAGAGTGGCCAGGTTTAACAACCTTTATGCACATTGGCTTTGCAGTTGTAGCGCTGGTTTTCTATGCCTACACACTTAAACCGCTGGGTTTCTTAGTTTCAACCGCGATAGCCGGTACCGCTGTATCCTATCTGATTGAAGCTAGAGCAAAAAATGCTGTGGTGACTGGAGTGCTTTTCTCAGGAGCGCTGTTCCTGATCTTTAAGTTCATCTTCGGTTTAAGTCTTTTCGCGCTACCGCGCTGGTTGATGGGGTAGGGTATGGATATCTTTGCAAATTTGGCCATTGGTTTTGATGTGGCGCTCTCGCCATTTACCCTGGCCCTTGCTATAGCAGGCTGTATCCTTGGAACGATGATCGGCTCTCTGCCGGGTCTAGGTCCATCGAACGGTGTTGCGATACTAATTCCTTTAACATTCTCATTTGGTCTAGATGCAACTCAGGCACTGGTGTTAATGACGAGTGTTTACTACGGCGCCATGTACGGCGGTCGTATCTCTTCGATTCTTCTGAATATCCCGGGTGATGAGCCGGCTATGATGACCTGTCTTGATGGGTATCCAATGGCCAAAGCAGGTCGCGCCGGAGATGCGTTGGTACTCTCAGGTGTCGCTTCGTTTGTCGGTGCACTGTTGGCGACCATTGGTTTAATGCTGCTTGCGCCGTTGTTGGCTCGTGTGGCTTACCAGTTCGGCCCGGCCGAGTACTTTGCGCTCTACATGCTGGCCTTTGCCACCTTAGGTGGTATCGGTTCTAACAACCAGGCTAAGGCAGCATTAGCCGTCTGTATCGGTCTGGGAATCGCGACTATTGGTGTGGATGCTTCAACGGGTATGACTCGCTTTACCGGCGATAACATGCACCTGTTTGATGGTATCGACTTCTTGGTAGCCATCGTTGGTCTTTTTGCGGTCTCTGAAGTACTGGTGTTTATTGAGTCACACGGTAAAGACTCTGCCATAGGCGTGAAACTAGAGAAAGTACGTATCCCTTGGGCAGACATTGCTCGCACTAAATGGACCATGCTAAAAGCGACTGTGATCGGTTTTATTGCAGGTCTATTGCCGGGTGCAGGTGCTTCGTTGGGTAGTTTCTTGGCGTACATGCAAGAGAAGTCATCGGTACGTGACAACTCGCAGTTCGGTAAAGGTGATCCACGTGGTATCGCTGCACCAGAGGCGGGTAACAATGCGGCGGCAGGGGGTGCGTTAGTACCTATGTTGACGCTAGGTGTTCCGGGTTCAGGTACAACAGCCGTTCTGCTAGCACTGTTGATGACGTTGAATATCACCCCAGGTCCCACGTTGTTTAACGATCGACCTGAGGTGGTTTGGGGTTTGATCGCCTCACTACTGATTGCCAACGTTGTACTGTTGGTGCTTAACGTCCCAATGGTGAAGATGTTCAGCCGAGTGCTACAGGTATCCCCTGCGATTCTGCTGCCAGGTGTGACCCTGGTTGCCTTTGTCGGTATCTACTCACTGACCGGTAGCTACTTCGATCTACTATTGATGATTGGCTTTGGTGTGCTGGGTTACCTGCTTCGCAAGATGGACATTCCTTCAGTACCGGTGATTCTGGGTATCCTGTTGGGTGGTCACATGGAAGTGAACCTGCGCCGTGCGATGGTGCTTTCTGATGGTGACTGGACCTATCTGTTCAGCAGTAACATCTCAGTCGGTCTATGGATTGCTGCTGTTCTTGGCTTCCTAGCGCCGTTCATCTTCCGTGGCAAATTGAAACCACCTACGCAGAGTAGCTAACCACGACAGGTTGGTAGATGCTCTAATAAAAAACGCTGATAAGACTCAGCGTTTTTTTGTTTATAGCCCTTTGTAGCGCCGTTCAGGTCGGCCGACCGTGCCATAGTTAATATCGGCATTGAGTCGCTCTTGTCCCACTAGATATTCCAAATAGCGTCTCGCGGTGGTGCGGCTAGAGCCAATGCGCTCGCCTACCTGTTCTGCACTTAAAGAGTCATGACTCTCCCTGAACACCGCAACGATTTTATCCAGTGTAATCTGGTCGATCCCCTTGGGTAGAGCTTCAAGTTTAAGGCTGCTGTTTTTGCTCTCTCTGTGACGCGAGAGCAGTTGATCAACATCTTGCTGAGACAGCTCGTTAGCTTGATTGGTAAGGGTGGTTTTATGTGATCTGTACTGGTTTAAGGCGCCAGAGAGTCGATCAAAAACTAAGGGTTTCAGAACATAGTCAAACACACCCAGGCGCAGAGCCTCGGATAGGCTATCGACCTCTTTAGCGGCTGTAATCATGATGACGTCGGTTTGTGAGTCCCCTGAACGCAGGGTTTTAAGAAGATCTAAACCGCTTCCGTCAGGGAAGTGGATGTCTAACAGCACAAGATCCGGCTGGAAAACGTCGAGCATATCTTGTGCGTCTCGGGTTGAGTGGCTAATGCCTATGACGTCACAGCCATCGATGCGCTCCACAAAACGTCGTTGAATTTCAGCAATCTGTGGATCATCTTCAGCGATCAGTATTTTCAATGTATCAGACATCCTTGCCACTCCTTGGTAGATAGAGGGTAAAACGGCTTCCGCCTGAGTGTGAGGCCTCAACAGTAATGTGGCCACCTAGGGCCTCTATGGTCTCTTGCACTAAAAATAGTCCTATGCCGCGACCTTCGCCTTTGCTGCTGACGCCTGAGGTAAATAGGTTGTTGATCTTGTTGGGATCAATACCCTCACCGTCATCTTCGACCTCAATAATGATATCCGAGCCCATATCGGTCATTGATAGACGTACCTCTTCGGAGTGGGCCGAAAGTGAGGCATCAAAAGCGTTATCAATGAGGTTGCCGATTAACGTCACCATCTGCTGTGATTCAATATGAGACGGAAGTTGGTGAAGCTGTGAACCCTCATCAATCTCAAGTGTCAGTCCTAGTTCATTCGCGCGATTGAATTTTCCGAGTATACAGCCTGCTACGACCGGATCTGCCACCGACTCTTTTAGCCAGGTTAATAGCTCCTGGTGCTCCTTAGTCTCCTGCCCAATAAGATCGAGCGCTTCCTGCTTGGCATCTAAGCTGATAAGACCTGCAATGGTGTGCAGTTTATTGGCGTATTCATGTGCTTGTGAACGAAGTGCTTCAGCATACTGGCGAATGCGGGTTAGCTTTCGGCTCACCTCCGTCAACTCATCTTTTGGGCGGAAGCTGGCAACCACACCCACCACCTGGTCCTCTTTAACTATGGGTAATCGGTTAATGATCAGCTGTCGGCCGTTGACGAGAGTCTCTCGGTCGTACTCGGCTTCACCGGTCTCAAGCAGCATGGGCATTCTTGAATCGGGAAGCACCTCACTGAGTGGGCGTCCTGAAACATCTTGATCATCAATCCCCAGTGTTCTCAAGGCTGCTCGGTTAAAGGTGGTGATTTCACCTTTTGAGTTAATGGAGATGATCCCTTCTCGAACCGACTCTAGCGTGGCGTTTCGCTCTAGGAATAGGGCAGCGATCTCGTGAGGTTCAAGGTCAAAAATGGCAGACCTAAAACGGCGTGCAATCCACATGGCCAACATAATCGATACCAAGAGTAGGGCAAAGGTGCCTACGATGACGGTGCCTTGATAGTTAAAGATGGTCTGGTCGATGGTTTTGGTTAAATAACCGACCGAAACCACGCCGACGATCTTACCCTGATCATCCAGCACCGGTGTCTTGCCTCGGATTGACTCCCCAAGGCTGCCAACGGCTTTAGAGATGTAGCTCTCACCGAGTTCCAGTGCGCGATAGTTATCACCACCCACCATCGGTTTGCCGATGCGTTCTGGTTTTGGGTGAACGAGACGTATGCCGTCAATGTCGCCAATAGAGATGAAACTGGCGTCGGTTGCTAATCTGAGGTCCGCTACAATGGCTTGGACAGCGTCACTATCACTGCGACTGACAGCGTCGCGAATAGAGGGGGTTTGAGAGATCATTGACGAGAGCTGCAGGGCGCGTTGACCGATCTGATCTTCGAGTGAATCCGCTAGATATCTTAGGGTGAAAATTCCCAACACAATCGCCTGCGTCAGGATCAATAGACTGACCAGTAGTGTTAAGCGGGTGCTGATTTTAAGGCGAGGTGCTTTCATCCCTGTACTCTTATCATTTTTGTTGTCGCAATGATGCCACGATGCTTGATAAAAATCAGTCACTTCGTGGCTAACCATTGGGTTTTAAGCCGGATCAGGGTGGAGACTGGTTGGTTAGATCTGTATAATACTGCCCTTCAATTGAAACGCGCTTCGACTGAGTCGTTCGCACATAACTTACGTGGCCTGTCGTATGGGTCACCACTGAGCACTAGGATCTATAAATGCCTGTTATTACTCTTCCTGATTCAAGTAAACGTGAATTCGATCAGCCACTGTCTGTTTTTGATCTGGCGTCTGATATCGGCCCAGGTCTAGCGAAAGCTACCCTTGCCGGTCGAGTGAATGGTGAATTGGTTGATACCTCTTTTGTCATCGAGGCGGATGCAGACGTCTCTCTTATCACGGCGCGCGATGAAGAGGGTGTCGATATCATTCGTCACTCAACTGCGCACTTGATGGCGATGGCTGTTCAAGATCTTTTCCCTGGTGCTCAAGTGACGATCGGTCCAACGATCGATGACGGTTTCTACTACGATTTTGCTTATGAGCGTCCATTTACGCCAGAAGATCTAGAGAAGATCGAGAAGCGCATGGCGGAACTGGCTAAGTCGAACCTTCCTGTTGAGCGCTCAGTTATGAGTCGTTCAGACGCAGTGAAAATGTTCGAAGCGATGGGCGAGAAGTACAAGGTCGAGATCATTGAATCGATTCCTGGTGAAGAGGATCTTTCGTTCTACAAGCAGGGTGATTTCATCGATCTATGTCGTGGCCCTCACGTGCCTAATACGGGCCACCTAAAAGTTTTCAAACTGATGAAAGTGGCTGGCGCTTACTGGCGCGGTGACGTTAAAAACGAGCAGCTAACTCGTATCTACGGCACAGCTTGGGGTGACAAGAAAGACCTTAAAGCCTACTTGCACCGCCTTGAAGAGGCAGAGAAGCGTGACCACCGTAAACTCGGTAAGCAGTTGAATCTGTTCCATCTTCAGGAAGAAGCACCAGGTATGGTGTTTTGGCATCCGAATGGCTGGACTCTTTGGCAGGCAGTGGAACAGTACATGCGTGAACAGCAGCGCAAACGTGGCTACCAAGAGATCAAGACACCGCAGGTGGTTGAACGTACTCTGTGGGAAAAATCAGGTCACTGGGATAAGTTCCAAGAGCAGATGTTCACGACCCACTCTGAGAGCCGTGACTTTGCCGTTAAGCCGATGAACTGCCCATGTCACATTCAAGTATTCAACCAGGGATTGCGTTCATACCGTGACCTACCTTTGCGTATGGCTGAATTTGGCTCGTGTCACCGCAATGAGCCATCTGGTGCACTGCACGGTATCATGCGTGTTCGTGGCTTCGTTCAAGATGATGGTCACACTTTCTGTGCTGAGGACTCTATTCAATCTGAGGTGGCTGAATTCATCGACTTCCTACATGAGGTCTACACTGATTTCGGATTCAGCGAC
Source organism: Marinobacterium sp. xm-d-530 (assembly GCF_013283365.1). Taxonomy (GTDB): domain Bacteria; phylum Pseudomonadota; class Gammaproteobacteria; order Pseudomonadales; family Balneatricaceae; genus Marinobacterium_E. Next base: position 255,698 of record NZ_WBYM01000005.1, on the reverse strand, counting down.
ATTATTTACAAACTCTCTACTCGTCCTGAGCAGCGTGTCGGTTCTGATGAAGTTTGGGATAAAGCTGAAAAGGCGTTGGCTGATGCTTTGGACGCAGCGGGTCTGAATTGGGAAGAACTGCCTGGTGAAGGTGCCTTCTACGGTCCTAAGATTGAATTCTCACTACGTGACTGTCTGGGTCGTGTTTGGCAGTGTGGAACGATTCAGGTCGACTTCTCGATGCCGGGTCGACTCGATGCTCAGTTTGTTAACGAGAAGGGCGATCGTGAAACACCGGTTATGTTGCACCGTGCGATTCTAGGTTCGTTTGAGCGATTTATCGGTATTTTGATTGAGCACTACGCGGGGGCGCTGCCGACTTGGTTGTCTCCAGTGCAGGTTGCCGTCATGAATATCACGGATAAACAGTCAGATTTTGTCAATGAAGTGGTATCTAAGCTGCAAAATAGCGGTATTAGAGCAATTTCGGACTTGAGAAATGAGAAGATCGGCTTTAAAATCCGCGAGCGCACTCTACAGAAAATCCCTTATCTTCTAGTAATCGGCGATAAAGAAGTTGAATCTGGCAGCGTTGCTGTACGCACACGCACAGGTGAAGATATGGGTGTATTTAGTGTTGAAGACTTTGCTAACTTGTTGATTCAAGAGAATAATCGCAAAGGTCGCAGCGAATAAAAACGCTTTAGGAGAAACTAGCTATCAAGCGTGATAACAAGCGCGGTCAAAAGAATTTGCCGCCAATTAATGAAAATATTCGAGCTCGTGAGTGTCGTTTAATCGGCGCTGACGGAGAGCAGGTTGGTGTTGTAAGCCTTAATGAAGCGCTTCGTGCGGCTGAAGAGGCAGGATTGGATCTAGTACAGATCTCCGATTCCGACCCAATCGTCTGTAAGGTGATGGACTACGGTAAACACCTTTACGACCAGAAAAAACGTGCAAATGAGGCTAAGAAGAAACAGACTCAGATGCAGGTTAAAGAGATTAAGTTCCGTCCAGGGACTGATGTGGGGGATTATCAGGTAAAACTACGCAACCTGATACGTTTCCTAGAAGGTGGAGATAAGACCAAGATTACGATTCGCTTCCGCGGTCGTGAGATGGCGCACCAGGAGCTCGGAATGGAGCTTCTTAATCGAGTTGAAACGGATTTGGCAGACTACGGTACTGTTGAAGCTCGTCCTAAACTTGAAGGTCGTCAGATGGTCATGGTCATAGCTCCTAAGAAAAAGTAGTTGGTTCCAAACTAAGACCTGCCGTGCCATCCAGTATGGTGTTGCAGGTTTTGTTCGTTCCAACAGATAACTAACGAATGCGTGGAGAAAGTAAATGCCAAAGATTAAATCTGTCCGCGGTGCGGCAAAGCGTTTCAAGAAGACTGCTAATGGCTTCAAGCACAAGCAAGCCTTCAAAAGTCACATTCTGACCAAGAAGACTACTAAGCGTAAGCGTCAGCTACGCCCAATGCTTCAGGTACATGCAGCTGACCAGGCTCTGGTTAAGCGCATGCTTCCATACATTTAATTGGTTACGAATAGGATTAAGAAGGAGTTACCATGCCTCGCGTAAAACGTGGTGTACAAGCTCGTGCACGTCATAAAAAAGTATTGAAACAGGCTAAAGGTTACTACGGCGCTCGTAGTCGTGTATTCCGCGTAGCCAAACAAGCTGTCATCAAAGCGGGTCAGTACGCTTACCGTGACCGCCGTCAGCGCAAACGTCAGTTCCGTGCTCTGTGGATTGCTCGTATTAACGCAGCAGCTCGCATCAATGGTTTGTCGTACAGCCGTCTGATCGCTGGCCTTAAAAAGGCTAACGTTGAGATCGACCGTAAGGTACTGGCTGATCTGGCAGTGCATCAGCAAACAGCGTTTACCGCTGTTGTTGAAAAAGCAAAAGCAGCACTAGCCTAAGACAATCGTCACCCTAGGGTGATGAATTGATCGACTCAGATAGGGGAAGGGTGCTCGCTCTTCCCCTATTTTTGTATTTGGACCCAGAGAGTGGAGCCGTAAATGGAAAATCTTGACGCCCTGTTGGCGGAAGGAAAAGCCGCTGCTGAAGCAGCGAGCGATGTAAAAACTTTAGACGAAGTTCGTGTTCAGTACCTAGGTAAGAAGGGGCACCTTACCCAGCTATTGAAAGGGCTTGGTAAACTATCTAACGAAGAGCGTCCTGCTGCAGGTGCACGCATCAACGTGGCCAAAGAGGCGCTGTCCGATGTGCTGAATGCGCGTAAGAGCCTACTCGAAAATGCTGCACTTGAAGCGAAGTTGGCTGCAGAGAAGGTGGATGTCACGCTTCCTGGTCGTCAGCCAGAGTTGGGTGGCCTGCACCCAGTGACAAAAACGATGGATCGTATTGAAGCTTTCTTCAGTCGCATCGGTTACTCGGTAGAAGAGGGGCCTGAGATCGAAGATGATTACCACAACTTCGAAGCGCTCAACATTCCATCGCACCACCCAGCGCGTGCGATGCACGATACCTTCTATTTTGACGCTCACCGTCTGTTAAGAACCCACACTTCTCCAGTACAGGTTCGTACGATGGAGGCGCAGAAGCCGCCTATTCGTATTATCTGTCCAGGTCGTGTCTACCGTTGTGACTATGACCAGACCCACTCACCAATGTTCCATCAGGTTGAAGGTTTGATCATCGATAAGAACATCAGCTTTGCAGATCTTAAAGGTACGCTTGAGCAGTTCTTACGTGAGTTCTTTGAAGAGGATGTGCGTGTGCGCTTCCGTCCTTCCTACTTCCCATTTACTGAGCCTTCTATTGAAGTCGATATCGATCGCGGTGATGGTAAATGGCTAGAAGTACTAGGCTGCGGCATGGTTCATCCAAAAGTACTTGAGATGTCGGGTATCGACTCTGAAGAGTACACCGGATTTGCCTTTGGTATGGGGGTAGAGCGTTTCGCAATGCTGCGTTATGGCGTTGACGATCTACGACTATTCTTTGAAAACGATCTGCGCTTCCTAAGCCAGTTCAACTAATTCAGCCGATAGCAGACGAGAGTATTTAACTATGAAATTCAGTGAACAGTGGTTACGTGAACTGGTTCAGCCTGCCATCGATACGCAGGGTTTAGCGGATCAACTCAGCCTTGCGGGTTTAGAAGTTGATGAGATTGAGTCGGTTGCCAAAGAGTTTTCCGGTGTGGTTGTGGGTGAAGTTCTGAGTGCCGAGCAGCACCCAGATGCCGATAAACTGCGCGTATGTCAGGTAAGTGACGGTAGTGAGACCTTCCAAGTGGTGTGTGGTGCCCCCAACGCCCGTGCTGGAATCAAGACCGCTTTTGCAACGGTCGGTGCCGTTCTACCGGGTAACTTTAAGATTAAAAAAGCCAAGCTACGTGGTGTTGAATCCATGGGTATGCTCTGTGCTGAAGATGAGCTAGGCCTATCGGATGATCATGGCGGCATCATGGAGCTTCCAGCCGATGCTCCAGTCGGTCAGAGTGTCCGTGACTACCTTAATCTTGAAGATATGATTATCGATGTCGATTTGACGCCTAACCGTGGTGACTGCCTAGGTATGGTCGGTATGGCTCGTGAAGTGGGTGTATTGAATAAAGCCGCTGTGGCTGAGATCGATTGCTCTGCTGTTGCAGCAACCATTGGTGATACCGTTTCGATCGAGTTAGAAGCCGCTTCAGCTTGCCCTCGCTACTTGGGTCGTGTCATTCGTGGCATCGATATCAATGCACAGACGCCACGTTGGATGGTTGAGCGTTTAGAACGTTCTGGCGTTCGCTCTATCGATCCTGTTGTCGATGTTACCAACTATGTGTTGCTTGAGTTAGGGCAGCCAATGCACGCTTTTGATCTGAATAAGATTGAAGGTGGTATTCGTGTTCGCATGGCCGAGCAGGGCGAAGCGCTAACACTGCTTGATGGCAGTGAGATTAAGCTGAACGCTGATACGCTAGTGATTGCCGATCACAATAAAGCAATTGCGATGGCGGGCATCATGGGGGGCGGTAACTCTGAAGTCTCTGAAGAGAGTAAAGATATTCTGCTTGAGTGTGCCTACTTTGACCCTATCGCGATTGCAGGTCGCGCACGAAACTATGGTCTGCATACGGATGCATCCCACCGTTACGAACGTGGTGTTGATTGGCAGTTACAGGCGCGTGCTATTGAGCGTGCGACAGCCTTGCTGATTGATATTGTCGGTGGTGAGGTTGGTCCGGTTATCCAGGCTGTATCTGAAACGAACTTGCCGAAGCCGGTCGCACTTGAACTGCGTCACCAGCGTGTCACTGATATGTTGGCACTTGAAATTCCAGCGGCAGAGATCGAAGAGATCCTAACGCGTCTAGGTCTTCAGTTGCGTGCTAATGGCGATGGCTCATGGATGGTTGCGGTTCCTAGCTACCGTTTTGATATCAGCATCGAAGTTGATCTGATTGAAGAGATTGCACGCGTTTACGGCTACAACAATCTGCCGTCTAACACACCCCGTGCCGAGCTTCCTCTGCCCTCAATCAAAGAGTCGAAACTAACGGCAAGCACCCTGCGTCGTCATTTGGTCTCTCGTGGATACCAAGAGGCGATTACCTACAGCTTCATCGAAGCGGGTCTAGCAAAACAGTTTGACGATCAGAATGAAGCGGTAGCGCTTGCTAACCCTATCTCTGCTGAAATGGCGGTTATGCGTACCACTATCTGGCCAGGTCTCTCTAAAGCAGTTGCTTATAACCAAGCGCGTCAACAGAGTCGAGTGCGTCTGTTCGAGATTGGTCAGTGTTTTATTGCCAATGGTGATGAGCTTGAACAAGAGAACAGCCTAGCGGGTATTATTTCGGGTAACCGTTCACCCGAGTCATGGATGGGTAAGAGTGACAAGGTCGATTTCTTTGATATCAAAGGTGATCTGGAATCCTTGTTTTCTTTGGGTGGCGATGCGAGCCAGTTTAAGCTGGTTGCCGATACTCACCATGCCCTTCACCCAGGTCAGTCAGCTCGCATTGAGAAAGCGGGCGTGACAGTGGGTTGGGTTGGTGCGATGCACCCAAGCTTACAGAAGAGCTTAGATCTTGCAGGTCCAGTCTATCTATTCGAGATGAAGCTATCATCTCTGTTGGAAGGGCGTCTACCTCGTTTTGCATCCCTCTCTAAATTCCCAGAGTCACGTCGTGATTTAGCGATGGTGATCGGTGCAGAGGTGAGCTTTGACTCGGTTCGTTCTATTGCGCAGTCAGAGGGCGGTGAATTCCTAAAAGAGGTCATCCTATTTGACGTATATACCGGCCAAGGTATTGAAGATGGACAAAAAAGTCTTGCTCTTGGCTTGACCTGGCAGCACCCATCGCGCACTCTTAACGAAGAAGAGATCAATGCATCAGTGCAAGCGGTCGTTGAAAAACTGACCTCTGATCTAGGTGCAGTATTGCGAGATTAAGCCTAATAAAGGGGTTTGGTATGAGTGCGTTAACCAAAGCGGATATGGCAGAGCGTCTTTTTGAAGAACTCGGTCTAAACAAACGCGAAGCGAAAGAGATGGTTGAATCGATGTTCGATGAGATCAAAGAGAGTCTTTCGCATAACGAGCATGTCAAACTCTCGGGTTTTGGTAATTTTGATCTACGCGATAAGCGACAGCGTCCTGGACGTAACCCTAAGACGGGTGAAGAGGTGCCTATCTCTGCCCGTCGAGTGGTAACCTTCCGTCCGGGGCAAAAGCTTAAAGAGCGAGTAGAGCTGCATTCAGCTAAGCAACAATAATGTCGAGCGATCTTCCTACCATCCCAACCAAGCGTTACTTTACGATTGGTGAAGTCAGCAAGTTGTGTGATCTAAAGCCTCATGTGCTTCGCTACTGGGAGCAAGAGTTCGAACAAATTGAGCCGGTTAAACGCAGTAATCGCCGCTACTATCAGCACCAAGACATTCTTCTGATTCGTGAAATCAAGGGCCTTCTCTACGAACAAGGCCTTACTATTGCTGGAGCAAAACAGTATCTGACAGCAGGTAATACACACGATGATCAAGGGCGGTATAAGCAGTTGATTCGCCAATCGATTACCGAGCTGGAAGATATTCTTAAATCGATGAGAATTAACGCCAACTAGGCTTTAAACCCGAAAGCGCATCCTGTAACATGCGCGCCAAGTTTCCGGAATGTAGCGCAGCCTGGTAGCGCACCTGCATGGGGTGCAGGGGGTCGGAGGTTCGAATCCTCTCATTCCGACCATACAAACACAAAGGGCCACCCGTTAGGGTGGCCCTTTGTGTTTCTGGTGACTGGCTTTAGCCTGTCATCCGCTGTTGGCTTAAATGGACCCTCTGGAAAACGCTCATAAAGCCGATGACAGACTGAAGTCAGTCACGTCGCAGGCGATCAAAGCGCGGCCCCGAAGGGGCGAAATACAGGGATCTGTTTCGTAATCCTCTCATCTCAAATTCGCGACTTTTCGCTGTGCTCAAAATCGCTCCAACAGGAATAAAGTCACCCGTTAGGGTGGCCCTTTTTGTTTTCCGGTGACTGGCTTTAGCCTGTCATCCGCTGTCCGGTTAATTGGGTTGTCTGGAAAACGCTCATAGAGCCGATGACAGACTGAAGTCAGTCACGGGGGCTGCGAGACAGGGTGATGAGTTGTTCTTCTAGTATCCCTCTAATCTCAGGGGCTATATCTTCAATCAAGCGCCTATTAATCTCAATTGCTAGCCATTTGGAAGATCCCTCCTTGAAGGCGGTCTCAAAGTGTTCAGACGCTTTATTGACGTCTTTAGCAACGACTCTTCCAGTGAGGTAGTAGTAGCCTAGATTCCAGTGCGCGAAGGCGTGTTTTTTGGAAGCTGCGCCTTGGTATAGCTTAAACGCTCTCTCCCAATCGATCTCGGTACCTTCCCCGTTTTCGACCATCTGCGCTAAGTTGAACTGTGCGTTGGGTCCGCCTTTTTCAGCGGCTTGTGAAATGAGCTGATAGGCCAGTGCTGTCTGTTTCGGTACGCCAGGGTGTCCCTCCCGGTACATCTTTCCCAATCGAAAGGTTGCACCATTAAAGCCGGCCTCCGAGGCGCGTTTGAAATAGGATTCAGCCTTAACAGGATCTTGTTCCAGCCCTTTACCAAACAGATACATATAACCAAACAGAAAATTGCCTCTGGGGTCTTCATTGAGCTGAATATCACGAGCACCGGCGATAGCTTCTGAATACTGTTCACTGAACAGTGCTTGCCAGGTCTCCCTGAAACTGGCGGCTTGAAGAGGAGTGGTGAGAAGCAGAAATGCAACAGCGATCAGTTTCATCATTAGCTTAGCTCCCAGAACGCTTCAATCAATGGGTTTTTTAAGCTACGTGTTAGTGTAAATAGTCCGATCTCATAGGGTTTTAGAGCGGGTTGTACATCCAGTATTCTGATTCGCTCGACCAGTGGACTGTTATCCAAAACAATTTTGGGCACGACACCAATGCCGAACCCCAAGCTCACCATGCTGACGATCGCCTCGTTACCTGCAACCTGAGCATAGATATTGGGTGTGATGCCTTGCTCGTTTAACCAGTCGTCGACCCGACTTCGAGCAACACCCGCTTCAGAGAGAATCATAGGGGTGCTCTGCCAATCCTCAACGCTTTGTGGTGAGCTGTTGGGTAAGTTGGGTTGTGCCTCTGCCGGTGCAATAAATACTAAGGGAGATTGGGTAATCGGTTTAAATGAGAGGCTTTTGCTCAGGTTGTCGGGTTGAGCGGCAATGGTGATCTCCTCTATACCCTCTTGGATACGTGCAATGGCGCGATCAGGGTCCCCTGTATGAAGCTTAATCTCGATATGCGGATGTACTTGGCGAAAGCGGTTTAACAATTCGTACAGGAAGCTGTAACTAGCTGTTACCGAGCAGTAGATACTGATCTCACCGCTGAGCTGTCCTGTTTTGTCCGTCAATTCGCTGCGAATAATATTCCACTGACTGTAAGTTTCGCGGGCGTACTGTAGAAAGCGTTGCCCCTCTTGGGTAAGAACTACAGTCCGATTATCACGTTTGAACAGTTCTACGCCCAGCTCCTCTTCGAGTTGGCGAATGTTTCGAGAGAGGGCTGATAGACTGACATGGCACTCTTCACTGGCCCGTCCAAAGTGCAGAGTGTCGGCCAATGCTAAAAACTGTTTCAGATTCTTTAAATTCATGGGGGTAGTCTATCTAAATTGTCTATTGTTGCGCAAATCGGGATGTTGTGTTGCAAATATATCAATTTAAGAAACTATTGGTTTTGCTTATAATCTGCCCACTTTGATTAGAACTCTAGTCAGTTGTCCGTGTCGTTCAACGACGCACCTCCCAATTAAATGAGGATCTGTTTAGCATGGCTAACTACTTCAATACACTGCCACTACGTGAGCAGCTAGCGGAACTGGCAAAGTGCCGTTTCATGGATATGTCTGAATTTGCTGATGGCGTTGAAGCGCTTAAAGGCAAAAAAATGGTTGTAATAGGTTGTGGTGCGCAAGGCCTTAACCAGGGTCTTAACCTACGCGACTCAGGCCTAGATGTCTCTTACGCTCTGCGTCCTGAAGCGATTGCTGAAAAGCGTCAGTCATGGAAAAACGCAACGGACAACGGTTTCACTGTTGGTACTTACGAAGAGCTTATTCCTACTGCAGACGTCGTACTTAACCTAACTCCAGATAAGCAGCACACAGCCGTTGTTAACGCGGTGATGCCTCTGATGAAAGAGGGCGCTTGCCTATCTTACTCACACGGTTTCAACATCGTTGAAGAGGGTATGCAGATCCGTGACGACCTAACCGTTATCATGGTTGCACCTAAGTGTCCTGGTTCAGAAGTACGTGCTGAGTACGTGCGTGGCTTCGGTGTACCTACACTGATCGCGGTTCACGAAGATAACGATCCTAAGGGTGAAGGTCTAGCACTGGCTAAAGCTTACGCTGTAGGTACTGGCGGTCACAAAGCGGGCGTTCTAATGTCATCGTTCATCGCAGAAGTTAAGTCTGACCTTATGGGTGAACAGACTATCCTTTGTGGTATGTTGCAGACTGGTTCGATCCTATGTTTCGACAAGATGGTTGAAGAGGGTATCGACGCTGGTTACGCATCTAAGTTGATTCAGTACGGTTGGGAAACCATCACTGAAGCACTTAAGTACGGCGGCGTTACCAACATGCTAGACCGTCTATCTAACCCAGCTAAGATCAAGTGTTTCGACCTTGCTGAAGAGCTAAAAGTGATCATGCGTCCGCTTTACAACAAGCACCAGGATGACATCATCGACGGCACTTTCTCACGTGTCATGATGGAGGATTGGGCGAACGATGACGCTAATCTTCTTAAATGGCGTGCAGAGACTGCAGAGACTAACTTCGAGAAGACTCCAGCAGGCGACGTAGAGATCTCTGAGCAAGAGTACTTCGACAAAGGCATCCTTATGGTTGCTATGGTCAAAGCAGGTGTTGAGCTTGCATTCGAAACAATGACGGCTGCTGGTATCATCGCTGAGTCTGCGTACTACGAGTCACTTCACGAGACTCCACTAATCGCAAACACTATCGCTCGTAAGAAGCTTTACGAAATGAACGCAACAATCTCTGATACTGCAGAGTACGGCTGTTACCTATACAACCACGCGTGTGTTCCGCTACTAGCTGACTTCATGAAGGGCATCAAGTCTGACGTTATCGGTAAAGGCCTAGATCTTGACGACAACGGCGTAGATAACGCTCGTCTAATCGAAGTTAACGCTGCACTACGCGCTCACCCAGTTGAAGCGATCGGTACAGTTCTTCGTGGCCACATGGCTGACATGAAGAAGATCGTTTAATTTTAGATAAAATTTAAACGACTCAAAGCCGAGTGCCTCGCAAGGAGTACTCGGCTTTATGCTTTTTATAAACTCTATTTGTTGATTAGGAATCCCCATGTCGACATCCATTCACATTGAAAACCTTGACGTAAACTTTGATGAACGCTTTGACCTTAAAGGGGTCGATTGGACCATTGAGCCCAATCAGCATTGGGTCATCACCGGTACCAATGGTTCTGGTAAGTCGGCGCTTGCAGCGGTGTTAGCAGGGTTTGGTGATGCATTGAATGGATCCATAGAGGGAGTCCCAAACAGAGTTGGACTCGTCTCATTCGAAGCACAGGCTGAATTGATCAAGCAGGAGCTGAAAAAGGACGACGCGGATATTTTAGATGTCATCTCAGAAGGAACACCCGTTCGAGAGATGATCTTTGAACACTGTGAAGATCAACTATTAGCGGCTGAATTAGTCGAGCAGTTCGGTCTGTCACCCCTGTTGGATAGAGCATTCCGCAAGCTCTCGACCGGTGAGAGCCGAAAGATGATGTTGGTGCGTGCGTTGGCCAACAACCCTGAACTGTTGATCTTAGATGAACCCTTTGATGGGTTAGATGCTGATACGCTTGCGATGCTGCAGAAGCATTTAGCAAGCATCATTGATACAACGCCGATGATACTGGTGTTAAACCGCTTCGATGAGATGCCCGATTTTATTACGCATGTCGCTTACATGGAGAAAGTGGGTAATGATGCCGGCCGTCTGGCGTTTCAGGTCGATCGCAGCGATGAATCGGCTTATGCAGAGCTATACCAACTGCTTCACTTGAAAACGACAGATCTAGAGGTTCCACCGGCGGATCCTGCTAACCCGCTTCCAGAACTGAATCCGAATGATCCACTGGTCAAACTGACCGATATCTCGATCAAATACAGTGATGCAGTAATTGTTGAGGGCTTCAACTGGACGATAAATCCTGGCCAACATTGGCAACTGAGCGGTCCAAACGGCAGTGGTAAAACAGGTGTGCTCTCATTGATTACTGGCGATCACCCGCAGTGTTACGTCAACGACATCTTTGTGTTCGGTTTTCAGCGCGGTAACGGCGAGAGTATCTGGCAGATTAAGCAGTTTATTGGTTATGTGTCGACCGCACTGCAATGGGAGTATCGTGTCAGCATCAGTTGTAAAAATGTCATTATCTCGGGCTTCTTTGACAGCATTGGTATGTACACCAAATCAACCGATAATCAGAAGATGATTGCCGATCAGTGGCTTGCACTGCTGGGTATGCAGGATCGCGCCGATGTGCCGTTCAACAAGCTCTCTTACGGTGATCAGCGACTCTTGTTGATTGCGCGCGCCATGGTAAAACATCCACCGCTATTAATTCTGGATGAGCCCTGTCTAGGGCTAGATGATATGAACCGACAGTTGGTATTGGCTCTGATTGAGAAGATCTGTGAGGGTAACGAGACGACCGTCTTGTATGTAAACCACCACGCTGAAGATCAAATCAAAGGGATAGAGCACTTTATGGCGATGCAGAAACGCCAATCCTAATCCGTTAACGAACCACCCATAGTGCAATGAGTAGTGCGGTTGGAATAAGATTTTTAGTAGTTATTGACGGTCCAATATACCTGTGTACGCAATGTTTCTTAAGAGTGGGGATTAAATGAAATATCCAGAAGCCCGCGAATGCGCTGTAACAAAGCTTGTGATGATAGTCCTTTCTTACACACCACGGTAGCACCAGCACTGTAGGCAATTCTCTCCATTGCTGCATCAGCGTGTGAAGACAGAACAAAGACAGGTATTTTATATTCACTCAAATCATGGCGAATATAACGGGTAATCTCGATACCGTTCATTGCATACATGACAATGTCGACAACCACTAAATCTGGCAATTGACCGGTGTCACTCAATTTTTGAAGCGCCTGTTCGCCACTGTTTGCGATACTCACTTCAGCCAGTGTATCTAGGGCTCCACTGATGAAATCTTGAGAAAATTCATCGTCTTCAACTATAAGTATTCTTGGCTTTCGGGTGTCATCTGTCATTGTTCTATCTACTTTATCCTATAGATTTATCCTAGCACTGATTGAATCAGTTCAATACAGCACAGATCATGTTTCTGGTATAAATAGTAAAAATTTAGAATATGAGTCTCTTCTAATGAGTAATCAGATTAGTGTTTTTAGTACCCCTGATATAAAGGATCTACCTGAGGATATCCGTGATCTTATTTTAACGGTTCAGGAAAAGTCCGGTTTTGTTCCTAATGTTTTTCTGGCATTGGCTAGGAGGCCAGACGAGTTCCGTGCGTTCATTGCTTATCACGATGCGCTTATGGAGCGGGAATCGGGGCTGACAAAGGCTGAGCGTGAGATGATTGTGGTAGCCACTAGTAGTCTTAATCAGTGCCAATACTGTGTTGTTGCGCACGGCGCAATTTTGAGAATACGTGCGAAAAATCCATTGATTGCCGATCAGATAGTCGCTAATTACCGTAAAGCAGATATTACTGAACGCCAGCGCGCTATGTTGGACTTTGCCATGAAGGTAGCTCAATCAGCTAATGAGGTCGGTGAGGCAGACTTTGATAGGCTGCATGCTCAGGGGTTCAGTGATGATGATATTTGGGATATCACTTCAATCACAGGGTTGTTTGGCTTCTCTAATCGCATGGCCAATGTCATGAGTTTGCGCCCTAATGATGAATTTTACAGTTTAGGTCGCTAGTAAGGATTGTTATGAAAAAACAGGTAATTGCTTCACTATTTGCTGGCTCTTTAGCCTTTGTTTCAACCGGTGTATGGGCAGAAGATTGTAAGGTTAAAACCTATGTTTCTGCGAGTGAAGAGCTTTCCGAACATGTGGCAGATCTATATGGATTCGAACGTAAGCCCTCATTGGGCTACTTGACGATCACTTGCGTTGATCCTGTGACCTTCGGTTCTTATCAATTTGAGGATCCAAAGGTAAGAGTGTCAGGATCAACAGGAGACGTGGTATTGGAGATGCGTGAGTTTTATGAAGGGATGCGCATCATGTACACGGCTAATTTTCCGTTCACGCATGGTGAGGTGACTCGGTTTAGTGTTGTAACTGATCTCAAAGAGACAGACGCTCAACTCAATCATCAGTTTGAGCAGCGTCTGTTTAATCGCTAACTATTAGCTTAAAGGGACGATCAACACAGGTATTACACTGTGGCTCATGACTTTGCGTGACGTTGAGCCCAATAACATGTGCTGAAGGGTCGCATGGGTCCGTACACCCATGACAATCATATCCGCATTGATCTTGTCAGCTGTATCGATGATGACTTGCCAAGGTGTGCCTTGATCGACGCAGGTGGCAATGTCGCTCGGATTAATGGACCCTTCTGGAACCTCGTCCTCGCAAAACGCTTTGATGCGTTGTTCCACTTTTTCCATCAAACGGGCAGAGCCACTTCTCTCTAACTCATTAAGCTCATCACGATCGATGACATTTTGTAGAACAGCAGCTGCGCCGTCACTGATCTTCTCTACGGCGTGCAAGTAGGTGAGTTTGGCATCGTACAGCTCGGCGAGTTTAACAGCGTGTCGAAACGCAGGGCGTGAGCCATCATTAATGTCTGATGCGTAAAGAATATTGTTTACGGCAGGTAGCATAACACTCTCCAGATTGGGTCTAATGCCTGTACTTTAGAGAGTGTTTAGTAGGGTGTCAGAAAAAGAACATCTTTGTCTGATTTAGAGCAATTTTAAATCGGGATTTTGTCAATTCCATCCGCCACGGTGTCGATTGACTCGTCAATTGGGTCACCGACCACGGGTACAACAGAGATGATTGCCCCACCAACGCGCATAGGTACCGTCACGACTTTAGTAAGTACACAGCCTTGAAGAGTCAGGGCTGCAAGGGATAAGGTAATGAGCTTAATATTCATGCGAGCACTATACCTTAAAAATGCCTATAAAAGTGGCTATGTTCGCAGAGTGCTTAAAGAAAAAATGAACGGTGATAAGAGGTAGTAAATGGTGCCGGCACCAAGAGTCGAACTCGGGACCTACTGATTACAAGTCAGTTGCTCTACCAACTGAGCTATACCGGCACAAAGAGATGGTCGGAGTAGTAGGATTCGAACCTACGACCCTCTGCTCCCAAAGCAGATGCGCTACCAGGCTGCGCTATACTCCGACGAGGAGTGAGAAAAAGTGGTCGGAGTAGTAGGATTCGAACCTACGACCCTCTGCTCCCAAAGCAGATGCGCTACCAGGCTGCGCTATACTCCGACTTTTTCTCTTGTTGAGTAAAGTTGGCTCCTCGAGCTGGACTCGAACCAGCGACCAATAGATTAACAGTCTACTGCTCTACCAACTGAGCTATCGAGGAACTGTTTGCTCAACTGAGGGCGCATATACTAATTACGGGGCGGACCTTCGTCAAGCGCTCATTTGAACTTTTTCCTACTATTTCTTCAGGTATAATCTTTCGAATAAATAATAAGTTAGCTGACACCTCTGTTAGTCCACAAAGAGTACAAAAAATGACCAGAATTCCAGGAAAAGATGCCCCGCTTGAAGAGTCGATCGAGCGCATGAGTCAGGGGCTGAAGGATCTTGGTTTTGACATAGAGGAGGTGAGTTGGCTCAATCCTGTGCCTCACGTCTGGTCACTGCATATTCGTGATCGTCACTGCCCACTATTATTTACTAACGGTAAAGGGTCTACTCCTGAAGCTTGTCTTGCCAGTGCGCTGGGCGAGTTCTATGAACGATTGAGTACTAATTACTTTTTTGCCGATTACTTTTTCGGTCAAGACATTTCCGATCGTGAGTTTGTTCACTATCCCAATGAGCGCTGGTTCCCAGCCTCTGCCGGTCAGTGGCCAGAAGGCCTGCTGGATCAAAACAGCCGAAATCACTACGACCCTGATGAGGAGCTCAGTGCCGATATGTTGGTAGACCTAAACTCGGGTCGAGCTGATAGGGGTGTGTGCGCTTTACCCTTTGTTCGTCAGTCGGATAAACAGACAGTCTGGTTTCCAGTCAATGTGTTGGAGAATCTCTATGTCTCCAATGGTATGGCTGCCGGCAATAATCTCTTTGAAGCGCGCGTTCAAGCGCTGTCTGAGATTTTTGAGCGTCATATAAAGAACACCATTATCTCCAGCGGTATTACACTGCCGCGCATTCCGGCTAAGGTGATTGCACAATATCCTCGCATCGAAGCATCCATCAAAGCACTGCGTGTTCAAGGATTTTTGGTTGATGTGCGTGACGCCTCTCTTGGGGGAAAATACCCTCTGGTAAATGTCACGCTCTTTAATCGCAATGATGGTGGCTGTTTCGCTTCATTTGGTGCTCACCCTAAGTTTGAAGTTGCACTGGAGCGAACCGTCACTGAGTTGTTGCAGGGTAGGGCTTTGGACTCTCTGAACGATTTCCCGCACCCAACCTTTGATATTGATGAGGCGGCAGAGCCTCAAAACTTGGAGACGCACTTTATCGACTCCAGTGGGGTTGTCGCATGGGATATGTTCGCCGATGAGCCTGATTACCCCTTTACCGAGTGGAATATAGAGGGAAGTTCTGAGGATGAGTTTGACGAGCTCTGTCGAATCATTCATGGCGTAGATTTACAGATCTATATTGCTGACTATCAACACCTTGGGCTCGATTGTTGCAGGATTTTGGTCCCAGGGATGTCAGAGATCTATCCTGTTGATGAGTTAATTTGGCGAAACAACAATCTAGCTGCGCCTCTGCGATCACGACTGTTATCGCCCGCTCAACTTGATCAGGAGATGGCGTTGGATCTGTTGGAAGAGTTAGAGCAGGGTGGATTTGATGATCAACAGCGTCTTGCTAAGCTGTTAGGGGTCGCAACGGACTCTGATTCGCCCTGGGATCGTGTTCGCATTGGGGATATTAAGTTCAAGCTCGCGCTTAAGTCTGGCGAGTTAGAGTTAGCCCTAGAGCAAGTTGACTGGATGTTAAACTTTGGTCACCTAACAGACGATGAGATTAAATTGCACCGCTGTCTTTCTGAATTGATACGATTAGAGATAGATTCCAATCGTGAACGAGAACAGTATGAACGCCCATTGGTTGCGCTCTATGGTGAAGCGCTATACCAAGAAGCTCTGGCTAATATTGCTGGAGAGAAGCTGTTCGATGCTCTGTCCGGGCTTGATGAGACATTCTCTAACCTAAACACTCATCACTCTCTGCTAACAGTCTATAAGCGTTTGCATGATGTGAAGTCAGGTTCTTATGAAAAACGGTATTAAGACAATAGGGACAGTCAGCACAGTTGCGGTCGCAGAGGCTCTATTTAGATGCTAGTTTTAATTTGTGATTGTCCCTTGGCTGTCTAGTTCGATTCCTATTATTAGCAGCACAATTCAGCACCCGCAGTGGGTGCTTTTTTTTTCCACAAAAAAGGCCAGCATCCGCTGACCTTTTATCCTATGGGCAGTTAACCCTTATCGACCATTAACCTGCGATCAGTGAGCCTACAAAAATTAGGGCGGGTGAAATCGCGACCAGTAGAAAGACTAGATCCAGTGCCCATACAGTTGCCGGTGTGTGATCTTTTGAAATAGCAGCCATTTGCTTGCTCCTTCTGTTTGTTTGGTTAACTGTAGATTACGCCTTTCTAATATAGCCGCATTGATATGTGTCAAAAGATTCATTTGTCTTCAATTTGTAACAAAACGCTGAAATAATTCTGTCATCTTATGAAGGAGTATTTTATGCGCGTTGGTATCAATGGGTTTGGTCGAATGGGCCGTCTGACAGCTCGTGTACTGTTTGATAGTGCGGATGTGGAGATTGTTCAGATCAATGATCCCGCTGGGGATGCGGCAACCTTGGCTCACCTTATGAATTTCGATTCCGTTCATGGACGTTGGAGCAGAGAGGCACTTCCCGTTGATGGTGGCATGCAGGTGGCAGATCAGTTCATTGCCGTTAGCTCGCACAAGACCATTGATGAGACCAACTGGAGTGGCTGTGACCTGGTCATAGAGGCGTCAGGGAAGTTCAAATCAAAAGAGGCACTCCAGCCCTACCTTGATCAAGGGGTTAAGCGTGTCGTCGTCACTGCGCCGGTCAAGCAAGAGGGTGTGCTGGACTGTGTCATGGGGGTGAATGATGACCTATTTGACCCTGAGCAGCATCGAATTGTGACAGCCGCCTCTTGTACTACCAACTGTCTAGCACCTGCGGTGAAGGTAATTCATGAGAATTTAGGTATTAAACACGGTTCTATGACGACCATTCATGATATTACCAATACCCAGACTATTATTGATGCTCCGCACAAAGATCTGCGTCGTGCTCGCTCTTGTGGTACCAGTTTGATTCCCACCACAACCGGTTCGGCGACGGCAATTACGCATATATTCCCAGACCTAAAAGGTAAGTTGAACGGCCACGCGATACGTGTACCTCTAACCAATGCATCGATTACAGACTGTGTCTTTGAGGTCAACAGAGCGACCAGTGTTGAAGAGGTTAATCATTTGCTTAAATCCGCATCAGAGAGCTATTTAGCAGGCATTTTGGGCTATGAAGAGCGTCCACTGGTTTCGATCGATTACAAGACGGATCCTCGTTCAAGTGTCGTCGATGCGCTCTCGACCATGGTGGTTAACGACACTCAGGTGAAGCTCTACCTCTGGTACGACAATGAGTGGGGCTACGCGAACCGTACGGCCGAACTGGCCCTTAAAGTCGGTCTGGCGAAGTAAGTAGGGGATAGTTGGAGCGGTCTTAAAAAGGCCGCGACGCCAATCCAGGTCCAGTGACTGACTTTAGTCTGTCATCTGCACTATCATTTGGCACTATTTTGTAGAGCGGAAGACAGGCTGAAAGCCAGTCACCGAGTTTAAGTAGTCCGACCCTAATTGAGTTGCGTAATCTCTTTAACTACTTTAAGGAGGCTGCGTGACTCAAATCGCCATTTTTCCCATTCCCGACTGTGTCACCTTTCCTGGCACAGTGTTTCCGTTGCATGTATTTGAACCTCGTTACCGACAGATGATCAATCACTGTTTGGAGACAGGTATGCCGGTAGCGATTTGTCACACACAAAAAGAGATCAGTCCTGCCAAATCGGGATTGCCTCTGAAAGAGGCGTTGCAGACAAACCAAGCAACCTATCGACCCTACACAGTGTTTAGTGCTGGTCAGTGCGAGCTGATTAAGCAGTTAGATGATGGGCGTCTAGTGGTGGATGTCCATATCGATCAGCGATACCGTTTGGGTCAATCACTGCAGCAGATTCCCTACTCGGTGTATGAGTGTCAACCAATGGCTGATCGTGAGATGACTGAAGATGAGTTATCAGAAGCGATTGAGCTGGTTGATAAGGTGCGCCATCGTGTACTGGCAATGGTGCAAGGTGATAGCCGAGCGGCCAATAAATTGAGAGACATTCTCAATCAAGAGGAGTGGTTAACAAAATCGCCACAAGCGTTCAGTTTTGAGCTGTTTGGATTAATTCGATTTGATGCTCACTATTTGCAGCAAGCACTGGAGATGGAGAGTGCGGTGGAGCGACTCAGATTCACACTGGATTTAATGAATCGCTGACCTAGGGAATCTGCGAATAAGTTTCGCATCTTCTCTGCGGGACTTGTTCGCAGGTTTCTTACTCCCAAACTTCTCGGATAGGCTCTCCGAAATCGTCGTAAATGACTTTGCGTTTAGGTTTACTCAGTTTTCTAGCTAATTTAGGGCGCTCTTTGATTAGGCGTCTTGCATCGATGGTCTGCAACACACCCTCGCAGGGGGTTCTCGACTCGCGCGGTTTGCCGTCATTAAAGACGGGGCGTATCAGTCCTCCGTGCGGAACTCCACTCTGACCCTGAGGAATCTCTTTAACCTCGCCACCAGAGCGCAGAAAATCCTGAACTTGCTGTTCAAGCTCGGCGCGGATCTGGGCTTTGGTCTTTTTGTCGAACATGATTCCATCCAAATAGGTCAGCCGAGTATTGTAAGGCTTTGCGCAGTGGTTGGCGATATCTATTGAGTGGCTGGTCTGGCGGATGACAGGCTGAAAGCCAGTCACCGCAGCTCCGAAGCCAAGTCGCTAAACCAGTGACTGGCTTTAGCCTGTCATCTGCCCTTGATGCTACACCCAACTGTCTTGGCAATTTTGTTAAGGCGTTGCGTCAGACAACTCCGAGTTGCTGTGCTGTTTCAAAAACTCGTTGGAGAGTTCAAACGTGACTTTGCGGCGTTGAATAGGGCAGTTGAATGCCAATTTGACAGCAAATAACTGCATGCCTGCTAGGTTTTTGTTGTCACTTCCGTAGCGTGGATCACCCATAACAGGGTGGTCGATCTGATTGAGATGACGTCGGATCTGGTGTGTTCGCCCGGTCAGTATCTCTACATAGAGATCCGAATAGTCACGATCGGAGTTGTAGTGCAGTCGGGTGAATTTGGTATGGGCCGGTTTGCCATCCAGTTTATTGATGATTTCACCGGACTCGGGTGCCTGCCCTGAGACAAGACAGCGGTAAAATTTTTCAACCTTACGGTTTTGGAATTCGCGCGAGATGGCGCCTGCAACACCCTGTTTATGAGCGATCACGATCAGACCTGCCGTTTCACGATCCAAACGGTGTATTAAAAACGAAGCGCGTTTCGGTTCAAGTGTTTGCTCGGCTAAACGAGTAATGGCAAGGTGATCACACCAGTCATTTCCCTGTGCAACCATACCGGCTGGTTTGAACCAGACAGAGTAACCTTGAGCATCCACCAAACATTGCGCACCTTCTGGTTTACGGCCTAAGAGTTCAGAATCGTAAAAGAGAGAGATCCGATCGTTTTTTTGCAGAATCTCCTTGGCCTTACGCAGGCGCTTACGACCTTTTTGGCCACGCTTCAGCCAGCAGGCACCTTTACTCAGTGCGTCCTTAATTTTCTGTTTGGAGATTGCGGTCTCTTGCGCCAGAAAGTCGGTGACATTGCTGCCGGCTTGTTCAGTGGTGATGGATTTTTCGAACTCTATTTTCATAAAAATTCGGCACCCGAAGGTGCCGTTATCTCGTCTTGTTGAATCAGTCTTTTACGACATCGATGTAGTAGTGGTCGACGCCGTTTATGTTCTCTCGCACTAGTCCGTGACAGTCTGTTTCGAAGCCAGGGAACTGGGCGTTAAATTCGCGAACAAACTTCAAGTAGTCAACGATGGTTGAGTTAAAGCGCTCACCCGGTATAAGCAGTGGTATGCCCGGTGGGTAAGGTGTCACGAGCATGGCGGTGGTTCGACCCTCTAGTTCATCGATTGAGACACGTTCAACTTCACGGTGCGCCATCTTCGACCAGGCATCTGCCGGTGTCATAGCAGGCTCAATCTTAGAGAGGTACATCTCTGTCGTGATTTTTGCGACATTGTACTTGCGGTAGATGTCGTGCAGTGAGTGACAAAGATCACGCAGACCAATGCGCTGATATTCAGGGTGCTGTGCGACAAATTCAGGCATAACCCGCCACATGGGTAGGTTGTTATCAAAGTCATCTTTGAACTGCTGAAGTTCAGTCACCATGGAGTTCCAGCGGCCCTTAGTGATGCCGATGGTGAACATGATGAAGAATGAGTAGAGTCCCGTTTTTTCAATGATAATGCCGTGCTCTGCAAGGTATTTGCTCACAATCGCCGCGGGAATGCCGTGCTCATCAAACTCACCATGGATGTTCAATCCCGGTGTGATAATGGTCGCCTTAATTGGGTCGAGCATGTTAAAGCCAGACTCAATCTTGCCAAAGCCGTGCCAAGTGTCTTCTTCATGGATGACCCAAGCATCACGATCGCCAAGACCTTCATCATCCCACTTCTGAGGCCCCCAAACCTTGAACCACCAGTCGTTCTCACCAAACTCTTTTTCAACCTTAACCATGGCGCGACGGAAGTCGATCGCTTCATACAAGGACTCCTCGACCAGTGCTGTACCACCGGGAGGCTCCATCATCGCAGCGGCAACATCACAAGAGGCGATGATCGCATACTGAGGGCTGGTCGATGAGTGCATCAGGTAGGACTCGTTGAATCGGAAGGTATCCAGCTTACGGTTCTTAGCGTCCTGTACTAGGATCTGAGAGGCCTGTGACAAACCTGCCAACAGTTTGTGCGTTGACTGTGTTGCAAACACCAGGGTGTCGTCAGAGCGTTCACGGCTCTCTGTGCCGCCAATCGCGTGCATGTGGTTGTAAAACTTGTGGAATGCTGCGTGAGGCAGCCAAGCTTCGTCAAAGTGCAGCGTATCAATGGTGTCGCCCAGCATCGCTTTGATCGTCTCTACGTTGTAGAGAATGCCATCATAGGTCGATTGCGTCAGTGTCAGTACGCGAGGTTTTTTGTTCAGTGCTTCACGAGCAAAGGGGTTCTCTTCGATCTTGCGACGAATCGTCTCGGGATCAAACTCACTCTTTGGAATCGGTCCGATAATGCCGTAGTGGTTACGAGTTGGCATTAGGAAGACCGGTATCGCACCACACATGATGATCGAATGCAGAATCGATTTATGACAGTTACGATCCACTACCACAATATCGCCAGGGGCAACGGTTGAATGCCAGACTACTTTGTTCGACGTCGAGGTACCGTTAGTGACAAAGAAGAGATGATCAGCGCCAAATATGCGCGCAGCACTCTGCTCTGAATCTGAAACAGGGCCTGTGTGGTCCAGAAGCTGTCCAAGCTCTTCAACCGCATTACAGACATCGGCACGCAGCATGTTCTCCCCGAAGAATTGGTGGAACATCTGCCCAACCGGACTTTTCAAAAAGGCAACACCGCCCGAGTGTCCTGGGCAGTGCCAAGAGTATGAAGAGTCGCTTGCGTAGTTCATCAACGCATTGAAGAAGGGCGGTGCTAGTGATTCGAGGTACTTTTTCGCTTCACGAATAATGTGGCGTGCAACGAACTCGGCAGTGTCTTCGAACATATGGATGAAGCCGTGAAGCTCACGCAAAATATCATTCGTCACATGACGAGAGGTACGAGTTTCACCGTACAAGAAGATTGGGATCTCGTTATTACGCTTGCGAACTTCGCTAATAAAGTCGCGGATGTTATTCAGTACTTCGTCGGACAGATCATCCGTTTCACCCGAATCAAACTCCTCATCATCGACAGAGATGATGAAGCAGCTGGCGCGGCTCGCCTGTTGAGCAAATGCTGTAAGATCGCCGTAGCTGGTTAAGCCGACAACCTCCATACCCTCTTTTTCAATAGCGGCTGCAAGGTCACGAATGCCTGAGCCAGAGATGTTTTCAGAACGGAAATCTTCGTCAATGATGACGACAGGGAAACGAAATTTCATCCACAACGCCTTTAAGGTGGTGAAACGAATCCGCTTCGGTGAGGTAGGTCACTCTGCGGTACTGATGGGCCATGTTGGCCCGCTTTAAAGCAGATAATAACAAGCTTTCATGTTAGGTAAAACAGTTCTTGTGGCAGGGTGGTTGAGGGCTGTTTTTTGACTCAAGGGTTAAAGATTTTTCTTTTACGCCAAAGTCTCATCTAAGAGGCCTATACAGCACTCCTTTTTTTGTTAGAATCGATGGTTATTCGATTTGCTGCCTATTGAATGGGCAGCCCTCAAATGGTGGATTTTTAGTGCTTTTCAATAAGCTACCAGACGATATATTTGCGCCGCTCTCTGGGCAGAATAGACAGGTTTACCAGTCTGTTCTTCTTGAATTGGCCGATCTCTTCTTTGATGAAGATCTTATAGACCCCTTTATTGCCAAAGATTTAGTCCGTTCAACCATCGAAAATGCCGTTGTTAAGCTTGGTGTTCGTCGCTGGGTGGCTGAGTCTGAAGAGGAGGCGGAGCTGCCTACCTCTAGCGCAGATTACACAAACCGTATCTACCGACGCCTAGTGCAAACGGGCTGGTTAGAGGAAGAGCAGAAGATCTATCGCACCTATGTGTTGCTCTCTCCTTCGGTCAGTTACCTGTTGCGTAACCTGGTTTCGATCGCGCGTTTGGAAAAACGCAGTTACGGTGGCACCGTTCTTAACGTGCTGTCGTCTCTGGAATCGGCCATCAATGATCCGGTGGGTCGTGGTATTACCCTATCGGAAGCGGCAGACACAGCAGCCGAGTTCAGTGCACACCTGACCGATATGATGTTGGGTCTGCGCGAACTTAAAATATCATTGGCTGAGTCGCATAACCCGCAAGAGATTGTCCGTGGCTTCTTTGATCGTTTCGTTGAGCACATTCTTGTTTCTGACTATAAGACGTTGAAAACAAAGAACAACCCCTTCCGTTTTAGACGTCAAATTCTCTCTTTATTGCGTGATCTTCAGTTCGATACGCTGAAGGTAGAGATGCTGACTGAGCACTATCAGATGCAGTATGAAATCGAATCTGAAACTGCGGAAGCGATGGTGCACCAGCACATCAATCGCATCATCCGGATCTTCGAGTCGGTCGACCAGCGTCTGGCGATCATTGATGATTTCCGTTACCAGCTAGAGAAACGGGTAGCCGACACAGTTCGTTACATGGACAAGACAACGCCGGGTATGGCGGCTCGACTGTCGCGTGTCATTGCCAAATTGGCGGAGAAAGATGGTCGGGAGATACCACCGGTTCAGTCGCTTGATCAGTATGGCTTTATCTCGCCTTCGTCCATTCGCTCGCCAGTGCGTCGACGTGTTGAGACAGCGCCTAGAGTCATTACCCAACAGCAGATCGATCCTAAGGTTCTTTACATGCGTCAGCTCTTCAAAGAGTGGAAGGCACGCCGTGAGGTGAAAGTGGATCGAATTGAGGCCTACCTAGATCGTCACTTTTTAAATGGTGAAACCCTGGTCTCGGCGTCTGAATTTACCATTGATTCAATCGAAGATTACATCTGCTTCAGCTATGTGCGACACCTAAATTCGTTAGGTAAGAAAGCGCGTAAGACAGCTGAACGCTACCAAATAGAATTTGATGAAGAGTACGTGCGCGTTGCCGATATGGTGGAGTGCCGTGGTTTCAAAATACACAGGAACAACGCCTGATGCTTGGTGATTTACAAAAAGCGCTGACGCGCAATGAAAAGAGTACAGAAGCCGATTTCGTTCGCGCTGCAAACTCACTACTGACAAACCAGTTCCTCTATGCGGATCGCCCTGCACAGCGTGATACTTATTTCCTTATTTCGCAGAATATGGAGTACTTCCGTAACCTGTTCGCGGCACTGGGTTGGTCTCTGGTCTATCAACCTGATGAAGCCTATTTGGGTGTGCTACCCCAGGGTGAAGAGCGAGTCATGCGATTGAAGCTCGATGAGTCTCTGTTGATGCTCTGTATGCGTCAAATGTATGAACAGAAACTGGAAAATTTCGAAGTAGAGAGCGGTAAGGCGTACACCACGTCTGATGATCTGTTGAGCACTTACGAGAGTTTAACCGGTAAAGAGATCCCTAATGAGACGCGTCTAAAAGAGATCCTGTCGCTCTTCTCACGTCACGGTTTGATTGAACGCGGCAAGGCGAATGAGACCGACCCTAAAAACATTCCAATCGGCATCTACCCCACCATTCGTCAAGTGGTGGTCGAAGATTACATCCGACAGCTTGAGGCGCTCTGTGACATCGAAAGCGCTGATGCGGCCTTGATGGATGATATTGCTGACACTCCAGAGGAGTCGATCGAAGAGGTGAGTGAGCCAGCTGATGAGTCAGTGGAGTCAGAAGAGAAGGGTGCAGTAGAGGAGTCTGACGATGAAACAGCTTAATCGCATCGTTCTAGTTAACTGGTATGTATTGGGTGCTCAAGAGATCCCGATCAAAGGTAATGTCGCGATTGTAGGTCCTAACGGCTCAGGTAAATCGTCACTACTGGACGCCATGCAGACCATTTTGATGGGTGGCCATAAGCGCCACTTAAGTTTTAACGCCTCGGCGGGTGAAAAGTCTGAGCGTTCACTGCGCACCTACTGTCTCGGTTTTATGGATGATGGTGGTAAAAGCAACAGTGCCCGTGAAGATTCTATCAGCTATCTGGCGATGAGCTTCTTTGATACTGAGACGGCACAAGAGAGCTGTATTGGTGTTGCGATCAGTGCATCAACCGCCAGCCCAGATGAAGAGGTTTTGGGTCGCTTTATTCTGCCTAACTTCTCTGTTTCGCTGGATGACTTTAGTCGAAAAGAGGGCGGTGGTCGTATGCCGCGTCCTTGGAATGAAGTTCGTGAAAGCCTGCTTAAACAGTGTCCGGATATGACGCTAGAGAAGCGTGCAAGCCGCTACATTCGTGAGGTTGTGACCCACTTGAGTCACGATCCAGCGATGCCGAATGACGATGACAAATTCATCAAGAACTTCAAAAACGCTCTTAAATTTGTACCCATTGATAGTCCGACTCGATTCGTTCGCGAGTTTGTCTTGGATGAGAACGTAGTGCATGTCGGAGCCTTCCGTAAATCGCTGGATGAGTATCGAGCGATGGAGGAGAAGACGCGTGATGTGGCTAACCGTATTGATGAACTGGTTAAAGTACAAGAGCTCTGCCAGGGTATCAGTCGTAACATCAAAAACGCCGTCGAGTACGAGTGGGTTGTTCACGAGTCACGTTTTGAAAGCGCCGACCTTCGTAAAGAGGAGGCTGAAGAGCGTCTAGAGAAGTGGCAAGAGCAAGAGGCGGAAGTTGAGCGAGAGCTAACCAATATTGGTGCTGATCTCAATCAGGTTATGCAGGATCTTGCCAACGCACGTGCAGCGCTAAACAACACCGATGCTGCGCATCAGATTAACGCGATGGAATCTTCTATACGCGTTGGTCAACACGAACTCAATGTCATCGAAGAGCGCATTCAGAAGGCCTACTCGCTGATGCGCACAGCGGTGAGCTTTAATCAGAATCGTGAGTTCTTGCCTGAAGAGTTTTCAGCACTGGTGGATCAAGCATCAGAGATCTGGCGCTCGGGTGAAAACCTAATGGCAGACGCTTGGCCTTCAGATCCTGTCAGCGTCGATAACACGCTAAACGCAATGCGTAAGTCGATTGAGAACGTTCGTCGTAAAGTGTCGCGTCGTTATGAAGAGTCAGTTATCCGTATTTCTGAACTGCGCGCTCAGATACAGAACCAGAAGAGTGCCGTAGAACAGCTTCAGCAGGGGCGCGCCCCCGTTCGTCGTAACACGGCTGAATTGATGGAGCTGTTGAGTGAGTACGGTATCGACTCAACACCCATTTGTGAGTTGGTTGATATTACCGATGACAAGTGGCGCATTGCAATTGAGTCCTTCTTAGGTGCTCGCCGCGAAGCATTGGTCGTCGATCCTGATCGTGTCAAAGAGGCGATTACACTCTACCGCCGTAAAGGGCGTCACCTGAAAGGCTGTCGTATCATCAACACCACTAAATCGGGTGACTGGTTACACCGCACTAAGCCAGGTTCTCTGGCTCAGTTTATCGAGTCTGACTCTGACGATGCCCGCGCATTTATGAATCGCGCACTGGGCGGTGTCATGGCGGTTGAGACGGAAGCGGAGCTTTTGAAACAGGAGCGTGCGTTGACCTATGACTGCATGTTGCAGACTGAGGGTTCAACCACATCGATTAATGAACTGACACCGATTATGGGTATTCGTCGTCGTGGTGATCAACTTGAACTGCAGGGTAAGCAGGTCGATCAGCTGGTCAACGAGTTCACGTTGCTGGGTCGTCAGCACGAATCGCTAGAGAAACTGCGCGACGCGTTAATAAGCCTTGATGGCGGTCTGTCTCAAGTGAACGAGCCTCTGTTTGATTTGACAGAACAGCGTAAGAAACTGACGCATCAGATTGAAGGGTACCAGCAGACTATTGTCGATCTCCGTAACCATGACGATACCGGTATTCAGCAGCGCATTGCCGATCTGGCGGCTAAGCAGAAAGAGACCGAGTCCACTCAAGCTGCGTTGATGGATAAGCTGCAAAAAGCCCGTACAGGCCTGATCCGTGATACTGCTCAGCTAGAGGTGCTAGAGACCGATCTAACAGAGCATGCTGAAGCGCGTGCAGCCTGTGAAGCGAAGAATGAGTTCGACGCTCAGTCTGCGCAGGAGAAACGCGACTACCTCGATGAGAGCTGTGATGGTGAGTTGGAACGCATCATCTTCGAAGCGGCCAAGAAAGCTCAGTCTGAACTGGCTCTGCATGAGAAGAAAAAGAACGGTGTCCGTGATGCCGTTGCACAGTATAAAGCGCGTCACCACGGTGGCGGTTTGACTCACCATGAGTTGGATAAGGTTGGACCAGACTCCAGTCATGAAGATCTCGAGGGTTACGTTAACGAGACCGTTGAGGCACTCCGTGAATCTGAATTGGCAGAGTACACAGAGAAGGCCGAGCGAGCTCGTCTAGAGGCTGAGTCTGCTTTCCGTTCTGACTTCGTGGCCCATCTGAATGACCAGATCAATAAGATTCGTGATCTGATCCGTGAGCTAAACTCGCACTTGAAGAACCGTCCTTTCCATAAAGAGATGTACAGCTTTGAGATGTCACCTAACCCTGAGTTGAAAGACATTCTTGAGTTGGTTGAGGCCTATACGCAGCTCGATTCTGCCAATGTGGGCTCGTTGTTTGATATGAAGTTTGATGACAATGCGCAGCACAAGGATGCTCTAGAACGAATTCACGAAGTACTTAAAGATGAAGGCGAGAGCAGTCTGCTTCAGGACTACCGTAACTTCTACAACTTCGAGTTGGTGGTTAAAGATCTTGACGGCAATCGTAAGACAACCCTGTCGCAGCGTATCAAGACCGGTTCCGGTGGTGAGCACCAGGTACCGTTCTACGTCGCGATGGCGGCCGCCTTGGGTGCGACCTACCGCCTAAAAGAGGGTAGTGATGGTAAGCCTGTTGGTGGCTTCAGCCTGTCGGTATTCGATGAGGCGTTCAACAAGCTGGATTCAGAGAACACCGTTACCTCGCTTGGCTTCATGAGTGATTTGGGTCTCCAAACCATTATTGCTGCGCCGGATGAGAAGTACTCTCTGCTCAGTACTTGCATGGATACCATCATTAACGTCTGTCGTGACGGTCGTGTGGTCGACATTGATGTCGAGTTCCCAACGGATCTTGGTAAAGCGCTATTGGCGTCTGATCACCCTTACAAGGTAATGGCAGAAGAGGAAGCGGCGGAGCTTTAACAAATAGCGTCGCGGCCTCAATGAGACCGCTCCAACAGGTATTAATCGAGGCCTCTTAAGATCGCTCCAACAAATTAAGAGTAGGAACCTTATAGAAGATGAGGCGATAGATTGCCCGAAAAGGGGACTGGCCCAGGTCAGACCCCTTTTTTTTGTTCCTTTTCCACTCAGCGAAATCTACTAGTGCTCCCTTTGTGCAACTGCGGTATAGTCAGGTTATATGGTTATAAGTAAATCTATGTATTGGAGAGTCTATGCGTTTGATCAACCGCTCGGGTATTAGCATTAAACCCAAGGCTCCTTTTCATGAGTGGCTTTTGGCGGGCTCAGAAGAGCCGGTTCCTTCACTAGAGGAGCTGCGCAGTGAAGCCAACCTCTACCTCTTTGATGAGGTCGATTCTGATGAGGATTTCACCTCAGAGATTGAACAGCACTGGTTGACGATCTTTGAGAACGAACTCTCTGCCTGGGATGAGTTTCAGGATTTTTGGCCCAAACCGCTCTCGCTTGATCTCTTTAAGAGTTGGTTTGACATCGATTTACAACTGATGAGTTTTGATTTGAGCGATCAGCCCCTGATGCGGGCTAATCTGGATATAGAGTAAGGAGTCTCTGATGGTTGTCGCACAGCAGCAACACGGATTGGAATGGCATGAAGACCGTGATTGGCTCTATGACGAGCTGCACTCGCGCCCGTTCCAGCGCATTTCAGGGGATGCCAGTATTACCCACATTGCGGTGCTGGCAAACCAACAGGAGCGTGCCATTCAGAGTCAGCACATCCAGCGCTTGCTAGATACCCTCAACATCGAACACGACGGAGTGGATCAGGCGTGTAATATCTACACAGCGGGCGATCTGCGCATCCGTTGGGAGCAGCATCTCGAGTTTACGTCACTGACCATCACCGATTCACGTGAAGGGGTAGCGTCGACACAACCCTTTTTCACAACGGCGTTGGATCGACTGCCAGACGGCTGGTTAAGTAACTACCCAGGTAAAGCGGTAGCCGCTTTTCATATGCGCATTCAGAACATTCAGGGTGATGAACTACCAGAGCCCAAAGATGTTCGCTCTCAGCTCGATGATATGCAGATGATCGGCAGTCTGCCACAGAATGGTGCAGCACAAATCTGGACGACATTTAGAACGCACAGCGACAACTTTGGCCGTTTCCTAATCTTCAATAACAGCATGTCGAAAGGGCAGATGGGCCGAATGGTGCAGCGTGTAATTGAAGTTGAGACCTACCGTTTGTTAGCGCTGCTCGGTCTTCGCGAAGCGCGTAAGCTGTCACCGGTTGTTGCTGATATGGATAATCGAATGGCCGATCTGACGCGTCGCCTGTCAACGGGTGATAACTCAGATGACAGTCAGCTTTTGACAGAGCTCATCAACCTATCGGCCGATATTGAAGCTGAACGTGCGAGAACCACCTTCCGTTTCAATGCTAGCCGCTCATACCATGATGTTATGGCGGCACGATTGGATGAATTGCGTGAGGATGAGGTCTCTGGTCACCTGACCTTGAAAGAGTTTTTGATCCGTAGATTGACGCCTGCTGTGCGTGGCTGTGAGACCATGCACAATCGACTCGACGACCTATCGCGTCGTGTAAACCGCGCAGCCGATATGATGCGTACCCGAGTTGAGATGGCGATTGAGAACCAGAACCAAGAGCTACTGAGCTCCATGGATCGTCGATCCAAGATACAGCTAATGATGCAGCATACGGTAGAGGGTCTGTCGGTTGCTGCGATCAGCTACTACGCAGTTGGCCTAGTGAAGTACCTCATTGATGCGGTACACGGTGCCGGTGTCGATTTCGATAAGAGTCTTGCAACTGGTGTCTCTGTCCCACTGGTGATTGGTGCGGTATGGTTCATTACTCGTAAAATTCAAAACCGATTTAAGAAACTCGCTGAAGTGAAAACCGAATCAACAGCGAAAGGGGATCAGTAAGGTGTCAGTAGAAGATCAGATCCAAACCCTTCTCAATGAAGGCCTTAATCTAGTTCACATGGAGTTAGAGAACGAAAGCCACATGCACGGTGGTAACCGTTTGGATACTCACTTCAAGCTCGTTGCGGTTAGTGATGACTTTCAAGGTAAACGCCTAATTCAGCGCCATCAAACCATTTTTGGTCTGCTGTCAGACCTTATGCAAAACCCCATTCATGCACTCTCAATGCATCTATACACCCAAGCAGAGTGGGCCGAAAAGTCTGGTTTAGTTCCGGCGAGTCCTAAGTGTATGGGTGGTTCAAAGCAGGATAAGTAGTGTTGGAGCCATATCGACGATGTGGCGATCTTTTCTTTAAGATCTAGATCAAAAGCTAGATCAAGATCAAAAACGAATACCCAGCCTAAAGGCTGGCCATTGGCACTTTTTGGTCAGCAAAAAGTACCCAAAAACTGACCACGCTCACTCGGCCTGCGGCACGCTCCGTTCAATGCTTTTTCACTGAAGTCCAATAGGACACTGCAAAGTCGGCTCCTGCCTCCGTTGCAGACTTCGGCCATCCGGGCCTCAGCCGATTGAACTCTTAACCGTGAAAAACCATCGTACTCACTCTCGATCGGACGTGGACAAATCGGCACGAGACTCGAGTTCGGCACTGTTGGAGCGGTCTTGAAAAGGCCGCGATTGGTACTAATTATAACTTTGCTAGTAGCACCGGTGTCTGGCTTTAGCCTGACATCCACTCTCTCAGCGTTTTCCAGAAAGGTAGTAAAGCCTACTTGCGGGTGACAGGCTGAAAGCCAGTCACCACCTAAAGGGCAGGTTACTTCGTAACCTCAGCAAACAGATCAAAATACTCTGGGAAGGTTTTGCTGGTACAGCCCGGGTCATTGATGATGATCTCGCTGTTGCCGAACGAGGCGAGTGAGAAGCACATGGCCATGCGGTGGTCGTCGTAGGTATCGATCGCGGCGCTCTGGATTTCGGCTGGTGGTGTAATCTCGATGAAATCTTCGCCTTCCACCACTTCCGCACCCACTTTACGCAGTTCGGTTGCCATTGCGGCTAGGCGATCGGTCTCTTTGACGCGCCAGTTGTAGACATTACGAATGGCTGTAGGGCCTTTTGCGAACAGGGCGGTTGTGGCAATCGTCATTGCAGCATCGGGAATGGCGTTCAGATCCAGGTCTACACCGTTCAGTTCGCCTTTAGAGACCTCTACCCAAGTTGGGCCATAAGTGACCTTAGCACCCATCTTACCGAGCACTTCAGCGAAGGCTTTGTCGCCTTGTACCGATTCAGAACCGACGCCGTAGACGCGAATCGTTCCGCCAGCAATAGCCGCTGCAGCTAGGAAGTAGGAGGCTGATGAGGCATCACCTTCAACCATCACTTCACCGGGCGACTGGTAAGTCTGTCCGGCTCTAACGACAAAGCTCTGGTAGTTGTTGTTCTCGACCTCAACACCAAACAGCTTCATCGAGTGCAGGGTGATATCGATGTAAGGCTTAGAGACCAGCTCGCCATCGACAACGATCTCTAGATCCTGCTGTGCCATTGGAGCGGCCATCAGTAGCGCAGTCAAGAATTGGCTCGAGATGTTGCCTCGAATCGATACTCGTCCGCCTTTTAGCTGTTGAGCGTTAATCTTTAGTGGCGGGTAGCCTTCATCTTTTAGGTACTCAATATCAGCGCCAATTTGACGCAGAGCATCAACCAAGTCCTCGATAGGACGCTCGTACATGCGAGGTTCACCGGTCAGTGTGAACTCACCTAAACCAAGGCACAGTGCGGCGGTTAGTGGGCGCATTGCAGTACCGGCGTTGCCCAGGAACATCTCAGCACTTTGCTGCTTGAAAGGACCTGCCACACCGGTGACAACGCACGAGCGACGATCATCAGCTAGCTCATAAGAGACACCCAACGTTTTTAGTGCATTCAGCATATGGGTAACGTCTGCGCTGTCTAGCAGGTTGGTTACCTTGGTTTCACCTTCCGCCAGTGCAGCTAGAAGAAGAATTCGGTTTGATAGGCTTTTTGAGCCTGGCAGTTGAACGTCACCGTTTGCAAAATCGCGAGGTTGGAGTGAAAGAGTTTCCATAATCTTAAAAGTGTAGTTGATCGCCAAAAAAGGATCGAAAAAGGTACAGGTAAACGCCTGTTAAGTCCATTGTTCAGAGAGATTCGTTTTAATTGATTTCAATCAATGGACGATGGAGAAGAGTAGGGCATATTAGAACCATCAACACTGTATGGAATTAGGAGTAAAAAATGATCGGAGAACACCACGATCTAGTTCATGAACTTCCAGAGTACCGCGAACGTATTCATGAGCTTAAAACATCAAACAACCACTTCTCTCGTCTGTTTGATGAGTACCACGAAATTACTAAGCAGGCTGAGCTTGCTGCAGCTGAAGTTGAACCGACCACGACCAGTCGTGAAGAGGAACTTAAAAAGCGTCGTCTTGAACTGAAAGATGAGCTTTTCAAAATGCTTCAGGGTTAACCCTTTTCATTGTCCTTTCGTTGCTTGAACGTTACCCGTCTTTTTAGGCGGGTTTTTTTTTGCTTCAATTTTTTGTTGGAGCGATCTTAAAAAGGTCGCGATATTCTGAACTGCTATTTGTCCAGGTTTCTCATAGCAATAAAAAACCCGCACTAGGCGGGTTTTTTAATGGGGTAGGCTGTTATGCCCAATCACCTGGGTAGTCAGCGAAACCTGGGTTGTCAGAGACACCCACCACTTTAGGGTTGTTCACCTTAGGTAGTTTGATCACCATGTTCTCATCGCGTTCTGCTTTTAGGTAGTCAGCAATGATATCCCAGAGTAGTCGACCCTCTGGTGTGCGGTTAACAGTTGCCCAACCAGAGACGCTGTAGTTCTTGTCATCAGCAATCACTTCACCGTTGTCTAGGCGTACTTCAGAGATACGCTGGCCAAGTGGTTTGGTTGGATCGATGGTGTAGTCAAGACCACCCACGCGAACCATGTCGCCACCTGATTGTAGGTATGGATCTGGATCGAATAGGTTGTCGGCAACACCTTCAAGCATCTCTTTGATCGCTTTACCAGTCATCTCTTGAACGTAAGTTTCAGAGTAGGTTGTTGCACACTGGCTCATGACATCTTCCATTGTGATCCACTCACCCTCTAGAGTAGTGGTACCCCAGCGAACGCCGGCTGATAGTGCGATGTCTGCCTTGTACTCCCAACGAAGTGCGTTACAGATAACTTGGTCCCAAGTGCCCATGAAGTTACCGCGACGGTAAAGAGTACGATCCGCTTTAGCCAGTTTCTCTTGAAGAATCTCTTCGAAGGTTTTGCCGACACGGATTGGGTTGTTCTGCCACTTCTTGTTACGCGCTTCGATGATGTTCTCATCGTAACGACCTTGGCGCATCTGGTTGATGTACGCTTCCATCTCACCGTCAGCTTCAAGCCAATCAGAGATAACAGGTAGCTGTTTGTAAGTCATGTTGGTGATCTGGCCATCTTCGATCGAGAAGTCCATACAGCCGACAAACTTACCGTTTGAACCTGCGTTGGTTACCCAACATTCGCCACCGTCAACGTTCTTAACTTTGATCGGTTGTGGAACACCATCGTGAGTGTGACCGCCGAATACAGCATTCAGGCCAGGAACACGTTCAGCCATCTTGATGTCGACGTCCATACCGTTGTGCGATACAAGAACAACCGCGTCTGGCTGCTCCTCTTCACGGATCTGCTGAACAAGCTCGATCATCTCTGGTTCACGAAGACCGAAAGACCAGTCTGGGAAGAACTCTTTAGGGTTGGCGTTTGAGGTACGTGGGAAGGCTTGACCAACAACGGCGATACGCTTGCCGTTGATCTCTTTAATCACGTATGGCTGGAACGCATGACCCGTATCTTCGTCGTACAGACCACGGCCATCGAAACGCTCAACCATTTCGTAGTACTCATCACCAAACAGTGAGTCTTCTAGTACTTTAACGTTCTGACCGATGAAGTCACCTTTGAACAGAGCAACGTTCGAAAGAACTTCCTCTTCACGGTAGGTGAACTCCCAGTGACCAACCATAACGTCGATGCCAAGAATGTTAGATGCCTCAACCATGTCGACACCACGTGTCCACAGTGAAGTACCCGATCCCTGCCATAGGTCACCACCATCAAGGGTTAGTGTGTTTTGGCGTCCGCCCGCTTGATCGCGTAGACGATCTAGAAGTGTTTTAACGTGTGCGAAACCGCCCGTACGACCGTACTTCTTAGCTTCTTCTAGGAAGTTAAGGTAGGTGTATGCGTAAGCTTCAGGAGAGTTCTCTGAAAGACCCATCTCCTTAAGGAAATTTTTGCCGACAACGTGTGGTGGACGACCAAATGCATCACCGACACCAAGGTTGACGTTTGGCTCACGGAAGTAGACAGGCTTTAGCTGGCCGTGAACGTCTGTAATGTGAAGGATACGAACATCACCTTCCATTGGAACATCATAAAATCCGCTTGGAGCAGTGTTGCTTGCTAGCGCGCGAGAAGTGTAAATTGCTGGTAGGCTTCCTGCTGCAGCAGCGGCGGCCATAGCCTTCAATAGTTGACGACGATTCATAGTTATCTTAGTTTCCCACTCTTCTTAAAGGGCCCACAGGCTGAAATCCACCAAAAGCACGCATGCTTATTACTAGAGACATACCAGTGAGACTAATTCCAGGCATTTTCGTTATATGCACATTAGTTACATCCTTATTCTACCCAGTTAGGGCTGATGTTGTGAAGCCTGCATTGATAGAGATCTCTGCAAATACGACTGAAGTGGTAGAGATTGAGATCCGTGCCAGCCTCGAAGCACTTCTGACCGGTATCAATGGACAGTATCGAAACACTCAAGAGGCGCCTAACTCAGATCAATACGACCATTACCGTGCAATGGAGTCGGCAGAGCTTGAGGCGGAGTTTAAAAAGTTCATGCCGACGCTCCTAGAGGGTGTTGAGTTGAAGCTTGATGGAACGCCCGCTGAGTTGCAGCTAAAAGAGCTAGTCGTGCCACCCCCAGGCTATACCAAGGTGCCTCGCAATAGTGTGATTATCTTGAAAGGGCGAATCCCCCGGGAGACTCAAAGTCTAACCTGGTACTACCCCATGGCGTTTGGCGATCATGCGACTCGAGTCAGACAGGTAGATGAGGCCAATAACGAGTGGCACTGGTCGTCACACCAGTGGGTAAAAGAGGATAAGCCAACTGAACCGTTCATGCTGAATGAGGTGTTTGCCAAACCGAGTTTTGCGCAGGTGGTGAAAACTTACACCCTAGGTGGTTTTCAGCACATTCTTCCCAAAGGGTTGGATCACATCCTGTTCGTGCTGGGTATCTTCCTACTGAGTCGTCGTTTAAAGCCGATTGCCCTACAGATTACGATGTTTACCATTGCCCACTCGATTACCTTGGCAATGGGTACTTTGGAGATTATTTCGATCTCGCCTCGTATCGTAGAGCCTCTGGTTGCGTTATCGATCGCCTACGTTGCTATAGAGAATCTCTTCTCATCCAAAATTAATCGTTTCCGTCTTCCCGTCGTGTTCGGTTTCGGTCTGCTTCATGGTCTCGGCTTTGCCACCATGCTATCGGAGTTTGGGATGCCGACGGATGATTTTGTAGCTGCGTTATTAGCCTTTAATGTTGGCGTTGAGTTGGGCCAGCTCGCCGTGGTGTTGATTGCCTATTTTGGTGTCGCTTACTGGTTTAGCTCAGAGAAACTCTACCACCGTATTGTTGTGGTTCCGGCTTCACTGGTGATCGGTATCATGGGAATGATCTGGTTTGTTGATCGACTCGCCATTTTTTAATGCAGAATTCGTGCTTTCTGTCTAAGCTTAATCTATCAATAACGATTGGGAGTCTGTTATGCGAATGAATAGAGTGTTGATTGGTGCAGTGGCCGCAGTTGCATTAACTGGTTGTATGCAGCAGAACCTGCAAGGAACAGCCTACACCGCTGCCGATGCACGCCAGGTTCAGACGGTTGAGTACGCGACTGTCGAGCAGGTGACACCGGTGATCATTAATGGTGATCCTAACAATCCTGTTGGTGTGGGTGCTGGTGCTATTGTCGGTGGTATTGCAGGCTCAACCATTGGTGGCGGTAAAGGATCATCTATTGCGACGGTCTTGGGTGCAGTAGCCGGCGGTATTGCTGGTTCTAAAATCCAAGAGAACAGCTCACAAACTCAAGGGCAAGAGATTCAGTTGTTAATGGATAAGGGGGGTCGCATCTCCATCGTCCAGGGTGTGCAGAACAATCTCTTCTTCAGACCGGGCGATAAGGTTCGTGTGTTGCGCTCTGGCAATACCGTTCGTGTCAGCTATTAATGAAGCAGCCTAAGCTCAACTCGATTCATCACGCGGCGATTATCTGCAGTGACTACCAACGATCCAAGCAGTTCTACACAGAACTTCTTGGATTGACGGTATTGGATGAGAATTATCGAGCTGAGCGTGACTCTTACAAGCTTGATCTAGCGCTACCGGATGGTGGCCAGGTTGAACTCTTCTCAATGCCCGGAGCTCCGCAACGTTTGAGTTACCCTGAAGCTCAGGGGTTGCGCCATTTGGCCTTCGCCGTAAGCGATATTGAGGTGTGGGTCGAATGGTTGGCTGACAATGGGGTAGGGCATGAGCCGGTAAGGGTTGACCCTTATACCGGCAAGCGTTTTCTCTTTTTTGCTGATCCGGATGACCTGCCGTTAGAGTTGTACGAGCAGGCCTAACTGAATCCTTTGAAGAGAGGTCTACTTCTCTGGTGCGTTAAACTGTAGGTAGAGATCGATCAGGATTTCTGGGATCTGTTCACACATCTCTTCGCTTAACGCGCGATCTTTACGAATATCTTTTACTTCACCTTCATCGAATAGATCGGATGCGACCATAATCGGTAGTAGAAGGCCGGCCACCGACTCTTCGTCATCACTGAACCAGGCCTCTTCATTGCTGAAAACGCCTTCCATAAAGGCTTCAGCCCAGAGTGTGATCTCAGGAATCTCATCCTCTTCGTCAGTTTCAAGGCTGAGATCACAAGGCAGGTAGATTTCCTGATCGCTGTAGAGATCGTTGGCGATGGTAGAGTTCAATTTTCTCAACAGGTTCTCTATTTCTGCCTGTTGCTCTGCGCTACTCCAGTTAGGCTTCTCGTCGAAGATAAGCGTCATCCACGTCGACTCGTCGACTTTTTCAGGTGCGATATTAAGAGCGCATAAAAGCCCGTGTGCACCGACTAGATCAAGAGCGGTCTCTGCCACCGCTTCAGAGTCTAAAAAGTTCTCTAGTTGATCCAGTTCGTCTTCGCTAATTAGAGCTACACTTTGATTCATTACTGTTTTCCATAGATTGAATCTTTTAATTGTACCCCGATCTCGATTAAGTGCCTATGTTTGAGTGACTTAATCCACGGCATATCCGATAATGAGCGCATGATTGAACAAGCCCGCCATCAACTGTTACACACCTTCGGTTTTAATGAGTTTCGTGATCCGCAGCAGTCCGTCGTAGAGACCCTGTTAGAGGGGCAGGATGCACTCGTGATTATGCCGACTGGCGGAGGTAAATCCCTCTGTTATCAGCTACCCGCTCTTGTCAGATCGGGTGTTGGGGTGGTGGTGTCGCCGCTGATCGCTTTGATGCAAGATCAAGTCAGTGCGCTGTCACAGTTAGGTATACGCGCAGGTTGTCTCAATTCGGCCATCGATTTTAACCAGTTACAGGCCACAGAGC
Organism: Marinobacterium sp. xm-d-530; assembly: GCF_013283365.1. Classification (GTDB taxonomy): domain Bacteria; phylum Pseudomonadota; class Gammaproteobacteria; order Pseudomonadales; family Balneatricaceae; genus Marinobacterium_E. The sequence goes on along the minus strand of NZ_WBYM01000005.1, from coordinate 218,071 downwards.
AGGCGCTGTTAAATGGTGAGCTGGATCTGCTTTATGTCGCACCCGAGCGCCTTCTTCAACCAAGAACCCTGTCACTGTTGCAGCAATCACAACTTGCTCTGTTTGCGATTGATGAAGCGCACTGTGTCTCGCAATGGGGGCATGACTTTAGACCTGAGTATCTTCAATTAGGTTCTCTAGCGGAACGTTTCCCTAATGTGCCTCGGGTGGCGCTGACCGCCACGGCGGATGCTCGAACTCAGCAGGAGATCATTGATAAACTGCAACTTCAGACCGGTCGTGTCTTTATTAAGGGGTTCGATCGTCCCAATATTCGCTATCGCATCATGCAGAAGGATCGTGCAAGGGAGCAGCTTCTCAACTTTATTCGCACCGAGCATGCCCAGGATGCCGGTGTGGTCTACTGCATGTCCCGCAAGCGTGTGGAAGATACTGCCGCTTGGCTATCTGAAAAGGGTTTTAATGCACTGCCTTACCATGCCGGATTGAATGCACAACTGCGTGAGCATCATCAGCACCGATTCCTGACGGAGGAGGGGGTGATTATGGTCGCGACGATCGCTTTTGGTATGGGGATCGATAAGCCCAATGTTCGTTTCGTGGCTCATCTGGATCTACCGAAATCGGTAGAGGCCTACTATCAAGAGACCGGTCGTGCCGGTCGAGACGGTGAGCCGGCCAACGCTTGGATGGTTTATGGCCTTCAGGATGTGATCTTTCAAAGGCAGATGTTGGAATCAGGGCAGGCGCCTGATGAGCAGAAGCGTATAGAGCGACAAAAGCTTGAGGCGATGTTGGGGCTGTGTGAGATCACCAGTTGTCGACGTCAGGTGTTGCTCTCCTATTTTGGTGAGACAGAGCACCAGCCCTGTGGTAACTGTGACAACTGCCTAGAACCCCCCGAGGTATGGGATGGTACAGAGGCGGCTCGGAAAGCGCTGTCGGCTATTTATCGTTCCGGTCAGCAGTTTGGCGTTAATGCGATTATCGAAATTTTACATGCGGAACATTCGGATCGTTCGCGTGATCGCGGTCTCGATAAGCTCTCGGTTTGGGGTATTGGTAAAGAGATCGATAAAAACACCTGGCGATCAGTGTTTCGACAGCTGGTGGCTCAAGGGTTGGTACAAGTATCTGCAGAGCATGGTTCGCTCTCCTTAGCTGAGAAATGCCGTCCGTTGCTGAAAGGCGAGACGGAGATCCAGTTACGCAAAGATAAACGCAAGTTGCGCACATCGATGGCCAGTGGGCGCTCTCGTAAACCAGAGATGCAGCTGGATGATCAGGACTTTAAACTCTGGGAAGGTCTCCGAGCCTGTCGTAAACAGCTCTCTGACGAACAAAATGTGCCACCTTATGTCATCTTCCATGATGCTACCTTGATGGAGATGGTGGAGCGCAAACCAACCTCGCTGATTCAGATGCGTCGTATATCTGGGATTGGTGATCGTAAACTGGAACTCTACGGCGATGCCTTCCTAGAGGTTATTAACGAGTCGCTCTCCAATGAACGCGAGAAAGAGGTGGATTACCAGAAGGAGGAGGTGCTACAGCTCTATCGTGCTGGCATGACCACCGATCAAGTGGCTAGGCAGGTTCATCTATCCGAACAGCAGGTGTTCAATATTCTGGCGCACTGGATCGCTTTGGGTGATCTCGCGTTAACGGACGTGGTTGAACTGCCTCTATCAGAGATCAGTCAAATTGAGCAGCAGATTTTGGAAAGCTCAAGTATACATGGCGCGTCACTCAAACCCGTTTTTGAGCACTTCTCTAACGTCTACAGTTTGGGCGTATTACGCTGCGTTCAGGCAGCAATGGAGTAGGGTTGAATGGCTTGGGAGTTACTGCTCGCTGCATTTATCTCTTCAACGCTTTTGCCCGGTGGTTCCGAGCTATTGTTGGCATGGTACGTTGCTGAAAACCCTGCGAACTTCTACCCACTTCTTTTGACTGCGATTGTCGGTAATTTGGCCGGATCGATGCTCTCCTTCTTTATGGGGTGGTTAATCGCTCTGAAATACCCTCTGACACTGTTGGACAAGCCACAGCATCAAAGAGCGAAACGCTTGATAGGGAAATACGGTGCTGTGATACTGCTGCTGGCTTGGTTACCTGTAGTGGGAGATCCGCTCTGTCTAATGGCTGGTTGGTTGCGCCTAAATCCGCTAAGCAGTTTTCTGTTTATACTGATCGGAAAGTCGATACGCTACTTTGTCATCGCATGGCTGGCGCTTGAGGTCGCTGTCTGATGTGGAGTTGGCGGACAATCTCCTATATTGCGCTGATGTTGCTGGCGCTCGTGTTGTGGCTCAATCGCTTGCAGAGTGAGTCGATAACGCCCGATTGGCAAGAGCCGGTCTCACTGCGAATCTATCCTGTGAATGCGGATCAAACGATCGCAACAGCAGAGTACCTTGCAACGCTATCTGATGACGATTTTAACGACATCGAGCAGTTCTTCTCTGATGAGTCTAGGCGCTACGGTCTTCCCCTTGAAAAGCCTCTGTCGGTCGAGCTCTATCCTGTGGTCACGTCACTTCCGCCTGAAGCGCCAGAATCTGCGAGTATTTTGGACTCTCTATGGTGGGGTTTGCGAATGCGCTTGTGGGTGGCTGGGAATGATCAGTTTGATGCGGATGACAATACTATTCGTGTCTTCATGAACTACTATTCACCAACGCTTAATAGCACCATGAAACACTCCTTGGGTTTGCAAAAGGGTAGGATCGGGCTGGTAAATGGTTTCGCGTCAGATCGTTTTCAGGGCTTGAATCACTTTGTAGCGGTCCATGAGGCGCTGCATACTTTGGGGGCTTTGGATCGTTATGATCCCGAAACCGCTGAGCCGGTTTGGCCGGATGGATTTGCCGACCCTGTTCAAGTGCCGCTCTATCCTCAATCTCGAGCTGAGGTGATGGGGGGTAGGATTCCGCTTGTGCCCGGAGTGGCTGTATTACCCTCCGATTTGAGTTTTGCTCACATAGGGCCCGCGACTGCCAGTGAAATAGGTTGGCTCGATGCGTTAGGCGATCAGTAAGGGCTGTCGCTTTGTTGCCTTTTCGTTATACTTGCGCCGCCATTTAACTAGGCAAAACATTATTTAGATCGGATAGACCATGAAAGACGACACCCAGCAAGATGAGCTCAATCGCAAGCAGAAGCTTCGCTTCAATAAGCTGCATAAGCGACTCAGACGTGAAATGGGACAGGCGATAGAGGCCTTCAACATGATCGAGCAGGGCGATAAGGTGATGGTCTGTCTGTCCGGTGGTAAAGACTCCTACACGCTTCTCGATATTCTGATCAACCTACAGAAAAGTGCGCCGATCCACTTTGATCTGGTTGCCGTCAACATGGATCAGAAACAGCCGGGATACCCTGAACACATTCTTCCAGCCTACCTCGACTCTTTAGATATTGAGTACCACATCATCGAGAAAGATACCTACTCGGTGGTTAAGTCGGTTATTCCTGAGGGCAAGACCACCTGTGGTCTCTGCTCGCGTCTGCGCCGCGGCACGCTGTATGGCTTTGCAGATGAGATCGGTGCCAACAAGATAGCGCTAGGACATCACCGTGATGACATTATTGAGACGCTGTTCTTAAACATGTTCCATGGCGGTAAGCTGAAGGGGATGCCGCCCAAGCTGGTCTCAGATGATGGAAAAAATATGGTGATACGCCCGCTGAGCTACTCGCGTGAAAAGGATATTGCCGAGTACGCTGAGATAAAGGGCTTCCCGATCATTCCTTGCAACTTGTGTGGCTCGCAAGAGAATCTGCAGCGTGCATCCATTAAAGAGATGTTGAATCAGTGGGATAAGCAGTTTCCGGGTCGTATTGAGTCTATGTTCAGGGCGATGTGCAATGTCGTTCCGTCGCATCTGGCCGATGAGCAGCTGTTTGATTTTAAATCCCTCAAAACCGGATATGCTCACGGTATTGAGGATGAGTCAACCATTCTAAAATTGACTACATCACACGCCGATACAGTTGACAAACAGTCGGCCGTTCAAGTGGTCGAAAAGATAGAAATCACCTCCCTGTAAAAGGCTGCAAATCTTCTAAAATCCCGATTTTTATTATGTTGCACCGCACTAGTCCTTTAGGCTAATGCCGATAGCTTATTGATGGTCATAAGTTTCCTGTGTGGTAGGTTAATCCTTGTAGTTCCGTGGGTTTGGCTGTCATTTTATTGTCACTAAACCGACTTATATCGATTCGTTATAGCTAAAAGCTTTATATAGCTATAATTAATTTGCATATATGGTGATTGGGAACGTAGAATTCGTTCCGCTAGAACTAATTTTGATAATTCACAAACAGCCGGGAGGCAATTGATGGCCAAAATCATCAAAGGGCCGACGACACGTGAGCTAATGTCCCAGCTTGCGAGCGAGTCAGAAGGACTCTCTACTAACGATCGTCGTGATTTTCTCCGCAAGGGTATCGCTGCTGTAGGCGGTGTTGCTGCTGCTAGTGTCGCAGGCACTGCAACGGCATCTGATGCTCTACTTAACTCAAACAACTTGCCACCAAATGAGCCAACTTGGGGTAAGCAGCTAGGTCACGGTGTTATTGAATACCCGTACGGCAACCCTTCGAAATTCGAAAGTGATGTTGTTCGTCGTACCGTACCTTGGTTGACAGCTGAGTCTATCTCTTCAATCTCAATGACACCTCTTCACGAGCTGAAAGGTATCATTACGCCAAACGGACTTGTGTTCGAGCGCTACCACGGTGGTGTTCCAACAATTAATCCTGAAGAGCACCGTCTAATCATCCACGGCCTTGTTGAGCGCCCACTGATCTTCACTATGGAAGATCTAATGCGCTTCCCATCTGAGTCGCACATCAAGTTCCTTGAGTGTCCAGCGAACGGTGGTATGGAGTGGCGTGGTGCGCAGATGGAAGCGCTTCAGTTTACACACGGCATGCTAAGCTGCTGTGAGTGGACAGGTGTTCCTCTACGCGTTCTTCTTGAAGAAGCGGGCGTTAAACCAGAAGGTAAGTGGGTACTTGCTGAAGGTGCTGACGGTGCGCACATGTCTCGTTCTATACCAATCGAGAAGTGTCTTGATGATGCTCTGATTGTTTACGCACAGAACGGTGAGATGCTTCGTCCAGAACAGGGTTACCCAGTTCGTCTTCTTAACCCAGGTTGGGAAGGTAATACCTCTATTAAATGGCTTCGTCGTCTTGAAGTCGGTGATAAGCCTTGGCACCACCGTGAAGAGACGTCTAAGTACACAGACCTCATGGCTGATGGCCGTGCGCGTCGCTTTACATTCGTTCAGGAAACTAACTCGGTTATCACTAGCCCATGTCCTGAAAAACCAATCCTTAGCCCAGGCATGATCGAGATCGAAGGTCTTGCATGGTCTGGTCGTGGTAAGATCAAACAGGTAGATATCTCGTTCGACGGCGGTGTCTCTTGGACGCCAGCTAACCTGAAAGGTCTAGTTCTTGAAAAAGCTCTGACTCGCTTCAGTCTTGTGACTAAGTGGGATGGTCAGCCATGGTTGCTACAAGCGCGTGCGATCGATGAGACAGGTTACGTACAGCCAACACTTAAGCAGCTTCGTGAAGTTCGTGGTGTTGAGTCTATCTACCACAAGAACGCTATCCATACTTGGAAAGTTGCTAACACTGGGGAGGTTTCGAATGTTCAACTCTCTTAAGCCAACCCTAGTTGCTGCTGCAGTTGCCGGCTCACTAGTTGCTGGTTCTGTAAACGCGGGTGAATCATTCGGCTTCGGTCGTACCGCGACTGCTGAAGAGATCGCTGGTTGGGACATCGATGTACGTCCTGACGGTATGGGTCTTCCAGTAGGTGAAGGTTCGGTAGAAGACGGTGAAGGTCTTTACGAAGCTAAATGTGCTGTGTGTCACGGTCTATTTGGTGAAGGTGAAGGCCGTTGGCCAGTGCTTGTAGGTGGTCAGGGTACTCTTGCTCAGGACCGTCCTACTAAAACTGTAGGCTCTTACTGGCCTTTCGCTTCGACTCTTTACGATTACATCTACCGTGCGATGCCATTTACGGCTCCACGTTCATTGACTCCGAATGAGACATACGCAATCTCTGCGTACATTCTGTACATGAACGAGATCGTAGAAGATGACTTCGTACTAACAAATGAAAACCTTGCTGACATCAAGATGCCAAACGAAGAGAATTTCTTCGTAGATCCGCGTCCTGATGTTAAGAACACGCGTTGTATGTCTGACTGTAAAGATCCTAATGCGATCATGATCACCGGTACTATCGGTGGTGTAACCCCAGTCGGTCACTTCGTTGAAGGTGCTGACGGTCCTGCCGCTTCTCACGAAGAGCAACACGCTCTTGAGCAAGCGAAAGAGAAAGAGCGTCTAAAAGCACTGGGTGTTGAAGTTGAAGAGGAGTCTCACTCTGCTAAGCCTGCTGAGCTATCAGCTGCTGCTAAAGAGGGTAAGGCGACTTACGAAGGTGCTTGTGCCGCATGTCACGGTATGGGTATCGCAGGCGCACCTAAGCTAGGTGATCAGGCTGCATGGGAAGCACGTATCGCACAAGGTATGGATGTCCTAGTAGACCACGCGATCAATGGCTACCAGGGTGATAACGGCATTATGCCAGCGAAAGGTGGTCGTATGGACCTATCTGACGAAGCTGTCGCTAATGCGGTTGCCTACATGGCAGAATCTAGTCAATAATTGACGGATGGCGGGGCGGTTAACGCCGCCCTGTTTTTTATAATAACAAGCACGAAAGTGCACGATCACTGAAGGAGTGACCATGCGAAAGTTGATCTCAGCCCTAGCAGTTGCAGGTGTAGCATTCACCGGTTCTGCAGTCGCGGGTTCACATAGCGAAGCGATGATCAAAGAAGGCCAAGCAATCTACCACGGTAAGTCACGTGGTAACTGTGTTGCTTGTCACAACATTCAAGATCCTATTACCAACCAAGCTGGTAACCAGGGTCCTATGATTATTGCTATGAAAGCACGCTACCCAAATAAAGCTGAGCTTCGTGCTCAAATTTGGGATGCTACTGCGAAGAATCCTCTGTCTATCATGCCACCAATGGGTAAGCATAATATTTTGACAGAAGATGAAATCGACGCAGTCGTAGAATACATTTATCAGTATTAATTAGACTCGATTTAGGTGGAGTAAAATGAGCATGAATCGTCGTACAGTTGTAAAAGCGATCGCTGCAAGCGGTGCGCTAATCGGTCTAGGTGCAATGATGCCACGCGTGGCAGTTGCTGCATGGAATAAAGATGCATTTAACGCAAAATCACAAGCTGATGCGCTAAACGCACTATACGGAAGCGCTGCAGAAGCAAGTGCTGACGTAATGTTGAAAGCTCCAGATATCGCTGAGAACGGTGCAGTTGTACCTGTATCAGTTGAATCTAAGCTGGCTAACGTTGAATCAATGGCTATCTTTGTAGAGCAGAACCCAACGCCTCTAGCGGCTGAGTTCGGTATCCCTGCTGGTACTGCTGCAGACGTGTCTACTCGTGTACGCATGGGTAAAACAACTAACGTAACTGCAGTTGTTAAGGCTGGTGGCAAGACTTACAGCGCTACCAAAGAAGTTAAAGTCACTATCGGTGGCTGTGGCGGTTAATAAGCGGTTTAGATTAGGAGAAGTATAATGGCTAAGATTTTTCGAGTTAAAGCTAGCGCACGTGGCGGTAAAACTACCGTTAAAATGATGGCTAAACACAACATGGATACAGGTCTTCAAAAGGGTAAAGATGGTAATCTTATCCCAGCTAAGTTCCTGGATACTGTGTCTGTTTCTCACGGCGGCAAAGTCGTGTTTGAAGCGAACCTAAACACAGCTATCTCTAAAAACCCATACCTAGCATTCACTTTCGAAGGTGGCGCTAAGGGTGAAGAACTATCTGTTGCTTGGTCTGAAAACACAGGCGCAACTGGCACCGAATCTGCAAAGATCAAGTAATTGATCTCTGCTTACGGAGGACGCATGAATATAATAAAAAGCACACTACTTGGTTTGAGTGTTGCAGCTGCTAGCCAAATGGCAATGGCAGCAACTACGGGAGCTACTGTCGCAACTGTCGATCCAGAAGCTGACCGCATTGCACTGCAAGAATATATGAAAAACCGTTTCCCAGACACTCCAATGAGTGAGTACGTAAACGGTATCTATGCTGTTGACGCTGCGTCTCGTGCGCAGTGGGAAGAGATTGAAGAGTTCCCTCCTTACGAGCTAGACCTCGAAAAGGGTGAAGAGCTATTCAATACGCCTTTCGCAAACGGCAAAGGTTACGCTGACTGTTTCGAAAACGGTGGTATTGGCATTCGTCAAAACTTCCCTTACTGGAACGACGAGCGTAAAACAGTTGTAACTCTAGAAATGGCTATCAACGAGTGTCGTATGACAAACGGTGAGAAGCCACTAGGCTGGAAGAAGGGTGCTATTGCAGAGATCTCTGCATACATGGCCTACACTTCACGCGGCAACGAGTTTGCAATTGAGATTCCAAATGATGAGGCGAAAGCAGCTTACCTTGATGGTAAGAAGTTCTTCTACTCTAAGCGTGGTCAGTTGAACCTATCATGTGCTGACTGTCACTTGACTGGTACTAACCGTTTGGTCCGTGCCGACCTTCCAAGCCCAGCGCTAGGACACACTACACACTTCCCTGTAGTACGTTCTAAATGGGGTAACATCGGTACACTACACCGTCGTTACGAAGGCTGTCACCGTGACTCTCGTTCAGAGTACTTGAAGCCACAAAGCGAAACTTTCCGTAACCTTGAGTACTTCCAGACTTACATGTCTAACGGTCTCATCGTTAACGGTCCTGGCGCACGTAAGTAAGGGGCAAACAGATGAAAAAGATCATTTCGATCGCAGCTGTTGCTGCACTTACACTGAGCTCTATGGCTTCTGCTCAAAGCTTCAGTGAAGCATTTGATGCAGCTCGTGCCCTTCAAGGTGCTAACGGCACGTTTGAATGGAACGGCAAGAAGTACAGCACACAGACAATCGAAGAAGCTTTGGCATCGAAACCAGCTAACGCTGAAAATGCTCAAGCACTATTCGATGCTGCTAAGGCTAAGTACAAAGAGTCACAAGAAGCAGGCTTTGCTTGGCGTGATACTAAAAAGTACTTGAAAGAGTCTAAAGAGGCGATTGCTGCTGGTGAATTCCAGAAAGCAATGGATCTTGCTGCTCGTGCTCACTACCAAGCACGTAAGGGTGTAGAGCAGCGTGACTACGCTGAAAAACATTGGATTGATGCAGTTCCTCCGTTGAACTAATCATATTCCTTACAAAAACCCGGTTATTGTGCCGGGTTTTTTTGTGCCAAAATTTTATATGACATTTTGTGATTAGGTTATTGTTTTTGGTAATAATGGTGCTATGATACTTACATCTTTCCAGAGCGTGATTTATCACTCTCTTCTTGTGAATGATTTAACCGTTTTCGCAGTGATCTTTGGGGCCTTTGGCCCCATTTTTTTGCCTTAACTCCACATCATTAAGATCGATAACATCGTAGGTGTAGCCAGTGTGAGCGCAACATTGGGGCCCATCAATTGATTGAGTTTCGTCTGATTAGCGGCATTGTTTAAAACCAAAATAGAGAGCCTGATCGCGGCGGTTGAAACAACCACACCAACTAGTAGCCCAAATAGATCTGTTCCCATTGTCTGAATAAGCAGTACCATCCCAGCGATCATAACCGAGTTAAATAGGGTGTATACCTTGGCGCCGGTATGGCGTCCATAAGCGATGAGCAGGTGGTATCGGCCTGAGGCACTGTCTGCATCGATATCCGGGTATTGATTCAATAGCAGTAAATTGTTCACTAGACAGAATGGAATGATGGACGCCAGCACAGCCTGCTCTGCCAGACCGCCGGTCAGGCTAATGTGGGTACCCAAAACCATGATCGGCCCAAAGCCAATTCCCGCAGAGATTAGGCAAGCGATTGGGTGTCTGTTCAGTACCGGGGTGTAGGTTAAAACAATAAAGAGACCCAAAATCCCCAAAGGCATTAACAGAGCAAGGTTCTGTTGCATTAAATAGAGCCCAGACAGCGTGCACAGTGAAAGCAGTGTTAATGCGACACTTTTAACCTCTTTAGCAGACTCAGGATGGCTGGGAAGCGCACCACTGCCGCCACTGAAGGGGGTTCGATCAGTGGTTAAGTCTAAGCCTGAGCAGTAGTCATGGTACTCATTGAGCATGTTGACGCTTATGTGAGCCAATAGCGCAGTGATAAGAACTAGTGCAGCTAATCCAAGATTTATGGATGTGACCTGGCTCGCCGTTGCGATGCCTAACAAGACACAGACGAAGGTAAGGATTAAGAAGTTGGGTCGTGCAGTCGCAATCAGAGTGGCAATTCGACGGTTCACAGCTGGGAGCCTCTATAAGGTTGGTGTCCCTATTGTAGAATCTAGGCGAAGCCGAAGCGAATGTGATTGGATGGATGAGTATCGCGGCCTTTGCAAGACCGCTCCAACAGGATGCTTTTGTTGGAGCCTTATCGAAGATGAGGCGATTTTTTTCAGAGTATCGCGGCCTTTGCAAGACCGCTCCAACTGGATGCTTTTGTTGGAGCCTTATCCAAGATGAGGCGATTGGGGTCTGACCTTCGGTCTGACCCCATTACTCAACTATTTCTCTAAAGAGTTAAACCACTGCCCAAGCATGACGCGCTCTTCCGGTAGCATGCCCGTTAGGTTGCCTAAAGGCATCGCCTGAGTCGCGACAGACTGTGCATGAATGCGTGCAGCGCTCATTAGAACATCCTCTTCTGTCTCCAGAATGACACCGGCAGGGGGAGCAGTGAACATCTCACTGGTTGGGTTCTTAGCGTGACAGCTAGTGCAGCGCTCATTGACGATCTGAGTCGCTTGCGCCAGGGTGACGTTGTTACTGCTTAGGGTAGCTTCCATACCTCGATTAGGGTGCGTCACATAAGCAAGGCAGATCATACCCAGAGCCGCGAAGGGGAGTGTCCATGCAAATTTTTGACTCTCGTGGCGGGTATTGAAGTAGTGGCGAACACCGACACTCAACAACGCAATCGCAAATAGAATGACCCAGTTCCACTCATGGCCATAGGTGCTTGGGTAGTGGTTGCTGATCATAATGAACAGCACTGGCAGCGTCAGGTAGTTGTTGTGGCGAGAGCGAAGCAGGGCACGAGCGGGCTGTTTTGGATCAGGTTCGCGACCCTCTTTAATTGCTGCAACCAGATCACGCTGTCCCGGCATGATGACGCGGAATACGTTACCCACCATCATGGTGCCGGTAATGGCGCCGATGTGAATGTAGGCAGCACGACCACTGAACACCTGAGTAAAGGCCCAGGCCGCAATAATCAGCAGCATCAGTAGAACCAATCCAAGCACTGCCGGTTGTTTACCTAAGGGTGATTCACACAAGAAATCATAAATAAACCAACCTGCGATCAGTGACGCGATACTGATCGCAATGCCTTCCCATGCAGTTAGGCCTGAGCCAGGGGCGAGTAGGTAGAGCTCGGCATTTAGGTAGTAGACAACTGCCAACAAGGTAAAACCAGAGAGGAAGGTGGTGTACGCTTCCCATTTAAACCAGTGTAGGTTTTCCGGCATCTGTGGCGGGGCAAGTTTGTACTTCTCTAGATGGTAGATACCACCACCGTGGATGGCCCATAGATCGCCCGATAGACCCTCTCTAGGACTCTTACGGTTTAGGTTGTTCTCCAACCAGACAAAGTAGAAAGAGGCACCAATCCACGCGATACCAACGATCATGTGTATCCAGCGGACCAGTAGGTTGAGCCATTCTGTGTAGTGCGGATCCATATCGACCTCTAAGCGTTTAAATGATTGATATCTGCATCAAGAAGAGTGATCTCTCCGTCAGCAAAAAAGTGTTCGTCGCAGTTATTACCTTCGCCTTTGCGGTCAACGATCAGAAAATCACTGCCGTTCTCTAGCGCTAGGATAGGGTGATGCCACACCCCTTTACCGTAGTTCAGACCCTGACGCCCGTTGCTAATAAAAGCGCGAATATCGTTTGGGTTAGGCTGATCTGCAGGTGGCGCGACGACGATCAGAAAGCGTTGGCGCTCCATCGGGATGAAGGCTTGACTCCCCTGAGGGTGGCGCTCAAGCATCTTGATTTCGAGCGGGTAACTTAAGGTATCTGCCTTGAAGATACTGATAATGGCTTGGTCCTCTTGGCGATTCAGTTCAACCGTTGCCAATTGATGAAACCGCTGAGTTGAGCCATTGTTAATAGGAAAGTGATCAGAGCCTTCCGTCTCGATTACTTGGCCAAAAGGTTCAAAAGCCTCTTTTGTTAACGGTTCAATGGTCAGAGATCTCATCATTCACTCCTATTAAAGGGTTGGTTTACCAAAGACTCTTAAGCGCGACACACCACCATCTGGGTGGATGTTGAGCTTAACGTGAGTAATCGGTCCAAACTCAGGATCTACAGAAAATTTGTGAATCGAGTCGGCGCTTAGCTTCTGGTTAGGTAAGAGTGTTTTCCAAAATAGGCTCTGAGTGGCGATCTGTTCAGGTGAACCGCCACGAACATAGGCCGCTTGAATGTCACAGCTGTCAGGGAAGTTGCCTTTAAAGTGAGCAGTATCGATCTCGATCTCCTCTGCAACCCCTGGACTACCTAATGCCAGAATGACCCAGTCATAGCCTGGTGAGCGGCGGCGTGCTGTCTCCCAGCCATCACCCATATTAACGCCACGGCCAGGATTGGTTAGGTTGCCCATTTTCCCGAAATGCTCATCACTACAGGATAGGGCACAACCGCCATTCAGTGCCGAGACTAGATCGATGCTTTGTGAGTTGTCGACCGAATCCCAGTCGATAAACGGACGTCCATAGACTCGGAAACGCGCAATGCCACCGTCTGGGTAGATGTTTAGGCGAACGTGAGACCAAGGCTGATCGTTGTTCACTTCAAATAGGTGTTCGCTATCGCCCTGAAGATCGACCGATGGAAGCAGTGTGTACCACTTAGTTTTATCATCTGGATCCTGATCTGGCGAGTAACAGACATCGACAGAAGCTGACGGAGGAAAGTTTCCGGTAAAGAAGTTTGTGTTGATCTCTATGGCTTGAATCATGCCCGGTGCGCCAAGACGAATGATTGCATAGTCATAACCTTCAAAACGCTTGCGGCGTGATTCCCAGCCATCCATCCACTTACCAGCATCATCGTAAACACCCTCTTTCCAGACAGGGGGTTCAGGATTTAGCATGCGGTTCACTTCGGCGAACCAGTCATCGGTAACAAAGGTCGCTTTGGCTCCTAGGCGAGCATCTGCAAGGTTAACTAAGCGTTTCAGTTTCTGTTCGTTCATCTATACAACCTCACAAATCGGCCAGACGGAATGCGGCAATTTTATTTATTTCGGCTAACGCTTGAGCAAACTCTTGCTCTGGCGAGTTATTGATACGCTCCTCAAAGCCAGAGAGGATTGCATGTTTGTTGCTCCCTTTAACGGCCATGATAAATGGAAATTGGAATTTGGCTTTGTAGGCATCATTGAGCTCGGTAAAGCGAGCAAACTCCTCGTCGGTTAGTGTATCGATGCCCGCGCTGGCCTGTTCTGACGTCGATTCTGCCGTTAGTTTGCCTGCTCGTGCCGCTTTTCCGGCTAAGTCTGGGTGGGCAATAATGACACCGAGCTGCTCCTCATGGCTAGCACTCAAGAAACAGTCGGCCATTAATCGGTGAAGCTCATCAATGAGATCGTGCTCTGCTGTGATCCCTTGATCAAATGCTTGTTCAGCAATCCAAGCGGAGTGCTCATAGATGCCACCAAATTTGGTAACGAATTCCTGTTTTGTTAGCTCGCTAGGTGAGCCAAATGCAAAGGTGACACTCATCATTAAGCCTCAGGTTTGTGGTGTTGATGCCAGTGGCGGGCAATATCGATGCGACGTGCGTACCAGACCTTGTCATGACTTTGTACGTAATCTAAGAAACGTTGCAGTGCTGCAATGCGTCCGGGGCGACCCAGTAGACGACAGTGCATGCCGATCGATAGCATTTTAGGGGATCTCTCACCTTCTGCGTAGAGGACATCAAAGGCGTCTTTTAAGTATTGGAAAAAGTGCTCTCCGGTATTAAAGCCTTGCACCTGCGCAAAACGCATATCGTTGGTATCCAGTGTGTAGGGGACAACGAGATGTTTGCCTTTCGGTCCATCGACCCAGTAGGGCAGGTCATCAGCGTAGGAGTCAGAGTCGTAAAGGAATCCACCTTCCTCCATGACTAACTGACGAGTGTTGGGGCTATCTCGACCGGTGTACCAACCCAGTGGGCGTTGTCCGGTTACTCGCTCGATGATCTCAATGGCTTCCTGCATCTCTTGACGCTCTTGCTCCATCGGCATCTCTTGGTAGGTAATCCATTTTAGAGCGTGTGAACAGATCTCATATCCAGCATCAACGAACGCTTGGGTGACATCAGGGTGGCGTTCCAATGCAGTCGCAACACCAAAAATGGTCAGAGGGATATCCCGTTTTTGGAAGGTATCTAATAAGCGCCATACACCGGCGCGACTTCCGTACTCATAGATCGACTCCATACTCATATGGCGTTGACCTGGGAAGGGGACAGCGGAAGGCATTTCCGAAAGAAAGGCTTCAGACTCTGAGTCGCCATGAAGAATGCAGCGCTCGCCTCCCTCTTCGTAGTTGAGTACAAATGAGAGAGCAATGCGCGATTCATTCGGCCAAGCTGCGTGCGGTGGATTCTTTCCGTAACCGACCAGATCGCGAGGGTAGTTGTTCATACCTAAAACTCCAATATTGATGAGCAGATTGTATACAATTTTTCAGTCAGGTAAACAGCGTAAAAGCATTAAACAGGCTCTAATCATGCAGATAATGCCAATTATTCGATAGACTTTAGTCGACTATTGCTCTATTTGTTAGATTTTATGTATACAAATCGGTATACATAATTAATCAATATTGAGGATTTCATATGAACGGTTATCTAACAACTCATGTTTTAGACACTGCCAACGGTTGTCCTGGTGAAGGGATTGAGCTAACCCTTTTTAAGGTTGAAGAGGGGCAAATAATCGAAGTGGTTTCTGCAGTGACGAATGACGACGGTCGTGTTGATTCTCCAATTCTTCCTAAGGGGAAGTGTGTCAAAGGGGTCTATGAGTTGCACTTCATGGCGGGTGATTACTTTAGACGTCGCGGCACTGAGCTCGCTGAGCCTGCTTTTTTGGATCAGGTTGTTATCCGTTTCGGTATTGCTGACGAAGAGGCGCACTACCATGTACCGCTTCTGATCTCGCCCTACAGCTACTCAACTTACCGCGGTAGCTAAGTAAGAGTTTTCACAGTGGTTGAGCCTAAATCCACACGTCAAAAATCTAAGACTCAAGATCAGCACATCTACGAGGAGATTTTTGACGCTATTTTAGAGCAGCGGCTCTGGCCCGGTACTCGCTTGAAAGAGGAGTCCTTGGGTGAAATCTTTGGTGTATCTAGAACCATTATACGACGCACGCTCAGTCGATTAGCGCACGAGCGTGTTGCGGTTTTTGAACCCAACCGCGGTGCCTTTGTTGCTGAGCCCGATGTCTCGGATGCTCGTCAGATTCTTGATGCTCGTCGTCTTATGGAGTTAGCCATTGTTGAGAGGGTGGCAGAACGTGCCTCTTCGATCAAAGACGAGTTTAAGAAACTCTATGATCTGATCGAGCAGGAGCATAAAAGCAGTGCGGCTGCCGACAAAGGCACGGCTATTCGTTTGTCGGGTGAATTCCACCTAGAGTTAGCACGCCTCTCTGGCAATAAACCCCTGGAGGGGTTTCTTCACTCCCTGGTACCGCAAACCTCGTTAATCATCGCCCTCTATCAGGCCAAAGAGGGGAGTCGTTGTGCCATTGATGAGCACAGTCGTCTGCTGGATGCGCTGAAGCTGGGTGATGCCGAGGAGGCGAAGCGTTTAATGGGTGAGCATCTAGATCATATTGAAGAGCGTTTGGCTCTGGATGAGTCACCGGGTAACCGAAATTTGGCTAAGGTGTTTGGGCGCCGAACTGAAAAAGCTGGCGCATAATGGTGCGTCAAGTTAAATTGGATGCACACTAAAGGTGCAACAGCTTGAGTTTCTGACCTGTTGGTTAATGATTTATTCATTTATATCAATGGTTTAGTGAAGTTGGCATTTGATGCGCTAACAAAAATAAGAAGGCTGCATTGAGCAGTTGTTTGGAGGCAATAATGAGCAATGAAAAGATTTCGGCAGCGCAGATGCGCGATCCGAATTAGACCCCACCGATGCATCTAGCAATTCCGCTAGGCATTCAACACGTATTGGCGATGTTTATCGCAAACGTAACCCCAGCGATCATCGTTGCGGGTGCAGCGGGATTTGGCTTTGGTTCAAATTCACCTGACTTCCCTAATATGATCTACATGATGCAGATGTGTATGTTCCTTGCGGGTGTTACAACGCTGCTTCAGACAATTGGTGCAGGCCCTGTGGGTGCACGTCTTCCGATCGTACAAGGTACCAGTTTCGCATTCATTCCTATTCTTATCCCACTGGTAGCGGGTAAGGGTGTTGAAGCGATGGCTATGGTGACCGGTGGTGTCCTAGTCGGTGGTCTATTCCAAGCAGCGCTAGCGCCATTTATTGGTCGTCTTCGTTTTGCTCTACCTCCATTGGTAACAGGTCTGATCGTTCTGATGATCGGTTTGTCACTTCTTAAAGTGGGTATTCAGTACGCGGCAGGTGGTGTTCCAGCGATTGGTAAGCCTGAGTTTGGTTCTTTAGATAACTGGACTGTTGCCGGTACTGTTGTGGTTGTAACCCTAGGTCTGAAATTCTACGGCAAAGGCATGATCAGCTCAGCGGCTGTCTTGATCGGTCTGATTGCAGGTTACGTTCTGGCCTACTTTATGGGTATGGTTAACTTCGGTAACGTTGGCCGTGCTGCAAGCTTTGCGCTGCCACAGCTCTTCCCATTCGGAATCGAGTTCGGCGCAGGTGCCATCATCGGTATCGCACTCATGTCATTCATCTCTGCGATTGAGACAGTGGGTGACGTATCGGGTATCACCAAAGGTGGTGCGGATCGTGAAGCAACTGATACTGAGATCAAAGGCGCAACTTATGCCGACGGTCTAGGTACAGCGCTATCTGCTCTAGCTGGTGCACTGCCAAATACATCCTTCTCGCAAAACGTCGGTCTGATCGCAATGACGCGTATGATGAGTCGTCACGTGGCAACCATTGGTGCGATCTTCCTGATCGTCTGTGGTCTGATCCCTAAAGTGGCTGCTCTCATCTCTACAGTGCCAATCGAAGTATTGGGTGGTGGTGTTATCGTGATGTTCGGCATGGTGGCCTCTTCAGGTATGAAGATGCTGGCTGATGTAGACTGGAACAGCCGTAACATGGTGATCTTTGCGGTATCGCTATCGCTTGGCTTGGGTCTAATGCAGGTTCCAGAAGCGCTTCAGCACCTAGACGGTACGGTAAAAGCACTGCTAACAACAGGTCTTCTACCAGCAGCAGTCTGCGCCATCGTACTCAACCTGTTTATGCCTCATCCTAAGAAGGAAGAGGAGTAAGTTTTTAACTTACCTTTCTAATCGATCAAAGGCCCCTTATGGGGCCTTTTCAGTTGGAGCCTTATCACAGATGAGGCGATTTTTATCAGCACGCATCGCGGCCTTTTCAAGACCGCTCCAACGGTTCGCACGCTGAATTGATGTTGGAGCCTCATCGAAGATGAGGCGATTTATATCGGTAAAAATCGCGGCCTTTTCAAGACCGCTCCAACGGCTCGCGCGCTGAATTGATGTTGGAGCCTTATCGAAGATGAGGCGATTTATATCGGTAAAAATCGCGGCCTTTTTAAGACCGCTCCAACGGTTCGCGTGCCGAGTTGATGTTGGAGCCTTATCGAAGATGAGGCGATCGTTTCTGACTGCGGATGACAGGCTGAAGCCAGTCACGGCAGCTCCGTAGTTGAGTTCTCGCCTGTCAGCCGCTATATGGCTAATCCCACAACCCCAAACAAGTGCACCAAAATACCCTTAAAAATTTACTTTTGCGATCTTTTGGTGCGCAATTCTGTCACAAATGTCACTTAATGGTGCGCTGCAAAAGAGCTATCAGAATATCAAATAGATTAATATTAATTATTTAAACTATTGTTTTAAAACACAAATAAAATTAATTATTCCAAAATTTTAAAAACTGGCACGCACTCTGCAATAAGTAAAACATCTTGGTTACTAATCAAAGGAGAAGACCCTGATGTCTAAATCAACTATGTTTAAATCTGCTGCGCTAGCCTTAGCTGTTTCTGCAACGAATCTTGTGATGGCGGCTGATACGATCAAAGTGGGCGTGCTTCACTCACTGTCGGGCACAATGGCGATCAGTGAAACAACACTGAAAGACACCATGCTGATGCTGATCGAAGAGCAGAACAAAAAGGGCGGTTTGCTAGGTAAACAGCTTGAGCCTGTGGTTGTCGATCCAGCGTCTAACTGGCCACTGTTTGCTGAGAAAGCGCGTGAGCTAGTTGAGAAAGAGAAGGTAGATGCGATCTTCGGTTGTTGGACATCGGTGTCACGTAAATCGGTTCTTCCGGTTATTGAAGAGCTAGACAGCCTCATGTTCTACCCAGTTCAGTACGAAGGTGAAGAGTCGTCTAAAAACGTCTTCTACACAGGTGCTGCGCCAAACCAGCAGGCGATTCCAGCGGTTGATTACCTAATGAACGAGTTGGGTGTTGAGCGTTGGGTGCTAGCCGGTACTGACTATGTCTACCCACGTACAACTAACAAAATCTTGGATGCTTACCTAAAAGCGGCGGGTGTTGCTGAAGAGGACATCATGGTGAACTACACGCCATTCGGTCACTCTGATTGGCAGTCGATTGTATCGGACATTAAAAAGTTCGGTTCAGCGGGTAAGAAGACTGCGGTTGTCTCTACCATTAACGGCGATGCCAACGTACCTTTCTACAAAGAGCTAGGTTCACAGGGCATCAGCTCTGAAGATATTCCAGTGGTTGCTTTCTCTGTCGGTGAAGAGGAGCTATCTGGTATGGATACTGGACCGCTTGTAGGTCACCTAGCTGCTTGGAACTACTTCATGAGCGTTGATAGTGAAGTGAACGATGAGTTTATCGAGAACTGGCACTCATTCATTGGTAACGAAGATCGTGTAACCAATGACCCAATGGAAGCGCACTACATCGGCTTCAACATGTGGGCTAAAGCGGTTGAAAAAGCTGGTACAACGGATCCATCGGCTGTCCAAGATGCTCTCATCGGTGTCTCTGTACCAAACCTTACAGGTGGCCTATCCACTATGATGCCAAACCACCACATCTCTAAACCGGTTCTGATCGGTGAGATCCAAGATGATGGTCAATTTGAAGTGGTCTCTTCAACTTCAGGTTTGGTGGTTGGTGATGCATGGTCTGACTTCCTAGAGGGTTCTAAAGACCTTATCTCAGACTGGCGCCAGCCACTCTCTTGCGGTAACTACAACGTGAAGACCGCAACCTGTTCTGGTCAGAACTTCTAATCTTTCTTAACAAGAAAAGACCAGGCGGCAGTATCTGCCGCCTTTTTTCCACCTGTAAGGAATCTCATTATGATTCGATCTGTTAGCAAATCGCTTCTAAGCTCTCTGATGCTGATCATCTCGCTGCTTGCTCTGCCAGTTCTAGCAGGCGAGGCTGAGTTTAATCAGTACGAAGAGAAGCTGACAAAAGCAAAGTTTACTGAAAAATCACGCATTATTAGCGACTGGATGGCTACCGGTTCAGGCGAGGCCCTATCCTTAGTTCAACTGATGCTCGACAGCCAACTCTACTACCACAAAAAAGAGAAGCAGCTCTATCGAGTTGAGAAGGCTGAAAAGGGGGCTGAGGCAATCAGGCTGCGTGATGGCAGTTTGGTTGTGATCGACAATAAGCGCCACTTTAAACGTGTCAGTATCAATAACACTTTGCGTTCTGAATTTGGTGCGCTGCTTTCAACCGCGGCTCTGCTTGCAGAGAGTCCAGCGGATCGACGCAGTGCTGCCCTGGATTTGATTGGAACCGCAACTCCAGAGGTGGTGGGTCAATTGCGTGAGCTCATCAAGTCTGAATCCGATTCCTCTGTTCTAGAGGCCTTTAATATCGTGCTAGCTGTGGCGGACCTAAACGGTGATAACACAACACGAGCAGCGAAAGCCATTACAACACTTGCGGATACCCTTGAGCCCGCGGCTCTGGCGGCACTGACACAGTTTGTTGAGCGCTCCAGTGATGAGGTGCTTGTTGCGGCTGCTAATAAGGCTATACAGACTCACCAAGATCAGGCCTCTTTCTACTCGGGTGTTGAGACTGTCTACTTTGGACTTAGTTTGGGGTCGGTATTGGTACTTGCTGGAATTGGCTTGGCCATCACCTTTGGTGTGATGGGGGTTATTAATATGGCCCATGGTGAGCTGATCATGATCGGCGCCTACACGACCTATGTCGTGCAACTATTGATGCCTAACTCGATTGAGTACTCCCTATTTGTCGCCATTCCAGCAGCGTTTGTTGTCTCTGGTCTGGTAGGTATTGCGATTGAACGAGGTGTGATTCGCTTCTTATACGGTCGACCGCTGGAAACGCTGTTGGCGACCTTCGGTATCTCACTGGTATTACAACAAGCCGTGCGCTCGATCTTCTCACCACTGAACCGTAGTGTTGAAACACCCTCATGGATGGCCGGTTCTATAGAGATCAATCCACTTCTCTCGCTAACAGAGAGTCGTCTTTACATCATCTTCTTCTGTCTGTTTGTCTTTGTTGCTCTGTCGCTAGTCATGAAGCGAACCCGCTTGGGTCTTCAGGTACGAGCGGTATCACAGAACCGTGCGATGGCTCGTGCTATGGGCGTTCGCTCTGAGTGGGTTGATGCGATGACCTTTGGTTTGGGGTCGGGCGTTGCCGGTGTGGCCGGTGTAGCGCTTTCACAGCTGACCAATGTGGGGCCCAATTTAGGCCAGGCCTACATCATCGACTCCTTTATGGTGGTGGTCTTTGGTGGTGTCGGAAACCTCTGGGGAACCCTGGTTGCAGGCTTGAGCTTAGGACTGGCAAACAAGGTCATGGAGCCTTGGGCGGGTGCAGTGTTAGCGAAAATTCTCGTGCTTGTGTTCATCATCCTCTTTATCCAAAAACGTCCACGTGGCTTGTTCCCACAACGCGGTCGAGCAGCGGAGGGTTAATTCGATGTTTCTATTACAGATTCTTAAAAATGATAAGGGCGGACGTTGGCTTATTGGCCTCTTGATCGCTCTGATTGTTGCGGTTCCGGTGCTGAACAGTCTGCCAGCGGATTCAGCTCTTCATGTGCCGACTTATACCATCTCTCTACTGGGTAAATACCTGACGCTGGCGCTTCTAGCGGTTGCAGTCGATCTGGTTTGGGGCTATTTGGGCATCCTTACTCTAGGGCATGCGGCATTCTTTGCGTTGGGCGGATACGCAATGGGTATGTACCTAATGCGTCAAATTGGTGATCGAGGTGTCTATGGGAATCCCGATCTGCCGGACTTTATGGTCTTCCTAAACTGGCAGGAGCTTCCCTGGTTCTGGAGCGGTTTTGATCAGTTCTGGTTCGCAGCCTTAATGGTCCTATTGGTACCAGGGTTGCTGGCTTATGTCTTTGGCGCTCTGGCTTTTCGTTCTCGCGTTTCAGGGGTCTACCTGTCGATCATCACTCAAGCGTTAACCTACGCATTAATGTTGGCGTTTTATCGCAACGAGATGGGGTTTGGTGGTAACAACGGCCTGACCGACTTTAAAGACATTATCGGATTCAGTCTGTCTGATGATGCGACCAAGATAGGACTCTTTATTGCCAGTGCTGTGGCTTTAATGGTCGGATATTTGATCAGTCGTGCGTTAACTGAAAGCCGCGCGGGCAGAGCCTGTGTCGCAGTGCGAGATTCTGAATCGCGTGCTCGCTTTATGGGTTACCGTGTGGAGAACATAAAACTCTGGGTATTTACTATCTCGGCCATGATTGCCGGCGTCGCCGGTGCACTCTACGTGCCTCAAGTGGGCATCATCAACCCGAATGAATTTTCGCCTCTGAACTCCATTGAGGTCGTGGTCTGGGTCGCGGTGGGTGGTCGTGCCTCGCTCTATGGCGCGGTGATCGGTGCGCTGTTAATTAACTATGCAAAATCTTACTTCACCGTCGAGTTGCCCGATGTTTGGCTGTTCGCTCTGGGTGGTCTATTTGTACTAGTCACGCTCTTTTTACCCAAAGGGGTAGTGGGACTGATTCGTAAAAAGGAGAGCGTCTAATGTCTGGATTCTCACTGCAGGAGTTTATGCGTCGTGATCAGGTGTTCGATATTGTGAATGCCGCACAGAGCGAACGACTCAATGTCGACAAACAGATTCTTCTCTATTTGGAAGGGTTATCGGTTAGCTTTGATGGCTTTAAGGCGATTAATGATCTCAATCTCTACATACGAGATGGGGAGTTACGCTGCATCATCGGGCCAAATGGTGCTGGCAAAACGACCATGATGGATATTATTACCGGTAAAACAAAACCCGATACAGGCACCGCCTATTTTGGTCAAACGATTGATCTGCTCAACATGGATGAACCAGCCATTGCTGAGGCAGGAATAGGGCGCAAGTTCCAGAAACCGACGGTGTTTGAGAACCTATCGGTGTTTGCCAACCTGGAGTTGGCGATGGCACAAAATCGAGATTTCATCTCGCTTTATACTGCCAAGCTAAGCTCTGAACAGTCGGATCGAATTGCCGACGTGCAGCAGCTCATCGGTTTGGCGGAGCACAGTTTTAAACTGGCAGGTGCTCTGTCCCACGGACAGAAGCAGTGGTTAGAGATCGGCATGCTGTTAATGCAGCGGCCACGACTTCTTCTGGTGGACGAACCCGTGGCGGGCATGACTCACCAAGAGATGGACAAGACCGCAGAGCTGCTGATCTCGTTGGCCGGAAAACACTCAGTGGTGGTGGTTGAACACGATATGGAGTTTGTTCGAAACCTAGCCGAAGGTGGTCGCACCGTGAGCGTGCTGCATCAGGGTTCGGTGTTAGCCGAGGGTACCATGGATCAAGTTCAGAATGACGACCGCGTGAAGCAGGTCTACCTTGGAGAGTAGTGGGATGCTTGAACTTAACAAAGTGAATCAGTTTTACGGTGAAAGTCACACCCTTTGGGATCTTGATCTTGCTGTTCAAGAGGGTGAGTGCAGTGTCTTAATGGGGCGCAATGGTGTTGGCAAAACGACTCTGTTGGACTGTGTAATGGGGCACAACAAGATCAAACAGGGTGAGATTCGTTTCATGGGGGAGGATATCTCTAAGCTTAGCGTTGAAAAGCGCCCCTATATTGGTATTGGTTATGTGCCACAGGGTCGTCAAATTTTTCCGTTGATGACGGTTGAGGAGAATCTACAGATCGGATTGCCTGTATTGCCGCGCGGTGCACGCAAAATACCGGACTATATTTTTGATCTATTCCCCGTTTTAAAAGAGATGCTGGCTCGTCGTGGTGGGGATTTGAGTGGTGGACAACAGCAACAGTTAGCCATTGCTCGAGCACTCGTAGTCAATCCAAAATTGTTGATTCTGGATGAGCCTACTGAAGGTATTCAGCCCAATATTGTCCAGCAGATCGGCGATATCATTCGCCAATTGAACCAAGAGCTTGGGCTGACTGTTCTGCTCGTTGAGCAGAAGCTCCCGTTTGCTCGCAAAGTCGGAGATGTGTTCACACTGCTAGATCGCGGTCGCAATGTTGCTGCTGGCTCAATGGATCAACTTGATGATACATTGGTTTCAAAGTATCTAACGGTTTAAGGGATATTGTGAACGCACTGACTGGCCGCCAAGGGTGGCATGCTGAACTGACGCTTGGTTATCAACTGCGCGGTGATAAGACGCGCTTGGTGGACTCCAAACGGGAGGGACCATTGGCTGTACAGCGCGCCTTTTATCCTGAAGGCGAGGTATGCCACACCTACCTCCTACATCCCCCCGGAGGTGTGGTGGCCGGTGATGACCTCAATATCGATTTGCAGGTCTCCAAGGATGCTAAGGTTCTACTGACAACACCAGGGGCGACTAAGTTTTATCGCTCTATCGGCCCTGTTGCGGAGGTCTCTCAGCGCTTAACGGTCGCTGGTGGCGGCTCTTTAGAGTGGATGCCACTGGAGAATATATTCTTCCCAGGCACCCAATCCCATATTGTCACCGAAGTGCATTTAGAGGCGGGCGCTCATTTTATCGGCTGGGAGATCAACTGCTTTGGTCGCCCCTCTAATGAAGAGCGTTTTGAAACCGGGCAGTTAAGTTCAGAGATGCGAATCTATCGTGACGGCGAACCTGTGATGTTCGATCGATTTGCAACCGATGGAGCTTCCCTGATCGACAGTTCGATCGGTTTAAAAGGGGTGTCAGGTTATGCGTCGATGGTCGCGACCGTTGATGATCAGGATCTGTTAGAGCAGGTTCAACAGCTGCTGTCAGATGACCCGCTTTCAGGCGCGACCCTGATGGATGGTCTACTGGTTGTTCGCACCATTTCAGAGCAGAGCCAAGAGGTTATTTTCCTCTTTTCTAGCGTTTGGCGTCTCATTCGACCTCAATCTCTTGGAAAAGAGGCCGCGGCGCCCCGCATTTGGGCAACCTGAACCAAGTTAATTCTTAAACGCACTTAAGTGGTGCGTTTTTTTTGCCAAAAATCCAGCCGGGTTATTCTGATTGTTGTCAATTTTTGGATTTTTCTAGACGATGTCTGCAATTTGTTCGATTTTATTCGCTTTTTAGGCTTTTTATAAAAACTGGTCTCTATTTTGCTAAGTCTAATTTATTAACTCTCATGAACACCGCTTAAGGGAACTATCATGGAACTGACACCCAGAGAGAAAGACAAACTACTGATATTCACCGCAGCGCTGCTCGCTGAACGTCGTAAAGATCGTGGTTTGAAATTGAACTACCCCGAAGCGGTTGCGCTCATCAGTGCAGCAGTGATGGAAGGGGCACGCGATGGTCGCACGGTTGCTGAATTGATGGACTATGGCCGCACCTTGCTGACTCGTGAAGAGGTTATGGAGGGGGTGCCTGAGATGATCCATGACGTTCAGGTTGAGGCGACCTTCCCTGACGGGACTAAATTGGTCACCGTCCATGAACCGATTGTTTAAGAGGTGGCTTAATGATTCCAGGTGAATACAAAGTTGATGCGGGCAGTATCAATCTCAATGAGGGTCGAGAGACCATCAAAGTCAGCGTCGCGAATACCGGTGATCGTCCGGTTCAGATTGGCTCTCATTACCACTTCTATGAGGTCAATGAAGCCCTCATTTTTGACCGTGAAAAAGCACGGGGTTTTAGACTAAACATTGCCGCGGGAACAGCGGTCCGTTTTGAACCAGGTCAATCGCGCGAGGTCGAGTTGGTGGCACTGACGGGTGACCGCGTTGTTTATGGATTTCAAGCCAAAGTCAGTGGCCAATTGGATTAGGAGATCAGAATGTCTGTTATTGATCGCACCGCGTATGCAGAAATGTTTGGTCCAACCACAGGAGACCGTGTTCGCTTAGCGGATACCGAGCTCTGGTTAGAGGTCGAGAAGGATTACACGACCTACGGTGAGGAGGTTAAGTTTGGTGGCGGCAAGGTTATCCGTGATGGTATGGGTCAGAGCCAAGCCTGCCGCGTTGATACACCGGATCTGGTCATTACCAATGCATTGATTCTTGATCATTGGGGGATAGTAAAAGCCGATGTTGCCGTTCGCGATGGTCGTATCTTTGCGATCGGCAAAGCCGGTAATCCTGACATCCAACCTAATGTTGATATTGTCGTTGGTCCCAGTACAGAAGTGATTGCCGGTGAGGGCAGTATTCTAACGGCTGGCGGGATTGATGCTCACATTCACTTTATCTGTCCGCAGCAGGTCGATGAAGCGCTCTGCTCAGGCGTCACCACAATGATCGGGGGTGGAACAGGCCCAGCCACCGGTACTAATGCAACCACCTGTACACCGGGTGCATGGAACATTGCTCGAATGCTGGAGGCAGTAGACTCCTTACCAATGAACTTCGGTTTTTTAGGTAAGGGTAACGCCAGTCTTCCCGAGCCGTTAATCGAGCAGGTTGAAGCGGGTGCCATCGGGCTTAAATTGCATGAAGATTGGGGCACTACGCCCGCTTCGATCGATAACTGCCTGAGCGTTGCAGAGAAGTACGATGTTCAGGTAGCGATTCATACTGACACATTAAATGAATCAGGCTTTGTCGAAGCGACTCTGGATGCGATCGGTGACCGTGTGATTCACACCTACCACACAGAGGGAGCGGGTGGTGGTCACGCACCGGATATCATCAAGGCTGCAGGGCTTAAAAATGTGCTGCCTTCGTCGACCAATCCAACACGCCCATACACCATTAATACGGTGGATGAGCACCTCGACATGCTGATGGTTTGTCACCATTTAGATCCCAGTATTGCTGAAGATGTCGCCTTTGCAGAGTCACGTATTCGTCGTGAAACCATTGCTGCAGAGGATATCCTTCACGATCTGGGCGCTTTTTCGATGATCTCATCAGATTCACAAGCGATGGGTCGAGTTGGGGAAGTTGTCATTCGTACCTGGCAGACTGCGCATAAGATGAAAGTGCAGAGAGGCCCTTTAGAAGCGGACTCTGAGCGCAACGATAACCATCGTTTGAAACGCTACATTGCTAAATACACCATTAACCCGGCCATCGCCCACGGGATTTCACACGTAGTGGGGTCAATTGAGGTCGGCAAACTGGCCGATCTGGTGTTATGGAAACCGGCTTTCTTTGGCACTAAACCCAGTCTGGTGTTGAAGGCGGGTATGATCGCGACGGCCCCT
Source organism: Marinobacterium sp. xm-d-530 (assembly GCF_013283365.1). GTDB lineage: Bacteria > Pseudomonadota > Gammaproteobacteria > Pseudomonadales > Balneatricaceae > Marinobacterium_E. The sequence goes on along the minus strand of NZ_WBYM01000005.1, from coordinate 191,136 downwards.
ATGGGCGATCCTAATGCATCCATTCCAACGCCTCAGCCTGTTCACTATCGTCCAATGTTTGCCAGCATTGGTAAAGCGGCTCAAAGCACGTCAATGACCTTCCTATCTCAAGCAGCTGTCGCTGCTGGAGTGGCTGAAGAGCTTGGTCTGCAGTCGATGATCGGCGTGGTAAAAGGGTGTAGAACCGCCACCAAAGATCAGATGGTTCATAACGATTGGCAGCCCGATATTCAGGTGGATCCTCAAACCTATGAGGTCACTGCAGATGGCATGACGTTAACCTGTGAACCGGCCGAAATATTGCCGATGGCGCAGCGCTATTTCCTATTTTAAGTAAGACAGTAACGAGATGATTAAACTGAATAAAAAGCTGGAGTCCCATTCAGTTGAAACCGATCTGACGCTTGAGTTGACCATTGATCAGCGCATACGCAGCCGTCTGAGAGTAACGCTCTCTAATGGTACAGAGGCCGGTTTGGATCTACCACGCGGGGAGATACTTCGTGGGGGCGAACAGTTAACGAATGATGACGGGGTGGTTGTGACAGTGCAGGCCGCGGCTGAACCTCTGTCAGTGGTTAGAACCAGTGACCCACTTCTAAAATCACGTATCTGTTATCACCTAGGTAACCGACACGTGCCACTTGAGATCAATGATGAGTATGTTAGCTACCAACATGACCATGTGTTGGACGACATGGTGGTTGGATTGGGTGGTGTAGTGACCTGTGAGTCACTGCCGTTTGAACCTGAGGCTGGCGCCTATGGTGGTTCTAGTCACGGACACTCGCACAGCCATTCACACAGTCATTCAGATGATCATGAACATTCACATTAATTCTTTATAGATTAAGTATTTAACAGGAATATAAAACAATGAACATTAAATTATTGTCGCTTCTTATGATCGCCCCAACTGCGGCCTTTGCTCATACGGGTGATCACTCTAATTTGGCTTCAGCTTTGGGGCATGCCTTCTCCTCAGTTGAGCATGCTGCACTCTCTTTGGCCGTTGTTGGCTCCATCGCAGCAACACTGGCCCTAGCGACCCGTATTAAAACCAAAGCACAGGCGCAACGTGCTAAGTGATCTTCGTCTTTTTCAGCTGATCAGTCCGTCACTGCCGGTCGGTGCATTCACCTACTCGCAAGGGTTGGAGTTGGCGGTTGAAGCGGGCTGGGTAGACTCTCAAGAGCGATTTGAAGCCTGGTTAACAGAACAGTTAAATCACTCCCTAACGACACTTGAGCTACCGATGCTGGATCGAATGCTTAACGCCTTATATGAAGCCGATGCACAGGCATTTAACCAATTGACAAAAGAGTTGATCGCTTGGCGCGAAACTAAAGAGCTTCGTCTTGAAGAGAGACAGCGTGGGGCGGCGTTAGCGCGCCTGCTTCCTCAGTTGGATGTAAACCTAGAAGGTCTCTTGTTGGAGGCCTGCCAGCGAACACAATTAGCAGGTATCGCGATTGCCGCGCATCAATGGCAAATCCCTCGGGATAAACTGTTTGCTGGTTACCTTTGGAGCTGGCTAGAGAATGCCGTTATGGCTGGCGTTAAGCTGATTCCACTCGGTCAGACACAAGGCCAGCAGACGCTACAACGAATGGCCTATTCAATAGAGCAGTCAGTTGAACATTCCAAAGGGGTATTAAACCCCAGTAGCGTGACGCCAGCATTAGCGATTGCAAGCAGTCGACACGAAACACAATACACACGATTATTTAGATCTTAGGAGCAGTCATGAGTGACTATAAATCCCCACTTCGAATTGGTGTAGGTGGTCCAGTAGGTTCAGGTAAAACAGCACTACTCGAGGCGTTGTGTAAAGCGATGCGAGATCACTACAACCTTGCCGTTGTGACCAACGATATCTACACCCAAGAGGATGCAAAGATTTTGACTCGCGCTGAAGCGCTAGAGCCTGATCGCATCATTGGTGTGGAAACGGGTGGTTGCCCGCATACCGCTATTCGTGAAGATGCCTCAATGAATCTAGCGGCAGTTGAAGAGCTGGCTAAACGACATAAAACGCTGGATCTTGTCTTTGTTGAGTCTGGTGGTGATAACCTCAGTGCCACCTTCAGTCCAGAGTTGGCGGATCTTACGATCTACGTCATCGATGTGGCAGAGGGCGAAAAGATTCCTCGTAAAGGTGGGCCCGGTATCACTAAATCGGATCTGTTGGTGATCAACAAAATCGATTTGGCCCCTTACGTCGGTGCTGATCTCTCGGTAATGGAGTCAGATACCAATCGAATGCGCCCCGAGAAACCTTGGGTCTTTACCAATCTAAAAGAGGGAAAAGGGCTGCAAGATATCATCGACTTCATCGTGCATCAGGGGATGTTGGATAGTTAATTGAAGCAGCGGATGACAGGCTGAAGGCCAGTCACCCTAACCAGTGCATCGCGGCCTTTATAAGACCGCTCCAACGGTTCGTTCGCCGAGTTGGTGTTGGCGCCTTATCGAAGATGAGGCGATGGCCACCAGCTCGGTAGCATCGCCTGTATCTCACGCGATGCAAATCGAGGATCAATCAGCGTCAGCGTTCCTCGATCCTCAGCCGTGCGTATTAAACGCCCACAAGCTTGAATTACCTTTTGCAAACCTGGGTAAAGGTAGGTGTACTCATATCCCTTTCCGAATCGCTCATCAAAACTGTTTCGCATCAGATCATGAAACTCATCAAAGGGCGGTAGGCCCAAGGTGGCAACCGTTACGCCAATCAGTCGATCTCCTGGAAGATCGACCCCTTCCGAAAAAAGACCACCCAGTACTGCTAAACCCAGTTTTCGACTCGTTGGTGAAAAAGCATCTAAAAAGTCCTGTCGCTCGGCATTGGACATGGCCTGCCTTTGCGGATGCAGATCAATCTCTGGATCCATCTCAGCAATAGCCTTTTCAATCTCGTTTAGATAGCTAAAGCTGGAGGCAAAGAAGAGGTGGTTGCCAGGATTTTGGTGATACAGCTCCACCAGTAACTCTGCGATAGGTTGTATCGAACGCTCTCTGAATTGATAACGAGTATCGATATCTCTGCGAAGGGTTAATCGGATCTGGTCAGGTTCAAAGGGAGAGGGCAGTGACCCTGATACGGGTTCATTTAGGCCAAGCAGTTGTTGGTAGTAGCCAAACGGCTTTAGCGTGGCAGAGAAGAGCGTCAAGCTGTGAAGAGATTGCCAGCGCTCAACAAGGAATAGCGATGGATCCATATTGAGTATGGCTAACTCGCCTCTGCCTCTAAGGCGTTTCTCTACTCGGGCAATGGAGTGCTCGCCAAACTGTTCAGCCAACTTTAAATAGGCCGAAGAGGCAAAGAGTAGATTTTGCAGCTCCATGCTTGATGGATCGGTGGCCAGCTCTTCACCGATGACTGAGCAGAGTTTCTGCAGTGCATTCTCTAGTTTGTCTGGTAGGTAGTTAATAAACTCTTGTTCACCTGTTCGATCACTAAATAGCTGTTGCCAGGCACGTTGCACAGAATCCAAGGCGCGTTGTAAATCCTGATTGTTAGTATCAAAACGATAATCAATCTGGCGAAGTTCCAGCGAGTAGAGGTCGCGACAGCGGCTGATCAAATTGTGAGACTCATCCACCAGTGCCGAGACCTTTCGCTCATCTTGAACAAGGTAGCCATACAAAATAGCACTAGATGCCAGAAATTGATTGATATCAGCCACCACAATATCCGCCCAGCGCGCCAGTTCTTGCCCTAAAAAGTAGGGGCAGAGAGAGTGCTGCTTGGCGAGCCTTTGCAGAGCGGTCTGATCAAAGGTCTGTAGTTGTTTTGTAAACGCTTCATCACGAGCAGCCGGTAGGCGATCAAAAAAGCCTTTTGCCAGTGGGCAGCTATCGCCCTGGCAGAGTTTGTCAGGTTCGATGCAGCCCGCCTCTTTTGAGGTCATCTCAATGAGCGTGAGTGGAATGGGTGAGTCGCTTTGAATTAACTCAAAGGCATCCAGTGCCACTCTACGGGCTGTATTTCGGGTTGTCAGATAGTAGAGGCTGTCCAACGACTCGGTCTGAAGCGCCTTAATCGCTGGAAACAGGGTGCCCAAGGTTTTTCCTGAGCCAGTGGGTGCCTCTATAAGTAGTTGTTTAGCTCTGTTGTTCGCTTTGTAGACGGCTTCAGCCAGCTCCCGTTGCCCTTTTCTGAAATGGGGAAAAGGGAAAACGAGCGACGCAATATGGCTTTGCCGAGCCGCTCGGTGTTGATCGAGAGTGCTCTGCCAAGTTTGATAGTGAGTCACTCGTTGTTTGAGCTCTTCGATCAGCTCTGCAGCATTCACAGTAAAGTCGAAGTGTGTAACTTCGTCGGAAGCGATCTCCAAGTAGCTCAATCTTAGATGGATCTCATGCAGTGATTCACTCATGCATAGCATGGCACCATAGCTACGAAGTTGTGCCAGATGAAGCTGTCGCTGTCCCGTTGACTGGCGTTCAAGATCCCCTCGGTGTGTCTTTATCTCTTCAACACGATTCTGGCTAGGGTCCCAACCATCGGCTCTGCCTTTTAGCTGGAAATCTTTGATATCCACAGCCACAGGGAACTCTGGGATATAGCTCTTGGGACGACGCATTTGCAGTCGTTTATGCCCCTGTATTCCCTCCAGTGCTGTGGGGGCCGGCGTATATCTTAGATCGATATCACCAGATCGATCACAAAACTCACATAGGGTGCGAACGGAGAGGGCTCTCATTCGGGGTGGCTCCACTCGATCCAGTAGACGGAGCAGGGGATGTCATGACGAACAAAAAAATCGAGCCAGAGTTTTTGGTTGTCTTGAATGCGATCGCCTGGCCCCTTCACTTCGATCAGTTCATAACTCTCGTCGTCACTGTTAAATCGAATCAGATCAGGAAGACCGCTACGATGCGTTCTAATATCCATCAAAAGTCGTTCAAAAATCCTTTTTAAATGATCAGCAGGGATAAAATTTAATGCCCGCTCAACAAGCTCCTCTGTCAGTACAGACCAATGAATGAAGCTGTTTGTTATACCCTGTTTCTCTCTAAATCGTTGCCGAATGGTTTCACGATACTGGCCCGTTTCGATTTGAATCATCGCCTCAGTGATGAGAGGGTAGCGTCTCTCTTTGAAGTTACTTCGGTAGAGGTCGGCCGGGCGGGATTGGAAGGGGTTAAAAAAAGCGCCTGGAACCGGGGCATAGATCACATCCCAGAAGAGCAAGCCAAAGAGTCCATTGATTAAGTGGTTTTCGACGTAATGGCTGTGCGAGTTTTCGCTCGTTAAGTGCTCTGCAACCTGTCGTTCAACGGATACCCCCTCTATTTGATCCAGGGTTAATCTCTGTTGAGGCGGGGCTAGGAGTGTAGACGCACTGTACTCAACGCCCAGTTTTTTACTGCTACGTTTTAACAGACGCTGGTAGGCAAGTTGAGTTAGCGGAGTAGGGTTTTCCTGTTGTAATAGCCGTGTCCGCTCATGACACTCTTCCAGTTTCCCTAAGCGCTCTAACAGGCGGAGTTCGCGTATGTGAGCATCTTGAATACTCAGTTGCTGATAGACCCTTAGCGCCTCTGTTTGATCCTCGCGCTCCAACTCTCTCGCCAATAGATAGAGGACGCGATCTTTGCGACCTGCCAGCCAACTGCTTATCGGTTCGATTCTTTGGGTGGCTAGGACTCTCTCTTCAATCGATAAGAGACTATCGCCGGTCAACAGATGCTCTAATTCGATGTATTGATCAAGGTCCTCTCTGCGATGAAACGCTCGACTCTCTAGGCTAAGTTCAACGGGCTCATATTTGAAGTAACCTAGCTCCGTAACGACAAATTCACTCCAGCTTTGATGCAGGTTGCCAAAAAACATCAACTTGAGACGCTCAAACAGCGGATCACACAAAAGATGGAGAGTATCACCAAGCAGAGGTAGATGCTGGTGAAGGGGAAGGGGGGCAGTGCTACTCCTTTGCAGTGAGTCATACAGGGTCTGTTTTGAACTGCTTTTACTCAATGGCTTTGAGCTAAGTTGGTTGTGAAGCATCAACAGCTCTTGCCGATTAAGCAGTTTGAAACACTCTTGAACGGATAGCGGTTGGTTGAGTGCTATCAGTTTGGCACTTACTAATGAATCAATTAGCGCTTCAGTTGGCTCTATGATCTCTTGGTAGTGATCGATGTGGCGCATCAAAAATTGAGATTGGCTGCGCATCACCATTCTTATTAACAGTGCCTTCGCTGGCTCGCTCAATGACTGAAATTGAGACAGTCTATCTAACTCTTCTTCTGTAAGAAGATCCTGATAAACCTTAACGACCCAGTCGATCAGTGTCTGTGCATTTTGTAGGTAATAGAGAGGGTTGGTTAACTCGGCTGAAGTGATTGAATGGGTCATCTTAATGAGCTTATCTCTAAACCGAAAAGGCTACAAAGTAGAAAGAAAAAAACCAAAACATTGGTTTCATTATGCCAGAAATGGACTACTCTTAAATGAGGACAAATCCCTTTTCTATCGGAAGTTATAAATGCAGTTCTCTCTTGGTAGCAATCTATTCATCAATGTCTTTTTACGATTATTAATTGTTCTGTTAGTTCCAATAGGGCTATACAGTTACACGATTATTGAGACTGAGACAGCGCGTTACGACAGTGAACGTCAAGTTACTGATGACCTGCTTGAATCCGTTGGGGTCGTTATCCAAGAGGATCTTGATTTTCTATCACAAGATTTAGAGACGTTGATCAACTCCAAAGAGATCATAGAGTACACCAATAACCCCAGCGAAGAGGCTAGACAAGGTGTTGAAAACTACTTCGCGCTTCTTTCAACGGTCAGTCGACGTTACGATCAGGTTCGAATCCTCTCAAATCTTGGGTATGAAACCGTTCGAGTGAACTACTCTTCAGGCGAGGCTGTCATCACTCCCACTGAACTTCTGCAAGACAAATCCAACCGTTACTATTTTTTCGAAGCGTTAAACCTAGGTCCGAATGAGAGTTATGCATCACAGCTTGACTTGAATGTTGAGAATGGTCAGATAGAACAGCCCCATAAACCGATGATTCGTTTAAGTCACAAACTGATAAACGATGCTGGCGATCTGGTGGGTGTACTAATACTGAACTATCTAGCCGATAACATTCTTCATGAGATGGATGTGGCAGCAACGCTTCCAGGGATTATTGAGTTGATTGATGATGAGGGCTACTGGATCTTTGATGAGACAGGTCAATTTAATTGGAGTCGCCAACTCGGCGGGCAAAGCAGTTTTGCCGATACTCACCAGGCGATCTGGTACTCACTCAAAGCCACTAACGATAACCAGGTCAATAAAATAGAGGAAGCCTCAGTGGTAAGGCTTCAATACCCTCGTTCTATCGGAAGTCTTGTCGTTGAATCGCCCCGATCACTCTATCTTATCTCCGAGTTTGAGCCCCTCAATCTTCCGAAGCTGGTACAAATGGAGTTGCTTCAACCCATTCCCATTGGCGTTGGACTAACCTTGGCGTTATTAAGCCTGTTATGGAGCCGTGCGGCCGTTAAAGAGTTGATTGCAGAAAATACTTTAAAAAATGAGTCTGCGATACGTGAAAAGATCATCAGTAACTCACTGATCCCGACCATTTTGATCACCGATAAAGGTCTGATTGTTGAGTTTAACCAGGCGGCCGAGAAACTCTTTGGCTATACACACTCAGAAGTGCTCAATCAAAACGTCAAAATGCTGATGCCGGATCCTATGAGGTCACATCACGATGGCTATTTAGACAGCTATAAAAGAACCGGCGTTAAACATGTAGTCGAAAGCTCGCGAAAAAGTTTTGCACTGACAAAAGAGGGTCAGACCTTCCCAGTCGAAATTGCCGTGACTCAGGTCTGGATTGGTGAGAAACCCTATTTTGTCGGTAACCTGCGTGATTTGACGACAGAGTATGAACTGGAAAGCCAAGCTCAAGCCTATCGAGAAGAGCTAGAGCAAGCGGTAGAACAGCGCACAATGGAATTGGCTGCAACGAACGAAGAGCTGATCAGTCGTTCACAAGAGGCGGAAAGGCTCGCCGCGGTTAAAAGTGAATTTTTAACCAATATGAGTCACGAAATTCGTACCCCTCTGAACTCAATCATTGCCATGTCACAGATGCTGCAGCGCAAAGGCAGTCAGTTAGATGCTGAACATATTGGTGCTCGATTAATCGCCGCAGGACAATCCCTACTTGCGGTGATTAATGACATTTTGGACTACTCAAAACTGGGTGTTCACAAGCTGGATTTATCGCCCATTACTTTTGATTTAGAAAAATTGGTCAACAACCTATCAGCGATCATGCACAGCGCTGCACTGAATAAACCGCAGGTTGAGTTGGTGATTAACAATGCCACCCATCTGGAAAATCAGGTAGTGGGTGATGAAGTTCGCATTCAACAGGTCTTGGTTAATCTTATCGGCAATGCGATTAAGTTTACTGAGTCGGGCTACGTCAAATTAGAGATCATTACGCTCAGTAAAACGGCCGATTCTGTTGAGCTGCTTTTCTCGGTCAAAGACAGTGGTATTGGCATAGCCGAAGAGAATTTAAATCTGATATTTGAAGCCTTCGAACAGGGCGAAGCAAGCACCCATTCAAAATTTGGGGGGAGTGGTTTAGGACTCTCAATCAGTCAATCACTCCTTAACTTGATGGGATCTACACTGAAAGTTGAGAGTCAGCAGGGTAAGGGCAGTACTTTCTCATTTATGCTAACCATGCCTTTAGGTGATGCGTCCGTTAGACACCAGAGCAGCTCACTGGATGTATTAATCGCAGACGATCATGAGGTGGCGCGTGAAGCGATTCGATCCATTGTCGACTCGATTGGTTGGCGCTCTGAAGTGGTCAATGGTGGCGCTATGGTCATTGATAAAGTGATCAAGGGATCAGAAATTAAAGATATCATCCTGTTAGATTGGGATATGCCGGATGTGGATGGATTAACGGTTGCGAAGCAGTTGAAAACTCATTTGCCTAGCGATAAAACGCCGATCATCGTCATGGTGACTGCTTACGGAATGGATCAAGTTAAAAGCTCATCTGACAGTCAATACGTGGATCTTATTCTCGAAAAACCGATCACAGCATCAGATCTGTACGATGCCTATCAAAAAACAATTCAACCGAACGCGATTCAATACAAAGATCATGCGGCCCACTCATTGCAGGACATACGACTGTTGGTGGTAGACGATAATGAGTTTAACCGTGAGGTGGCGGTTCTCTCGTTTGAATCAGAAGGGGCGAGTGTTATTACCCTAAATGATGGGCAAGAGGCGGTAAATTGGCTGAAAAATCATGCTTCTGAGGTCGATCTTATCTTAATGGATGTGCAGATGCCCACCATGGATGGTTATCAAGCAACAGAGACGATACGCAAAGAGTTGAAACTGGATATTCCAATTGTTGCTTTGACTGCGGGCGCTTTTGAACAGCATAAGCAGGCAGCTCTGGAGTCCGGAATGAACGACTTTATCGCCAAACCTTTTGATATTGATAGGTCGATCGAAGTCATCAATAAATGGGTATCAACTGTAACCAAGGTCGATGAGCTTTTAATAGAGGATTTTGAGCTTCGTCTAAAAAATCACTCGACTCCAGACCGTAATGATGTACTCCAGCAAACTACTGATAATGCAGGCCTCAGACAAGAGGCTGCAAACATCTCTACAGAACAATCAAAGGATGCTGAAGAGTTTGATTCCGAATTTTTCAATCGAGAGCAGGCACTCTCATACTGGAAAACAGAGTCCAAACTGAAGAGCTATTTGGTTAGGTTTAAATCGGAATATCAATCGGTTGATGAACAGCTAAAAACACTGGACCCAGTTGCAGCTGAACAGTTAGCACACAAGTTAAAAGGGGCGTCAGCTGTGTTGAGTTTGCCAGCAATCAGTCACCAGGCTAAAGCGTTGATGGATGTATACAACTCACCAAGTCTTGGAGATGTTGATCTATTAATCGATGAACTTAAGACGATACTCGATGAAACTTGGCGTTTCATCGATCAGTATACCCAGTAACTCTCAACCCATTCCTAAGGTACAATCGTCGCTACGAATTAAACGATCCGGTGGCGATTGTGCCTTAGTTATAGGGATGAAACCTTGGAAAAACTCAAATTAGAACCGACCAAGCACACACTGTTTGAAGATCTGCAAGCCATAGTGACGGGTACCCTTGCTGTAGCTATGGGTGTTCTTTTTCTTAAAGAGGCGGGCTTATTAACAGGGGGAACCACGGGGTTAGCAATCTTAATTCACTACTCAACCGGTTTTAATTTTGGGTTGACCCTGTTCCTAACCAACTTGCCATTTTACCTGCTGGCTATCGCTCAGATGGGGTGGGTTTTCACCTTAAAAACCATGCTATCTGTTGCACTGGTCTCCTTACTGACAGAACTGATTCCAAACTGGTTGGTCATAGAGGGAATCGATCCTCTGTTTGCCAGTATCGGTGGTGGCCTCCTTATTGGGATTGGTCTTCTAATTGTCTTCAGACATCAAGCGAGTTTGGGTGGATTGAATGTTCTCGTGCTCTTCATTCAAGAACGCTACGGTATTCGTGCTGGCAAATTACAGATGGTGCTGGATTCACTGATCGTGATTGCTGGTTTGTGGTTAGTCACCCCATGGCTTTTGACCGTCTCTGTACTCGGCGCCATCGTATTGAATTTCGTCCTGACCACCAATCATAAACCGGGCCGCTATACAGGTTTCTAGGAGTCATAATGAATCGCCGTTGTCCTGTCTGTCAAACGTCCCTTAGAGGGCCGGAATACTCCCGAAAGCGCCAATCTTACCTAACGGCGTTCGACTGCCCATCCTGCGAAACGCCACTGAAGCTGGCCAATGATGTTTACTTATGGGTGTTGCTAGCCTTTCAAGTTCTGCCAATCTCCATGTTGTCAGAACAACTCACTGAAACTCGCCTAGCAGAGACCTTAATGACCGGCTCAGGTCTTTTGACTCTGATTGGAGTGATTGGCGTTGTTGTTCGATTTCGTTACGTGAAAGCCTGAAGTGCTTGGGTTGGTATAAGATAGTGACACGAGAAATTCGAAATCGTTCTTCAAGAACTAAGGTGGCTGTTGTGCTGTTTAGTGCGTTGATGTCTGCACTGATCAGTTTTGAACTTGCCTATAGATTTTACTTAGACATTGAAACAGAGAGAGCGATAGCGGCGGGTCAACAGAGTGCTTCAAATCTTGAGCACATTCTAGGCCAGCACTCCCCACTGGTGTTTGCGGTCTCTATAGATCAGCGCTCACGTGATGCCATGAAAAGCAGTGACACTGAATCGGTCAGTCGATGGCTCAAGCAGTTAGCCGAAAAAGCTGAGCTAGAAACACTCTATTTAATGGATGTTAATGGTCAAACAGTAGCAGCTTCAAACTTTGATAAGGTGGGAAGCTTTGTAGGGCAAAACTATGGTTTTCGCCCTTACTTTTCCGAAGCGATTGCAGGCAATATGGGTACTTTTTTTGCTATCGGAGTCACGACAGGTAACCCAGGATACTTCTTATCCCTACCAATAGAGGAGGGTGGTCACGTCGTTGGTGTAGTGACTGCTAAGGTGGGTGTTTCTGATTTTGAAACGCTTTGGAACGGAGAGTTTTTGGAAGGGTTTATTACCACCGAGGATGATGTTGTTATTTTGACCAGTGATACTAGCTGGCTCTATAAATCGGTCTCTTCATTATCAAGTTCACAATTGCAGTTGATTAAAATGAAACGTCAGTTTGCTGACCGAGAGATTACTTCACTACCGGCTCTGTTCTCTGACGGCTTTGCTCAGATCAATGAAAGAGAGTGGATACATCTCTCTTATCCACTAGAGCAAACGGGTTGGACTTTGCATACACTCAGGCCAACGGCTTTGGCTCAATCACAAGCAACGCTTGCTGCTTTTATCGTGACCAGTGTTGCTTTGAGTCTAATATCGCTCTTCCTAGCATTTCGAACCAAGCGTGTTCGACAACAGTTATTCCTCAGTGAGCAGACACGAAACGAGTTGGTTAGTGTGAATAATCTTTTAGAGTCAGAAATCAATGAGCGTAAACAAGCGCAAACTGCATTAGCTAGAGCTCAATCTCGATTGATTCAGACGGGACGAATGGCTGCGTTGGGTCAGCTTTCAGCATCTGTAATACATGAACTCGGTCAACCGCTCTCTATGCTAAAAAACTACCTGGTTGCAGCTGAAATCAATGCTAGGAGTGATACCGATAAGGTGTTAATTTCTCAATTACACGCCGTATCGGATCGTATGCAATCGACGACAGATGAGCTACGTAACTTCTCACGTCCAGATACTACACCAGCAGTAGAGGTTGATCTGGTTAAGGTCATTTCCAGTGCTCTACAACTCACCCAAAATGTGATTAATAAATTAGAGGCTAGAGTTGAGCTGAAGTTACCGCAGAGGGCGGTGATAGAAGAGGGGCGCAGCCAGCGTCTTGAACAGGTCGTTATAAATTTAATCACAAATGCCTGCCGTGCAATGTCGAGTGTCGATCAGCCTACTATCGAAATAGAACTGGTGATGATGGGTGAGAATTGGCAGTTAAGAGTGTCGGATAATGGCTTGGGATTTGGCGGTAAAGACCCTAAAGTACTGTTCGAAGCATTCTATACTACGGCTACAAAAGGTAATGGACTGGGATTGGGGTTGGCAATTAGTGCAGCCATTGTTTCCGAACACCATGGCAAGATTTGGGCTAATGAGTCGAAATCGGGTGGTGCGGAATTTTTTGTCGAATTGCCACAAAAAGCATAGGAATCTGTCGAATGTCTGATATGAGAGTGTTGATTATCGATGATGAAGAGGATGTAAGGGCCTCGTTGGCACTTCTGCTTAAGAGCTCTGGGTGGCATGTTACACAACTCAGTAATGCCCAAAACCTTCTTCATGACATTAAACAGATTGAGCCTAATCTGGTCATTAGTGATGTCAGAATGCCAGGTGTTAGTGGTTTGGATGCCTTCCTAGCACTGGACAGGGAGGAGAGTAATCCACCTTTTATTTTTGTCTCTGCCCATGGTGATATCGATATGGCTGTTGAAGCTATGTCAGCTGGCGCCTATACCTTCCTTGAAAAGCCTTATGACCCTAAGCGCCTATTGCTAGCAGCTCGCCATGCCGGACAGCAATTTAAATTGTCCCTGCAAAATAAACAGCTCAAAGACAAAGTCGAACAACTCTCTAAAATCGAAAATATTTTACTTGGACAAAGCGATCAGATGATTCATTTGCGACAGCAGATACATGAATATGCTTTGGCTGATAATCCAATCATGTTGTTGGGTCAAACAGGCACCGGTAAAGAGCTAGCTGCTCGTGCTATTCACTCACTTTCTGATCGTTCCGATGGGCCATTCATCTCAGTCAATTGTGCTGTCATTGATAGTGATAGGTTTTCGGCGCTTATGTTTGGTGATGGTGATCAGCCGGGCTATGTGGAACTGGCTGAAGGGGGGACTCTCTTCTTAGATGAGGTTGTGGAACTCTCGCAGCTGCATCAGGCTCAGTTACTCCATCTTATAGAGCACAATGGTTATCAAAAGTTTGGCAGTACTAAAACAGAAGCAGCCGACATTCGAATACTCTCTGCGACAAATCTGCACCACACCGAGCTTGAGTCGAACCTTAGGTCAGATCTGCTTTACCGTTTAAATGGTTTGACCATTAATCTACCAGCCCTGACTGAACATCTAGAAGATGTTCCGATGCTTTTTCAATATTTTACGTCCAAGTTTTCAGATGCCTATAACTCGCAACTGGAGCCCCTGAGCAGTTCTGATATTAGCTGGTTAATGAGCCACTCTTGGCCTGGAAATGTCAGAGAGTTGATGCATCTTGCTGAACGAAGGGTGTTGATCTCTCGTGAGAATACGAAGTCAGTGGCCGATGCGGCAAATATCAAAGATCCCGCTTTGAAAAGTAATACCAAGTTAAGGCCTGCACTGGCCAATTTTGAAAGGGCGTTGATCGAGAGAGTGTTGCGCGATTGTGAGGGTCGAATGGATGAGGTGGCTGAGGTGCTAGGGATCGGCCGTCGTACACTCAATGAAAAAATCGTGAAGTTGGGGTTGGACAAAGACCAAGTGCTTGGTGCTGGCGGAAATCCGCAGGCTTAATCCATTTCATTGGCAATTTTCTTCATAGTGCTGTTTTTGTGACTAGGTTAATGTCTTCTTCGTGTTATTTTTTAATCAAAACCGGAGAAAACAATGCAAAAGAAACTGGTTACTGCAATTGCCCTGACAATGGGTGCAACGCTATCACTTGAAGCCTTTGCGACTGAATGGAATGTCAGTCTTTGGGGTAAGCGCCGCGCCTTCACTGAGCATGTCGAAAAACTGGCGGAGTTGGTTGAACAGAAAACCGATGGTCAGTTCAAACTGAATCTTTCCTATGGTGGTCTATCCAAGAACAAAGAGAACCTTGATGGTATCTCTATTGGTGCTTTCGAAATGGCGCAGTTCTGTGCCGGTTACCACCCAGACAAAAACCCATCAATTACAGTAATGGAACTTCCATTCCTAGGTGTCAGTTCGCTTCGCCAAGAGGCTGACATCTCTATGGCTGTCTACAACCATCCAGCCGCCAAGAAAGATCTAGATCGCTGGAATGCTACGCTTCTAATGCCATCTCCACTGCCGCAGTACAATATCCTTGGTAAAGGCGAAGCGCCAAGTACGCTTAAAGACTTTGAGGGCCTAGCCGTGCGTGCAACAGGTGGTATCGGTGCTGCGATGCGTGAAGTAGGTGCGGTTCCAAGTTCTATGTCGGCTTCTGAAGTTCGTCAGGCATTGGATAGCGGTGTCATCTCTGCAGCCTCTTTTGCTCCTCACGCTCACATGTCATTCGGTACAGTGGAAGTGGGTGAGTGGTGGACGACCAACCTAAACCCAGGATCAGTAAACTGTCCTGTTGTTGTCAATTCAGACGCACTTGCGGATCTGTCTGAAGAACACCGTGAAGCGCTTCTCAGCTCTGTTGACGAGTCACTGGATCACTACATCAGCTTCTATGAGAATAAAACGATGGCACGTTGGTGGCCAACGCTTGAAGAGCGTGGCATCAAGCAAGTTAGCTTCTCAGATGATGCTCTTGCTGCCTTCCGTGAGCGCGTAGCGGCGCCTGCTGCAAAAGCTTGGTTAGCTGACATGCAAGCCAAAGGTGTTGATGGTCAAGCGTTGCTTGATCTTGTTGAATCTGAATTAGCTAAGTAATTAGCGGTTCGCAGGGGGCTTTTGCCCCCTTTTTTTATTGTTGGAGAGAGTATGTCTGGTAGCGCTTCCGTTTTAACAGATAACTCACTGCTCAGTCGAATCGACCAGCGTCTTTACAAACTAGAGACGGGGTTGGCTCTTTTGGGCGGTTTTACCGTGTTGGGTCTGATCATTCTAGCGGTTGTGTCCGTTGCAGGGCGTAACCTGTTTAGCCAGCCCATACCGGGTTACATTGACTGGATTGAACAGTTCATGCCTCTGATTGCCTTTATGGGTATTGCATACACTCAACGTGATGGCGGCCATATACGCATGGATATGCTGGTTAATCAGTTGAAAGGTCGGGTTTTGTGGTTCGTAGAAGCCTTAACGACTCTCATTATCCTTCTGTTAGTTATTTTATTGATTTGGGGTTCATGGTCCCATTTTGAACGCAGTTTCGATTTCTCTGCGCCTCTTTGGTCTAGGGATTCTACGATCGATATAGGCTTGCCTCTTTGGCCCGCTAAGTTACTAGCCCCCATTGCGCTCTCTGTGCTCTCTATTCGTTTGGTACTGCAAATATGGGGTTTTGCTAGAGCCTTCGTTTTAAATCAAACCTCTCCCGTCGCTGTGCCTTTGACTGAAGATATTGAAACACAGGCTCGCAAAGAGGCGGATCAGCTAGAAGAGATGGGAGGTCAATGAGATGACCAGTATTGAGATTGGTATCGTCGTTACCGGAGGTTTGTTGCTCGCTGTCGTTTTTGGCATGCGTGTTGCCTTTGCTTCAGCCGTTGCAGGTATGATTGGTTTGATTTGGATCTTTTGGGCGAAAAAGTCGTTTGACCCAGAGGACTTCACTTGGGCGTTAGGTGTGGCCGCTAAGACAGCAGGGCAGGTGCCTCACTCTAAAATCTCCAGTCAGGCGCTTTCCCTTATACCGACCTTTATTTTGATAGGTTATTTAGCCTATTACGCGGGTTTGACAAAGTCGTTGTTTGAAGCTGCAAAGCGTTGGGTAGGTTGGATGCCTGGTGGTATGGCCGTTGCAACGGTGTTTTCAACGGCGGGTTTCTCTGCGGTATCGGGAGCCAGTGTGGCAACCTCAGCTGTCTTTTCCCGTATAGCCATCCCCGAGATGTTAAAGCTGGGTTATGACAAGCGCTTTGCTGCAGGTGTCGTTGCAGCCGGCGGTACTTTGGCTTCGTTAATTCCGCCCAGTGCGATTTTGGTTATCTATGCCATCATTGTTGAGCAGGATGTTGGACAGCTGCTGTTAGCCGGCTTTTTGCCGGGCGCGGTCTCTGCACTGATCTATGTGGCTCTGATTGTTGGTATGGCTCTTTTGATTCCTAAACTCGGTCCACCGATTAAAGGTTACAGTTGGAAGGAGAAACTTAAATCGCTACCACCTGCACTGCCGATTGTTGCAGTCGTTGCGGTGATTATTCTTTTCACCTACAACCCATTTGGTGAATCTTTGGGTACCCCGACTGAGGGCGGTGCGATTGGTGCTTTTATTGTGTTGGTGATGGCGATTGCTAATGGCATGACCTTTAAACAATTGACCAAAGCGATCTTAGATACAGCCAAACTCTCGGTCATGATGTTCACCATTATCTGGGGTGTGTTGATCTACGTTCGATTCCTAGGTTTTGCTGACCTCCCTTCGGCGTTCTCTGATTGGATTAATTCACTCGATCAGTCACCTTTCCTAACCTTGGCGCTGATTCTGTTGGCTTATGCGGTATTGGGTATGTTTATGGACGCGATTGGCATGATGTTGCTAACGTTGCCTATCGTCTATCCAACTGTCATGGCACTGAACGGTGGTGAGGCCGTATCAGCAGCAGACAGTGTGTTTGGTATGTCAGGGCCAATGTGCGCGATCTGGTTTGGCATATTGGTGGTTAAGATGGCGGAGTTCTGTTTGATTACACCACCAATAGGCCTCAACTGCTTTGTCGTTGCCGGAGTTAGGGATGACTTGAGCGTACAGGATGTCTTCAGAGGGGTAACACCTTTCTTCATAGCGGACGCCTTTACGATTGCCGTTCTGTTTATGTTTCCATCCATTGTACTTTGGTTACCTTCTTTGGCAGCCGGTTAAGCAAAGTGCCCCATTATAAGAGCCGCATCCGCGGCTCTTTTTATTTTTATTACGTAATTTATTTAATTTTTTCTTGTTAGATAGATGGTTCCACTCTAAAATGTAATTAAATTACATATAAGAACGCCTTTAGGTGCAGAGGAGTGGGAAGTGGTACATCCTAAGTTAGCTGAAGTTACTGAACGTATAGTTGAAAGAAGCCGTGCTTCACGTGCTGACTACGTCGCTCGTATGGAAGCCGCAAAAAGCTCTAAAGTAACTCGCTCTACACTCGCTTGTGGCAACCTTGCTCATGGCTTTGCCGCCTGTGGTGAGCAAGATAAAAACACCCTAAAGATGATGGAGAGTGCCAACGTCGGCATTATCTCTGCTTACAACGACATGGTTTCGGCGCATCAGCCTTTCCAGCACTTTCCTGAACTGATTAAACAAGCGGTCAATGGCATGGGTGGCGTTGCACAGGTGGCGGGTGCTGTGCCTGCAATGTGTGATGGTGTGACTCAGGGTCAAGATGGCATGGAGTTGAGTCTATTCAGTCGCGATACCATCGCCATGGCTACCGCGGTTGGTCTATCGCACAACATGTTTGATGCTGCCCTTTGCTTAGGGGTGTGTGACAAGATTGTACCGGGTCTGTTGATTGGTGCGCTTAGCTTTGGGCATCTTCCTGTTATTTTTGTACCGGCAGGTCCTATGCCGAGTGGTTTGCCTAACAAAGAGAAAGCGCGTATTCGTCAGGAGTATGCAGAGGGTAAGGTAGGTCGAGATGCGTTGTTGCAGTGTGAATCAGACTCTTACCACAGTGCGGGCACCTGTACATTCTATGGTACAGCGAACTCAAACCAGCTATTGATGGAGGCGATGGGTCTTCATCTGCCGGGTTCATCATTCATCAACCCTTACACACCGCTCCGTGACGAGTTGACGAAAGCCGCTGCTGAACAGGTCTGTCGTATTACCTCTTTGGGTTCTGATTACCGTCCGCTCTATCAGGTGATCGATGAGAAGGCGATTGTAAACGGTATTGTGGCACTACTGGCTACCGGTGGATCTACCAACCACACCATGCACATCATTGCGATGGCTCGTGCAGCCGGTGTCATTGTGAACTGGGACGATATGTCTGATCTATCTGATGTAGTGCCTCTATTAACCCGTATCTATCCCAACGGCTCTGCTGATATCAACCACTTCCAAGCGGCCGGTGGCATGTCTCTTCTATTCCGTGAGCTGCTTAGTGCAGGTCTGTTGCACGAGGATGTTCTGACAGTGACGGGTAATGGCCTAAAAGACTACACCCAAGAGCCTTTCCTAGAAGAGGGTAAATTGGTTTGGCGATCAGGCCCTGAAGCCTCTTTGGATGCAGAGGTTATCTCAACTGCAAAAGCGCCGTTCTCCAATAACGGTGGGGTTAAAGTGATGCGCGGTAACCTTGGTCGCTCAGTGATTAAGGTTTCGGCAGTACCGACAGAGAATTACGTCGTGGAAGCGCCTGCTGTGGTGCTTCACGAGCAGGATGATCTTAAAGCCCTCTATGAAGCGGGTGAGCTCAATAAAGATTGTGTAGTGGTTGTTCGCTTCCAGGGGCCTGCGGCTATCGGTATGCCTGAACTGCACAAGCTGACGCCCTTCTTAGGATCTCTGCAAGACAAGGGGTACAAGGTTGCTCTGGTGACAGATGGCCGCATGTCAGGTGCATCTGGCAAGATTCCAGCGGCGATTCACCTAACACCAGAAGCTCTGCACGGTGGTGCTATTGCTAAGATCCAAGACGGTGACCTGATTCGTCTTGATGCGCATACCGGTGAGCTGACGCTGCTGGTTGATGAGGCTGAGTTGGCGGCACGTGAATGCGCGACTCAGGATCTATCGGCCCACCAGTTCGGTATGGGGCGTGAGATGTTTGCAGGCATGCGTTCTCTAGTATCAGGTGCGGAAGAGGGTGCCTCTATCTTCTTCGGAACTAAACAGTAAAAGGATTTCGAATAATGAGCATTAATGTTGATGCGTTGTTAACCACCTCTCCGGTCATGCCCGTTCTTGTCATTGAACGCGTGGAAGATGCTGTGCCCTTGGCAGAAGCATTAAAAGCGGGTGGTTTAAAGGTTCTTGAAGTGACTTTGCGCACCGATTCAGCGATTGAAGTGATCAAAGAGATTGCTGACAAAGTCGACGATGTCATTGTCGGTGCGGGCACGGTGACTAAACCGGAAGAGTTTCAACAGGTTCAAGAGGCTGGCGGCATGTTTGCCATTAGCCCTGGTGCAACTGATGCTCTGTTTAAGGCGGGCTTGGAATCTGATATGCCCTACCTACCAGCAATCAGCTCGGTTGCCGAGATGATGCGTGGTATGGAATTTGGTTTTGAGGCGTTCAAGTTCTTCCCAGCGGAAGCTGCGGGTGGGCCTAAGATGCTTAAAGCGATTTCGGGTCCATTCCCACAGGTTCGTTTCTGCCCAACGGGTGGCATTAATGAAAACAACTTTACCGATTACTTGAGCCTGCCCAGCGTTAACGTGGTTGGCGGTTCATGGGTAGTACCAACCGATCTGATTGATGCAAAAGATTGGGACGGTATTACCAAACTAGCTTCAGACGCAGTGGCTAAGGCCTCTGCACTGTAGACCTCCTGTTTCCTAAAGGTCGTGGAAACTGAGTGCATCTGCACTCCTTTCGCCGCCCCATCCCGGGCGGCTTTTTTATGTCCAGGACGGACGGTATCCTGCGAGCGCAGGACGCGCAGGAGCAGGGCATGTCCAGGACGGACGGTATCCTGCGGTTCCACGGATGGAAAGGAGCAGGCGTTGGAGCCTTATCGTAGATGAGGCGATCTAAGGTGACAGGCCTTCAGCCTGTCATCCGCGGGTCAACTTTATAGTCTATCTGGAAAACGCGGAAAGAGTGGATGTCAGGCTAAAGCCAGACACCAGTTCCGTTAGCAACTATCTTATGAAGAGCATCGCGGCCTTTGCAAGACCGCTCCGACATTTCGCATTGAGCTGTTGGAGCCTTATCGAAGATGAGGCGATTTTCCTCGCGGCCTTTGCAAGACCGCTCCAACATTTCGCATTGAGTTGTTGGAGTCTTATCGTAGATGAGGCGATTTTCCTCGCGGCCTTTGCAAGACCGCTCCGACATTTCGCATTGAGCTGTTGGAGCCTTATCGAAGATGAGGCGATTTTCCTCGCGGCCTTTTCAAGACCGCTACAACATTTCGCATTGAGTTGTTGGAGCCTTATCGAAGATGAGGCGATTTTCCACGCGGCCTTTGCAAGACCGCTCCAACATTTCGCATTGAGTTGTTGGAGCCTTATCGAAGATGAGTCGATTTTTCGAAAAGCATCGCGGCCTTTGCAATACCGCTCCTACGCTGCGTAAATCCCTTGCCTTAGGGTAAAACTTTCACCCGGTTCGATGCG
Source organism: Marinobacterium sp. xm-d-530 (assembly GCF_013283365.1). GTDB lineage: Bacteria > Pseudomonadota > Gammaproteobacteria > Pseudomonadales > Balneatricaceae > Marinobacterium_E. The sequence continues at coordinate 170,389 of NZ_WBYM01000005.1, read as the reverse complement.
GACCTTATCTTCCATCGCATTGGCCGCTTCAATACATAAAAAGCCACGGTAGTGCTCGGCGCCTATATCCGCCATATTGTTAGCCGTCTCTTTTCCTGGGTTCCAAACCACTGTGGTACCGCTGTTCTGTTTGTAGATTCGTGTTTCTAGGTTCTTGTCATTCAAGATCAGGCAATTTGAATCGTCAAAATAGACTCTATCCGTTGGCTCTGTTAGATCGACCGAATCTCGATCTTCCGTTGCGCGCGCGAAACCTTTTAGCTTATCGGCATAGTCCACACCCTTCAGACCCGCAATACGGGCATTGTCTAGATCAGAGATAGGGAGGTAGGTATGCAGTGCCTGTGTGATCTCTATCGGTTGATTGCCAAGATTGGTAGTAATCAGTTCAACGCTGAGTTTGTCGGTCAGAGTGACCTTTATCGCTAGGCTGCAGTCGTATGGGAATAGGGGATTCGCAACGCTGTTCTCAAGTCCAAGCGTAACAGAGGCAAACTCCTCGTGATCTTGAGCATCAACCAGAGTCCAAGTTGACGTGCGCGCAAAGCCGTGTGCAGGTCTACTCTCATCGCTTGGGTGTGCACCAAACCAAGGCCAACAGACTGGGATGCCACCGCGTATCGACTTGCCCGCCTCTAAGTTGGCTTTAGGGCTCATCCAGAGCCGCTCCTCGCCATTGGATTGATAGCTTAGTATGTGCCCTCCTGAAAGGGAGATGATGGCAAGGTCACTCTTGAAAGTCAGTTGAACAGCGTCTAGCTGCTCTTTGAAACGGGTAATATCGATGCTCATATTGGATTACGTATAAAAATTACAAAAAAGTTAACAGTCTGTTAAGTGTATCAGTTTCAAGGAAAATAGTAGGTTTTACTGCTCTAATCACCAAAATGAAAGGGGTATAGTGCATTTAAATATAAAATTAGCTCATCACTTTTGTAGATCATTTGCTACAAAATGTACTAAAATTACATAAATTTTTTACATTTACTCTTTCCACCTCCAAAGGAGTGTAGCTCATGAACGATGCAATGCATCAAGCCTGTGATTTTGTTCTGTTCGGTGCCAAGGGTGACCTGGCAATGCGTAAGCTATTTCCTGCGCTATTCCAGCTCGACAAAGCGAAGCTACTGAACCCTGAGTCTAAGATCATCGGCGTTGCACGTGCGGATTGGGACCAGGCTGCCTTTGTTGAAGCGGTGGAAGCGACACTGGTTCGATTTTTAGCGCCTGGTGAGATGAGCTCTGAAGAGTGGCAACGTTTCTCAGCGCGTCTTGATTACGTTCAGGTCGATATGACCTCCGCCGATGATTTCAAGAAGATCAAAGCTAAACTTGATGACAGTCGAATCATGGTTAACTACCTTGCAACACCGCCTGCTGTGTTTGGTGACATCTGTAAAAACCTCAGCAGTGCAGAGTTAATCAATGAGACGACGCGTATCGTATTGGAAAAGCCGATTGGTCACGATTTGGCGAGCTCTAAGGTGATCAACGATACGGTTGCTCAATACTTTAATGAGAACCGTATCTACCGCATTGACCACTACCTAGGTAAAGATACGGTTCAAAACCTTATTGCCCTGCGCTTTGCCAACAACCTGTTTGGTTCACAGTGGAACAACTCGGCAATCGATCACGTTCAGATTACGGTTTCTGAAACCGTTGGTCTTGAAGGGCGTTGGAGTTACTACGACAAAGTGGGGCAGATGCGTGATATGGTTCAAAACCACCTGTTGCAACTTCTCTGTATGGTCGCAATGAACCCGCCGAGCAAACTGGATGCAGACTCGATTCGCGATGAGAAAGTCAGAATTCTGAAAGCCCTTCACCCAATTAATTCTTCCAATGTCAATAAACGTGCCGTTCGTGGTCAGTACACAGCCGGGTCTATCGGTGGTCAAGCGGTGGTTGGCTATGGTGAAGAGGAGGGTAGTGCTGCGACTAAGTCCAACACTGAAACCTTTGTCTCTCTACGAGTCAATGTCGATAACTGGCGTTGGGCCGGCGTACCCTTCTACCTGCGTACCGGTAAACGTATGCCGCAAAAGATGACCGAGATCGTGGTGGTTTATAAAAATAACCCACACTTTATTTTTGATCCTAAGCAGCGTGACATCGTCAACAATCGTCTGGTTATTCGTCTTCAGCCAGATGAGGGGATTCGTCTTCACGTGGTCACTAAACAGCTGGGCATGCACCAAGGCATGGATCTACAAAACCGTGCGCTCAACCTGGACTTCAGCGAAAGTGATCCTAACCAACGAACTCCGGATGCTTACGAGCGTCTGCTTCTAGAATCGATGGTCGGTGATCAGTCACTGTTCGTTCGTCGTGATGAGATTGAAGCCTCTTGGACTTGGTGTGACGAGTTGATTCAGGCATGGAAAGATGTCGGTGACGAAGTGAAACCTTACAACGCCGGTACCTGGGGACCTATTGGTTCAATCGCTCTGATCGAGCGTGATGGTCGTTCTTGGCACGAGTGAGGTTTAATGATGTCCAATATGTTTCAATTTGATACACGAGAGTCACTTGAATGTCGTTTAACGGAAGAGATAGTCGCGCTATTAAAAGCCGGAATTGAAGAGCGTGGCCGTGCGACACTGGTCGTATCGGGTGGTCGGACACCGGCGGCACTATTCCAATCGCTCTCTGTACAAGAACTCGATTGGTCTAAGGTTTGGATTACTCTGGCTGATGAGCGTTGGGTTCCCGATACCCATGAAGACAGCAATGCTCTATCTGTAAAAACACACTTGCTACAGAATCGAGCGGCGGCTGCGCATTTTATTCCTCACTTTAATGACGCTGAGTATCCCTGTTCTGGTCAAACCAAGCTAGAAGAGGTTCTGAGTGAACTTCCAAAAGAGTTTGATGCCGTGATTTTAGGCATGGGCGAGGATGGTCATACCGCATCATTCTTTCCCAATGCACCAGAGCTAACGGCAGCGTTAAACCCTTATGGTTTTAAAGCCTGTATGGGTGTGACTCCGCCCGTCGCTCCCCATTTGCGTATGACATTGACCTTGCAAAGGTTGTTGCACGCTAAACGTATCTTTATTCACCTTTGTGGCGATTCAAAACTGCCGGTACTTGAGCAAGCGATGGGTGAGGGCGACACCGAAGAGATGCCTGTGCGCGCTGTTCTACGCCAAAGCAAAACCCCTGTCGATATCTACTGGGCTCCCTAACCCGACAGCATGTTGGAGCGGTCTTGAAAGGCCGCGTTGATATTCATTCGATATCAACTAGCAACACCGCTGTCTGGCTTTAGCCTGACATCCACTCTCTCCGCGATTTCCAGATTGTCGGTAAAATTGACCGGCGGATGACAGGCTGAAGGCCTGTCACCTTACATCGCCTCATCTAAGATAAGGCTCCAACAACTACAAAAACTCGCGTCCGTGTGGCGCCATCAGATCAAACTCTGGACCGTAGGAGATGATGCCATGCGGATTTATAGTCGGGTGGCTGCGGTAGTAGTGGTGTCTGATATGATCAAGGTCACAGGTCTCTGCTACTCCGAGCTGCTGGTAGATGTCACGCATATAGTTCGATAGTGCCGGGTACTCTGCGATTCGTTTACGGTCACACTTAAAGTGTTGAACATATACTGGGTCAAAGCGAATCAAAGTCGTGAAGAGTCTGATATCAGCCTCGGTTAACTGATGACCCACTAAGTAACGACGAGTGGTTAGCCTCTCTTCCAGTCTGTCCAGATGCTTAAAGAGATTCACCACCGCTTCATCGTAAGCTTCTTGAGTCGTTGCAAAGCCTGCTTTATAGACACCATTGTTAACGGGTTCGTAGATGAACTCATTCCACTGATCAATCTCCGCTTGGAGCGATTCAGGGTAGAGATCCAGATCATTTGCGCCAATCTCGTTAAAACCTGAGTTGAGCATACGAATAATTTCTGAGGACTCATTGCTAACAATGGTCTGATTCTGTTTATCCCAAAGTACTGGAACTGTTACCCGACCGGTGTACTCTGGATCGCACTGGGTATAGATCTGGTGCATAAACTGCTTCTGATTGACACGATCACTGGTTGCAGCTGGAAAGTCTGAATCAAAAGTCCAGCCTTGCTCAAGCATCAAGGGGTGCACCACATCAAATGAGATCTGGTCTTGTAGACCCTTGAGTGCTCTGACGATTAGAGTTCGGTGTGCCCAGGGGCAGGCTAATGAGACATAGAGGTGGTATCGACCCGGTTCAGCTTTAAAACCTGCATCACCCGTTGGGCCTTCGGCACCATCAGGGGTAACCCAGTTTCGATATTGCGCCTCTGTTCGAATAAATTTTCCATTGGATGATTTAGTGTCATACCACTGATCATACCACTGACCGTCGATTAGAAGTCCCATTGAGTGATTGCCTGTTTAATCATTAATCTTATTAAGCACTACGACAAAGAGCTCCAACCTGTTTAATGGTCCGCAAAGAAACTCTTAATTATAAGAAAGATAGATTGATATAAAATGCTCTTCTAGGCAACTAATGGTTGATCCGGCTCTCTAGGCTTATTAAGCTGTCTTTTTTGTTTGGATCTAAGGAGTTACGTGATGAGACGCCCCCTAATTATGGGTAACTGGAAAATGAATGGATCGTTGATGACCAACGAATCTCTATTGACTGGTTTGGCCGATCAGGTCGCTTCTCTAAAAGGTGTTGATATCGCGGTCTGTCCATCCTTCATTTATATTCCTCAAGCACTGGAGTTAACCGCCGACACCGCCATAAAAGTGGGTGCGCAAAACCTAAGTGATCAAGAGAAAGGCGCTTTCACCGGTGAAGTGAGTGGTGAAATGATCCGTGATCTTGGCTGTGCTTATGTACTGACGGGGCACTCTGAGCGTCGCTCTCTCTATGGTGAAACCAGTCAATTGGTGGCAGAAAAAACGCTTAAAGCACTAGAGCTCGGCCTTGTACCGGTTCTCTGTATCGGTGAAACACTGGAAGAGCGTCAATCGGGTCAAATGAATGCTGTATTAGAAGAGCAGGTCAATGCGGTTGTCGATCTATGTGGTGCAGACACTTTTGCACAAATTGTGATTGCCTATGAGCCAGTCTGGGCGATTGGTACCGGCGAAACTGCGACACCACAACAAGCTCAGGATGCTCATGCCTTTGTTCGCAGTTTGATAGCCAAACACAACACTGATATCGCTGATCGCGTGACCATTCTTTACGGTGGTAGCATGAACGACAAAAATGCTGCAGAGCTACTTGCTATGGCTGACGTTGACGGTGGATTGGTCGGTGGTGCATCCCTTAAAGCTGACAGCTTCGCGACGATCTGTCGAGCCGCTGCAAACTGATCACATAAACCCTTATCAGGGTCTGGCCTTCAGCCTGACCCTCACTCCATGGGAAATCGCCTCATCTACGATAAGGCCCCAACCACTCAATCCAATGGGTTCCTAAATGATTAAACCACTCCTCGCTATTTTAACCTTAGCAATAACATCTCTGGTTCAAGCTGATGAGTTACAGGTCATAGAGGTGGCTCCAAATACCTATTCTATTGTGGGGCCGCTGACCGATCGATCTCCCGAAAATTTCGGAAACAATGCCACCTTTGGTTTTGTAGTCTCTGACCAGGGGGTTCTGTTGATTGACTCAGGTGGTAGCTGGAGAGGGGCTGAGAAAATCGAAGCTACGATCAAAACAGTCACCGATCAACCGGTCATTAAAGTGATTAATACCGGTGGCCAAGATCACCGCTGGTTTGGCAACGACTATTTTGCGCAACAGGGCGCTGAATTGATCAGTAGCACTGCGACCCAAACCGATCAGAGGGCTCGTGAAGCTCAGCAGGTCATGCGAATTACTAACTTGATTGGTGACGCCTATCAAGGCACAAAACCTGTCTACGCCAATACGCTTTTAGACTCAGAGAGTACCCTCACACTGGGTGATCGATCGGTTCAGTTTATTCCGGTCGGTCATACTCATACTCCGGGTGAAAACTTTGTCTGGTTACCTGAAGTATCCGCTCTCTATACAGGCGATACGGTGTTTGTTGATCGGATGCTTGGTGTGGCCTCCCAATCACAACATCTAACCTGGATAGAGGCGTTTGAGGTGATTGAGTTGTTAAATCCTAAGGTGATTGTTCCGGGCCATGGAGCACCAACAACCTTGGAAAAAGCTAAGGCTGATACCCTTGATTACCTCAGGTTTCTGCGTGAACAAGTGGGTGAGTTGATTGAAGAGGGTGGTGATATGCAGAGTGTGTCATCCATTGACCAGAGTGCATTCAGTTATTTGAACGTCTACGAAGAGATCCACGGGCGCAATGCACAGCGTGTCTTTGAAGAGATGGAGTGGGAGTGACGCTTTAAAACTCCCATTTCAAATTCAGTAGTGTGGTTAAATCGCCCTGTTCGGTGTTCACCCCTTGAGTATTCGATAGTGCTTGAGCGACAGATAAGTCGAATTGAAGTGACTCATGGACTCTATAGCTGGAGGCGACGCCCCAATCATAAGCAGATATTCGGTTATGGGACTCCAATGGGCTACCATTGATGTCGGTATTGTTGCTGCGTCTCTCCAGTTTTGCCCAGTCGATAAAACCACCAAATCGCCATTGATCGTTCAGCCGTTTAATAATATCTACACGAACCAGCGCGCCTTGATCGACAATCAACTCGTCAGCACTGAAACCCCGAAGTCCCTGAGACCCGCCTGCAATTAATCGTTGACTGTCATCTAAGTTGTTAGGGCTCATTTGGCCTTGTAAATGGGTCAATACTTGCCAGTTATCGGCTAACCGTTTTCGATAGGTTAAGAATCCACTGAATGTTTTGAATGCACCCGCAGTATTAGCATTTGCTAGGTCATGACCGCGGTTGGGTGAGCCCTCAAGGTCAGTGTTACCCAAGGTGGTTTGAAGTCGATACGTGAGCCTATCTTTGTGTAAGGCGCGGTTTCCATCGAGCGTCAGTCTCAATGTGTTTACTTCGTAATCGCTGTCTGTCAGTGAAGAGTTGTTGATTATTGAGCTCTCCTCAAGCAAGCGTTGTTCTGCGATGCCTGATAGGAATAGATTGCTGCCAAGGGTTCTAATCAGTGGGTGACGAACGCCTAAAGAGTAGGAGATTGATTGATGTCGTTTGCTGTCTGTATCGGCCGAAAGCCTTCCTGCTTGCAGGTCTAACGTCGTTCCTCGAAGCCCAATGGGCCCTCTATAAGCCATACTAAGAAATTGAGACTGGGTACTATTAATGGCGTTCAGGTAGCCAGCACCACCCCGTTGAAATGGGCTAGATAGCATCGATGTTAAAACGGCTTGCTCTTCACCCGTTCCATTCAGACCCTGGTTGTTTAGATCAATGGATCCAGAGAATCTGTCACTGTTTTCTATCCAGAGTTCTAGCTCCTGATCCCCGTCATCGTTTGCTTGCAGTCCGCCTGATACGCTGATGCCATGCATATCTATGGTCAGTAACTGCTGACGCTCTCGTTCAGAGAGTATCAGCGGTGCCCCTTCAGACCCTGGAAGAGAGGCGACTGCTTCGACACGCTCAAGTGAGACATTAAAATGATCTTCAAAACCATGATCTAGTATTGCCCCGACAAAATTTGACTCGTGTATCTCAAAAACAATCGTTCCGTTTTTAGCATCCTGTGGAGGGATGCGCGCCATAGCCGCAATGTCATGTTGACGATAGGTGTCGGTGATCAGATCCGTCAGCTCAAGCAGTTGCTTAGGGGTGAACGCTCTCTCCTCAAAGGGCGAGAATGCTTGATGCAGATACTTGATATCGATGCTGCTTACGCCGGTAAACTCAAACCCTTTGACGTACAAGCTGGGATCACCTGAGGTAGCATCTGGCAACTTAAAACGACGACGATCTACCTCACCGACAGAGGGTAGGTAGATGGTTGGAAATTGACTCTGAAATTGATTCAACATGACACCGGTGGTGACATCGGCGAATAATGCTTGCGAAGATAAAGAGCAACTTAGTCCCAGTGTGATAAGAGGTATCAGTGAGTGATAACGCGGTTGTCTAATCTGAAATGGAAACATCAAATAGCCTCTCCGCATTTTCGTAAGCAATTTTTTTAGCCACCTCTGAAGGCAGTGTACTTAACCAATCTCGTGTATCCAGAGTGTAAAGCGGCATCTTCTGCCACTGATCCAGGTTGAATGTATCCGCTCCTAAGGTGAATCGATTAGGGTTAGCCAGTAGAGCCTTTTCCCACTCAGGGTTGAAGCCTCCCCAGGTAACAATCTCTGGTCTAAAGGATAGATCAGCCCAGAGGTTTGGGTATTGATCAAATAGTCCAGCCAGATCACTAGGGGCTTCAAACCCAGCGTGTGCCCAGAGTACCTTAGCCTCGGGCCACTGCAGAAAGATCTGTTGCATCGCCTGACGATCGCCATGCAGGTGCAACACTAAGTTGTACTCTTTGGCTAAAGCCACTAACCGTTTTGACACGGGTGTCTGCATCTCATCGCCAAACGCATGAAACTCACCAATGGCGAAGTAATGGTTCTGTTTGAGCTGTGTCTCTAAATATTCAGTGACCGACTCATCATGCATCCAGGTTCTTAATTCACCACTTTTTCGAAAGGGGCGAAGTGCTGGCAGCACAAGATCAGGCGCCAAGCTCTTTAATCGTTGAGTGTTGTCATCACCGCTGCTTGAAACAAGGGCCTTCTGGATATCGTACTGACGAAGAAGAGAGACGACTCTCCGATCATCAAATTCATCCTGTGTTTTATCGTTGTGGTGAACGTGCGTATCGAAAATAGGAATATTAGAAGCCCAGCTAGTTAGGCTTAAAGTCATCAGTAAGGGTGCAAAGAGAGATTTCATTTCAGCATTTACGTCGATAGTTGTTAGCCAGATTGTTCTATTAAAAAATCAATCCGCATGTGAAAACTTGGCATCGAATTTGCTTATAAACAACAAAAACCTGGCTTTGCAAATTTTTGATCTATGGTTAAGTCAGACAATAAAAATAGTTTCGAGCAGTACAGGAACTTTAAGTAACATATAAAACAGAAGGACTTTAGCAATGCTCCATGTTAATGCGTCAGAATGTTTGAAACAGTCTACGAATGCATCTCACAGATCCTTAGATGCTCACCCTATCCTTAGATCTTTAGTGCGACCTACTCTGAATGAGCGAGAATATACTCTCGCTCTAGTTGCACTGGAACATTGGATTAAAAAACATCTACCTCTCTTTTTGAATCATTCCAATGAAGCGTTAAAACAGCGTGTTTCTGAGCGTTACTCTTGGTTAATTCAAGATCTTAAGTCTCTGAATGCGTTGGATTGCATTATTGAATCTGAACCTTTTGAAACTCATCACAACTCTCTATCTGAGGTGCTAGGCGCGATTTATGTCTTTGAAGGCGCTTCATTAGGGGGGAGGGTGTTAGCACCGCTCATAGAGCGGAGTTTGAATAGACATGATGTGACCCACTTTTATAACGGGTACAGAGATAACACCTTCGCGCTTTGGAAAGCGACGCAATATGAACTCGATTCTCAGCTCATTGAACCCCAGCAAATTGAGACGGCAGTTGAATCAGCTAAAAAACTATTTTTAAGCATGAGTGACTCTCTAGATATTGTCAGTCACTCATATTTTAAATTGGATGAGGTGGCAAATGGCTAGTCAAAAAAAGACCGTTAAAGTCGAGCCTGAAATTGCTACAGAATTGAATGAATCAGAGCTAAGCCAATCACGTACTGAACAGTTAAAAGTCATAGCAACATTAAGTCATGAACTACGGACGCCGCTGCATGCCATCATGGGCCTAGCTGAACTCTTGCAATCGGAACAGATGTCTCCAATGGCGAAACGGCATGTTGATAAAATAAGTGTGGCGTCGAACGGGCTTCTTGACTCACTGAACAAGGCGATCGAAGCGGCAAGAAGTGAATCGGGTGCTGTTGTCATCAATCCCGTCACAACCGATATAACGGACCTTATTGAAAGGACCGTTAAGACGTTCTCAATTGCTGCTGAGGGTAAGGGAATTGAACTCGGTTTGATGATTGATCCGAAATTATTCAGACAAAATGTTGAGGTCGATGGTGTTCACCTTCAGCAAGTTTTAAACAATTTGATCGGTAATGCGATCAAATTTACCGATAGCGGTTCGATTGAGTTTTGGGCTGCACTAAAGGGGCAGATTGGATCAGAAGTAGAGATCCATTTCTCGGTCATTGATACCGGAATTGGTATTGATCAAAAAGATATACAAAAAATTCTTTCGCCCTTTGGTCAAGTGGTTGATGTTCAAAAGGGGAGGCCGTTAGGTTCAGGGTTGGGTTTGGGCATATGTTTAGACATAGTCCAAAAAATGGGTGGAAGCCTGGTTCTGAGATCTGATTTAGGAAAGGGGACTAAGGCCTCTTTTCAATTGAGGCTACCTGTCTCTCAGTCAATAGCTGGTTCAGCGCCCCTTAAATTTAGATCAGACCCGATCGTGGCGGTTGTTGCTGATAAATCAGTTAAGTTTGAAATCATTGAGACCTTCTTAAGGGATTGGGGTGCCTCGGTCATCAGAGTCCAGTCTTTCAAACAGCTAACCAAGACAAACATTGATGCGTTGGTCGTCTCAGAGAAAATTGCGATTCAAGAGAATCATCTCTGTAGGGATTGGACGTTAAAAATCCTTGAGGGACGAATAGCGATCATTCGATCTGAGAATAGTGCTTTTCCACCAGGCTTGGTCGATCGAACGGATGAAATTTTTGAGCCTATTTTGCCAAGCCTGTTACACGACTTTTTTGCAAAAAGTGGTTTAAGTGATTCAGTTGCTCAACAGGTTAAATTAAAAGCAGAGAGCCCCCCTCAAGAGTTGATGTTGAAGGTGCTTGTTGTAGACGACAGCATGACCAATCTAATCCTTCTTAAATCACAGTTATTAAAGATCGGAAAGGTCGATGTGGTTTTGGCCAAAAATGGTGCTGAGGCTGTTGATAAAGTGGAATCAGAGAAAGACTTTCACCTAGTGTTTATGGATTTCAATATGCCGATATTAGATGGACCTGAAGCCACTAAACAACTTAGGGATAAGGGGTATGACCTTCCCATTATTGGTCTAACGGCACTGGATTCTTCATCTATTGAGCTCACCAATACGGCGCATCTATTTAACGAGATACTCAATAAACCCGCGGGAATGACTGCCATTGAAGCCGTTCTTAATAAGGTTCGCCTGAATCAATACCAACCCGTGATTAATGAAAACGAGCAAAAACATTATGTCTAACGTCGTCAAACTGAATACACAATACGATTTGAGTACCTGTGAAAAAGAACCCATTCACCTGTTGGGACGCGTACAGAGCTTTGGTTATTTTATCGCGTTCAACTCAGATTGGGGCATCATTGCCGCTTCCGAAAATGTCACAGAGCTGTTTAAGGTACCCGTGGATAAGATGCTGGGTCGAAATTTAGAGACTCTATTCGATAAGACTGAAGTGAATAGGATTAAAGCCACATTCCTCGGCATAAATGGCTCTGATCATTCTGAGAGACTCACAAACATTGATCTGTTTAAAACAGGTCAGCTATACGATCTGGCGATCCATTTATCGGGCAGCACCATAGTGGTTGAGCTTGAAAAGAGTGTTGATAGTTCTTCAGATCAACTTCAGGTCCTCAAGCAGATGATCAGAAAAGTAACAGACACTGATAATTTAGAGGATTTGCTCTCAATTTCGGCCGAACACGTCTCAACGTTAACGGGCTTTGATAGAGTCATGGTCTACCGATTCCATGGAGATGGTAGCGGAGAGGTTGTCGCTGAGCATCGCAATGCATCCGTCGATTCCTTTATGGGTCTTAGATACCCAGCATCGGACATACCACGACAAGCCAGAGCGCTTTACAAAAGAAACCTCACCCGTTTGATTGCTGATGTACATGACACGGGCGTGCCGATCCATCCGCAACACGCCAACATTGATCTTTCGATTAGCTCAACTCGTTCTGTATCGCCTGTTCACATTGAGTATCTAAAAAACATGGGTGTTGCAGCGTCTATGTCTATTAGCATTCTTGTTGACGGTGAACTTTGGGGGTTATTCGCGTGTCACCACTATTCAAATAAATACGTATCGCTGTGTGATAGAACAATTGCAGAGCTCTATGTTGAGTCCTTGGCATTGGAGCTAAGAGTAAAGCTTAACAGCCAAAGTCACAGTGATACTGAGCTCTCCCGACAGCTGCATATGAAATTGGTGACAAGCTTAAACAATGATCTGTCACTCTTTGATAACCTTAAATCGCATGTCAATTTTATTCATAAACTCATTCCCTCCGATTCCATGGTGCTGGTGGTCGGAGGTGAATACCAAGTGGCCGGAGATCCGATTAGTTCTGAAGATATCCAACTGCTTGTAAAACGACTCAATCATTCATCACAAAGCGGTATTTTTAGTGTGGAGTCACTGCAAGAGTGGCTCAATGATGATCTCACAATCGCTGATCGTTTTGCTGGTATGTTAGTGGTTCCGATGTCTAGAAGGCCTAAGGATCTGCTTATTTTTCTTCGAAAAGAGGAGCCGCAATCGGTGAGCTGGGCTGGCAATCCTGAGAAGCCAGTTGAGCTAGGACCAAACGGTATTCGTTTAACACCAAGAAAAAGTTTCGAAGCTTGGATCGAAATGAGAAAGGGGTATTCAGCCCCTTGGACAGATCAACAAATCGCCTTAGCTGAACAGATCAAGACCGTACTGTTGGAAATAATTGTACGTAACTTGGATGATTACAACCGCATAGCCAGTGAAGCGCAAAGTCAAAAAGATATGCTCATACACGAACTTAATCACCGAGTTCGTAATATTCTTGGGTTGATATCAGGGATTGTCTCGCAGACATCGACACAAGATTTATCAATTAAGGATTTTCAATCGATTTTAGGGGGACGTGTGCAATCTTTAGCCATTGCACAGACGCATTTAACTGAAAAAAATTGGAATTTCGCTCCGCTCACAATGATTCTCGACAATGAAGAGAGAGCTTTAGTGGCGAAGACTAATCTCATGAAACGATCAGGTCCTGAGGTCAAACTGAGTCCTAAAGCCTTCACGACTATGACCATGGTGATTCATGAGCTTTTAACCAATGCCGTTAAATACGGCGCGGCTAAATCTGAAAATGGTCAAATAAATTTGAACTGGCAGATTCACCAAGGGGAACTGCATTTATATTGGCGCGAATCAGGTGTAACGATCGAACAGTCACCCTCACAGTTTGGATTCGGGTCGGTCATTATCAATCGATCTATTCCTCATGATTTGGGCGGGGTAGCCAAGATTGAGTATCAACGATCCGGTGTGGTTGCAGAATTTGTCATACCTGCGATGCATTTTGAGACTGCAGAAGCAGAGCATAAGAGCGACTCTACATCGAGTGAGGCAGTATCTATCATTCACAAGGGGCAACCGGATAAGGAGAGTGTTCTCATAGTCGAAGATAATATGATCATCGGATTTGAGTTGGAGAGAATGCTGCAGGCAATGGGTTACAAAAATATTGAGTTAGCTGCAACCGTTCAAGAGGCGCATGAATCGATCAATAAAAAGATTCCAGGTTTGGCGGTTTTGGATATCAACTTGGGCGATGAGTCGAGTGAAACGGTCGCAGATTGTCTTCGGAATAAGAGTGTGCCTTTCATCTTTGTCACTGGCTATAGCTCCGTTAAAGATGGCTTTAAGAAGAAGCATGCAAATGTTCCTGTTATTGAAAAACCCTTTAGTAGCTCTGTAATACAGGCCGCCATTCAGTCGCTGGAGAGTTGATTGAGTAACTCAGCTAACTCACATCGATATCAGGGGTGGTTTAGTATCAATTGATGACGATTTTTTAACTCAATAATAAGTAAAAATTAACTTTTGTAATAGTTACGTAATTTTCACAAAAAAATAGGGGTTTTGTAGTTTTGTAGTCGACATTTGTTGGTTTTTTACAAGTTATATCAATAACTTATGAACAGTAAGTTGTATATCCTTTATTTCAATCTGTGTCATAATTAACGGGTTACTTAACCTTTATAAAGGAGTGTGCTGTGTCTCAAGAACTGATGCTAGCAGAGTGGAATGCTCGTGAATCGATCGCCGAAGCGATGGTCCCTGTGGTTGGTCGTTTGTACCGTGAATCAAACGTTGAAATTTCTGTTTTCGGCCAACTGTCTGTTCGTAAATCTGTGATCGATCTACTTAAAGATCACCGTTACGTTCGTCAGGTTGAGGGTGAAGAGCTTTCAGTCGTAGATACCTTCCCAGTACTTGAGAAGGTGTCTCAAATGGGCATCCGCAACGCACACATCGACATCGGTAAATTGGCTGTTAATTTCCGTAAATCGGGTGCAGCGGATTTGAATGATTATTTAGAGTCTGAACTTGCTGGCGCATCAACAGAAGATACTGGTGGTCAAGACGTCGTCCTATACGGCTTCGGTCGCATTGGTCGTCTACTGGCTCGATTCATGTTGAACCGCTCGGGTGCAGGTCACACGCTGCGTCTGCGCGCGATTGTTGTACGTAAGGGCAAAGCCGATAACGACCTAGAGAAGCGTGCAAGTTTGTTGCGTCGTGACTCAGTTCACGGTTCGTTCAAAGGCACTATCCAAGTTGATGAAGCAACGAACTCCCTGATCGTTAACGGTAATGCGATCAAAGTGATCTTCGCCGATGGCCCAGATCAAGTTGATTACACGCAGTACGGTATTAATAACGCTCTTGTGATTGATAACACCGGTATCTGGCGTGATGACAAAGGCTTAGCGCTTCACCTTCAATCTAAAGGTGTTGATCGCGTTATCCTTACAGCACCAGGTAAAGGCATCAAAAACATCGTTATGGGTGTTAACCATGGTGACATCGATGCATCGGATAAAATCTTATCGGCTGCTTCGTGTACCACTAACGCCATTACGCCTGTCCTTAAAGCGATTGATGACAAGTACGGTGTTGCTAATGGTCACGTTGAGACCGTTCACTCATACACTAACGACCAGAACTTGATCGATAACTACCACAAAGGTGATCGCCGTGGCCGCGCAGCAGCGCTTAACATGGTTATCTCTGAAACGGGTGCAGCAAAGGCGGTCTCTAAAGCGCTTCCACAATTGGAAGGTAAGCTAACTGGTAACGCGATCCGTGTTCCGACACCGAACGTCTCTATGGCGATCCTTAACCTGAACCTAGAGAAAGAGACTGAGCGTGAGTCTTTGAATGACTACCTTCGTGAAGTGGCGTTGCACTCTGATCTTCAGAAGCAGGTTGACTACTCTAACTCACCTGAAGCGGTTTCGAGCGACTTTGTCGGCTCACGTGCTGCAGGTGTTGTCGATGCATTGGCCACTATCTCAAGCGGTAAGAGCTGTGTTCTCTACGTTTGGTACGATAACGAGTACGGCTACAGCTGTCAGGTTATCCGTCTAGCGCGTGAGATAACTAATTGTACGCTTAAGGCTTTCCCACAAGAGTAATCACTCTTTTGTAAAAAAACCGGAGTCACCGAAAGGGGCTCCGGTTTTTTTGTCTCTGATTCATTCTTAATAAACAGGTA
Organism: Marinobacterium sp. xm-d-530; assembly: GCF_013283365.1. Taxonomy (GTDB): domain Bacteria; phylum Pseudomonadota; class Gammaproteobacteria; order Pseudomonadales; family Balneatricaceae; genus Marinobacterium_E. The sequence continues at coordinate 154,834 of NZ_WBYM01000005.1, read as the reverse complement.
TAATGCGCCCAACTTAAAGGCATAGGTCATTATGGAACGTATTAACTGGTTTCCCGGTCACATGCATAAAGCGCGTAAAGAGATTGCGCAACTTATGGATGAGGTCGACATTGTTATTGAAGTGTTGGATGCACGCTTGCCTCGCTCAAGCGAGAACCCCTTGGTGACCTCGTTACGTCGAGGCAAACCTGTTCTTAAAATTCTGAATAAATCCGATCTGGCAGATCCCGACAAAACCAAGGCTTGGTTGCAGGAGTTCAATGCGCAAGAGGGCATTACGGCCATCGAGTTAACGACAAGTGATAAGAGAACCATCAAGTCGATTCCGCAAATCTGTAAAGATGCCGTGCCTGCCCGTGCTAACAAAGATCGCCCAGTGCGTGCCATGATCATGGGCATTCCTAATGTGGGTAAGTCGACTCTGATCAATGCTCTTTTAGGCCGACGCATTGCCAAAGTGGGTAATGAACCTGCCGTGACTAAAGCGAATAAACGCTACAGTGTATTTCAGGGGATGGCTCTGTCGGATACTCCCGGTATCTTGTGGCCAAAAATTGAAGACCAAGACTCTGGATACCGGTTGGCGGTCAGCGGTGCAATTAAAGATACTGCGATCGATTATGATCAGGTGGCCGTCTATGGTGCTAACTTCATCCTTAATGCTTACCCTGAGCGACTAGTAGAGCGTTATAAACTGAAAGAGCTGCCGGAGTTAGGTGAAGGCTTATTGGATCAAATAGGCCGTAAACGAGGCTGCTTGCGACCCGGTGGTGTGGTCGATATACACAAGGCGGCCGAGATACTAATGAACGAGATGCGCGGTGGTAAGCTAGGGCGCATCAGTTTTGAAACAGTGGAAGAGTGGCAAGAGAAAGATCGTATTGCCGCTGAATTAGCTGCCCAAGAGGCCGAAGAAGCGGCCAAGGCAGAGGAGAGTTCTAAGTGACCCGTTTAAAAAAGCAGAAGCGCATGGCTAACAAAATCGTGCTGGATAAAACGCCCCGTAAGCAGGAGCGTCTAGCCGACCCCGACAGCTATGAGAGCCGAAAACAGCGTGCGCAAAAACAGAAGAAAAAGCATGTGTCGGTTGATCAGAAACGTATTAATGCGAAACCGACTAAATCAGCAATTGAGCGTGATACCGAGGCCGGCCGTCGTGGTGAGCGCAAGGGTGGCCGCTTAGCGGATAAGATCCGTCAATACAACGCTGACAAAGAGAGCGCTGAAAAAGCCGATAACAGCCGCGAGCAGACCAGCGACAGCGAATGAGTAAACGCAGGGTTGATGTCGTAATTATAGGTGCCGGTGCGTCCGGTCTGATGTGTGCATTAACGGCTGGCTATCGTGGCCGTTCTGTTCTAGTGTTGGAACACACTAAAAAAGTCGGGCGTAAGATTTTAATGTCAGGAGGAGGGCGTTGTAACTTCACCCACCTTCACTCAACACCGGCCAATTTTCTATCGAATAACCCCCACTTCTGCAAATCGGCATTGAGTCGTTATACACCGCAACACTTTGTCGATATGGTCGATCGTCATGGGATTGAGTACCACGAGAAGACCCCAGGCCAGCTCTTCTGTAATGAATCCAGTAAAGAGATTCTGACGATGCTCACCACTGAGTGCGATTGGGCGGGTGTAAAGATTGAGACAGAGGTGAGTGTCCATTCGCTTACACAAAATGAGCATGGTTTTCTCGTAGAAACCTCGGCTGATTCAATTCAATGTGAGTCGTTGGTTATTGCAACAGGCGGACTCTCCATCCCTAATGGTGGTGCGACCGGCTTTGCTTATGATGTGGCCGAACAGTTTGACCTACCGGTTACCCCTCGCCGCGCCGCACTGGTCCCATTTACGCTGCAGCCTGACATTTTAACACCACTCAAAGAGCTCTCTGGGACTGCACAAAATGCGCGTGTCAGTTGTGCGGGTATGAGCTTTTTGGAACCTATTCTGTTTACTCATCGAGGCATAAGCGGCCCTGGGGTTCTTCAGATCTCGAGCTATTGGCAGCCAGGTCAAAGTGTTGAAATTGATCTGCTTCCCGGTATTGATATTGACGAGCAACTTAAAGAGGCTCGACAAGCGACTCCAAAACAGAGCATTGAGCGTGTGCTCAGTGAATACATGAGTAAGCGATTGGCTCAGGTATTGTGCTCAATCTGGGGCTTTGCTGGGGCAGTGGGTGACTTCTCCAATGAGAAAATTGAAGCGCTCACCAAGCAACTGACTCAATGGCGGGTGAAACCATCGGGAACCGAAGGCTATCGTACAGCTGAAGTGACCATTGGTGGGGTAGATACTCAGGCCATCTCCCAGAAAACCATGGAAGTAAAAAGCGTATCAGGCCTCTACTTTATCGGTGAGTCGTTGGATGTGACAGGGCACTTGGGCGGGCATAATTTCCAGTGGGCTTGGGCATCAGGAAATGCCGCCGGCGAAGTTGTTTAGGCAAGTTAAGTTCAATTGTTGGAGCCTTATCGAAGATGAGGCGATAATCGCGGCCTTTGAAAGACCGCTCCAACGCTTAAAGCTTTGAATTGATGTTGGAGCCTTATCGAAGATGAGGCGATGCCTTTTTCGCGACCTCTGTGAGATCGCTCCAACGCTTAAAGCTTTGAATTGATGTTGGAGCCTTATCGAAGATGAGGCGATAATCGCGGCCTTTGAAAGACCGCTCCAACCCATGAAGTGTTACTTGGTTTTACAGCTGTTCAGTCCGAACAGTGTGTAAGCACCACAAAATCCAAACACACCGGTTAACAGCGGTACTACACCAATGTAACCCCAGCTACCCACTGTCTCTGTGAAGGCCAATCCAATCAGGATTAAACCGACAATAATGCGCAGAGCGCGATCCATTCCACCGACATTACATTTCATATCACTATCTCCTTTTGAGAGGGTATTAATAATTCGTTATACGATGTTAAGTGAAATTGAGCCCACACCTTCAACACTGCCTTCGATACGGTCACCTTTGACAACGGGGCCCACTCCTTCTGGGGTACCGGTGTAGATAAGATCACCCGGCTGTAAGTGGTAATATTTAGAGAGGTGCATGACCAACTCTGCGGGTGACCAGATCAGATCAGAGATGTCAGCTGTCTGCTTGGTTTCACCATTCACACGCAGTTCGATTCTGCCACGTTCAAGCACTCCTGTGACCGATTTTGGAACCAGGTCGGTAATGATGGCACCGCCTTCAAAGTTTTTACCTAGATCCCAAGGGCGACGTTTGTCTTTGCCTTTCTGCTGCAGATCGCGGCGTGTCATGTCTAACCCACAGGCGTAACCATAGATCATCGCTTCCGCTCTCTCTTCATCAACCTCAAAGCCCGGTTGATCGATCGCGACGACCCACTCCATCTCGTAGTGTAGATCTTCGGTTCCTGGAGGGTAGGGTAGATCGGTTCCTGACGCCTGAATGGCGTTAAGGTCTTTAATGAAGTAGAAGGGCTCTTGTGTGGTTTTATCAATCTTATCGCCCATCTCGGCCGCATGCGCTTGATAGCTTCGGCCAACACAAAAGATGCGATTCACAGGAAATTGACGTTCGTCACCGCGAATCGTTAAAGCGGTGACTGGGCGAGGCGTAAATAGATAACTATCCGGCATATCATAGACTCTGGTTTTGTTGATCTATGGATTGTAATGCTTCCGTCAATTTTTCTACAGAGATAGGTTTTGCCAGTGCCGCAGAAGCGCCGGCTTCGATTAATCGATCACGCTCTTCACCGATTGTGGCGGCTGACACGCCGACAATAGGTCCGGAAAAACCGATCTCACGAAGCGCTGACACTAAGCCATATCCATCGAGGTTTGGCATGAAAATATCCGTCACTACTAGGTCAAAGTCGCCCTCTTTAGCCGCAGCGAGAGCTAACTGACCATCTTCCTGGGCAACCACCTCGGCTCCAAGACCCTCAATCATTTTTTTGGTAAGCGTGCGAATCATTAGATTGTCTTCAGCGACCAGAACGCGCTTATTGGTAAGGTCCAAAGCCTTAGTCGATTGTGTTGATTCTTTTGGTTCTGAAGTTTTCTGTGAATCGAGCTCGCTAGTGCCAGAGTCCGTTGAGATAAGATCCACGGCTAGATTGATCAAGAAGGTAGCGCCACCACCAGGGGTATCTTCGTATTGGATAGTGCCGCCCAATTCATGGGCAATTTGCCTACAGAGATACAGGCCAATACCGCTGCCATCCGCTTTTGAGTCACCGCGATAGTAGGCATTAAATATATTGGCTTGATACTCCTTCGGAATCCCCTGTCCGTTATCACTTATTTTAATGGTGTAGTTGACGATGTTGGTGTCGATCGTCGGTCTGTAGAGATCAACAGAAACCTGGCTAGCCTCGCTATGAATAAAAGCGTTGCGCAAAAAGTTGATCAGCATCTGCTTAAGCGAGGTCGTGTCAAAATAGGTTTCAGGGTCTTCCCAGTCCAACTCTGACACAACTAGATCAATTTGAGCCTCTTTGGCTGAGATTTGCATTGAGTTACACACTTCTAGCAAAGTTTGTGAAATGCGACCGGTTTTTCTCTGTCTTGCAGTTTGCTGTTCAGGTTTAACAACATTTCGAAGATCATCTATTAGATTCAATAGATGGTTTACACTCTGATTGATCTCTAGGCTGTGGTCGCTATCATCTTCAAGCATCATTTTTATTGCTGAGACGGGTGTTCTAATCTCATGTGCAATAATGCCAAATAGCCGTTTTTCACTCTCAAAGCGCTCCTGAAGTTGAACAAACGATAGGTTTGCCTGGTGCAAGAGTTCTTTTGACTCCTCTATGAGCCTCTGTCGATCTGTTGTTTCAATTATGCTACCAAGGATTTGCCGGTCAACCGACAATAACCCCTGACTGGTCATTGTAATATCAAAATAGCGTTTACCATTTTGACTATCTATTGTGACGTTAAAATGTTTAGGTCCTTTGAAGGTATACAAATTCAAAAGTGTCGATTTAAATTCACTATCATTTTCTTCGTCGAAGAGGCCTAAAAATCCCTTAATAGAGATAAATTCACTAACCGGTAAATCTAGTATCTCTCGCAAGGTTGCAGATGGACGCACTTTTTCATTGATTGGGTCTATCTCAAAGAGACCAATGCCCGATGTATCTGTCGTGATGTTGAGTTTTCGAATGGCCAGTTCTGCATCAGATCGAGACTTCAAAACTCTATCTTGGTTTCGTTTCTCCAAGCTTATATCTTGAATAAACAGGTTGTCATTGTTCTCAGGGTCAACGCCAATACGGTCGATTTTCCACCAAATGGTTTCAGTTTTCGAAAGGTTTAATGGAATTTCGCAGCTGTCAATTTTGCCCTGTAAGAGATAGTTAATTGCCTCTTTGTGCGATGGTTTTACTCTCTCTACTAATTGATGAACTGCAAAATCGGTAGAGGGAAAATTAACGCTATAACCCTTGAAAGCGAAGTGGATAGTCTCTGACTCTTGGTGCACTGTGGCCAGATCGAAACCTGACTTTTCAGCCGCCTGTTCCAATGTCTGCATTAATGCTGTACTGATCTTCTCAAATTGCTCTGCTCGACGCTTAGCCTTTAGAGCTATCAGTCCACGTTCAAGCGTATCAGTTTGATCAATCAGTGAACCAAATAGAAAACCTTGTTTATCGGCATTAACCGTCAATAATACTTTTTTGGCAGTGGTTGAATTGTCATTAAGGTTGACCATTGCTCTGTAGGGTTGGTCGTCAAAAGGTGTTAGATCTTCAACTCGTAGCGGTTGGTCGTTAATGGATATCTTGTCTAAAAGTGCCTGCAATGAAAGATTGGTCTGTTGATCAATGCCCAACAAATTGTTTAGTTGTTGGTTACTCCATAAAGAACCTTGCGCATCCATCTGCTCGAAAAGAGCGATCTCTGTAACAGCGGATACTTTCTCGAAGCGGTTAACGGCTTGCTCTAATAGAGAACTGTTTTGGAGAAGTCTCTGTTTAGACTGCCTTAGCTGTTGAATGTTAACTGCGATTAAGCTGCTAACGAGTGTAACCACGGCCAATGTAAGCAGAACACGATCGGTTACGATTGCTTGGGTATAAGGACTGATAGAAAACTCTACAGCGTTCAGTAGCAAGGCAATTGGCAAAAAGAGACAGAATAACCTGTAGGGTAGAGTGATAGCAGCAGCGAGTAGGGCAAGGGATATGACAATGCCCGGCCTCAAAAACGCGTCGGGTGCTAGGTTTACAAAGAGTAATTGTCCAATGAAGAGTGCAACCGGAATGAGATGAGAGATCTGAAAAGGCTCTCTCTCTGTTTTATCGATGTTTAGCCAAGTGATGAAGATTCGGGCACTTAAGATCGCGATAAAGGCCGGTAAGAACTGTTCAGCAAAGCCAAAGTAACTGAGTTTTCCATCAAGATAAGCTATGAAAAGCGATCCGATGATAACCGAAAGCACACCCAGTAAACGCCTGCTTCGGCTCTCTCTCTTCCAGTCATCAAAAATGGGGGTGCTAGTGTGCACAACGACGGTAACCACAATGGCAACAATGACCCCTTTGATAAGTGTTTGCTCTAGTGATTCAGCTGTCAGATGCCAAAGGAGTGGGAGATACCCCAAAAGGTAGAGCCCAATTTGGCGATTACGCAGGATTAGGCTTTTAGACGCTATTGCCGAGGCCGCGACAAGCACCACGGGTGAAAACAGTCCAATATCGAACCAAGTAACACGATGAGAAGCGTCGAAGAAAAGTATGGGGGTCAACCCAGCACTGGCCAATCCGACGAATAACGCTAAAGCCAGTGAGTAGATTGGGTGGCGTAACAGATTGCTTAGATGTGAATTCATAGACTGCATACTTATGAGTAATTAAGCGTTAATAAGAACACTATTCTTAGCAAATTTTGTGCCATCTAATCTGTGTCTCTTCGGCTTTTTCGGTTTGTTATAAACTCATTATAGTTGGAGTTTAAGAAGTGAGGCCCTCTGAATTTATACCAATTTGGTCTTATCTAGGTTTTTATAAGAAAAAAAACGCGCCCGAAGGCGCGTTTTTTGTGAGCAGTGTCTAACGATTAAACGTTAGCGAACTGGTTCATTGTGTTGTCTTTACCGCCTGCTTTAAGAGCCGCATCACCTGCGAAGTACTCTTTGTGGTCGTCGCCGATGTTAGAACCAGCCATGTCCTGGTGCTTAACAGTCGCGATACCCTGACGGATCTCTTTACGCTGAACGCCGCCTGCGTATGCAAGCATGCCTTCGTCACCGAAGTAACCTTTCGCTAGGTTATCAGTTGATAGAGCAGCCGTGTGGTAAGTCGGTAGCGTGATGAGGTGGTGGAAAATACCCGCTTCACGTGATGCATCAGCCTGGAAGCTCTGGATTTTAGCGTCCGCTTCTTTACCTAGATCTGTTTCATCGTAATCAGCACTCATTAGTTTAGCGCGATCGTAGGCTGAAACATCTTTACCTTCAGCAGTCCAAGCATCAAACACTTGCTGACGGAAGTTTAGAGTCCAGTTGAACGAAGGTGAGTTGTTGTAAACAAGTTTCGCATTTGGAATCACTTCACGGATGCGGTTAACCATGCCAGCGATCTGCTGAACGTGTGGTTTTTCAGTTTCGATCCATAGAAGGTCAGCACCGTTTTGTAGTGACGTGATACAGTCAAGAACAACACGGTCTTCGCCTGAACCCGCTTTGAACTGGAATAGGCCAGACTGAAGACGCTTAGGCTTCATTAGTTGGCCGTTCGCTTTAACGACTACATCACCGTTGTTGATGTCTTCAGGACCGTTGATTACGTCGCCATCTAGGAAGCTGTTGTAAAGGTCACCTAGGTCGCCTGGCTCGTTAGTCACAGCGATCTGCTTAGTTAGGCCAGCACCTAGAGAGTCAGTACGTGCAACGATTACACCGTCATCTACGCCAAGTTCAAGGAATGCGTAACGTACAGCGTTGATCTTAGCTAGGAAGTCAGAGTGAGGTACAGTAACTTTACCGTCCTGGTGACCACACTGTTTCTCATCAGAAACCTGGTTCTCTAGCTGGATACAACATGCACCGGCTTCGATCATTTTCTTAGCTAGCAGGTAAGTTGCTTCAGCGTTACCGAAACCAGCATCGATATCAGCAATGATTGGAACGATGTGAGTCTCGAAGCTATCGATCTTAGCGATGATCTCTTGCTCTTTAGTGTTGTTGCCAGCGTCACGTGCAGCGTCTAGCTCACGGTAAAGGTGGTTAAGTTCCCACGCATCCGCTTGCTTAAGGAAGGTGTAAAGCTCTTCGATAAGCATTGGCACAGACGTTTTCTCGTGCATTGATTGGTCAGGAAGTGGACCGAACTCTGAACGTAGAGCCGCAACCATCCAGCCAGATAGGTAAAGGTAGCGCTTGTCAGTAGAACCGAAGTGCTTCTTGATAGAGATTAGTTTCTGTTGACCGATGAAACCGTGCCAGCAACCTAGAGACTGAGTGTATTTAGATGTATCAGCATCGTAATCAGCCATATCTTTGCGCATGATCGCTGCAGTGTATTTAGCGATATCTAGACCCGAGTGGAAACGGTTCTGAAGTTTCATGCGTGCAGCAGATTCAGCATTGATTGCTGACCAAGTGCCGCCGTACTGGTTACAAGTCGCTTGTTGAGCTTCAATCTCTTGTTTGTATGTAGACATATCTCATCCTCAATAATGGGTACCTGTGCACCCGAATGTGTTAAATCTCTGTCGGTTCAAAAAAATCAAACCTGACCGATGGCGACATCATGAGGATTGCTGCACCTGCTGTCAAAGTGCTTTTGTGCATAGCAGCATAGAATGGAGGGTGTCAGTTAGGGGGTGGTCGTATTTCTTGTAGTTAAACTACAAGCAGTCAATGTGGTGATATTTGTTTTAATTTATATAAAACAATAACTTACTTTAATATAGACTATGGTTTAGCGACTTAAGTTTAATAGTAAATGGTCGTAAATTGTCTGTTTTTACAGCGATTAAATACTCTTTTTATATACCAATTTCTTCTATAAGACCTTTGGTGCATGGCAAGAAGTTGTAGGTGGAAAATAGTATAAAAGCGACATAAGCTGTCCTTTGGCGAACCGCTGGTTTAATGTGAAGGCACGATTACCTACTGAATGGCTCCCTGAGTAAAGAGCTGTTTGATGAGCGATGACTCGCCAATCTTGTACTGATTAGCTGATAGGTAACCTTGATTGGCTAGCTGTTTAGCAAGTTCTATCTCTGCGTCATCGACCTCTAGCTGAACGCCGTTACAGAAGAGTTTGAACTGTTCACCATCAGAATAGAGCAGGCGGTTGTTTGGAAGAAGCTCGATACCGTCCTCGGTGGCGCCCAGTATCCAATCATCGTAATCCTCTGGGTCAAGCTGTTCAGTTTGATCAGGATACTTAGGTTCTGAAAACAAGGACCCTAAAGCGCTTTCAAGCTGTTCCCGATTGGATAAAAGTGCTTTTAGGCGCTGTTCGATTTGAGTGATGGACGCTTGATCGATCTCCCCCGGCGATTGGCAAAGAGTTCGTTTAGGATCACTAAACCGGTGTTCGCTAGTCAGGGCTTCACCGATGCTGTCTGATACGGTTCGCAGTATCTCGGCATCGGATGGTGCTCTGAATCCTGCAGAGTAGGTGACGCAATCTTCACTGGTTGCTATGCCGTTATGAGCGACTTGTGGAGGGAGGTAGAGCATATCGCCCGGCTCCAGATCAAAGCTCTCTAGGCATTGGAATTCACTCAGAATCATAACCGGCGCATCCGGTAAACGGGGTGATTGGCTGGATTCGATAGCACCCAACTCCCAGCGACGTGTCCCTTTAGCCTGAATTAAAAAGACATCGTAGTTGTCATAGTGTGGTCCAACACCACCACCCGGCGTTGCATAGCTGATCATCAGATCATCGATGCGCCAGTTAGGGACAAAGTTGAAGGCATCTAGCAATGCTTTTGCTTCCGGGGAGTAGTGGTCTACGGCTTGCACTAGAAGCGTCCAGTGCGATTCTGGAAGATGTGCGAAGGTCTCCTCATTTAGAGGACCACATTCCAACTGGTATTCTGAGCTGTCCGGTTTGAATTGAATCAGTCTCGATTCGACTTCCTCTTCGAGGGATAAGCCTGCCAATTCATCAGAGCTGACAACGGGTTCAAGGTCGGGAAATGCATTGCGAATTAACACTGGTTTCTGTTGCCAATAGTCACGCAGAAACGTCTCAACCGTTAAATCACCCCAGTTAATTGTGTACATAGCCAATCCTTTAAAAATGATGGCTTCATTTTAAATTAAAGGGCCGGTGGGTGATATCTACTTTGTTAAGAATTCCAGTGACTGGCTTCAGCCTGTCATCTGCTTTATCGGTGTTTTCCAGATAGGTATTAAATTCTAACTGCGGATGACAGGCTGAAGGCCAGTCACCAATAGATGAATTAGATAGACCGATCCTGGGTGAGCTACTATTATTCAGTGATGAATGAATTACAGATTACACGAGTCGATTACCTAGACCCGCAACAGGGTAAAGATCTTGTCACTCTATTAAATGCCTATGCATTGGATCCCTTGGGGGGTGACACTCCGCTTAGTGATGAAGTGAAGCAGGCTCTTCCTGCTAAATTAGCTGAGGTAGACGGTGCAAATAGCTTTATTGCCTATGTGAATGATCAGCCAGTGGGGCTGCTTAATGCCTTTATGGGCTTTAGCACCTTTAATGCCGCTCCATTGATCAATATTCACGACGTTTATGTGGCACCCCAAGCGAGAGGTAAGGGTGTTGTCGATGCACTCTTTGCTGCTATCGAAGCGGTGGCTAAGGAGTTGAACTGCTGCAAAATTACCTTGGAAGTATTAGAGGAGAATGGCGTTGCTCAGTCTGCTTACAAACGGTTGGGCTATAAAGGCTACGATCTTGGTGAACTAGGGGGTGAAGCCCTCTTTTGGCAGAAAAAACTGTCGTGAAAATCCCTCTTATCATCCTCCCCAAGCTCTCTAAAAAGAGCTTTTTGGTTGTTTTCATAATATTGACGGCATTTACTCTGTTCAATGTGAATAAGAGTTATAAAACCTATACGGTGCTTAACAATGCGAGGTTGTTGGGTTCTGAGACCGCTGCAGATATCCGTGCTAAAGATACACTGAGTGATTTAATTGACCATTATCAGGTTTCATTAGAGGGATTGGTAGGGGTGCTAGGTGCGCCGTTGCCAGAGAAGAGCTCAACGTTAAAATCGATTGCGGAGAGTCGAGGTATGAGTGAACTGACTCTGATTGCTAAGGTTCAGTCTTTAGTTCCCCAGTCAGGTGATTTGCAGCAGAGTGATGATGGCTCTTGGTCAGCGTCGCTCAATGAGCTCTTGTATGAGGGGTTGGCTCTTTATGGTCTTCCTATCGTGCTAGCGGTTGTATTACTTGGTGCTTTAGGTTTGCCTGTACCAGCGGGTCCAATGACCGGAATAGTGGGGCTAATGGCCTTCTCAGGTCTGTTCGATGCTTTTTTTGCGGCTGTTGGGATAGTGGTTGCAGCGTTTTTAGGTGATGTTCTGTTGTTTGAGTTGGGTCGACGAATGGATACCGCTTGGTTCGATAAGCACGGCGCAAAATTTGGTTTCAATAAGAAGAGTCGTCACAGGGTAGAGCATCTTTTTCACCGTTGGGGCTCTTTGACACTAATACTGTCGAGATCTTTGGTGGCGCACATCAGTGCGGTTGTCAGCCTGATGGCAGGTGCCTCTTCATTAGGTCGAACAAAATACTGGCTAAACTGTCTAATAGGTCGGCTTGGTTGGTTGTTAATCTATTTTGGTTTTGGGTATTTCGTTGGGGATAATCTTGCAATGGCAGGTAGCTTCTTGGGATACCTGAGTTTAAGTTTGTTGGGGCTGTTACTGATCATTGTGCTCTTTGATCAGTACCACAAGCAAAGTCATAGAGTGGTATGAGGTAACCAGGGAAGCTATGTTTGAATCGGTTCGTTCTTTAACAATGGAAGCGGCACTTGAATTGGCTAAAACCGTTCAAGCTGAAGCGGATACTCAAGGGTTCGCCATGAATGTGGTTGTCGTCGATCGCTCAGGTCTGCCTTTAGTGGTACTCAGAAACCCTAAGGCGCCGGATGCCTCTTTGGAGTTTGCGGAGCGTAAAGCTTACACCGCTGCGAGCTATGGCTGGCCAACCGCTAAGTGGCAGGAGATTGTGGGTGAGCGTCCATTGGTGATGCAGGGGCTAGCGCAAAATCCTAAAGTCTCTCTGATCGCTGGTGGTCTACCCGTTAAGCTGGGCGATGAAACCATCGGGGGGCTAGGGGTAGCAGGTGCTAAAGCGCCAGAGGATCATGCGGTTGCTGCTGCGGGTTTAGAGGCGTTTTTGGAAAAGCCTTAATGCGTGTGTGAAAGGGAAGACGAGTTCAATAGATTGTTGTTGGAGCCTTATCGAAGATGAGGCGATGTCCGGTTTCGCGACCTCTGCGAGATCGCTCCTACGGGGGTTCGGCCATTTGCGATCGAGAATGCGTTCGATGGATTGTTGTTGGAGCCTTATCGAAGATGAGGCGATGTCCGGTTTCGCGCGTTAGCTTCCCTTGTTTTCGCGATCCAGGGTCTCTTCGACGGCGTTGAGAATGCCTCGTAACATACCCATCTCGGTTTTCTCTGGACGGGTGCGATTGAAGTAGCGTTTCAGTTTATCCAATACGCGTCCTTCGTGTTGAGGGATGATAAAGCTGACTCGACGTAGCACGCGCTCTAGGTGTTCAAAGAATAGAACCATCTCATGTTGGCGCGGGTAGGGTGCCTCTTCAACTTTTTCAGGTGCTAGGCGACTGGCACGGCGTAACTCATAGCAAACCAGTTGAATCGCCTGTGAAACATTCAAAACCGGGTAGACTGGGTTGGCATCAATAAACAGGTGTCGATTACACATCAGCATCTCTTTATTGTTTAAACCCATGGTCTCGCGCCCAAAGATGATCGCGACTTCGCCGGAGTGTGATTCAGTATGAATCTGTTGTGCAGCGCTCTCTAAGTCTTGCAAGGGGAGGTCGAAGGTTCTTTCACGAGCACTGGTGCCGACCACCAGCTGACAGTCTGCAATCGCCTCTTCGAGGGTTGCAACCACCTTCGCACTCTCCAATAAATCTTTAGCGCCAGCGGCACGCGAAGTGGCCTCTTCACTTGGAAACTCACGAGGGTTGACTAGCCAGAGTTGGCCCAGTCCCATGTTCTTCAGTGCGCGAGCCGCCGCTCCAATGTTTCCAGGGTGGAAGGTCTCGACTAAAACAATTCGAATGTTGTTCAGCATGATGGGTGATCTGTTGTGTTAAACAATAAAAACGCCCCATAAGGAGCGTTTTATTCAGCGCTTCATCGATTAGATGCGAGACGCTTGTTCTGCTGCATTACCGACGTAAGTACCCGGTGTCAGTGTGCGAAGCTCTGCTTTAGCGGACTCTGGGATCTCAAGTGTTTCGATGAAATCGAGCATCACCTCTTTAGTCATCCCTTTACCGCGAGTCAGTGCTTTTAGCTTCTCATACGGCTCTTCAATCGCATAACGGCGCATCACTGTCTGAATAGGCTCAGCTAGCACTTCCCAGCTGTTGTCTAGATCTTCATCTAGGCGTGCCGCGTTCACTTCAAGTTTGCTAATGCCTTTCAGTGTCGATGCATAGGCAATCAGACTGTGGCCAAACCCGACACCTAGGTTACGCAGTACGGTTGAGTCTGTTAGATCGCGCTGCCAGCGAGAGATTGGCAGTTTCATGGTCAGGTGGCCCATTACTGCGTTCGCGATGCCCAAGTTGCCCTCTGAGTTTTCAAAATCAATTGGGTTAACTTTATGTGGCATGGTTGATGAACCCACTTCGCCAGCAATCGTTTTCTGCTTGAAGTAACCCCAGGCGATGTAGCCCCAAACGTCACGATCAAAGTCGATCAGGATGGTGTTGTAACGACAGACTAGGTCGAACAACTCAGCAATGTAGTCGTGAGGTTCAATCTGCGTCGTGTAGGGGTTGAAGTTCAATCCTAGACCTTCAATAAAGCTCTTGGCATTCGCTTCCCAGTCGATCTCTGGGTATGCGCTTAGGTGGGCATTGTAGTTACCAACGGCACCGTTAATCTTGCCAAGGTACTCGATGCTGTCTAGCTGCTTGATTTGACGACGCAGACGGTAAGCTACGTTAGCCATCTCTTTACCTAAGGTCGATGGTGAAGCTGTCTGGCCGTGGGTGCGCGATAGCATTGGCTGAGTGGCAAAATCTTGTCCGATCTTTGCAATGGCCTGTTCAATCGCTTCCATCTCTGTGCGCATTACGGCGACGCCGTTTTTCAGCATCAGTGCGTGAGACAGGTTGTTAATATCTTCGCTGGTACAAGCGAAGTGAACAAATTCGCTGATCGCGTTGAGTTCGGCATTGCCAGAGATCTGCTCTTTAATGAAATACTCAACCGCTTTTACATCGTGGTTGGTGGTGCGCTCGATCTCTTTGATGCGCTCAGCCTGTTCTAAAGAGAATTCTGCAACCAGTGTATCTAACAGTGCATTGGCTTCGCTGCTTAATGCAGGGACTTCAGTGATCTGCGGATGTGAAGCTAATTGCTGCAACCAACGGATCTCAACTTCAACACGGAAGCGGATCAATCCGAATTCGCTAAAAATAGTACGAAGGGCAGAGGTTTTGCTTCCGTAGCGGCCATCAACGGGCGATACGGCTGTTAGAGCAGTGAGTTCCATGAATGGGGTCTCTTGAATAGCGTGAATTTAAGGGTCGAGATTATATAGAAAAAAGCAGAGGTTGGGGAGTGTCTAAGGTTGTGGTGACAGGCTTTAGCCTGTCATCCGCTCTATCAGCAATTTCCAGCGCCTCCATTGGAAGCCCGTCAGTGGATGACAGGCTAAAAGCCAGTCACCGCAACTTCGCGCTAATTCGCTCCCACATCCGAGTTCCGTACTATATTTCTACGAAGCACAATTGTAGTAGCGAATTCAGCGAAGCTGAAACCGCAAAAGAACCTCGCAACGATCCTTAATTAATTCCGCTTCAGCTCTTGAAGAGCGTCACCGACGCGCGATCTAAAGAAGATCAGATGCCAGCGTTGGCCGCCAACCTGTCTCCAAAGAATAGCCGCTCGAATGCCTGCCAGTAGAAGGGCGCGTATGCGGGCTGCATTTTCATTGTTCTGCAGATTGCGTGGGTCACCCTGTACCTGAATTCTGAAATTAAAGTTGCTGATCGTCTCTTGATAGAGAGCGTCAATACCAGCTAGTACTGAACTGTGAGTAAATCGACTGGCATCGGTCGGTTCGTCATCACGGTGATTGTTCAGCCAGAAGTAGTCCGCTTTTTTTGCAAGCTCATCCAGACGCTCTGAAATGGTATTCAGGTAGTCGCTGTTCTTGGCCAGTTTGCGCTCCAATGTGATCAGGCTTAGTGCGTAGCGCATCACCATTGGTGAGTAAGCATTCTCTTTTTTATCAATAATTTGCTGTATTGAATTAAAGCCGTCATTAAGATTGATTTTAAGTTGCTGCCGACCGCCAAATATATCCTCAGTCGTAGCTGGGTTCATCTCGAACAGTGACGCGATAGAGACTTCGAAACTGCTGCTTGAACAGCTCCCTTGGCGCGCAATCTGATCGACGAGGTGGGCTGCTTGAAAGATGGCAGCCATTGCGATCGCCTGCTCCTGTTTTGCCCTCGACATCTATCTATCCCCCCAAGTCAGATCTCGTGAACTCTGTTCAATGACACCGCCGCCTAAGCAGAGATCGCCTTGATAGAGAACTAGTGATTGTCCCGGTGTAACTGCTCGTTGAGGTTGGTCGAAATAGACCTTGTAGCCCTTTTCATGCTTTTCGATGCGGCAGGCTTGATCCGCTTGTCGGTAACGGACTTTTGCGGTGCAACTCATCGGTAGCTGAGGCTCTTCACCGTTGATCCAAAAAATCTCGGACGCATAGAGCCAATCACTGTAGAGCAGCTCATTATCGATGCCTTGCACTGCGATCAGTTCATTAGCGTTCAAATCTTTACCCGCCACGAACCACGGCTCTTCGGAGTAGTTGGCCAGGCCACCAATGCCGAGGCCCTGACGCTGGCCAAGGGTGTAGTACATTAAGCCCTGGTGTTTTCCGATGACATCCCCAGTGGGTGTGACGATATTGCCTGGTTGAGCGGGGATGTACTGTTTTAAGAAATCGGTAAAGCGACGTTCACCGATGAAGCAGATACCCGTGCTGTCCTTCTTCTTGGCAGTAATTAGATCAAGCTTTTCAGCAATCTCACGAACCTTAGGTTTCTCCAACTCACCAACAGGGAATAGCGTCATGGCCAGCTCTTGGTGGCCCACTTGGTGTAAGAAGTAGCTCTGATCCTTGTTGGGATCTAGACCTTTTAACAGCTCGCCCTTTCCACCCTGCAGGCGACGACGTGTGTAGTGACCAGTTGCGATCATGTCGGCACCCAGTAGTTGTGCATACTCAAGAAAGGCTTTGAATTTGATTTCACGGTTGCAGAGGATATCTGGATTGGGGGTGCGACCCGCTTTGTACTCTTCTAAAAAGTGTTCGAAGACGTTGTCCCAATACTCTGCAGCAAAGTTAGCCGTATGAAGCTTGATCTCAAGTTTGTCGCACACCGCTTGTGCATCGGCTAGATCCTCAAGAGCGGTACAGTACTCAGTACCGTCGTCCTCTTCCCAGTTTTTCATGAACAGACCTTCAACTTGGTAGCCCTGTTCTTTTAAAAGGTATGCAGAGACAGAGGAGTCCACGCCGCCAGACATGCCGACAATAACTTTTGTCTCGGTGATCGATTTTGTGCTCATGAAGTCAGTCTAATTGATCGTGTATTAAATTAAGTGGGTAGCGTTTGCCTGCCAAATAGTCATCGATGCAGTCCAGTACCAGGTGGCTGCGTAAACGGTGCTTGTTCTCTGCTACCTCATCGCGCGTCATCCAGACCGCTTGGAGAATCCCCTCATCCAATGCCTGTTCAGGGTTATGCGACAGCGCATTCGCGATAAAAGTCACCCTATGGAAGGTGAGATCTAATTCAGGCACGCGGTAGACATAGAGTCCCAGTAGGGCATCCAGTTCAACGCTCCATGCGGTCTCCTCTTCGGTTTCACGCAGTGCTGCTTGAAACAGAGTTTCTCCATTTTCAACATGGCCAGCTGGCTGGTTAAGCACCTTTTGATCGCCGTTGATGATCTCTTCTACCAGTAAAAAGCGATTCTCTTTCTCAACAATTGTTGCGACGGTCGCATGTGGAAACCAGCGGTTTGGTTTGGAGTCGTGCATCGTTTAACTATCTGCAATAAAATAGCTGATTATCATATCAGATTTTAAGCCGTTTCTAGGCGGTGTTTCTTAATTTTGAGGTCAGAATGCAAGATCGCATTGAAGTCGTTACGCAACCGATTGACAGTTCAGATGGTTTGACTTGGTTGAAAGAGTCACCAGAAGGGGTGGGGGCACTGGTCTCATTCACAGGCATGGTGCGTGAATTGCCGGATGCCGATTTAGAGTTCATGGAGCTAGAGCACTACCCAGGCATGACTGAAAAGGCCTTAGCCAATATAGCGACTCAAGCACGAGAACGTTGGCCGCTAAAACGTATCTATATTGTGCACCGAGTCGGTCCTATGGGGTTGTCCGAAGAGGTTGTGCAAGTGGCTGTGAGTTCGGCGCATCGCAATGCTGCATTTGAAGCGGCCAGCTTTATTATGGATTATCTAAAACGTGACGCGCCGTTTTGGAAGCGTGAGGTGAGTGATAAAGGATCGGTTTGGGTCGAGCAGAAAGCTAGCGACGTCGAGGCCGCGAAGAGCTGGGGCGACCGCTAGTCCGCCTGTTATTCGCAGGTTGAGTTCTCTTTTTAGGCAGTGGTGCTAGGTTAACGTCCAACTTTCGCCACTCGCCTGGTGCTAAATCATCGATTGTCCACTCACCCACGGCATAGCGAATCAAACGTAAGGTTGGAAATCCGACGGCCGCCGTCATTCGTCTGACTTGGCGGTTTTTCCCTTCACTGATGACCAGCTCAATCCAGCTGGTTGGTATGTTTTTGCGCTCACGAATCGGTGGTGTTCTTGGCCAGGGTTCATCGATCTGGATGATGTTTGCTTTGGCGGGGCGGGTTAAGCCATCTTTTAACTCTACCCCTTGTCTTAGCTGATCCAAAGCCTGTTCAGTGATACTGCCCTCTACTTGAACCCAGTAGGTTTTGGGGAGTTTGAACTTAGGATGTGCGAGCCGGTGCTGCAGTTCGCCGTCACTGGTTAAGACCAGTAGTCCTTCGGAATCGTAATCTAAACGGCCTGCGGCGTAGATTTTGGGGATATCAATGAACTGTGCAAGCGTGTCTCTACCCTGATCATCGGTAAAGGTGGGTAGGACATTAAAGGGTTTGTTCAGTAGATAGAGGGTAGACATAGGGTAGGAGTACTCAAAACTTATCGCGCAGTGTACGCGATAAGTCTGCCAGCCCCAAGTCCCAGAATGAGCCCTTTTAGGCTACGTCGAACTGAATATTGATAGCGTGGTAGCCGCTCTCGACGGGTTTAGCGTCAAAGACGACCTCTTGACCCGCTTTAAGGGTTTTATAGCCCTCTTTCTGAATAGCACTGAAGTGTACGAAAAGCTCCTGATCAAACTGATCACACAGAATAAATCCAAAACCTTTGACGTTGTTGAACCACTTCACCTGACCTCTATGCATGACATCCTCCTATGCAATCTGATCTGTAACATGAGTGCGTAAACTGGTTAAATGAACGATCCGTAATGGGTTCAACACACTGACTGTTTGTTACACTTAAAGAGTATTTAGCGGGCGCTGGGTAATGAAGCGCTTTTCGAAAAATGCATAAACTCTAAAGCGGTAATTTTTTATATTTAGATTAATTTGGTGAAAATGAGTATTACAAAGCGTCATGCACAGCCTGAAATGTCCGATCAAGACGACGATCAACAGCATCCACCGGGATTGGCCACGGCTGAGGCGAAACCTGAATTGAAGCAACCCTCGCTCTATCGAGTGCTGCTCATGAACGATGACTACACGCCGATGGAGTTTGTGGTTCAAGTGTTAATGGGCTTCTTTAACATGAGCGAAGAGAAAGCCACTCAAGTGATGTTGGCCGTTCATACCCAAGGCAAAGGCGTCTGTGGCGTCTATACTAAAGATGTTGCTGAGACAAAAGCGGCACAAGTTAATCAGTATTCACGTGACAATAAACATCCGCTACTCTGTGAAGTAGAGCAGGCATAAGGAGATTCGCTATGTTGAATCGAGAATTAGAAGATACTCTAAGTCAGGCTTTTCAATCAGCCAGTACGTCTCGTCACGAGTTTTTGACCGTTGAACATCTGTTATTGGCCTTGATCGATAATCGTCATGCGTTTGAAGTACTGGCTGCCTGCGGGGCTGACTTTGATGCACTGGTCAATCAGCTGCACAACTTCCTTAAAGAGACAACGCCTCAGCTTCCCGATAATGTCGAAGCGTCCGAAACCCAGCCAACACTTGGTTTTCAGCGTGTCCTTCAGCGCGCGGTATTTCATGTCCAGTCGTCGGGCAAGACCGAGGTCACCGGCGCCAATGTTCTGGTTGCTATTTTCAGTGAGCAAGAGAGCCAAGCTGTTTACTTCCTTAAGATGCAAGGGATAGAGCGGTTGGACGTCGTGAACTTTTTATCGCATGGCGTTTCGGACAGTGAGTCAGACAATGAGCAGCAGTCTGCTGCAGCGGATGCGAAAGATGAGCAGAAACAGGAGAGTGCGCTCTCTAAGTATGCGATCAATTTAAACAAACAGGCAGCGGTTGGTCAGATCGACCCGCTGGTGGGGCGTGACTCAGAGGTTGAGCGTGTTGTTCAGATTCTGTCACGTCGTCGCAAGAATAATCCGCTGTTAGTGGGTGAGGCCGGTGTCGGTAAGACAGCCATTGCAGAGGGTTTGGCGAAGCTAATCATTGAAGAGCAAGTGCCTGATGTGATTGCCAATTCAGTTGTCTACTCCTTAGATTTGGGTGCGCTGGTTGCTGGGACGAAGTATCGTGGCGACTTTGAAAAACGCCTTAAGTCACTGCTAAACGAGATCAAAGATCAGCGCGAAGCGATTCTGTTCATTGATGAGATTCACACCATTATTGGCGCCGGCGCCACTTCGGGTGGCTCTATGGATGCCAGTAATCTGCTCAAGCCTCTATTAAGCTCAGGTCAGTTGCGCTGTATTGGATCAACGACTTTCCAAGAGTTCCGCGGCATTTTTGAGAAAGATCGCGCCTTGGCACGCCGTTTCCAAAAAGTGGACGTGTTAGAGCCTAGTGTCGAAGATACCTACCAAATTTTGAAAGGTCTTCGATCACGCTTTGAAGAGCATCACGAGATACGTTACACCGATGCTGCCCTGAAGTCGGCGGCTGAAATGGCGGATCGTTACATCAATGAGAAGCATCTTCCAGACAAGGCGATCGATGTCATCGATGAGGCGGGTGCTTATCAGCGACTCATTCCTGAAGAGGATCGAGTTGAAGCGATTGATGTGCCCGAAATCGAGACGATTGTCGCTAAGATCGCTCGAATCCCGCCTAAGTCGGTTTCAGCTTCTGACAAGCAACAACTGGCTAAGCTTGATACCAATTTGAAAATGGTTGTTTTGGGTCAGGATGAAGCGATCGATAACCTGTCGGCGGCAATCAAGCTATCACGTGCTGGACTTAAAGAGCCCAACAAGCCGGTCGGTAGCTTCTTATTTGCCGGGCCAACAGGTGTGGGTAAAACCGAGGTGACATCGCAACTGGCTCGTATTTTAGGTATTGAGCTGATTCGTTTTGATATGTCGGAATACATGGAGCGTCATACTGTCTCCCGATTGATCGGTGCGCCACCAGGGTACGTTGGTTTTGACCAGGGGGGTCTGTTGACCGAGGCGGTGACTAAATCACCGCACGCTGTTGTGCTGCTTGATGAGATAGAGAAAGCTCACCCCGAAGTCTTTAACCTACTGTTGCAGGTGATGGACAACGGTACCTTGACCGACAACAACGGTCGTAAAGCTGATTTCCGTAACGTGATTCTGATCATGACCACCAATGCCGGTGCTGAGGATATGGGACGTGCCAGCTTTGGTTTTGCTAAACAAGACCACAGCAGTGACGGTATGGAGGCGATTAAACGACTCTTTACACCTGAATTCCGTAACCGTTTGGACTCTATCGTTCAGTTCAAAGCGCTGACGAGAGAGATCGTGCGTGGTGTGGTTGATAAGTTCCTTATGGAGCTACAGGTTCAGCTAGACGATAAAAAGGTCAGTATTCATGCCAGTGATGAAGCCTGCGATTGGCTGGCCGAGCATGGCTATGATGAGAAGATGGGTGCGCGTCCAATGCGTCGCCTAATTCAAGAGAAGATCAAAAAGCCGTTGGCCGAGAAGATCCTGTTTGGTGAACTGTCGGAAGAGGGCGGATCCGTTGAGATTGTAGTGAACCCTGAAGGTGAACTCGATCTTGAAACCAGCACAGAAACAAAAATGGCCACTGTATAGTGGCCATTTTTTTGTAGGTCTCGATTAACGAGCGCGGTAAGTGATACGACCCTTGTTCAAATCGTAAGGAGTCAATTCAACTTTAACCTTGTCACCCGTAAGGATACGGATGTAGTTTTTACGCATTTTGCCAGAGATGTGCGCGATTACTACGTGACCATTCTCTAGTTCTACACGGAACATCGTGTTGGGAAGGGTATCGATTACCGTTCCTTCCATTTCAAAAGCGTCTTCTTTAGCCATTAATACCTACCTTTGGAATTCTTTACCAAGTATCGCTTAGCGTGGAATTGATCGCTTTTGTGCGTTACTTGACCTGAAGGTCGCGTATTCTGCACTAAATTGCTAAAAAAGTGAAATAGTTTAGGTCGTAGACTCTGGTCGGCTAGACAATCACTTGATCATATCGTCCGTGGCATCAACCCAAACATCATCCAGCAAGATCTCAATGGGTTGATACTGTGTTTTGTAGGCCATCTTTTTACAGTTTTTCACCCAGTAACCTAAGTAGTTGTAGGGAAGGTTAATCTGTTTCAGGTAATCCACCTGCCAGAGAACAGCAAACACGCCAAGACTGCGTTGATCATGATCAGGACTAAAAAAGCTGTAGACCGCTGATAGACCATCAACGAGCTGATCAGTCACAGCGACTGCGAGCAGTTCACCCTCACTATCACGGTACAGGTGAAACTGCGTGCTTTGGTTGCTCTCCACTAAAAAGCTGATGAACTGATCTTGTGAGGGAGGGTACATATCACCGTCATCATGGCGTGCGTTGATGTAACGGGCGTAGAGATCGTAAATCTCTTCATCGAAACGAGGTTCGATCGTCTCAACTAAGATGTCTTGGTTTTTATTCCAAATGCGACGTTGAGATTTTGAGCGTTTAAAACGATCGACCGGAATGCGCGCTGAGATACAGGCAGCACAGCCATCGCAATGGGGGCGGTAAACGTGGGTGCCACTGCGTCGGAAGCCATATTGAGTCAGTTGCGAGTAGGTCGGTTTATCCAGGGGGGCTTGTGGGTCAACGAACAGAGTTTTGGCTGTCGCTCGCTCTATATAGCTGCAGTCATGATCAGGCGTGACAAAAAACTTAAGCGTTTGCAGATTCGACATCGGGATACCAATTTCGCTTTGCCCAAGGATTATGGCTAGGCGTCCTTTTGCAATGTGTTAACAGCTGCTCAAACTCGGTCCGTTCGATCTCAACTGCACCCAGTGAGGCCAGATGTGGATTGTAGATCTGGCAATCAATTACAGCATAGTTCGCTTTTTCTAATTCTGCACAAAGAATTTTAGTGGCCACTTTAGACGCGTCTGGTACACGCGAAAACATCGACTCGCCAAAAAAGAGTCGCCCGATCGCAATGCCGTATAAACCACCGACAAGTTGATCATCTTGGTAGACCTCTACAGAGTGGGCGATCCCTTGATGATGTAGCTCGGTGTAGGCGGAAATAATCTGCTCGCTTATCCAGGTGCCATCTTCACCTCTGGGCGCAGCACACTGCCTAATAATCTCTTCGAACTGAGAGTCGATTCTGACAGCGAATTGCTCTTTTCTGAGGCGTTTTTTAAGCGATTTTGATTCATGGAATTGTGTTGGGTAGAGCACGCAGCGGGGGGAGGGTGACCACCATAGAATCGGGTCGTCTTCGCTAAACCAAGGGAATATCCCCTGTGGGTAGGCGGCAGCTAACCAGGCTGCATTCAGCTCCCCGCCGGCAGCCAACAACCCGTTTGGGTCATCGAGTGCGAGGCGGGTGTCTGGGAAATAGGGCTCTCCCGGAGTGAGCCAGGGGATCATTAGATTACTTAGCTAGATCGTCAAGGTAGCGTTCTGCATCTAGGGCTGCCATACAGCCAAAACCAGCTGAGGTGATCGCTTGACGGTATGAGTGGTCAGCGACGTCACCGGCTGCGAATACCCCTTCAATACTGGTTTGAGTGGCGTTACCTTCAAGACCTGTTTTGATTTTAAGGTAGCCATGTTGCATATCCAGCTGGCCGTCAAAGAGTTCAGTGTTGGGTTTGTGGCCGATTGCAATGAAGACACCTTGAGCGTCAATCTCTTGAGTCTCACCAGTTTCGGTACTTTTCACGCGAATTCCGGTTACACCCATATCGTCGCCCAGCACTTCATCGAGTTGATTGTTCCACATCAGAGTGATGTTGCCATTCTCGGCACGTTCAAAAATCTTATCTTGCAGGATCTTTTCAGAGCGCAAGGTATCGCGACGGTGAACAAGGACCACCTCTTTCGCAATGTTCGAGAGATAGAGTGCCTCTTCCACGGCCGTGTTACCACCACCCACAACCACTACCTTTTGATTGCGGTAGAAGAAACCGTCACAGGTTGCACAGGCGCTTACCCCTTTGCCTTTAAACGCCTCTTCAGAGTCCAAACCGAGGTATTGAGCGGAGGCGCCGGTTGCAATGATCAGAGCATCACAAGTGTAGACGCCAGTATCACCGGTTAGACGGAATGGACGCTCCGTCAATTCAGCTTTATTGATGTGGTCGTAGATGATTTCGGTGTTGAAGCGTTCGGCGTGCGCTTGCATGCGCTGCATCAATTCAGGACCTTGAACACCCTCAGCATCACCTGGCCAGTTGTCGACATCGGTGGTTGTGGTTAGCTGACCGCCCGCTTGCATACCCGTGATAACAACCGGATTTAGGTTGGCGCGAGCTGCGTAGACAGCAGCAGTGTATCCGGCAGGGCCAGAACCAAGAATGATAAGACTGTGGTGTTTAACGTCACTCATAGAAATGTTTCCAAATAAGATGTCATAAAAATGGGTCTAAAGGGTTTATGGGGGTGAATCCCTTTTTTTCAATCACAAGACCTAACCTACCACTTTATGGTATTTTCCCACAGCATAAAGTTGATTGAATTAAGGGTATTTTTTTGAGTAGTAATCAATCGCTGTCAACATTGACGCTAACCACCCAGTTGAACCGTGTGGTTCGCGAAACCTTGCTGGTGTTACTGATCGGTTTAAACCTGCTGTTTATGCTGAGTTTGATCAGTTACGACACGCGTGATTCGGGTTGGTCACATCAAGGGTATCAATCAGAAATTAGCAACTGGGCCGGCTGGTTCGGTGCATGGATTGCAGACTACTCGGTCTCTTGGTTTGGGGTAGTTGCGTTTGTTATTCCCTTTATTTTGGTTGTCCCTGCCTACCGTTGGTTGCGTCGTCGCTACATTGGCACCCTAGATATGTTGCCCTTTGTGGTAATGCGAACCCTAGGTGCGCTGTTATTTGTTCTTTCGGCCTCTTGTCTAGCCTCAATTCACATTAGCAATGCGGATCTTGGGTTGCCTTTCTCCGCTGGTGGGATTTCCGGTCAAGCGCTGGGTGATTTTGCGGTTCGTTGGTTGAATGTAGCCGGTGCCACCGTCGTATTGTGGATTGCTCTGTTAATCGGCCTAACACTCTATGTTGACTCAAGCTGGCGTCAGGTATTGGATTCTATCGGTGGTGGGTTAGAGACGCTCTGGCAGAGTCTTTTTGCGAAGAGCGAAGAGGAGACTCAAAAAGCGACAGTCTCTGAGCGCCCTATGGAAGTTCGTGTTGCAAAAAGAGCAGCGATGCAACGGGTAGAGCCTGATTTTGAAGTTGAGCCGGGTAGCATGGAGTCACTTCCGGTGGTCGATTTCGGAGAGCCTTCGTTTGACTCTTCGCGTTCTAAACCGCTTGAGATCAAGACCATGGATGATCTGACTGTGGGTTCTGAGGCTAAGTCAGACGGTGCGGAGGTTAAGCCTGCGTCGAAATCGGTTTTTGACGATGCTAACCGCGAGGATGCTGAGAAGCGAACACCGAAAATCGTGCCCCTCTCTGAGACTCATAAACCCTTAGATAGCGATGATGATGCTGAGCCGGTGAAACCCAAAGCCGCTGTGAAGCCTAAGGTGAAAATTCCGAGTCTTGATCTGCTCGATCCACCAGAGATACAGACCGATCAGGGCTATACGGAAGAGGAGGTGGAGCATCTCTCTCGTCTTCTTGAGCAGAAGTTGAATGACTTTGGTGTCGTCGCTGAAGTGGTTGAGGTCAATCCCGGGCCAGTGATCACTCGCTTTGAGATTCAACCAGCTCCTGGTGTTAAAGCCAGCAAAATTTCAAATCTGGCCAAAGATTTGGCACGTTCAATGGCCGTCAGTGCCGTGCGTGTCGTTGAAGTGATTCCCGGTAAGTCGGTGATGGGTATTGAGATACCTAATCACTCTCGTCAGATGGTGCGTCTCTCTGAGGTGCTTAACTCTAAACCCTATCTGGGTGCAGCCTCTAAATTGACGCTGGCGCTGGGTAATGACATCGCCGGCAATCCTGTTGTAGCCAACCTTGCCAAAATGCCTCACTTGCTCGTAGCAGGTACAACCGGTTCCGGTAAGTCGGTCGGCGTAAACGCTATGCTTCTGAGTCTGCTCTATAAGGCGACACCCGAAGAGCTGCGTTTAATGCTGGTCGATCCTAAGATGCTTGAACTCTCTATCTATGATGGCATTCCACATCTGTTAACACCGGTGATTACCGATATGAAAGAGGCGGCCGGTGGTCTACGTTGGTGTGTGGCAGAGATGGAAGATCGTTACCGTCTAATGGCGAAAGTGGGTGTGCGAAACATAGCCGGGTTCAATGATAAGGTTCGTGAAGCGGCCGCTGCCGGTCAGCCTTTGAGGGATCCGCTATGGAATCCGATGGAGCAGGGGCTTTCACCGACAGACCCTGCGCCGGAACTGCAGACACTCCCTTACATTGTGGTGGTGATCGATGAGTTCGCCGACATGATGATGATTGTCGGTAAAAAAGTGGAAGAGTTGATTGCACGTATTGCACAAAAAGCCCGTGCTGCTGGTATTCACTTGATTCTTGCAACCCAGCGTCCATCGGTTGATGTTATTACCGGCTTGATTAAAGCCAACGTCCCGACTCGCATAGGTTTTCAGGTCTCCTCTAAAATTGACTCTAGAACCATTCTCGATCAGTCGGGTGCTGAGAACCTGTTGGGTAACGGCGATATGCTCTACCTGCCTGCCGGTACCAGTGTGCCAAATCGTGTTCACGGTGCGTTTGTAAGTGATGATGAGGTACACCGTGTGGTTGAAGCTTGGAAGGCTCTGGGTGAACCTGATTTTATCGATGCTATCCTAAACGGTGAGGCAGAGGGTGGCGCTGCAGCTGGCGGTGGCGGTGGCCTATTTGATGATGAAGCCGACCCACTCTATGACGAGGCGGTCGCGTTTGTCTTAGAAACTCGTAAAGCGTCTATATCGTCCGTACAGCGCAAGCTAAAAATTGGTTACAACCGTGCAGCTAGAATGATCGAAACGATGGAGGCGGCCGGTGTTGTCTCGCCACCAGGATCGAACGGTCAGCGAGAGGTTATGGCACCGGCAGGTCCAAGGGATTAACGAGATGTTGAGATTCACTAAAACCGCACTGCTCCTTCTATTGTCGCTGCCGATGATGGCCTGGGCCGAAACGGCTGATCAGTTATCAGCACTGCTTCAGTCCCACGCTAGGCTCTCTGCTGCGTTTCAGCAGTACACCCTAGGTGATGATAATTTAAAGTCTGAAAATGCTTCTGGCCGCTTGTGGATTGAAGGGGTTGATCGTTTTCGTTGGGAGACAGAGAGCCCCTTTCCACAAACCATCATCAGTGATGGCCAATGGTTGTGGGTCTATGATCCGGATTTAGAACAGGCGACTCAACGCCCATTGGGCGAGGGCGAAGTGATGACCCCGGCTCGCGTATTGGGTGGTGATGTTGAACAGTTGAATCGCTATTTTAATGTTCAGCAGATTGAGGCCGGCGCCGGAAACAGTCTGTTCGAGTTAACGCCAAAAGAGGAAGGGAGTGCGGAGTTCCAATCCCTGCGCCTACTCTTTAGTGGTGATCTACTTGCCGAACTGTTGATACAAGATGGGCTAGGTCAGCGTTCCCTCATTATGTTGAGTGAACAGAGTTTTCCGGCTGCTTTTGATCAGACGATGTTTCGTTTTGTGCCCCCCACATCGGTTGATGTGATCCTGATGGATCAAAACGGATGAGTGATCTATTCGAAGACGCTCCAGTAACGGCTTATGAGCCGTTAGCGTCTCGCATGCGCCCAAGGTCCTTAGAAGAGTATCGAGGGCAAGAGCACCTCTTTTCTGAGGGCAAGGCGTTGCGTCGCCAACTCGAACAGGGGTCAATCCACTCGCTGATTCTGTGGGGTCCACCTGGCGTTGGCAAAACGACACTAGCCAGACTGATAGCGCACTATGTAGACGCTGAGTTTATCTCTATCTCAGCTGTTATGGATGGCGTCAAAGAGGTCCGTGCAGCGGTTGAACGGGCCAAGATGTTGCGCCAACAGAGTGGTCGTCAGTCGATCCTCTTTGTTGATGAGGTTCATCGTTTCAATAAATCTCAGCAGGATGCTTTCCTCCCCTATGTTGAGGAGGGGACGCTGATCTTTATTGGCGCCACAACCGAAAATCCCTCGTTTGAATTGAATAATGCCTTGCTGTCGCGCGCCCGCGTCTATCCGTTAAAAGCGTTAACGGCAGAGACTTTAGAATCGTTACTAGAACAGACCCTCAATAGCCCTAGAGGGTTGGGGGATCGTGATCTGACCTTTGAGGAGGGTGCTTTAGCGGCACTGGCTCAGGCGGCTGATGGTGATGCGCGTCGAGCGTTAAACCTGCTTGAAATCGCTGCGGATCTCTCTGAAACAGTCGAAGGTAAAGAGTACGTTTCGGTCGCAGCACTATCCGAAGTGCTTGCTGCAGGGGTGCGCCGCTATGATAAGGGCGGTGATCTCTTTTATGACCAGATTTCAGCCTTTCACAAGTCGGTGAGGGGCTCCAGTTCAGATGGTGCGCTCTACTGGTACTGTCGTATGTTGGATGCGGGTTGCGATCCTCTCTACATTGCGCGCCGCTTAGTCGCCATCGCCTCAGAGGATATCGGTAATGCCGATCCCAGGGCGATGCAGGTGGTGTTGAGTGCTTGGGATGCCTTTGAGCGTGTCGGCCCTGCCGAGGGTGAGCGAGCCATTGCTCAGGCCGCTATTTACTGTGCGTTGGCGCCAAAGAGTAATGCTGTCTATCAGGCGTTTAATCAGTGCTTGGCTGATGTGGCTAAAGATCCAAGTTACGAGGTTCCAGAGCACTTGCGTAACGCGCCGACCCGATTAATGAAAGAGCAGGGATTTGGTGAAGGGTATCGCTACGCTCACAATGAACCCAACGCCTATGCAGCTGGTGAATCCTACCTGCCACAGGAGATAGCAGATCGCTCCTACTATCATCCTGAAGAGCGTGGTTTAGAGATTAAACTGAGTGAGAAGATGCGCCGCTTACAAGCGGCTGATCAAGCCAGTCCGACTAAGCGTTACCCTAAGGAGAGTAGTTGATGGTCCATCTATTAAGTGTTGCTTTAGGGGGTGCTCTGGGGGCGATGGCTCGTTATTGGTTGAGTGGTTGGCTCAACAGTGCTGATCAAAAGTTACCGGTAGGTACCCTAACGGCTAACGTTGTTGGTTCGTTGTTAATGGGGGTGCTGTTTGTTTTGGTGATGGAGCGAGCTAAGTTGCCACCTGAGATGCGCCCGCTGTTAATGACCGGTTTTTTGGGGGCTTTCACCACTTTTTCTACATTTTCGCTGGAAACTGTTACCTTGATTAACGAAGGTCATGTAACGGCAGCCATCTTTTATGTACTATTGTCCGTCGTATTATCAGTCGCAGCACTTTCTGCTGCCATTTGGTTTACTCGACTGCTATAAATTTTGTAAGGATATTTGATCGATGTTAGATCCACGCCAGGTTCGTGAGAACGCAGAGGCTATTGCTGAACAGCTTAAAAAGAAAGGTTACGAGTTCCCTTTAGCGGCATTTAATGCCCTAGAGCAGGAGCGTAAACAGATTCAAGTTGAGACAGAGAACCTTCAGCAGGAGCGTAACACCCGTTCCAAGTCGATCGGCCAAGCAAAAGCACAGGGGCAAGATATCGCACCACTGTTGGCTGAAGTCGGCGAGCTAGGCGCTAAGCTTGATCAATCCAAAGAGAAACTAAACGAAGTACAAGCTAAGTTGGATGATATCCTGCTGAGCACACCGAACCTGCCCGATGACTCTGTACCGGCGGGTGAGAGCGAAGATGATAACGTTGAAGTGCGTGTATGGGGTGAGCCTGGTTCATTCGATTTTGATGTTCAAGATCATGTCTCTCTAGGTGAGGGCTTAGGCGGTCTGGATTTTGAAGTAGCTGCTAAGTTAACGGGCTCTCGTTTTGCGGTGATCAAAGGGCCTCTAGCACGTCTGCACCGAGCGCTGGCGCAGTTTATGCTGGACACTCATATTGAGAAGAACGGATACACCGAGATCAATGTTCCTTTCATGGTCAACAGTGAGTCTCTGCAAGGTACCGGTCAACTGCCTAAGTTTGAGGAAGATCTATTTAAAGTGCCGTTCGGTGAACGTCACTACTACCTGATTCCAACCGCCGAAGTGCCGGTGACTAACCTAGTTCGTGATGAGATTGTCGACGCTGAAACACTGCCGATGGCTTACGCCTGTCACAGTCCATGTTTCCGTTCTGAAGCGGGTTCAGCAGGTCGTGATACACGCGGTATGATTCGCCAACACCAGTTCGAAAAAGTTGAAATGGTTCAAATGGTTAAGCCAGATACTTCGTGGAACGCATTAGAAGAAATGTGTGGGCATGCCGAGGGTATTCTGCAAGCACTGAACCTGCCATATCGTGTGGTAAATCTGTGTGGCGGTGATCTAGGTTTCTCTGCCGCTAAGACCTATGACATCGAGGTTTGGTTACCGGGTCAGGCTAAGTATCGTGAGATCTCATCTGTCTCAAATATGACCGACTACCAAGCGCGTCGTATGCAAGCTCGTTGGAGAAATCCTGAGACAGGTAAACCAGAACTGCTTCACACACTCAACGGTTCGGGTTTGGCTGTCGGTCGTACACTGGTCGCTGTGCTTGAGAACTACCAACAAGCCGATGGCTCCGTAGTTGTTCCTGAAGTACTGAAACCTTACATGGGTGGTACTGAGGTGCTCAGCGCCTAATCGAATCGGGTAGGTTAGAGATGGAAGGTAGATTTGATCTAGTCATCGTTGGCGGCGGCATGGTCGGTGCTGCGGTGGCTCTGTCTCTAGCCGATACCCAACTTAATATCGCTCTACTAGAGCGCTCTCTGCCTGAGGCCTTCAGCGCTGATCAACCTATGGACTTGCGCGTCTCTGCTTTAAGTCCTGCCTCTATCGATCTGTTGGATCAATTAGGTGCTTGGCAGCCCATTCTCTCTTGGCGAGCTTGTCCCTATCAACGCATGCGCGTTTGGGAGATGGATGAAGATGCGCCAGGTCTAGCAGGTCAAGCAGCACGTAATTTAGCAACAGAATTCTCTGCCCAAGAGATCTCAATGTCCGAGCTGGGCTACATAGTTGAGAACCGTCTGGTTCAACGGGCGCTACTAGATCAATTGAGTGGCCAGAGTAATATCAGTTTAATCACTGACGGGGTTGAGCGGATCGACTACTCGGCGGCATCGACCATCATAGAACTCGATTCGGGTAAGTCGTTAATGACCCCTCTGGTGATAGCCGCGGATGGTGGGCAGTCAATGGTGCGTGATGCGGCTGCATTAGGCGCACATCAGTGGGACTACGAGCAGATGGCCATGGTCATTAACGTTGAGACGCTGTTGCCGCAACAGGATATTACTTGGCAGCAGTTCTTCCCATCGGGCCCAAGAGCGCTACTGCCTCTGCCAGGATCGAATGCATCCTTGGTTTGGTACGACGCGCCTGAGCGGGTACAGCAGTTGATGTCGATGGAGTTCGATCAACTTAAAACGACCATCGAAGCCAATTTCCCAAATCGATTGGGTGGCATCAAATCGATTCAAGCAAGAGCCAGTTTTCCGCTGCGCCGTCTGCATGCCCAGCGCTATGTGGACGAGGGCGTTGCTCTTCTGGGGGATGCTGCACACCAGATCAATCCATTAGCCGGTCAGGGGGTTAATTTAGGATTTCAGGATGTCGTTGCGTTTTCAGAGGTAATTCATGATGCGCTGTCTCGAAATGAGTCGATCAGCTCAGTTGATGTACTTAAACGCTACGAACAGAAACGCCGCAACGCTAATCTATTGATGATGCAATCGATGGATCTCTTCTATCGCCTCTTCAGTAATCAGAAAAAGCCCCTCAAATTGGTACGCAATCTAATGCTAGGTATTGCAGGTGCTGCCAAACCCGCACGCGTAAAAGCGCTAAGAATCGCTTCAGGGATTGATCGGTTTTAAACGGTTGGAGCCTTATCGAAGATGAGGCGATTTTCTTCCGATCGCGGCCTTTTCAAGACCGCTCCAACAGTGAGCTAAAACGGGGTCTGACCCCTTTAATCCGTCACCTTCAGCTTGAATTAACAACGATCTGCTCCTATTAATTAAGTATATCGATTAAAGGTGTCTGTTATGCGGATTGCGGTTGTTTGGTTTTTTTCTCTATTGATAAGCTCAGTGAGTCAGGCTGGCTTGCCGGTCAGTGACTCGCAGGGGCAATCTTTGCCCTCTATTGCCCCTATGTTGGAGAGGGTGAATCCAGCAGTCGTCAACATCTCGACCTTCTCGACCCGACAAATCATCAACCCACTGTTGAACGATCCCTTTTTTCAACGCTTTTTCAACATTCCCAGAGATGCCTTTCCGCAACAGCGCCGCAGTCAGAGCAGTGCCGGTTCTGGTGTGATTGTCGATGCCGAGCAGGGTACGATCATTACCAACTATCACGTCATTAAAGGGGCTGACGAGGTACAGATTGGTCTTACCGATGGGCGCAGTTTTAAAGCCCGTTTGATTGGGGCCGACCCTGAAGTGGACATTGCGGTATTGGATATCGATGCCACGGGATTGAGTGAATTATCGATCCGCGACTCCTCGTCACTCAGAGTCGGTGATTTTGTTGTGGCGATCGGTAACCCCTTTGGGCTTGGGCAGACCATCACAACGGGTGTTGTCAGTGCGTTAGGGCGTTCAGGTTTGGGTATTGAGGGTTATGAAAACTTCATTCAGACCGACGCCTCTATCAACCCCGGCAACTCCGGTGGTGCTCTAGTCGATTTGAGTGGAGACCTGGTGGGTGTTAATACTGCCATTATTGCGCCAAGCGGAGGAAATGTCGGAATAGGCTTTGCAATCCCCAGTAATATGGCACGACGTGTTGCTGATCAATTGATTGAAGAGGGTCGCGTGACACGTGGCTGGGCAGGGCTTTCGGTGCAACCGCTAACCGCTGATTTACGTCAGGCGTTTGGGCTTGATAATCAGCAAAACGGTGTGATCGTTTCAGAGGTGATTATGGGCTCTCCTGCTGATCGTGCCGGTCTTCAAGTCGGCGACATCATTACCGCACTGGATGGTAGAGCGCTGATCTCAGCGGCTACCATTCTTAACGCCGTAGCATTTGCAGCCGAAGGGGATCAACTAAAGCTGGAGCTACTGCGCAATGCTGAGCCGCGATCCGCCAAGCTGATCGTCGCCTATCAACAACCTAAATCTGATCCAGAACAGGGGGCTCTTCATCCGTTACTGTCCGGTGCCGTCTTTGAGCCAGTGATCAGTGGCAGAGGGGTTCAGGTCAAAGGTGTTGAAGAGGGAAGTCGGGCCGCTCGGGCAGGGTTGGTCGCTGGTGATCTTGTTGTCTCTATCAATCGACGTTCGGTTCGAACCCTAGAGGATCTCCAGCGTGAACTCTCTGGCAGTGCCAATCAGTTATTGATTCAACTTCAGCGTGGCCGCTCAATGTTTTATCTGGTCTTAAGATAAATCTGAGATTACCTAGCAACTTTTCAAAACTGTTCTACACTGAACACATTAATTACCTAATTGTCATATAGGGCTTAAAGAGAAATCATTAATGAAAGGTGTAGTGTTTAATATCCTTGAGGATATGGTAGTGGAAAAGGGCGGTGTTGTTCTCTGGCAACAGCTTCTTAATAGGGCCGGCGTTGAGGGTAGCTATATTTCAGTGGATACCTATGAAGATGCCGAACTCTTTAAGATTGTTCATGAAGTCCAACAGGCGCTCGATATTCCCCTAGAGGATGTGATTCGCAGTTTTGGTGATTTCATGTTTGCTAAGCTGGCGGAACGTTACCCTATGTTTGTTGAAGCTGAGGGCGATCTTTTTGGTTTCTTGAAAAGTATCGAGCCTGTGATTCACTTAGAGGTACAAAAACTCTACACAGAGGCTAACCTTCCGACAATTGATTGCGCCAATGGTGACAACAATCGACTGGTAATGAACTATCGTTCGCCGCGAAAACTCTGTATTTTGGCAGAGGGGTTAATCCAGGGGGCGGCCACTTACTATCAAACCCCTATCAATATTGAGCACGATATCTGTATGCACAGAGAGTCTGACCACTGCGAACTCAGCATAAGTAAAGTGAATGTCTGAAGAGTTAGAGCTGTACAAACAAGCGTATGAACGAGAACGTAAAGCGCGTCTTGCAGCAGAAGATGTGCTGGAGACTCGTTCGCGTGAGCTGTTTCTAAAAAACCAGGAGCTCGAAGCCTCTTTGGTTCAGTTAAAAGCGCAGCAAGATGCACTGATTCGATCTGAAAAGTTGGCTACGCTTGGTACGCTTGTCTCTGGCGTGGCACACGAGATTAACAACCCGCTGTCGTTTGTTCACTCTAATGTAGACACCTTGGGTCAGCACAGTGACGCCATCGCTAAACTCTATCCTCTATTGATCGAATCTCTAGCGGTAGATGAATCTGAACGACCTGCGTTTGCTGAGCGTGTGTTCAAGTTCCTTGAAGAGGAAGATCTTGAATATTTCACCGATGAATTAGATGAGTTGGTTTCTGATACCAATGACGGTGTCCAGAGGGTGAAGGAGATCGTTCGCAACTTAAGAAGCTTTGCTCGAATGGATGCTCAGGTTAGAACAGAAGCCGATCTTAATGAGGGAATTCGAAGTACCCTTAAATTGATTAACAACCAGATCAGTGCCAACACGCGGGTCAACCTCTCTCTTGAAGAGATTCCTCCAGTGCTCTGTAACCCCGGTGAGATCAATCAGGTCCTTTTAAATATTCTTGTTAATGCAGCACAAGCGCTTGAGGGTCAGCGTGAACCAACCTTAGAGATCACGTCCAAAGAGAACCAAGGCTGGGTTGAGATATCGATAGCCGATAACGGTAAAGGGATGACCAAAGAGATACAGCAACGTATTTTTGAACCCTTCTACACAACAAAGGATATTGGTAAAGGTACGGGGCTGGGTCTATCCATCTCCTATGGCATTATTAGCCATCATCAGGGTGAGCTTTTGGTTGATTCCGCACCAAATAAGGGCACAACTTTCACGCTAAGAGTGCCAATTCAAACCCGCTAATCACCGCTTATATAACAACCCATTTCTTTACATAAAAATGTCATATAAATGTGACGAAATTATCTATTTTCTTCTAGCCCGCACCACAGCTGAATCTTCGCCCCTTGCCCAATAAGTCAAGAAATTTCTGACGCATATTTGCTATTGCAAAGTTCGTCTAGATCACTATATTTAGTGTCTGTTGTTTGTCGAATAACTATATATAGTGATTTATGTTGGATAGACAACCACAAGATATAGTGTTGTGTGAAGTAGCGATCAGCACCCTCAGGCAGCACGAATAATAACACCGACTAAGAAGTGGAATGTCGTTATGCAACAGGGTTTAAAGGTCACAAAACGCGATGGTAGCCAAGAGTCACTGGATCTAGAGAAGATCCACAAAGTTGTGACTTGGGCTGCAACCGGTCTAAAGACTGTGTCTGTCTCTCAAGTAGAGCTGAGTGCCAACATGCAATTCTTTGAGGGTATCTCAACATCAGACATCCATGAGACCCTAATCAAAGCGGCTGCCGATCTTATTTCAGAAGAGGCACCTGATTACCAATACCTTGCTGCGCGCCTTGCGATCTTCCACTTACGCAAGAAAGCTTTCGGTGAATTTGAACCACCCCACCTATTTGCCCATGTCCAAGCCATGGTGAATGACGGTCGTTACGATAAGCACCTTTTAGAAGACTACACTGAAGCGGAATTCAATGAGCTGAATGACTACCTTGCTCATGATCGCGACATGAACTTCAGCTACGCGGCAGTTAAGCAGCTAGAGGGTAAATACCTTCTACAAAACCGTGTTACGGGTAAGATTTACGAGAGCCCACAGCAGCTCTACATGTTGGTAGCCGCTTGTCTCTTCTCTAAATACCCACAAGAGACGCGTTTGGGCTATGTAAAACGTTTCTACGATGCCTGTTCTCTGTTTAAACTGTCGCTACCGACGCCGATTATGGCGGGCGTTCGTACACCGACCCGTCAGTTCAGCTCTTGTGTATTGATTGAAACGGGTGACAGTCTGGATTCAATCAACGCGACAGCCTCTTCGATCGTTAAATACGTATCACAGCGTGCGGGTATCGGTATCAATGCCGGTAGCATCCGTGCCCTAGGTAGCCCAATCCGTCAGGGTGAAGCTTTCCACACTGGATGTATTCCTTTCTACAAACACTTCCAAACAGCGGTTAAAAGCTGTTCACAAGGGGGTGTGCGAGGGGGTGCTGCGACTCTGTTCTACCCAATCTGGCACTTGGAAGTGGAGTCACTGTTGGTTCTTAAGAACAACCGTGGTGTCGAAGAGAATCGTGTCCGTCACCTAGATTACGGTGTCCAGATCAACCGAATGATGTACCAGCGTTTGATCAAAGGCGGCAATATCACCTTGTTCAGCCCACACGAAGTACCTGGTTTGTACGATGCGTTCTTTGCTGACCAAGATGAGTTTGAGCGTCTCTACGAGCAGTACGAACAGGATCCAAATATCCGCAAACAGACGATCAAAGCGGTTGAGTTGTTTGGTATTCTTGCATCCGAGCGTGCATCGACTGGCCGTATCTACATTCAGAACGTGGACCACTGTAATACGCACAGTCCGTTCGATCCTACTGTGGCTCCGGTTAAGCAGTCCAACCTCTGCCTTGAGATTGCGCTGCCAACTAAGCCTTTGAAAGAGGTGAATGATCCGGACGGTGAAATTGCTCTCTGTACACTGTCAGCGTTCAACCTTGGCGCACTAGAGAACTTAGATGAGCTAGAAGAGCTATCAGAGTTGATTGTTCGTGCACTAGACAGTCTGTTGGACTACCAGGATTACCCGGTTCCAGCTGCATACACTGCAACCATGGGTCGTCGTACTCTGGGTGTCGGTGTCACCAACATGGCTTACTACCTAGCGAAGAACTCTGTTCGTTACTCCGATGGCAGTGCTAATGGCCTAGTACACCGTACCTTTGAAGCGATTCAGTACTTCCTGTTGAAGGCATCAAACAACTTGGCAAAAGAGCTGGGTGCCTGTCCTAAATTCAACGAGACCACCTACGCTCAGGGTATTCTGCCAATCGACACCTACAAGCGTGAAGTTGATACCTTCTGCGAAGAGCCATTGAACTACTTCTGGGAGACACTTCGCGAAGATATCCGTGAATTTGGTCTGCGTAACAGCACCCTTACGGCGTTGATGCCCTGTGAGACCTCTTCGCAGATAACTAACTCAACCAACGGCATTGAACCACCACGTGGTTATGTTTCGGTTAAGTCGAGTAAAGATGGTGTGATGAAACAGATCGTACCTGAGTACTTAGAGCTGAAAGATAACTACGAACTCTTGTGGTCAATCCCAGACAACGAAGGCTACCTACAGTTGGTCGGCATCATGCAGAAATTCGTAGACCAATCAATCTCTGCAAACACCAACTATGACCCGGCTAAGTTCCCTGGTGAGAAGGTACCAATGAAGCAGTTGTTGAAAGATCTTCTAACTGCCTACAAGTACGGTGTTAAGACACTTTACTACCACAACACTCGTGACGGTGCTAAAGATCAGCACGATGACATGGGTGGCTGTGAAGGCGGCGCTTGTAAACTTTAAATCTGTAGTTCGCCGCCCAGTACTTCGGGCGGCTGTTTAAACTTTTACGAAGAGGTTAGGGCAGATGTCTTACTCTACATTCAGTACCAGTAATCACGATGCAACTCGCGAACCGATGTTTCTAGGTCGCAGTGTTAACGTTGCACGTTACGACAAACAGAAATACCCAATCTTTGAAAAGCTGATCGAGAAGCAGCTCTCTTTCTTTTGGCGCCCAGAAGAGGTTGATCTAAGTACTGACCGTAAAGACTTCATGGCATTGCCAGAGCATGAACAGCACATCTTCTTGAGCAATCTTAAATACCAAACCCTACTCGATTCAGTGCAGGGTCGGTCGCCAAACGTCGCGTTTTTGCCGATCGTCTCTATCCCTGAGCTTGAGACCTGGTTTGAAACTTGGGCGTTCAGTGAGACCATTCACAGCCGTTCGTACACGCACATCATTCGCAACATTGTCACTGAACCGTCTAAAGTGTTCGATACCATCGTAACGAATCCTGAGATTGTTGAGCGTGCCGAAGCGGTGACGCGTCTTTACGATGAGTTGATAGAGCTAGTGAATGTCTTCACCATTCATGGTGAAGGTAAGCACACAATCGACGGTAATCTGGTCGATGCAACGCTCTACAACATCAAAACGAAACTCTACTTAACGCTGGTATCTGTTAACGTTTTGGAAGCGATCCGTTTCTACGTTAGCTTCGCCTGTTCATTTGCATTTGCAGAGCGTGCAGTTATGGAGGGTAATGCGAAGATTATCCGTCTGATTGCACGTGATGAAGCGCTGCACCTCACCGGCACACAGCACATGATCAACATCATGGCCTCGGGTGCTGATGATCCTGATTTCAAACAGATCGCTATTGAGCAGAAAGAGGAAGTGATCAAACTCTTCCGTGATGCGGCAGAACAAGAGAAATCTTGGGCAGAGTATCTCTTTAGTCAGGGCTCAATGATCGGTCTAAACGCGCGAATTCTGGGTGATTACGTTGAGTACATTACCAACGTTCGAATGAAAGCTTTGGGTCTAGAAGAGATCTTCGAGAACCGCGCTAACCCATTGCCTTGGATGAACTCATGGTTGGTCAGCGATAACGTCCAAGTGGCTCCTCAAGAGTCAGAAATCAGCTCCTACCTGGTCGGTCAAATCGACAACGAAGTAGGGGATGAGGATTTCGAAGGCTTTGACCTTTAATTTGAGGGTTTGACGATGTCGGGTATCCCACGCATCAAAGTCAGCAACCATCACACCTTCTACTACCAGTATGAGTTTTCACTGCTTGATGCATTGGAAGCTCAACAAATACCTGCACCTTACAACTGCCGCGGTGGATACTGTGGATGTTGTAAGGTGCGTCTGTTAGATGGCGAAGTTGAACCTGTTCAGGATGCACTGGTGGACTGTGCAGAAGGAGAGGTTTTAACCTGCTGTTGTCGTCCCAAAGGGCACATAGAGATCGAAATTCCAGACGCCGAACAGCCCCTCTAAATCCGCACCAAAATGAGACAAAAATAATTTTTGTTCACAGTGCAAGTTTTTTATAAGAAAAAAGTACAAAAATATTTAAAAAAAATTATAAAATCCTGTTGAATAATTTAAGTTATTGAATTTTAAGGATTTATTTTTACCGGTTCAAAATTGAACCAATTTGCTGAACGCCCCAGTTCATCGGTAGTAGCGCACTTCTTCCAAACATTATTCACCAAGTTATCCACAGATTCTGTGAGTAATAAAAACGGTGAAAAAAACACTTTTTGGTCTTGACAGGGAGAGATCAAAATACTGTCTTACTTCGCCCTTGGGTATAATTAACTAACCACTAATTTTCGACGAGTATTGGTAAATGACTGATTTTGAAAATGAAGTAATCAAATCGACCCAGCATTGGGTGGATAAAATAGTCGTCGGGCTTAATCTCTGCCCCTTTGCCAAGAAAAGTATCGATCAAAATCAGTTACGCTATCTTGTCTACACCGGTGACGACATTGAGTCGATTACTCAGCTGTTGGTCGAAGAGCTAGAGCGACTAGTGAACGATAAGAGTATCGAAACGACCCTATTGATCCACCCCAACTTTACGAAAGACTTTGATGCCTACTTAGATTATCTGGCCGGTGTCGATGAACTGATCGACGCACTGGGTTATTCGGGCGTTTTCCAAGTGGCTGGCTTCCACCCAGATTATCAGTTTGACGGTGTCGCAGAGATCGACCCTGCAAACCATACCAATCGATCCCCTTATCCCATGATGCATCTGCTTCGCGAAGCGAGCGTCGCCTGGGCCGTCGAGACACACCCTGACATCGATTCGGTGCCGGAACGTAATGTGGAGCTGTTGCGGGAGATGGGAGAGAAGGGGATTCAAGAGTTGATCTCTGGAAAACGCTGATAGGGTAGGGTCAGACCAGAGGTCAGACCCTGGTGCGTTGTAGATCGAGTGCCGGTGTCTGACCTTTGGTCTGACACCACTTTCGAATTACGCTATGAATATCGCGGTTTGTCGCTGCGCGCCAATTCGCTCCTACAATTTAATGCTCCGTTTGTAGGAGCGAATTACCACGAAGTGGTAAACCGCGAAACAACCGCAGAGCGGTTCGTTATTAAACAAAAAAACCCGGCAAAAGCCGGGTTTTTTAAGCGTTAATCAACCGATTACGCTTGAACCGTTGGAATCACAGAAGAGGCTTTCTCTACGTAGTTTTCCATCTGATCGAAGTTTAGGTAACGGTAGATGTCACCTGCCATGCTGTCGATCTTCTGAGCGTAGCTCATGTACTCTTCAACCGTTGGCAGCTTGCCCTCTAGAGCAGCAACTGACGCTAGTTCAGCAGAGGCTAGGAAGACATCGGCGCCATCACCTAGACGGTTAGGGAAGTTACGAGTCGAAGTAGAGACTACAGTCGATTTCGCAGCAACACGTGCTTGGTTACCCATACAGAGTGAACATCCAGGCATCTCCATGCGAGCACCGGCTTTACCGAAGATGTTGTAGTAACCTTCGTCACTTAGCTGAGCCGCATCCATCTTCGTTGGTGGAGCGATCCACATACGCGTTGGGATAGAGGCACCTGATGCTTCAAGCAGTTTACCTGCAGCACGGAAGTGACCGATGTTAGTCATACAAGAACCGATGAATACTTCATCGATCTTCTCGCCCTGTACTGTTGAAAGTAGGCGAGCATCGTCTGGATCGTTTGGAGCACAAAGGATTGGCTCTTTGATGTCCGCTAGATCGATTTCGATGACACAAGCGTATTCTGCGTCAGAATCAGCACGCATTAGGCTTGGGTTAGCTAGCCACTCTTCCATGCCTTTGATACGACGTTCGATAGTACGCGCATCACCGTAGCCTTCAGCGATCATCCACTTAAGCATGACGATGTTCGACTTCAAGTATTCTGCGACTGAATCTTCACCTAGAGTGATAGTACAGCCTGCTGCAGAACGCTCTGCAGATGCGTCAGATAGTTCGAATGCCTGTTCAACTGTTAGCTCTTCAAGACCTTCGATCTCAAGAACGCGACCAGAGAAGATGTTCTTCTTACCCGCTTTAGCAACCGTTAGGTGACCCTCTTTGATTGCGTAGTAAGGGATCGCGTGTACAAGGTCACGTAGCGTGATGCCAGGGTTACGTTTGCCTTTGAAACGAACCAATACTGACTCAGGCATATCCAGAGGCATAACGCCTGTAGCCGCAGCGAATGCAACTAGACCAGAACCTGCAGGGAAAGAGATACCGAGTGGGAAACGAGTGTGCGAGTCGCCACCAGTACCCACAGTGTCAGGAAGAAGCATGCGGTTCAACCAAGAGTGGATAACACCGTCACCTGGGCGAAGCGATACACCGCCACGGTTCATGATGAAGTCAGGAAGCGTGTGGTGAGTGTTAACGTCTACTGGTTTAGGGTAAGCCGCTGTGTGACAGAATGACTGCATAGTAAGATCAGCAGAGAAACCAAGACAAGCAAGGTCTTTAAGCTCGTCACGCGTCATTGGGCCAGTGGTATCCTGTGAACCAACCGTTGTCATCTTAGGCTCGCAGTACATGCCTGGACGAACACCATCCATGCCGCATGCTTTACCAACCATCTTCTGAGCTAGGGTGTAACCTTTGCCAGAGTCAGCAGGCTGTTGTGGCTTACGGAACAGATCCGTTTGACCTAGACCGAGTGCTTCACGTGCTTTATCCGTTAGACCACGACCGATGATCAGTGGGATACGACCGCCTGCACGAACTTCGTCTAGAAGAACCTGAGTTTTCAGACCGAATTCACAGATCACTTCATCAGTGCCGTGCTTACATACTTTACCTTCGTATGGGTAAACGTCGATCACGTCGCCCATGTTTAGGTCGTCAACTGGCATCTCGATCGGTAGTGCGCCAGCATCTTCCATTGTGTTGTAGAAGATAGGAGCGATTTTGCCGCCGAAACAGTAGCCGCCAGCACGTTTGTTAGGCACGTTCGGGATATCATCACCGAAGAACCATAGAACTGAGTTCGTTGCAGACTTACGAGAAGAGCCAGTACCAACAACGTCACCCACGTAAGCAACTGGGAAGCCTTTTGCTTTAACTTCTTCGATCTGAGCTAGAGGACCTTTAACACCAGGTACTTCTGGGTTAATGCCTTCACGTTCCATCTTAAGCATCGCGTTAGCGTGCAGTGGAATGTCAGGGCGTGACCATGCATCTGGAGCAGGGGATAGGTCGTCAGTGTTTGTTTCGCCAGGTACTTTGAATACAGTCACTGTGATTTTTTCAGCAACTTCAGGCTTGCTAGTGAACCACTCAGCGTTAGCCCAAGACTCCATCACCTGTTTAGCTGATGCGTTACCGGCATCCATCTTCTCTTTAACGTCGTGGAACGCATCGAACATAAGAAGTGTGTGTGATAGGCCTTTAACAGCAGCAGGTGCTAGTTCAGCGTCATCTAGGCTCTTGATCATTGGCTCAATGTTGTAACCACCAAGCATTGTGCCAAGAAGCTCAACCGCAGCAACTTTGCTGATTAGAGGAGATGAAGCTTCACCGTTAGCGATCGCCGCCAAGAAACCTGCTTTCACGTAAGCAGCTTGGTCAACACCGGCAGGAACACGGTTAGTTAAAAGGTCTAGAAGAAACTCTTCTTCGCCTGCTGGTGGGTTTTTAAGTAGCTCAACCAGTGCGCTGGTTTGATCAGCGTCTAGTGGCTTTGGCGGTACGCCTTCTGCGGCACGTTCTTCAACGTGTTTACGGTAAGCTTCAAGCACGATATGGCCCTCATTAATGGCTACACCTAACACCCTTGTGAGGCGAAAGGAGGATATCTTCCCGATATCAATGGTTATTAAAAAAACGCCACTATTCTACAGGAGTCGCCATTCTCTGTTAATCACCCAAAGGCCAAAAGGCCTTTATACTTTGGGCTTGTAACCGGCTGTTTATAGAACCTTTTCTTATTGTTTTACAAAGAAAAAGTATATCGCTGCAGCGCAACATATCTAAGAGGCTACCGGACGCGTGCGCTGATCGTTATAATTCGCACCACCCAACGATTATATGGAGAGAGACGTGGACGCGTTAACCGAGATTCAAAGCTTTTTAGGATGCCAGACACCGGATCAGTGGATCCAAGTCGCCAAAGATCCTAAGCATCAATCTCTGCTACTGACCGACCACGCTCACTGTGAGAAGAAAGCGGCCTCTACGGCCATGACACTGATGTTTCGATACGTCGATCGTCCAGAACTTCTCAATAAGATGTCACGACTCGCTCGGGAGGAGTTGATCCATTTCGAACAGGTGTTGGGTCTGATGGACAGGCGTGGCTTTAAATATGGCAACCTATCTGCGTCGCGTTACGCCAGTGGTCTGCATGAGTTGGTTCGACGTGAAGAGCCGGGTCGATTGATCGATACGTTGATTGTCGGTGCGTTTATTGAGGCGCGCTCCTGTGAGCGCTTCGCTGCATTGGCCCCATACCTTGATGAAGAGTTGGCCAAGTTCTATCGCTCACTGCTGCGCTCTGAGGGCCGTCACTATCAGGACTATCTAAAACTGGCTGAAGATTATGCGGGTGAGCCGATTACCGATCGGATTGAACTTTTCCGCCAGAGAGAGCAAGAGTTAGTGGAGTCAGAAGATGATATGTTCCGCTTTCATTCGGGTAAGCCTACACTCAATTAAGTGAAATCTTCTGGGGGTTCAAACTTAGAGAGTGTGAACTCCTTTTTGTGACTCAGAAGATAATACCCGCTTGAGCTCCAGTCACCCAAAACAACTCTGGTTAGCGAATCATTACCATTGATATTGGTATGAATGCTGGGTCTATGAGTGTGTCCATGGATCAGTATCTGACACTCTTCTTTTGTAAGTAATTCTTCGCAAAATCCAAAATTTACATCCATGATGTAATCTTCTTTGTTGCTGTTTTGCTGTTGGCTTTCATCGCGAATTTGGCGTGCAATGGCGAGGCGTTCCTCAATACTTTTCGCTAGAAAGCCTTGCTGCCAGTTTGGGTCTCTCACCTGGTTTCGAAAGGCCTGGTAGGCGGCATCATCAATGCAGAGTTCATCGCCGTGCATCAGTAGGGCGGTGCCGAGTTTGGGTAGCTCAATCTTGATCTGTTCAGGTAGTAGTTCGGCTGACAGTTTACTTGCACTTTTCTTGCCTAACAGGAAGTCACGGTTGCCGTGCATGAGATAGATGCTCGTACCCGTTCGGCTTAAGGCTTCGAAGTAGGGTTGAATCTCTTTGAGAACAGGGTCGGCAAAATCGTCACCAATCCAGGCTTCAAAAATATCACCCAGTAGGTAGAGTTCATCGCTAGAAGGTGCGATATGTGAGAGGAAGTAACGAAGCGCCCGAGTGATCTCGGGTCGCTCCGCTTGCAGGTGAAGGTCTGAAATGAATAGACGTTTCAAGATTAAGCCTGAACTTCAGCCTTCTCAATGATGACATCGTCAACCGGTACGTCTTGGTGACCCACTTTCATAGTAGTAGGTACCAGTTTGATTTTGTCGACTACCTCTTGGCCCTCAACAACTTTACCAAATACCGCGTAGCCCCAGCCTTGCGTGTTCTTGCCAGAGTGATCAAGGAAGGCGTTATCCGCTACGTTGATGAAGAACTGAGCAGAGGCTGAGTGTGGGTCCATTGTGCGTGCCATTGCAACGGTGTACATCTCGTTGCTTAGACCGTTATCGGCTTCGTTCTCAATCGGTTCG
Source organism: Marinobacterium sp. xm-d-530 (assembly GCF_013283365.1). GTDB lineage: Bacteria > Pseudomonadota > Gammaproteobacteria > Pseudomonadales > Balneatricaceae > Marinobacterium_E. Next base: position 110,088 of record NZ_WBYM01000005.1, on the reverse strand, counting down.
CGAGTTTTTTTCTGGTGCATGCCTGGCTCAAAACCACCGCCTTGAATCATGAAGTTGCTGATGACGCGGTGGAAAATCACACCGTCGTAAAAACCCTCTTTAACGTACTGTTCGAAGTTCGCCGCAGTTTTTGGAGCCTTGTCAAAATCGAGTTCGATTTTGATTTCGCCGAAGTTGGTCGTTAGAACGATCATCAGTTTTTCCCTTTAAGTTGAAATTTGTGCGAAGTATATCAGATCAAATAGGGGTTTCGCCCTGTATTGACGTGTTCGGATGGCATATAATTCCGCGCTTATTATTTTACAGTCACGTCAAAGTTGAATTATGAGTAAAAACGAAGCGGTTAGCGTTACCAATTTCATTCATCAGATCGTTGAAAAGGATCTAGAGCAGGGCACGCATCAGGGTAAGGTTGTTACCCGTTTCCCACCAGAGCCCAATGGTTTTCTTCACATTGGTCATGCCAAATCGATCTGTCTGAACTTTGGTACGGCTGAGAAGTACCAAGGTGTCTGTAACCTTCGTTTTGATGACACCAACCCAGAGAAAGAGTCACAAGAGTACATCGATGCAATCACGCGCGATGTTGAGTGGTTGGGTTACAAATGGAATGGTGACATCCGCTACACCTCAAACTACTTCGATCAACTCTATGCTTGGGCGGTTCACCTGATTCAAGAGGGCAAAGCCTTTGTCTGTGAGCTGAATGGCGAAGAGATGCGTCAGTACCGCGGTAATTTGACCGAGCCGGGCAAAAACAGCCCCTTTCGTGATCGCTCACCTGAAGAGAACCTAGCACTGTTTGAAAAGATGCGTGATGGTGGCTTCGAAGAGGGTGAAGCGGCGTTGCGTGCCAAAATTGATATGGCATCGCCTAACATGAACATGCGTGATCCGGTTATCTACCGTATCCGCAAAGCACATCACCACCAGACGGGTGATAAGTGGTGTATCTATCCGAGCTACGACTTCGCACATGGTCAATCGGATGCGATTGAAGAGATTACACACTCGATCTGTACGCTCGAGTTTGAAGATCATCGTCCACTCTACAACTGGTTTGTTGCCAATCTGCCCGTACCGGCAACACCACGTCAGTATGAATTTGCACGTCTCAATCTGAACTACACCATCACCTCTAAGCGCAAGCTGAAACAGCTTGTCGATGAGCAGCACGTTTCAGGCTGGGATGATCCGCGTATGCCAACCATCTCTGGTTTGCGTCGTCGCGGTTATACACCCGATTCAATTCGTAATTTCTGTGACATGATCGGCGTGACACGCTCTAACTCAACGGTCGACATGGGTATGCTGGAAGCGGCTATTCGTGAAGATCTAGACGCTAAATCGCCTCGTGCTATGTGTGTGACCGATCCTATAAAACTGACCATTACCAACTACGAAGAGGGTAAAGAGGAGTGGTTTGAGGTGCCTGTACACCCTAAAGATGAGTCGATGGGTGTACGTCGTATTCCGTTTACTAAGAACCTTCTGATTGAGCGCGAAGATTTTGCGATGGAAGCGCCTAAGAAGTGGAAACGTTTGGCACCAGGGTTTGCCGTACGTCTGCGTGGCGCTTTCTGTGTCACCTGTGAAGAGGTGATCACCAATGAGCAGGGTGAAGTAACCGAATTATTAGTGACCTATGATCCGGCGACTAAAGGTGAAAACCCAATCGACTACAAACCCAAGGGTGTCATTCATTGGGTCAGTGCAGACAACTCAATTCCTTGTGAAGTGCGTCTCTACGATCGACTATTTACTGAAGCGAATCCAGATGGGGATAAAGAGCGCGATTTCTTGGAGTTCATCAATCCAGAGTCTCTATCGGTATTCCCCAATGCACGTGTAGAGGTTGGTATGGCTAATGCGGCAATCGAGAGCCGTTATCAGTTTGAGCGACAGGGTTTCTTTGCGGTTGATCCAGACAGTAACTCAGATCGCTTAGTCTTTAACCGCACTGTGGGTCTTCGTGACTCTTGGGCGAAAATGGCGAAATAGATGCGCTGGATCTCTCTGGCTCTTCCACTGCTGATCTTGATCGGTTGTTCATCGTCACCGGTGAATCGAGCGCAGTGGTCAGAGCTGAGATTGATGCCAACATCGATTCGCTCCTTAGGCGAAAATTTGCCAGAAGGCTCTGGTTTGGCGCTTCACAATCAGACCCTATGGTCCATTAATGATGGCGGTAATGATCCCATCCTTTATGGGTTTGATTTAACGGATGACTCAGCCACAAAGGTGGAAAAGGTTACCCTAAGGAATGCGGCTAATCTTGATTGGGAGTCACTGATTACCACCAGTGAGGCGCTGGTCATTGCTGATTGCGGAAATAATCGCGGTGATCGTATCTGGTTTCAGTTCCACTCAATCAGTTGGGATCAGCTAGAGGAGAGCCAAGGCTTGGTGGATGCCAATACCATTAATGTGAAATTGGCTGATGTCACGCCAGCGGTAGAGCGCCAGGATCACAATCGTGACTGTGAAGCAGTCACAGAGGTTGACGGTAACTACTGGCTCTTTACTAAGAATTGGCGAGATCAAAAGAGTCGGCTCTATATAGTCGATCCAAACTCTGATCAACAGTCGGTAAGTTCGCACCAGAGTTTTGATGTGGCCGGTTTAATTACCGGTGCTGATTATGACGCAAAGAGTCGTCGTTTAGCGCTTATAGGTTATGGCAGTGGCTTTGCCGTCACCCAGCCCTTCATCTGGATAGTTCCAGTGTATCAGGGAGAGGCAGAGTTTGATCAGGCGGTGCGCTACTCACTGGCGAAGATGGGGCAGTGGGAAGCGATTCACTGGTACCAAGGTCATTTATTGATTTCACGCGAAACCAGTCCGCTGGGTGGCGCGTTGTTGGCAGAGGTTAAGCTGCCAACTCAAATGCATTAATACGGATAGAGTATGTTTCAACTATACAACACACTTTCAAAATCAAAGCAGCCCTTCACTCCGATTGAAGCGGGTAAAATCCGCATGTATGTCTGCGGGGTGACCGTCTACGATCTGTGTCATATAGGTCATGCGCGAGTCATGGTCTCGTTTGATGTGATCACTCGTTACCTGCGGGCGCGTGGATGGGAGGTTGAGTATGTTCGAAACATCACCGATGTCGATGACAAGATTCTAAAGCGCGCAGCAGAGAATGGTGAGACACCTGATCAGCTGACTCAGCGTATGATTGAGGCGATGCATGAAGATGAGGCGTCGTTAAGCGTACTGCGTCCGGATCAAGAGCCGCGTGCAACCCATCACATTCAAGACATTATCGACATGGTCCAAGCCCTTATCGACAAGGGTTTTGCCTATGCAGCGGCCAACGGTGATGTCTACTATCGTGTCGAGAAGTTCGAGAGTTATGGACGCCTAACCAATAAGGTGATTGACGAGCTTCGTTCAGGTGCTCGTGTCGAGGTTGAGGCAGCAAAAGAGAGTCCACTCGACTTTGTACTTTGGAAAGCGGCTAAACCAGGTGAGACCAGTTGGGAGTCGCCTTGGGGAGCTGGCCGTCCAGGTTGGCACATTGAGTGTTCAGCAATGTCTAAATGCTGTCTAGGTGAAACCTTTGATATTCACGGTGGCGGACCTGATCTTCCGTTCCCACACCATGAAAACGAGATTGCTCAGTCGGAAGCCGCCAATGGCAAGACCTATGTTAACTATTGGATGCATGCTGGCCCTGTGCGAGTGAACAAAGAGAAGATGTCCAAGTCGTTGGGTAACTTCTTTACGATTCGTGAAGTGCTTAAAGAGCATAACCCAGAGGTGGTTCGCTACTTCTTATCGAGTGTGCATTACCGCTCTTCGATCGATTACTCGCTGGATAGCCTTAAAGAGGCCCGTTCGGCACTGGATCGTTTCTATCAAGCACTCGACGGGGTAGAGATACCTGAAGTCGAGATCGCCTCAAACGACTACAGCGATCGATTCTTTGCCGCGATGGATGATGACTTTAATACCCCAATGGCGTTTGCCGTGCTGTTTGAGATGGCCAGTGAGCTAAACCGCCTGAAAGGTAAAGATGAGGCAGCGGCTTCACAATTGGCAGGTCAGATTAAGGCGCTTGCCGGAGTTGTCGGTCTATTGCAGCAAAACCCTAAAGATTTTCTACAGCAGGGCGGTGCCGGAGAGATCAGTGGCGATGAAGTGGAAGCGTTGATCGTTGAGCGTAAAGAGGCGAGAGCGAACAAAGACTTTGCCCGCTCTGATGAAATTCGTGATCAGTTGGCTGCTGCGGGAGTCATCCTTAAAGATGGGCCAGAAGGAACGACTTGGTATCGGGAAGGGTAGTTGCCTTTGAGAGCGGATGACAGGCTGAAAGCCAGTCACCGCCACTCCTGATCGCGGTCTGCCTTAGAGGCAGAGCGCTCCTACAGTAAGACTTCGCAACGCTCTTTTTGCTTAGCTCGACTGTAGGAGCGAATTGGCGCGAAGCGACAAACCGCGAACGTAATTCTCCGGTGACAGGCTGAAAGCCAGTCACCGCCACTCCGTAGCTTGGTTAATTCTCCGGTGACAGGTCTTCAGCCTGTCATCCGCCACCTCACCGTCTTCCAGAAACCCCAGCTAAAGCACCGAAATCCCCGGTTTCTGATCAACTATTAATCAAAACGAAAAAAAATCTTTAAAAAAGTAAAACAGGGTATTGACCACCTGCAGGTCAGGTCGTAGGATACGCACCTCCTCGCAGATGACGACTTCCATCCAGTCACTTGTGAGGTCGGGCAGCACGTTAGGCGCCCATAGCTCAATTGGATAGAGCAACGGCCTTCTAAGCCGTAGGTTGCAGGTTCGAGCCCTGCTGGGCGCGCCAAGCAACCTGTCCAGATGTACCACAATGGTGGGTGTAGCTCAGTTGGTAGAGCCCCGGATTGTGATTCCGGTGGTCGTGGGTTCGAGCCCCATCATCCACCCCAATTTTTGGGTACATCATAAAAGTATGCGGTCGTGGTGGAATTGGTAGACACGCCAGATTTAGGTTCTGGTGCCGCAAGGTGTGAGAGTTCGAGTCTCTCCGACCGCACCATACTTTTATAACGAGCAACACTGTTCGGCTCAGCCGAATCGCAACAATCCAGATGCGGTCGTGGTGGAATTGGTAGACACGCCAGATTTAGGTTCTGGTGCCGCAAGGTGTGAGAGTTCGAGTCTCTCCGACCGCACCATCTGGAAACACCCCTTAGAAGTTCCCTCTTTTTTATCGCTCACATTACCAAGCTCATCTTCGTTTTCTATACCTTGTAACTTTTTCAGTTCTGTTGGCTTGTTTACTTGACTAATGGGCTCAGTTACCGGAAAATTTCGCGCTTGATTTTAATGACTCGGACTGCGTCATTTTTGATGACAGAAGAGTTTGACACTCTCAAAAGAATTAATGAGGAATTCCATGCAAGTTTCTGTAGAGACTACTTCAGGCCTTCAGCGCCAACTAACCGTGACTGTTCCGGCCGAACGTATCGATACTGACGTTGAGAAGCAGGTTGTACAGCAGGCTCGCACTCGCCGTATGGACGGTTTCCGTCCAGGTAAAGTACCTGCAAAAGTGATTAAGCGTATGTACGGTGACGCGATTCGTTACGAAGTACTAAACCGCGTCGTACAAGAGACTTTCTACGAAGCTGTTCAGCAGGAATCACTAATGCCAGCAGGCGCTCCTTCTATCGAGTTCAAAACTGATAAAGAAGGTGAAGACTTTGCATACGTTGCGACATTCGACGTTTACCCAGAGATCGAACTAAAAGATCTAGCGGGCGTTGAAGTTGAGAAAGCAACAGCATCGATCAAAGCGGCTGACGTTAAGAACATGATCGACACACTTCGCAAGCAGCAGAGCACGTTTAAAGCGACTCGCGGCATGGTTAAAGAAGGCTTCCAAGTTAACATCGACTTTGAAGGTTTCGTAGATGGCGAAGCGTTCGAAGGCGGTAAAGCAGAAGACCAAGACCTAGTAATCGGTTCTGGTAGCATGATCCCTGGTTTCGAAGATGGCATCATCGGTAAGAAGAAAGGCGAAGAGTTCGACGTAGAAGTCACTTTCCCTGAAGAGTACCAGTCTGAAGCGCTAGCGGGTAAAGCTGCAACCTTCAAGATGAAGCTTAACGAAGTGTCTAAACCAGAACTTCCTGAGCTAAACGAAGAGTTCTTCGCTAAGTTCGGTGTCTCTTCTGCAGACGAAGCTGAATTCAAAGCAGAAGTTGAAAAGAACATGGCTCGTGAAATGAACCACGCGCTTAAAACTAAGACTAAAACCGCTGTATTCGATGCACTGATCGCTCAGAACGAAATCGAAGCACCAGCAGCAATGATCGATGATGAAGTGAACGTACTTCGTCAGCAAGCGGTTCAGCAGTTTGGTGGCCAGGCTCAAATCGATCCAAACACTCTACCTAAAGAGCTGTTCGAAGAGCAGGCAATCCGTCGCGTTAAGATCGGTCTTCTAGTACAAGAAGTGATCAAAGCGGGTAACCTTGAAGCGACTGACGAGCGTGTTGATGCGATTCTTGCAGACATCGCAGAGAGCTACGACGATGCTGATGAAGTGATCAGCTACTACAAAGGCAACGAACAGATGCTAAATCAGATCCGTAGCCTTGCTCTAGAAGACGAAGTTGTTGACCACCTTCTTGCATCTGCTAAGGTGAAGGAAGTTAAAGTCAGCTACGAAGAAGCTCTTAAGCCGGCTCAGCAGTAATTATTGTTGAGTAATGGATCTAAACCTCGTTTAGATCCCTATAAAAAACGGCAGTTAGCGAAAGCTGGCTGTCGTTTTTTGGTTATTAGTGCCGTGAATAAGGAAAACTATTGATGTCAGATATCTACTCAGGCCGCCCATTTGATGTAACAGACAGTGGCTTGGTGCCAATGGTTGTCGAGCAGAGTTCACGTGGTGAGCGTGCTTACGATATTTACTCTCGCCTATTAAAAGAGCGAGTAATCTTTATGGTCGGTCCTGTGGAAGATCACATGGCGAACCTGATCGTCGCACAGATGCTCTTTTTGGAAGCGGAAAATCCAGAAAAAGATATCCACTTATACATCAATTCACCTGGTGGATCGGTCACTGCTGGTATGGCGATCTACGATACCATGCAGTTCATTAAACCGGATGTCAGCACCATGGTATTGGGTCAAGCGGCTAGCATGGGCTCATTCCTTGCGATGGCCGGCGCCAAAGGTAAGCGTTTCTTGCTACCTGAATCACGTACAATGATTCACCGTGTCAGCTCAGGTACACCAGGTACACGTGGCTCTGTACATGTACAAGAGCTTGAGTTTGAAGATGCCCGTCGTCACATGGAAGAGGCTAAACGCCTTAACGATCGTTTGACTGAGATCTACGCTGAACGCAATACTGCGGGTAAATCGTATGAAGAACTGTACGAAATCATGAAGCACGACACCTTCCTATCAGCCGAGCAGGCGGTGGAATTTGGTCTAGCCGATAAAGTACTAACCAGTCGCGAAGGCTGATCTTTTTAGAGGAATTAACATGTCTGAAGAGAACAACGATCAGAACGACAGCAAGCTATTTTGTTCATTCTGTGGCAAAAGCCAGGATGAAGTACGCAAGCTGATTGCTGGTCCTTCAGTCTTCATCTGTGATGAGTGTGTCGATCTGTGTAACGACATCATCACTGAGGAGATGGCGGAGATCGAAGAGTCACAGGATGACGAAACGCTCCCTACGCCGAGTCAGATTAAAGACAATCTTGATGAGTATGTGATCGGTCAAGAGCGTGCCAAGAAAGTGTTGGCTGTAGCGGTTTATAACCATTACAAACGCCTACGAGCTACAGGTAAAAACAGTGACGTTGAGCTGAGCAAGTCCAACATTCTGCTGATCGGCCCTACGGGTAGCGGCAAAACTCTGTTGGCGCAGACGCTAGCGCGTATGTTGAATGTACCCTTCACTATGGCTGATGCAACGACGCTGACTGAAGCAGGTTACGTCGGTGAAGACGTTGAGAACATTGTTCAGAAGTTGCTGCAGAAATGTGACTACGATGTAGAGAAAGCACAACAGGGCATTATCTACATTGATGAGATCGATAAGATCTCGCGTAAGTCCGACAACCCATCAATCACGCGTGATGTGTCGGGTGAGGGCGTACAGCAGGCGCTTCTGAAACTGATTGAAGGTACCGTTGCCTCTGTACCGCCACAGGGTGGCCGTAAACACCCTCAGCAGGAGTTTTTGCAGGTAGACACCTCTAACATCCTGTTCATCGTCGGTGGTGCCTTTGCTGGGCTAGAGAAGATCATTGCCGATCGCAGTGAGCGAAGCTCAATCGGCTTCAGTGCTACCGTTCGTAGTAAAGATGACGAGAAGGGTGTCGATCGCATTCACGACGTTGAAGCGGAAGATCTAGTGAAGTTTGGTCTGATTCCAGAGTTTATTGGTCGTCTACCGATGATCGCGACGCTCTCTGAATTGGATCAAGAGGCATTGATTCAGATTTTGACTGAGCCTAAAAACAGCCTGACTAAGCAGTACCAAGCACTGTTTGAGATGGAAGGTGCTGATCTAGAGTTCCGTGAAGATGCACTGTTCGCTGTGGCTGAGTTGGCCCTTGAGCGTAAAACCGGTGCGCGTGGTCTACGTTCAATCCTAGAGTCTAAACTGCTCGAGATCATGTACGAACTACCGTCTCTAGAGGGTGTATCGAAAGTGGTGATCGATCAGGGTGTGATTAAAGATAAGAATGATCCGATCCTGATGTACGAGACACAACAGCTCGATAAAGCGTCACCGGACGCTTGATCTAAGCAATAAAAAAGACCGCCTATTGGCGGTCTTTTTTTACTCCGTGTTAGGTGACTGGCTTCAGCCTGTCACCCGCTTTCGAACTAAATTGTAGAGGCGGATCAGGCGGATGACAGGCTAAAGCCAGTCACCAAGTTGTTCCGTTACTCCGCATGATCCCGCGTAAACACCCACTTATCTCCTTCACTCATCGACGCATTAAATGCATAACCCTCTAGATCAAACTGTTTCAGATCCTCTGGATTCTCAATGCGGTTCTTTATGGCGTAGCGGGTCATTAGGCCGCGTGCCTTTTTCGCGTAGAAGCTAATAATCTTATATTGGCCGTTTTTCAGATCTTTAAACTCTGGGCTGATAAGGCGAGCATTAAGTGCTTTAGCTTGCACCGACTTGAAGTACTCGTTCGACGCAAGATTCACAACGACCGGTGTTTTATCACTGTCTAACTCGTCATTGAGGCGATCGGTAATCGTTGAACCCCAGTAGCTGTAGAGGTTTTTACCAGCTTCGTTTTCAAGTTTTGTGCCCATCTCTAAGCGGTAAGGCTGCATCAAATCCATCGGTTTTAGGAGACCATAGAGGCCGGACAGAATTCTTAGGTGGTTCTGTGCAAATTGGTAGTCCGCTTCGTCGAACGAATCAGCATCCAAGCCGGTGTAGACATCGCCTTTAAAGGCTAACATCGCCTGTTTAGCATTCGTCTCGTTATGCTCTTTTACCCAGCTCTGGTAACGCGCCACGTTCAAAGAGGCCAGTTTGTCGCTGAGCTTCATCAGTTCAGCAATATCTTGCGGCGCGTAGTCACGCAAGTTGTTGATCAGCGTCTCAGCCCGGTCGGTAAACTCCGGTTCACTTTTCAGTTGCGTGGTGACCGGTGTCTCATAATCGAGGGTCTTGGCAGGTGATATCAGTAGTAGCATCGAAAAAGTCTTCAGTTAAATTGTTTGAAAAGATAATTTGGTAGTTATTACGCGAAGCGCTTTATCCAGATCAATCTCGCCAGTGTAGCAACCCCAGATCCAACAACCACCATGCCTGAGGTGAGTAGGGGGTTGCTAAGGCTCATTAACTTAATGGCGGCCCCAGAGAACAGGAAGCCAACAAATAGACAGAGCAGAGCCATCAACAGCGCGTGTACGATAGTCGCCGCTTGGTAGCGATCTAAACGAATGATAAAAACCAGGGCAGGCACTACAAAGCCTAACAGAGTGATGTAGGACGGAAGTTGGCTATCCATCAAATGATTCCTTAAATTAACAGTGCCTAAATTAAACCTGCAATAACCGGCAAGTGCAAATGGATTGGGGTGGGCGTTACAGCCACAACTGTGTAGAATCTGCACCTTAATTTTCACACAGACTCTTGAGTGTTCCATGAGCAATACACGCGTTTTAACAGGTATCACAACCACCGGTACTCCTCACATTGGTAACTACCTAGGTGCGATTAAACCTGCGATTGAAGCGACCCTTAATCCAAACACCAACTCGTTCTTCTTTTTGGCGGATTACCACGCACTGATCAAATGTCACGATCCAGAACGAGTGGCGCAATCAACACGCGAAATTGCTGCGACCTGGTTGGCACTTGGATTGGATACCGATAAAGCGACCTTCTATCGCCAGACCGATATACCAGAGATTCCAGAACTCACTTGGATTCTTACTTGTATGTGTTCTAAGGGTTTGATGAACCGTGCTCATGCTTATAAAGCTTCAGTCGATGCTAACCGTGATGCTGGGTCAGAGGATCTGGACGATGGCATCACCATGGGCCTGTTTAGCTACCCCATTCTAATGGCGGCAGACATTCTGATGTTCAACGCGCATAAGATTCCGGTAGGTAAGGATCAGATTCAACACATCGAAATGGCGCGTGATATTGCCGGTAAGTTCAACCATACCTATGAAGAGTTGTTTACTCTTCCAGAAGCTCAGGTGGATGAAGAGACTCAACTGATCCCCGGTTTGGATGGTCGTAAGATGTCCAAGAGTTACGACAATACGATTCCTCTGTTTGCACCAACCGATCAGCTACGCAAGCTCATCAATCAGATTAAAACTGACCTGCGTGAGCCGGGTGAGCCTAAGGATGCCGATAACAGCACCATCTTTCAGCTTTACAATCTGTTCGCTAATAAGGACGAAAGTGCAGCCATGCGATCAGCGTTTGAAAATGGCATCGCTTGGGGTGAAGCAAAGCGAGAGTTGTTTGAGTTCCTGGATGCCAAATTGTCTGCGCCACGTGCACGTTACAACGAGTTGATGAACAATCTTGATGCCGTTGAAGCTGAGCTTCATAAAGGCGCTGAAAAAGCACGTGCAGAAGCGGCTCCACTGCTTGAAAAGGTTCGTATCGCGGCCGGTATTCGTCCGTTGACCTATGTAGCACCTAAGGCTGAAAAGCAGAAAGCCAAGCAGAAAGAGCTTACAGCAGAAGAGTTAGCGCGCATTGAAGAGGGGCGCCGTCGTGCCATTCTCCGTGGTGCACAGCCTCAATTGGATCAGGTAGCCAATGCAGAAGATCCTGCCGCAGAAGCTAAAGCGATTGTTGCAGCGAAAACAGAAGAGGTTGCAAGCCTTAAGAAAAAAGCGAAGCAGAAAGCGGAAAACGAGCTCGAAGCACTCAAAGCTGAGTGGGCTGATCTGCTGGCACAATGAAAAAGCTTGATATCTCGCAATGAGCTGAATCTAATAAAGGGATCTACTATTGATCCCTTTTTTATTACCGAAAAAATAGGAGTGAAGATGTCACTGCTGGGTAATTTAGCAGCTTGGTCTGCCTACGCCATATTTAGAAGCCCATTCGCACGTCGCTCTAAATGGATTCACGATAAGACGATGAAGCTCTTCAGGGTAGGGGCCCAACGCGGTAGCGTCAAAGCGCTCTCTACTTATGGGTTTCTTCTGCACTTTCGCGGTGCCGATGCTGCCAGCAAAGAGCAGGGGGCTTTGTATATTCAGGCTGCTGCTGAGCGCGGTGATGGAAAGTCACAATACCAAATGGCTAAGCTCTATGAGTCTGGGTATCCGCCAGTGATTTTCAAATTGGCTGATAAAGCCTATGAACACTACAAAGCTGCGGCGGAACAGGGCCACCCAGTTGCCATTCAGCGAATGGTGGATATCTACACCAAGGGCGAGCTGGGTAGGGAGATTGATTTAGAGAGAGCTCAGCAGTGGGAAGCGAAGCTTGGGCAAAATGCCGGGGTTTGACAGCAGTGACTGGCTTTCAGCCTGTCAGCTGCTTTCGAATTACATTGTAGATTCTGGAAGATGCTGATAAAGCGGATGACAGGCTGAAAGCCAGTCACCGGCACTCTGTAGGAGCGAATTTGAACGAAGTGAAAAACCGCGAATGGACGAACCCGCCAAATTAATTGTTCACGGTTTGCCTTCGGCAATTCGTTCCTACAGGATCGCGTTACTCCGCCGACGTATCCAACGCGGGGAAGGACTTAACCAACTCATCCACCGCTTTCATCTGTGCTAGGTAAGGCTCTAGCTTGGATAGCGGCAGGGCGCATGGGCCGTCGCACTTCGCAACATTTGGATTAGGGTGTGCTTCCAAGAATAGGCCGGCAATACCCTGTGAAAGACCCGCGCGTGACAGCTGTGCTACCAGTGCACGACGTCCATCGGCTGAATCCGAACGACCACCTGGCATCTGCAGTGCATGGGTAGCATCGAAGATAACTGGGTAACCAAACTCTTTCATGATGCTAAAGCCAAGCATATCGACCACTAGGTTGTTGTAACCAAAGGCGCTGCCGCGCTCACACAGAATCAGTTGGTCGTTACCGGCCTCTTCACACTTGGTTAAGATGTGCTTCATCTCATGAGGAGCTAAAAACTGTGCTTTCTTGATGTTAATCACCGCACCGGTTTTCGCCATAGCGACCACAAGATCAGTCTGGCGAGAGAGGAATGCAGGTAGCTGAATCACATCACAAACTTCAGCGGCAGGCTGACACTGGAAGGGTTCGTGCACGTCGGTAATAACAGGTACCTTAAAGGTCGATTTAACCTCTTGAAGGATCTTCAAACCCTCATCCAAGCCAGGGCCACGGAAAGAGTTGATAGAGGAACGGTTTGCCTTATCAAAGCTCGCTTTGAAAACATAAGGAATGTTCAGCTTGTTCGTCACTTCAACGTACTGCTCAGCAATGGTCATTGCTAAATCACGCGATTCCAATACGTTCATACCACCAAAAAGCACCATCGGCTTATCGTTATTCACATCGATTTGACCGACTTTGATACTGCGCTGTTCCATTGTTGTTCCTTATAAAAATGATTCCGCGATTATAAAGTAACTAGCCGGTATATTGTAGAAGGTAACTACTTTAGCAACGGTGACTGGCTTTCAGCCTGTCATCCGCTTTCGAATTACATTCAATCTTCTGGAAAACGCTGATAAAGCAGATGACAGGCTAAAGCCAGTCACTGGTGAATCCGGCAATTGCTTTAAATCGAGCCGCCGATAAACTCAACGATGATCGATTTTGCTAAAAAGGCAGCAAGGCCTAGGCCGAGTGCAAAGAAAAGAATAAAAGTACCGAATTTGCCGGCGTTCGATTTTTTAGCAAGATCGTAGATGATAAAGAAGATGAAGAGAGCGAAGACGGTGACACCGACGTTAAACATGATCGCTTCCATTTCGGCTAAACGCATAGTTCTCTCCTCTCAATTTGAGCGCGCATCATAGCAAATAGAGAAGAATTAACACCCTGTAAAAGGTAGGGTTTTTTACAGCTGGTTCGCTTTACGATAGCGCCCCTGGTAGTCAAAGATGCGCTCGGTCACTTGCCAATACTTACCCGATTTTCTGGAGACGACAAAGTCCGGTACGGGTAAAGCGCTGCTCAGCTCAAGTACTGATTCCACGCTATTGAAAAGAGTGGGTGATTGACCACTATTCACCCGTGATCCAAAGAGTTGATTAAACAGCACCCTTTGTTTGGGGTTGGTGAGGTTGAACTTCTCCGATAGGGTGTTTGCATCTTCATCATAGTAGGTCACTCGTATCGCCATATCCTCTTGATTGACTCTAAGTCCCGCACAGCGAATCACTTTGCAGCTGTTCAGTGATAGAGCTTTTTTGATCAGATCATCAGGGTCGATCAGAGCCTCATGACACCCTTGGCAGTTTCGTGCCGCGATATCATTTTCAGCGCCGCAATGAGGGCAGCTTTTGAACTTAAAGCGAAACTGACACTGCTCCCCGTCATCAGAGAGACCTTGGCAGCGGCGTCCATAGTGCTCAATGACGGCTCCATCTTGATCGGTTCTTCCCCAAAAGAGGTTAGCAAAGTCGCAGATAGGGCAGAACACCTGTACCGGCTCGGTATCAGGTGCTGGCTTGGGTACGCCGACTTCAGGGTCGAATAGATCGATTCCGTTGTTGGCGTAGTCGATGACTAAACACTCTTTTTTACCTTCACTCAGTCGTAAGCCGCGACCGACCATCTGTTGGAACAGACTGACTGATTGAGTGGGGCGAAGAATCGCAATTAGATCGACATGTGGTGCATCAAAACCGGTGGTCAGTACCGCAACGTTAACGAGGTATTTAAACTGCCGCTGTTTAAAGCGGTTGATGATCTCTGTACGTTGCTTAGCATCGGTATCGGCTATCACCAGCTCCGCTTCCCCTTTAGGGAGGTAGTCCAATATCTCTTTTGCGTGCTTAACACTGGCCGCAAACAACATGACGCCTTGCCGATCGTTAGCAAGTTCCACGACCTGCTCACAAATGGCTTCAGTGACTCTGGGGTATTTAGCCAGCAGTTCATTGACCTCCCGCTCTGCAAACAGTCCGTTAGGTGAGGGTGTCAGTGCTGAGAAGTCGAAGTGTGCGGTCGCTGCATTGATCAGCTTAGGCTCCGTTAAGAACCCCTGTTTGATCAGGTTGCGCATCGGCAGATCATAGATGCAGTGTTGGAAAATGGTGCTCTCTGATTGGCGGAAAAAACCACGGTAATCCCGATGGTATATCCAGCCATGGCCTAAACGATAGGGGGTGGCAGTGAGTCCTAATACCTTTAGCGATGGATTACTCTTCTTAATCTGGCTGATCAGTTGTTGATAGAGCGATTCGTCGTTATCAGAGACACGGTGGCACTCATCAATAATGATCAATGAGTACTGATGATCAAACTGATCGAGATTTCTGGCGATTGATTGGATCGAGGCAAACACCACTTGATGTTCAGTGTCACGCTGCTTTAGTCCCGCCGAGTAGATACCCGGTGTCAGCCCTAATGCCGCATATTTGGAAGCATTCTGTTCGACCAGTTCTTGAACGTGAGTGACCACCAATATTTTACGCTTTGCTAGGCGGGCTAGCTCGGCAATGATTAGGCTTTTACCGGCTCCGGTAGGGAGCACCAGTACGGCGCTCTCGGAGGTTTGGCGGAAGTGCGTCAGCGTCGCATCAACCGCCTGTTGTTGATAGGGGCGAAGAGTAAAGCGCTGTGTCACTCCCACTCCATCGCTTCAAAGATGCGCCCCGCGTTTTTGCCCGCTAGCTCATCGGCTGTCTCTAGATGAAGGTAGGGTGTTTGGTCAATTTTGTAGGCGTCATCGAGTGTGCCGCCCTCATCAATCAACTCTCCGATCTTACCCCGAACGTACTCAAGGTAACCGCGAGTATATCGATCGACCTCGGCAAAGTTAGTGGGTTCCCCGTGACCCGGAACAATGATCATATCCTGTGCTATCGGTGTAAACTCATTCACCCAAGTCTCTATCCATTCAGCCGTATTGGTCTCTGGAAAGACGGGCAGCATGCGTTGGTGAAACGCGATATCGCCGGCAATCATGACGTTGCGCTCAGGAATCACAACACTGATGTCCCCTTTTGAGTGGGCTGGGCCAAGGTGCATAAGTTCGGCCGTGATGCCCCCAAGATCTAGCGTCATGCTCTCTTCAAAGGTTTGATCGATCTCGGTCAATTCGGTGCCATTGATGCGCTCTTTAAGTGTCTCTTTGAGCATCTCTAGACCGCGAAATCCCTGTTCTTGAATCTCCTCTTCGGCATCGACGTGGGCAATAATGGTTGCCCCTTGCTCTTTCCAGTAGTTATTTCCTAGAGCGGCATGGGATTGGCCATTTTCATCAACGACGTATTTAACCGGTTTGTCGGTCAGTTGTTTGATCTCATCATGTAGGGCTTTGGCTAATAGGTAAGTACTTGAACCATTCACCACCAGGACTGACTCATCGCCAATCACGAAGCTAAGGTTATTGTTGTGGCCGGCATTCTCATAGGTGTAAAACTTCAACTGCCCGATGGCCGAGTAGACATCATCGGCGACTTTGACGGGTTTATCGTAGAGTAGGGACTCTTTGTACTTATCATCGGGCGTCACAGCAAAGGCTGAGGTCGACACTAGGCTTGTGAGAATTGACACACTTAAAGAGAGGGCTTTTAACGGCATAGCACACACCTTGTTCTGTTTTTATAGACCAGAAATATAACACGCTTTTATCGAACGGGTAGTGCCGATTCACTCTTAACATTGCGCATGACAAAACTCGAATGCACGCCGGTCACGCCCTCTATGCGGGTGATCTTTTCGAGCAATAAGCGTTGAAAATCTTCCATGTCATGCACCACCACTTTGAGTTGGTAGTCAGCATCCTGACCGGTAATCAGCAAGCACTCTAATACCTCTGGTAGATCATTAATGACCTTATCAAAGTTGGCGAAACGCTCTGGGGTGTGGCGATCCATCGAAATCATAATGATTGCGGTAAGCGTTAACCCCAATTTTTTGGCATCCAAGTTGGCGCGATAGCCGCTAATGATGCCGCTCTCTTCAAGGGCTCTGACACGGCGTAAGCAGGGGGAGGGTGAGAGACCGACCTTATCCGCTAACTCTTGGTTTGAGATGCGTCCATCTAGCTGAAGCTGCTGAAGAATAGCCTTGTCGTAACGATCCATTTCTACAATCCGCAAAAAATTAGAATAAAATTGCTTAATTAATTAATTTATAGCAATTAATGATAATAAATTCATCTATTTCTTAGTTAATTCGCAATCATTCACCTCCGTAACCCCAGTAAACTGTGCAGCAATGAATTAACTCGAAGCCACTGTTGAGGATTGTATGTCTAACTTCGATTACCGCCGCTATCAGCCAGCTCCACAGATTCAAATTGAGAATCGTACTTGGCCTAACAACACAATCACCCACGCGCCGATTTGGGCGTCGGTGGATCTGCGTGACGGTAATCAGGCGCTACTTGAACCGATGACCGTAGAACAGAAGCAGCGTCTATGGCGTCTGTTGGTGAAGATTGGTCTAAAAGAGATTGAGGTGGGCTTCCCGTCAGCGAGTCAGCCGGACTACGATTTTGTTCGCTGGTTGATCGACAACGGTGAGATTCCTGATGACGTGACGATTCAGGTACTGGTTCAGGCCCGTAAAGAGCTGATCGACCGTACCTATGAAGCGCTTCGTGGTGTTAAAAGTGCGGTGGTTCACGTCTACAATTCAACCAGTACGATTCAGCGTGAGCGCGTATTCAATCAGGATCGCGAGGGTATCAAAGCGATTGCGACACAGGGTGCGCGGTGGGTCATGGAGGGTGCCAAAGATTACCCAGAAGTTGATTGGACCTTCCAGTATTCACCAGAGAGTTTTACCGGAACTGAGATCGACTATGCGATCGAGGTCTGTGATGCGGTAATGGATGTTTGGCAGCCAACGGCTGAGAACCGCTGCATTATCAATCTACCGTCAACGGTAGAGGAGTCGACGCCCAACATTTTTGCCGATCAGATTGAGTACTTCTGTACCCATATGAAGAATCGTGCTGGCGCGATTATCTCAGTTCACACTCATAATGACCGAGGATGTGCTGTGGCGGCTGCTGAGCTGGCAGTTTTGGCCGGTGCTGATCGTGTGGAAGGGACGTTGCTAGGCAATGGCGAGCGTACCGGTAACATGGATTTGGTCACAATGGCGATGAACTTATACAGCCAAGGCGTTGATCCTAAAATGGATCTGTCTAATCCGGATGAGATTATTACCACCTTTACTGAGTGTACGCGCTTGCCGGTTAGTCCCCGTCATCCTTGGATTGGAGAGTTGGTCTACACGGCCTTTTCGGGTAGCCATCAGGACGCTATACAGAAATGTTTGCACCGACAGGGTGAGGATGAGCACTGGCAGGTGGCTTACTTGCCAATCGACCCAAAGGATATTGGCCGTGATTACCAAGCGGTTATTCGCGTTAACAGTCAATCAGGCAAGGGCGGTATGTCCTTTGTACTTGAACGTGATTATGGCATTACTCTGCCGCGCTGGATGCAGACTGAATTGGCTCCGCTGGTTCAAAAAGCTTCAGAAGAGAGTGCTTCGGAAATGGGCAGTGATGCGATTTTTGAGATCCTTAAAGCGAACTTTATTAAATCGGCTGAGCCAGTAGCGTTGCAAGGCTTCTCCATTGATCGTCAGCAAAACGAGCAGTTCAAAGCGACAGTATCGATCAACGGCCAAGATCGTGAACTGATCGGTCAGGGGGAAGGGGTAATCTCCTCTTTCCTTGATGGTTGGGCCTCGTTGACTGGGCAGGCAGTCAACGTCATCGACTACTCTGAACATGCGGTCGGTAGTGGCACCGATGCATTGGCAGCAGCTTACTTCTTAATCAATGTTGATGGTCAGCGTGTCGTCGGTATGGCCTTTGATACAGACAGTTTAGGGGCTTCTCTAAAGGCACTGATCTCGGCCATCAACCGATCAGAGGTCGCTGTACAACTAGCGGCTTAGTGACGCTAACAACTGATTTAATCCGTTAATTGATAAGGCCGGTTCGCATTGTGAAATGTGTACTGGCCTTTTTATTTTCAATCAATCTATCAAAAAGTGTCATGAAATAGGCTGAAGGAGTAGAATATTGGCCTTAATTGAAACTTTCTAATTGTTAGTTGGAACCCTTCATGCCTCACTCTCACAGTACGCTTCAAGAACTTCGCGATTCTGATCAATTCATTCAGCGCCACCTCGGCTCAAATGATGCTGAGCAATTACAGATGTGCAGCACCCTGGATGTCTCTGATCGAGCTGATTTGATTCAGAAAACCGTCCCTGAATCGATCCTACTGAGTGATGCGCTCTCGATTGGTAATCCGGTGACAGAGGTTGAAGCCCTGTCGGAACTTAAGCAGATCGCGGCTAAGAACCAACTGAACAAAAACTTTATCGGTATGGGCTACTACGGCACCTTGGTACCGGGTGTTATTCAGCGTAACGTGCTGGAGAATCCCGCTTGGTACACCGCCTACACCCCTTACCAGCCTGAGATCTCACAAGGCCGTCTTGAGTCACTGCTCAACTTCCAGCAGATGGTCATGGATCTGACTGGCATGGACTTGGCAAACGCGTCGTTGCTTGATGAAGCGACCGCTGCAGCTGAGGCAATGACTCTGCTTAAGCGATCTAATCGTAAGAAATCAGACACCTTCTTTGTCGATTCTCAGGTACACCCACAGACCTTGGATGTTATTCAAACACGTGCCGAGTACTTTGGTATTGAGGTCGTTGTTGATGATGCCACAAACCTCTCTTCACACGACTGTTTCGGCTGTCTGGTTCAATACCCAGGCAGTGAGGGGGAGATTATCGATCTTGCCAGCGTCGTTGAAGATGCTAAGGCACAAGGTGCACTGGTTGCAGTGGCAACCGATCTTTTAGCATTAATGTTGCTTAAATCACCGGGCTCTCTCGGTGCAGATGTTGCACTCGGTTCAGCACAACGTTTTGGTGTACCGATGGGCTTTGGTGGTCCACATGCTGCATTTTTCGCGACCAGCGAGAAGCTTAAGCGCTCGGTTCCTGGTCGTATTATTGGGGTATCGATCGATTCTCGCGGTAACCAAGCCTACCGCATGGCGATGCAGACACGTGAACAGCACATTCGTCGCGAGAAGGCGACCTCTAACATCTGTACAGCGCAGGCACTGCTTGCCAATATGGCTGCGTTTTATGCGATCTACCATGGCCCAGTCGGTCTGAAAAAGATTGCCACTCGCGTTCACCGCCTTGCTCAGCTTGCAGCGAAACAGCTTAACAGTGCTGGCTTAACGACCAACACCCACTTCTTTGATACCTTGAGCTTTGATGCCGATGCAACGGTCTATCAGCGCGCTTTAGATGCCAATATCAATCTTCGTAAACTGTCTGATACTCGCTTTGGTATCAGTTTCGATGAGACGCACAGCGTTGAAGATGTTGCCGAACTGATCAGTGTCATTACTGGTAGGGTCATCTCAGTTGAAGAGTTAGACGATGTTGAGGAGTCCTTCTCATTACCGACTGATTTGGTTCGTGAAGACGAGGTTCTTACACATCCTGTATTCAATCGATACCACGCTGAGCACGATATCCTTCGTTACATGAAGCGTCTAGAGAATAAAGATTACTCTCTGGTTCACGGCATGATTCCGCTAGGTTCATGTACAATGAAGTTGAATGCGACTTCGGAGATGGCGCCGGTCACTTGGCCAGAAATTGGTAATGTTCATCCGTTCGTTCCTGCAGAGCAGGCACAGGGCTACGCTGAAATGCTAGAACAGTTGGATCGTTGGTTGATTGATATCACCGGCTACGATGCGATCTCTATGCAGCCAAACTCAGGGGCTTCGGGTGAGTACGCTGGTCTGTTAGCGATTCGTAAGTACCAAGAGTCTATCGGTGAAGGTCACCGTAATGTCTGTTTGATTCCATCGTCGGCGCACGGTACCAACCCTGCTTCAGCCGCAATGATGGATATGAAAGTGGTTGTGGTTGCCTGCGATGAAGTGGGTAACGTGGATGTGGCTGACTTGAAAGCCAAAGCGGAACAGCACAGCGACAACCTGTCGACACTGATGATTACCTACCCATCGACGCACGGTGTCTTTGAAGAGGCTGTGGGTGAAATCTGTGAACTGATTCACCAGCATGGTGGTCAGGTCTACATGGACGGTGCTAACTTGAATGCGCAGGTAGGCCTGTGTAAGCCAGGTACGATTGGTGCTGACGTATCACACCTTAACCTGCACAAAACCTTTGCTATCCCTCACGGTGGTGGTGGTCCAGGTATGGGGCCTATTGGTGTGAAAGCACACTTAGCGCCATTCCTTGCTAGCCACAGTGTATCGCCCGTGCCAGGTAATGGCAGCAATGGAGCCGTAGCAGCAGCACCTTACGGTTCGGCGTCTATTCTGCCGATTACCTGGATGTACATCCGTATGCTCGGTGATCGCGGTTTGCGCGAATCGACCGAACTGGCGATTCTAAATGCTAACTACATTGCTAAACGTCTTGAGAATCACTATTCGATTCTCTACCGCGGCACGAATGGTTTTGTCGCACACGAATGTATTATCGATATCCGCCCTCTGAAAGAGGTCTCTGACATTACTGAAGAGGACATTGCTAAGCGTTTGATGGACTATGGCTTCCACGCGCCGACCATGTCCTTCCCTGTGCCGGGCACGCTAATGGTGGAACCAACTGAATCAGAATCTATTCAGGAACTTGATCGTTTCATTGAAGCGATGATTAAGATTCGTGAAGAGATTGCGGCGGTTGAGCGAGGTGAAGTCGCTGCGGAAGATTCTGTTCTTAGACATGCACCGCACACCCTGGAAGATCTGGTGGATGCAGAGTGGACCCGCAGCTACTCAAAAGAGCAGGCTGTGTTCCCAGTCAGTGCGGTTCGCCAAGCGAAGTTCTGGCCAACGGTTAACCGTATCGACAACGTCTACGGCGATCGAAACTTCGTCTGCACCTGTCCACCGGTGAGTGACTACGCAGAGTAGGTTATTTTGTATTAACAAAAAGGGGTCAGACCAAAGGTCAGACCCCTTTTTTTTTGGAGCGTTGGAGCGGTTTGAATGTTGGAGCGGTCTTGAAAAGGCCGCGATTATAAATCGCCTCATCTACGATAAGGCTCCAACAAGATCACTCCACAAACAAAAAATTTCGAATCAGCTCTTTACCGCCTTCGGTCGCAAAGGATTCTGGGTGGAACTGGATGCCGTGTATTGGATACTCTTTGTGCTTAACACCCATAATCTCAAAGGCACCGCCTTGGCGGATTCGATCGATGTTGGTCAGGTCGTTCTGCTGTAGCTCACCGACAGCTGCAGTGACCTCTAAACAGTCTGGAATCGATTCCGACTCTGCAATGAGAGAGTGGTAGCGCATCACCTCAAGTTGATCGGGGATATTTTTGAATACACCCTCGGCGTTGTGGGTGATCGGACTGATCTTGCCGTGCATCGGCAGTGGGGCTTTCACCACCTTTCCACCAAAACAGTGGACTATGCCTTGCATACCTAAACAGACGCCCATTAATGGCGTCTCTTTGCCTAGGCTGGTTATCACATCAGCACAGACGCCAAAATATTTAGGGTCATCCGGTGAGCCAGGGCCGGGCGAGATAATGATTCTATCTGGGTTGGCCTGGCGAACAGCCTCAACATCGACCTCATCGTTGCGTTTTACAATGATCTCAAAATTATCCAAGTTGCCTGCGAGGTGCTCAGCTTCAAGAATCTCGCCAATGAACTGGTAGAGGTTGTAGGTGAAGGAGTCATAGTTATCGATGATGTAAACCTTCATGGTTGTTGAGTCGGTCACGCCTGTTCCTCCACCATAAATTGATCCAGTACTTTTTTAGTACCGGCAAACTTGCGACGAATCTCTTCGTACTCATCTTCCGGATTAGAGTCGTAGACATTACCACCACAGGTCTGCACATACGCCTGTTCACCGTTGGCAAATACCGTGCGAATCGGAATGGCAAAGGTACAATCACCATTGAAGGAGAAGTGACCGACTGCACCTCCATAAGGGCCCCGGCCATCTGCTTCCAACTCATCAATGATCGTCATCGCCTCAATTTTTGGCGCGCCTGTCAGTGTGCCGGCAGGGAAGTTGCTGGCTAAAGCAGAGAACATGTCATGCTCATCAGAGATAATGCCGACAATCTCACTTGAGATGTGTTGGACATGACTGAATCGTTTGATGTCCATAAGGTTGCGCACTTTAACCGTACCAAAGCGTGCCACTCGACCGATGTCGTTTCGATGTAGATCGACGATCATATTGTGCTCGGCAATCTCTTTAGGATCGTTGAGTAGGGCGCGAGCTAACTGCTGATCTTCAACGGCATCGGCGCCACGTTTTGTTGTGCCGGCCAGTGGGAAGGTCTCCATTTCACCCTGACGTAAGCGGAAGAGTAGTTCGGGGCTTGCGCCAATTAGCTTCTGCTCACCAAACTTTACGTAGTACATCTGCGGCGATGGGTTCACTTCGCGCAATTGTTCGTAAATGTTGATGGTGTCACCCTCGAGGCGGAAACGCTTTTTAAAGCCCACTTCCGTCTGGAAAATCTTACCCTCAATGATGTCCTGTTTAACCTTCATAACAGCATCAGCATGATCTTGTTGGGTCATGGTATCGCCGAGGTTGTAGATCTTCAGCGGGCCATTGGCAGGGCAGTCGGAAGCGAGAATCTCATCGACCAACTCAATGCGGCTATCAGTGTAGTAGAAGTAGAAAACTTCACCGGTCATTTTGTCGAGAATTAGACCGTCTTTAAAAACACCAAAACGGAAGATATCGAACATCTCACTGTGTTGTAGGTTCAGTGAGGGTTCAAAGTAGTTCATACAGTCGTAACCGATATAGCCGGTCAAACCACCCGCATATTTTCGCGAGATGATGTTTTGAGGAACGATCTCACGTAGAAGGTAATATGGGTTTTCACTGGCGTAAGACTCGCGGTTGCCCTGGCGATCCTCGATATGAAGATAACCTTCGTCGGCCCACAAAATCTGCTCAGGATCAAAACCGATGATGGAGTGGCGTGAGATGTAACTCTCTTCACCCAAAGATTCGAGCATCACGCAGTTATCAAAGCGCTTTTCGATCTTCTTAAACAGTTGGAAAAAATCGATGTCGGCCGCCATTTTGACGTATTGAGGTTTTCGGGGAAGCTCAATTTTGGCCGGTTTACGGTTAATCATTCGTTACCTTCTTTGGCTTTCAATGCGCGCGAACCGCGCGTCACAGTCGCTATACCTACACCTAGCTGTTTCGCAATTTCGCGTTGGGGAACACCATCCTCTAAAAGTCGGAAGATCTGTAATCGTTTACTGATCTCTGTGACTTCACTGGGTGTTAACAGTTCCTGCAGCGCAACGGAAAGTGTCTCTTCGCTTTGACAAGAGAAGAGGTGAGTAATGAGTTGATCAAAATGGCTAGATGTATTCATGTACTAGTACGATAGCACAATGCTTTTCCAGTGAACAGCGCTTTTTAGGATTGTCTGAAGGGCGCTAGGGGATTAAACTGTCGCCTCTTTTTTGAACTACTGGAGTGACTTCCCGATGGGTCGTGCGTATCAAAACCGAAAAGCCTCGATTGCTAAAACTTCTGACCAGAATGCTAAGGTCTACAGTCGTTACAGCCGTGAAATTTACATGAGTGCCAAATCCGGTGGTTCGGATCCCAATGCTAACCTGTCTCTGCGTAGCTTGCTTGATCGTGCTAAAAAAGATCAGGTACCTGCGCACGTTATCGATAAAGCGATCGATAAAGCGCAAGGTGGTGGCGGTGAAGACTTCGCACCTGCTCGATATGAAGGTTACGGCCCAGGCGGCTCAATGGCGATCATTGAGTGTCTAACTGACAACCCGAACCGTACCTTTGGTGATGTTCGTCAAGCCTTTACTAAGACTAAGTGTAAAATCGGTAACCAAGGTGCCGTAGCGCACATGTTTGAACACGCTGCGGTATTTGTATTCAAACACGATGATGAAGACGCTGTGCTTGAAGCGCTGATGGAAGCCGACGTTGATGTAACCGATCTTGAGAACGAAGAGGGGTTGCTAACCGCCTTTGTTGCTCCTACCGACTACTTTAAAGCTAAAACAGCTCTAACTGAGATGGGCATTACGGATCTTGAAGTAGAAGAGATCCAGTGGGTACCTAACAGCTACACAGAGATCAGCGAAGAAGATCAGGTGTTGTTTGATAAGTTCTTAGGCATGCTAGAAGATCTTGATGATGTTCAGCACGTTTACCACAACGTTCAACTGTAAAGAATGACGTTGAATGAAGGCTCCCTAGGGAGCCTTTTTTGTTGGAATAAGCCTTATGTTGGAGCGATCTTGAAAAGGTCGCGATAGTACTTGCGCTTTTGTTGGAGCGGTCTGGTAAAGGCCGCGATGATGCCAATCGCCTCATCTGCGATAAGGCTCCAACAAAAAGCCCCGCTTGTGCGAGGCTTTTTGATTTGGATGGCGGTCAGTGAGGGATTCGAACCCTCGATACGTTGCCGTATACACACTTTCCAGGCGTGCTCCTTCGACCACTCGGACAACTGACCTAAACTTTAATTTGGCACAACACTTTCCAGGCGTGCTCGTTATTCGCGTCTCCTGACGCTCACCCCGTTGGGGCCGGACTTCGTCCGTTCAAAAACGCTATCCTTGCGTTTTTAGTCGACCACTCGGACAACTGACCTAAACTTTTTATTGGCACATCACTCTTCAGGCGTGCTCTTTAACGCGAGCGCGGATTCTAGCAAAGATGGTTTAAATCACAAGGGTTTATCGCGGCTTGTGCTGTTACTGTGGGTGGTTTCGTTTAGAATACACACAGATTTAATATTTTCATTAGGAACTGATTGATGTTGATGCCTATCTTGGCTGTGGTTGCGGGTCTTGTGTTATTGGTTTGGAGTGCCGATCGCTTTGTCGATGGGGCGGCTGCTACCGCTAAACATTTGGGTATGCCAACCTTATTGATCGGTATGGTCATTATTGGGTTTGGTACCTCTGCACCTGAGATGGTGGTTTCTGCTTTAGCCGCTTCCCAAGGTAACCCCGGCTTAGCCATTGGTAATGGCTTTGGCTCAAACATCACTAATATTGCGTTAATTTTGGGGATTACCGCGCTGTTAAGTCCTATCAGCGTTAAATCCAAGATTCTTAAGACGGAGCTTCCTCTGCTAGCCCTTGCAACCCTACTTGTGGGTGCGTTGATCTACGATTTAGAGATTACTCGTTTTGATGCTTTTCTGATGTTGTTTGTCTTTGCGCTGATTATGGGCTGGTCGATTTACTCCAGCATGAGAGCCAAAAACGATGCACTCTCTGCGGACTTTGAATCTGAGTTTGAAGATGACGACTACCTGCCGTTAAGTCGAGCGCTTTTCTGGTTGGTGTTAGGCCTAGTGATTCTGATTGGTAGCTCACGCCTGTTGGTCTGGGGCGCTGTCGATATTGCGATGGCTTTGGGTGTCAGTGATCTGATCATTGGATTGACCATTGTAGCGATAGGCACTTCGCTGCCTGAGCTAGCTTCGTCAATCATTGCGGTGAAGAAGAACGAGCATGATTTAGCCTTGGGTAACGTCATTGGATCTAACTTATTCAATACGCTTGCCGTTGTTGGTATAGCCGGTGCTATTCAGCCTTTGGGTATTGAAGCTGCAGCTCTCTACCGTGATTGGACCATCATGGGCGTGTTAACTCTGTCCCTGTTTGTTCTGGGTTACGGAGTGTTGGGGCGTCGTCGCATTAATCGTGTTGAGGGTGGGTTGTTAGTGGCCGTCTATATAGGTTATGCGGGTTACCTTTTCTATACGCTGTCTGCTTCGTTTTAACGCTTATATCGCTTCGCCCTTTGGGCTATTACTACACTTATCATCGCGGCCTTTGCTAGACCGCTCCAACAGTATTTATCGCGGTCTTTTCAAGTCGACTCTAACACTAAGTGCATTTGACACTGTTGGAGCGGTCTTAAAAAGGCCGCGATAGCTTTTCAGACAAACTCCAACGTCTAAATAGTTGGCACGATACTTGCTCTAAATTTACTAACGAAAATTTGTAGAGAGCAGTATGTTTAAGTTTGTGTCTAAGTTAAGTATTGGTGCTAAAACCATCATTGGTGTGGCATTAATCGAGATCTGCGCCTTCTCTTTCTTGATTCTGACAGAGTCAGCCATTGTTCATGATACGAATAAAGCGCTTTATGAAGAGTCTGCACGAGACATATCAGAGCTCTTTGCCTCGTCCATCACCAACGCGGTCATCAGCTTTGATATTGCCGAGATAGAATCGGCCATTTCTCAATTCATGCAGCGTGAAACGGTATTGGGCGTTTCAGTTATAGCAGCTAATGATCGAGTCATGGCGAGCCAGACACAGAGTGAGCTTAGTGGGCTTGAATCCATATACGATGTTCAGATGCCTATTATTATTGATCAACAATCCTTTGGCTGGGTGGAGTTTACCTATGACATCTCAATCGTTGACGATAACTCCAATTTTGCCAAACTGTTAGGTTTTCAAATCGCGATTGGCGGGCTTCTGTTAGTAGCTTTCTTTTCATACCTGCTTGGTCGATACCTGACTTGTCGTATCCGAGAGCTCTCTAAAAGTGTCCAATCGATTGCTAAGGGTGACCTAAACACAGAGGTTAAGGTTATTGGCCATGATGAGATCTCGCAGTTTGCTAGTCTGCTTGAAGCGATGCGCAAGAAGTTAGTTGAAGCACAATCAGTCATGGCGAAAAGTCAGGAAAACTTAGCTCAGCAAGTCGAAAGTAAAACCAAAGAACTTCAGCAGGCACTTAGATTATCGGAAGAATCTAAACAGCGTGAAGCCGATGTGTTCGCCATTTTAGGTCATGAGATCCGCACGCCCATATCGATCACCATGATGGAGTTAGAAAATAGAGAATCCATTAATCTCAATCTCATCCGCTCGAATGTTGATCATACTCTATCGCTTATTGATGATATGAGCTTGGTCGCACGAGCGGGTTCTGGTCGTGATATGAACGTCGATTCAGTCGATTTGGCTGAGCTATTCAGTGGTCTTATTACCAGCTATCGACAGCAAGCCTATGCACATGGAATTCGTTTAGTCGATGAGATAGCGATTACCGGGACGCAGGTTAAAACATCAGAGAAGGCGCTGCGTCAAATCGTCTCAAATCTAATGCGAAACGCCATCATTCACAGCCAGTGTAAAACCTTATCTATCTCGGCCGATCTGCAACGCATTAACCCAAACTTTGCACGTCTTGAAGTCTCTATTACCGATGATGGTAAGGGCATTAAGCCAGAGCTTCAGGCTCGGGTGTTTGAGAGCTTTACTAGAGGTGATAGCCAGACTGAGGGGAGCGGTATTGGACTCAGTGTCTGTAAGGAGTTGGTGACTAATATGGGCGGGGATTTGGTGTTAGAGAGCGACGGGAAAACGGGTAGCCGTTTTACCTTTACACTCTCATTGGCGATTGAAGAGGCTAAGAGTTCTTTGCCAACATCTGAGTTACCTCAGATGGAACTCTCAGTGTTAGAAGGATTATCCGTTTTGGTCGTTGAGGATAACCTAACAATACAACTGTTAACCAAAAAGATGCTGGAATCAAAAGGCGCATCAGTTGTGACCGCCTCTAACGGGGATGAGGGTCTGCAAAAAGCTAAATTACAGACGTTTGATCTTATGCTGTCTGACCTAATGATGCCGGTCATGGATGGAGATGAGATGATTAAAACCCTGAGGTCTATGGATGTTGATACACCCATTATCGGTGTAACAGCGGCAACCATTGGAGGAGAGCGAGATCAGCTATTAAAAGCAGGTGCTGATCTTGTGTTGGCAAAACCATTAAAAATCGACAGCATCGAGGCGTTTTTGCTCTCTCAGTCTGTCAAAATCATCAATAGTTAAGAGGAGTGGTTGATGAATAAGTTATTAAAGCGTTTCGCAACAGTCGGTGTTTTGGCGGCGACCATCAGTGGTCAAGCTTGGGCAGAGACGTTCACCTTTGGTGTTGTCCCTCAGCAATCAGCAACCAAGTTAGCTAAAGTGTGGGGGCCTGTTCTTAAGCATCTAGAAGATAAAACGGGCATGCAGTTTCAGTTTGCTACCGCTACCGATATTCCTACCTTTGAGCAGCGTTTAATGGACGGTGTGTATGACTTTGCTTACATGAACCCCTACCACTTCACCTTCTTTAATGAGCACAAGGGTTACACTGCGCTTGCGCATCGAGCGGATAAGAGAATTCAGGGTCTTCTTGTTACGCGTACCGACAGCTCCATTACTGAGTTAAGCCAGTTAGAGGGTAAGGAGGTCGCTTTCCCTTCGCCAGCAGCCTTTGCGGCTTCGATGGTTCCACGTGGGGAGTTGGCAAAAATGGGTATTACTATCACCCCCCGTTATGTCAGTTCGCATGACTCAGTTTATTTGGGTGTGTCTCGTGAGTTTTTCTTGGCCGGAGGCGGCATAGGACGCACGTTTAACAACTCTAAAGATGATATTAAGAGCCAATTAAAAGTTCTTTGGAAAACCGAAGAGTACACCCCCCATGCCTTTGCTAACCACCCAAGAGTTGATGCCGATATAGCCAAGAAAGTTTCAGCGGCATTGGCTGATATGGGTAATTCTGAAGAGGGTAAAGCTGCGTTATCAGGTTTAGGTATTCAATCGCTTAGAGCCGCTAATGACAGTGACTGGGATGATGTACGTGCGCTGAAGCTAACGCTGTTGGATAGTTTGTTGGATTGAGCGATCGCGGCCTTTTCAAGACCGCTCCAACATAAAAAGATCTCGAACCGTTGGAGCGGTCTTAAGAAGGCCGCGAACTTAAGAAAAGATTTCGAACCGTTGGAGCGGTCTTGAAAAGGCCGCGAACTTAAGAAAAGATTTCGAACTGTTGGAGCGGTCTTAAAAAGGCCGCGAACTTAAGAAAAGATTTCGAACTGTTGGAGCGGTCTTGAAAAGGCCGCGAACTTAATCCAAGCGAAACCTGAGCTGGAAAAGTGCGCTCGGTTTCGCTCTAACCAGCTCAATATCACCATCCATGCTTTTCATCAGGGTTTGCACCTTAAATAGCCCTAGCCCTGTTCCAGCTCCAATCTCGCGTGTGGTAAAGAAGGGATCAAAGATGTTGTTGATGTCTTGTTTCTCTATACCCATGCCATTATCTTCGATCGTCAGTTTAAGTTCTGATCCCTCTCTTTCACATTGAATGTTGACCAGAGCTTCTTGTTCAGACGGAACAGCCTGGAGTGCATTGGTAACGACACCGGATATTGCATCCATTGCTAAGCGTGCCTTCGCTCGAACAAATAGAGAGTCGGGCAGTTGAATCAGTATCTGACAATTGCCTGCAGAGCGATCAGGTAACTGCTGTACAGCTTGTTCAGCGCTTTGTTCAACGAGGCTTCGTAGGTTGACCAACTCTAACTCTGACTCCTCTCTGTTTAACTCCAGATTACGAAGTTGCGAGATGATCAGTGTTACCCGCAAAATAGCCGCTTCGGACTCATCTATCAGTGACGGATAATCTGATGAGAGGTAATCAAAATCAGCTCTTTCTAGGATTGGATTGAACTGCTCAGGATTCATCGAATCTTTTTTTATCTGCTCTATCGCGCTGACACACTGCTCTATGTAATCGCGCAGGGTGTCGATGTTAGAGCGGACAATCGATAGCGGGTTATTCACCTCATGGGCAATGCCTGACGCTAGAATTCCCAGTGAGGCCTGTTTTTCAGCAGCAATCAATTTGGCTTGTGCGGCTTTGATTTCATGATTGGCTAATTCAAGCAGATGGTTTTTTTCTGATAGCGCTAGAGTTCGCTGTTCAACTTTGTTTTCTAGCTCTTCATTTAAATTACGCAGCTGCTGCTCTAAGGTCTTTTCCTGTTCGCGAGTCGCTTTGAGGGTGGAGCTCATTCGGTTAAAAGCGGTTGCCACGACATCGATTTCGTCGTTTCCTTTAACCTCTATTTGAGTCTTAAGTTCGCCTCGGCTAATGGTCTCTGCAGCATCACGAAGCAGGGAGAGTTTATTAATCAGATAGCGTCCCAAGACAAAAGAGAAGATTGCCACTAATACCATTTCTAAAGCGGCAATGGCGTAACTCCAACGTTTAGCCTCTTCAATCGTGTTGAGTATAGGGTAGATACTAAACCCGACCTCTACCATGCCGTACTGATCGCCTTCGACCTCGATGACCGCTTTTGCATCAAAGATACCGTCATCAACTTCTGACGCTTCTAGGTCGATGTCACCAGGAGAGATAGTATCGGATTGAGTTAAGATGCGACCCCGTTGATCGAGAACACGCGCGTACAGAATGTCATCACTTTTCATGACCTCATCAACAAACGCATTCAGAGAGGCTAGATCGTAAGCTAAGACAGCGTCTTTAACAGTTATGGCAAAGAGTTTTGCGGTCGCATTTGCGCGCTTATCCATCTCGTTGAAGTTCGTATCACGAATAAAACCGAGCATCATAACGATCAGTGTGATCAGCAGGACCGCCTCGATAGCAGCTACCCCTAGGATCGTCTTAGTTTTAATGGAGTTTCGAATCAACGCGCTGTCTCAATAAACATCTGTTTCTCATTCGTTAACTATAGTCTATAGATCCTGAGTTGTTTTACTTCTTTTGTAGTAGAGAGAATATACGCCCATCTATAACAAGCAGTCCGAATCCAATGAACAAACCTCCTGTCACTTGAATCAGTGTAATGGTCTCATTAAGAACACTGATACCGAGCAGGGTGCCGCTAATAGGAACCAGAAGGGTGACCAGCATGGCGTTAGCGGCACCTGCTTTACTGATTAACTCAAAGAAGAGAATGTACGCAAAGGATGTTGAAGCCACTGCCAGCGCCAATATTGAAGCGATTACGCTGAAGGAGGGTAGCGTGTCGGGTATTTCGGTTGAGGTCAGTATCAGTACTGGAATCATGATAAGGCTTGAGGCGCTAAGCTGGCATGTCGCAGACTGAATCGAGTTGCGTCCGGCGAGGTGGCGTTTCGCCCATAATCCTGAAAAACCATAACTTACGGTCGCTAAAAAGCTTAGCAGAACTCCCAGAGGATCGGTGTGGAGAGCCAATTGGGTTAGGCCGCTAAGCAGCGCGACTCCCAATACGCCCAAAAGACTGCCAATGATTTTATTGGGTTTGAGTAACTCCTCTTTAAATAGCGCCAACACAATAAAGGTGCAGATCGGTGTCATGGCATTGATGATGGAGGCCAATGAGACACTGATCAGTGTTTGTGCATAAAAGATGAAGGTAAAGGGGATGACGTTATTGAGCAGCCCCATAACAAAAAATTTCTTCCAGGTATCAACATCTTTAGGAAGCGGAACTTTGAAAAGAGGCAGCAGGCTTAACATCACCAATGCTGCAATCATCACCCTTAAAAAAACCAGTAGAAGGGGATCTATCTCTTGAACGGCAATGCCGATAAATAGAAACGAGCCACCCCAAAGCAGCGACAGCGTAAAAAGATTGAGCAGTTGTGAAGTAGGCATCTAATTGGTTGATCTCTAATTATTTGCAAGCTTTGCCATCATAAGGGAACCGATGGTTGTTCACCTAGTATTTCATCATGTGACTTTGCCTGATTATGCCTTGATTCAAAAACGGTTCTTTCGCATTATGTGCTCAATAATTATTGATAAGGACAGACTATGTCAGGACTACTGCCAAACGTTGATCCAGATGGATTGCTAGAATTCTCGGTTGTTTACACAGACCGTTCCCTAAACCACATGTCGAATGCCTTTCAGCAAGTCATGCGTGATCTTTCGGGTCAGTTAAAATCCGTCTACAACGCCGATGCAGTTGCGATCATTCCTGGTAGCGGTACCTTTGGTATGGAAGCGGTGGCTCGACAGTTTGCTAACGGCAAAAAAGCGATGGTGATTCGCAACGGTTGGTTTAGTTACCGTTGGACTCAAATCTTTGAGATGGCAGGCTTGCCTCGTGAAGAGTTGGTTCTTAAAGCTCGTTTTGATTCAGACGATGCACAAGCGCAACTCTCTCCGTACCCCATTGAAGAGGCGGTGGATGCCATTCGTAACGAGCGACCAGATGTGGTCTTTGCACCACACGTCGAAACCTCGGCCGGTATGATTCTGCCAGATGAGTACATTAAATCCATTGCGGATGCGGCTCATGAAGTGGGTGCGCTGTTTGTTCTGGACTGTATTGCGTCAGGTGCCATCTGGGTTGATATGAAGGCTCTGGGTGTTGATCTGCTCTGCAGTGCGCCACAGAAGGGGTGGAGTGGTTCACCTTGTGCGGGCCTTGTGATGATGAGTCAACGAGCTCGTGACGCGATCGAGAATACTACTAGTAACTCCTTTGCTTGCGACCTTAAAAAGTGGCTTCAGATTATGGAAGCTTACGAAAACGGTGGCCACGCCTACCATGCCACCATGCCTACCGATGGTTTGCGTCAGCTACGTGATGTAATGGCCGAGGCTGAGAAATTTGGCTTTGCGGAACTTAAAGCGGCTCAAGCTCGCTTAGGTAAAGAGGCTCGTGAACTACTGGCATCACGCGGCATTAAGAGCTTAGCGGCTGAGGGTTTCGGAGCGCCTGGTGTCATCGTTAACCATACAACCGATAGTGATATTCAGAATGGCTCTCGCTTTGCACAAGCAGGATTCCAAATCGCAGCGGGCGTACCGCTCATGTGTGATGAGCCAGAAGGCTTCTGTACCTTCCGTATCGGTCTGTTCGGTATCGATAAGCTAATGAACGTTGATCGTACGTTGGATTACTTGAAAGAGGCGCTGGATAAGGCGGGTCTTTAATAGTTGGAGCGGTCTAGAATAGGCCGCGATGCTCTTCTTCGCGGTGTCTGGCTTCCAGCCTGACACCTAATCGCCTCATCTTCGATAAGGCTCCAACAAGGAGAAGCGATCCGATTTAATAAAACACCCGCTCTACAAACCAAATCGCTCCAAGTAGCGAAATCCCCAAACTTAATGGTATGCGTACCCATCGATTCCAAAAGGCTTTGGATGAGAACCAGTATCCAACCAACAGATGCGCAATCACAAGGGTTGCGAGTTGCCCCAGCTCCACGCCAATATTGAAGGCGATTAAGCTCTCTACGAAGCTATCCGACTCTAAGCCGATTTCCCGTAGCACACCCGCAAATCCTAGTCCGTGTAACAATCCAAAGCCAAAGACCAGCCCAATTCGGGATTTAGAGACTCGATCTTTAAATAGGTTTTCAATAGCGACATAGACAATCGACAGGGCGATCAGAGGCTCCACAATGTATGGGGGTATGTTCACAAGCCCTAAAATGGCCAGTGCTAAAGTCAATGTATGCGCGGCTGTGAAGGCGGTGACCTGCCACAGAAGATCTTTAAGACGTTGACTTAATAGATAGAGGCCGAGCACAAACAGAATGTGATCAAGGCCTAAGGGTAATATGTGTTCAAAGCCCCGCTTTACGTAATCCAAAAGCCCTTGGCGCTTCAACTCAAGACGACTTAAATTGATCGATTCTGATTGAGTGCCAGCGGCTACCCAAGATGCCCCTTTGATCTCACCCTGTTCACTTAACCGGACGACGGCATCGCTATAGGCCTCTGGCCAGCTAAAGGTGATCTCTGACGAGGTTGATTCGACAGTAAAGCGGTAGGTGACCAAAGATTGGCGGGCCAGATCAATATCGGGTTGATCGATAACGGCTAGATCAGAGCTAAGGAGTGATTTAGGTACTGGCCCATCTGTTGAGGCGAGTGTGATCTGATTAAACAGCTTAGCAACGAAGGGATCTGCTTTAGTTGACAGTTCAGCAGTGGGCAGTGCTCTTAATTGATTATACTGCTCAGCGGTGGGGGCGTTATCAGTATCCGCATGTTCAGTCCCGATTTCGCTCATCAGAGCCTCTAAGTTGGTATCAACACGCATTTCCAAACTATTGTCGGGTAATACTTCCATCTCAATGATGGTTGGAGTAATTTCATGGGCTCGGCTTAACGTGCTGACTAATAATAGTAGAGTGCCAAGAAGGCCAAAATAGAGACGAGCACGTAGAGTCATTGAATTTCCTTAACGGAGCTGGATGTGAAAATAGTTAAACCATTAGCACTGATAGTAGCGATTAGTTCATCGTTCGCAAGTGCTCATGAGCAATGGTTAGAGCCTAGCCAGTATCAGATACGTCCGAAAGCTACGATAAAAGCGGATATCCGGATTGGGCAAAACTTCAAAGGGTACGCCTATCCCTACCTTGAACATGAGACAGCGCAGTTCATTGAGCGGGATGCAGCTGGTCTGCGTAACGTTGATGCCATCACCGGAGATAAGCCGGCTTACACCTCTAAAATGCCAGAAATGGGTTTTCGCTGGGTGGCGCTTGAGTCTAAGGCCTATGACCTAACCTTTGATAGTGAGAAGAAGTTTGTCGACTATATCAACGGCGAAGGCCTCGAGTGGGTGCTCGATTGGTATCAGGAGCAGGGTAGGTCCAGAGAGGGTGTAACAGAGACCTACTATCGCCATGCTAAAACACTCTTTTCTGTTGAAGGCAGTGAAGAGGCTGAATGGCTAACCGAACCTTTGGGTCACCGTTTGGAGCTGATCCCGGTTGCATCCTTCACCCAGTGTTCCACCGCCCCCACATTCCAACTCTTATGGCAGGGTAAACCGCTTGAGGGCGCCCTTGTAAGACGGTTTGTTAAAGGTAAACGCGGGACAGAACAGTACCGTACTAACCAGAATGGTAAAGTAAGATTTACTGCACAAGAGGGTCCATTTTTAATCAATGCCGTTCGTATTGATTACGGATCTGAACCAAGAGCTAAGGGTAAGGATTGGGTCAGTGATTGGGCCTCTTTAACTTACCAGTGTCAAAAATAAAGGATTAATAATGAGCGAGACAGTTAAAGCGATTCGAATTGAGCAGAATGGCGGTCCAGAAGAGATGAAGTTGGTTGATGTCGAACTTCCTGAACTGGGCGAGTTTGATGTGTTGGTTCGTCATGAAGCGGTAGGTCTTAACTACATTGATGTCTACTTCCGCACCGGTCTCTACCCACAAGAGATGCCGGGCAAGATTGGCATGGAAGGTAGCGGTGTGGTTGAGGCAATTGGCTCAGGTGTGACCTATGTCAGCGTCGGTGATCGAGTGGCTTACGCGGGGCAACCTCTTGGCGCCTACAGTCAAAAGCGCGTGATGCCGCAGGATACGTTGATTCAACTACCAGAGAGCATCAGCTTCGAGCAGGGTGCTGCTATGATGCTGCAAGGTCTAACCGTTCAGTACCTTCTGAATGACAGCTACAAGGTGCAGGCGGGCGATACCATCCTGCTTCATGCTGCAGCAGGCGGTGTCGGTTTGATTGCTGTGCAGTGGCTTAAGGCATTGGGTGCGCGTGTTATAGGTACGGTCGGCAATCAGGCTAAAGCGGATTTGGCTAAGAGCTTTGGTTGCGATGAGACGATCATCTACACCGAAGAGGATTTTGTTGCTCGTACTCGTGAGCTGACGGATGGTAAAGGGGTGCAAGCGGTCTACGACTCTATTGGTAAAGATACCTTTATGCAGTCACTCGACTGTTTAGCACCGCGTGGCACGATGGTTTCGTTTGGTAACGCAACCGGTGCGGTTCCAGCGTTCGAGATTGGCATGTTGGCAGCAAAAGGGTCCCTTAAAGTGACCCGCCCGACACTGATGACCTATGTTCATGATCGTCCTATGTTGGAGAGTATGGCCAAGGATCTGATCGCGCGCGTTGAATCAGGGCAGGTGAAGATTGAGGTCAATCAGCGTTATCCCTTGGCTGATGCAGCGCAAGCTCACATCGATTTGGAGTCGCGTCAAACGACCGGTTCAACGGTGTTGTTGCCTTAATACTGGCAGTGGGTGACTGGCCTTTAGCCTGTCATCCACTCTTTGTATAGCGTCTGATCTACTCTGTTGGAGCCTTATCGAAGATGAGGCGAAATAGGTGTCAGGCTAAAGCCAGACACCTCTAGGAAGGTAATCGCGGCCTTGTTAAGACCGCTCCAACATTATTTGGTGCTAGTCACACACTCTTGATTTCACACCTCAATCGCTCAGCTTCGCTGCGCTGGTGGGTCACCATAATCAACATCTTCTGTTGTTCGGTTAATTGTCTATCGATCCAGTCCAAAACCTTCTGCTTAGTTTCGCTGTCTAAGCCTGTTAGAGGCTCATCCAGGACAATAATCGGTTCAGGACGCAGTAGGGTTCTGATGATGCCAATACGCTGACGTTGCCCGCCAGAGAGCTGATTAGGCATCTTGTTGAGATAGCCGAGCAGATCCAGTTCTTGCATCGCCTCTTGGATGCGTTTGTCCGGGTTTTGACGTTTATCCAATCCCAATCTCAAGTTCTGCTGGATGGTTAAGTGTTCAAAGAGATTATCCTCCTGAAACAGCATCGCGACAGGACGCTCTTCTGGAGGCTGATCAGTAATGACCTGATCATTGAAGCGCACTTCACCTGATTTAATCGGTGCAAAGCCGGCAATAGCCAACAGCAGGGTTGTTTTACCAATGCCGCTTTGGCCGAGCAGTGCGACTCTGGATTGGTCAGGGACATACAAGTCGTAACAGTACTCCCAATCGGGGTAGCTGACTATGAGGTTGTTGATCTGCAGGCCAAGGTTATTGCTCATGGTGAACACTGCGCTCCAGTAGAATTAATAGCAGGTAGCAAAGTCCCAACAGAATGACCGATGTGATAGCGGCCTCTGACATACGATAGGTACCAGCAAAGGTGTAGATCAGCCAGGGGAGGGTCGGTGATTCATAACTGCCAAATATAGCAAAAATGGAGACATCACCTAAGGCCAACAGAAGTCCCAAAGAGAAAGCGGCTAGTAGTGAGCGTCGAATAAACGGGTAGATGATGCGCACTCTCTCCAGCGGTGTGAGTTTTAAATTGCCTACTAGTTTTGCATATTGCGAATCAAATTGAATGAATCTTGGGCGTAGCTGGCTGAGCAAAAAGGGTAGCAGAACAAAGGCGTTAAGCAGTATTAGCATCAGTGTGGCGTAAGTCTCGAGTAGCCCACGGCTGATCAGCCAAATGTAACTACCGGTCGATAACACCATGGCTGGAGCGACCAGTGACTGATTGGCTAACCAACTGAATAGCGTCTCTTGTATCGGCTTAACTTGTTGGGCTGCTTTTCTGATGGGTGTCAGCAGTGCGATGGCGGTGAGAAGTGCCAACAGTGATGCGCTTAATGCGATGAGCAGTGAGACGCCCATTGCTTTCAACATGGCAGCGTAGGGGTAGTTAATTAGTGCCTCTTGATTGAGTGTGATGAACAGTGCAATTAACGGCCCTAATAGATAGACCCACCCCAGCAGGTAGAAAGCCAATTGAATAGGCACTTTTACCCCTTGCTCTAATCGATAAGCAGGCTGCTCTCGAGTGGAACCGAGCCAGTTCACTCTGCTGGCATAGATCAGGGCAAGATAGATAAGACCGGCTATCGCAAACTGCAGCCAGGCAAGGGTTAGCGCCTCGTTGAGGTTGAAGTCGTATTTAAGGGCTTGGTAGATGGCCAGTTCTAAGGTGGTGGCTTTAGGTCCACCGCCGAGCGTTAATACGATCGCAAAACTGTTAAAGCAGAGAATAAAGATTAAGCCCGCCAGTGTTGCGACCTGGCTCTTAATAGCAGGCCACTCAATGTGTCGAAGGCGTTGCCAAAAACTGAACTTAAGCTGGTCGGCTAATTGCTCTCGGTTTAAAGGGATAGAGCTGTAGCCCTGATAGAGAATACGAACGGCTAGCGGAAAGTTCAGATAGATATGGGCAATTAAGATTCCATTGAGGCCAAAGAGTTTCCACTCTTTTAACAGATCTATAAATGGCGATTGCGGTCCTAGCAGGTTGACGATGCCGGTAATCAATATGAGTGATGGCATCACGAACGCCAGCAGTGAGAGTCTTAGAAACTGATCTCTACCAGCGGGTCGCAAACGATGCAGGGCTCTTGCGATGGGTATTGCCAGTAGAAGAGAGCCCAAGGCACTTAACAGGGCTTGGTAGAGGGTAAAACTTAAAATGTTTTGTAGGTATGTGTCTTGTAACAGCTCGGGGGTGAATCGGGTCTCTTCGAATCCGATCAACCCCCAAAAGGCGAGCACCGTCAGAGAGAGGGTGCCCAGATAAGCAACCGCACTCATCAGTGGGGTGAAAGTGCGGCCTAGTAACATCAGGATTGGTTCACGCGATCGCTTTATTGTGAAACAGCGGTACGCCACTCACGAATCCAGCGAGCACGGTTTTCGGCCAATTCGTCACTGCCAAGTTTGATCTGCTGTGGGGTTACCAACTGCTCAAACGCTTCTGGTAGCTCTACATTATCAATAACCGGTAGCATCCAGTTGGTCACTGGTAGGATCTGCTGCGCTTCGTTTGAGATTAGAAACTCAAGGAACTGGTTCGCTAACTCAGTTTGATCGCTGTATGCGCTGATCGCGGCCACTTCAACTTGTGCTACGTGTCCGTCTGTAAACTCTGCGGCTTTGTACTGATTCTTACCTTCAGCAACAACGTGGTATGCAGGCGATGTGGTGTAACTCAAAACGTAGTCAGAACCGCCCTCTAGGAACAAACTGTAAGCTTCCCACCAACCTTTGGTGACGGTAACGGTCTGCTTAGCTAGATCTGCCCATGCAGTCGCCGCTTCCTCACCGTACGCTTTATTAACCCAGGTCATTAACCCCTGGCCTGGCGTTGACGTACGTGGGTCTTGGTAGATAACTGAGGCGTCGGAAGCTAAGAGTTCAGCAAAGCTTGTTGCTGGCGCTTGGATCTTTTGCGCGTCATAAATGAATGCAAAATAGCCGTAGTCAAAGGGTACAAACTGATTAT
This sequence comes from Marinobacterium sp. xm-d-530, assembly GCF_013283365.1. Lineage (GTDB taxonomy): Bacteria > Pseudomonadota > Gammaproteobacteria > Pseudomonadales > Balneatricaceae > Marinobacterium_E. The sequence goes on along the minus strand of NZ_WBYM01000005.1, from coordinate 70,610 downwards.
TGTTCCAGTTTAAGTCGCTGGTGATCTTTGAGGTGTCGACGCTGTGAGATTGAACCAGACCCAGTTGCGTAGCTTCTGTCATCAAACCGTTATCAAGGCCAAGCAGTACATCGGCTTGGGTGTTGGATTTCTCGACACGTGCGCGATTCAGAATGCTGACACCATCCTCTGCTGCGACGAAATTAAGAGTACAACCACATTGTGCTTCAAAGGCTGTTTTGAGCTGAGGGCCTGGACCCCACTCAGAGACGAAGCTGTCGTAGGTGTACACGTTAAGTTCGGGCTTATCGGAAGCGACTGCCGCAAAAGAAGCAGTTAACATTGCACCGGCAACAGATAATTTGAGTGTGGTTGCTGAATCCATCAAGAAACTCCTGTAATTTAAAAAACTTAAACATCCATTATTAAGTTAGGCGTTGAATGATACTAAGTGAGCTAGAGGCTGTCATTGCATCTAGGGCGGTTTCGGGAAGTTTGTCGCAATTAATTTCAGACAAAATTCCTTTGAACAGTCAGATAGCACCTCTTGATACGTCTGCTACGCGTCATAGGATGTATCTACTTGAGGAAAAAGGGGAGCGGTTTGTTGTTAGGGCAGAACCTGACAAAGAGACCCTCCCAGGGGTGGACCCGTTTCGTGAGCGAAACATTCTTGATGCCATCGCTCATTTTCAATGGTCCCCTAAGTTAATGATCAACGAGCCTCAGCAGGGTGTGTTGATTATGCATCACGCAGGAGAGTGCTCAGGCGTGCTCTCATCGGCTCAAAAAACGGTTCTATTGAATGCTTTTGCTGAGATGCAGAGCCTTACTGAACTGCCCATGTTAGATTATGCTGCGCTATTTCAGCAGTATCGAGACGAGTTGCGTGATTCAGGACATCAACAGTTAACTGATGAGGCTGAGCAGCAACTACTCTCCCTTCCTAACATGCCTAGGGTGTTAGTTCACCATGATCTTCACCCGGGTAATATTTGCTGGCAGAATGGCGACGCCACCATTATTGATTGGGAGTACGCAGGCGTTGGAATCGCATGGTTGGATTACGCGGTGTTAATTCGAGATCTAGGCTTTACCGCAAGTGAGTTGATGCAGTTGCCTCTGTTGAACGCTTTTGACGAGCAGGCGTTAACGCACTGGCTGGCCCAATCAATTCAGGTGGTCGATCAGCTTGAGATGCTCTGGTCACATTATAAATCACAGGTTACAGGTTAAGGGTAATTAGAATGAACATGAATGAATTATTGGAACAGATTAAACAGGCACCTGAGAGCGTAGAGTTCGCTGAGGTGATGGCGGTTATTGATGCATCGTTTGACCATAAACCTTCTGCTTTTGTAAACGGTGATCTAGAAAACTCAGCAGAGCAAAACCAGGGCTCGGCTAAGATTTTGAGCTTTGCTAAGCTGAATAATCTTTCTGAATCAGAGACGCTGGCCTGTTTTGGTACTTACTACCGCGATGATGTGTTGGGTAATCCTGAAGGAACCGATCACGGCAATATTCGTAATTTCATGAATTCGGGTTGGGCTGGCGTTCAGTTACCTGAAGGTGTGTTGACGGCTAAGTAGGCTAATTCGCCTCATCTTCGATAAGGCTCCAACAGGTTGCGTCGAAACATGGCTGTTCCTGTTGGAGCGGTCTTGAAAAGGCCGCGATGCTCTCCTTCAAGGTTTCTTGCTAAGCTTGACACCTGTTCGCCTCATCTTCGATAAGGCTCCAACAGGTCGCTTCGCCCTTTGGGCTAGCTCCTACAATAAGGTTGGCATGTTGGAGCGGTCTTGAAAAGGCCGCGATGCTCCAACAAGTTTATTCACTCTCTTTCAGCGCATCGGTCGCTTTTTTCCGCAACACCAAAGAGTAGAGGTCGGTTCGACGGTCCTTTCCGTTGGTCACTGACCCTTTCTCCCTGACGTCGTACAACGAATCCAAGTTTAAATCGGCTATCAGTGCCATCTCAGTATTAGGTGTACTCTCCGCGATGATAGCATCATGCGGGAAGGCGAAATCAGACGGCGAATAGACAGCCGACTGAGCATATTGGATATCGACATTGTGTACCTGCGGTAGGTTGCCGACACTGCCTCCGATGACAACATAGATCTCATTCTCAATAGCGCGCGCCTGTGCACATCGCTGTACTCTAAGAAATCCGTTCTTTGTATCTGTCCAGAAAGGGACAAAAAGAATGTCGATGCCCTCATCACGCAACAGTCGACCCAACTCAGGAAATTCAACGTCGTAACAGATCAGAATACCGATACGACCCGCATCAGTATCAAAGGCCTGCAGTGTGTCACCACCCTCAATGACCCAGTCACGACGCTCGTGCGGTGTGATGTGGAGCTTCGGTTGCACCTCTATGCTGCCATCACGACGGCATAAGTAGGTATTGTTGTAGAGAGTGTCACCTTCCAGTACCGGGATGCTGCCAGAGATGATGTTGATGTTATAAGCGACGGCAAAGCCAGAGATCGCTTCAATGGTTCTCTCGGCATAGCCTGCTAGGAATCTGATCGCCTCATATTGATTCTCTTGATTGCCGAGCCCCATGAGCGGGGCGTTAAAGAACTCTGGGAACATAATGAAGTCGGCCGTGTAGTCGGCCATAGAGTCGACAAAGTACTCAACCTGGGTTAACCAGTGTTCAAAGGATTCTGTGGTGCGCATCTGCCACTGTATGGCGCTGACGCGAACGGATCGTTTTCTGAAGTTTTCGGCTTGCAGAGACTCATCTTCTGGTTCGTAATCGATGTTGATCCACTCCAGCAGAGTCGCGAATCCTTTAGATCGCTCATCCTCTGGCAGGTAGTTTCGAAGAATACGTTTCACTTCAAAGTGGTTAGCAAACTGGAAACTTAGAATGGGGTCATAAGCCTCACGTTTGCGCACCGCTTCGATGTACTCTTTAGGCGTCATCTCTTCAGCGTGCTTGTAGTAGTTTATGATGCGCCCACCCGCTAAAATTGATCGTAAATTCAATTGGATACAGATCTCTTTTCGAGCATCATATAACCTTCGGCCTAGTCGATATTCACGATAGTCTGGGTGTACAAACAGATCCAAACCGTAGAGTGCATCGCCTTTCTTGTCGTGTTGGAAGGTCTCACGTCGACCGATCAAATCGTCGTAGGTGTGGGCTCTAGTGAAGCGGTTATAAGCACATTGAACAGAGAGCGCGCCAGCCACAATGGTGCCGCGATCTTCAATGACAATTTGCCCTTCAGGAAACTGTTTTAGAAGCAGAGCTAGGGACTCTTTTGGCCAGCTGCCCCCAAGATCGTCGTAGACCCGATCCATCAATTCGACCAGTTGATCTAGATCGTCCAGGGTTAGGTTGCGCAGTTTCAGTTGAAGATCTTTTGGGTTTTCGTAGCTCATAAAGGTCTCTCGAACAAATTAAGCACTGTTTAGATAACTTAAGCATAGACCTGTTATGGGTTTTCTCGAAGTTTTATTTACAATGGCGTTTGTGATTATTGGAGGGATACTGTGTCATTGCCAACCCCACCGGACGCTATGTTTCCGGAACTCTTTCTTGCCGTTCAACGTTCAGGCCTTTTTCCTGACTCTAAAACCTTTGTTGATTTAGTGCCTAGGGCCTCAGCTGATGAAATAAACCAAGCATTCATAGAGTGTAAGAGTGAAGTGGGGTTTGAGCTGGCTGACTTTATTCCACGTTTCTTTAAGCGAGAAACCCTTGAGTCATCGGCATCAGAGCGGGGGAGTATCAATCCTCATGAGCACATCGAACAGCTCTGGACTCTGCTCAAGCGCCCGTCTGATCAGCATGTCGAGGGAAGTAGTTGTATCCCGCTGCCTAATCCCTACATCGTGCCGGGTGGGCGGTTTAATGAGATCTACTACTGGGATAGCTACTTCACCCAACTGGGTTTAGTAGAGTCAGGTGACGTGGAAACTGTTCGCCATATGGTGGAGAACTTTGCACATCTTATTGAGACACTCGGTTTTATACCCAACGGCAACCGCAGCTACTTTGCCTCACGAAGTCAGCCGCCTTTTTTTGCTTTGATGGTCGAGCTTCTGGCGAATCATACCGATGAGTCGGTGCTGGCTGAGTTTTTACCCCATATGATGCGTGAGCATCTTCTCTTCTGGATGGATGGCGCTGCAAACCTCTCTGTTGGTGAATCCCATCGTCGTGTTGTTATGACGGAAAAAGGGCCATTGAACCGCTACTGGGATGACGCCGCCACACCGCGTCAGGAGAGCTTCAGAGAGGATGAGTCGCTTGCTAAGGCTTCTGATAGGGATGAAGAGACCCTTTATCGAGATCTAAGAGCGGGGGCTGAGTCGGGTTGGGACTTCTCATCTCGATGGTTCAACGGTGATGTTCTCGGTTCGATCTCAACGTCAAACATTATCCCTGTGGACCTTAACTCGCTATTGGTCATGGTAGAGCGAGTCATTGCAAAAGCGGCCACGATAAAAGGTTTACCAGAGCTGTCGAGCCATTATGAACAGTTGGCTAATCAGCGTGCCGATGCGATTGAATACTACTTCTTTAATGACGACCTTGGCTGTTATGTCGATTTGGACCTAGATGGGTTTAAACAGAGAGACCATCAGTCACTGGCGATGAGTTTCCCATTATTTGCTGGTATTGCTTCACCACAGAGAGCCGCTTGCGTCGTTGCTAAATTAAATGAAGAGTTTTTGAAACCGGGCGGTTGGGTAACAACCAATGTTGAGTCGGGTGAACAGTGGGATTCCCCAAATGGCTGGGCCCCTCTGCAGTGGATCTGTTTCCAAGGTTTAAAACAGTACCAGTTTGATGAGTTGGCAGAAGAGGGCGCTAAACGCTGGCTGAGCACCCTAGAGCTAGTCTTTAGCCAAACGGGCAAAATGTTGGAGAAGTACAATGTAGTCACACCTGGTGAGATCGCCGGTGGCGGTGAATATGCCGTTCAAGATGGTTTCGGTTGGACGAATGGGACTTATTTGGCACTAAAGCGCGCAATGGAGACTTAATTTTGGCACAATCATTGCTTAGTGTTTTGGATAGATCATAAAAGGAATGGATTAAATGAAAACTGTAATTATGGCCGGTGGCTCCGGTTCACGTTTATGGCCACTGTCTCGCTCCCTCTATCCGAAACAGTTTCTAGCCTTGGCAGGCCAACAAACCATGCTGCAGACAACGGCTTCACGTGTGGACGGTATCAGCGATGGAAAGCCGTTGGTGATCTGTAATGAGGAGCACCGCTTCATCGTTGCAGAGCAGATGCGTGCGATGGATGCCCAGGCCGATATTCTATTGGAGCCAGTCGGTCGCAATACGGCACCGGCCATTGCATTGGCTGCACTGCAGGCACTGACTTCCGAAGATGACCCTTTGCTACTGGTGTTAGCGGCGGATCATGTCATTGAGAATGTCGAGGTTTTCCAGCAGCAAGTGAACAAAGCCAAACCCCTTGCTGAAGCAGGTGCCCTAGTGACCTTTGGTATTGTCGCCACGGGTCCTGAAACCGGCTATGGCTATATTCGTCGAGGCGCTGCTGAAGCTGAGGGCTATCAAGTAGCGGAATTCGTTGAGAAACCAGATCTTGAACGTGCACAAGCCTACGTAGATTCGGGTGACTACTACTGGAACAGCGGTATGTTCCTCTTCAAAGCGTCACGTTACATCGAAGAGTTGGGTAAACACCGCCCAGATATCCTAGATGCTTGTACCGCTTCTTTAGAAACTCTTACTCCGGATCTAGATTTCGTGCGCATTAATGAAGAGGCGTTTAAAGCCTGTCCGGATGAGTCGATCGACTATGCAGTGATGGAGAAAGCTGACAATGTTGTAGTCGTGCCAATGGATGCCGGTTGGAATGATGTGGGTGCCTGGTCATCGCTTTGGGAAGTTACCCCTAAGGATGGCGACGGTAATGCCGTCAGTGGTGATGTTATGACCCACAACACCCAAGACTCCTTGATCAAATCGACCAGTAAACTGGTTGCGACTGTCGGGGTTAAGGACATTGTTGTGGTTGAAACCAAAGACGCAGTGTTGGTGGCAGGCAAGGATCAGGTGCAAGACGTTAAAAAGATCGTTGAGCGCTTAAAAGCAGAGGGTCGCAGTGAGTATGAGCTGCACCGTGAAGTCTATCGTCCATGGGGTAAATACGACTCCATTGATAACGGCGAACGCTACCAAGTTAAGCGCATTACCGTGAAGCCGGGTAATAAACTCTCGGTTCAGATGCACCACCACCGTGCTGAACACTGGATTGTTGTGTCGGGTACGGCTCGTGTCGGGCGCAATGACGAAGAGATCATGCTAACCGAGAATGAGTCGGTCTATCTCCCGGTTGGCTGTGTTCACTGGTTAGAGAACCCAGGCAAGATCCCACTAGAGTTGATTGAAGTTCAGTCAGGTTCTTACCTAGGTGAAGATGATATTGTCCGTTTTGAAGATCTCTACGGCCGTTCTTAACGCATTTGTAATTTGAGTGTGTGACTCTAGCTAGCTGTTAGCAGAGAGACAGACTTAACGATTAGGATTTTTATATGACAAAGATAGCGGTTGCAGGCCTAGGTTATGTGGGCATGTCCAACGCCGTTCTTTTGGCTCAACATAATGAAGTGACAGCCATAGATCTTGATGAGAATAGGGTAGCACTGGTCAATGACCGTAAAGCGCCTATTGAAGATACTGAACTTGAACTCTATTTAGCCGAAAAAGCATTAAATCTGGTTGCAACAACGGATCCGGAAACGGCGTATGCAGGTGCTGAATACGTCATTGTCGCGACACCCACCGATTACGATCCGGTGACTAACTTCTTCAACACTCGTTCAGTTGAAGCGGTGATTTCAGATGTTATTCGCATTAACCCGGAAGCGACGATCGTCATTAAATCGACCATACCTGTCGGATACACTCGTAATCTGCGTGAAGAGTTCAATTCACCGAATATTATCTTTTCGCCAGAGTTCTTACGTGAAGGTAAGGCGCTGTACGACAACCTATACCCATCACGTATCGTGGTAGGTGAGCGGTCTGAGCGTGCAGAGAAGTTTGCTGCAATGCTCGTTGAGGGGGCTCTTAAAGAGGATATCGACACACTATTCACCGGTAGTACCGAAGCTGAGGCGATCAAACTCTTTGCCAATACCTACCTTGCAATGCGTGTGGCCTATTTCAATGAGTTGGACACCTACGCGCTGTCACACGGCTTGGATACGCGACAGATCATAGAAGGGGTAGGGTTAGACCCGCGTATCGGCACTCACTACAACAACCCAAGCTTTGGTTACGGTGGTTACTGCCTGCCAAAAGATACCAAGCAGCTACTGGCTAACTACAATGACGTACCCAGTAACTTAATCGGTGCGATTGTTCAGTCCAACACCACCCGTAAAGATTTTATTGCGGACTCTATTCTTAAGCGCAATCCAAAGATTGTCGGGCTCTACCGTCTTGTCATGAAGTCTGGATCGGATAACTTCCGCGCCTCTGCTATTCAGGGGGTGATGAAGCGCCTGAAGGCAAAAGGCATTGTGGTCGTTGTTTATGAGCCAGTGCTTGAAGAGGATCTATTCTTCAACTCCATCGTTTACAAAGACTTGGATGCATTCAAAGCCGATGCGGATGTGATCGTCTGTAACCGGATGGATGAAGAGTTAGAAGACGTTCTTGATAAAGTCTTTACCCGCGATATATTCAATAGCGACAGTTAGTTTTTAACTAATAAAAAAGGTGGCCAGCTAAATAGCTCGCCACCTTTTTTGTTGTTACTGGACCGGTAAAAGAGTGGCCCTATTTAAATATTCTTTAAGCTTACTTTGATGGCTCTTGCAAAGAGTCGAAAAGGACCAAGCTTCTCGTTCGCCAGCTCTAACCCCCAAAGTTGTCGTTCAAACTCATCGAGTGATTGATTTTTAAACACCGATTGAGGCGTAAACAGACCCTGGGAAATTGGAAGCTCTGTTAGGGGGCGCTCATCTTCGATGGACTCATACTCGCTTCCAAATAGCTTTAGATCCCCATCGATCACCCCTAAAAGCTCAGGCCAGCGTTTTACCCAACCAATATTTGATGTGAAGTTAAGTTTGGTAAACCAGAGCGGGTGTAGACGAGATCCTCGGTTTGAGAGCTGATCTTCTCTATTTAATACCCCCGATTTTTGAGTAATCAATGCCAGTGGCAATGCGACGGGTGCTGATAAGATCATAAGCATAGATGCCACTAATCGTTCGCTGGTATTCGTTTTAACCAATGAGCTGCTGGGTATGATCGGACTAATTAATGCAGGATCTGCAATCTGTATAACACTCTGGTGTTTCAAGTCGACCAGTAAACTGCCCATCGCAATTGAGTCCGTTAAACTGACGTCCTGTCCAACATAAGTACCTGGAAATACAATAGCTCGATTCAGTTGAGCGCCTTTATCGACCATAGAGCCTGCCTCAACCGCCGTTTGAGACAAGGTTGCGTTCTGATCAATCATTACATCTCTGCCGATGTAGAGAGGTCCTTCAATTGAGTCTGAGCGACTTGAACTGAAGGTCGGTGTCGCTAGCCATTTGTCATCGTCTGCACGCAACCCCCTAGGAACTAGGCCATAGTGATCGCCGTTTAGCAGAGCAAAATAGGCTTTTACGTATGCATCCAGTGACGCGAGTGAGTTGGAATCACGCTGTTTATCTTCACTTCGATTCCACTCTAGGGTGTTTAGCTGTTCAACCGATTCAGAGTCCAGCGTTAATAGATTACTAATCGCTCCCTGTTCTGTTTTGACGGGCAAAACATCGGCTCGTGCAGCAATCATCTTACCTGTCATTGAAAAGTGCATCCTACTCCAAAAAGCGAGAGGCGGCTCTTCACCGGTTGATAAATGGTAGTTAAGTTTTAGCCCCCAATGATCACCATTGGGTACCGCTTTTTTAATCAGATCAGCGAACTGATTGATCACAATATCTACCTCTTTAACACCCATATCACAGAGCTGCTCAAGCCAGAACTCTAGGGGTGTTTTACCAGCAATGGGTAGCAAACAGATAGGGTAGCGATCATTGAGAGGAGTTAGCTCTTTCCCTTTTCGATCAGCGAAAAGAATGGCACGTTCAATGGTCATTAGTAGGCTCCTTTACCGCTAACTACAGCAGGTATGGTTTTAGCGATCAGCTTTACATCATTCATTGCTGATTGCTGGTTTACATAGGCAGTGTCCAACAGAACCTGCTTATCAAAGGGGAGGTCTGATCGACCTGAGATTTGCCACAGACCTGTTAAACCAGGCATAGCTTCTAAACGAGCGCGGGCTAGCACCGGGTACTGAGCGACTTCAGCTTCTAGAGCGGGTCTCGGGCCAACCAGCGACATATCACCGATCAACACGTTATAGAGTTGTGGTAGCTCATCAATACTGAGTCGACGGATGATGCGACCTATCGGTGTAATGCGAGGGTCTTTTTTCATTTTGAAAATGACGCCGTCAGATGATTCATTCTGTTCCATTAGTGCCGCTTTACGTGCGTCGGCATCGATATACATTGAACGGAACTTCCACATTCTGAACAGCTTGCCTCGGTGTCCTACCCGGACTTGAGAGTAAAAGAGAGGTCCAGGCGAAGTGACTTTTATCCCTACAGCAACGGGAATTAACAGCGGTAATAGCAATAGCAGCCCCAAACCGGCGCCTAATAAGTCAATAGATCGTTTTAAAATGCTTTGCATTTTGCATCGCAATAGCCACAGAGATGACTTGGTTCGTATTGATAGGCGCTTAATGCGGGTTGACCATCCCCACTGTCTTAAAATCGTATTGATACGTGAGTTTCGTTTCTCGTCACTGTTAGGGATTTGATAAAGCGTTCCTACGAAGGTTTTAAAAAATCGCATTGGAGAGAAGAGGACGCTGTGTCTTAGGCGAGATAAGTTAAAGCCCTCACTCACCTCAAAAATAGCATCAAACAGTGGATGCCCCAAAGTGACCAACAGAGGTACTTCACACTTTGATTTTACTCGAGACATTAAACGCTCTTGAAGGGGAGTCTCGAGAGCGAATAGTACCGAGCTTGGGTTTTTCTCTTTGATCTTATCTAAAAACCATTGTGTGCTTTTATCGTATTGTGTATCGCAAATAGTGATCTGGAGATTTAGGTTAGGGTAAAGTTTAGTAATCTCGAGCTCTGTTTTATGCGCGGCTTTTTTATTGTCTGTGAACAAAATGACCGGTTTTTCAAACGCTTCAAGTGATAGCAGTAGCTCTCGATAGAGTGATGAGCTGTTTGCTGACGGCATTTGTCCACGATTAATCAGGTTCATCGATACATTGATACCACGCCCGCGAGGGATGAGCAGATCGACAGATGAAAATGCCTGCTTGAGATCTGCCTGCTCATTCGCCATTGAAAGCCCTGCAGCGTCAATGAAAGAGACTGTTTGACTGCCACTGCTTTGGCGAAGTGAGAGTTCAATGTACTGACGAAAATCTGATTCATTGATTGGAGTGATTGATTCTAATATCTGCATATCATGCACCAACCTTTGCGTTTGAAATTTTCGATGCCTTATCAATCAATTCGGCCTCTTCATCCGTTGTGAAGCTTAAATTTGATTGAATTAGAACGGCGATAGCCGATGGATCAACTTTGGCGGTTCCATTGGAAACTGCCTTAGCGGCCTCAGAATCCCAGCAACAGTGACAAAGATCTTTGCTTGTTTCGTAGTGGTTTGATCGGTTAATACCTAGCACTCGTGTCACATACATGCCGTACAGAATGTACTCAGACACAGTCAAAGAGCGCGCAATCGCTCTTGTCCAGTGAGTACCGGTTTCTCTGCTAATGTCCCTTAACATAGCCATCAACGTCTCTCGATCCCATGTGATCAACTGTCCAACGTAATCAGAACCCGCATAAGCTGTGTCGCAGCCGAGCAATTCTCCAGCTTTCGCATGCCATTTAAGGTGAACACCGTAGTCCATATCCCCTGGAATAGAGTGCAGACGTGTGCGTCCTGACTGTTCAATTAAAGAGAGGTCAAGCGGGCGTATGAACTGTAGATCTGAGTCCACAAACATTAAGGTTTTAGCCTTAGTGGAGAAGCCTGCGCTTAGTTTTGTAATCTGTTGCATGACCCAACCGCGTGTTGGAAAACCCCAAGCCCCCAACCACCACTTGTTCGAAAATGGGAGTTGAATAAATGAGTCTGGTACGACAGATTCAACACTGACTACTCTGCGTCGCTCGTTTACGAGCGTTAAAAACTTTTTGAGATCACGTTTAGGAACAATCAAGACATGTTCGTAGATTGAATCAACGAATCTATCCACCGATTCGCACAATCGTTTACAACGATCTAAGTCCGGACCATACGAACAGGTGATTAGCGCCAGTTGATCAGATTGAGAGTTTGAACTCATTACTCACTCCAGTATGCATTTACTGGTGATTAGCATTAATCGTGCCAACTTATATTCATTTATATGAATACATTGGCACGAAATATGCTGTAGAGGTTCAATCGATCAATGTTTGGGTTTACGACTGATGATTTCTCGACTTAAGCACTTTCTAAATAAGGATGCTTTTTTAAAAAATATAATGGTGCTGGCCAGTGGCACGGCGCTGTCTAATGCTTTAACGCTTCTATTTTCATTGGTCATTACACGACTGTATGGTCCTGAACAGTATGGTTATTTAGGTGTTTTCACCTCGTCAATTTATATGTTTGCCCCTGCCATTGCTCTGACCTTACCTATGTCTATCGTACTGGCGAAAAGCGATGCCGAGGCTTGGAAATTGGCTAAGCTATCGCTGTTTATAAGCTTATCTCTATCGACCACTTTACTCATAAGTTTGCTGATCTTTGAAAAAGAGGTCCTGACATTAATAAATGCCGAGTCCCTTATTGGTTTGGGTTGGCTACTACCTGTGGCTATTTTTATTGCTGCGATATTCCAGGTTAATGAACAGTGGCAGATTAGAACTAAGAAGTTCTCCAACCTGGCAAAATCACTCAACATTAGGGCGCTGTTTATTGGAGTGAGTCAAACCTTGATGGGTTTGATTAAAGCCACCGGTGGATGGTTAGTCCTGTTTTATACCCTGGGTATGATGATTCAAAACCTCTATCTAGCGAAGCGATCTGGTCTATCCACTGAGTATGTCACTAAAGATTCCTATCGTGATTTGCTCAAACGCTATTACGATTTTCCAATCTATCGCGCACCACAGGTGCTATTAAACTCAGTCTCGTTGGCTGCGCCTACGTTGATGTTTGCCTGGGCGTTCGGATCAGCTGCTGCAGGTTATTACACCATCGCCTTCGCGCTGTTGACTGTACCTGCAACCTTGTTGGGGAAAAGTGTAGGGGACGTCTTCTACAAAGAGGTTGTTGATAGGGTAGAGCAAAAACAGACTATCACCGCACTTCTTAATAGAACGACGAGAAATTTATTCTTATTGGGCATATTTCCTTTTGGTTTCATTGCTCTACTTGGGCCTAGCATTTTCGCTCTGCTTTACGGCGAAGAGTGGAAAACGTCGGGAGAATTTGCACAATGGATTGCCCTGTGGTTATTGATGATGCTGGCCTCAAGGCCTGCCATTGCATCAGTCCCCGTTCTAGGTCTGCAGGCTCATCTGCTTGCTCATGAAATCGTTTCACTCTCTGTTCGGGTGTTAGCCATCTACCTTGGCGTGCTAGCACAAAGCCCACTTCAATCGATCATCTATTTAAGCATTGCTAACGGTTTTCTCTACGGGACTTTAATCCTGTTTGTCTACCAAAAATCCAAACGCTGTAGTGATTTAACAGGAACCCAATGATGAAAATTCTGCTATTTAATTCTGTCTTCTTTCCTACCAAGCTAGGAGGTGCTGAACAGTCAGTTTATAACCTAGCGGATGGTCTGGTCTCCATGGGTTATGAGGTGGCAGTAGCCAGTATCGTGAAAGATCCCAGCTTGGTTGGTTCTCGGCGTTTAGAAAATGGCGTAAAAGCCTTCTACTTCCCAGATAGAAACATCTACTGGCCTTTCGTAACGCTAGAAACACCCAACAAAGTTAAACGTGTTGCTCAGAAGCTTGCACAACGTCTTCTGGATCTTAGTAATTTTCGTTATCGAAAAGATATTTTATCCGTCATTGATCAGTTTCAGCCAGACATTGTGCATACCAACAATCTTAAAGGAATCAGTGTATTGGTTTGGAAGATTGCTAAGCAACGAGGCTGCAAGGTCGTTCATACCTTGCGGGATTACTATATACAGTGTCATCGAGAGTCGAGAAGAAAAAATGAGATAAATTGCGAAGCAATTTGCAAGGAGTGTAGATGCTATTCGACGCCAAAAAGGTGGGGTTCTGAGCGAGTCGATGGCATCGTAGGGATTAGCAATTTCATCTTAAATAGCCACACCGAAGACGGTTACTTTAAGAAGAGTCATCAGCGAGTTATCTATAACAGCATCTCCCCTAATGACAATTTTGAAGAACAGTCACAGACTCCTCGGTCGAGTGAGGCGAAAGTCTTTGGTTACATTGGTCGTTTGGAGTACGACAAGGGTGTAATGCAGTTGGTTGATCGCGTGAAACAACTGCCTGAAGGGAGTGATTACCGCTTCGTTTTTGCCGGAACTGGTGAGAAAAGGATTGAGTCACAACTGGAGAGTGATCCAGCCATTGATTATAGAGGATTTACAAAACCTGCTGATTTCTTTGCAGAGATCGATGTGCTGATTGTTCCCTCCTTATGGTATGAGCCTATGGGGCGCGTTGTCATTGAAGCCTATGCCCATGGCATACCGGTAATGGTTCATGGTGCTGGTGGATTGCTCGAGCTCGTCAGGCAGGGAGAGACAGGTCTTGTCATAGATATTAACAGCCAATCAGAGTTTGAATCAGCACTGCAAACCTTTGGTCAGTTGGATTACGAAACACTCTCTAGGCACTGTTTAGAACAAGCAAAAAATTACTCTAACCGAGAAATGCTCTCTAAATACAGTGAACTCTATCAGGCTATTTGATTTGCACTTTGCAAAACTGGCAAGGTTTTTGCTTATTGCTATCTGAGAATTAATGATTAGGTAGCAGTGTGCAGGATAAAACCCGAGAGAGTAGTGAAGTATTTGCTGATTTTACGATCAGTCGAATTCCTCATAAAACTCTCTCTAGTCTCAGTGTTGAACAACTCAACGACGTCAGGTCGGCACTGGTCGCTCAGTCCACCGAAACACGACACAGTCTAGATATCCGCATTCGACTCCCGCTTTTTTTTAGAGCCTACTATCTCGTTCTGTTTGCAGGTCGTGATCGAAGACGTAAAACACACAATTTAGAGTTGAACCGGATCGAGCGTTTGCCCATTGGTTTACGACGAACTGTCTACCTGCTGGTGTCTGGCAGTTTAATGATGACCGCTCTTATTGTATTGGCTGCAGCTCTCTATCTAATCAAAAGCTTTGCTGGTATCGATTTGATGCCCAATTCTCATCTTAGTGATTATCTGCCTTTTGATCTGTTTCAGGAGGCTAAGGACCTGTTAGGTCTCAAAGGAACGTCAAATGAAAAGTGATCTACTGAAGCTTTTGTTACCGATAACAACGCTGTTTTTAGCGGGTTGTTCTGGTTTTGAACGAACCATCGATGTACCAGAGAGAACACTGTTAACGTCGATTGACGAATACAACACTTCATTGAATAAACGCTCACTGCATATTTTTGATCCACTCAATATTGAGCCGCGGGTTAATCAACTTCAGCTTGAGAGAAGAGCTGACCAATTTACCCTGATTGCTGACTGGACAACCCTAAAGGGTAAAGAGTATCGAGGTGTGCCCAGTACAGATTATGCCGAAGAGGTCGTGCGTCGTTTTCTGGTAACGGCACCCAAGACAAACCTTGAAAGCCGTTTGCTAGCTGCCAATGACCTGGCGCAATTCTCCTCGGACTTCAGCTTTAAGCCACTATCTAAGCTCGATCCTTATCAATTAGATAGTGAGCAATTTCAGTTCGTCGCTGAGGATTTGATCTCTCTGCTAAACGCCTTACATCAACAGTCTCCACAGGTGAAGGGTTTTCAAACGCTAGTGATTCTGACGGATTGGAGTGTCGTTGATGAAAATTTAGTCAATGCCATTAATCGATTGCGTCAGGCATATCGCTACCCAGAAGGCCACCTTATTCAATCAAAAACGCCTAAATGGATGTCGCCAAAAGAGTTAAAAGGTAGCTGTATCTATTTGATTGGAATCAGTAACTCTTTATCAAGATCGCTTATAGATCAGATCGGAGACTGTGGTTTTTCAAGTGCTGCAGACAAAATAATGCCGCCTGAACAAATGGCGCATTTTGTTGAGAGAGTACTTTATAAAGGACCTAAAGATAGTGATGGCGATGGTGTTTTTGATTACAAAGATCAGTGTCCAAGCACCGCTTTAAATGCGCTGGTCAACTTTAACGGTTGCGAGAAGTTTGCTGATGAGTAAGAGGGTAATGAATATGTTTAACACGAATAGCTCTGTTCTGAGCGCTCTCTGTCTGTTAATGGCATTCACGGTCAATAACGCGTCGGCCAATTCACTGCCCGAGCGTCAGCAGCGTCAAGCAGCGATTAATGCGGCTCCAACCGGTCAGGACTTACCCTTAGAGGAGGTCCCTTTGGGGGTTGTGAAAAGCTTAATCATCGATGAGTTACAAGAGCCTTCTGAGATAGAGAAAAAGATTGCAGAGACGCTGAAGCCGGTTGAGTTAACGGAGAAAAGCCGCGATTTGAAAACTCAGCCTTCGCTTGAGCAATTTGGCTATGACATGTTCACTACGCTTGCCACAACCTTTGCACCCGTTGCAGGTATTCCTGTTCCTGAAGATTACATCATTGGGCCAGGTGATACCTTTGTGCTGCAGATTTTCAGTGTGACCGATTTGGAGTATCGACTTGTCGTCACTCGTGAGGGTCAAATCCTGGTTCCAGAAATTGGCGCCATTCAAGTTGCGGGTCTCAATTTTTCAGACGCTAAACTGTTAATCAAAGAGTCCATTGATCGCGTCCGAGTCGGTGTGAAAAGTATCGTAACGCTAGCTGAGCTTCACTCCATTCAGGTTCTAATGGTCGGTGAAGTCAATCAACCAGGCACCTACACGGTGAGTGGTATGAGTTCGCTACTGAATACGTTGATTCAGGCAGGGGGGATTAAACGAACTGGTTCACTACGCTCCATTCAGGTAAAGCGTCAGGGCCGGGTTGTTGCAGATTTTGATCTCTATGATCTGCTTCTACGGGGTGATGACAGCGGAAATGCGTATCTGCGCCAAGGCGACATCATCTTTATCAAACCTATCGGAATGACGGCAGGTATTGCGGGAGAAGTGCATCGACCAGCAATCTATGAAATCGAGGAAGAGCAGAGCGTTACTGACTTGCTCAAACTGGCTGGTGGACTGTTGCCGACGGCTGCCAAAAGCACCGTTATGATAGAACGTATAGGTTCAAGCGAGTCCTATGAGTTGATCTCTGCCGATATGACGAAGCAGGGTGGGGATATTCGTCTGATCAATGGCGATCTGGTTAAGGTGCTACCAGTGATAGATCGTGTTGAAAATGTTGTGTTGCTTGATGGTCATCTGCTTAAACCCGGTGCAATGCAGTGGCGAAGCGGTATTAAAGTCACTGATCTGATTAAGGATGTTGCCACTCTTAAACAGGGCGCTGACTTATCAACCGCACTGGTAGAGAGAGAAAATCCTGTTAGCAAGAGAACAGAGGTACTCTATTTTAATTTAGGTAATGCACTCTCTAACCCATTTTCAGAAGATAATCTGACTTTGCAGGCGCGAGATCGAATTGTCGTTTTCAATACGCACGATCAGCGTGCAGATCAACTCAATAATCTGGTTAAGAGAATGGAGCGCGAGGCGTCTGCATCAGAGCTTTCACCTCTGGTTCGGATCAAAGGGTTCGTTCGTCATGGCGGCACCTATCCAATCGCCAATGAGATGCGCTTAACCGATTTGATTGAGTATGCTGGTGGCTTCCAGGTAGGTAGTGATCGCTCCTATGTAATTTTGTCGCGCACCGATGCTGACAGCTTAAAGGTGGATGTGACAGCGTTGGATTTAACAGAGAATCGCTATAACCCTAAATTGAAAGCAGGGGATGAACTCTTCTTGTTTGGCCGAGACAGTAAACGATCTGAGATTTTAAAAGGTCTACTTGAGAAGCTTCGCCAGCAAGCTTCGATCAATACTCCTACACAAGTGGTTAAAGTGAGCGGATCAGTACGTTCTCCTGGCCTCTATCCCCTAGTGGCTGGAATGCGTATTGAGGATCTTGTGGTTGCTGCAGGTGGCCTAAAAGAGCAAGCATTCAACTCAGAGGCAACGCTAGCCCGTCGCTCAATTATCAAAGGCGATTATTCGCGCATAGATCAATACGATGTCTCTTTAATTCAAAGAGAAGGTATAAGCGAAGATTTAACCACTGTGTTGATACCCTCGGATCATCTGGTCATCAGACAAAAACC
The DNA here is from genome assembly GCF_013283365.1 of Marinobacterium sp. xm-d-530. Classification (GTDB taxonomy): domain Bacteria; phylum Pseudomonadota; class Gammaproteobacteria; order Pseudomonadales; family Balneatricaceae; genus Marinobacterium_E. The sequence goes on along the minus strand of NZ_WBYM01000005.1, from coordinate 53,130 downwards.
TGAATGGATCAGTAACCGTAAAGAGGTGACCATCGAAGGTGAAGTTCTATTCCCGGGCACATACACCGTTGATAAGCGTGAAACACTGTGTGGATTATTGCAGAGAGCCGGTGGCTTTACAGAGGACGCTTATCTCTTCGGTACGGTATTTACGCGTGAATCTGTCCGTCTTCGTGAACAACAGGCACTTGATCGCATGATGGGCGAGCTTGATGATCTGTTAGCGGATGTACATCTTTCACCAGGTTACCAAAAACAGGATAAACAGCCCGAAAACAACGGCGCAGAGGAAACTTTGAAAATCATCAAGCAACTGGCTCCTAAGCGTGCAGTAGGACGTATGGTGGTTGATATGGAGGCCGCTGTTAAAAACTGCTCAGAGCTGTCTGATGTGGTTCTAGAGTCTGGAGATCGCATTAGGGTTCCAAAATACCAAGATGAGGTCTCTGTCGTCGGTCAGGTCTATTTTCCAACGTCACACAAATATCGAAAAGATAGAGCCTCATTGGACTACATCAATCTAAGCGGTGGTATGAAAGAGTTAGCGCAGCATGAGCATGCTTTTGTGGTACAAGCTAATGGAGAGGTGATGAGTGTTCGTTCTAAAGCATCGAGTTGGGGCTGGTTAGGTAGCGCTTCAAACGTCAAAGTGACTCCAGGGTCTACTATCTATGTGCCGTTGAGTGTCGATCGAATCAATGGTCGAGAGTTCACACAATCTTGGGTCGATCTGTTCTATAAATTGACCTTATCAGCCTCAAGCGTCAGTTATCTTTTTAAGGGTAATTAATTATGAAGAACACAAATGAACCACCTATTCATATCGATCAACAGGTGGATCTTTTAGAGTATTTAGACGCTGTACTCCGCTCGAAATATCGTCTGTTGATCGCGGCCATTTTTTCAGCAGCTGCTGTCTTTGGTTTATCAAAGTTTGTGGATGATAAGTTTACCGCATCAGGAATCGCGGCTGTGAATATCAATGAAAATCCAGGTGGCGTAGCCCCAGAAAGTTATCGAGGTAGCGATGCCTTAGGATTATTAGAGCACGACTTCATTATTGATGTTGCACCTAGTAATGAACTTGATCGCTTGTTAGCTAAGTTAAATAGCTTTGAGTTTACAAAGTATTTTATTGATAAGCGCGGACTGCTGCCGATGTTGTTTCCCAACGAATGGAATGCAGAATCTGCCTCATTTCGTGAGGGGTTTGTTCCAGATTATCGAGTTGCCACTAAGATTTTTAGGGAAGAGCACGTTGGCCACTCTCATGATGAAAAAAGTGGTCTCTTGACCGTTTATGCGACCACTCACTCATCCGATTATTCTGCAGAGATTGTTAATCACTACCTTGCTGATTTTAATGCGTTTATTAAACAGCGCTCTGTAGAGACAATGAATTCTCGTCGTGACTATTTAGAACGCCGTCTGAGTGAGGTAAATAATATCGAAGTGCAACGTTCTATTTATCGTTTATTAGAAGCACAGTTGGGTGTCGAATCGATGATCCATGCTCGAGAGAATTATCCTTTTGAGATGATACAGCCTGCTAATCCACCGCTTTACAAGTCATACCCGAGCCGAAAAAAGTGGACCGTATTAGCTTTTGTAGGGGTGCTATTTTTAGGCCTCTTCTTTGTAATTGGGCTCGTCATTCTAAGAAAAATGAACGCTGCACTTTCTGAATACAAAGCCCGAGTTGGAAAGGTTCAAGCAAAGCCCATTTCTGGTGATGAGGTTACATCTCAGACTTTTGAAGAGTGGATTGATAAATAGAGACTCTCTATGCATTCGCCAGTTTCTATAGTGTCTATCTGTGATTCTGATACTCGAGTCTATAGATGACACTCAGGGCAATGATTATTGATGCATGGGCTAGACCATGGATATAAATATAGTGCACGGACAGTAAAGAGTTGAAAATATCGGTAATTAGTTTCGCAATGGATGCAACAAAAAATATGTTAGCTTTCCCCGTATGCTGAATAATTAACCAGTTGGTAGTCACTGCTTTCTTGAGTGTATAGATCATCAGTGCCACATAGAGCAAAGCACCCGTTATGCCAAATTTAAATGCCACACCTATTAAACCGAGATCTGAGCTGTAGAACTTATACCAAAAGATCTCTTGCTCTGTGATTGTCGCTGCACTTTGTTGACCAAATCCAAAAAATGGATGGTCCATCACAGTGTTAAGAGCAATCATGTAGGAGCGATAGCGAACACCATCATCGGCCCCTTCCATAACGGCAAAATATTGTTGAATGGCCAGTGTATAAAGCGGAATGATTAGAGCCATACCCAGGAAAAGCAATCCCATGCGTGGCTTTCTTGCAAACCATAGGTGATAGAGAAGAACACCCAGAATCATCATTGCCGTTGGTGCTCTTGCTTGAATAATGGACCATATCCAAACGGAAACACAAAATGTGATGCCCCAACCCAATTTTGCTCTTAAGCTTTCGGAAGTCACCATTAGATAGGCTGAAATTATGGTCGTTAGAAATAGAGCTACCTGTGGCGCTTTTAATCGATATCCTCGATGCTCGTCATGCGTTGTCATCCCTTTTATAGTTGGGTCAGAGGAGTTGTAGGCAGCTTCAAGATCGATACGGAAATAGTGAAATACATAACTAAAAACAATGGCAGCAAACACCAACAGAACGACTCTATTAATGTCCTCAACTTTGTAACCAATTCGGTACAAGAAGTAGAGAGTAGGGGCAATAAACACAATCAGAAATTCACGTGATGCCATCATGCTGGGTAGCATTGACACACCAGCATTCACAGAGAATTGATAGGCCGGTAGCACAAAGGTGTAAGCCACAAATAGCAGGGTGGTGAACACCCAAAAACTCCATCGAAGGTTTTGCTCTTTAACGTTCAGTGCTGCAACCAGTGCAGAGTAGCCAAATAGAATAAAGGTTAGGAGAAAACCGACCTCCTGTAATCTATTGGCCATAAAGTAATAGGCACCCTTAAACGCTGTATAGAAGATGACAGCCAGTGCAAAGGTGATAAGGGCTCGAGTCGAGATGAACACAGGGTCGATTAAGCCGATAGCAGATTGATTTCGTTGACCATGAAACCTAGAACCCTATCCCAGGTGTACTTTTCACGTACCCGCTCACGACTCTTTTGTTCCAGTGTCTCCCATAGCCTTTGATCATGCAGCAAGCGATCAATTGAGTTCGCCATATCTGCAGCGGTATCGTCTATGCATAGGTGGGTTAAGTGGTCCGCATCTATGCCTTCGGCACCCACCGATGTGGTTGATATGGGAAGTCCTCTGCACATTGAGTTGAGCACTTTGACTTTAATGCCTGAACCAAATGTGAGTGGTGCAACAAACACACGAGAGCGTTTGAACAGTGGCTCTAGGTCATCAACAAAGCCTAGCAAGTGAATGTCTTGGATCTGTGCAACTCTGTCGACAAGACGTTGTGCAGGATTACCACCTGCGATGTCTAGAATCAGGTTAGGATTGTTGGCCTTTATCTCCGGCCACACTTGTTCAATAAACCAGAGTAAGCCATCAACATTGGCTTCCCAACTGAGTGTGCCTACATAGAGAAGTCGCTTCTCTGTCTCTTCAAATCTGATGCTAGGGAGAGCAAGTTGAGTATCATCCCCAAGGTGGTATGTCTCTCTTGCTAGAGAGGTGTCTGCTCCGATTTTGGAGAGATTGTCTATATCGTTGGGAGAAGCAAAAAATAGATCAGAGCGACGACAGACATCAGATTCAAACTTTGCAACGCGTTTGGCTTCGCAATTTGCGATGGTACGCATAACCCAATTATTACCCTCTTTGCCATAACGATCCCACATTAGGTAGGTGGCGTTATGAGCATGAAATATTACTTTGCCTCTGAAATGGTTGGGTATGTATTGAGCTGCTTCGTAGTGATCTACCAATATGATTTCGTAATCGTTCGCGATCTCTGCAATACGCTCTTTCAGTTTTTTTGAGCCTGACCTTAAGACATTAAGAGGGATCGATTTCAGATAGCTCTTAACCAAGTTTTTAGGTGAACGTGGTTCTTCAACCCTTTCAAAGAGTAACTCCTCTAGATCTATCAACTGCGAAAATTCAGTTACATGTTCACTCCCATATTTAAGTGGGCAGGCCAGGGCAACAGAGTAGTGGTTGGTTAGGTACTTCAGCATATTCCAACTCTTGACTCGCCCACCTCTATTAGCGGGGTAGGGAAGCTCTATGCTGATCATTAACAGTGTCTGTTTACTCATAATATTTCTCAAGTTGGCCTGTAAATTGCTTATCACTTGGCAAGTAATGGGTTTGCACCCAGCTAGTTAAAGCAATTTGTGTGCCACATAGAGAGGAATTAGATGAGAGCTCTGTCGAAAATTTTATTCATCTTAGGATATCTATCTGTTATCGGACCACCTCGAGCGTCTAATCTACAGACTATGGAAAAAGCGGAGGCTGGTGAGTTGAAGAATCAGCCATTGGTCGTTGTGCTGATTGTTGAATACTTAATGAGATCGGTGATGCTGTTGCTTATCTTTTTTGGCATCGAATTCGTTGTAGGGAAGGCAATTTATGAAACCTACTATCTGGATTACCTTGGCTTACTGATGCTCAGTGTTGGCGCGTTCCACACATTCAGTTATTACCTCTGCTTTGCCCTAATAAACCCTTCTAAGAAGATAGTTCGATTCAGACTCTATCGACTGCTAAGAAATCTAGCCTACTCTTGGTTGCCCGGAGTTGGGATTGCCGCAGTGATCTTATTGGTAGAGTTTTTAAAGGAGAAAGACCCTTTTACCCATTTTGAAATGGTGGTGAACGTTTATCTTATCTCAACTGCACTGGTGTTATTGATCGCTATGATTGAGTGGGCGCTAGTGAAACGTCATCCACTGGGCTTGGATGTTGAATAATAGTGAATTGATCAGATACGCAAGCGTATTCAAACTGTTGCAGATGAACTGAATCAAGGTTTTTAAGCGTCAAGCTGTGACCGCTTATATTGATCTGCTTTTGCACCAGTTGTAGCAGGGCGATGAATGAACCATCCAGCCGAGATAGGCCTTTGAGATCGATTACCCGAACTCTCTCCTCTTCAATTAACTCAATTAATGCACTTCTAAGATTTGATAAGTTTCTGTGAAGTGCATCACCCGATATTTGTAGGGTGTTTGAGTCGTTTAGATAACTAAACTCCAAAGGTATCTGCGGTAGCTGAGACTGCTTCTGCATTAGATCTTTATAGGGACGTATTTTGGTGAGGTATTGCCAAATAAATGCACGACCATCATGCCAATACCGCTTAAATAGACTCGTCTCTTCCCATATACGCCATAACCACTCTAAACCGCTGCGTTGAATCCAAAGAGGGGCCCTGTTTACTGTTCCTGCAACAAAATTGATGACCGCACCGAGATGTGAAATGACCGGAACATCAAGATCGTGGCGGTTTAGTTCGATCCATTGCTGGCCTCGTTTTGCCCCTAACGCAACAATTAATAGATCCGCATCTGACTGATTGATCTGTTTTATGACCTTGGGGTCGCTCATCTCATCCATGGATCCAAAGCCGGGGCTGTAAAAACCAACGACTTCCATGCTGCTGTTGTCTAATGCGATCTTTTTGAACGCTTCAGCTGCGGTACCATCGGGGCCACCAAAAAAGACCACTCGGATGGGGCGATCTGGGTTTCGATACTCTTGCCTAACCCTTTCAAACACTGAAGAGCCAGCGACGCGTTCTGGCAAAGGAATCCCTAGAGTTTTTGCAATCCAGATAAGCGGCATGCCATCTGCGACCACCCAATCTGAGTTGATGACTGAATCTCTAAATTGCGAATCATTTTGTGCAGTGATTGCAAAATTTAGGTTCGGTGTAGTGAAGAAGCAGCGCTCCTCTTTTAGCATCGCATCAATCAGATGATCTGTCGTCTCTTGCTCTGTTGTGCAGTCAAACGGCAGGCCCATAACGGTCCATACATTTCGCGTTAGATCACGTGCAATCGCTTCTTCTCGTGTCATGATTTGGCTCTATTAGAATAGTGATAGAGTGACTCGTCGATTCAGTTGACGGCCCTGTTCGGTTCGGTTATTTGCAACGGGTTGGGATTCGCCCATGGAGGCTGTGGCCAGTTTTTCAGCTGGATAGCCAATATCAACCAGTGTTAGTAGGACGGACTCGGATCGATTTAACCCCAGTTGATCATTGTATTGTTCACTTCGATTCCAATCGGTATGCCCATTCAAAATGATTGACGGACGCTGCTCACCCAGTGTCTTAACAAACTCTTTGAGTTTGACCCTTTCGGTTGGCGTCACTTCATGACTGTCGTTGGCGAAGTAGATGATCGGTAGCACAATGTTGACTACTGCTTGAGGCTGTAAAGGCGTGGCGATATTCGGCAACGAGTGCGAAAAATAGATTGTCTCGTTTTCGTTTTGTATCGGTTGTTGGCTGCAACCAGACAGGAGTAAACTGACCAATGACCCTAGCATGAGGCCGTCATATTTTTTCATGATCACTCCTATCCGTTCACAACCGATTTCAACGGGGTCAGTAAACCTAGTCTCTTAAAGACTAAAAAGGGTGCCGCTAAACACTTAAGTTTCTGGTCCCGTTTTATTAAACCCGGCATTAACAGGTTGGCTCTGCCGCTAAAAGGCGCACTGAGTACAAACTGCTCAATATCGATCGCATTGCGGTGAATGTTAGCCAAAGATTCGTGCGTTAAATGGGTATCACTGTAGTAGACCTTCTCTAGCTCAAGATGCAGATTAGAAATGGCATCTAACCAGTGCTCATAACTCATCATGCAGTTGGGCGTAAGGAGCGAACGACGGACATCTTCTGGAAGTTTGTCCAGGATGTTCATCTGTCCGTTATTGAACCGTTCAATCAACTCAATGGCCGCCTTATAGAAGATAATTGAGGTGATGCGCGACTCAATAAGTGCATTGGGTAGCTTTGATCCCTTTGACTCCGCCAGTGTAAGCACGGCGGAGTCTAGGTGTTCACGAAGGGCTTCGTACATCAGTTAAGCCGCTTTGCTAACTCGCTCGATGGCAGCGTTTGGATCTTGATAGATCTCGAATAGCTCTTGCAGGCGTGTCAGTTCCAGCAGAGATTGCACCGCTGGTTGAGGTGACAAGATCACCGCTGAACCACCCAGCTTTTGAATGTTTTTGTAGACAGCAACAAGCACGGCTAATCCACTCGAATCGGTAAAGCTCATGCCGGCTAAATCGATGACTAGGTTGGTTTTTCCTTCATCGATCATCTCTGTAAGTTGCTGTTTCACGCTGTTCGCATTGGCCATAGTAAGTTTCTCTGGCATGTGAACGACGTTAGCTGAATCGTAAGAACTGACTGTAAAACTCATCGGTAACTCCTAAGTTAATTATGTACCTATATATCCTTAGCAATAGGTGTGCCAACTTAAGGGGTTGTTCCGATTATCGAGGCAGTTTTAGTCTATTTTTAATAAAACTTTTTACATCTGAGGGGAGAGCATCAATCCTAATATCGGCTTGATCACGGTATGGGGCAATGTGACTATCGAAACCAGGTCGCACTTGATCGTTATATTGACGACGAATATCGTCTGGTTCGCGACCTCGTTCAATTTGGTCTCGTTCAAAACGGCGTTGGAAACAGACCTCTTGAGGAACATCTAAGTAGATTTTGACATCAAAGGCTGAGACTAAATTCGGTTGTGACAGTAGAAAAAGCCCCTCCACAATAATTACATCCAGGGGTTCGATGATCAAAGTCTCTTGCTGGCGTCTGTGAACAACAAAGTCATAGGTTGGAATTTCTGTTGCCAATCCCTGTTTAAGTTCATTTAATTTCTCGGCCAGTAGATCAAGTTCTAGCGCTTGAGGCTCATCGTAATTACTTAGCGGGTGGCCAATAGGGTTGTAAAAATTGTCCTGGCTAAACAGCGTGGCCGTTAATCCCTGTGATTGAATGCCCTGCAAGAGGGCGTTAGCTACGGTGGTTTTCCCAGATCCAGACGCACCGGCAACGGCAATCAAAAGAGGTTTCACGTCAATTCCATCGGTTCAAAATGTGCTCAGATTATAGAGAGATCAGTTCTGGAAATGAATAAGCTGCAATAGATGCGGCTTATTTTGAGTGACTTTATTAGCTGTTTTTAAAACGCAGTCGCCATAGGTTTGCATCATTGTCACGCATACAGCTGATTTGATCGATCCAACTCATCATGATGTGTTGGCCACGCCCTGACTCTGATTCACCTGAATAGGGCTTAGGTGGGCATAGATGAGGAAGCTCTACGGAATACTCTTGAATATTGAACTCAATCCAGCTTTTAGAGGTCGTTGTGATGATCTCTATAGGAAGCTCCGCGTAATCTTCTGGCCAAACAGTATGTTCAACAAAATTGTTCAGTAGTTCAGCTAGCGCGGTTCTGATCTTAGAGAGGATTAGATCATCGGTATTAAGCAGTTTTAAGTGAAGATAGATACGATCCAGTGTCTTTTCTACGTCGCTCTCTGTAGGGCGTAAACTGATCAGAAATGGCTGGACGTTCAACTCTGTCTCTTGGTTGTTTTCCGAGGAGCGTTTAATCAACATGACCGATACATCATCTTCTGGGGTCTCTTGGTTACCCCAATCATAGGCAAATTGCTTAATGATATCTAACTGAGTTTCGGCATCTTTACTGCGTTCACGTTTCAGTATGTTTTCGATCGCATTGCGGCCTAGGGCTGAGTTTGTTTCATCAACAATATCAAACAGTCCATCACTACTTAACAGTAATGAAGAGCCTGGTAAAAAGGGAAGGGATCGTGTTTCAAAGTCGGCAAACTCAAACATTCCAACCGGAAAGCTGCCGCGGGTTATCTGCATCATATCACCCTGTTCGCTTAATACGCAGGGGTGAGGGTGCCCTGCTTGGCAGTACCTTAGGGTATTGGCTTGTTCATCTATCATGCCAAGGAACATAGTGAAGTAGAGGCCTGAAAAACGCTCACTCGGAAAGCGCTCATTCAGTCTGCGTACGATTTGGTGAAGCGGTGGCAAGACACTTTGATTGATGTAGTAACCCAGCATCTGTTGAATGGCATTTTGTAAGGTAAAGGAGAGCATAGCCGATGCGACCCCGTGTCCCATTACGTCGATCTGATAGATCAGTACTTGATTGTTATTGGTTGTGACATATCCCATTGAATCACCACCAATGCCACGTGCTGTTTTAAAGTGTGTAGCGAGTTCTAGGGTGGGTGATAACCACTGATTCTTTGGTACATACTCCTCTTGAAGATGCGTCGCAAATTGCAACTCTTCCTCGTTTTGCTTCTGCGCAGCTTCCAGTGCAGTCACGGTTTCGTTGAGTTGCTCGTTCTGGTCGGTGACACTTTTACGCATGCTTACCAAGCGAGCTCCTGCAGCCAGCCGTACACGAAGTTCCTCTTTAACAGCGGGTTTACGCAAAAAATCATCCGCGCCTGCATCCATACAGGTGACCAGCTCATTTTGATCATTCTCTGCGGTCAGCATAACGACGTAGGGTGATCCGTAACGCTCGTTACTTCTCAGAGTGCGACAGAGTGTTTTGCCATCCATCTCTGGCATCACTTGATCTGAGAGGATCAATTGAAATTGGTCTCTCTCCAGCAGTGCGAGTGCCTCTTTACCATCACAGGCCTCAACGACTTCATAGCCTAGGTCTTTTAACATCGCGCCAAGGCGAGCTCGTTCGGTAGGGCTGTCATCAACCATTAGGATTCTATTGATATCAAAATGGTCTTGTTCGCTAATCTTCGCTGATACTGCAATATTCATCTTAAAACTCGGTCTGTTTAGTTCGTATTGCAAGAGGGTAAGCACAAACCGTGCCAACAGCTCTGAATCAAATATCTAGACTTTTTGCATTTTGCGAATCACTATGAATAGATCTTTTTATAAGCAGTAAGAAGAGTTGGCATGGACCTTGCTTTCACCTGTTATGCCTTCACTGTTTAGAAGGGTTAATTAAGGAGATAGTTAAATGGGACAAATCATCGATTCAATGGATCAGGCGGTTGCTTCAAAGGTTTCTGAAGTACTGGATCTTGCAGTACTGGAGCGTCTTTTAGAGGACACGTCGATCGATTTTTTGCCAAGCCTTATTGAAGTGTTTGAATCAGAATCTTCACAGCGTTTAGAAAAAATCAGTAAAGCGATGTCTGAAAATGATTTAGCGACTTTAGGTATCGAAGCACATTCACTGAAAGGTACCTCAGCAACCTTTGGTGCCGAAACGCTTCGTTCTACCGCTGAACGCATAGAAAAAGCAGCCAAATCTGGCGATCAAGCTACGGTTGATCAGTTTGTGCCTTCTGTACCCTCGCAGCTGGAATCTGTCCTTGCAGAGTTGAACCGTTTTTCATCAGCGCTATCGGCATAATAAAGTTAATTGAGGAAATTTCTGATGTCTCAGAATCAAGTATTAATTGTTGAAGACAGTGCCAGTCTGCGACGTATCTATGCACAGTACGTTGAGAAGGAGGGGGTACTAGTTGATGCCGCCGCCACACTGGCTGAAGCTCACACCGCACTTGATTCCAAGGTCTATCAGGTCGTTCTTCTGGATCTGCGCCTGCCTGATGGTGATGGCTTTGAGCTTCTTAAACGAATAATTGAGCATCAGATTAAGTCGTTGGTGATTATTATGACTGCGCATGGGTCGATCGATGTTGCTGTCGATGCCATTCGTTTAGGTGCTTATGATTTTCTAGAAAAACCTTTTGATGCGCGTCGACTAAAGGTAGCGATCAGCTCAGCATTTGCACAGGTGGCAAAGCTCAATTTTGCCCCTGTCGATTTGGCAGAGAAGAGGGAGCGTGAGACCTTTCATAGCTTTATCGGTGCCAGTCCTGCGATGCAAGATATGTATCATCTTATCGAGCGTGCGGGCCCCAGTAAGGCATCTGTTTTTGTGACAGGGGAGAGTGGCTCAGGTAAAGAGCTCACTGCAGAAGCCCTGCATAAGCAGAGCGCGCGTTCTGAAGGCCCTTTCGTTGCTATTAACTGTGCCGCTATCCCTAAAGATCTTATGGAGAGTGAGATCTTTGGCCATGTGAAGGGTGCGTTTACTGGGGCCAGTGCCAATCGTGAGGGCGCAGCCAGCAAAGCCAATGGCGGTACACTTTTTCTAGATGAAATTGGTGAAATGAGTCTTGATTTGCAAACCAAATTGCTATGATTCATTCAGACCGGCATTATCCAGAAAGTGGGCAGTAATTCAGATGAGGTGGTTGATGTCCGATTCATCTGCGCAACGAACCGAGACCCTCTGGTTGAGGTGCAAGCGGGTCGTTTTAGAGAGGATCTCTACTATCGCCTGCATGTGATTCCTGTTCACCTGCCGCCGTTACGGGATCGAGGTGATGATATTTTAATGATTGCCGAATTCTTCCTAAACCGTTACGCGCGTGAAGAGACCAAGTATTTCGAGGGCTTTGAAGATGAAGCTAAGCGTAGACTACTGGAGTACCACTGGCCGGGCAATGTCCGCGAACTTCAGAATGTGATTCGTAATGTCGTTGTATTAAACGAGGGGGGTATGGTCGGTGTAGCCGATTTCCCGGCCCCGTTAAATTCGCTGCAGGAGATTGTGGCACCCCAACCCGTCAAAACAGAACAGCCAGAAGAGGTTCAAACGAGTAAATCCGCTAAGAAGTCTAAACCCTATTCGAAAGTGATGGCTCAGAGTTTAGACGAGATTGAACCTCTGGATGTATTAGAGCGAAAAATCATCGAAAATGCCGTCAAACTCTGTAAAGGCAATGTCCCTCAAGCGGCCGCGTTACTTGAGGTTAGCCCCTCTACACTCTACCGCAAAATAAAGGGTTGGAGTTAAGCACTGCGATCGCGACTCTGTTCATTAGGGTTAGGTATGCTGACCATGCCTAACTCTACCCGATCCCTTCCTTTTGCTTTGGCTCGATAGAGCGCATCATCCGCCCGTTTAAATAGCTCATCTGCATCAACACCGGCAATAAAACTACTGATACCGATACTAGCCGTTACCTTACTCACGGGTGTGAATGGGTGATCTCTTAGTGTGTTTCTAAGTTTTTCTGCAAGAATCAACGCTTCAGATTGGTTGGTGTTGGGAAGTATCAGCATAAACTCTTCACCGCCCCAGCGACCCAATATATCCACATCACGAATATTATTCTGAAGTAGTTTGGCGACAGCATAGAGAACGTCATCGCCTACAAGATGCCCGTGGGTATCATTGATCTGTTTGAAGTGATCAATATCTAACAGCAACAACGAAAATTGAGTGCCGTATCGGTTTGCACGTCGCAGCTCTGCTTCAAATAGCTCATCTAGCCTCGAACGATTGTAGAGACCGGTTAACTGGTCCGTCATCCATAGCTCTTCCAGTTTTTTCTGAGTCGAAATGTCTTCGCGAATCTCGGTGAATCCAATCAGATTAGCGTTTCGGTCGTATTGAGGCTCGATCTGAAGCTTGACCCAATAGAGTCCACCGTAGGCATTTTTCTCTTGGGTCTCAACACTCACGCCCCCTTTCTGACTTGCCTCTTGATATCGTTGTTGCAACAGACTTGCGCTGTTTTCGTCTGGAATTAAACGAGCTAATGTGCCTGATTTAAGTTGCTCTTTTGTATATCCCGTGTGATCGCAAAAGGCGCTAGATGCCTTAGTCACCTTGCCGTTTGGATCGGTATTCACCATTAAGATATGTTTGTCGATGATAGCAAGATGTCGCTGTGTCTTGTGACGCTCACGCTTAAGCTGTCTAAACTGCTTATGTCCACGTGAACGAAGTAGCTGCAGGGTTCGAGTCATTGTGGCCAGCACAATGATGATAAGGGTAACAGAGACTAAAAAGATGACGGGGTGGAGTCTTATCTCAGCCATTAGAGAGCTCTCATTAGCCCAAAGAGGTTGGCTAATGAGTAACAAAGATAGGCAGGAAACTAGGTAACTAAAACCCATACAAAATCCTTCCAAACATATGAAAGCTTAAGCCTAGCAGAGGATTTTGTTTTTGCAGGTTTATTTTTAGACGTTTTATTTAAGTAAAAAAGAACGCCCAATAAAAATAATAGTTATTTTGAAATCAGTTACTTATCGATAACTTCTGATAGTGGTTGTGCAAAGGTTTGCACCATATCCCAAGGGAAACGAATCCAAGTATCTTGGCTGACCTCAGTAATAAAGGTATCAACCAGTGGTTTGCCTGCCGGTTTTGCATAGAGAGTTGCAAAGTGCGCTTTAGGAAGCATTTCGCGAACGTATTTTGCGGTGCGGCCGGTATCAACCAGGTCATCGACCAAAATCATCCCCTCGCCATCACCTTCAATGCCTTTAAGTACTTCTATCTGCCCCTGAACAGAAGCTTCACCACTGTCTGAGTTTGAGTAGCTAAGGACACAGATCGTATCGATCATGCGAATATCCATCTCTCGAGCTAGGATGGCTGCTGGTACTAAGCCGCCGCGAGTGATGGCAATAATGCCATTCCAAGGCCCTTGTTCTAGAAGGCGCCAGCTCAGTGCACGTGCATTTCGGTGCAGTTCATCCCAGCTTACGGGAAAGTCTTTGCTGTAGGGTGTCATTATCTTCTCCTAAGAAATCGCACGAGCCGCAAGCGTATTAGCAGCCTCTTTATGTTCATGCATGATCTGTTCAATATCTTGACCGACTAACTCACCGGCCTTAACGCGCCACTCGCCATTCACCATTACGGCTTCTGCGCGATGTGCCCCACACAACAGCAGGGCGGCTAATGGATCGTGAGCACCGCTAAAGCGCGGCTCATCAAGCTTAAATAGAGCTAGGTCGGCTGCTTTGCCCACCGCGAGCTCACCTATATCGTTACGGCCTAATACCTGCGCTGAGCCTTTGGTACCCCAATGATAGGCGTCAAAATGGGTGACCGCAGAGGATCCGTAACGCAGGCGCTGGATGTACATGGCTTGGCGAACTTCTTGAATCATATTCGAGCAATCGTTCGACGCAGAACCATCGACGCCCAAACCTACCGGTGAACCGGCCGCTTCAAGCTCCTTCACTTTAGCAATGCCCGATGCCAGCATCATATTCGAGCTTGGGCAGTGACAGACTCCGACGCCAGCTTTACCCAATCGGGCAATCTCTTCGTCATTAAAATGTATGCCGTGCGCCAACCAAGTGTTACTGGATAGCCAACCAACAGACTCTAGGTAATCTACCGTTCGCATTCCTAAAGAGCGTTCACAGAAGTTCTCCTCGTCGATGGTCTCTGCTAGGTGCGTATGGAGTCGTACATTGAGTTGTTTGGCCAGACTGGCCGTGTCACGCATCAACTCGGTCGTCACAGAGAAGGGAGAACAGGGTGCTAAGGCGATTTGTGACATCGAATAGGGTTCGCTGTCGTGATAGCGAGAGACTAGGCGTTCAGAATCCTGCAAGATCTCATCTTCTGTTTGAACCACGGTATTAGGCGGTAATCCACCTTGATCTTGGCCCAAACTCATAGAGCCTCGGGTCATCGCCATACGCACACCCATCTCACGGCCGATTTCAACTTGATGATCAATGGCATCAGTAAGATTGGCTGGGAACAGATAGTGGTGATCAGAAGCGGTTGTGCAGCCGGACAACAGTAACTCGGCCAGTGCCAGTTTTGTGGCGGCACGATGAACCTCAGGATCTAAATTGGCCCAGACAGGGTAGAGCGTCTGAAGCCAAGGAAAAAGCTCTTTATTGAGCGCTGCGGGCAGTGCGCGAGTCAGTGTCTGATAGAAATGGTGGTGGGTGTTAATCAGACCGGGAATCAGAACCTGATCACTGACATCAATCGTTTGATCAATATTAACGGGTGTTTCACCCTTGGCAACCAGCTCTACGATCGTCTTGCCACTGACAACAATACCGCCAGAAGCATCCTCATCGTTTCCCGTGTAGATGGCTAATGGATTGGATAACCAGATGCGAAGATTGTCTGTCATACTTTGGCGGATCTCAAAGCTTGTTAATAATTGAAAAATAGTCGTCTATTGAACCCAATATTTGACTCAAAAATCAAATAAAAATTAACTTCAAGGTCAGTTTATTTATTTGACCACTTGGTTAGGTTTTAGCACAATAAGTCTATTATATATGACCCTTCAGGCAGCATTCATATGATCAGTTACTGGAAAAATGGTTCCATTGAGCAGGATAGTCCGCTTTCCAATACCGAGACTCTATTGGAATTCCTGCGTGAATCTAAACGTCTCACAGGGACCAAAGAGGGGTGTGCCTCTGGTGACTGCGGTGCCTGTACGGTTGTGCTTGTCTCTTTAGATGATAATAAAAGGCTTAAGTATGAGGCGGTCAATAGCTGTTTGATGCCGGCTGCTGAGTTGGCTGGTAAAGCGCTGATTACGATTGAAGATCTAGCGCAAGGCGATGATCTACACCCACTGCAACAGGCATTTATAGAGCAGCACGCATCGCAGTGTGGATTTTGCACCCCAGGGTTCATTCTTTCTGCACTTGCATTGAAAAAGCACGAATCCAATCCTGATGTGGAGGCGATCGATGAAGCCCTAGGCGGCAATCTTTGTCGATGCACCGGCTATTCACCCATTGTTAAAGCGGTTCAATTGGCCGATTGCAGCCAAGATCGATTTGCTCAGTGTGAAGTTGAGTTAATCAACTCCCTGAAGCAGCTACAAAACTCAACGGCATCCGTTGTCGGTTTCCATCAACCTCGAACATTAGAAGCCCTTTGTGAATTGAAATCGGAGCATCCAGAGGCCATTTTGTTATCCGGTGGTACTGATTGGATGCTGCGGGCGACTCAGGGGCTTGAACAGGTCGAGACGCTTATCAGTACTGATAGGGTTGCCGGCTTAAATCAGTTAACCCTTGTGGCTGGGCACTGGTCAGTCGGTGCAGCGGTCTCTTTGAGTCGAATTAAAAATCAGGCAAAAGCGTCTGGTTTTCATGCTCTTGATCAGTTGCTCAGTCGATTTGCGTCACAACAGATCCGTAATTGCGCGACCTTGGGGGGTTCTATCGGAAATGCCTCTCCAATTGGTGATTTGGCGCCGTTGATGCTCGCCTTAGATACAGAGTTGGTTTTGAACTCTGTTCACCAAGAGCGCAGGGTTGCACTAAAACATTTCTTCTTAGGCTATAAACAGACAGCGTTGAGTCCGGATGAGGTGATCAGTCAGATTAACTTCAACCTTGGTGATCAGGCCCAGGTTCATTTTGAGAAGGTATCCAAACGTCTGGATGATGATATCTCTGCCGTTGCTGTAGCGACTCATTACACCATGCATGAGGGACAGTTAACCTCTTTGCGAATAGGGTTAGGAGGTATGGCGGCCACTCCGGTTTTGGCACTGGGTGTGATGGCTGCTTTTGAAGGTAAAGAACCCTCATCCATTACCCTGGATCAGGTCACTGATGCGTTAGGCGAGTTAACACCTCTATCAGACCTCAGGGCCAGCGCTGATTATCGCCTCAAAGCCTGTGCCCGTGTCATTCACTTCCATCTAATCAGTGCGAAGGAGTCTGTATGAAACCTGTAGGCGTTTCAGTCACTCACGACAGTGCGTTGTTGCATGTGACGGGTAGAGCACGATATGTGGATGATACTCCCTTACCTGAAGGCACCCTGTTTGCTGCCATCGGGCAAGCATCCATCTCCCGAGGCCGTCTGTTATCTTTGGATCTGAGTGCAGTGCAAGAGGCTCCAGGTGTTATTGCCGTGCTGACGTCCAGTGATATTCCTGGAATCAAAGATATCGGTCCTGTCTTTCCGGGTGACCCACTTTTAGTGGATGGCGACGTGCTTTTTCACGGTCAACCGATCTTTCTTGTGGTGGCTACGGATGAGAAGCAAGCTCGCTCTGCGGCATTATTGGCTGAGGTTCAATACGAAGAGTCTAAGCCAATCCTCTCTATTGAAGAGGCCAAGTCCCAGGCGTATCGAGTACGTCCTCCTCATGTGATGCAGAGAGGCGATCTGTCCACAATGGACAGATCTGAACATCAGTTCTCTGGTGAATTGCGAATTGGCGGTCAAGAACATCTCTATCTTGAAGGGCAGGCCTCTTTGGCAGTGCCAACAGAGGAGGGAGGTATTCATCTTCTCTGCTCTACTCAGCACCCAACTGAGGTGCAAACCCTAGTCTCTGAAGTGTTGGGCCTTCCATTTCATGAGGTGGTTGTTGAAGTACGACGCATGGGAGGCGCTTTTGGCGGTAAAGAGACACAGGCAGCGCCTTGGGCTTGTTTAGCCTCACTGGCGGCGCACAAGCTAGGTAAACCGGTAAAACTTCGTCTACCTAGATCAACTGATATGACGGTAACGGGGAAACGACACCCCTTTATTAACCAATATCAAGTGGGATTCCGTAGTGATGGTCAAATCGAAGCGGTACAGATTGACATTAATGGCGACTGTGGCTGCTCTCCAGATTTGAGTGATGCCATTGTGGATCGTGCGATGTTCCACAGTGACAACGCCTACTATTACCCGGCTGCAAAAATCACTGGTGAGCGTTGGCGAACCGATAAGGTTTCTAACACGGCGTTTCGTGGCTTTGGCGGGCCTCAGGGGGTCATCACGGCTGAAGCGATGTTGGATGATATTGCACGCAACTGTAAACAGGATCCTTTAGATACACGGCTTAAGAACCTCTATTCAGGTCAGCAGACACACTATGGTCAAACCGTCGACGGAACAACGCTGCGGGAGATCATGACCCGCCTTAGAGAGAGTGCTGACTATGACCGTCGTCGTCAGAAAATAGCTAAACATAACTTAGCTTCATCTCGTTATCTTAAAGGGCTGGCGTTAACCCCGGTGAAGTTTGGTATCTCCTTTACTGTTAAGCATCTCAATCAAGCGGGCGTGCTTGTTCACATCTACACAGACGGTTCCGTTCTGGTCAGTCAGGCGGGTACTGAGATGGGGCAGGGACTTTACACTAAAGTGGCTCAAGTGGTTGCCTCAGTATTGGGCATTGAGATCGATCGAGTGAAGATGAGCAGCACTCGAACTGACAAGGTTCCCAACACGTCACCGACAGCAGCTTCAAGCGGCAGCGACATGAATGGTATGGCAGCCCATGACGCAGCGACCACCCTGAAGAGTCGAATTGCAGATTTCATTGCCAATCGCGAATCGATTAGTGCCGAAGAGATTGAATTCAAACAGGGGCTGTTGAGCTGGGGTGCCAGTTCAATCACGTTTGCCGAGGCTGTAAAAGCAGCCTATATGGATCGTGTTCAGCTCTCTGCCACAGGCTTCTACAAAACGCCAAATATCTGGTATGACAGAGCTTCTGCACAAGGCAACCCATTTCTTTACTACGCTAACGGTGCCGCCTGCTCGGAGGTCATTATCGATCGACTAACGGGCGCCACTCATATCGAACGAGTCGATATCTTGCACGATACGGGTAGCTCATTGAATCCAGCCTTGGACAAGGGACAGATAGAGGGTGGGTTTATTCAGGGAGTGGGGTGGTTAACCAGTGAGGAGCTTAAGTGGGATGACAAAGGGCGTCTACTGACAAACTCCCCAGCAACTTATAAGATCCCAGCGATTAGTGATCGACCCACTAAGCTAAGTATCGAACTGCTGGATAAACCGAACAGTGCGGCAACCATAGCAAGATCTAAAGCAGTCGGTGAGCCACCCTTTATGCTTGGCATCTCTGTCTGGTGTGCAATTCGCGATGCAATTTCGAGTGTTTCCGGCTATGGTATATCGCCTACCTTAGATGCACCGGCAACCCCTGAGGCCATTTTAAACGCCATTACTAACCTTGAGGACTCTCTGTGATTCAACGTTGGAGCTACAAACTTGCTGAGCTGTTAAAGCGGGGGCAACCGGTTGTTTTAATCACACAGGTCGGTGAGAGAGGCTCCAGTCCACGTTCGTCAGGTGCCAAGATGTTGGTCACCAGTAACGCCACGGTGGATTCACTCGGTGGGGGTAATCTTGAGCATCAGGCGATTGAATTCGCACGACAGCTACTGACAGAGCAGAAAGATGGTCTGCACGAACTTGAGTACACTCTGGCCGGTAATCTTGGGCAGTGCTGCGGTGGAGAGGTTAGGGTACTGTTTGAGGTTTTTAATACCTCTCTACAGCCTCTTTACCTATTTGGTGCCGGCCACATAGCTCAAGCGTTAGTGCCTCTGCTCGCGCAACTGCATTTTGCCGTTAACTGGGTGGATGACCGAGATGAGCTCTTTGTTCAGCCTATTCCAGATGGTGTGACCCGCATTGAACGTGATCCCATTGATGTGGCGCGAGATATTCCGAATGATGCATGGATGTTGATTATGACCCATGATCATCAACTGGATCTGGATCTTCTACTGGCAGCTATCGATGGAGGTCTGCCGACCTATACTGGCATGATAGGCTCAGAAACTAAGGCATTGAAATTCAGACAGCGTCTTGCTCAGCGGGGTATCTCTCAGGAAATCATTGACTCCATTCACTCGCCTATAGGCTTGCAGAATTTGCATACTAAATTGCCGGTAGAGATTGCGATTTCGGTTGCGGCTGATGTCATGACTCGGCTGCAGCAACAGCGGGGTGAATTATGAGTCAATCCTGGGCGTTACGTTGTCAGATCCTGAGTTGTACTTCTCAACCTAAAGATGATGAAGGGTGGTTCTATCACTCAGATGGGCTTATCTGGATAGTCGATGGATTGATTAAACGGGTAGGCAGTTACACTGATTTAAGAGAGCATATCCCCTCTGATCTTCAAATCGAGCATCGTCCTGGGCATCTACTGATTCCTGGATTTATCGATACCCATGTTCACTACCCACAACTTGAAATGATCGGTGCCTACGGGACTCAACTGTTGGATTGGTTGAATCGATACACCTTCCCTGTGGAATTAAAGTATCGCGATATTGATTACGCGACAGAGCAGGCTGGACGGTTTCTCGACCAGTTATTGGCGAACGGAACGACAACCGCCCTGGTGTTTGCGACCTCTTCGGTTAACTCAGTGGATGCCTTTTTTGCAGAATCCCTACGTCGTAATCTACGTATGGTCAGCGGCAAGGTTTTAATGGATCGGCATGCACCAGATGATCTGTGTGATACCCCTCAATCGGCCTATGACGACTCCTGTTCGTTAATTGACAAATGGCGTGGTAGTGGACGGTTGGGTTACGCGGTAACACCTCGCTTTGCACCCACATCGACCGACGCGCAATTAGAGGTCGCTGGTGCTCTAATGAAAGAGAATAGTGATGTCTACCTACACACCCATCTCTCTGAGAATGTCGATGAGATCGCATGGGTAGGGGAGTTATTTCCTGATCGCCAGGGCTATTTAGATACCTATGATCACTTTGGACTCGTGACCGATCGTTCGGTGTTTGCTCACGGCATTCACCTCAATGACGCTGAGATGCAACGTCTTCATGACTGTGGCTCCGCTATTTGTCACTGCCCATCCTCCAATCTTTTCTTAGGATCGGGGTTATTTCCTTTGAAGCGTCTGCAACAGGCTGGCGTTAATGTGACTATGGGTACTGATGTTGGGGGTGGTACGTCGCTCTCTATGCTGAGCACCCAAGGTGACGCCTATAAAATTCAGCAGATGGCGGGACATCTTCTTAAACCTTTAGAAGCCTTCTATATGGCCACTCTGGCCGGTGCTAAGGCATTGGGGCTGGATGATCGAATTGGCGCTTTAGCAGAAGGGTTTGAGGCCGATATGGTGTTGCTCGACTTGGCCTCTACACCGGTGATCGAAGAGCGGATGAAACGGGCTGATCAGATTGAAGATGTCTTATTTGCACTCTCTATTCTGGGGGATGATCGATCAATCGCACAGACCTATGTGATGGGCGAGCCTGCCCTTTAGGTTATATCTTTACTTTTACTATCAACCGCTTGCCGCGACCTTCTCCAGCGATTTTTAAATCCAGATCGCCATTTAACTGATCAACCATAGCACCGACTATGGCCAAGCCTAAACCACTGCCTGGTTGCGATCGCTGATTACCGCGAACAAATCTCTGCTTCAATCCGTTTAGATCTTCTGGCGCTAAATCGGGTGCCAAATTCTCAACACTAAAGGCACCGTTCGACTCTAATCGAATAATGACGGGGCTCTCATTAGGCGCATACTTCAAGCCGTTTTCGACTAGGTTACTGAGTATGACGGCTAAGGCGTCAGGATCGATATCTAACAGGGGCGGTGATTCGCTGATGATTTCGACTCGATCATTACGAGGGTCTAGCTCGCGAGCAATCATCTTAACGATGAGCTCAAGATTGGTTGGCTCACCCTTGTATAGGGTTACCGATTCGGCACGTGCGAGTTGAAGCAGCTTATCAATCAGACGAGTTAGGCGTGCTAAGCTGGATTGAACAATCTTGAGTCGCTCAACTTGATCCGTCGAACCAAGCTCATCAGAGAGTCTCTGCAGTTGAACGGACGCTACAGCCAGTGGGGTTCTTAACTCATGTGCACTGTTGGCCGCAAACTCACGCTCCGCTACCAGAGCGGTTCTAAGTCGATCAAGTAGGGCATTAGTGGCCCTTTGAACCTCTAAAAAGTCCTGTGGTAGCTCAGCTTGTGCGATTGGCTCTAAATTACTGCCGCTACGTGTCGCCATATTCTCAGCAAACTGTTGAACGGGCACTAAACGTCGTCTCACTGCGATGTAGACCAGCAAAACGCTCAATGGTAGCGCAATGGTAAAGACCAGTAAAAAGAGCAGGGCGGTATCAAATAGGACGCCGTAGCGGTGATCGACGGTCTCCGCGACCTGAAGATGGTAGCGACCATCTAGCGATGAAGCTGTATAAATGCTGAAATTTTTGCCATGGGTAAAGCCTGTCTGCAAACTATCAAGCATTGGCGTCATGGGCGCATTATTCGAACGCACCAGTATTCGCCCCTTAAAGTCACGCAGTTGATACATCAGGTATTCGGGTTGATCGCCCAAAATTCTTGGACCAACGCTTAGATTGAGCGTGCCCAGTAAGCTTAGCTCAGGTCTTAGATCAAGCAGGCCGAATTGGTTAAGTCGGTAGTCGGATATAGCGAGAGGCAAAACACGTTGTGCGGTCTCTTTTAGGCTTTGATCGTAGGTTGAATTGAGCTCCTTAACGAGTACCCATAGCGCGACCACCGTTGCCAATAACCAAACCAGCACCAAGCTCAGTGCAATTTGTACGCCGAGCTGAGCGGCTAAGGTTTTGGGTTTTAGAAACACGCTAGGCCTCTAAACGGTAGCCAAGGCCACGTGCAGTTTTAATCAGCTCTTTACCCAGTTTCTTGCGTAAACGACTGATGTAGACCTCGACGGTATTACTCTCTACCTCATGTCCAAAGGCGTAGAGACGATCTTCGATCTGCTCTTTGCTGACAATGTGTCCGGGTCGTTTAATCAGTGTTTCTAAGATACTCCACTCACGAGCCGTCAGCTCTACATCTTGCTCGTCGACCTGCAGTGAGTGTTTTTGAAGGTCGGCTGTGATTCGACCAAAGGTGACCGCATTGGTCGCTAATCCGGCTCCTCGGCGTGTTACCGCCTGAATTCTGGCATTGACCTCATCCAAATCGTAAGGCTTGATCACATAGTCATCGGCACCGGCATCAAGACCGGCAATTCGATCGCTGATTTGATCACGCGCTGTCAGGATGATGACAGGGGTTGTAAGGCCTGCTTGGCGACGCTTTTTAAGCCATGGGATGGCATCGCCGTCTACCAGCTGTAGATCGAGAAGAACAATATCGTACTCTGTTGTTAGTAGAGCGGTTTCGGCTTGGCGCAAATGATCGAAACCATCAACTGCCATGCCTGAAAGCTCCAGATGCTCTGTTAAAGCGTTAGCTAATGCCAATTCATCTTCGACGAGTAGTACGCGCATGGCCAGCTCCCTGGTAGTGAATGCTCAATTTGGTTATTGGGCCAAAAGAGAATGAAAACAACCTTAACTAAGGCGTTTAGCTGATCTGCATACCTGCAAGAACCAATGCCGTTAGCGTTTTCTCAGCCTGATCATAGACCTCTAAATTGAGTCGTCTTTGCCCCAGAGCGGCCTTCACTTGAAGTTCGTAATCGGCGTAGTGTTGGGTAGATGCCCAGATGATAAAGAGTAGATGCTCTGCAGAGAGGTCAGGATTAACCTTGCCTGTTGATTGCCACTGTTTGATGATGTCACAACGGCCGGTAAACCACTCATGGTACTGCTTACCGAAGCGTTTTTTCATATGCGGTGCGCCGTTGATCACTTCCGCTGCAAAGATACGCGAAGCTTCTGGGTTTTCGCGTGAAAAGGTGATCTTTTTAGAGATATATTCCGTGATGAAGGCTTTAGGATCATCTTCGGCGACCAGTAGATCGAGGGATCCATCCCAAAGTGAAAGAATGTGTGTTAACACCTCTTGGTAGAGAGCCTCTTTAGAGCCAAAGTAGTAGTGTACATTGGGCTTTGGAAGCTCGGCTCTATCCGCTATGGATTGAACGGTGGTGCCTGAAAATCCTTTTTGGGCAAATTCACGTACCGCAGCGTTAATAATGAGTTGGCGGTTACGTTGACGAATGGCGCCGGTGTTTGAATCTTGGTTCATAGTAGATCTCTACTGAAGGGTATAAATACCACCCGTTTGATGGGCTGTTCTGTTACTCTAACGACTTGATCTTGTGGGTCAAGTTTTTACCGATCTCAATCTGTTAGCTTAAGGTTTTTACTGTGTTTCGACTCTTTGAGCGTTTTACTCAGCCCTACCCAGAACAGGGTGAATTACAGCCCCCTTCAACGCTGTTTGCGTTCATGCGTTTTTATACCAAAGGGTTTGAGATTCCGCTGTTAATCCTGTCGTTAAGTACCGCTTCCATTGCGATTCTAGAGGCGGTTCTATTCAGTTTTATGGGTGATTTGGTTGACTGGATTTCGACCATGACACCAGCTGAGTTGCTCTCTGAAAAGAGCTCAGAACTCTGGATGATGGCAGCTGTGCTATTGATCCTGTTCCCGTTGCTAACGCTAATCCACTCTTTGGTGATGCACCAATCCCTGTTGGGTAATTATCCAATGGCGATTCGCTGGCTGTCTCACCGATACC
This sequence comes from Marinobacterium sp. xm-d-530, assembly GCF_013283365.1. Taxonomy (GTDB): domain Bacteria; phylum Pseudomonadota; class Gammaproteobacteria; order Pseudomonadales; family Balneatricaceae; genus Marinobacterium_E. The sequence goes on along the minus strand of NZ_WBYM01000005.1, from coordinate 29,048 downwards.
TGCTTAAACAGAGTGTCAGCTTCTATCAGAATGACTTTGCGGGTCGTATAGCGACCAAAGTGATGCAGACAGCGCTCTCCGTTAGGGAAGCAGTGATGAAACTCTTGGATGTGATGGTCTATGTGCTGGTCTACTTTATCAGTATGTTGGTGCTGGTGGCTCAATCAGACTGGCGCCTAATGATTCCCATGCTGGTTTGGTTGATCTGCTACATCGGCATTCAACTCTTTTTTATTCCTAAGTTAAAGCGGGTTGCGACTGAGCAGGCCGATGCTCGTTCAGTGATGACAGGCCGTATTGTCGACAGCTACACCAACATAAGCACGGTAAAGCTGTTTGCCCACACTCAGCGTGAGTCAGATTATGCCAAAGAGAGCATGGATGGCTTCCTAAAAACGGTCTACAGCCAAATGCGCTTAGGGACCGGGTTTAACGTGCTGGTTAACCTCATCAATTACCTTCTGACCTTTAGTGTTGCCGGCGTTTCCATTTATCTCTGGTCAGACTCAATTGTTACAGTGGGTGCGATAGCGATCGCGGTGAGTCTCTCTCTGCGATTAAGTGGCATCTCTCACTGGATTATGTGGGAGATCAGCATGCTGTTTGAGAATATCGGAAGCTCAGTTGACGGCATGAGAACGCTCTCTAAACCGATCGATATCATTGACAAGCCTGACGCGTCTGAATTGGCGCTCGTGAATGGCGAGATTGAGTTTGATGCGATTCAGTTCAACTATGATGTCGAAAAGCCTGTGCTGAATAAATTGAGCTTACACATCAATCCGGGAGAGAAAGTCGGTATTGTGGGGCGCTCAGGTGTCGGTAAATCAACGCTGGTTAATCTCCTGTTGAGGTTTTACGACCTGCATTCTGGTCAGATTAAAATTGACGGTGTCGACATTACCGATGTGACGCAAGACTCGCTTCGAGCGCAGATTGGCATGGTCACTCAAGATACATCTCTACTGCACCGAACGATTCGCGAGAACATTCTCTATGGACGCCCTGATGCCAGTGAGGAGGAGCTGTTGAAAGCCTTAAAGCAGGCTCAAGCGGATCTGTTCATTAATGACCTAACAGACCCTGAGGGTAATCGTGGTTTGGATGCGCAAGTGGGTGAACGTGGCGTCAAACTGTCCGGCGGGCAGCGTCAGCGCATCGCCATCGCGCGTGTGCTGCTTAAAGATGCGCCTATTTTGGTCCTAGACGAAGCAACGTCCGCCTTGGACTCTGAAGTGGAGGCCGCTATTCAAGAGAGTCTTTACCAATTGATGCAAGGTAAGACCGTCATCGCCATTGCGCACCGTCTATCAACCATTGCAGCAATGGATCGACTGATTGTGATCGATGAAGGGCAAATTGTGGAGCAGGGGACACACCAAGAGCTACTCAATTCCGGTGGGATCTATGCGCAACTCTGGGCCCATCAAACCGGCGGTTTCCTGGGTTTAGAGTAAATATCTACTACTCAATACAGGATTGAGCTTGTCGCTCTTGCTCAGACAGGTGTGATTCTCGTTTGCGCATCCACAGGCGTGTTAACAGTGTGCCGATAACGTAAGCTGTTAACACGATCAAAATATCACTGTTAACAAAGCTGACCGCGGTGATCATTGGGCCTGGGCAGTAGCCAGCGATTCCCCAACCCACGCCAAACAGAGCCGCGCCAAGTATCAGGCGGCGATCAATCTGTTCCTTAAGTGGTGTTCTGAATAGTGTGTCGCAGACCGGTTTATTTCGCTTTAGAATCAAGGGTGTAGCCACTATGTTTACAGCTAAGGCTCCTGCCATGACAAAGGCTAATGAGGGGTCCCATTGCCCTGTAACGTCAAGAAAGTTGACCACCTTGGCGGGATCGATCATCTGGGCTACAGAGAGACCAAGACCAAATAGGGTGCCTGATATCAAAGCGACTAGTAAGGATTTAATGTTCATTAAGCGCCCCCTACAAGATGGCGAACAATGAACACTGTTATCATCGCTGTCAGCATAAAGATCAGCGTTGCTACAAGAGATCTAAAGCTTCTACGAGCCAAACCACATATGCCATGGCCGCTGGTACAGCCAGTGCCAAGTGCTGAGCCGATGCCGACCAAAAGACCGGCAAGGATCAAACCCACTTTTCCAGTAACGGGCTGAATGCTCTCTACACCAGGTGAGATGCCAAATAATTGGTAAAGCACACCGCCTACAACTAAGCCGACTAAAAATAGAATACGCCATGGGATATCACCTTTTTCGGGAAGAATAACACCACCGGCTATCCCTGAAATACCCGCTATCCTCCCTTTAAAAAGCAGAAGAACGGCAGCCGACAGGCCAATTAAGGCACCACCAAGGAGTGCACTGTAAGGTGTGAAATTAATAATTTCCATGGGTAATAAAAGAGTCTGAAATTTCGCGATCGATAATGCTAATGGAGATGAGTCGTTTTAGCTAGAAGTTTGGTAGATTAAAGGGTTAGAGTCTTAGATGATATTGAACGCTTAGTGCGTCTCTCGGAAACGCTTCTCGATTTTATCGAGGGTTGAATAACCTAAGGCTAGGGGTGTTATCGATTCATTGTTGACCAAAAGTAGGGCAGGAAAACCTTGAACGCCTAGGGATTTGCAAAACTCTAGTTCACTGTTCAATTTTGAGTCTATCAGTTCACTGCTTAGCAGTTCAGCAAACTGAATTTCATCAAGCCCAATCGACGCGGCGCACTCAATCAGGATGTTTGTATCAGATGGATTTTTAGCCTCTAGGTAGTAAGCCTGCTGAATGGCTTTGCTCATTAGTTGTCGACCCTGTGGATGAAGTTCACCGGCTGCTATGACGGCTCGACAACTAGGGTAGGTTGATCGTCTTGGTGTATTGCGAGTCCAAAAATCGTAGTTGAAGCGAGTACCTGTTTGAGACTCAATCCGTTGCCAGGTCGATGCGATCGCCTCACGCATCGATTGCGGCATAGGCTCATCAGAGTCTGGTGCCAGACCACCCATCACCCAAAGTACGTCGAGATCGGGATGCTGTTGCAGCCAGTTATCTAACGTCTTTGAAAAGGCCCAGCACCAGGAGCACATCGGGTCCATAACATAGATGAGTGATCTGTTTTCCATGTTTTAAATCTTCACTGCAACGCGGCCACGCACTTTACCTTCCAGTAGAGCAGCCCCTGTTTCGATGACCTGATCTAGAGTGATCTCGTTGGTCATGGTGTTAAGATCATCTTGATTGATAATCTCTGCAAGAGCCGCCCAAGCGAATTCACGTTGAGCGATAGGTTGCATCACACTGTCGACACCCAAAAGCGATACCCCGCGCAAGATGAACGGAGCAACGGTCATTTTCAGATCCATGCCCTGTGCCAGGCCACAGGCAGCCACAGCGCCACCCCACTGGGTTTGAGCACAGGCATTCGCCAAAGTATGACTACCCACGCTATCGATAACCGCTGCCCAGCGTTCAGCTTGCAGAGGTTTGCCCGGCTCAGAGAGCTCGGCACGATCAATAATTTCAGATGCGCCCAATGATTTAAGATACTCAGCCTCTTCAGGGCGTCCTGTTGATGCACAGGTGGTGTACCCAAGTTGTTTCAAAATGCGAAGCGCAAAGCTACCGACACCGCCATTGGCACCCGTCACCAGCACCGTACCCGACTCGGGTGTAATACCTGCTGATTGAATCGCTTGTACACAGAGCATTGCAGTGTAACCTGCCGTGCCAATGGCCATTGTTTGGGCTGCGCTGAGTGCTTCAGGTTTCTTGATTAGCCAATCGGCTTTCACTCGCGCTTTCTCTGCTAGACCACCCCAGTGGGTTTCGCCAACACCCCAGCCATTCAAAATGACTTGATCGCCGGCTTGGAAACGACTGTTTGTGCTTTCGATAACGGTGCCTGCAAAATCAATTCCGGCAACCATTGGAAAGCGGCGGACTACAGGCGCTTTACCCGTAATGGCTAAACCATCTTTATAGTTAAGGGTTGAGTACTCAACTTGCACCAGAACATCACCCTCTGGAAGCTGCGCTTCATCTACCTCAGAGAGTTTGCAGGTGTAACCAGCTGTTTCGTCTTTGTTAATGAGAATGGCTTTCATCGAATGGATACTCCTCTAGAAAGGTTCGACTGGATATAAATTGATTAAAAAACAGGTAGAGCGGGGTGGCTGACTGCTGAAGTTTTGCTCGCAACACAGCACCTTCCCAACCGATCCAAAACGCTTGAGCGAGTTGAGAAGAATCGGCACTTCGAACAACTTGTCCCGCTTGTTTACCTAGCTCAAATAGATCACTTGTTAAATCAGCCCATTGATTAAAAATCGATTCAATCGCATTACGAAAATCATTATCCAACGCGCTAATCTCTTGCCCTAAATTGCCAATCAAACAGCCGCGTTGAAAGTTGTACTTCTGCATTCCATTAGCGGCGGAGGTAACAAAGGCTTTTAATCGCTCAATAGGGGATAGATCGGCATTTAGAAACTGCTTATTCAGTTGATGCTTAAAGAATTCGTTGTAACTTTTGATTACCGCTAACCCAAAGCCAGTTTTAGAACCAAAGTGGTGATAGAAAGAGCCCTTTGGTACCCCGGACTGTTTAAGTAACTTGTCGAGCGGCGTTGAGGCAAAACCCTGTGAGGTCATTAACTCGGTGCCTATTCGTAACAGCTTCTCTTTAGCGCTTAAGTCATTCATAGCAAAGTGTATAGCCAATTTTTAGCCATACTAGACCGAACGGTCTAGAGCGTCAATCAGTTCTAGTCCTCTTTAAATAATTAAAGTTGGCACGCTGATTGCTAGTTGATGGGTTGTATAGATCAACAGAGATATTGGACGAATTTAAGGGTGCATTATGAATAGACAAATCTGTGAGTCGCTAACGGATCAAGCGGTTTTTAATGTTGATAGCTTAACTAACAGCCAATGTAACCTGAACGATGTATGGATCACGGAGCAGATCGATGAAGATGGTAAAGATATCCTGACGACTATATCTTCATGGGTGAATGGCGAGGGAGCGAAATTCGCACTTCAGATCAATTTTCGTTTTGATCCAAACTGCCCCGGTAAAATATGGGCCGACTACCGCTCACAGCCATCGATTATGAATGGGCACATTCTTGATGAATATGGCTTTAAACTACCGACTTACAAGTACCGCCGCTTAAGCTGGGATCTGTTGATGCAGATAGATACCCAAACCTTAGAGGAGAGGGTATCTGAACTGCATAGAACAACCCATTAATCCAAAATGCTTAATTTTTGCTCGGCTATGCTCTTGTTAGGATTTAATTGATGAGTGAGTGAGTCGATACAGGCTGATAGAGCCTCTTCGACCACAGGATGGTATGTCGGCATTTTGGATAGCTGCATTGCTGTCTGTTTTTGCTCAATCGCCCAGGCCATTAAATGGGCCAGATGCTCACCATCAACCGAGACAATCTCGGCCCCTCTAATAGTCCCTGTCTCTCTATCTGCGATTATCTTTATACCGCCAACAGTGGCGTGTTTAACCTTTGCTCGCCCGTTAGCTGTCAGTTTAACGAGAGAAGAGAGAGTCGTTTCATCCTCGACTAAATTGCCGACACGTGCAATGTTTGGCTGTGTAAAGACAATGCCAAGCGCTGTTTTGCGTTTAAACCTTTTAGCGGTTGTTTGATTAGCGTTATAGCCTGCAATCAGACCTTCATCAGCAGCTTCATGCATAACCGCGCGTTCTGAGGTTGCATCACCTGCAATATAAAGTGATGTACCCTCGACGCCCATTGTCTGCTCATTAAAGCTCACCTGTCCATCTAAGATAGCTGCTCCCGCTGCTTCAAGGTTCATTTTCAAACTGTTTGAGCGTCGACCCAGTGCGAGCAAGACCGCATCAAACGACTCTTCAATGCCGTTGCATATAACATTGACACCGCCAGAATCATTTTGATTAAGGGTCACGGGCTCCCCAAGGTGGATTGGGAAATACGTGGATAGTGATTCTAGTGCATCCTCGAGTAGTTCATTATCTTGAATTCCGGCAACCGTTTGAGCTTGATCAAAACCTGCAACACGAACACCCAATTGACTTAAAGCTTGACCCATTTCTAGGCCTATAGCACCCATCCCTATGATGGCAATTGATGAGGGGAGTTTCTCGATCTCAAAAAAAGTGTCTGTCGTGTATAGGTTAGCAAAGTCCTGCCAAGGTTTAGGTATAACAGGGGATGACCCAGTAGCGACGATAGCATTATTAAACGTGATATCTTGGCCGTTAGCCCTAAGGCTATTTTTACCTGTGAATTCAGCATAACCACGGATTAAATGGTTATCATCCATTCTCTCAGTGGTGCGTCCGCGTACACCATTTGTGAACATGTCGCGCATCTTCCTAAGGTGCGTCATTACAGCGACAGGATCCAACTCAAGATGCGAGCTGCCTAAAATACCTTGGCTTTCAAACTGATCTCTACTACTGAATAACTCAGCGGTTTTTAACAGTACTTTCGAAGGCATGCAGCCAACGCGAGCGCAAGTGGTTCCATCTTCACCACCCTGAATCAACAGCCAGGAACGACCGCTCTTTTTGACTTCTGAAAGAGCGTATAAACCAGCCGTTCCAGCACCAATGATGACGGTATCGACTTTGCGATTCGACATAAAAATCCCTTTAATTGATTAATATTAGATAATTCTAATGTGTATCAAGGATTAGATGTATGATCAAAATCAATATCAGGTCAAAAACTATCGATACACTTCATCCATTGGCTTAGCGTGTTGATTAGAGGTGTAGATCAGAGCATTTTTTCGGCTCAGTTTAGAGGGGGAAGAGACCCCACAGCTCTTAGCGATGGTCTCAAGCTCTTTGTGCATCTCTTTAGCATAAGCAGCAACACGAACTGATTTGTTGACGGGATCTAGACCCGCTTGAAGTCGCTTATCATGCGTCGTGATTCCGGTTGGACAGGAGTTTTTATGACACTGCAAAGCTTGTATACATCCCAACGAGAACATGAAGCCTCGGGCTGTTGTGACAGCATCTGCACCGGCACAAAGGGCCCAAGCTACATCAACAGGAGTAATCAACTTGCCTGAGGCGACCAATTTTATCCGTTCTTTTAGGTTTAACTCAGTCAGAATGTTAGAGACTAAGGGGAGTGATTCTTGCAAGTTCATACCCGCGGCATCGATAAGAGACATGGGCGCTGCCCCTGTACCGCCGTTACCCCCATCTAGAGTGATAAAATCAGGGGCATAGGCGTTAATCACATCATCAAACGCGCTTTGCTTTGATTGGCTATCAGCTATATCTGCGGCAGCCGCCGAAGCTCTACTCGTTAAGGCGGTAAGCATCTCCCTGAACTCTGAAATATTACCCACACAGAGTTTGATACCTACAGGTTTTTCGGTCACTAATCTGACGTGCCTTATGAAATTGTAAAGGTCGTCATAACTCTGAATTTCTTGATGGGTAGGAGGCGAAATGCTGGCTTTACCCTCAGGAATGCCTCGCTGTGCAGCAATCTCTGCAGTCACTTTGTCAGCCGGCAGTATGCCGCCTTTGCCGGGCTTGGCGCCCTGAGAGAGCTTAATCTCAAACATTTTCACATTTGAGTTTTCTGCAACCACCTTCAGCTTCTCTTCACTTAATGAGCCATCTGAGTTACGTACGCCATACTTTGCGGTACCAATTTGGTAGACCACATCCGCTCCACCTTGAAGATGCTCTGTGGAAGCTCCTCCTTCACCCGTGTTAATCCAGATACCGGCTTCACGTGCGCCTGCAACGAGCGCTTTGACAGCGGGTTTTGAAATAGCACCAAAGCTCATACCTGAAATATGAAACACCTTGTCTGTGGCGTAGGGGTTGGGACAGTAGGGGCCAAATACCTGTTGTTGAGGCTCTTCATTGCCCGTGTAGGGAAAGACCGAGTTCGCAAAGAGAACATCCCCTTCATGTTGAAGGCGCGTAGAACCAAAGGCTTGAAGAGTAGATTCCTGCTTAGCCGCCTGATAAACCCAAGTTCTATCGGCACGGTTAAAGGGCATCTCCTCACGATCTTGAGCAAAGAAATACTGCCTGAAAAAGACGCCCATCTCCTCAAACATGTAACGTAGTCGCCCAACAACGGGGTAGTTACGACGAATGGTGTGGTCAACCTGATGACGATCACTGACATAAAGCAAGATAAGGCCAGAGACAAAAATCAGAAGGATAACGCCCGGTAGATAGCTCAGAATGAAATCAAAAAAACCAGTTATAATACCCATATACACCTCAATCTATTTGCTTTAACTTAACACGAAGAGATTAATCAAATGTTAAATTTCTTATCCATTTATCATAGAGCAGGGAACAGAAAGTGACTAACCCTTTGACGACGTTAATGAGTACGAGAGAGTTGATTTCATTGGATTGTGAAACGGTTATTTTTGATTGCCGTTTTGATCTGATGACTCCAGAAACAGGGCAGCAAGAGTACGATGAAGGGCATATTGAAGATGCTATTTACGTTAACTTAGATGAGGTTATGTCCTCTCCAATCACATCCACAAGCGGAAGACACCCATTGCCATCAAAGGAGTCGTTCGCACAGTTTCTAAGGTCCTGCGGTGTTTCTGAGAATACACAGCTGGTTGCCTATGATAATTCGGCTGGTCTGTTTGCGGCTCGTTTCTGGTGGATGTGTCGATGGATAGGCCATGAATCAGTGGCTATTCTTGAGGGTGGCATTAACGCTTGGAAACAGCAGGGCGGAAAGGTCACAACAGAAGCGCCTAATATAAATCAAAAGGGTGATTTGACGGTTAAGGAGAGTTTGGAATCCGTTGTTGATGTTGATGATGTTATTAAGGCTTCTAAACTGAAGGATCGTATTATTGCGGATGTACGTGCAGCCGAGCGCTTCAGAGGTGAGGTAGAACCCATTGATCCGGTCGCAGGGCATGTTCCAAACGCAAAGAACATTCCACTGTCTGATAACTACGACGCTGAAGGACAATTTCTATCTGCAGACCAACTACAACAGATCTATCGCCACAAGCTGGGTGACTATAAAGCGCAGGACCCAATCCTGATGTGTGGTTCTGGTGTAACCGCTTGTTTAAGTCGTTTCTGCATTGAGTTGGCGGGATTGCCACCAGTCAGTGTCTACCCAGGATCCTGGTCTGAGTGGATTAGAGATCCCAATAGGGGTGTTGAAACTGGGAACTAAACAGTCAGGGCAGGGTGTCAGGCCAAAAGCCTTACACCTTAATACTTTAGGCCTTTTTAACGAACTCTGATTTCAGCATCAATTTGCCACAATCGATATTGTGATCCCCGTCTACTAAACGTCGCACTTGGAATTTAGTGCCAACTTTCTCTGTACCACCACCTTTGACTTTAAGATCTTTAATCAAGGTTACAGAATCACCTTCTTGCAGCTGATTACCGTTTGCATCTTTAACAATCAGCAGGTCTTCAGACTCAGCCGCTGCATTGGGATCCCACTCATGTCCGCATTCAGGGCAGACAAGTTGTCCTTGATCTTCATAGGCATATGGAGAGGAGCATTCAGGGCAAGCTGGGTATGAGTCTGACATCGGAAATTCCTTAATAAAAATAAGGGATTAATCATACCTGATTTAAAGCAGTTCATAAAAGTTATCCACACTGAAAAACCGCATCAATCCTCACCTAAAAGCATCATGAATCATTTTAATAGAGCCAAATAACGGCGGTTAGCAGGCTTAGATACGCGCGAAGATAAAGGGGTATAAAAATAAGGTTGATTATTGTTTTGTTCGGTAAACAGCTGTTTTTAAATATTTAAATAAAGGAGATAAGGCAATTTTCGTTAAAGGTTAGATAAGCTCAACTGTTTTTAACCCTTACGCAAATATATGACGGAAGGCGCTACAAGCTCTGAATGTGATTGTTTGCACACAAGTGATCCTCAGATTGATTAACACAACTATCAACAGCCAATGGTTTGGTTGGGGTCAATCGGTTTTCAGTGCTTATTAAGCCTTAAGGGTGGTGATTGATTCTTTTTAGGCGCTATTAGATGTGTTGATCTGATGGTTTTTATCGGTCTTTCAGTAATAGGTTAGCGAATAATTACCTAAACATAGCTACCGCAATAACGATATATAAAGATACGTATAATATATATTATGTTAAATATAGTATTATAAATAAAAGGCAGGAGATCCCTACCTCTATCTTTTGCCACAAAGCGAATAAGAACCTTACAAAGCGCCTTTGTAGATGCCCTTGGTGTCTATGTCGATAGCAAGCTCACCAGTTTGCAATGATGAGTCATCTGCAATGGTTGCGACCAGCTCGTCACTGTAGCCGATTAGGTTGATCCCCTCCTTGTCGAGAAGCGTCATGACGCGCTCTAGCGCAGAGATAACGGACATTTGGCGTGCTGTGAAGCCTGGGCTCTTTGCGGCGCTACTCTGGATATCTCGACGCTTAGTGGAGATCTGTTTTAGCACATAACCATCATCATCAATCAGTGATAGCTTAAGATCTATCGCCCTTGCATCAATGATTAGCCCTTTGAGCTGCTCAAATTGCTGCAAGCTAGAGACATTGATATTGTCTCCAGGATTGCTGTTGGTAACAATTTTCTTGAGCTTATCGGTGTCCGCACAGGGTTTAACGTGAATGAGCATGCTATTTCCGGTCTCTATTTAAGCTTCAGCTGCGCGTTTTCTGTCGATAATCTCAACACTTCAGCATTAAGGCGCGCAATCTCTTCGGCCTGTATTTTCAACCGTACTTGTGCTTCAAGCAAGCCCTCATTGTTGTGTACGCCCGCTTCGGATTGCTTTAGCTTGGTCTCAGCATCCATTAAGGCTTTGGCTGCCCTGTATGACTGATCTCGCTCATTACCAAGATTGGTTACAGCCTGGTTCAATTCCATTTTAAGCTTGCTGATCTCGTTATTTCTTTCGCTAATAATAGTATTTAAATCAACTATTTGTTGGGTATATTTACTGTCAATTGTTGACAGCTCTTCTGTGAGTTTCTTGCGCTCTTCGTCAGCCTCTTTGTGCTTGCTTTCACTGGCTCGGTTTGCGTAGGCAATCGCATCCGTCCAGATCTTGCTGGCGAGCTTAATAACAGGCTCTGGAAGATCGTAGCCACTGGCTTGCGCGTCTAATCTCTGCCCTAACCCGCTCCACCACTCATTGAGTGCTTTGTTAATTGTGGTTAATGAGCCAGACCCGAGTCTGTCTCTGACATTTTGTTGGGTGGGTTTGATGCCCTGCCTTAGCAGTTCGTCGGCAATTTCGTAGACTTGTTCGCGTTTTATACTGGTCATTTGATACATAATACATATTTAAAATACGTACTATATAGATAAGACGAGCTGTTATCTAGCAACACACTGCTCAACAACTTCCAGAAAAGTATTCATTGATATGGGTTTTGCGATGACTTTATTCGCACCGGCATCGAGTAGTGCCTCAGACTCCTGCCCCATGACGGCGGCAGTCACTGCCACTATGGGTACAGACACACCCTCTTTTCTTAGCTTTTGGATCATTTGCCGGCCATCCAGTACCGGCATAAAGAAATCACTTAGAATGAGGTCATACTCTTTGCGAGTCGCCATTTCGTATCCTAGATGGCCATTTTCCGCGACATCCACCTGGTTTACTAATTTACCCAGTAGGTTTTTAGAGACCATTCTTATGATGGGGTCGTCCTCAACGACCAGTAGGTTAAGGCGCTTAAGCAGATCTCCAGTATCTTTAGATTCTTGTCTAAACACTGGCTCAGACTGCTTTGCATTAAGATCAACCATAGGTATCTTGACAACAAAACGAGCGCCACCCTGCTCATTTCGATCGACATCAACGTCGCCATGCAGCTCGTTGAGTGATTGCCTTACAATAAACAAACCAAGGCCACTGCCATCAACCTTTGTGCCCAGCCTTTCAAACGGCTCAAATATCTTATTGGTTGCCTCTTTCGGTATTCCTTGGCCATCGTCAGATACAGTGAGCACCAAGTAACCCTTATCTACTCTTTGTATCCACTCAACCTTCACATTAATTGTGCTGCCTTTAGAGTGATGTATTGCATTCTTTATCAGATTTAACGCTATGATTTTTATGCGTTGTTTATCTGACTCAAGCCTTATATTTTCGTTATCTATGAGCTCTAATTTCACAACCATGCCGTTGAGCTCAGCTAACCTTGTCAACTGTGAGTGAGCATCGATTAATAGCTGATTAGGATGGAATGCTGTCTTGCTTATTGGCAGCGCCCTTTCAGGATTAACGGCTTGCGTCATGTCCTGCAGTACAGACATCAGATGATCAACGGTATTTTTCATCTGTTCTGTATGTTTTGGACTAGGAGCACCCTGCTCTAGATCTTCAATAAGCATTTGCAGGGTAGCGACAGGCGTTCTCATCTCGTGAGAGATGATGGCGAACAATTGTCTCTGATTGATCAATTTCTCTTCGATTTCGGTCAGTTTTGATGGATCAAAGAGATCGATACGCTTAAAGCGAATATGTTTTAAATGAGGCGCAGTTTCTGTTCTCGTTTCATAGGCTGACAGATGATGCACCTCTTTATCAATTCCTCTGTATCGAAAGTTGGTGCCAGACCGTATTGGTGCCGTTTCAATGAGTTTATTAGCTGGGGTGAAATAAGCGTCGAACTGATTCAGAGGTAGAGGTGTTGATAAGACAAAAAACTGCTGAGCCCTGGCATCTAAATGAACCTTCTCAGTACTAGAGTCTATGACAATATCAAATTGAGATTCATCTAGTGAATCAAAGGCTTTACACAACTTTGTATATTGCGTGTCTGACTCGATTTGATGATTGTTTGATCGATTCTGCTTCAATGGTCACTGCTTTAACTAATAACTTTAGTTAAAACATAGCAGGAATTATGTCAATCGCTACTCGAGCTCTAATTTTTTTAATGAGTCAGGCGAGTTTTGCTCATCCGCTAGGGTAAAGTTCATCGGACGATTGGTGTTCGTGGTTGTTGATGAATTGTCTCTACTGTCCTTTATCTCTTCAACTTGAGAGACATAACGTTTAGATATCATCACAACCGGGTTGTTCTCTTTGGTGTCGTCTAGGTAGAGTGGGATGAAGGAGCGGTCATCATTCATAATATCTTGAAGTCGCTCCCCTGGGGCTAGATAGAATGCTCCGACTAGACGGGCCCCATCATGCATACGGACATACACTTTCAAAGCGCTTTTACTTACGACTTTACTGCCCTGCATGCTATTTCCCCTAGAGTGTTTTATTGCATTCTAGCCTAAATTATTAATTTTGAGTAACTGTAGGAAAAGCGCAGAGTGATCTAAGTCACCTTTACCCATATTCTCAGAAAGATCTTGATACCGCTCATAAATGGCTTTTGTAACAGGCAGCTCTAAGTTCAATGATTGCGCAGCTTCGAGAACATTTTTCTCATCTTTGAGTTGAGTTGTGACTTTGCCGCCCGGTTCAAATGTTCGTTCGCTCATGCGCTTACCGTGTAACTGAAGGATGGTGCTATCAGCAAACCCGCCTGACAGTGCGCGTCTAAAGGCTTCAGAATCAACGCCTGCTCGTTCCAGCAGCAATACAGCCTCGGATACAATAGCGATGGTACCGCCCACTATAGCCTGATTGGCCAGTTTAGATAGCTGACCAGATCCTACATCCCCTACTCTTGTGGCTCGCCCCATTGATGAAAAAACGACATTGGCCTCTTCGAATGTTCGCTCATCACGACTTCCTGCCATAATGGCCAGTGTACCCTCTTCGGCGCCTTTCACTCCTCCTGACACAGGTGCGTCTATGAAACGTGCACCGGTTGATTCAACTTTTTCAGCGATGCTGATGACCTCTTTTTGCGATGTTGAGCTCATATCGATCACCAGATGCTGTTTCGTGAGTTGAGGCAGTAGCATAGAGATAACCTCTTCGACGACCTGGCCATCCGCTAGCATGGTAATAATGATATCGCTCTGTGCGACTTCGCTAAGGTCTTCGGCAACAGCGGCGCCATCCCCTTTTAAGGGCAAGCATTTCTCTTGCGTTCTGTTCCAGACGGTTAACTCTACACCATCACTCAACAAGCGCCTTGCCATAGGCAAGCCCATTAGGCCAACCCCAAGAAGAGAGATCTTAGACATAATTACCTCAAAAATTTTTTAGCACTTTTTTATTTTTGTACTAATTTGTTAATAAACACCTTATATGTGAATTTATGACACATGCAGTTTGGGTGAACTTTAAACCGATTGATAAAAGGTGTTTTATGAGAATCGCCGCTCACCCTGAAGATGAAACTCAACGCATTGCTAGCTTAAAATCCATTGGTCTACTCGATACGCCCAGTGACCTCTATTTCGATCAGCTTACAGCTCAGGCGGCCCATATTTTTAACACCCCTATCTGCGCTGTCTCAATAATAGATAGTAAGCGACAGTGGTTTAAATCCATTTACGGATTAGATGTTTGTGAAACCGGTCGTGATGAAGCTTTTTGTTCCCATGTGGTTCACGATCACAAACTACTCGAGGTGCGTAATGCCCTTGAACATCCTGACTTTCATGATAATCCACTGGTGATCGGAGCGCCAAACATACGCTTCTATTGCGGCACCCCAATACACGACACTAATGGTTTCTGTCTAGGTTCGTTCTGTGTCATTGATACAAAGCCACGCCAGTTTACTGAGGAGCAGAAGGAGCTTCTAAACTCTTTTGCCCTGCAGGCTGAGGCTCTCATCGCCTTACATGTGCGACAAAAAGATAACGAAGAGAAAAACAGAGAGATTATTAGTTCACGTGATCTTCTTCGCCGTGAATTGGCTAGGCAATCAAGCCTTGTATCGAATGCAGCCGCTGCCGTTATTCGGATCAGTCACCGCGGCATTATCGAGGATGCTAACAAAAAAGCTGAATCTCTATTTGGCTACTCTATCGACGAGCTTGTAGGTCAAAACATATCAATGTTGATGCCTAAGGATATTGCTAAACACCATGATGGATACCTAAAACATTACGACCGTGATAAGCGCCAAAATGCCACTCACAACAGTTCGGTGATCGGTGAAGGTCGTGAAGTATCAGCCATCAGTAAAAGTGGCGAGCTGATACCCATACATTTGGCCGTCAGTGAAGTGGTTATTGATGACCAATCTCAAAATGAGTTCATTGGGATAGTGACGGATCTTCGTGAAACCAAGCGCAAAGAGCGTGAGTTAGAGCGACAAAGTATGCTGCTGGATAAACTTCACAAAGGTCTAACTGATTATGAAGCGCTGATCAGTGGCAACTCTATATGGTCTTTTCTGCAGGAGTCATTACGCGAGTTAACCAATAGCGAATATGCGCTGATTGGTGAGGTGGATCCAAGCAAGTCAGAACCTGAACTGATCGTTCACTCTTTAACTGATCTCTCTTGGGATAAAGATTCGAAAAGTTTGATGCAAAAATTCTTGGCAGGTTCGAGTCGGGTAACCAACACGAAATCCCTGTTAGGTCGTGTGTTTGCTCAAGGCGAGGTGGTCTTAACAGAATCACCCGCCACAGCACCGGGTCGACGCGGTCTTCCTGATGGACACCCTCCTCTGCATAATTTGCTAGGAATGCCTATTAAACAAGGTGATAAAACGCTAGGCATGATCGCCATTGCCAACTCAGAATCAGAGCTGAATGATGAGCTGGTCAATTGGTTAGAACCCTTTGTTGCCACCTGCTCTTTACTGATTCAGCTCTACCGTCAGATGAATGAGCGGGAACGTTTCACAGCGGAGCTTGAAGCAGCGAAGGATCTAATCGAAGATGCAAGCCGTGCTAAGAGTGAATTCTTAAGCTCTATGAGCCATGAGTTAAGAACACCACTGAACTCAATCATTGGCTTCTCAGAACTGCTCCAAGCTAATAGAAAGACCCCTCTCAATGAGAAGCAGTCAAAACAGGTGCACCAAATCAACTCGAGTGGTAAGCATCTTCTGACACTGATCAATGACATTTTAGATCTTGCCAAAATTGAAGCGGGTAAGCTCTCAATTTCACTAGAACCTACGCTGGTCGATAGCGTTGCCAATGAAACCCTAGAGGTGCTGCAGCCACTAGCGGACAAGAGTGGTATCTCTATTCTGGTTAAAGCTAACGCACAGCATATTGAGGCGATGGCAGACTACACCAGACTCAAACAGGTACTGATCAACCTGCTCTCCAACGCCATTAAATACAACCGCCAACAAGGTTCAGTTGAGTTGTCTTGGGAGGTGGTTGACCAATCAGTACTCGTGCATGTTCAGGATACCGGGATCGGTATCAGCGATGATCAGATTGATCATATATTTGAGCCATTCAATCGAAGCAATGCAGAAAACTCTGGCATAGAGGGAACCGGTGTCGGGCTAGCGCTAACAAGAAAGGTTGTCGAATATATGAATGGTACGATCGATGTGAAAAGCGATCACACCGGAAGTACCTTCACTGTAACGCTACCACTGGCTAACTGCCAGGTTAAGAGTGACTCATTCACATCCGGCAAGGTACAAAATGATCAACTCAATACTGATCTAGCGAGCCAATCAGAAAAGGTTGTTCTTTACGTTGAAGATAATCCAGCCAATCAGCGACTCATGCAGGATATTTTTGAAGATTTTGAAAGCATAAATCTTGTCGTTGCTCATGAGCCCTTCCTGGGTTTAGAGATGGCTAAAACCCATCGGCCTGATCTTATTATTCTTGATATCAATATGCCGGGAATGGATGGATTTCAGTTATTAAAACGCCTCAAACAGGAGCCAAGTTTGGAGGGCACTCCCTGCATCGCGCTATCGGCCAATGCTATGCCAAACGATGTTAAACGAGGGATTTGATCACTACCTAACCAAGCCGATCGATATATCTAAATTTTACGACCTAATTGATGACTACTTTGAGGAGGTAAATTAAATGAGCCGCGAAAACATTCTTGACGCCAATATCCTCATAGTTGATGACAACGAAGCGAACGTACTTCTTTTAGAAGATCTATTAGAGGATCAGGGTTTTACCCACCTAAGGTCTTTAACAGACCCCTTACAGGTTCTTCAAGAGACAAAACAGAGCCTGCCAGACCTGATACTTCTAGATATTCGAATGCCTGGCATGAATGGCTTTGAAGTCATGCAACAATTGGACGAAGCAATGCCCAACAAACGGCCTCCCATCATAGTGCTAACCGCGCAAACTGATATGGAGACCCGCACAAAAGCGCTGGCATTAGGGGCGGTCGAGTTTTTAAATAAACCCTTTGATCATCAGCTGATTATTGAACGCATCAGCAATATTCTAAAAACGACATTGGGTTCGGTTAGAACAGCCTCTGACTCAACTTATATCAATGCTTACATAGCGGATGATGATATTGCCTCTCTGAAAGCCCTGGGTTACACCGATGAAACCACTGGATTGCCTAACCGAAGAGCAATTCAGAAACATATCTTTGAAGAGTTTGCGCTAGAGAAGGACTTAACGGCCTACTTTATTGAAATAGATGGAGCGGATGCTTTAGCAAAAACGTACGGCTATGAGATATACGATCGAGCCATGCAAACGCTCGCCAAGCTTATATCGGAGTCAGCTGCTAATCAGGTCGCAATGATCGGTGCTTGGAATGCCAATCAATTTATCGCGATTAAAGAGACTGAAATTGACCCTGCTTTCGAAGAGCAATTCGCAAGACGCATGCATCGATTGTTAACCGGTATTCATGAAATCGGCACACTGCACTATAAACTTTCTGTCCGAATTGGATTCGCTGTATCTAAAGGACTGATTAAACAACCCGGTGAATTAATCCGGAGAGCGGTACTGGCTGTTCCCTGTCTTAATAGCGGCCTAGATTATGATGCCTACGACCAACAGATGGATGACTCGAACAATCACGAAGCAAAGATTGAATCTGAATTGAGACGTGCCATCATCAATAAAGAGCTCTATCTAACTTACCAACCTAAGGTTTCGATCAGCAAAGGATCTGTCATCGGCGCTGAGGCGTTATTAAGATGGGAAAATAGCAACCTTGGCAAAATTTCACCAGAGCTGTTCATTCCCATTGCGGAGCGAATTGGCATGATCAATGAAATTGGTGAATGGGCGTTTGATGAGTCAGTCAAACAACTTAACAGCTGGCTTAAATCGGGACGAGTCGGCATGGACTTTACATTGGCGATAAACGCATCGCCTATTCAGCTATTCAACCCAAACTTTATATCATTTGTGCAATCAACATTGGTCAAACATGGCGTCTCACCCTCTCAAATTCAAATTGAGATTACAGAGTCTATGTTCATCTCTAATTTCGACTATGCAATCTCAGTTCTTAATGAGATTCGTCAATTAGGCATATCCATTGCGATGGATGATTTTGGGACAGGTTTCTCTTCTCTCTCTTATCTTCAAAATTTACCTTTGGATACGTTAAAAATTGATCGATGCTTTATCGATCAGATGACTTTTTCTGAAAAATCGCGACGCTTAGTTCAAGCAATCATTGCTTTAGCGCATACCTTTGATCTGGTGGTAGTCGCTGAGGGTATAGAGACTAAAGAGCAGTACAGAATGCTCGTAAATATGGGGTGTGACGAGGGGCAAGGTTATCTATTTGATGCACCCCTACTACCAAATGAGTTCCCACCGCAGCCATTAGTGACCAGCGCGAATAGACAATACTCTTTCTCTTAGCAAAGAGGTAAGCAACTTTCTAATAATCGACTATGCTTAAGGTAGTTAACCATCAAGGCTGATTATATGTCGCGCTACACAACACAAATTGTGGATTCCCTAACGACTGAGTGGTTCAGGGATCAGCCACTGTTGAACGTGATACTAGAAAACTGTTTCGATCAGGTATTTATTAAAGATCTCTCGTCAACCTTGATTTACGCAAATAGGAACCTAGCCCTACATTATGGGCTAAAAGAGGTTGACCAAATACTGGGCAAGAGTGATTTTGACTTTTACACTGCTGAACATGCAGAAGCGATGAGACAGGAAGAGTTGGACCTTATGCAGACTGGTGAGCCACTGCTTGCCAAACTCTATACTGAAACCTGGCCTAAGGGCGGTGAGACATTTAATCTTTGTTCAAAGTTACCCCTTAGGAACAGTGATGGAAAAATTGTCGGGTTGATTGGTTTTGGTCGAGACATCACCAAAGATAAGCGTCGTGAAAAGCTCATCTGGCAACACACAAACTATGATGCCCTGACTGGACTACCTAATCGTAATTACTTTGTGGGTTGTTTGAATTCATCTATTCACGAGGCTAATACTGGGCACCGCTACACACTACTTGCACTGGATATAGATCGGTTTAAATCGTTTAATGACAGTTACGGTCATGGTTGCGGCGATGCGATACTGATTCATGTTGCTGAATGCATTCATAATAATGTGTCTGACCATGACATAGTGGCGCGAGTCGGTAGTGATGAGTTCCTGTTGCTCATCGATAATCAAAAGAATAAAACCAACATAGTCGATTTAGCGATTAAAATTCGATCCAACATTCAAGCACCATTTTTCTATCAAAATCAGCAATACGATATCTCCTGCTGTATTGGTGCGGCTGAATTTCCATCAGATGCGCTTGATACAACCGACCTGCTGAAGTTTACTGAGCAGGCGCTCTATCGAGCAAAACAGCTCGGAGACAATCAATTTGTTTTCTATTCACCTGAAATGACGACCGCTTCGATTAGGCGTCAAACACTGATCGCAGATCTAAAACAGGCGGTTGCAGACGAACAAATTGAGGTGATGTATCAGCCAATTATTAGTTGTGATACAGAGCAGCTATACAGTGTTGAAGCCTTAGCGCGGTGGCATCACCCCTACTATGGCCAGATTTCACCAGATGAGTTTATTCAAATTGCAGAAGAGATAGGTATTATTGCGCAGTTGGATGAGCGAGTTTTTCATAAGATGATTGAGGCCGCTCAGCAGTGGCAAACCGTTATCGACCCTTTGCCTGTTTTCTCTGTGAACGTCTCTGCACGAAGCCTTAATACAGGTGAAGATAGTAGTTCAGATATCATCAATCTCCTCTCTAACTTAAACCAAGGAAAACTACTCAAGTTACGGCTTGAATTGACGGAAGGCTCGCTCTTTCTTCCGTCTGAAAAGCTCAATGATTTAATGGGGTACTGTTCACAAAATCAGATTGAGCTGGCGTTGGATGACTTCGGTACCGGTTACTCTGCGTTATCATATCTTCTGGACTTTAAAATTGATTACCTGAAAATTGATAAAATTTTCATCGACGGGCTACCCGAAAACAGACGAAACCTCTCCGTCTGTAAGGCCATTATTCAAATGTCCAAATCATTGGGTATCAAAGTGATCGCTGAGGGTGTGGAACAAGAGGAGCAACTGCTTGCTCTCAAAGAGCTGGGTTGCGATTACATTCAAGGCTACTTTTTCAGCAAACCGTTAAGCTCGCAGGAGATGTTAGATCGCTACTCAGCTTAGAGAGTGCGATCTAACAAGATGTCTACTCAGTCTCTAAAAACTTAGCGACCATCTCTTTAATGTAACGACCGTTACATGGCTTAGTTAAAAACGCCTTCGCATCTAACTGCTCTGCACGCTCCTGTATCTCAGGGCTAGCAAATGCACTCAGGAAAATCACGGGTATATTGCTGGTCATAGTGATTTTGTCGAGCAGATCAGCCAACTCTAATCCATTCATTCCCGGCATATTGACATCAAGCAGAATCAGATCGGGTTGGCGTTTGACCGCTAACGAAAGTCCCACTTCAGGATCAACTGCACAGACCAATTTATAATCAGACTCCAAAGCATCACGGATCTGAGCAAGGGTAAACGAGTCATCGTCAATGCAAAGGATGGTTTTTTTGGACATATCTCAACTGCTTAATAAGAATGTTAAAAGTAAATTCAGTTTAGCAAGAAGTTGAAAGTAGACAAGAAAAAGTAGATAAAAATGGTGCCCCGGACCGGACTTGAACCGGTACAGCCTAACGGCCGGCAGATTTTAAGTCTGCTGTGTCTACCAATTCCACCACCAGGGCATTGATGATGTGTATCGTTTGATACATCCCTAAAGAGAGATCTTTAGGAAGAGAATATGGAGGCGAGCACCGGAGTCGAACCGGCCTAGTAATGATTTGCAATCATTTGCATCACCGCTCTGCCAACTCGCCATATTGGAGCGGGAAACGAGGCTCGAACTCGCGACCTCAACCTTGGCAAGGTTGCGCTCTACCAACTGAGCTATTCCCGCACTTGCTGAACAAGTGGCGCGTATTATAGACGCTTCACCCACCCTGTCAATCGCTAGATTGAAATTAGATCTGCTTAAAAAATAACCACTTACTCGACTTTAAGGCCTATCACTGATTAGGCTTAAGGTGTGGCCAAGCAGCACGCAGGTAGACAAACATAGACCATAGCGTCAGCAGTGCTGCAGCATACAGAATACCGACACCGATCCAGGCCAGAGTCGTTCCAGGCGCTGCACCAATCATGATAAAGATGGCTAGCATTTGAAGGGCAGTTTTGGCTTTACCAATCATAGAGACGGCAACTTGAGCGCGCTCCCCTATTTCAGCCATCCATTCACGCAACGCAGAGATCACGATTTCACGACCGACTATGATGATGGCTGGAATCGAGAGAATGGCAGGCCAATCAGAAAAGAGACGTCCATAGGTATCGACCAGTAAAATCAAAGCCGCAGCGACCATTAATTTATCGGCCACAGGGTCAAGGAATGCCCCAAAGCTGCTCTCTTGTTGCCATTTACGAGCGAGATAACCATCCAACCAATCTGTAACGGCCGCTAAGGCAAAGATTCCGGCTGATATCCAACCTGCAAAAGGTATCGGCCAGTAGTATGCAATGATGAAAAATGGAATTAAAACAATACGTAACAGAGTTAATACGTTGGGTAGATTCATGCAGAGAAGCACCTTTAGCTATCGGGGTGCAGAGCGAGATAGATCGTCTCTGCAAGACTATTACTAATACTAGAGACTTTTGCGATTTCTTCAACACTTGCCGACTCAACTGCTTTCGCACTTCCGAAATGTTTCAGTAGCTCTCTACGACGTTTAGGGCCAACGCCCTCAATGCCTTCGAGTAGTGACTGCTTTCTCGCTTTAGCACGACGCGCACGGTGACCCGTGATGGCAAATCGGTGGGATTCGTCGCGGATGTGTTGCAATAGATGAAGCGCCAGAGAGTCAGACTGCAATATATTCTCGTTGCCTGTTTCAGCATCAATCAGAATTTCAAAGCCCGCTTTACGTGTTGGGCCTTTCGCGATACCAATTACCTTGATCCCTTGAATATTGAGCTCATTAAGCACCTCAACAGCCTGGGCTACCTGCCCTTTACCCCCGTCAATCACCAAGATATCAGGTAGTATTGCATCCGCACTGGTCGCCTTTTCAAAACGACGGTGCAAGGCTTGGTTCATGGCGGCGTAGTCATCACCCCCAGTAATACCTTCGATATTATATTTCCGATAGTCACGTTTCAGCGGGCCATTGCGATCAAAAACCACACAAGAGGCCACAGTAGCCTCTCCACTGGAGTGGCTGATGTCGAAACACTCAAGTCTTGAGGGGATCTCCTCCATGCCCAGCGCTGACTGAAGATCTAGGAACCGGTTATAGATATTCTGTTTATTGGCCAGCTGTGACTGTAAATTCTGTTCGGCATTTTGCTGAGCTAACTTAAGCCAACTGTTGCGATCAGAACGCACTTTACTGCTAATAGAGACTTTACGTTCGCGCATTTGACTAAGAGCTTTACCGAGAAGATTAGACTCAGGCAGTTCAACCGCCGTAATAATGGACTCTGGTATTTCGCGACCACCGGCCAAGTAAAACTGAGCAATAAAAGCGCTTAAGAGATCCTCTGCACTGTCTTCGATAGCGACTCTAGGATAAAACACTTTGGATCCGATAACTCGTCCCTGACGGACAAACAGAGCGTGTACACAAACGCCGCCCGGTTGAACGGCAACGCCAAAGACATCCGCCTCACCTTTTTGGCCGATAACGGTCTGTTGCTCTTGCACATGCTGCAAGCGAGCCAATTGATCCCGAAGCTGAGCGGCTTTTTCGAACTCTAATTGACGAGAAGCAGCCTCCATTTCGGATGCGAGCTCACTCATCACTTTTGGGTTTTTACCCTGTAAAAAAAGCTTGGTATGACGCACGTCACGCTGGTAATCCGCATCGTCAACCAAACCCACACAGGGAGCGCTGCAGCGCTCTATTTGGTACTGCAGGCAGGGTCTAGAACGGTTACGGAAAAAACTGTCGTCACACTGACGTACTTTAAACAGTTTCTGTAGAAGATTCAGACTCTCTTTTACCGCCCCGCCGCTAGGAAAAGGGCCAAATAGTGAACCGTTGGGAGAACGTTTCCCGCGTTGATACCTAACGGCTGGGAATTCGTCTTTATCGGTGATCAATATGTAGGGGTAAGACTTATCATCACGCAACAATATGTTGTAAGGCGGTCGATACTGCTTAATTAAATTCTGCTCTAGCAGCAGTGCTTCTGTCTCAGAGCCCGTTGACGTGATCTCAATGGATTGAATTTTGCTGACTAATGCTTGAGTCTTAATAGAAAGACCGGTCTCTCTGAAATAGCTTGAGACCCGGTTCTTTAAGTTCTTTGCTTTACCGACATACAACAATTCACCAGAACAGTCGTACATCTGATAACAGCCAGGTTTGTTTGGGAGTGTTGCTAAGAAGGCTTTAGAATCAAAGGGCGTCAATCAATTAATCCTTGGTGTTGTGTCGCTTAGATTCCATGTAGATGTAAGTAGCCTCTTTATAGAGGTTGTTTAGATCATCACGTGTGTCATCTGTGATCCCAGCGCCGCGTGATAGTGACACCTCAAGGTAAGCGCTGATTTGCGCATGATAGTAGAGACGATCATCATAGGCATCGGCACGTTTCATTTTGCTCAATGCAATTTGTGCACCGTTGATGAGTATATAATTAATATCCGTATGGGAGAGACGTGGACTACGACTGGTTTTCTCCATTCGTGCTTCCGCTTCAGCCTCTTGAGCTTGACGTTTAGTCATTAAAGCCATTCCCTGCTCCTTAACTCGCTCACTAAAATTGAGACTATAGGGTACCGTATTGGCCGCTAGAATGTTAATTTGAATTTAAAATTCAGCCAGCGTGATTTATGAAAAAGATCGTCTACACAACAGAGCAGATAGCGAGTGAACTTGCCTGGTTAAGCCAAGCCCAAACACTGGTGGGTGAAAACAAGTTTAGACGTGACTCTCTCGCTATTAACCCTTCCTTGATTCCGAAGCTTAAACATCATCACAGGTTGGGTGTTCACTTTGAGGATCTATTCGAGCTTCATCTTAAAACATTTCCTCAAATAACTGATTTAAATAGTCATATTCAAATAATTGATAATAAGAAAACCTTAGGCGAAGCGGATTTTCTAGTCTGCAAAGATGGCGATTGGCAGCATATAGAGGTCGCCATAAAATTTTATCTTCGTGTTGGGAGTAGCGGTCAGATGAGTGACTATTTAGGTCCTAGTCTGACGGACTCCCTGGATAGAAAAATCACACATATAGAAAACAAGCAGTTAAAGCTTCTTGAGTCTGAGCCAGCAAAACGCACTCTGCAATCGGTAGGGGTCGATTCTGCGGTTAAGAGCTATGCACAAATATTTGGCTGGCTTTTCTACCATGTCAGCGATAACCAATCGAAGATACCGGATAACATTCACCCGCAGCATCCTCGTGGCCGCTGGCTTTGCGTCAACGAATTGGTAGCCTTTTTAGATGAATACCCAGACACCGTTCGATTTTTAATACCCTCGAGATCTGAGTGGTTAATCTCCCCTTCGCACATTTATGACATTGCAGTGAGTAAAAACCAACTGTTAAAGAGAGCAGAGACTGTGATCGACCGACCACAACAACTGTTCGTGTTGTTGGGTGAAGGCCGTTCAAGACAGTTAGTGGAAAGGCTGTTTATAGTGCCAGAGGCCTGGGTAGATAAAGCAGAATCGATGAACAATCAGACATAAAAAAACCGCCAATGAAGGCGGTTTTTTTAACAAGGTCGCTTATTCGCCAGCTTTCGCCGCATCTTTAGCAATTGCACCCTTTAGAAGCTTAATGCCGACTACTGTCATAACAAGCATTGCACCGATGATCACTAGACTTGGAGCTAGAGAAATCATGTTGTATTTATCGATTGAGCCCATCTGACTAAACCTCATTAATTTGTTTGTTTAAGACAGGATCCATTTTATTGATCTAAATCAATTCCTGCAAGATATATACAACTATTTATCCATCGACTGAAGTCGCTTCAGCAGACTGCTAGTATCCCAGCGATTGCCTCCCAGCGCCTGAACTTCCGAATAGAATTGGTCCACAATCGCTGTCACAGGAAGGCGTGCGCCATTACTGCGCGCTTCATTAAGGACAATACCTAAGTCTTTGCGCATCCAATCTACAGCGAAACCGTAGTCATACTTTTCGTCGATCATTGTTTGGTGACGATTAACCATCTGCCAAGAACCGGCTGCCCCGTGCTGTATAACATCAATAACGGCGGCAACATCAAGCCCGCTCTTCTGGCCGAAGTGGATCGCTTCAGCCAACCCCTGCACCAAACCAGCAATACAGATCTGGTTCATCATCTTAGCCAGCTGCCCTGCTCCAGCATCACCCAACAAGCTTTGTGATTTTGCATAAGCATCAATAACAGGCTCAACCTGTTTGTAGACGTCTGAATCACCACCACACATCACACTAAGAAGGCCATTTTCAGCGCCCGCCTGTCCGCCAGACACAGGGGCATCAATGAATCCCAATCCCTGTTCACCACAGACCGCATTGAGTGTTCTCGCCGCTTCAGCAGATGCTGTTGTGTGATCAACGAGTATTGCACCAGGCTTCATGCCTTTAATCGCACCCTCTTCGCCCGTAGTAACCTGATACAGGTCATCATCATTACCGACACACACAAATACAATGTCACAGCCTACAGCGGCTGCTTGTGGGGTTTTAGCTGCTTTACCCGCGTATTCACTGACCCAGGCTTCTGCTTTAGCAAAGGTTCGGTTGTAGACAGTGACTTCATGTCCCGCCTTAGTTAGATGCCCTGCCATTGGGTAACCCATTGTACCTAAGCCAATAAAAGCAACGTTTGCCATGATATGATCCTTATTCTCTATATGATTCGTAATAATGACTATGAGCTTACACAGTATTAAGTCCTATACGCTAGGATTGTTTTTATCGATTGGTTCGGTCACTTCACAGGCCGCGCAACTTCCACCGCTGGATTTCAAAACCCTAGAGGGTGACCCTATCACGCTTGATGCGTACCAAGGTGAAGTACGCTTGATTAACTTCTGGGCAACCTGGTGCCCGCCCTGCATTCGTGAGATGCCTGCATTAGGGCGTTTAGAGGAGGCTGTTGAAGGTCACGCGCGAGTGGTAGCTATCAATGTAGGTGATATGAGTGATCAGGTGGAGGCCTTCGTATTGGAGAACTTTGATGGCGCAGAACCCGAAATCTGGCTGGATGAGCCGGGAGCGGCCTTTATGACTCTGCGTCTTGAGGGATTACCCATGACATTGGTGCTCGATAAAGAGGGCGAAGTGATTGATAAGGTGATCGGTGAGCGCGAATGGGACAGTGAATCGGTCGTCAACTATCTGAAAGAGCTGGCTGCTGAATAGCAACCAGCGACTCTTCGGATCAGCTTAGTTTTGCAAGTCTGGCAACAATTGCTAAAACCATCTGAGCCGAATTTTCTGATGCCGTTTCGATGAACTGATCAAAGCTGACATTAGATTCTTGGCCTGCGATATCCGACAACGCCCGAATAACTAGAAACGGAACCTCAAAGCGGTAACAGGTCTGTGCAATGGCAGCCGCTTCCATCTCTGCAGCTTTCATCGTAGGAAAGTTGGCTCTAACCTTCTCAACATGCTCTGGATCGCTCATAAAGGCATCACCGGTCGCGATTAAACCACGCTGACATGCGGTGTTTTCAAACTGAGCTATAGACTCTTCAGCCACCTTAAGTAGCAGTTCATCCGCTAAGTAAGCGGCTGGCATTCTAGCCATTTGACCGATCTCGTAGCCAAATACGGTTAGGTCAACATCGTGGTGACGAACCTCATCAGAGATCACCACATCCCCTACTTTCAACGTTGGATCAAAGCCACCAGCAGAACCTGTGTTAATCACACAGCTTGGTTTAAAGTGATCTAACAGCAAGGTGGTACCCACTGCAGCATTGACCTTACCGATGCCCGATTTAAGCAGCACCACGTCGACACCGTCGATCTGCCCTGAAAAAAAAGTAAAGCCTGCGATTTCACTTACTTGTAAAGATTGAATACTGTTTTTTAGGCGTTCAATCTCCTGATCCATGGCACCAATCAGTGCGATGACGGGGCTATTTTTAAGTGCGCTCTCTAAACTGGATGAAGTGGCATTGTCAGTTTGGATCTTGGCATTGATATCGTCAGGACGGCTCATCAGGAACTCTTTTAAGGTAGGAGTAAATTTGATTGAATTCTAACACGATTTATTAAGACTTATTCAGCCCTAATTGCCGGTAAAGTTGTTCTATATCAGCAGGTAGTTTTGAGTGTATAGATAGTGCTTCACCCGTTATTGGGTGGTTAAAATGAATGGTTCTAGCCAACAGCACCAATCGATGCAGATCAAAATGTTCACGAAACATTCTATTATGACGCCCTTCACCATACTTGGTGTCACCAATGATTGGATGAAGAAGGTGCTTCATATGACGACGTATTTGGTGCTTACGGCCGGTATGTGGAAAGCAGGCCACGCGGCTGTAGCGTGAAGTGGAATAACGTCCAACAGGAATATCTAACTCGGTCTGCCCGATCACTTTAAAATCGGTCACCGCCTCTTTGGCCTCTTTATCCTGCCTCGCCAAGGGGTCGGCAAACTTATCGTATTTAGGCACCAACGGATAATCTAAACTGCCCTGCTGTTCGCTTAGCCAACCTCTAACCAAACACTCATACTCTTTCTTAACGCCTCTTGACTGAAACTGCTCTTGCATCCGTTTTGACGATTCAATCTCTTTACCCACCAGGATCACGCCGCTCGTTGCCCTATCAAGTCGGTGGATAGTATGCAGCTTTTCAGCATTAAAGTGCTCTTTCAGCAGGCCCATTAAGGTGGGTTCATCAGGCTTTGTAATCCAACTCGGATGAACCAATAAACCCGAGGGTTTATCTACTGCTATAAGATAGTCATCTTCGAAGAGTATAGAGAGTTGCATGTCGGTTTCCTTGTGTTGCCGCCATGATACCTATTCGTGAAAAAAACCACAGTGGGAGTTTCTAAATATATTTTTGTTGCGGTGCACAAAAAGGTTTGACAGTTAGCAAAAACCTCAATATATTGACCCTATGGTGCAGTGCACAATAAATTAAATTAGGAGTATGACTCATGATGAACGAACTAAAAGATAGCATGAAGCCAATGATGGCGATGGCTGAGATCAACAAGAAGACTGCTGAAGCCCTAATTGGTCTTCAATCATCTTATGTAACAGAGGTTGTTAACGCATCTCTTTCACAGATGAAATCTCTAACTGAAGTTAAAGATCCAAAAGCAGCTCTAGAACTTCAAGTTAAATACTTGAAAGAAGCTGAAGCTAAAATGACTGAAGTTGCTGAGAAAGAGATCGCAGCACTTGCAGCCGCTAAAGCTGAATTGACTGAACTGATGGAACAGAGTGTAGAAGATTACGCTTCAGCTCCAATGTTCGAAGAACTAAAAAAGTTCATGTCTGCTAAAGCATAATGAGCAACTAAACATCACTGCACTTTGCATAGCAGAATGCTGTGATTTTAAAAAAGAGAGCTACGGCTCTCTTTTTTGTCTCTTAACGGCACTGACCTTTCCCCTTAGTTAGTACCACTTCTTCGATGAGATTTTGCTAAGCAGCACGCTTAGCGAATTCCTCTGGTGGCACATAGCCAAGTGCACTATGTGGTCTTACTTTATTGTAATGATCTCGCC
>NZ_WBYM01000004.1 GCF_013283365.1 Marinobacterium sp. xm-d-530 | reverse complement strand
TTGTCTTGTTAAGCTTTTGTGCTCAACCTCAACAAGCGCCCACACGCATTACCTGATTAATTGTTAAAGAGCGTGCCACCGATCTCTTGGTGGCTGCTTGAGTACTCGTCTCAAGCGAGGTGCGTATATTATTGATCGCTTCGCCACATGTCAACAAGTTTTTAATATTTTTTGAAAATTTAAAAACTGTCTTATGCGTCAGGAACTTTCATTTATTTGCTTAAAAAACAAATAGTTAATTCGCACCTCTCGGTTACTGATCAACCTATAATCAGGCATGACTCCGTAATCGAGAGCGCGAATTATACTTAGGTTGAACAGAGCGTCAACCCCTGAGGTAAATAAATTTAACTTAATATGGTCAGCGGCACGACTGTACTCCACAGAATAACGCTCGCAGCCATAATAGTGACAAGTGCTACAAGGCCAACCGTCAATATTGATGTAGAGAACATAAACGCCCTCTCCTCTTCAATATGCATTATGACGGGTACTCCTGTATAGAGCAGATAGACACTAAAAGCTACCGCTAACATTCCGACACTGACGCAGAGCCATAGCATTGGATAGAGGCCAATCAGACCTGCCAGCAACATAGGTGTTGCAGTGTATAGCGCTAGACGCGCGCACTCATCAACACCCGCGTTGGCACCATAGGTTTTCTCCATCCAACGGATGCTATAGGTCAACCCGGTAATGACGCCTAATATAGCAATGTAAAATGCTACCGCGGCTCCAAAGGCGGATTCGCTCGCCAATAGGTGATATTCACCGTAGGAGACACTCCAACCCACCTGGGTTGTTCCTATGAATAGAGATATAGGTGGTATAAGTGCCAGTAACACCAGCTGAATAATGACGTTGTTTAGTGTTAGTGAAGAGTCTTTATCAATTGACTTCCACTCTTTTACTGGGTGATAGAACACACCCGAAAGATGCTGCAGAATCATTGTTACACTCCTTTCAAAGCTGAACTTTGAGTTTGTTTTTATTGATTCAACACATTCAATATAGGATACGTCTGGGATTTATGTGTTAGTTCACTATCTCTTTTTAGGCTTTCTTTTTCTAAACAATCGTTCTATTAAAAGTAGAGATATTAAAAGCGCATAGATAATCGCCTCTAAAATGCTAGCCCTTATGAGTAGTACCAGGTGTAACAGCGCTAACATAGCTGCTGGGTAGATCAATTTATGAAGCGTTGTCCATTTACGACCCAATTTTTTCTGCCACCCTTTTGTGGATGTAATTCCCAAAGGGATGAGCAACAGAAGTCCAGCCATACCCAACATAATATAGGGTCTATCCGTTAACTCTCTAATCAGCAGATCAACACGCCAGCCAAGAATAAAGGTCGATACCGCCAAAAGGTGGAGTACCGCATAAAGGAGTGCATACAGCCCCAGCATTCTCCGATGCTGCAGCAAAAACTTTATATTAAAACGCCTACTGAAGGTTGATGCACAGAGTGTCAGGATCAAAAACCGAATTGCCCACTGCCCTAATTCATCGACAAGCTCTTTCGCTGGATCAGCTCCCAACTGATTGCTATAGGCCAAGTAGACCAGCCATATCAATGGCATGGCCAGCGACGTAAAAAGAAAGATCCAAATGAGCCGTCTAGATAAGCCCCTGCTGGTTAATACCATTTAGAGAGATCCATCCCAGCATAGAGAGGTGCGACCTCTTCATAGCCGTTAAACATTTGAGTCTCTATGATTCTCGGATTAAACAGTGATGACGGCAGCCTTCTCTCTGTCGCCTGTGACCATCTAGGGTGATCTACAGTCGGATTGACGTTGGCATAAAAGCCATACTCTTGTGAGGCCGTTAAGCGCCAAGTATTTTGCGGCATGGTCTCTCTGAATCGAATCTGCACGATAGACTTAATACTTTTGAAGCCATATTTCCAAGGCACTACCAACCTAAGCGGTGCGCCATTCTGTGGAGGCATCGCTTGCCCATAAACACCGACCGCTAACAACGTCAGCGGGTGCATCGCCTCATCTATTCTTAACCCTTCTCTGTATGGCCAATCAATGGTACTGAAGAGTGAACGCTGACCCGGCATCTGCTCAGGGTCTTCAAGCGTGACAAACTCAACGTATTTTGCGTTAGAAGTTGGATTCAATTGCTTTATCAGTGAAGCCAGAGAGAAACCGAGCCAAGGAATGACCATCGACCATGCCTCCACGCATCGAAAGCGGTAGATCCTCTCCTCTATGTCCACTTTTGCAAGGAGATCCTCCAGGTTATAGATACCCGGGCGCTCTACCTCACCCAATATCTCGACCTGCCAAGGGTCTGTCTTAAAATTCTGAGCTCTCTCATATGGATCCTCTTTATTGAGGCCGAACTCGTAGAAGTTGTTGTAGGTAATGACCGAATCGTAAGGCGTCAACTCCTCATCTAAGCTCCAAGTTGTCTTTGCGCTTTCGAGCTTCGGTCTTAACCAGTCAGGACCAGGATAGAGTGGCAGATCGGAACTCTTGGGTTGTGTCAGAGCATAGCTAGGCATCGAAGTAGCACCTGCGACCAAACCCAGTCCTTTCAGTAGAGAACGTCTAGACAAATAGGCCGATTCAGATGTGATTTCACTGCTTAGAATTTTGGAAGACTTACCGATCAACATAATTAATCTCCTATCGCTATACCTCTAATATTAGTCGCTAAGCTGACAAATGCCTTACAAATAAAAAACCACCCGAAGGTGGCTTTCTAATGATGTATTACTCTGCTTGTCGTTTTCTACTTCTAAGCAGCCATTGAATAGGGCCTGATACAGTGTAAGCAAGAAAGATAAGCCACAGGTAGAGATCAGGATCTGTCGCTAGAAAGGCGACAACCAGTACGATCACAATCATTTTTACAAAGGTGATCTTCCCTTTTAAGTTGATCTCTTTACCGCTGTTGTAGAGAACATTACTCACCATAGAGAGACCAATGAGCGCCACATAGAGTGCGATCAACCAAGCAAATGGGGCTGGGTCTATCCCCTTTTCAGTCATAAACCAGATCAATCCAGCAATGGTTGCCGCCGCCGCTGGGCTCGGCAGCCCCATAAAGTAGCGTTTATCCAAAGAGCCAATCTGAGTATTAAATCGTGCCAAACGAAGTGCAGCACAGGCGCAGTAGATAAAGGCAGCCACCCAGCCAAACTTTCCTAAGCTCTGTAATACCCAAGTAAAACTAACCAGAGCGGGAGCCACACCGAAAGAGACCATATCTGACAGCGAATCGTATTCAGCGCCAAACTTAGATTGTGTGTTTGTCATTCGAGCCACACGACCATCTAAACCATCAAAAATCATAGCAACAAAAATGGCGACTGCCGCTGCAGTGAAATGACCGTTCATGCCCGAAATGACAGCATAGAAACCTGAGAACAGTGCTCCCGTCGTAAATAGGTTTGGTAACAAATAGATACCACGAGGTCGCTTTACGCTATCTTCACTGGTCGCGTCAGACGTCTCTGGGTCAATCTGGTCAGTCATGTTTAAGCCCTTAAAAAATATGCTGCAAGTCTAACGAATCTATAGAAGAAGCGACAGATACCATTGATTAATTTGATCACCCCAAATCAACATCAGCCATCCAGCTAAGGCTAAAAATGGGCCAAACGGCATGGGTTTAGTGAGATCCTGACGACCAAACAACGCGCCGACAAGTGCATAGATAACACCCGCAACGGATGAGATCAGAATAATTCCGGGAAGGATCGCA
The DNA here is from genome assembly GCF_013283365.1 of Marinobacterium sp. xm-d-530. GTDB lineage: Bacteria > Pseudomonadota > Gammaproteobacteria > Pseudomonadales > Balneatricaceae > Marinobacterium_E. Next base: position 341,456 of record NZ_WBYM01000004.1, on the reverse strand, counting down.
TAGCCACCCCAAGCCCCAAGAGCCGACAGCAACTTAAAGTCGCCGTAGCCCATACCCTCCTTACCTGTTACCAACTTAAACAGCCAGAACACCAGCCAAAGAACCAGATAGCCAAGCATCGCACCAGTCACTGCAGAGTCCAACGGGACCCAGCCAAATACCAGATTAACCAGTAGACCCGCCCAAAGAAGGGGCAAGGTGATCTGATCGGGCAACAGCTGATGATCTGCATCGATAAAGATCAAGACAATCAGAGAGTAACTGACGAACAGCATCACCAACATCTGAAGAGTAAAGCCAAAATAGAGCGCAATAGTGAGACCCACTACAGCCGTCAACCCTTCGATCATTGGGTAACGCATAGAGATCGAACTGGCACATCCTGAACAGCGCCCTTTCAAAATTAACAGATAGGAGAGGATTGGGATGTTTTCATACCAGCGTATTGCATGTCCGCATTGAGGGCAGCGTGAGCGTGGCTGAGACAATGAGATAGGTTGATCATCGCTTATCTCCTGCTGATCCAAGAATTCAGCGGCTTCACGGCGCCAGCTATTCATCATCATAATCGGCAGGCGATGAATCACAACATTCAGAAAGCTGCCAACCAATAGAGAAAACATAACCACTGCAGGGAGATAGATCGACTCTAGGGTCGATAGATAAGCGCTCATTGCATCGCCTTATAATTGATCATCCAGTTATCCTAGCATGCAAAGAATATTCCAGATATTTTTGCGCTAAAAAAACCCGAACATTGCCGGGTTTAGGATCAGATAACGCCCAACTCTTTGAGCCGCTCTTTTAAATAGCTATCCGCTGTGTATCGATCCGATAGAACCACATCTGGTCTAGGGTGAAGAAACAACGGCAGTGAGATGCGCGATTTTTTGGTTGCGCCACCAACAGGGTTGATCACTCGATGTATGGTCGACGGGAAATAACCTGCCGATGCCTCTTGCAGCATATCGCCTATGTTCACGATCAAATTACCAAACTCAGCCGGTACATCAAGCCACTCACCTGTTTTGCTGAGAACCTGCAAACCTGGCTCACTGGCCGCCGGCAAAATCGTTAGCAGGTTTATGTCACCGTGTGCGGCCGCACGGATAGCACCTGGTTCTTCATTACCATCAAAGGGAGGGTAGTGAAGCACACGGAGCAGCGTCTGCTCACTGCCATTGATCATGTTGGGTAGTGGCTCACGGTAGCCTGCTTTCACCTCTTCAGGGCTAAACTCTTCGACCCAGCCTAGCAACTCAGAGGCTAATGAGCTGGTTTGAGAATAGTAAGCCTGTAACTCCTCCCGCAAATCTTCAGGGCACTGCCCCCAGGGGTAGTAGTGAAAATACTCTTTGATGTCTTTAACTGTATGATCTTTCGCCACTTCAGAAATTTTGCTGGAGAAAAAGCCATCCTGAGTACCGACGTTATAGTCAAAGTCAGATTTGCGATCGCTATTAAAAAAGGCCTGCCAATGGTCATAAATGGCTCGAACCTGCGCTTCGGCAATAGGGTGATTTTTGAGGACGCCGAAGCCGGTCTCATGCAGCGATTTCACAAACGCCTCGCTGGCACCTTCCGATTGATAATCGACCGCTTCTAAAAAATTCGACATACCACTAGCTCCAGTAACTGTTTGTCATTGCTGTTTCGAAAAAATCGACCACGCCAGCATCGTCAACACCCATGCAGGCCATCTGATCAGGACGATCTTTCCAATAATCCAGCATATAGGGTATGCCAAATCGACTCATGATGGTTTGACCCATAGCAACGCCTTCTGTCGCAACACAGATTGGGCCTGAAACCGTTTCAAATAACTCAGGATGCACAACATAAGCGAGGGCCGAAACGTCATGCGAATAGCAGCCATCAATATTCCGCACGCTAGAGTAAAAGTCGATGTAGAATTTAGCCGCACTCTGCATAAATGAACCCACCTTGGCGTTCTCTTTAGCAATACGATCAAACAGTGATCGAGGCAACATAATCTGATGAGTTACATCGAGCCCTACCATGACCAAAGGCCAAGCCGCAGCCATCACTTTATCGGCAGCGTGCGGATCAGAGAGAATATTAGCCTCAGCTACCGGAGAGACATTCCCATCACTCGCAATCACGCCACCCATAATAACAACCTGCTTAATCTTGCTAGGTAATTCAGGGTCCAGCTGCAGCGCCTGAGCTAAGTTACCCAAAGGACCAATCGCAACGATAACGATCTCACCCGGGTTCTGATTCGCTTGATCGACAATGAATTCAGCCGCCGATTGAGGGAGCGATGTTCTCTTAGGGGGTGCTAAATTGAGATTACCAAACCCATCGACTCCATGAACAAAGTCTGGAAATTCCGCTAGAGGCTTGATCATCGGCGTCGCAACACCCTGTGCAACGGGCGTTTCAGAGCCGGCCATCTCAACCAGCGTAAGGGCATTTTGAGTAGCCTGATCAACAGAGACATTGCCAAAGGTTGTTGTAAGGCCCAACAGCTCAATATCAGGGTGTGCCATCGCGGTAAAAATCGCCATCGCATCATCGATACCAGGGTCTGTGTCTAAAATAATCTTGTGCTGTGCCATTGTTATGCTCGATCTTTACTGTAAGGGGTACCAATCGCTTTAGGTGCGATCGCCCGACCAATGAAACCCGCCAACAGAATAACGGTAAGAATGTAAGGAAGTGCCTGCATCAGCTGTACATCAATTTCGCCAACAACGGGCAGTTGAACCCCCTGCATGCGGGTTGCTACGGCTTCTAAGAAACCAAATAGAAGACAAGCGAAGAGTGCGGGGAATGGACGCCACTTACCAAAAATAAGTGCGGCCAGTGCGATGTACCCCTTACCGGCCGACATATCTTTAATGAAACCTGCACCCAACGCGATAGAGAGGTAAGCACCTGCTAAACCACAGAGCAGACCCGCCATAATGACGGCACGGTAACGCAACCAAGCGACTGAAATCCCGGCGGTATCAACCGCCTGCGGATTCTCACCGACTGCACGAAGCCTTAACCCAAAACGAGTTTTAAAAACGATCCAAGCCGTCATCGGTACCGCCATCAAAGCGACATAGACCAATAGATTGTGTCCACTGAGTAGCTCTGTATAGATGGGCCCTAGTAGCGGAACATCCGACAACCACTCACTCAACGGCCAGGTTAGAGGGCCAAAGCGCTCTTCTGAAGTTAGAGAGGGTGTCTGCCCACCGCGACGGAACCAGGCAATACCCAACACAACAGTCAAACCTGCCGCTAAGATATTGATAGCCAAACCACTGACGACCTGATCACCTCGGTGAGTGATACAGGCAAAACCATGCAGTAACGCCATCATAATTGAGACCAATATGGCAGCAAGCAGACCTAACCATACCGAACCCGTTACAGCCGTCATTGCCGCCGCCGCAAAGGCACCCGCTAGCATCTTGCCCTCTAAGCCGATATCTACAATACCCGAGCGCTCTGAAAAGAGACCCGCCATGGCACATAAAATTAACGGTGCCGCCAGACGAAGTGTGGAATCTAATGCAGAGATTAACTGAACAGAAAACTCCATTATCGCTCCTCCTGACTTGAGCGGGAAACCAATGCAAAGAGTCGTTCCAGCGGTCCACGCATCATGTAGGCCAGAGCACCGCAGAACAGAATGACCAAGCCTTGAATCACCACAACAAGATCACGTGTGATGGTTGAAAACTCAAACGCCAACTCTGCCCCACCCTGAAATAGCGCGCCAAACAGCAGGCTAGCAATGATAATACCCAATGGGTGATTGCGCCCCATCAAGGCGACAGCGATGCCAGTAAACCCAGCACCAGAGACGAAGTCTAAACCGACACGCTCTTGTGCCCCCATCACCTCATTGATTGCGACCAATCCGGCCAAAGAGCCTGAAATCATCATCGCAATGACGACCATTCGTTTTGGATTGATTCCGCTATAGACCGCAGCTGACTCATTGAAACCGATCATGCGAATGGCATAGCCCCAACGAGTTTTCCAAATAAGCACCCAGACAAACAGACAAGCCAATAGTGCAACAAAAAGAGACAGATTAAGCGGCGTTTGAGTAATCTTGATCCCAAAAAACGCAAAGAACTCATGCATCAGCGGCAGTGTCGATTCGGGAGCAATCGCTCGTGTCTCTGGTGACATGGAACCCGGTTGAATCAGCACATTCACCAATAGATAGACCATCAATGCAGACGCAATGAAGTTGAACATAATGGTAGTAATCACCACATGACTACCGCGATAAGCTTGCAAATAGCCGGGTATAAACGCCCAAGCAGCACCAAATAAGGATCCAGCAATAATGGCCAGAGGTAGCAGAGCCCACCATGGCAAAAGATGATCTAAAGCGAGACAGATCAGTCCCACACCTAAACCACCTATATACGCCTGCCCCTCCCCACCGATATTGAATAGCCCCGCATGGAATGCGACGGCTACCGCCAAACCGGTAAAGATAAAGTTGGTTGTGTAGTAGAGCGTATAGCCAACCCCTTCATCGTATCCAAAGGCGCCACGAATAAGTACTTGCACCGCCTCTAATGGGCTTTCACCAATCAGAGCCACCACAACACCGGCTGACAAAAACGCCAACAAGACATTGATTAACGGAATTAGTCCAATGTCTGCCCAAGCAGGGAGCTTTGCACGACGACTCATGATTGCCCCCCCTGCTGAGCCATTTGATCACCGCTTCTTGAGCTGGACATCATTAACCCTAACGAGCGCGCATCGGTTTCTGAAGCCAACACATTACCCACGATGCGCCCTTCTGACATCACCAGCACTCGATCACACAACGACAGGATCTCTTCTAACTCTACAGAGACGACTAACACAGCACTTCCTTGATCACGCAGCGCAACAATCTGCTGATGTATAAACTCGATCGCACCGATATCGACGCCACGTGTCGGTTGTCCCACCAGTAACACTTTAGGTGTAGCGTTCATCTCACGTGCGATACAGAGTTTCTGTTGATTACCGCCAGAGAAACTGGCCGATTTGAGATTGGGATCCACTGGGCGCACATCAAAGGTACTCATTAACTCCTGACAGTGCTCAGTGATGGCAGAGCGATTTTGCAAAATCGAGCCATTGAACTCCGGCTCATCTTGAAAGCCCATGATGGCCGTCTCTTCTGCGCTAAACGCACCCACCATGCCATCACGGTGCCGATCCTCTGCCACATGTCCGACGCCGAGGTGACGAATCTGTTTAGGCGTCATTTGATGCTGAGCATCAATGCAGACACCTTCAATATTAATCTGCCCTTGCTGCACATCGAGCATGCCCGACAACAGACCTAGAAGTTCGGTTTGACCATTACCAGACACTCCGGCAACACCGACGATTTCTCCCGCATTCACCGTGAACGACACATCGTCCAAACGAGGAACATTGGTGTCATCACGCCAGGTTAGCGAATCTACTTTAAGAAGCGCTGCGCCCGGGTTTGCTTCTTGTTTATCTACCCGTAACAGAACCTTACGGCCGACCATAAGCTCAGCGAGTGCTTCACGACTGGTCTCCGCAGTGTTTACGGTCGCCACCATGGTCCCAGCTCGCATAACAGAGACCTGATCACTGATCGCAATCACCTCTTGCAGCTTATGGGTGATCAGTAGAACGCTGACACCTTGTGATTTAAGTGTTTTTAAAATCGCAAAGAGTTGATCAACCTCTTGAGGGGTTAAAACACCGGTAGGCTCATCCAGAATCAGAATTTTGGCGTCACGATAGAGCGCTTTAAGAATCTCTACACGCTGCTGCAAACCGACTGGAAGATGTGAAACCACCGCATCCAGATCGACATTCAGCCCATAACGGTCTGAGATCTCTTGCAGTTTTTTACGTGCTTTAGCGAGTGAATGCGTTAAAGACCAGCTACCTTCAGCGCCCAGCACGATATTCTCAAGCACCGTGAAATTATCCACCAACATGAAGTGTTGATGGACCATGCCAATCCCTAGCTCGATAGCGCGTTTCGAGTCAGTGATACTGACCACTTTGCCATCCACATGGATAGAACCACTATCGGCCTCGTAAAACCCATAGAGGATACTCATCAGTGTCGACTTTCCGGCACCGTTTTCACCAACGATGGCGTGTATCTCACCTTTAACGACATTCAGATCAACGTCGACATTGGCTTTGACGGCACCGAAGTGTTTATTAATCTTCGCTAACTGAATTGAATAAGAAACAGGATCCCGATTGGGATCCTGTATAGGTTGTGTCACCACTCGGTTAGACCTCTATCTTAGTCGAGTGCTGGACAGCTGTTGTCACTCATGTAGTCGTGAACTTTGATTTCACCAGCGATGATCGCTTTTTTCGCAGCTTCAACAGCCGATTTCATCTCAGCGGTGATCAGCGCTTCGTTGTGCTCATCAAGTGCCCAATCGACACCGCCCTGCGCTAGACCAAGCGCTTGGAAACCCGCTTGCCAAGTGCCATCCTGCATCGCTTTAAGCGAGTTATACGCCGCTACATCAACACGCTTAACCATAGAGGTTAGCATCGTACCTGGCTGCAGGTAGTTCTGGTTAGAGTCGACACCAATTGCGTATTTGCCAGAGTCAGCCGCAGCTTGGTAGACACCAACGCCCGTACCGCCCGCTGCTGCATAGACAACATCAGAACCACGGTCGAACTGACTAACAGCCAGCTCAGCACCTTTCGCTGGGTCATTCCAAGCGCTTGGCGTCGTACCGGTCATGTTACGAATCACGTTGATATCTTTGTTAACGTACTGAGCACCTTGAGCATAACCACACTCAAATTTACGAATCAGTGGGATATCCATACCACCGACAAAGCTGACAGTTCCTGTTTCTGATTTCATTGCGGCAAGCATACCGACAAGGAATGAACCCTCGTGCTCATTGAAGACAACAGACTGAACGTTTGGCTTATCAACCACCATATCGATCAGAGTGATGCGTGCATCTGGAAACTCACCGGCCACTTTATCAACGGCCGCAGCTTGGGCGAAGCCAACGCTGATGATTGGATTAGCACCACGCTGCGCAAAACGACGGATCGCCTGTTCACGCTGTGATGCATTAGTCACCTCGAACTCACGGTAGTTAACACCGCTCTCCTCTTTAAATCGCTCCATGCCGTTATAAACAGACTGGTTAAACGATTTATCGAACTTACCACCCATGTCAAAAACAACAGCTGGATTTAGGTCTGCCGCTTGAGCCGATGCTGAAGCTACCGCTACTGAAAGAGCGAGTGTTTTCAAAACTACACGTTTCATTATTGGTGTTCCTTATTTGTGATCGAAGTTTGATTGGTCATCAGAAATCTGGACCGATCAGTCAACCTTATCCCTAAACAGAGAGGCAAACAAGTCTATTTTTAGACAAAAAAAATCCCAGCAAAAGCCGGGATTTTCGAAGTATGAAATGCGTTAAACGCTCAATACTTTCTCGCCGCGAGCAATACCGGATACGCCCGAGCGAACCACTTCAAGAATCGATGCGGTACCTAAGGCTGCAATAAATGCATCCAACTTAGCCGAGTCACCAATCAACTGAACGGTGTAGGTGTTCGGCGTTACATCGATGATGTGGCCACGGAAGATATCAGCAGTACGCTTGATCTCTGCGCGCATCTGACCGTTTGCTTTCAGCTTGATCATCATAACTTCGCGTTCGATATGGTCGCCTTCCGATAGATCAACAACCTTCACGACATCGATTAGCTTGTTCAACTGCTTGGTGATCTGCTCAACAACACGGTCATTACCGATGGTTGTTACTGTCAAACGAGACAGCGTTGGATCTTCAGTTGGGGCTACCGTGAGCGATTCAATGTTGTAGTTGCGCTGTGAGAACAGGCCAACAACACGTGACAGTGCACCGGGTTCGTTCTCTAGGAGAACTGAAATGATATGACGCATCGTTTAAGTCCTCTCCGTTTTGTTCAACCACATATCACGCATAGAGCCACGTGGAACCTGCATTGGGTAGACGTGCTCAAATGGATCAACATAGATATCCATGAAGACTAGACGATCTTTCATAGCGAACGCTTCACGCATTGCGCCTTCTAGATCTTCGTAACGCTCAACCTTCATACCGACGTGACCGTAGGATTCAACCAGCTTGATAAAGTCTGGTAGTGACTTCATGTAAGACTGCGAGTGACGTGACTCATAGTTCATATCTTGCCACTGGCGAACCATACCCAACGACTGGTTGTTTAGGTTGATGATCTTCACTGGCAGATCGTACTGTTTACAGGTTGATAGCTCTTGGATATTCATCTGAATAGAGCCTTCACCGGTAACACACGCAACGTCAGCGTCAGGGAAGTTCAACTTAACCCCCATCGCAGCCGGAAGACCAAAGCCCATGGTGCCTAGGCCGCCAGAGTTAATCCAACGGTTTGGCTTGTTGAACTTGTAGTACTGGGCTGCAAACATCTGGTGCTGACCAACGTCAGAACAGACAAACGCATCACCATTAGTCACTTTAGAGAGCATCTCGATAACCTGCTGAGGCTTCATCTTGTCGCCTAGCTCAAAACGGCCACCGTGGCGTTGTCGCCACTCATCGATCTGTTTCCACCAGTTTGCGATCGCTTCAGCATCTGGCTGAGTCTTCGCTTCAGCCACCAACTCAAGCATCTCTTTAAGAACCGCTTTAGCTGGACCTACAATCGGCACATCCACATCGATCGTCTTAGAGATCGACGCAGGATCGATATCGATGTGTGCAATGCGCGCTGTTGGACAGAACTTATCAGTGCCGTTGGTAACGCGGTCATCGAATCGCGCACCCACCGCAAGAATGAAGTCTGAGTGGTGCATTGCCATGTTGGCTTCGTAACTACCGTGCATACCCAGCATGCCCAATGATTGACGATCAGTACCTGGGTAGCCGCCAAGACCCATTAGGGTATTAGTCACTGGGTAGTTAAGCTCTTGTGCCAGTTTAACCAGCTCTTCGCTTGCGTCACCCATGATGACACCACCACCGGTGTAGATCACAGGACGCTTAGCCGCTAGCAACATATCAACGGCTTTCTTGATCTGACCACTGTGGCCACGACTGATAGGGCCGTAAGAGCGCATTTTCACGTTTGCTGGGTAGTCGTATGGGTAACGCTCAGTTGGCGTCGTCATATCTTTAGGGATATCTACAACCACTGGACCCGGACGACCGCTCTGTGCGATGTGGAATGCCTTCTTAATGATCGAAGGGATATCCTCTGGACGCTGCACACTGAAGCTGTGTTTAACGATCGGACGAGAGATGCCAAGCATATCCGTCTCTTGGAATGCGTCCTCACCGATCAGGTAGCTCATAACCTGACCTGTAATCACGACCATTGGAATCGAATCCATGTAAGCCGTTGCGATGCCAGTCACCGCATTCGTTGCACCTGGGCCAGAAGTTACTAGCGCGACACCTGCTTTGTTAGTTGCACGAGCGTAGGCATCCGCCATGTGTGTTGCTGCTTGTTCGTGACGAACAAGAATGTGCTCAACTTCATCCTGTTGGAAGATCGCATCGTAAACGTGTAGCAATGCGCCGCCAGGATAGCCGTAGATGTACTTAACGCCTTCATCACGAAGCGCGCGTACGACCATTTCCGCACCTGAAAGTAGTTCCACCTTTTTACCCTCAATATTGTGTTGTCTATTCAACACTCTGTCTTTGTCTGATTCATGAATGAGTGGGTGCAGCGCCAGCGGGATTGTCCGCCAAAACGTCATCAATACGGGTGTGCGCTAACACAAAAAGCACTCGATACCACTGAAACAAGGATCTCTCTACCAGCAGCGTTAGACCTGAGCTGGGTAATGCTTAGTAAGCCTTTTAAATGCCTGCTACACGCGGGGTTATTTGCATATAACAGTAAGCTTTAAATTTTCGCACTGCAGCGCAGTAACTTCAACCGTCGCAGCGGCTAAATTGTTTAAAAAAAGAGCAACTTTTCAACGATTTCGACATTTTCACAAAAAACCTCCATCTTGCTAGCGCGACTTCATTGTGCGAGTTATAGTTCAAGAAGGTCATAGGGAGAAAAACAATGGTTTCGATTTCCGATGTAAAACAGAAAGATCGCGTTATTGAAGAGCTGGTTCGCTTCACTCGAAAGGTACTGATGGAGCCGGAAATTTGCTCAACCGCCAAAGAGATTGCGCGCAAGCATATGGGCCAAGAGAATGCGGTTCAGTTAATCGCTGATGAGCTCAATGACACCACCAGCGTTCACATTGGTTTAGAGCGCAGCGAAGCCGATGAACTGTTCATTGAGTTGCTGATTGAGGTGGTAAAAGATGAGCAGGCACTTTACTAGCCCACCGTTTCTCTAAATTGACGCCTTAAGGCGCCTGTTTCAGCCAACGAAGCGTCGTCTCTGGCGCTTCTGCGTTGAGTTGAGCTAACACATTCGGTAGCAACTCATCTAACTGCTGATCAAATTGCCAAGGGGGATTGATCAGCAACATTCCAGATCCGTACATACCCCGCTCTTTGGGCTCAGCCACAATAAACTGTGAATCCAACACACCAACATCCGGTAGCTGTCGAACCATCGCTTTCAGCATATTCTCATGACGATTAGCCGCCAGCAGTGGGTACCAGACAGCAATTTGACCATTGGGCCAGCGTTTCATTGCCTCTCCGACAAAGCTCGCCACCTGTTGATACTCCTCTTTCACCTCATAAGCGGGGTCGATCAATAGAAGTCCCCGATTAGGTTTAGGGGGGAGTAGTGATAAGACTCCTTCATAGCCATCTCGGTGGTGCACCCCAACATTGGCAAACAGGCGCATATTGCGCTTTAACTCTTTAACCTCTTGTGGGTGCAGTTCCATTAGATGAATCTGATCCAGCTCACGTGTATTTAGGGCCGTCAGTGTCGGTGATCCAGGGTAGTGAAGAAGCTGATCAGATTGAGACACTTCAGCGATGGCTGACAGGTACTGCTGAACAGCTTCCGGCTGTTTTTGCCCCCACAGCTTGGCCACCCCATCACGAAACTCACCGGTCTTCTGCGCCTGCTCTGACGAGAGGTCATATAACCCACGACCCGAGTGCGTCTCTAAATAGCTCCAAGGTTTCGCCTTTTTATTGAGCGCATTCAGTAGAAGTTGAAGGGTGAGATGTTTGTGAACATCGGCAAAGTTTCCGGCGTGAAAGCCGTGTTGATAGCTAAGCAAGGAGGTGCCTCAAAATTTGGTAGAAGCGCAATGATAGCGGTTTAAATAGCGGTTTCACAATAACGGGGTCTGACAGAAGGCCAGACCCCGATTTAGCACCGTAGTAGAGCTAGCGGAAGGTGAATTCACCGTCCGCCACATCGACCGCAATTTCAGCTCCAGGCATGAAGTCGCCTGCCAATAGACGCTGCGCCAATGGGTTTTCGATCCACTGCTGAATCGCACGTTTGAGTGGCCTTGCACCATAAATTGGCTCAAAACCGACCTCCACCAACTTATCCATGGCCGTTGATGTCAACTTGAGTCCCAGATCATGCTCAGCAAGGCGTTTACGCAGACGCTCCAACTGAATGGTTGCGATGCCTGCCACCTGCTCTTTGCGCAAGCTGTGGAACACGACAACTTCGTCGATACGGTTGATCACTTCCGGTCTAAAGTGGGTACCCACCACTTCCATGACCGCACCTTTCATCTGCTCATAATCCTGATCATCGCTGTAACCCGCGATCAGATCCGAGCCTAGGTTCGAGGTCATCACCACGATGGTATTGCGGAAATCGACGGTACGACCCTGACCATCAGTCAAACGACCATCTTCTAACACCTGCAACAGGATATTGAAGACATCGGGATGCGCCTTTTCGACCTCGTCTAACAGTAGGACTGAGTAAGGCTTGCGACGAACCGCTTCGGTTAGATAACCGCCCTCTTCATAACCTACATAGCCTGGAGGTGCACCAATCAATCGAGCAACCGAATGTTTCTCCATGAACTCTGACATGTCGATGCGCACCATCGCCTCTTCGGTATCAAACAGATAGCTGGCTAGCGCTTTACACAGCTCAGTTTTACCAACACCAGTAGGGCCTAAAAATAGGAAGCTACCGTTCGGGCGATTCGGATCAGCCAGACCTGCTCTTGAGCGGCGCACCGCATTCGAGACGGCTTCAACCGCCTCACCCTGACCGACGACTCGCTTGTGCAGCTCTTGCTCCATGCGCAGCAGTTTGTCACGCTCGCCCTCGAGCATTTTATTGACTGGAATACCGGTCCAGCGTGAGACCACTTCAGCCACCTCCTCTTCGGTGACTTTATTGCGCAACAACTCCGTTTGAGCCTCGGCTTCATCTTCACTATCGGCCGCTTGCAATTGCGCCTCTAGCTCTGGAATCTTGCCGTATTGGATCTCTGACATTTTCGCCAGATCGCCTGCACGACGTGCCTGTTCCATCTCGATACGGGCTTGGTCTAGCTGCTCTTTAATCTGCTGAGAACCCTGCAGTACCGCTTTATCCGCCTTCCAGATCTCTTCTAGATCTGAGTACTCTTTCTCTAGAGCACTGATGGTCTCTTCGAGCTCTTCTAAGCGTTTTTTAGCCGCTGAATCCTTCTCTTTTTTCAGCGCCTCACGCTCCATCTTCAACTGGATCAGACGACGCTCCAGACGGTCCATCTCTTCCGGTTTGGAGTCCATCTCCATACGGATACGGGATGCCGCCTCATCGATCAGATCGATCGCTTTATCAGGCAACTGACGATCGGTGATGTAGCGTTGACTCAGCTTTGCAGACGCGATGATCGCAGAGTCAGTGATGTCGACGCCGTGGTGTACTTCGTAGCGCTCTTTAAGACCACGTAGAATCGCAATCGTATCCTCTTCACTCGGCTCATCAACAATCACCTTCTGGAAGCGACGCTCAAGCGCTGCGTCCTTCTCTACATACTGACGATACTCATCCAGAGTAGTCGCGCCCACACAGTGCAGCTCACCGCGTGCTAATGCAGGCTTCAGCATGTTACCGGCATCCATCGCACCGTCGCCCTTACCGGCACCGACCATGGTGTGAAGCTCATCGATAAACAGAATGATTTGCCCTTCCTGCTTAGAGAGCTCATTAAGGACCGCCTTTAATCGCTCCTCGAATTCACCGCGGAACTTTGCACCGGCTATTAGAGACCCCATATCGAGCGACAGCACTCGCTTATGTTTCAGCCCCTCCGGCACTTCGCCGTTGATGATGCGTTGCGCCAGCCCTTCAACGATGGCGGTTTTACCTACGCCCGGCTCACCAATCAGTACCGGATTGTTTTTCGTGCGACGCTGGAGCACTTGAATGGTGCGACGAATCTCATCATCGCGCCCAATCACCGGATCAAGCTTGCCGCTCTCTGCCCGCTCTGTTAAATCAACACAGTATTTATCCAGAGCTTGACGGCTCTCCTCTGCGTTAGGATCCATCACCGCTTCGCCTCCCCTTACCGCATTAATCGCTTCAACCAGTTTCTCTTGTGTAAGACCTGCAGCCTGCAAGACTTTCCCGGCCTCACCTTTATCACTCAGCATAGCCAGTATGACGAGCTCACTCGCCACGAACTGATCGCCGCGCTGCTGAGCGAGTTTGTCGGTTAGATTGAATAGACGAGCCATATCTTGAGATAGGCGAATATCACCATCGGGCGAACTGACCACTGGCAGTCGCTCAAGCGCCTCACCCACTTTACGGGTTAACTGCGGCAGCTCCGCACCAGCCTGCTTGAGCAGGGGACGAATTGATCCACCACGCTGATCGATCAACGCAGCGAGCAGGTGGATAGGTTCAATCTGATTATGATCCTTACCGACGGCCAATGACTGAGCATCTGACAGTGCTTCCTGCAATTTTGAAGTAAATTTATCTGGGCGCATCTTAGCCTCCACTGATAGCGGCCTCCCGAAGCAAGGCCAATGAATGTTTCTATCTTTTATGTGAGGGTAAGTCTGACTATTTCAAGGGGTTTAATGAAACTTTTACGACATTATTTTAACTATTTAACACCTCTCTATTTGACTCGCGGTAACTCTAACCAACTGGTGGTGTAACGCGGAGAGAGCATTTCACGCTTCATATCCCAAGGATTCCGATCGATACGACGGGCAAACTGTACTTGACCTGTTTTATAGTTAATCTGATCCAGGGTGGTCATCAACGCTTCACTGCGACTGTCCCCGTCCGCACAAAATAGCGTCTGCTGCTGAAGCTTTGGATCGTAAAAGTCGCTCAACATCACACCCGCTTTGGCAAACTGATAACCACTTAACCAGATACGCTCTATCAGGCGCATCGAAGCGGCCAATAGCTGTCGCGTATCATCCGTTGGCTCCACCAGTCGTTCGCTGGTGGAGTTGGCATACTGCGGCTGACTCTTTGCAAACGGACTGGTGCGCAAAAAGACCTGCAGATGCTGAGCCACCTGCCCCTCTTTACGCAGCTTCTCTGCAGCACGAGTAATAAAACCGGCAATCGCTTTGCGCATCTCCGCTAGCTCGGTGATGCGTTCACCAAAGGAGCGCGACACGACAATCTGCTTCTTGACCGGCGGGGTATCGTCAAAGGGGATACAAGAGACCCCGTTAAGTTCAGACACCGTCCGTTCCAACACAACCGAGAAGTGTTTCCGTATCCATTTAGGGTCAGCATCGGCAAGATCCAATGCACTCTTAATGCCCATCGACTCCAGACGTTGACTGATACGACGTCCGACACCCCAGACATCACCCACCTCGGTCATTGCCATCAGCTTACGCTGTCGTTCGACCTCGGTTAGATCAACCACACCGCCCGTAGAGAGGTACTTTTTAGCCCCCTGATTGGCCAACTTCGCCAAGGTTTTAGTGGTCGATATGCCAACGCATACCGGTATACCAACCTCTTTCTCCACTTTGCTTTTAGTGAAACGACCAAACTCCAACAGTGAGTAGTTTTTCTGCAGCCCCGACAGATCCATAAAAGCTTCGTCGATTGAGTAGACAAACACTCGCGGGGCGATCGATTCCAGCGTATTCATAACACGCGCAGAGATATCGCCGTAGAGTGTGTAGTTTGACGAGAAGGTGCAGATACCGTGTTGCTCTATCAGCTCTTCAATCTGAAACCGAGGTACCCCCATTTTGACGCCTAGGGCTTTCACCTCGGCACTGCGCGCAACAGCACAACCATCATTATTAGAGAGCACCACCATCGGCACGCCCTGCAGGTCTGGACGAAACAGCCGCTCGCAAGAGACATAGAAGTTATTGCAATCGACCAGCGCGATCACTTGCGACACTACTTCAACACCCTGACAACACTGACCACCACACCAAACACTTGCAACTCACTCCCCTCTTTTAACTCGATGGGCGAGTAGCGTCGATTCTGTGGGACCAGACGCACGCGTGGACGTAGCTGCAGCGTCTTCACCGTCATCTCACCGCTGACACTAGCAATCACCACGTCACCATGCTGAGCGGTCAGCGATCGATCAACCACCAAGACATCCCCCTTGTAGATACCCACACCGTCCATAGAGTCACCATCGACACGGACGAAATAGGTAGCATTGGGGTGCTTAATGCAGAGCTCATTAAGACTCAACGTCTTATCAATATAATCTTGAGCCGGTGATGGAAACCCAGCCGGCACACTCTCTGTATAGAAAGGAATTTTTAAATGGTCAGCGGTAAGATCGACCGCATCAGCTATCTGCGTAATCGCCATCGTTAATACCTAATCAATCGATAAATATACTGTATGAATAAACAGTATATATCGACTACTAAAAATTAGGCAATCTGATTATCGGATTTTATGAGTTGAGTGAGGCTTGCAGCTCTGACACGAGTGTCTCGACCAGCTGCGCAGCAGGCATGGATCTCGCCAACCCAGCACCCGTGCCAGCCCAGTGTGCGGCATACCCCTCATCGCCCTGTGCAGCAGCTGTAGCCAACTGTTTCATCGCATCATAGGTCAGAGGGTAATCGGGAATATCCGCTCTGTTGTCAGGCTCAATCTCGGTGTGCGCTCGATTGATAATGCCGCGAGCCGGTCGACCGGAGATGGCTGATGTGATCTCGGTGTTAACCGAAGCGCCACGACATAGATTGGCTCGATATCTAGCATTGGCCGAAGATTCAGGGCAGAGCACAAAGGCTGTCCCCATCTGTACAGCCACAGCGCCAGCACTCAACGCGGCGGCAATATCAGCCCCTGTCATAATGCCGCCTGCGGCAATAATTGGCTGTTCAACAAAAGAGGCCAACTGAGTGACCAGATCCATTGTCATTAGCCGTGAATCCTGGTGAGGATCGAAGAGACCGCGATGCCCACCTGCCTCAACACCCTGAGCCACCAAAGCATCAACACCCGCAGCAATCGCTAACTGCGCTTCGCTCAACGAGGTGACACAGGCCAGCGTCAGGACACCCCTGTTTTGTAACTGCTTAATCCAAGCGGCCTCGGGCAGACCAAAGTGAAAGCTGACAACCGCAGGCTGCTCTTCTAACAGCACCGCCAACATATTGGGATCATCTAGGAAGCTTAGGTAGATCTCATTCAATTGAGCGGGTGGATTCGCGCCGAAACGATCAAAATGCGGAGTTAGGCGCTCAATCCACGCTTGCTCGACCTGAGCACTACGCTGAGGTTGCTGATGGCAAAACAGATTGACGTTGAACGGTTGATCCGTCAAAGCCCGCGTTCTCTGGATCAATTGACGCGCGGTATCAGCATTAACAGCTCCAACCGCAATAGAGCCCAACGCCCCTGCATTAGAGACCGCCGCGGCCAGTTCAGGTGTCGACACACCCGCCATCGGCGCCTGAATAATAGGATGGGTAATACCGAGCCCAGCCAAACCGGAGCTATTCATCATCGTCCATCCAAATTAGGCTAGCCATACGCCCCGTTTGAGCTTGGCGACGGTAAGAGAAAAAGCGCTCTGAATCGGTGTAAGTACATAAACCGCCGCCAAAAATCTGGCGAACACCGGCTCTGTTTAGACGCAATCGAGCTAGGCGGTAGATATCGGCCATCCAGCGTTCATTATGCGAGGGGCTGGGCTTAAACGCGTCAGGCGACTGGGCCAGATCGTCGACGAAACGGTCATACACCTCCTGACCCACTTCAAACGCATCGGGACCAATCGCCGGCCCCATCCACACCATGACCTCAGACGGATCATCAAACTGCGAAAGAGTCTGCTCTAACACACCTTCCGCTAAACCACGCCAGCCGGCATGCGCAGCTGCCACTTTGCTACCTGATCGATCAGTAAATAGTACAGGCAAGCAGTCTGCCGTCATGATGACGCACGCAACGCCCGCCTCTGTTGTGTAGCAGGCGTCCGCTTGACGAATCTGTTGATCTGGGAACGCCTCAACCACTTCAACACCGTGAACCTGCTTCAGCCACTGTGCCGCTTTCACTAGAGAGAGTGAATTCAGAAGAGACTGACGGTTATCCAAAACGGCTTGGGGGTCATCCCCAACGTGATCACCTAAATTAAGCTGATCAAACGGCGCTGAGCTGACACCACCCTGGCGCGTCGTACAGAGTGCTTTAATGTTCGGCGGTGCCGGCCAGTCAGCCCAGATTAAGTTCATAGCTCGTAATCGTATTTCGTCGCATCTTTATCAAGAACGCTCAGCAGGCGCTGCATATCGTCTGGAAGATCGATCTCCCAGCTGCAGTGTTCACCGGTGTAAGGGTGCCAAAGCTCCAACTTTTTCGCATGCAGCGCTTGGCGACGAAACCCTTTCAACGTCTGCACCATACGCTCGCTGCAGTTCTTTGGCAGACGGAAACGACCACCGTAGAGTGGATCGCCGACCAATGGATATTTAATGTGCGCCATGTGAACGCGAATCTGGTGGGTACGACCTGTCTCCAGCTTCAGGCGAATATGAGTGTGTGAACGAAACTTCTTCAACACGCGATAGTGTGTGATCGCCTCTTTGCCCAGACCCACAACCGCCATTTTGAGACGGTTCTTACTGTGGCGACCCATTGGCTCATCTACCGTACCACCACCAATCATGACACCCTGAACAACCGCTTCGTATTCGCGACCCATAGAACGCTCTTGCAGTTGTTCAACAAGATCAGTCTGCGCTTGAATAGTTTTAGCCACAACCATCAGGCCAGTGGTTTCACGGTCAAGGCGATGCACAATACCGGCCCGCGGTACCTGAGCTACCTCTGGGGCGTGATGCAACAGAGCATTCAACAGTGTTCCTTCGGCATGACCCGACGCAGGGTGTACCACCAAACCCGAGGGTTTGTTCAGCACAAGAATGTGTTCATCTTCAAACACGATATCGAGCGGGATATCCTCACCCTTATGCTCTTCAATGACTGCGATTTGAGCGTCGACGACAATCTTTTCACCACCGGTCAGCTTGTCGCGCGTACGCAGCACTTTGCCATCAACGGTCAACTCCCCCTCTTTTATCCACCCCTGCAGGCGTGAACGGGAGTAGTCGGGAAAGATCTGCGCAACGGCTTGATCGAGTCGTTTACCGTAGAGTTCATCGGGTACAACGGCTTCAAGGTGAATATGTTCTGACATTATTGCTCTATCTGGCTCTAAGAGTGTTTTGGTGAGCTAAGCTCTGTGTTTAAATAAGGAATATTGAATAGTATATCTCAATAGAGATCGCAGCGCTGAACCGCTGTATATAGATTAGGATGTAAACATGCGTTTTAACCGACTGATTCCCGCTCTTTTCGCTGCCACCCTACTGGTGGGTTGTAGTAGCAATGGGGAGAAAATAGAGCCCGACGTTCCAGAGGAGCAGCTCTATGAAGAGGCGCTAAGTGCAATTGATGCGGGCAATAACCAGCTCGCGATCGAGAAACTACAACTTCTTGAAGCGCGCTACCCATTTGGCCGTTACTCTGAACAGTCACAGCTAGAGTTGATCTACGCACACTTTAGAATGAACCAAAACACCTCTGCTGCAGCCGCAGCCGATCGATTCATTCGTCTACACCCTAATCACGACAACGTCGACTACGCCTACTACATGAAAGGGTTAAGCGCCTTTGAAGCCGAGCGCTCTTTCTTTGCTAAATACCTACCCATTGATGTGGCTCAGCGTGATCCAGGTGCAGCACGCGACTCGTTCGACAGTTTTACAACCTTGATTAACCGCTTCCCAGACAGCGAGTACGCCGCCGACGCGCAACGTCGTATGCAGTACCTCAAAAACCGTCTAGCCACCTACGAAATCCACGTCGCACTCTACTACATGAAACGTCAAGCATGGCTGGCAGCCGCAAACCGTGGTCGTTACGTGGTTGAGAACCTACAAGAGACTCCGGCAACACCGGATGCCTTGGCAATCATGGCAGAAGCTTACACTGAGCTTGGACTGACTGAACTGGCCGCTGATGCGAGTACTGTCTTGGCAACCAACTTCCCTGACTACCAGGTTCGCTCATTCAAAGCACCACGCAATGATCTGATCTACACCGCAAGCTTTGGCCTGCTCGGTGAAGGGACAGAACTGGCGGAGCCGATTCAACCAACCAGCTCACTGGCTCAACCGGTGCGTGCCGATGAAGCGCCAGCGACAGAGGCGACTGACACATCAGAGCAAGCAGATGAGGAGCGTTCTCTATTCGATCGCATCACCTTCGGACTGTTCGAATAGTCAGAAAAAAGATAGAAGAAAGGCGACCATTAGGTCGCCTTTTTTATGCGTTCGACACTCTAAATTGAGTGGCTAACAGTGGGTGGCTTAGCCAACCCACTTACGTGCATTACGGAACATACGCATCCATGCACCATCTTCACTCCAATGATCTGGAGCCCAAGAGTTCTGTACGGCACGGAACACTCGCTCTGGGTGAGGCATCATGATGGTGACACGACCGTCGGCAGAGGTAACACCGGTAATCCCCTCTGGTGAACCGTTCGGGTTCGCTGGGTAGTTCTGCGTCAATTCGCCGCGGTTATTTACATAACGCAACGCCACGGTACCTGAACCACTTAGATTAGCCAGATGCGACGCATCGGCAAATTCAGCGCGACCTTCGCCATGTGCAACAGCGATTGGCATACGCGAACCTTCCATACCCGCTAGGAACAGTGAGTTCGATTTCTGCACTTCAACCATCGCCACACGAGCTTCAAACTGCTCAGACTCATTGCGCACAAAGTGTGGCCACAGCTCAGCACCTGGAATCAGTTCGTGTAGATTAGAGAGCATCTGACAACCGTTACAGACACCCAGTGCGAAACTGTCTTGGCGCTCAAAGAAGGCACTGAATTGATCACGCGCACGGTCATTAAATAGCACCGATTTCGCCCAACCTTCACCCGCACCCAATACGTCACCGTAAGAGAAACCACCACAAGCGACCAAACCTTTGAAGCGATCCAACTCAATGCGACCAGCGAGGATGTCACTCATGTGAACATCAACCGTATTGAAGCCGGCACGATCAAACGCAGCAGCCATCTCAATTTGACCATTAACACCCTGCTCACGCAGAACAGCCATCTCTGGACGAACCCCAGTCGAGATAAAGGGTGCAGCGATATCTTCATTCACATCAAAGGAAAGATCAGCATTCAGACCAGGATCTTCAGCATCCAACAGTGCGTCAAACTCTTGCTTAGCACAGTCAGAGTTGTCACGCAGTGATTGCACCTGATAAGAGGTCTCTGCCCACCAACGCTGCAGCGTTACTCGACTCTCAGAGTAAACCTCTTCATCATCGAAGCTGATGTTCAACAGATCATCAGGATTCAAAGCACCAACCACTGATGCGATCTCACCGATACCGGCCGCATTCAATTCAGTCAGTACCTGCTCAGTATCTTCACGCTTAACCTGAACAACCGCACCGAGCTCTTCTGCAAACAGCGCCGCTGCAATTTCAGACTCATCAGACGCAAGGAGATCTAAACTCAGGTCAACACCAGT
The DNA here is from genome assembly GCF_013283365.1 of Marinobacterium sp. xm-d-530. Classification (GTDB taxonomy): domain Bacteria; phylum Pseudomonadota; class Gammaproteobacteria; order Pseudomonadales; family Balneatricaceae; genus Marinobacterium_E. The sequence goes on along the minus strand of NZ_WBYM01000004.1, from coordinate 320,526 downwards.
GCGACCGGCAAACGCCATCTCAGTGATGGTCGCCAGTAGACCACCGTCTGAACGGTCGTGGTAAGCCAGCAGTAAACCTTGCTCATTTAGGCCTTGAATGGCGGCAAAGAAAGTAGCGAACTGATCGGCATCATCAAGATCTGGAACATCAGCGCCCACTTCGTTAAATACCTGCGCCAGTGCCGATAGACCCAAGCGGTTTTTACCCTGCCCTAGATCCAACAAAATCAGATCCGTTTCACCTTGATCCGTACGAAGCTCAGGAGTTAGTACACGGCGAACATCAGAGACGGGTGCAAAGCCAGAGATCACCAGTGAGAGTGGCGATGTCACAGACTTCTGCTCATCAGCATCCTGCCATACAGTGCGCATCGACATCGAGTCTTTACCCACTGGAATCGTAATACCCAGTTCAGGACACAACTCCATACCTACCGCGCGAACGGTATCGTACAGTTTCTCATCTTCACCAGGGTGACCTGCAGCACACATCCAGTTGGCTGACAGCTTCACATCACTTAGGGCTTCAATCGGGGTACCAGCAAGGTTGGTGAGTGTCTCACCAATCGCCATACGACCAGATGCAGGGCCATCAACCACAGCCAGTGGTGTACGCTCACCCATTGCCATCGCTTCACCGGTGTAACCGACAAAACCTGTCGAGGTTACCGCACAGTCAGCAACGGGAACCTGCCAAGGGCCGACCATCTGGTCACGAACAACCTGACCAGTAATCGAGCGGTCACCAATGGTGATCAAGAAAGATTTAGAGGCAACTGCTGGCAGCTTGAGCACACGCTCAACCGCTTCAGCCAGTTTAATGTTGCTGCTATCAAACGCAGGCACTTCGTACTGTGCACGAGTCACAGAACGGTGCATTTTAGGCGGTTTACCAAAGAGCACGCTCATTGGTAGGTCGACCGGTTTATTTTCAAAGTGGGTGTCGTTAAGAGTAAGGTGGTGATCCTCTGTCGCTTCACCGACTACAGCATAAGGACAGCGCTCACGCTGACAGATCTCTTCAAAACGTGGCAGATCCGCCGGTTTAACCGACATCACATAACGCTCTTGCGCTTCGTTACACCAGATCTCTAGCGGAGCCATTCCTGGCTCATCGTTGTTGACGTTACGTAGCTGGAAGTAACCACCACGACCACCGTCTTTTACCAATTCTGGGAATGCGTTCGAAAGACCACCTGCCCCTACGTCGTGGATAAACTCGATGGGGTTGGCTTCACCTAGCTGCCAACAGCGGTCAATAACCTCCTGACAGCGACGCTCCATCTCTGGGTTGCCACGTTGTACAGACGCAAAATCAAGATCGGCTGATGAACTGCCCGAACTCATCGAGGATGCAGCACCACCGCCCAGACCGATCAACATTGCAGGCCCGCCTAGACAGATCAGTTTAGAACCAACCTCGATCTCACCTTTTTCAACATGGTCAGCACGGATGTTACCCATACCACCGGCCAGCATGATCGGTTTGTGGTATCCACGTACCTCTTCACCGTTTGCGCCAGGTACCGACTGTTCAAAGGTACGGAAATAACCGTTCAGGTTTGGACGACCAAATTCGTTGTTGAACGCCGCACCACCAATTGGACCTTCGATCATGATATCGAGTGGCGACACAATGCGTTCAGGCTTACCGTATTTCGACTCCCAAGGCTGCTCAAAACCAGGAATATTGAGATCAGAGACCGTAAAACCGGTTAAACCTGCTTTAGGTTTAGCACCACGACCTGTTGCACCTTCGTCGCGAATCTCACCACCAGAACCCGTTGCAGAACCCGAGAAAGGCGCAATAGCGGTTGGGTGGTTATGCGTCTCAACCTTCATCAGGATGTGTACAGGCTCATCATTGTAGCCGTACTGTTGAGATTCAGAGTTCGGGTAGAAACGCGGTGCCTGCCAACCTTCGATCACGGCCGCGTTATCTTTGTACGCTGATAGAACTTTTTCGCCGCCTAGCTCATTGGTGTTCTTGATCATACCGAACAGAGATTTCTGCTGCGCTTCTCCATCGATATCCCAAGAGGCATTGAAGATCTTGTGACGACAGTGCTCAGAGTTCGCCTGTGCAAACATCATCAACTCGACATCAGCGGGGTTACGACCTAGCTCTTTGAAGCTATCGACAAGGTAATCGATCTCATCTTCAGCCAGTGCTAGACCCAATATTTGGTTAGCGGTAGCCAAGGCTTCACGACCACCGCCCAGGATATCAACACGACCCATTTCGCGTGGCTGTTCGTGTCTAAATAGTGAGCTAGCTTGCTCTAGGTCGCTCATGACCGCTTCAACCATGCGATCATGAAGCACGGCTTGAACATCGCTCAACTCTTGCTCGCTTAGCTCTGCCACACTCTCAACGTAAAACGCCGTGCCGCGCTCAATACGATCAATCGCATCCAAGCCACAGTTGTGCACGATATCAGTCGCTTTAGAGGACCAAGGTGAAATAGTACCTGGACGAGGAACAACCAGAATAAGTTTGCCTTTGGGATCTTGCTGATCCGCTTTTGGCCCATATCGTAGGACACGCTCAAGAATCGAGTATTTCTCAGAACTCAACTCAGAGTTCATATCGGCAAAGTGAACAAACTCCGCATAAAGTCCGGTAACTGACGGAACTTTTTGGCTAACAGCGTTAAAAAGCTTAGCGTGACGGAAGGCAGAAAGAGCTGGAGCTCCGCGCAAAACGAGCATGGTTTCAGAGGCCTCTTGGTGATCCTGCGAATCAGGCGTTGGAAAACGTGCAATTTTAGCGCAAACTGACGCAATTAGGGAGAGCTAGCAGCTAATCATTACGAATGTTTATCCTTCGACAAGCACCAAGATTAAGACCGTATATCTATACTGCCGGCATTCTGTTTCTGGCGGTTTGGATTGTCTTGACCAGTGCCAACCGAAAACCGCTGATCGAACAGATAACGGATAGAGGCTATCTACGTGTCGTTTCACTTGCAGCCCCCCTATCCACACTCGATATTGATCAGACTCGCACAGGCTTTGAGTATCAACTGGCGACAAACTTTGCCGATCATCTAGGTGTCGGTATCGAATTCATTATCGCGGAAGATCATCAACATGTTTTTCAGGCTTTGCGTGATCGTCGAGCCGATATTGCAGCTGCCAATCTTCACCTAACGCCATCTCGAGAGTCGATATACCAACCCCATCCAAGCTATCGCGACAGCCGCACACTGGTTATCTACAGAAAGACCCAAGGATTCAAGCGTCCTAAATCATTCGCTGATATCAAAGAGGGCAACATTATTGCTTTGGATGGCAGTGCCGAGGCGGCCCAACTGCTCAGCATCAAACCCGATATAGAAGTTGACCTTCTTGAGGAACTCAATCATTTAGACCTGATGACCCTATTACAGAACAGGGAGGCCACCTTCGCGGTTGTACCTTCCGATCTTTTCAGTCGGGTGAAAAGCTATCACCCCGAGTTAGCAAAAGCCTTTGAGATCCAAAGCGACGCTCCTGCTGTTTGGTACTCGCTAAAAAGTGAAGATCAAACTCTAAACCGAGCCGTAAGCGATTGGTTAGAAAAACCCGAATCCAAGAGGCTGATTGAGCAGCTCAACCGAGACTCTACCCCACCCAAAAATCCCCTTAACTTTGTCGAGACACACGCTTTTCGCATGGCACTTGAGGAGCGCTATAAGCCTTTAAACCCCTACTTCGTTGAAGCAGGCGAGTTGGTTGGGCTCGATCATCACATTCTCGCCGCGGTGGGCTATCAAGAGTCGCACTGGGATGAGGATGCCGTTTCTAGCACAGGCGTGCGAGGCATCATGATGCTCACGCAAGCGACAGCAGAAGAGATGGGGGTTGAGGAGAGAACAGACCCCAGAGAGAGCATCATCGGGGGTGCAAAATACCTGAGAAAAATGGAAGAAAAAGTGCCTGATCGTATTCCAGAGCCCGAACGACTTTGGTTAGCCATGGCCGGTTATAATGTTGGCTTTGGACACCTAGAGGATGCTCGCATACTGACTCAACGTGGCGGCAAAAATGCTGACAGGTGGGAGGATGTAGCGCAGTTTTTACCACTACTTGAAGATCCAGAGATTGCGGCCAAAACCCGTCATGGAGAGGCTCGCGGTAGTGAACCCGTCACCTATGTGAACAACATTCAAAAGTATACGCAGATCATTGAACCGTTCAGGCGGTTGAATCAAAACCGTTCTATCAAACTTAAACCTCTGGATTAGAGGCCTCGCCAAACTTGTTGAGCCTGGCTTGTCGCTTTTCATCTCGACGGCGTGCAAAGAAGTCACTGATCATTGATGAGCACTCATCTGCCAGTAACCCACCCTGCACTTCCACACGATGATTGAGCCAAGGCTGAACAAAAAATTGAGCTTGGCTAGTTGCCACCCCCGCTTTGGGCTCCAAGGCTCCGAACACCAATCGCTTGATACGAGAGTGCACAATGGCACCAGCACACATAGAACAGGGTTCGATCGTTACATAGAGCGTTGCATCCACAAGGCGATAGTTCTCAAGACGATTAGCAGCATCCCTGAGGGCTTGGATCTCTGCATGTGCTGATGGATCACAGCCGCTGATTGGACGATTAAAGCCACGACCGATGACTTGATCATCAAGGACAACAATTGCACCCACAGGCACTTCGTTGTGCTCACCCGCCTGCGCCGCTAGCTCAAGCGCCTGCCTCATCCAATACTGATCGTCCACATTACGTCCTAAATTTTAAAACCCTATGGTAACTTGCACCCCAAAAACAAAAAAGCCGCACAGTGTGCAGCTTTAATCTGATGTTTTGCTTTTAACGAGCGATTACTCAGCTTTCAGCTGGTAAGTAGAGCTACGAGGCCCTTCAACACGCTTAATCAACTCAACATCTTCAAGTTTTTTCAATGACTTAAAGAATTGCGAGCGAGAGACTTTAATCCCTTTTGCAATCGCAGAGTCAGCAAAGACTTCGTAGCTAAGAGAGGCTTTAGCCGTATTTTGATCAGCCACTTCCCAAAGCATGTTAAGAACTTGACGGTCAGAATCAGTCAACGAATCCAAACCCAGCTCTTTTGAGGTTGAATCAATTAGCTTGATCAAACCTAGATAAAATTTCAAAGTGCTCATACAGAGTTCCTTTAATTATTCAGCAGGAACTTCGGCCTTAACAGCCTCTCACTGCTATCAACTTGTGCATTATAGCAGACTTATTAAACCTAGCAATCAACTAAGGTATTCCACATCGCGAAATTGACTAAAAAGTCAGTTTACCTGCTTCTTAATAAGATTCACTAGGTGTTTCTTAGACAGCATCAACAGAGTCAGTGCGAGCAGAGTACCTAGCAAGTCACCTACCAAAAATCTAAACGACAACAGTCCGATCGACTCATTAGTGAACAGTAGAGTATGCAAAAGTGCATTAAATAGTGATGATACAAAAGCGACAGCCAGAACAACTCTGAACAGAACCAATTTAGAGTCGTCAGCAATGGGCAGGGGCGCCAACAGTGGTGCAAGTCGATTAAAGTTCCAAATAACCAATGGAATAAACATCACCAGTGTACTAACTAGGGCATCTAAAGCGATCGACGGGGTCGGAACCGCCCATATCACATAGGCCATAAGATGGGCGGTAAAAATCGGTAGAAGCGCTCGATAACCAGACAACACCACCATCACCGTTTTAATGCCGTGCGGAATATAAAGAAAGCTAGCCGCTGAAGCAGGCAGTAGATAGGACTCTAACGGAAAGATCACTTCATATTGGATAAGCAATCCAACAGAGAGTAGCGCAAACAACGTAATCTGCAGCACAACTAATCACTCACTCTATGAGCAATTCGAGACAATAGACTCCAAAGCAGAAGAGCCACGAATATACCCAACAGATCACCCGTTAAATATCGAAACGCCAAAAGCGTTACACCGCTCTCGCTATACCAGGCCGCATTCGCCAATGCATTAAGAAGTGCAGCAATCAAACCAACCGAGAAGGTCAGCCGAGTCATTTGAGGCAATGAGAACCCTGATCCCATTACACCCGATAAGAGTGGACGTTGCGAGACGTAGTTAAACATCAACATCGGTATTAACATGACAACCGAGCTAACAAACGCAGAGAAGAGAATCCTTCCGGCATCGACTCCGATCAGGATATCGGTCGTTAAATGAGCTAAAGCGATAGGTAAAACCGCAATCGGTCCGACCAAAACGATCAACAGCGCTTTGATGCCATGAGGAAGAAACAGAAGACTGGCTGGACCTTCTGACCAGTGAGACAGCAACACAGCCTCAGCAGGCCAAATGACCTGGTACTGAAGCAGCATAGAGACCATTAAAATGAGATATCCAAAGATTAATGGTTTCATCTGCTTCATCCCTAAACGCTCAGTCGACCCTTAACCAAAAACTGGGTAGCCCAGTTTCATATGAGCCATGGCTATGGCACCAAACAGAACAGCCGTAACGATGGCGGCAATCAGTTCACGAACAAGACTCGTTGGTCGTTTTTCAAGTTCAGGCTTACCCGCTTTGTTAATCAGTATCACGCTGATCACGGCCCAAGCGAGCAGACCACCAAACAGAACAAACGACGCGCTGTCACCATTAACCATCAAGTGCGCAATCGCCCAGGTTTTGACAGCGCTCAGTTGCAAATGACGCACACGGTTTGCCAATGCACTTTTAACGACTGAAACGACCAGTAGGTAGACAGCCAGCAGCATCAACAGGTTATTGATACCCACCATCGCGGGGTTGCGACCCCAGTAGTGAGTCGTCTCAACCTGTTGATAGCCGAATACCATCATTAACACTGAGATCAGAATCGCAACAGCGATCAGGCCTTTTCCAAGATTGCCTAAAGAGGCCCTAAAAGCGGGTGCTATGCGCTTAAGAAGGTGCGCTAATGACCAGAGAAAAACACCTGAACTTAAAAGAAACATCGATTATTCCCACTCAATGGTTGCAGGTGGTTTGCTCGAAACATCGTATGTCACACGAGAGACCTGCGGAATTTCATTGATAATACGGCTAGAGACCGTCTCTAGCAGCTCGTAAGGTAGGTGAGCCCAGCGAGCGGTCATGAAGTCGATCGTTTCAACGGCGCGAATCGCAATCACCCATTCGTAACGGCGGCCATCACCCACAACCCCTACCGACTTAACGGGTAGGAATACGGCAAAGGCTTGGCTCGTTTTATGGTACCAATCCGCTTTATGCAGCTCTTCGATAAAGATCGCATCCGCTTCACGAAGAATGTCGGCATACTCTTTCTTAACTTCACCCAAAATACGAACACCGAGACCAGGGCCTGGGAAGGGGTGACGGTAGACCATATCGTAGGGAAGACCCAGTTCAAGACCGATCTTGCGAACTTCGTCTTTAAACAGTTCACGCAGTGGCTCAACCAACTCAAATGCCATATCTTCAGGAAGACCACCCACGTTGTGGTGCGACTTGATCACATGCGCCTTGCCGGTCTTCGAGGCAGCCGACTCAATCACATCCGGGTAGATGGTGCCCTGAGCCAAGAAGCGACACTCAGTTAGTTTAGCCGCCTCATCATCAAATACTTCAATGAAGGTATTACCGATAATCTTACGCTTCTTCTCAGGATCCGCTTCACCTTTAAGACGACCCAAGAAAAGATCTTCAGAATCAGAACGAATAACACGAACACCCATGTTGTTCGCAAACATCTCCATGACCTGATCGCCTTCGTTCTTACGAAGAAGACCGTTATCAACAAAGACACAGGTCAGCTTATCGCCGATCGCTTTATGCAGAAGCGCTGCAACCACAGAGGAATCGACACCTCCCGATAGGCCAAGCAATACTTTATTGTCACCCACCTGAGCTTGAACACGCTCAACCAGATCCGCAATGATATTGGCCGGCGTCCAAAGTGCTTCAGTACCACAGATGTCACGGACAAAACGCTCAAGAATACGCAGACCCTGTTTCGTATGAGTCACCTCTGGGTGGAACTGCACGCCGTAAAGTTGACGAGCAGGATCACACATAGCGGCAACGGGTGCTGACTCAGTCGCAGCGATGATTGAGAAACCCTCAGGTAACTCAACGACCTTATCGCCGTGGCTCATCCAGACATCCAACGACATGACACCGTTGTTTGCCATATGATCTTCGATACCTTCAAGTAGACGACTTGCGTTATCCATCAAACGGACACGTGCATAACCGAATTCACGCTCGTCCGACGAAGCCACTTTACCGCCAAGCTGTTCTGCCATGGTCTGCATGCCGTAACAGATACCCAAAACCGGAATACCCAGATCGAAAACCACCTGTGGAGCACGTGGCGAATCCAACTCCGTCACAGACTCAGGACCACCGGCTAGAATGATACCCTTTGGATTGAAGGCACGAATGTCAGCTTCGTCCATATCCCAAGCATAGATCTCAGAGTAGACGCCGATTTCACGAACACGACGTGCGATCAACTGGGTGTACTGCGATCCAAAATCTAGAATAAGTATGCGTTGCGAATGGATATCTTGGCTCATTTCTTTCTGATTCCAACTGCGGGCAAGCTGCCCTTAAAACTAAAAATGGGGCAACCTGAGTTACCCCACTGAAATTCTAACTATCGAGTCTTAACCGACGCGGTAGTTTGGTGCCTCTTTGGTGATGCTGACATCGTGCACGTGGCTCTCGCTCATACCTGCATTGGTAATACGAACAAACTCTGGCTTGGTGCGCATGGTATCGATATCACCTGAACCGGTGTAACCCATAGAGGCGCGAAGACCACCCATCAACTGGTGTACAACGCCTGCCAGCGGCCCCTTCGAAGGCACACGACCTTCAATGCCTTCTGGGACAAGCTTATCTTCGCCCGCTTTCGCATCTTGGAAGTAGCGGTCTGAAGAGCCAGTCGATCCTGACATCGCACCTAACGAACCCATACCACGGTATGACTTGAAAGCACGACCTTGGAACAGCTCAACTTCACCTGGCGCTTCATCAGTACCGGCAAGCATAGAGCCCACCATGACGGCAGAGGCACCCGCAACAATTGCTTTCGAAATATCGCCCGAGAAACGGATACCACCGTCAGCAATCAGAGGCACGCCACGCTCAGCCATCGCCGCAGCCACATTGGCTACCGCACTGATCTGTGGCACACCGATACCTGCGACGATACGTGTCGTACAGATAGAACCAGGGCCGATACCTACTTTAACGCCGTCAGCACCCGCATCCGCTAACGCGATGGCAGCATCTGCTGTTGCGATGTTACCGCCGATCACCTGTACATCTGGGAAGTTCTGTTTAACCCAACGAACACGATCAATAACACCTTTTGAGTGACCGTGTGCCGTATCAACAACAATGACATCGGCACCCGCTTCAGCCAGTGCTGCAACGCGAGCTTCTGTATCCGCACCAGTACCTACCGCAGCACCTACCAGTAGACGACCGCGAGAATCTTTAGCCGCATTAGGGTAAGCCTGCGCCTTGTTCATATCTTTAACCGTCACCATACCGGTCAGTTGGTACTGCTCGTTTACGGTTAGAAGTTTCTCGATACGGTGTTTACGCAGAAGGTCAGAGATCTCTTTGTGAGTCGCATCTTCACCCACCGTCACTAGACGCTCTTTGGGTGTCATGATGTTAGAGACTGGGGTGTCTAGGTTCTCTTCAAAGCGAACATCACGGCTAGTGACGATACCAACCAGGTCGCCGTTCTCAACAACAGGAAAACCAGAGAAGCCCACTTCACGAGACAGCGCGATGATTTCACGAACCGTTGTAGTCGGCTGACAAGTGACTGGATCAGTAACAACACCCGCCTCGAACTTTTTCACTCGGCGAACATTTTCAGCCTGCTGTTCGATGGTTAAGTTTTTATGAATGATGCCGATACCACCCTCTTGCGCCATAGCAATCGCAAGACGAGATTCAGTCACGGTATCCATCGCCGCAGAAACCAGTGGGATGTTGAGTTCGATACCCTTGGTCAGACGTGTTTTCAAACTAACGGCGTTAGGCAACACTTCTGAATAAGCGGGAACGAGAAGTACATCATCAAAGGTCAAAGCCTCTTCAACAATTCGTAACATTCTAAAAAACCTGTCTAAATGGGCAAAAAATTAGCCCAATACATTACTAAAATTCGCCTTTTTTATCAATCTAAAGTCGCAGTAAATAGCGGCATTTTTCACCCTTTTTTCTGCGCCGCACAATAGGATTTTTTCTGTTAAAAAGAAGCAACAACCGCTAGCATGACCGGATGAATGTTCAAACCTCTTCAAATCGAACAGCCATCGCAGTTAGCGAACTGAACAAGCAGGTAAAATCGCTGTTGGAGAACTCGTTTCTTTCGATCAGGGTCGTTGGCGAAATCAGCAACTTAGCCAAGCCAAGCTCTGGCCACTGGTACTTCACCCTTAAAGATCAGAAAGCTCAGGTTCGCTGCGCCATGTTCCGTGGTAACAATTTGCGGGTGAACTTTGCCCCCAAGGAGGGTGACCAGGTGGTTGTCACCGGACGCGTGAGTCTTTACGAAGGGCGTGGCGACTATCAGATGATCTGTAGCGCTATGGAGCAAGATGGCCAAGGGCAACTCCAAGTCCTATTCGAAAAACTAAAGCTAAAACTGCAAGCGCAAGGGCTATTTGAAGCGGACCGCAAAAAACCGATCCCTGAACACCCTAAATGCATAGGCGTGATCACCTCCCCCACTGGAGCAGCGATTCACGACATCTTGACGGTACTCAAACGTCGCTACCCTGGACTACCCGTCAGACTTTACCCAACGGCGGTTCAAGGCAATGAAGCCACTGGGCAAATTGTTAAGGCGATTGAACTGGCAAACCGCGAAGGGATCGCGGATGTACTCATTGTGGGTCGCGGTGGCGGTTCGCTTGAAGATCTCTGGCCCTTTAACGAAGAGGTCGTTGCGCTCAGTCTAGCCAACTCAAACATCCCGACCGTTTCGGCGGTCGGGCACGAAGTCGACTTCTCCATCGCCGACATGGTGGCGGATTTAAGAGCCCCTACTCCGTCAGCAGCAGCCGAATTACTCAGCCCCAATGGCGCAGAGATATTAGCCAACATCAATCGAGCTGAGCGCGCTCTTAAACAGCGGTTTGATTGGTTATTGTCAGCAAAACAGGCACAGTTAAAGAGCCTACAACAGCGGCTTAGACACCCCGGAGAGCGTATCCGCGAACAGGTTCAGCGTAGTGACGAATTGGAGCTGAGACTGCACAGCGCGATGAACCGATTGATGCGCGACAAACGCAGCCAACTCAATCAGAACCAAAGCCAGCTTAGTCGTCTCAATCCGAGTAGAACTCTTACTTCTCATCAGGAACAGGTTAAACAACTGATGAGTCGGTTAGAGAGTCTTGCGAAGAGTAAAATTGATCGACGAAAGCTGGAGCTGGCTGAAAAGGTGGGCCGCCTTCAGGCCATTAGCCCGCTAGCGACGCTTGAGCGTGGCTATGCATTGGCGACGACTGATCAGCACGAGGTGATACGCGATTCACGCCAAGTTAAGGCCGGGCAGAGTATCAATATTCGACTGCAAAAAGGCTCCATCACATCAACGGTTACAGATATCCACACCGAAACCAACGATTGATAAGCACACTAATAATTAAGGGAGAGAGTATGCGATTACCCCTGTTTCTGATGACACTGTCACTGGCTCTATTCAGCCTAACTGCAAAAGCACTGCCCACAGAGTCTCGTGTACCGGGCGGTATCGCCATCGTAGACCTAGGCCTGCCCAGCAGCGAGCCTGCACCTGAAGTGACATATGACGGTTACCGCGTGATGGTTGTCGATAAAGAGGGACAGTGGACTGCCGTTGCCGGCATTAGCCTTAAGGCAACCGTTGGCAAAGCTCAGGAGCTAAAATTCAATGGCAAGACGCTAACATTCCAATTAGACGATAAAGCCTATCCAGAACAGCGTTTGAAGATTAAGCAGCGTAAATACGTCGAACCCGATCCCAAACAGGTTGCACGTTGGAAACGAGAGTCGGTTGAGCAAAAGAGCGCCTACAAACTGTTTACTGAAAACGAAGACCCAATAGTGACTCTAGCAATGCCTGCTGAAGGCCCCTACTCCAGCGCCTTTGGACTCAAACGATTTTTCAATGATCAGCCACGTGCACCCCACTCTGGACTGGACATTGCTGCACCCGATCGTTCACCGATTAAAGCAGCAGCTAAAGGCAAAGTAACCGCCGTAGGAGATTACTTCTTCAATGGCAATACCGTGATCATCGACCATGGCCATGGCCTATCAACCATGTACTGCCACATGAGCCAAATTGACGTCAAAGTCGGTGATCAAATCGATCTGGGACAACAGATCGGTCTGGTGGGTGCCACAGGACGAGTGACAGGACCCCACCTACACTGGGGCGTGAGCCTTAATAACCAACGCGTAGACCCACTGCTATTCGTTCAACAGTAATGAATATGTTACCCTGCGCGCCGTTCTTAAACGAAACATTTGGATAATCATGAGCGACATTACATTAGAAACAACTGAACAGCGCGCCAGCTACGGCATTGGTCGTCAGATGGGTGACCAACTGGCACAAAACGGTTTTGACGGCGTAGACATCAACGCGGTTGCCTTTGGCCTTAAAGCCTCTTTTGCCGGCGAAGCGATGCACGTAGAACCAGAAGATCTACAAGCAGCATTCAACGAGCTGACTGAACGCCTACGCGCTAAACAAGAAGCAGAAGCCAAAGAGAAAGCGGCTGCTGGCCAACAGTTCCTAGACGACAACGCAAAGCGTGATGAAGTAACAGTGACTGAGTCTGGTCTGCAATACGAAATCCTATCGGCAGGTGATGCGGATGCTGAGAAGCCAACGACGGCTAACAAGGTACGTGTTCACTACCACGGCACATTCACAGACGGCTCAGTCTTCGACAGCTCTGTCGAGCGCGGTCAACCGATCGAATTCCCCGTAACAGGTGTAATCGCAGGTTGGACTGAAGCCCTTCAGTTGATGCCTAAAGGCTCTAAATGGCGCCTATTTATCCCTTACAACCTAGCCTACGGTGCGCAAGGTTCTCCAGGCGGCATCCCTCCTTACTCAACGCTTCTATTTGACGTTGAGCTACTGGACGTTCTGTAAGCGATGAGCTTGCACTTTCATCGAAGCGGTTCTGGTGAGCCGCTTTTGATGTTACACGGCCTATTCGGCAGCTGGGAAAATCTTGGCGGTCCCATCAAAGCACTGCAACAGCAGTTTGATGTCATCGCTCCCGACATGCTGAACCATGGCCGCTCTCCTCAGGTTGATCAGTTTAACTACAGCACTTTTGCAGACTCCGTCCTGGCACTGGCCGACCAACTTGGGTTGCAGCAATTTAATCTATTGGGGCACTCTATGGGCGGCAAGATCGCCATGGAGCTAGCACTGAATCATCCCGAACGCGTTTCACGATTAATCGTGGTTGATATTGCTCCCGTGCAATACCCTCACCACCACACCGATGTGTTTAAAGGGCTAAAACAGGTCCCACTGAACGAGATCAAGAGCCGAACCGAGGCTGATCGACACCTCAGTCAACACATAGACAGTGCCAGTATTCGAGCCTTTCTTCTGAAGAACCTCTATCGCACAGAAGCGGGGTTTGATTGGCGAATGAACTTAGAGGCACTTGAGCGCGAGTATGATCAGATCGCCAGCCCCATGAGTGAGGGGGAATACCTCGGGCCAACTCTTTTCATCAAAGGCAGCGAATCAGACTACATCAAGCCTGAATACCAAAACGAGGTGGTTAAACGCTTCCCCAAAGTTCAACTCAGAATCATCGAGGGGACTGGGCACTGGCCACACGCAGAGAAGCCTGCGCTTTTTACAAAGATTGTTGAGCGGTTTTTACAGTCCTAGTGGCGCCCAATCCAACTGATCTGACCCACCCTCTTCGCTAGCGAGAGAACCTAAATAAGGCGCTGGAACCACTCGGCTCAGCCACTCGATTACTCGTTCATCAGAGTCACTCTCGGACGGCGACACGACCCAGCCGGCTAAAGCGAGACCATCGCGACGAATCGCTTCGACGGTTAATAAGGTCTGATTGATCGCATTCTCATTTAGACTGACGACCAATATCACTGGAAAGCCAAGCGCCTGGGCGACGCTGGCCATCGACTCGCGATCATTGATTGGCGCCCGCCATCCACCGACTCCCTCAACCAACGCCAGGTTGACCGAACGCATCAGTGCACCGCCCATGTAGGCTTTAATTCGATCCGCACTCATTCTAACGTCCGCCATCTCAGCAGCAATGTGTGGCGAAGCATTTTCGGCGAGCGAGAAAGGATTGACCTGAAGATAGGAGAGTTCAATAGAGGAGCAAGCCATTAAATTCAGCGCTTCTTGGCTCTTTAACTCTCCTTCCACGTCACTGCAGCCAGTAGCAACTGGCTTGAGGCCAAGAGAGCTAAATCCTTTCTGATTAGACTGCTTTAAAAGCGCGCAACTGAACTCATTGACGGGTGAAGAGACCTCAGTGCCTGTTACAAAAAAACGCTGTTTCATACCTTGCACTGCCCCTTTCAGATTATGTTTGAGCGACTATTTTACAGAGTTAAAAACGCTGACTAAACTAAATTTATCATAGGCAAGGAGGCCAGACTGATGTTTCAGATAGAGTCGATCGTTGAGTGGTTATTTGACTCAGCAAAATGTCCATTATGCAGACTCAGCAAACCGCTCAATCAGCCACTCTGTTTAGGTTGCTTTGCAGACCTTGCTAAAAACAGCACCCCCTGCCAGGTCTGCGCTTACCCTCTTAATCAACCAGACGAATCCTGCCCAGACTGCTATGGCGAGTGGTTTCATTTTGATACCGCACAATCACCACTGATCTACCAGTTCCCCATGCGAGAGCTGTTCCAGAAGATCAAACAGGGAAAGAATCCAGAGCCCCTTTTCTGGATGAGCCAACTGCTAGCACAGCAGATCGATCTCTCTCGATTCGGCACCCAACCCACACTGATACCGATCCCCAGCCACCCAATCGACTGTGCGCTGCGTGGCTTTAATCAAGCCGAGATCATTGCCCAACACTTAAGTCGCTATTTAAAGCTCCCCCTTGAGCGGCAATCCCTTCAAAAAAAGCGTCGAACAGACCACCAAGCCTCTCTCAATCGCGCAGAACGTAAAACCAATTTAGGTTCGACCTTCTACTGCAATCAGCCAGCGCCCAGTCACGTCCTATTGATCGATGACATTCATACCACCGGTACCACCTTTGACCGAGCATCTGAAGCACTAAAAGCAGCGGGCACGGTTTACATTGAAGCGATTAGTATCTGTAGAACACCTGGGCAATGAAGCTTTTCATAGTCGTTACTTAGCAGTATGGTGATGTCAGTATCAAACTAGGACAGATTGATGAACCGTATCGATGGAAAAGTAGCAATCATTACAGGCAGCACTCAAGGCTTGGGCGCAGCCATCGCACACCAATTTGCCCAAGCAGGCGCAGCAGGAATTGTTATCACCGGCCGCAACCAGATCAGAGGCAAACAGGTCTCTTCAGAGATCGCGGAACAGTATGGCATTAAAACCCATTTTGTTGCGGCTGAACTCGATCAAATAGACCAGGTTCGCAACATTGTGGCCGAGACCGATCAGCAGTTTGGACGGGTTGATCTATTGGTGAATGCGGCAGGATTAACGGATAGAGGCAACCTACTGACGACCTCTCCAGAACTGTTCGATCAAATGTTCGCCATCAACACAAAGGCGCCCTTCTTTCTCATGCAAGAGAGTGTCAAAGTGATGATTCGCGAGAAGATCAAAGGAGCCATCATCAACATTGGATCGATGTCAGAACATGCCGGACAACCTTTTCTATCCCCCTACTGCGCATCAAAAGGTGCCTTGGCGACACTCACCAGAAACTCTGGCTATGCCCTGTTAAGAAACCAAATTCGCGTCAATCAGCTCGATATAGGCTGGATGAACTCTGATCACGAGCGAGAGCTGATCGCTCAAGAGACGGGGGATGATTCATTTATTGATCGGAAAGCAGCCACCCTTCCGGCAGGCAGAATTCTTCAGACTGATGAGGTCGCTAAAGCGGTGCTATGGATGGCTTCAGAGGACAGCGGCATGATGACGGGATCCGTCATTCAGTTCGATCAAACCATTTGGGGGGCCTACGATGACGCTGCCGTTCCTGATAGACCGATTGAAGAGATGTAACTGAATGCACAGTATTGAACCGATCGGTTTCATCAAAACACCATTCAAAGAGAAGTTTGGCGCACCGCGCCAGCCTGGCCTTGCGCCCTCCGCGCAAGCTGTATTGGAGCTAGTCTCACCCTACAACGACCCTGATGCCGTTAGGGGGTTAGAGCACTGCTCTCACGTTTGGCTGATTTTTCAGTTCAGTGAGAACCTGAATGCCGGCTGGAAGCCTTTAACTCGACCACCCCGCCTAGGTGGCAACGAGAAGCTAGGCGTGTTTGCCACACGCAGCACACATCGCCCCAACGCCATGGGGTTATCGGTTGTGAAACTCGACTCAATCAATACAAACCAAGGGGTTCACCTGAATCTGTCCGGTATCGACCTTGTCGATGGCACCCCGGTCTTTGATATCAAACCCTACATCCCCTACTCTGATGCGCTACCAGATGCCGTTTACCCCGGCATGGAACAGCCCGAACCCTTGCAACAACCTATTCAATTTTCTGAGCAGGCCTTAGAGGTTATCTCTAAAGAACCACAACTATCGACACTCATTGAAGAGGTTCTAAAGCAAGACCCTAGACCCGCCTTTCACTCTGATGAGACACGTATTTACGGAATCAGTTTGGAGCGCTTCAACATTCAGTTTTCGATCAGTAGCGATGCCATAGAGGTGATAGCAATTGATCAATCTTAATGTTGCCATTAAGGTTAGCCCTTATATTAGATCCATCTAATTTCACAGGATTAAACAATGAATGATGTGACATCTCGTCTAGCCCATATGCCGGTGGCTCTGTTCGCAACGGTAATGGGAATGAGTGGCTTAACCCTCGCTTGGAAAAAAGCCTCTGAGGTTCTAGGTATTACTAACCTTGTGTGGCAAGTACTGTTAGTGATTACGGCCGTTCTATTAGCAACACTGGCAATCAGCTACCTATTAAAGATGCGCCGTCATGCTCATCAGGTGATTGCCGAGTTTAATCACCCCATCAAAATCAGCTTCTTCCCTGCTTTTTCCATCGGTTTAATGCTGATCGCGGTCGCAATGGCGGAGATCATGACACCTCTGGCAACGGCCGTATGGTGGATGGGCGCTTCAATCCAACTGATCTTGACGCTCTATTTGATGAATCAATGGATACACCACGCTCGCTGGCAGGTACAACACACGACCCCTGCTTGGTTCATCCCGATTGTGGGCAACATCATTGCACCCATTGGCGGGGTTACGCTGGGCTTTACCGAGGTCAGCTGGTTCTTCTTTGCGATCGGAATAGTCTACTGGATTGTGTTAAAGGTATTAGTTTTTAACCGCATCATTTTTCACGAGCCACTCCCAGAGAAGTTACTGCCGACACTGTTTATCATGATCGCGCCGCCCGCGGTCGGATTTATTGCCTATTTGAAGCTCAATCAGGGCGTTGTCGATAACTTTGCACACATCCTCTACTACGCGGCGATGTTCTTGGTTCTGCTACTTGTGTCGCAGCTTCCACGTTTTGCAAGAATCCCCTTCTTTGTCTCTTGGTGGGCCTACTCTTTCCCAATTGCAGCCTTCACCATTGGCACACTGATCATGTTTGAGCAGAGCCAGACTCTCTTCTTCCAAACATTGAGCCACCTGATGCTGACACTGGTCTCTATTTTGCTAACGGTGTTGATTGTCAAAACGGTCAAAGCGGCTATCAAAGGATCTATTTTCCAACCCGATTGATTCCAGTCACTCCGTGCTCTAAAGCCCAGAGCAGTGCGTATCAAAGATTCAACCATAGGATCGCCCCATGTATCGACACACACTGCTCTGGTTCACCAACAACTTACGCCTTGATGACAACCCCGTCTTTAATAAAGCCCGTAACAGCGAACAGCTAACCTGTCTCTTCATCCAACACCCCAGGGATAAGCGCACCAATCGATTTGGTTTCAAAGGAATCGGTAAGCATCGCCAACAGTTTTTAAACCAAGCACTGTCAAGCTTGCACAGCAAACTTAGCCTGCTGAACCAGGCGTTAGAAGTGATTGAAAGCGATTACGTCGAAGCGTTAAGCCAGGTCATTTTACGTGATCAAGTCGAGCATTTAGTCACCTCTCGACACACTGGCAGCTATGAGCAGAGCGCTCTTAAAGAGATCGCATCACGCTTTCCGCACCTAGTGATAACAGTGTTAGAGACGCACACTCTTTACGGTGAGCGACAACTTCCCTTTGCCCTAGCGGAACTGCCGGATAGCTTCACCCCCTTTAGAAAGAAGATAGAGTCGATCGAGGTTGATGCCCGTATTGCTGAACCTGACAGCCTACCTCCTCTCGGCGATAAACAGGGTTCCACATTCAACATTGATTGCTCTAGCGAGAATGCCTTCAACGGTTCTGAGCAGAGCGCGTTAGACCATCTCGAACACTATTTCTCCAGTGATCTACCCGCCACCTACAAGGAGACTAGGAATGGTCTGGATGAGTGGGCGTGCTCGACTAAATTCAGTCCCTGGTTAGCGCTAGGGGTATTGTCACCCAAGCGCATCATTGAGAGGCTGAATCGTTATGAGGAAGATGTGGTTGCAAATGACTCGACCTACTGGATATTTTTTGAACTGCTGTGGCGTGACTATTTCCAGTGGTATGCCCACAAGTGGGGCAACAAGATCTATCACCAGACTGGGCCATTTAATCGTAAGCCCTTAACCTCTTTCTACCCAGAACGAATGAAGTCCTGGATTGAAGGCACCACCCCCTACCCAATCGTCAACGCTGCCATGCGTCAGTTGAAAGCAACGGGTTATCAATCCAATCGCGCCAGACAGCTGGTGGCGAGCTGCTTAGTGCATGAGCTTGGCATTGACTGGCGTTACGGTGCGGCCTACTTTGAAGAGGCGCTGATCGATTTTGATCTGGCCAGTAATTGGGGGAACTGGCAGTACTTAGGTGGAGTTGGTGCAGACCCGCGCGGCCATCGACAATTCAATCTGGCGAAGCAGACACAAACCTATGACCCTGAGGGGCTATTTATACAGCGTTGGGGCGGTGAAGAGATGATGCTGCCAATCGATCGTGTCGACTACCACGACTGGCCCATCGAGATGAAATAATGCACCACAAACTCAATCTACCAAGCAAAATCTGTGAGCAGTGCCAAAAGCCCTTCAACTGGCGCAAAAAGTGGGAGCGCGATTGGGAGCAGGTGAAGTACTGCTCGGAGCGCTGTCGACGCGAGGCTAAGCAACAGCGATGAGCACCCTTAGACTGGTACTCGGCGACCAACTCAACGCCAAACACAGCTGGTTTCGTGACAAATCAGACCAAGTTACCTACCTCATTGCTGAACTGCACCAAGAGCAGAACTACGTTAAACACCATCTGCAAAAGATCACCGCTTTTTTTATGGCGATGCAGCGCTTTGCCGAGGCTCTTAAAAGCGCTGGTCATCAGGTCATTCATTTAACGCTTGATGAGACCGCCGATTTTGAATCCCTAGACTCATTGATCAACCATTTGATCAAACGCCACGGTTTTACACAGATTGAGTATCAGCGACCTGATGAGATACGTCTGCTTGAACAGTGTCGCAACCTATCACTACCAGAAGGGACCGGTCTGCGTGAGTTCGACACCGAGCACTTCCTACTGCCATTTGAAGCGATCAGCAAAGAGTTTAAACCTAATACTGGACACCGTATGGAGGCCTTCTACCGGCGCATGCGGGTTAAACATGGCTACCTTATGCAGGGCAAAGAGCCCGAAGGCGGTCGTTGGAATTACGATACCGAGAACCAAAAAGCGTTTAAAAAAGCGGATCTTGCGGACATTCCAGAACCACTGGTGTTTGCTCACAACACAGAAGATATTCGAAACCGTTTAGATCGACACGGCATCAACTACTTTGGTGAGATGGGCACACAACTTGTCTGGCCAATCACACGAAGTGAAGCGTTGGAGTTACTGGAGTTTTTCTGCACTCACTGCCTTCCTCTGTTTGGAAAATTTCAGGATGCGATGACGGCGAACTCAGAGCACAAATGGAGTCTCTACCATTCACGAATCTCCTTCGCTTTGAACTGTAAAATGATCTCACCGGCACAGGTGATTGAGCGTGCCATTCAAGTATACCGCGAGCAGCCCGAACGTATCGATCTTGCTCAGATAGAGGGCTTTGTCAGGCAGATTCTAGGTTGGCGCGAGTTTGTTCGTGGCATCTACTGGATCAATCTACCTGAATACCCCAGCATGAATGCCCTGAATGCAGATAGGCATCTCCCCGACTTTTTCTGGGATGGTAAGACCAAAATGAACTGCATGCACCAGTGCATTGATCAGTCACTGGAGTACGCCTACGCGCACCACATTCAGCGACTGATGGTTATAGGGAACTTCTGTTTAATGGCTGGCATTGATCCTAAACAGGTTGATGCCTGGTATCTAGGCATCTACATCGACGCCATTGAGTGGGTAGAGATGCCCAACACCCTCGGTATGAGTCAGTTTGCCGACGGCGGCTTGCTAGCTTCCAAACCCTATTCAGGATCAGGCCAGTACATCAATCGAATGAGCGACTACTGCAAAGGGTGTCACTACGATGTGAAACAACGCTCGGGGGATAACAGCTGCCCATTCAATAGCCTCTATTGGCACTTCCAACATCGCCACGCCAGCCGTTTCAGCAACAACCCACGCACCGCGATGGTCTATCGTAACTGGGATAAAAAGCCTGAAGAGGAGAAAACAGAGATTCTGCAAACAGCCGAGCACTATTTGCAGAACCTAAATGCACTGTAACTAGGAGAGAACAACCGTCTTAAGGCCATTCACAAAGACGCGCTGTTCGGTGTGAGCACGCACGGCTTTGGATAACGCCAGGTTCTCCATGTTACGCCCCATGTCTCGCAAATCATCAGGGCCGAAACTGTGATCAACACGTCCCACCTCTTGTTCGATGATCGGACCTTCATCAAGATCAGAAGTAACATAGTGAGCGGTTGCACCAATCTGTTTAACACCGCGATCATAAGCTTGGAAATAGGGTCTAGCGCCCTTAAAGCCTGGCAAGAATGAGTGGTGTATATTGATGCACTGCCCAGCCAACGCCGAACAGAGCTCAGGCGACAGAATCTGCATGTATCGAGCCAGTATCACCAACTCAGAACCTGTCTCTTTGAACGCTTGAAGAATGCGCTTTTCACGAGCAGCTTTGGTCTCAAGTTTTGTCTCCAGGCTAGGCAACAACTCAAAGTCTAAGCCGTAGAAATTGGCGACAGGCTCAAGGTCTGGGTGGTTCGACAGAATGCCTGTCACTTCAATATTGAGCTCACCTCGTTTCTGCTGGTAGAGCAGCTCCATCAAGCAGTGATCATGTTGTGAGACCAGTATCAGCGTTTTCATGGGCGCTTTAGCACTGCGCCACTGAGCGTTCATCTCTAACGCATCAGCAACTTCGCGATTAAACTCTTTTGCTATCAGGTCTAAATCCAATGGTGTATGAGTTGTAAACTCTAAACGGCTGAAAAAACGACCCGACACTTCGTCATCAAACTGCTTCATTTCGACAATGAAAAAATCACGATTCGCTAAAAATGTAGTGATTGCGGCCACCAATCCAGTACGGCCGGGACACTCAACCTTGAGTGTATAATGATGTGACGTAGACACGCTGTTTCCTAATTGTGCAGATCGAACTTAATTAGCTCGAATATCTAATATGCGTTTAGAATAAACGCTTCGTTTTTATATGCAATCCACCTAAGGATACAAATTGTGATTCGCGATGATGACCTAGCTTTTTTCAAACCCAAAGCGCGCCGCTATGGTACTGTCATATTTACAGGACTTTGGGCTGCAGCTGAGTGGTTCCTTTGGGGTGCTGCCCCATTCTGGTCGATTCTTGCTACGGGTCTGTTTGGGTATACCTATTGGCGATTAATTCACACCTTTCCTAAAGAGTTGTAGCCACTCAGTTACTTCACTCCTGACCAGAACTTAGGTGAAACCTGGCGTGCCAATATGAGTGCCGTCATCAGCTCATTTTTGGGAACCGAAACACCCAAGCGTTTCGCTTGTTCAACAACAAATCCATTCAACGAATCGACCTCTGTTAAGCGCCCCGCCCGCACGTCTTGCAACATCGAGGGCTGATGAAAGCGGTGTTCGGCACAGGCGAAGTTGATTAGGTTATGCAGCGCCTCTGTATCCACAATCGCATCCATTGCGTTCGCGACACTGACAGCCTCATCAGCCAACGCGTGAGCTTCCCGCTTCAACGCCTCAGTGTCATTAACAATGCCTGGGCCGGCATCTGTTAAGGCACAAACTCCGTTCATAGCGACATTAAAGCAGGCTTTCTGCCAGATCTTGTTCAGTGGCTGATCGACATTGGCAGCGGTAATACCTGCCTCTGTGAGTATTTTCTCCAACTCAATCGCTGCTGAAAGCGCATGTTGATCACTGGGATTGAGTGGGCCAAACCAAGTATCGCTAAACCCGTGCGAGCGAACAAAGCCAGGCTCAACCTGAGTTGCGGGAATCATCGTAACGCCATGAATCACAGACTGTTTAACATGTTCAGCGATTCGCAGACCATTACCCAAACCGTTTTGAAGCGTTACTATGATCGATGAAGGTGATAGTTTTGGTTCAATGGCCTTGATAGCCTCTACACTTTGGTAGGTTTTAGTGAACAGCAGTACAAAACGAGCATCGCACGCGTGCTCTAACTGCACCGCACTTGGGTGAACAACAAAGGTATCATCACTGGTTTCAACTTTGAGCCCCTGAGCGTTTACCACTTCAGCATTACTGCTTGAGCGATTGACCAGTTGTACACTGTAACCCGCCTCAGCAATGCACCCACCGACATATGCACCCAGTGCGCCAGCTCCTAAAATCATCACATCATTCATAGACACTACTCAGCTTTTAGTCCCTTCATAAATTCGAGGGTAGCACCGATTCGAGGTACCTTCTCGGTACTCTGGTGATAGACAAGATAAAACTCTCTTTGTACCTCAATCTCAGGGATCAAACGTACCAGTTGATCACTCTCTCTTAGTAGAAACCTGTGCAGCATACCGATACCTAAACCAGCTTTAACTGCTTCAACCTGACCAATAGGAGAGTAGATTGCTGTTTGTGATTGCCACTGAGGCCATACAGAGCGAGGTGTATTGAGTTTGTCCGAAAAAAGAAGGTCTTCCACATAACCGATCAAACGATGCTCCGATAAATCCTCAATAGAGTCCGGCATACCGTATTGATCAATATATTGTTGAGATGCATAGAGACCAAGGCTATAGCTACCTATGCAGATAGAGTCCAGCTTGGGTTCGGTTGGTTTACCCACCATCACCGCAATATCGGCTTCACGCCTTGATAACGAAAAGCCGCGTGACTGAGGAACAATTTCTATATTTAGATCTGGGTTATCCTGAAGAAAAGATGACAACTGCGGTGTCAGCACGCGCAGCGCAAACCCCTCTGGCGCTGCGACACGCACAGTGCCACTGACGGAGCTGCTATCACTACCAAAGATTTCGCCGGCTGCTTCTATTTCGGCCTCTGCACGCTCGAGGTAATGCATCAAACGCACGCCTTCGTCGGTCAGTTTCAGTCCTTTACTCAGGCGGATAAAGAGCGGAGTTCCAGTCCTCTGTTGCAAATAAGAGAGGTGACGAGACAGTGTAATCGTCGAGATATTTAGGTTCTCAGCCGCCTTTCCCATCTGCCCTGCCCTAGCAACGGCAAGAAAGTAACGAGCATCTTCCCAGTTAAATGTTGAACTACGCATAACCCACCCAATTGATCTATCAATTTTGATATATCATACAGTGATTATTTTATATTGTTACAACAAATATGATGATGTCTAATAACTCCATACCAATAAAGGAGAAGTTCTATGTCTATCGTAGGTAACTACATCGGCGGCCAGCACGTCGCTTCAAACTCAGGTCGTACAGCACCTGTCTACAACCCTGCGACTGGCGCACAAACTAAAGAGGTTGCGCTTTCAACTGCAGATGAGACTCGTGCAGCGATTGCCAATGCACAAGAAGCTTTTAAAACTTGGAGCAAAGTGACTCCACTTCAGCGCGCTCGCGTCATGTTTAAGTTTAAAGAGCTAGTAGAAGCTAACGCTGATGAACTTGCTGAGCTAATTACTTCTGAGCACGGTAAAGTCTTCTCTGACGCGAAAGGCGAACTAACTCGTGGTCTTGAAGTTGTTGAGTTTGCTTGTGGTATCCCTCACCTTCAGAAAGGCGAGCACAGCCTAAACGTTGGCCGTGGCGTAGACAGCTACAGTCAGATGATGCCTATGGGTGTGTGTGCGGGTATCAGCCCATTCAACTTCCCAGCAATGGTTCCAATGTGGATGTTCCCAGTAGCAATTGCCTGCGGTAACACCTTCGTAATGAAGCCATCTGAGAAAGATCCATCAACGACTATGCGTCTAGCTGAGCTTCTAACTGAAGCGGGTCTTCCAGATGGTGTATTCAACATCGTTAACGGTGACAAAGAAGCAGTCGACGTGCTTCTAACAGATGAGCGCATTCAGGCTGTCAGCTTCGTTGGTTCTACTCCAATCGCTGAGTACATCTACTCTACTGCAAGCGCGCACGGCAAACGTGTACAAGCACTGGGCGGTGCTAAAAACCACATAATCGTAATGCCAGATGCTGAGCCATCACAGGTGGTTAGCTCTCTAATGGGCGCTGCTTACGGTTCTGCCGGCGAGCGTTGTATGGCGATCTCTGTCGCGGTCTGTGTAGGTGACGCAGTTGCTGATCACCTTATCAAAGATATGACTGCAGAGATCGAGAAGATGTCTGTAGGCAACGGTATGTCGACTCCAGAGCCACACATGGGTCCTCTAGTGAGCCGTGTACACGCTGACAAAGTATTGGGTTACATCGATTCAGGTGTTGAAGAAGGTGCAACATTGGTTGTTGATGGCCGTAACTTCAAAGTGGTTGATCACGACAACGGCTACTTTGTTGGCCCAACTCTTTTCGATAACGTTAAGCCTGGCATGCGCATCTACAACGAAGAGATCTTCGGTCCGGTGCTAGCGGTTGTTCGTGTTAACAGCTACGAAGAAGCGCTAAACCTAATCAACGAGCACGAATACGGTAACGGCACGGCCATCTTCACACGTGACGGTGACACGGCTCGTAACTTCTGTGAAAACGTACAAGTGGGCATGGTCGGTGTCAACGTGCCAATCCCAGTACCTATGGCATTCCACAGCTTCGGTGGCTGGAAACGTTCGCTATTCGGTCCACTGCACATGCACGGTCCAGACGGCGTTCGCTTCTACACTCGCATGAAGACAATCACAGCTCGCTGGCCAACCGGTCTAAGTGCTGGTCCAGAGTTCACAATGCCAACAATGAAGTAATCTTCATTGAGCAACAAAAAGACGACCCTTGGGTCGTCTTTTTTGTTTATGCTATCCACTCAACCTTACGAGATCACACATTGAACCCTCAATACCTTAAATCTGACCTACTCATGCTGCTGGCCTCCCTGTTAGCTGCCATTAGCTGGATATTCTCTAAAGAGGTTCTGCTAGGTCTTGAACCCATTCTATTCATGGGCTGTCGATTTATGTTGGCGGGGCTCCTGATTGCCCTGTTCGCACGCAGTGAGTTGTTACTCTTCACCTTACGTGACCTTTCGCGGGTGACCTTGGTTGGTGTGATATTTGCCGCAGGCCTAGGGTTTTGGATATTAGGCCTGTTCCACGGAACTCATATCGGAATCGGCGCGTTTCTGACCAGTTTAGGTGCCATTTTTGCACCTCTTTTGGCGCCACTATTTGGTGACCAACCCACACGTTTTGCCTGGTTCGCGGTGCCGGTTGCTGTGATCGGTGCTGCTTTTCTCACCTTAACATCTAACTTTGTCTTTGGTTTGGGTGAGTGGTACTACTTAGCGTCAGCAATCTCCTTTGCAATCTACCTAAACATCAATAGTCGCGCCGCCGGTAAAACACCATTAAGAGCACTGACGTCGATTCAACTGCTGACAGCGGGCGCTGTTCTGTTACCGATCTCATTGTTAACCGAAAGCTGGACCATTAACGCCGAGATCTCGATTCTAGGCTGGTTTCTTGCCAGTGTATTAATTGGGACCAGTCTGCGCTTTTTTGTTCAGACCTACTCACTGAAACTTGGCCCCGCAAGTCGAGGTGCTCTGATCCTGACATTGGAGCCTGTTTGGGTGGCTATCTTAGGTATGATTTGGCTGAAGGAGACGATGTCCGCGTCGCAACTACTCGGTTGCACTTTGATTCTGCTCGCCGTTTTCATATCCAGAGCAGACCTATTGTTAAAGGTTTTCTGTAAATCGAAGCGACTAAGACGGAATGGGCATTCCGCATCTTAAAATCGATGCACTAAAGGTTTAATACATTTATCTACTTTTTCGCATTAGAGTGATCGAACCACTTTAGGAATTGAGCGACGTGAACACTGCAGATTCAAACATACATTTAACACGTGAGCGCAACAAGGTTATCTTTGCTGGCATCTGTTCAATGATCCTGACGGTTGGCATAGCTCGATTCGCTTACACACCTCTGCTACCGCAAATGTTAGAGCAGACAGATCTCTCAAAGCTGGTGGGAGGCTGGTTAGCGACCTACAACTACATCGGCTATCTCGTTGGGGCCATCTTGGCGGCGAATATCAAAGAGCTGTCAGCAAAATTTCACCTCTACCGTTTTTATCTGATTCTAGCGACGGTCACCACCTTTGGCACTGGCCTTACTGAGGATCACCTGCTCTGGTCAATACTCAGATTTCTCTCTGGCATCTCCAGTACCGCGGGGCTGCTACTCGCCTCTGGACTGGTCATCAACTGGTTGCGCGCCAATCATTTCAAGCCGCAACTAGGGGTCCATTTCATCGGCATGGGTATCGGCATTGTCTTTACTGGGCTGATCACCGCCCTATTTTCGGCCGATCTAAGCTGGGATCAACAGTGGCAGGATCTTGCATTGATGGGCGCCCTCTTTCTTATCCCTGCCTGGCTCTGGATGCCCTACCCACCGAAGTTTGAAGCCAACACCGCCAGTGCTGTTGAAGAGCCCGATTCGCGGTTCATGAATCTACTGATCGCCACCTATTTTTGTGCCGGTGTCGGTTACGTCATTAGTGCTACGTTCATTATCGACATACTACAGAACACCCCTCAGTTAGCCGGCAAAGGTGGTTGGGTGTGGGTCATCGTGGGACTTTGTGCGGCGCCGTCGGCACTGATCTGGGACAAGGTAGCTAACCGCATCGGACAGATACAAGCCCTGCAATTGGCCTACATCATTCAAATCGTTTCGTTTATCTTGCCGCTTGTGACCGACCACAGCTTGGCCAGTTTCATTGCCGCCGCTTGTTGGGGAGGCACCTTTGCCGGAATCGTCAGCTTAACCTTAGCTATTGTCGGACGTGCATTCCCCTACAACCCAGCGAAAGCGATGGCAAAACTGACCATCAGCTTTGGGGTTGCTCAGATCGTTGCACCGATTTTTGCCGGTTATGTTGCAGACCTATCCGGCTCCTACCTTGGAGCACTCATCGGTGCATTGGTTGTGATGATTGCAGGTATGATGTTTTTGCATAAGATTGGCTATAACCTGAAGTGAATGACCAAATAAAAACGCCAGGCTGCAACTAAGCAGCCTGGCGTTATTAGCAGATGCGTAAAATTACTCTTTTACATCTTCGTAAGGAAGACCTACATACTGCTCGGCAATAACACGACGACCATTTTCGTAGTTCATGAAGTAGCTGAGCTCAGAATCCATAAAGCGCTGACGCATTTCTGGATCAGTACCTGCATCGCTAACTTCGTCACCAAAGTCGTGAAGCATGTTAGTCATCATCCAGCTGAAACGTTCACCGTGCCAAACGCGGCGCAGTGCGATTTCAGAGTACTGATCAATGTATTTACGATCACCCGTTTCATAAACTTTAGTCAGAATCTTGTATAGCGTTGCCACATCAGAAGCAGCCAGGTTAAGACCTTTAGCGCCTGTTGGCGGTACGATGTGTGCCGCATCACCGACTAGGAAAAGATTGCCGTACTGCATTGGCTCACAAACAAATGAACGGAGCGGTGCAATAGACTTCTCAAGTGCTGGTCCAGTAGTAACATTGTCAGCCGCCTCTTTAGGTAGGCGCTTTTTAAGCTCTTCCCAGAACGCTTCATCAGACCAATCTTCAACCTTGTCAGTCAAAGGTACCTGAATGTAGTAACGTGAACGAGTTGGTGAGCGCTGTGATGCTAGGGCAAAGCCACGCTCTGATTTCGCATAAATAAGCTCATCGTGACATGGAGGCACATCAGCCAGTAGACCTAACCAACCGAATGGGTAGACACGCTCGTGCTCAGTACGTACATCTTCAGGAATCGTTTGACGTGAAACGCCGTGGAAGCCATCACAACCCGCGATGAAGTCACACTCAAGACGGTACTCTTCTCCACCGTGAGTGAATGTCACATAAGGATTATCACTCTTCACATCATGTGGCTGAACATCCGATGCTTCATAGTAAGTATCCAAGCCTTCAGTTGCTTCACGAGCAGCCATTAGGTCTTCAGTAATATCGACCTGACCGTAACAGACAACGACGTCACCGCCTGTCAAACCTTTAAGGTCGATACGATGATTTTCACCATTTACTGCAATGACGACACCTTCATGAACGTGACCACACTTGTCCATGTTTTCAGCAACACCGGCTTCACGGACTAGATCTGCAAAGCCCTGCTCAAGGATACCTGCGCGGATACGACCCAATACGTAATCACCTGTTACACGTTCAAGTATGACGTTAGAGATCCCTTTCTTGTGTAACAGTTGTCCTAACAACAGACCCGAAGGGCCGCCACCAATGATCGCTACTTGTGTCTTCAATGTTTTCATTATTCTGCTCTCGAGATGATTCAAAATCGTTCAAACATAATGGACCGACGGCTCTGCTCCCAACAGGGCCATTAACGATCATTAATAGTACTTTTCCGATCTTAATTAGAGTCGTAGTTATGAGAACTACGGTAGACAGCAGGGGTTTGATCAGTCAGTTTCTTGAAGAAACGCGAGAAGTAGGCAGGGTCTTTAAAGCCCAGATCAAAGGCCAACTCTTCGACACTACCGCGGGTGAACACCAGACGACGCTTGGCTTCCAGCAGCAATCGCTCTTGCACCATCGCCTTGGCGGTTTTACCCACCTCCTGTTTACAGAGGCGGTTAAGATGATCGGCCGATATTCCAATAAACGACGCATACTGCTCTACCGACAGGTGGTCATAGAGGTGTTGTTCGATCAGTTTTCGGTATCGTATTACCGGTTTGGCGGCTTGAAGTGATGGCGCGCTATCAGCATCAGTGACTAGCAAACGGCGCAGCTGCATCAACGTCGCTCGGGCTAACCATTCCGAGACCAATGAGTGCCCCATATCGACAGAGGCCAGTTCCCGCTCGATCATGCCTAAGTAACCCTGAATCTCCTGAACAATGCGCTCTTGACCGACTAGAGAGATCACCGATGCACCAGCAAACAGGGAACCAAAATAGGGTTCACAACGCTCATAGGACTCGTTGGTCAACAGCGGTTCTGCCAATGTCAGCACGACACCCTCAGTTTCGGGCGAGAATCGAAAGCCATGTACAACACCGGCAGGCAATGAAATCGCAAAGGGGCCTGTCAAAGAGTGATTATGATCATCGATAGTGACGTCAGCCATGCCATCAAAGACAAAAATGATTTGGAACATTCGTCCATGTCGGTGTGGTTGAATAGACCAACCATTATCGCGACTGCGACTGGCTATGTTCTCAACATGCACAAACACCGGATCATCAATATTGGATTCACCGTAGAGCCCAAACTGGGGAATGGGATTCATGCTCGTTGAGGCGGTCATGCTTTTACTGAGCCTCAGCCCGATTCGATAAACGAGTCAGCATATCGACCAGCAGTTCACGCTCTGAATCTTGCAACGGCTCATAGAAGGCCTCTTCGTTAGCCTTTACCTTCTGCTCGGCTGCTTGGTACCACTCATTACCATGCTCAGTCATTCTCAGTGCATAGGATCGTCTGTCATTCTCGGCAGCACAACGCTCTAGCAGATTCATTTTTTCTAGCTTATCGATCGCTGCGACCATAGCCGAACGGTCAGTACCAAGGGTATTCGCCACTGCAGTCTGCGTCAGGCCAGGGTTACGGTAAACAATTTCCAACACAGCAAACAGCCCCGGACTGATGCCTAACTCAGCACACCCCTTAGAAAAGCCATTAAATGCAGCAAGCTGAGCACGACGCAGGTGGTAGCCTAGGGAGCTGCCCAGCAGCCCGAGATCCACATCTAATTCATTTTTACGCTTTGAACGACTCGCCATTCCTTACCCTTAACACTAATACAGCTGCTATAAGCACTTAAAAAGATAGGGATATTGTAAACACACTTTGTACTTAAATTAAAATTGTTTAGTTACTAAACAGTTTTAGACCAAAGCATATTGCTGAACCCTTTAATTGTTTATATGATAAACAAATATCAGACAGACACTGTGCTTCATAGCACCCAAACAAAATGAGGCTTCTTATGAGCAACTACACTTACATCCAGTTCACTGTTGAAGACGGCATCGGCCACCTACACCTTAACCGTCCTGAGAAGAAAAACGCGATCAACGACGAACTGTGTCTTGAGATCGAACAGGTATTTATCACCATGCCTGAAGATGTACGTGTCGTGATTTTCTCGGGTGCTGGCCCAGAGTTCTGTTCAGGTCTTGATCTTGCGGAACACAAAGCACGCCAAGGCCTAGATGTTGTTAAGCACTCAAACATGTGGCACCGCACCTTTGGACATATTCAAAACTCAGGCCTTCCAGTAATTGCCGCTATGCAGGGTGCTGTTATCGGTGGTGGCCTTGAGCTAGCAACCTGTGCACACGTTCGTGTTTCTGAAAAAGGCACTTACTACCGCCTACCAGAAGGCCGCCACGGTATCTTCGTGGGTGGTGGTGCATCACGTAACGTTGCACGCGTTATCGGTGCCGGCCGCATGACTGAGATGATGCTAACGGGTCGTGATGTCGACGCTGAGGAGGGCTACCGCCTAGGCCTATCACACTACGTTGTTGAAAATGGCCAGTCACTAGAGAAAGCAAAAGAGCTAGCAGCACACATTGCCACCAACTCACCCTACTCAAACTGGGCTATGACAACAGGCCTTCGTCACATCGACAGCATGTCTCATGACGACGGCATGTACACTGAGTCTCTACTTTGCGGTATTACACAGACTCACCCAGACGTTGTTGCTCGTCTAGAGAAGTTCCTAAACCGTAAAAAACAGCCACAGCAGTAAGCGGCCGGAGTTCACTATGCAGATTGCAGATAAACTATTTCTAGTGACTGGCGCTGGCTCAGGCCTTGGTGAAGCAGTGGCACGTCGTCTAAGTGCGATGGGTGGCAAGGTATGTATCGCAGATATCAATGAAGCAGGCGGCAACCGTGTTGCAGCCGATTTGGGCGACTCGGCGATCTTTTGTAAAACTGACGTCTCTGATGAAGCTTCTGTAAGCGCGTGTATTGAAGCAGCAACAGCTAAGTTTGGTGCACTCTCAGGGGTTGTTCACTGTGCTGGTGTTGGCGGTGCTAAACGTCTGGTTGGCCGTGATGGCCCACACGACCTTGCGAGCTTCCAGCGCATTGTAAACATCAACCTAGTCGGTACATTCAACATTGCACGTTTGGCTGCGAACGTCATGCAGAACAACGAACCAGGTGATTCTGGCGAGCGCGGTGTGATTGTCAACACGGCATCGGTTGCTGCATTTGATGGTCAGATTGGTCAGGCGGCTTACTCTGCATCTAAAGCCGGTGTAGCAGCAATGACACTACCACTAGCGCGTGAACTAGCGAAACTTGGCATCCGCATCATGACGGTTGCTCCAGGTCTATTCCGCACACCGCTGATGGACGAACTACCTGAAGAGGTTCAGGCAGCGCTTGGGGCATCTGTACCTTTCCCTTCACGTCTTGGTAATCCAGATGAGTTTGCAATGCTTGCACAGCAGATCATCGAAAACCAGATGTTAAACGGTGAAGTGATCCGCCTTGATGGTGCGATCCGCATGGCCGCCAAATAATCATTAAGCAGAGGTAAGTTAACGATGAGTGACTATCAAGCTCCGCTAAAAGAGATGCAGTTTTTGGTTCAGAACGCTGTTGAAAATACCGGTCTGAACGCCAATGAAGCTTTGGCTGATTTCGATGCCGATACTGTGGCAGCCATTCTAGAAGCGGCCAGTGAACTGGCTGGAAAATCGCTTTCGCCAATGAATGCTGTGGGTGACAACGAAGGTTGTCGCTTTGAAGATGGCAAAGTCTTCACACCTACCGGTTGGAAAGAGGCGTTCGATCAGTTCGCAGCAGACGGCTGGATGGGCCTAGCCCTACCTATGGATTTCGGTGGTCAGGAGCTGCCTAAATTCATCGCGCAGCCTGTTAACGAGATGTGGCATAGCGCTAACCTTTCGTTTGTCATGTTCCACGCAGTCATTCAGGGCTGTAGTGAAATCCTAATGAAGTTCGGCACGGAAGAGCAGAAAGCGCGTTACATCGAGAAGTTCATCACCGGCGAATGGACTGCTGCCATGGCTTTAACTGAGCCTAGCGCTGGTACTGACTTGGGTGAGCTCAAAACCAAAGCGATTCCTCAGGATAACGGCCAATACCTAATTAAAGGTCAAAAGATCTACATCACCTACGGTGAGCACGACATGACTGAGAACAAGGTTCACTTTGTTCTAGCTCGCACACCCGATGCTCCTGAAGGTAGCCGTGGCATCTCTCTATTTGCTGTACCCACTTACCGTATTAATGACGATGGTTCACTGGGTGAATTTAACGACGTTGTCTGTACCGGCATCGAACACAAAACCGGTCTACACGGTAGCCCGACCTGTTCAATGAGCTACGGTGACAAGGACAACTGTTTCGGCGAATTAGTCGGTCCAGAGAACAAAGGCTTGATGGCAATGTTCATTCTGATGAACGAAGCTCGCCTATCTGTCGGTGTACAGGGTGTAGCTCTTTCTCAAATCGCATATCAGCAGGCGTGTGAATATGCACTTGAACGTCCACAGGGTCGTCACTTTGCTACTGGTGAGCGTCGCGTAGCCATCGCACAGCACCCCGATGTTGCGCGTATGTTAATGACCATGAAGTCATTTGCGACTGGTCAGCGCGCGTTAGGTTACCTAATCGCGGCACTGTTCGATCAATCAGAACACGCAACGGACGAAGCTGAAAAAGCTGCAGCAGAGTCGCGTATTGCACTACTCACTCCTATCTTTAAAGCCTTCGCGACTGAACAGGCCAACCTAATGACCGGCACCGGCATTCAGGTATTTGGCGGCATGGGCTTTGTTGAAGAGACGGGCATTGCACAGTTTATGCGTGATGCTCGCATCACGACCATTTACGAAGGCACTACTGGTGTTCAAGGCAGCGACTTGCTGTTCCGTAAGATTCGTATGGATAAGGGTGTAGCACTGACTCAGTTACTTGAAGAGATCGATGCTGTCGCTAATGAGCTCACTACAAACACGGATCTTGCCAAACTGGGCCAGGACCTTACCGCAGCAACCGCAGCCGTTCGTGACACCCTCCCTGCCCTGCTGGCTGAAGAGGCTGATCTACTGCAACTGAATGCTGGCGCAGTCCCAATGCTGGATGCACTGGGCTTCTTACTGACAGCATGGCAACTTGGCGAGATTGCATTGAAAGCAACTGCTGAACAGAGCAACGATCCAGAGTTCTTTGGCAACATGATTGCGCTAGCCAAGTTCTACAATGCGCACCAGTTACCTCAGGTGTATGCAAAAGTGGCTAACTTCAATTCCGCAGCTGACGGGATTGCGGACTACAAATTTGATGCTTAACGCTTAGATGCATTAGGCATCAGGAGATAAAAATGACTGCAGAATTTCATTCAGTAAATATCAAGGACTTCGGCGTGACGATTGAGAACGCTGCCGAAGGCGTGCAATACGTCACCAGTGCAGAGCCATTGGCTGATTACCCAGTTAAGCTAACCGATAAACTGGTTCACTGGGCTAAAGAGACACCAGACACTGTACTGATCAGCCAGCGCGGTGAAAATGGTGAGTGGGAATCACTCACCTTCGCACAGACACTTGAGCGTGTACGTTCAATTGCCAGCTGGATGCTGTCGCAAAACCTGAGCAACGATCGCCCAGTGGTTATCCTGTCAGGCAACTCGACAGAACACCTATTGGTTGCTCTAGCGTCGATGTACATCGGTGTACCTTTCTCACCCATCTCGACTGCATATTCGTTAATCTCGAGCGACTACGGCAAACTGCGTCACGTCTTTGACACACTGACACCGGGTCTTATCTTTACCGATAACCTAGGTCCTTACCGTGATGCCATTGACGCGGTTAACATCGATAAAGCACCAGTACTGACCTGTTCAGCAGACCACGCAACGGATGGCTTAAGCTATGATGTGACCCACCTTGACCTGGCGCTCAATTGCGAAGCTTCAGCAGAAGCTGACGCAACACACGCCGCTCTAACTGGTGATGCGATCGCAAAGTTCTTATGGACTTCCGGTTCAACCGGCATGCCAAAAGCGGTGATCAACACTCAGCAGATGATCTGTGCAAACCAAGAGATGGTGCGTTCGGTCTACGCATTCCTGAAAGATGAGAAGCCCGTTATTCTGGATTGGCTACCATGGAACCACACCTTTGGTGGTAACCAGAACATCGGTATGGCGATCTACAACGGTGGTACTTTCTATATTGATGAAGGTAAACCGGTACCGAAGATGATTCACCACACTATGGAGAACCTCAAAGAGATTTCGCCAACCATCTACTTCAATGTGCCTAAAGGCTACGAGTTGATGGCGAAAGAGCTAAAAGCGAACCCTGAAATCGCTAAATCGCTGTTCAAAAACTTGAAGATGTTCTTCTTCGCCGGTGCTGGCCTAGCTCAGCACGTCTGGGATCAGCTTGACGAGCTTTCGGTTGAACACACTGGTAAGAAAGTACCTATGGTGACAGGTCTTGGCGCCACTGAGACGGCACCGTCTGTCTTGTTCGCATCCGTTGAAGAGTCTGCATCAGGCGTTGTTGGCAGCCCAGCACCCGGCATCACGCTTAAGCTCATCCCTAACGGTGACAAAACAGAAATCCGCGTGAAAGCGGTTACCATCACCCCTGGATACTGGCGTAACGAAGAGCAGACTAAGAAAGCGTTCGATGAAGAGGGCTTCTACTGTCTAGGCGATGCGGTTAAATGGATCGACGCGAACGAACCTAACCGCGGCCTTCTGTTTGATGGCCGTGTCTCTGAAGACTTTAAACTCGATACCGGTACTTGGGTCAGCGTAGGTACACTACGAGCTTCATTGATCCACCACTTTGCTCCTTATGTGCAAGATGCCGTAATCTGTGGCCGTGACCGTGGTTACATTGCAGCGATGATCTTCCCAGACTGGGCTCACCTTCAGGCACTGGTTCCTGGTGGTAAAGAGATGGACAACGAGACATTGGTTGCTCAACCACACGTCAAAGAGGTGATGGCAGAACGTCTTGAACAGATGGCGGGCACCAGTACCGGTAGTTCAACACGCGTTAAACGCATCACAGTACTGTCTGAACTGCCATCGATCGACGGCAACGAGATCACAGACAAGGGCTCGATCAACCAGCGCGCTGTCATGGCTCGCCGTGCTGATATAATGGAATCACTATACGTTGAGTCATCTGATGACCACGTGATCTCACTTTAAGGGGATAGAGAATGATTAATCTAGACGAAATCATCGCCATCGACTTCCACACACACGCGGAAGAGCCCTGCTCTTGTGATCGTGATGACGGCTACTTTGAGTTCCAAGAAGCGTTCGCGAAGTACTTCAAGAACCCAGCTGGCCACAACATGATGCCATCACCCGATGAGACTGCGGCTTACTTCCGTGAGCGCAAGATCGCATCGGTTATCTTCCCAGTAGACGCAGAACGCAACACCGGCTTCAAGCGTTACGAAAACGAAGAAGTAGCGCGCATCTGTGCTGAGAACGATGACATCCTTATCCCGTTCGCATCAATCGACCCTGCTAAAGGCCGCTTAGGTGCTCGCGAAGCGCGTCGTCTTGTTCGTGAGTTTGGTGTGAAAGGCTTCAAATTCCACCCAACCATGCAGGGCTTCTACCCGAACGATCGCTCGGCGTACGTTCTATACGAAGCGATCGCTGAAGAGGGTGCTATCGCCCTATTCCACACTGGTCAAACCGGTGTAGGTGCGGGTGCTCCAGGCGGCATGAACATGCGTCTTAAGTACTCTCAGCCAATCTACCTAGATGACGTCGCTGCAGACTTCCCAGACATGACCATCGTCATGGCGCACCCTGCCTTTCCATGGCAGGAAGAGCAGCTGTCAGTACTGACACACAAGCCAAACGTCTACATGGATCTATCTGGTTGGTCACCGAAGTACTTCTCGCCAATCTTGCTGCAGTACATGAACAGCATGCTTAAGAAGAAGATGCTATTCGGCTCTGATTGGCCTGTGATCACACCTGATCGCTGGATTGCAGACTTTGAAAAGCTTGATGTCAAAGAGGAAGTAAAACCTCTGATCATGAAAGAGAACGCAGCACGCATTCTAGGATTGAAGTAATCGTTCAAACTGACAAAAACGGGCCTCTAGGGCCCGTTTTTTATTGTCTGAACTCACTTACTGCACTGCTTATTTGTCATACACAATCAAGAAGGCTTGGAGTTTAGCCAGTTCGATCGGTTTAGAGATCACGATATCAGCGCCGGCCTCTAACATAAGATCGGTCTCTGCGCCGATGGTGGCTGCCGTCAGACCGACAATGGGGCCAGTATAGCCTCTCTCACGCAGCCCTTTCACTAGACCGTAGCCATCCAGTTCCGGCATAAAAATATCAGACAACACCAGATCAAAAGCACCCTCGGCATAGGCGTCTAGGGCCTGTTGGCCATCGCTGTTAACAACCACACTAGCGCCCTGCTTTTTCAACATCTTGGCGGTTAGCATCTGGATGACGTTATTATCCTCTGCCATCAAGACTCGCTTACCCTCCAGTGGATTATCGATCGGCACTGGAGTTTCACTAGTCTGTTTGGATAGATTGACCACTAACTCGATCACAAATTCAGCGCCGCCCTGTTCAGAGGTTTCATAATGAAGATCCCCGCCCATCAAAGCCACTATCTCTTTGCAGACAAACAGACCCAAGCCAGTTCCCTCTGCGTTAGTGTCACCGCGTTGATATGCCTCAAACAGAGTATCTATTTTAGAGTCAGAAATACCCTTACCGTTATCTGAGATTCGAATCGTCAACGCCTTGGTGTGATCCCCTTTTAATTCGCTACTGGCATGGAGGTGAACCTTATCCCCACCCGAGTGAATGATGGCGTTTTTAATGAGGTTCGCGGTGACCTGTCTGAGTAACGAAGACTGAATATGAACTGTGTCACTGGTTAAACTCGTTAAGTTCGCGGTAAGTTCGACACCCGATCGCTCTGCAAGACCCGACAGGTTTGCAACCTGAGCCGTGAGAATTTCATCTATCACAACATCTTTAAATGCGGCTTGCGCCATACGTTCCGGCTGAGCCACTGCACGCAAAGTATCGATTACACCCAACAGATGCTCAATATTGCTTCCGACAAGCGCATTATCCAGCGTCTCTCCCTCTTCAAGATCATCCAGCATCATCTGCAGACTGGCCGCTGGGGTGCGCAATTCATGGCCGATTACGGCGTACATCTGCTTTTGCCGCTCTTGTTCGGCAAGTAATTTTTGTGAAGCTGATACCGCTTTTTCCTTAGCCTTGTGCTCTTCGGTAACATCGATTGATGTACCAAAGGCAAATAACTTATCGTCTTTTAATAGGGTTGTTGCCGTTACTTTCACAATAATAGGATCGGAGTTTACCGGTTGATAAGTGTGAGTAAACGACGTCACCGCCCCGATACCAGCCTCGATAGCATGCTGAACATTTGCATTAAACCCTGCTCGCTCTTCTTCAGGTATTTTAGACAGAACCTGATCCATCCCAACCGTATCAGCTTCAGACAGCCCTTCGCGCGCCATTAAAACTTTGTTACCCGTCATCGTTCCAGACTCTAGATCAACCTCAAAGAAACCGAAATTCCCACTTTCAGCTATAAGTTCCAACAACTGGTTTTTCTGTTGCGCTGATTTCTGTGAATTTATTTCATCGGTTATATCCAAAGATAAGCCAAGGAATGAAACTCGACCATTGAGCTCTCGCCTGATTCGAGTCACACGGTAGTAATGCAGATCGCCATTAGCTAAGTAAAAAGGGTGCACAAAAGATTGCAGTTCACCCTTGTTAGAATGAGCCAAATCCTCTCTGGGTTTGATAAAAGCTTGTCTAATATCTTCCGTCTGATGAGCGTAAAAGAGCTCTATTGAACGCTCCTCATCTGAGTCATCAATACCCAATCGCTTAGCGACTTCAGAATTACATGTAAAGGTTAGAGTTCCAGGGAAGAACTCAATCAAACCAACTCCACCAGCATTTGAAATAAGATTGATTTGGTCGGTTAAGTCTTCGGCCTCTTTGGCGAGCTGAACCTCTTCAGTGATATCAATTGAAACACCGATAAATAGCTTTTCACCCTTACGTTCTATGGACTGACCGACCACTTTAAAATGACACAACACTCCACTTGGCTGGATACGCATATCGTGAACAAAATTCGTATGAGTGCCTACCGGACCTTTGACTAGTTTATCAACCACTTCACTAATAGCTGCCAGACTCTCCTCTGGAAAGCAGTGCGTATAGTCGCTAAACACTATCGGGGCATCAGACTTCGACAGACCGAATCGAGATGAATTGACGGCATCCCCTTTTAAAAGCCCGGTTTCCAGACCGTATTCAAAAAAACCGATGTTAGCCTCAGATGAGACCACCTTTTGTCGAGCACTTTCCTCTTCAAACCATTTATTAGAGTTCATATGTTGACTTAACAGTTGAAACAACACCTCAAGCCCAATGATCGTCAACCCGGTAAAGGTGACGAACTGAAGCAGCACTCGAACCACTGACAGATCAAAGATCAAAACGGCAACAGCGCCTACCAAAGCATTAATACAAGCCAAGAGAGCAAAGACCGCAAAACGAGGAAGCAACAGACACATCAACAGTGTGATGATCAGGCTGTAGGTATAACCGACCGTTGGGTTTGAATAACGAAGCGTTGCCACTGCACCCGCTATAAAGATAACCAGGATCGAAATCATTAGTCGGTGCTGATAACGCAGCGGAATAGAACGCAGCGACGCGATGATCAAACAGATGAACAAGACACCCTGGGCCATCACTGGCCCGAACGCACCATCAATAGCGATAGCGCCCCACAGGCTCAGCACAAGTGCTGGCAGCGATAGCAACACCATAAAAAAGGCGACTTTAATCGCTAACTTGTCATAAATCGTTTTTGAAGCACTGTTCATATATCAACCAACTTTTAACTATTTTGCGTTGCAAATTGCAAATACATAGAGAGAATTTGCAAAATAACAAGGCTCATTTAAGACAGATGGAGCTAAAATAGCTTAATAAAGCCCTAAATAGAGCTAAGCAATTTTCAGGCCAACTTATCCTCAACTAGAACGCTTTTGATTAAACAGCATCAAACCAAGCGCCAACGCAACAGTCGGGAAGATCACCAGATTAAGTACCTGCCAACTGGTCGAGTTGAGCAGCAAACCGGACATAAACGAGCCGACCGCCACAATGGAGAAGATCAAAAAGTCGTTTAAACCTTGGGCAACACTCTTATCCTCTTCCGGAACACTTTGCGCCACCAACGCCGTCGCACCAATGAAGCCAAAGTTCCAACCGATACCCAACAGAATCAGCGATCCCCAGAAGTGGGTCAGCTCCAAGCCAAACAGAGCGATCAAACCAGAGAGCGCAATGAGTAGAAGTCCTATGGCTGTGATACGCGCTTTGCCATACTTAGCCATTAATTTCCCGGTAAAGAAGCTTGGCGCGAACATCGCCAATACGTGCCACTGAATACCCAGTGCTGCTTGATGTACCTCGTGACCGTGCGAGACCATGGCGATCGGTGCA
Source organism: Marinobacterium sp. xm-d-530 (assembly GCF_013283365.1). Lineage (GTDB taxonomy): Bacteria > Pseudomonadota > Gammaproteobacteria > Pseudomonadales > Balneatricaceae > Marinobacterium_E. The sequence goes on along the minus strand of NZ_WBYM01000004.1, from coordinate 280,142 downwards.
GCTGTCATGACAAAGGCCATTAAGCCATAGGAGACCACACCGGCAGCAACCGCTGTGAGATAGGCTGGGCGTTTAAGCAGAGCCAGCGCTTCTAGCTTTGAGCCACCCGACTTCGCTTTAGAGGCGGACTCCACCGGTTTAAGCTGAGTCAGTAGTACAATGGCCAACACACCCAGCACGGACATCGACAGGAAGCTACCAGCATATTGCGCCTCTAGTGCGCCTTCGGTCCAGACAACGACCTGTGGACCAATAATCGCAGCCGCTAGACCACCAATCATAACGCGTGATATCGCCTTACCTTGTTCTTCACTCGCCACCCCTTCGGTAATGGCAAACCGGTAGCTCTGAACATGCGCCGCGTAGAAACCCGCCAAGAAGGTACCGCTACAGAACCAGATAAACGACTGGTTGATGATCGACGTCCCCGCGACAATGCCCGCCAATACGCAGACCATGGCGGCAAACAGATAAGCGGCTTTTCGACCGAACTGTCGCACCATAAAGGCAGCCGGCAAAGTACTGAGTGCAACACCTAAATTGAACAGAAACACCGGCATGGTGATCAGATCTTGCGGTGCATTAAGAGAGAGACTGACCAGGCCGCCCAACGAGATGATGATCGGCGGGGTCGAAGCTCCTAGTGCTTGCGCAACGGGGTAGAGTTTTACATTGGTTGAGGCAGACGACATAAGATTTCCTTAAAAGCACTAGTGCTGTGTGCGATAACAGGCTAAGTTCTCATATAGGGATTAGTGTTACAAGAAGGATTTACAGCCCATGGCACGTATTAAAATTGATATGCCCGATAACTACCTATTTTCGACGGTGATGGATGTTCGTATCAGCGATATCAACTACGCAAACCACCTAAGTAACGACAGTGTGCTGAGTTTTGTACACGAGTCACGTACCCGTTTTTTGCGACAGTACGGATATACAGAGTTGGACGTGGAGGGGTTAGGCATCATCATGACCGACAGCGCCATTGTCTACAAAGCGGAAGGCTTCCATGGTGACCAAATCCAGATCGACATCACGGTCGGGGACTTCAACAAGTATGGCTGCGACATCTTCTACCTGATGACCAACAGAGCCACAGCCGTTGAGATAGCCCACGTAAAAACTGGCATCGTCTTCTTTGATTATGACGCACGCAAAGTGGTGGGATTACCAGAGGCGTTTCGAGCTAACTTGTTAAAAGAGGCTTAGTCATGCAGTTAATGCTCTCACATACCTCGCCCTATGCACGGGCGGTGCGCATCGCGATCATGCTTAAAGGGCTAGACTCAGAGTGCAGCATGGTTTGGGTTGATCCCGCATCAAACACTCCTGAACTGGTTCAGGCCAACCCCAGTGTCAAAGTCCCCACGCTGATTCTGGATGATGGCACTACCCTGACCGAAACCCTGCTGATCATGCAGTACTTGGAGCGCCGCGCACCCAACCCTCCGCTTTTTCCCAATGTTCAAGCCATTCAAGAGATGTCGCTGGCAGGCAGAGCCATCGGTTTACTCGATGCAACCGTCTGGATGATGCTCTTTAACAAATCACTGGCGACTGACGAGAACCGTAACAGCGTACTACCTACTCGTCGCTTACGAGCCATTGAACGCCTGTTAGATGAGCTCGCTGAACACCCGCCAAGAGTCGTTGGAGCCACGCCTGGAATGGGCCAGATACTATTACTGTGTGCGCTTGAATACTTAGAGTTTCGCTTTCCAGAAATGAACGCGACCGAAAGAGCGAAACTGGTAGAGTGGTGTAAGCCGTTAAAAGCATCTGAGCCGTTTCATCTGACCGAGTTTTATTGACGGTGTCAGCGAGCTCCCAAGGTCTTGGTGACTGGCTTCAGCCTGTCATCCGCTCACTACAAACAGTGAATCTCTGGAAAAGGCTGCAACAGCAGATGACAGGCTAAAGCCAGTCACTTTCCTGCTGTTTACTCATCCGGTGGGTATTCGTAGCTGTGCGCTAGGTTCTCGAAACGGGTGTACTTACCGATAAAGGCTAATCGAGTAGTACCGATCGGGCCGTTACGCTGCTTACCAATGATAATCTCAGCCACCCCTTTCTCAGGCGAGTCCTCGTTATAAACCTCATCACGGTAGATGAACATGATGACGTCGGCATCCTGCTCGATCGCACCTGATTCACGAAGGTCAGAGTTCACTGGGCGTTTGTTAGGGCGCTGCTCCAGAGATCGGTTAAGCTGCGACAGTGCGACCACCGGACAGTTCATCTCTTTGGCTAGCGCTTTCAACGAGCGAGAGATCTCTGAGATCTCGGCGGTACGCCCTTCGCTCTTACCGGTCTTAATCTGCATCAACTGCAGGTAGTCGACCATGATCATGCCGATCTCACCATGCTCACGCACAATTCGACGGGCACGGGTACGCATCTCGTTAGGGCTGATACCCGGCTGATCATCAATATACAAGGGTTTGTTCTTCAGCATGTTGACGGCCGCAGTCAGCTTTGGCCAATCATCATCTTCCAACTGACCGTTACGTACACGCGTCTGGTTGATACGACCAAGCGATGACAACATACGTGTCATCAACTGAGCGGCAGGCATCTCGAGGCTGAAGACTAGAACCGGTTTATCGTCCCCCATCAGGGCGTTTTCCACCAGGTTCATAGCGAAGGTGGTGTTATGGACACAAATATCTTCAGCGACAAAGTTGTGTAGTTCAGGGACGGTTAAATCATAAACCTGATCATTTCCAACATAATCGATCGAAACTATCTCATCCCAATATAGATCAGAACTAGAGAGACTCATCAGATAGCTATCATCAAAGAGCTCTGCATAAAAACGAGCTTTTTGGCGACTTAACGAACGCTTACTTACACCCTGTAAATGTGGATTAAATCCATTCGGACACTCTAACCCTTTCTGTGCAAATAGATCTGGCCAGCTCTGCTCGCCTTTCAGTTCAAGGATATAGTCGTTGACTGAATCCGGCAGTGCATCTCGGTTTGTGTGAGATCTTTTTAATGACAACTCAGCTTTGGCTTTTGCAAGACGATCCTCTTTACCAATCATTCCTATCTGAGTGATAAAGGTTTCTATGGATTCGCGCGAAATCAGCTCAACTTCGAACTGGTCACGCTTGTGGTGCGTCTTAGTTCTTAGCTTGGCAACTATTCCAAAACGCAAAAGCAAATGTTGGATATCACTCGCTAGGGATTCACTGGCACTGCTGTAACTAATCCGAATCTGCCCGGTTGAACTGAATGAGACTCCACCATCACATGCAAAAATACGATTTAGGAAGAGCTTCAAATGACTTTTTGGCAAGCTAAAAACTGCTTCTGGAATAACCTTTTCATGCGCTAAACAACCCCAAACACCCTGCTCTTTCAAGAACACTGTCACCGGGTTAATTAACGTTGAACTAGACTCATAAACCTCATGAGTCTCCTGTTGAAATTCGCTTCCAAAAAAATCACAAAGGGACTGGTAACCTAATGGATTTGGCACAGAAACGGCATTACGCCAGGCACTAATTGTCGACGGCTGGAGTGATAATCTATTGGCTAACGCCTTACCTGAGAGTCCAAACCTTTGCATCGCGTTTTCTAAATATGCTGCAAATCTAACTCTCATTAGATTGGTATTTTCAGAGCGCCCAGAAACACGGTAGCTTGGCGCACGATGATCGTAACTCGTACGAGTCACCTTAACCGAATTAAACTGTTCAACGGCCTGTTTAAAGTCAGCAACAATGGTTTTATTTACATTAGTAAAGATGGGGTTAGTTTGCGTGGTACCGCCATCGCTTAAGAAATAAGCCAGTGCTTTAACTTGATACTCTGGCAAGGGTGTCGAGCCAAAAATTGGCAGCACCCTTGGCACACCAATTTTTTCACCAGTGGAAATATCGGCTAGTTTCTTCCACCCTTTACCCGTTAAAAATGGGTGAGTTAACGTTGTTTTAATCGATCGACCGAGTGCGGTTTTGACTTCAAATACAGGTTTAACGCCATCATCCACAAACTGTGAAGCACGGGCTTCCACTAACTTAAACTGATCATTAACTGCAGTAACTGAACCATATTGTTCGGCAACCATCTCATCGATCGTTAATCGTGAACCCGTTTTAGGATCGACTAATCGTGAACCTGAAACAATGCATTTACCCATCGATGGCCTTGCGGCGACGATGATCAGATCTGACGGCTGGAGACCACCGGTGCGTTCGTTCAGGTCGTCAAAGCCAGTGGTTAGACCGGTCAGTGCATCGCCATTACTGAACAGCTCATCAATACGTTCAACGGCCGCTTTAAGCAGTGGGTTAACCGATTGAGGGCCACTCTGGTTGGGACGGTTCTCTGCAATCTGAAAGATCTTAGATTCCGCCTCATTCAACACCTCATCGGCCGAACGACCATCAGGGAAGAAGGAGGAGTCTGAGATCTCTGTTGAGACCGAAATCATCTGACGCAGCAAGGCACGATCGCGAACGATCTCTGAGTAGGCTCGAATGTTGGATGTACTTGGCGTGTTGCGCGCAAGATCAACTAGATACTCTAGCCCGCCAGCACGTTCCAGCTCGCCGGTACGGTCCAGCTCTTCAGAAAGCGTCACCACATCGATTGGACGACCTTGATCGATCAACTTCTGCATGGTGCGGAACATCATGCGATGCCCACCGGTGTAGAAGTGCTGTTCCAGACAGACTTCCGACACAACGTCCCATGCGTTGTTGTCCAACATCAAGCCACCCAGCACCGACTGTTCCGCCTCTATCGAGTGAGGGGGTACTTTGGCCTGTGTGAGATCGTCGTCTTGGAAATCGAGCATGGTCTAATTACTGCAGAAATAAAATGATTAGAGCAAGTAACTATACCTGTTTAGGCATAAAAAAACCGCGCCGAAGCGCGGTTTTTTTTTAAGAAAGCGTCTGATTACTCAGCAGCGATCTTAAGGTTCACTGTAGCAGATACTTCTGCGTGTAGTTGAACAACGATTTCGTATTCGCCAATGTTACGTAGAACACCGTTTGGAAGACGAACTTCGCTCTTCTCTACTTCAGCACCAGCCGCAGTGATCGCTTCTGCGATGTCACGTGCGCCGATAGAGCCGAACAGTTTACCTTCATCACCAGCAGTCGCTGTGATAGTTACTTCTTTGCCTTCTAGAGCTTCACCGCGTGCAGTCGCAGCAGCAAGTGCTTCAGCAGCAGCCGCTTCTAGTTCAGCACGACGCTCTTCGAAGCGTGCAACGTTGGCAGCAGTTGCAGAAACTGCTTTACCTTGTGGGATCAGGTAGTTACGACCAAAGCCAGCTTTAACGTTAACTTTATCGCCTAGTGCACCTAGTTTACCGATCTTCTCGAGGAGGATAACTTCCATCTCTCAAACCTCATTTAGGCTGCAGGTATACCTGCAGTAAAAAATTAAACAATCACCCAAAGATAGCTATAGAGCTATCAATCACTATTAACGGTCGTGACCGTCAGTGTATGGAAGAAGTGCTACGTAGCGAGCGCGCTTGATAGCAGTAGCTAGCTGACGCTGGTACTTAGCTTTAGTACCAGTGATACGGCTAGGTACGATCTTGCCAGTTTCAGTGATGTAACCTTTTAGGACGTCTAGATCTTTGTAATCGATCTCAGTAACGCCTTCTGCAGTGAAACGACAGAACTTACGACGACGGAAAAAACGTGCCATCTGAATATCTCCTACTTAAATTATTCTTCAGAAGCTGCTGCTGGAGCAGCTTCTTCAGTTTTAGCTGGCGCTGGACGCTCTTCGCGACGAGGCTTACGCTCTTCACGTGCTTCAGCAGCTTTGATTGGAGATGGCTCTGTGATCGCTTCTTTAGTGCGAATAACCATGTTACGTAGCACAGCATCGTTGTAGCGGAACAAGTTTTCTAGCTCGTCCATTACAGCTTGAGTAGCTTCGATATTCATAAGAACGTAGTGTGCTTTGTGTACATTGTTAATTGAGTAAGCCAATTGACGACGACCCCAGTCTTCTAGACGGTGGATCTTGCCGTTATCGCCTTCGATCAGAGTCGTGTAACGCTCGATCATTGCAGGCACTTGCTCGCTCTGGTTCGGGTGAACCATGAACAGTACTTCGTAGTGACGCATTGTAGCTCCTTACGGTTTATTAGCCTTTGGATCGTCAGTGACCGGCCCCTTTACAGCCGATCTTTCCAAAAGCAAGGAGGTTGATATAAAAAAGGACGCGTGATCATACTGATCTGCGCGCCCTTTTGCAAGTCCAGTGCGGGATTATACGTCGTTGATCTCCACGCTGTGAGTAATCTCGACTCCACCGCCTTCCAACATCTTAGAGACTGAACAGTACTGCTCTGCCGATAAACGAGCCGCGCGCTCAACCGCGGCCGGTTTAAGATTGTGGCCAGTGACCTTAAAGGTCAGATGGATCTTAGTGAAGACAGCAGGCACAGCGTCTGCTCGCTCAGCATCAATGGAGGCAACACAGCTCACCACATCTTGGCGCGCTTTTTTCAGAATGCTCATGACATCAACACTGGCACAGCCACCTAAGCCAACCAGGATGTATTCCATTGGACGCGGCCCAGTCTCTAAATCACGATCAATATGTGCTTCAAACTTAGAGTCGGTAATCGCTTTAAAACGCTCTTCCCCTTCCCAGCTCACTTCAACATGCATAATAAAATCCTTTTATTTAAACAGCTCAGCCAGACGTTCACCCGGCACGTCGGCACGCATAAATGCCTCACCCACCAAGAAGGAGTTAACCTGATGCTGACGCATTAGCGCCACATCGTCGGGCCCTAAAATACCACTCTCGGTGACTACAATACGATCATCAGGAATGTCCGCCAACAGCTGTATGGTGGCATCTAAGCTAACGTCAAAGGTGTGCAAGTTACGGTTATTAATACCCACTAGGGTGTTGCCCAGCGGCAGAGAACGGAGCAGCTCGTCACGATCGTGCACTTCGATTAGCACATCCATACCCAGCGATATAGCTAGGTCGTTGAGCTCTTTCATTTTGGCATCATCCAGCGCCGAGACGATCAGCAGTATACAATCCGCACCCATGGCACGCGCTTCATAGACCTGGTACTCATCGACAATAAAGTCTTTGCGAATGACCGGTAGCGAACAGGCTGCACGAGCCTGCTGTAGGTACTCAGTAGCCCCCTGAAAGAAATCAACATCGGTCAATACCGACAGACAACTTGCACCGCCGACGGCATAAGATTGCGCGATATCAGCTGGGTGGAACTGTTCACGTAGCACCCCTTTACTGGGGCTCGCTTTTTTAATCTCAGCAATGACGGCCGAGCGACCTTCTGCCAATGCATTTCGCATCGATTTCACGAAACCGCGCGGATCAGTGGCACCGCCTCGGTTCGCTTCAATTTGAGCTTTCAGATCAGTGATAGAGACCTGCTCTGAACGCTCGGCAATCTCTTCAAATTTACGATCAATAATTCGGGTTAGTACCGTTGGGATATTTGACATTAGGCTTCCTTAAACGCCTGACTGAAACGAGCCAGCTCTTCCATTTTCGCTAACGCCGCACCGGATGCGATCGTCTCGACCGCCAACTGGACACCCGCTTTAAGTGATTCAACCTTGTCTGCCGCGTAGAGTGCAGCACCCGCATTCAGCGCTACCATATCGGCTGCTTTAGGGTTGGCACCACTCATCGCTGCTCGAATCAGAGCAAGACTTTCGTTCGCATCAGCCACCTGCAAACCTTCTAAGGTTTGCGCCTCCAAACCGGCGCTTTCAGCGGTAATTTCATACTCAGTCACTTCACCGTTTTTCAGCTCTGCCACCTGCGTTGTGGTCGCAAGCGAGATCTCATCCAGACCATCATTAGAGTGAACGACCAAAGCGTGCACGGCACCCAAGCTGCGCAAAGCCTCAGCCATAGGACGACATAGAGACTCATCAAACACACCCATGAGGTAGTGCTTGGCACCCGCTGGGTTGGTCAGAGGACCCAAAACATTAAACAGCGTGCGCATCGCCAACTCACGACGAGGACCGATGGCATGCTTCATCGCACTGTGATGCTGAGGCGCAAACATAAAGCCGACTCCCACCTCATCAATACAGCGAGCCACCTGCTCTGGGTTCAGCGCCAAGTGAATCCCCGCCGCCTCAAGAAGATCTGCAGCACCTGATTTTGAAGAGACCGAACGATTACCATGCTTTGCTACAGTACCGCCCGCAGCTGCGACAACAAACGAGGTCGCAGAAGAGACATTAAACAGGTTTGAACCATCACCGCCTGTACCGACAATATCCACCGCTTGAGGGTCTGTGACGCTCACCGGCACTGCTAGAGAGCGCATAACATCGGCTGCTGCGGTAATCTCTTCTACCGTTTCGCCTTTAATGCGAAGCGCTGTTAGAAAAGCACCAATCTGTGCGTCGGTCGCCTCACCTGTCATGATCTGGCGCATAGCCGCGGTCATCTCATCACGCGATAGGTGATGCCCCGCAACAACTAAGGCTAATGCCTCTTTAATATCCATGGTATTTCCTTTCTTCGTGCTCGCAGCGCACGCGCAACTGTTATAACAATCACTGTTATCTTTTGGTGATGCTGTACGATGCCCAATCCCAATCGGGTTCGCAACCTCTTTAGAAGAAAATCCTTAGCCTTTAGGCGATCCTAGACCAATTGCATTAAATGCAGAGCGAAGTAGAGCCAAGGAACCACCAACGCCATCGAAAGCGTCGAGACAATCCAATTTGAGTTAGCCAGATCAACATCCAAATCGTAATAGGCGCTGGCCACCACTGAGTTGACCGCAGGGGGCATGGAGCTCAATATCAACACGACGCCGAGCGCCAAGCCACCGGCGTATTCGCCCAATCCAACCAACCAGGCCATAGAGAGGGTCAACAGCGGTACCAGAGTGACGCGGGTAATGGCCACTTGCAGTGAATATTTGGCGTAGCGCGCGATACTGGTCACTTTCAATCCCAAGCCGACCGACACCAGCATACTGAAGGTCCCGATCGGAATGACCCAATCATTCGCACTGTCTAGAAATAGAGGGCGGTCTATTCCGCTGAGGTTAAACAGAAACCCAAGGCTAAACGCCGTTAAAATGGCGATAAGAAATGGCTGCTTAATCACCTTAATGAGTCGCTGAAAACGAGTCAGCCCCTCACTCCCTTTACCTGAAACCCACTGCGCGACCGGATACCCCACCAGAAAATAGAAGATCTCTTCGAACAGGCGATAGAGGGTAACCAATGCAAAACCTGCTTCACCCAAAAAGAGGTAGACCACCAAGGAGCCCATGGCACCAATGTTGGTAAAGCTGGTGGTTAGACCCATCACAGCGCGACCGGGACGATCCTGTTTATTCAATAGCCCTAAGCCATACCCCAACAGACCGCCGACTATCAAAGCAAATAGGCAGATCAAAGGCAGTGCCAGCAGAGTCGTATCGGTAAACTCGAGCACCCAGATCGCTAATAGAAAGGCGATGGGTATCATCACCATGATACCTAAATCACGCGTCACACGACTGAGTGTTGTTAACGCAAAAGGGAGCCTAATAAAAGACGCTTCAACGACTCTGCGCAGCAGGTAGCCACTGCCCAGACCAGCAAAAATAATGAACAGCGAAAAGGAGAGCTTATCCATAAAGCGCTAACCATCAATCCTTGAAAGTTAATAGCCAATTAGTGGTGAAAAGAGTCCAGTGACTCGACTACTTGATCTGGGTTGCACTCTTCAATAGGGAGCCCATGATTGTATCCGTAAGGCACTGCCAGAGCGGCTACGCCGGCAGCATGAGCGGCATTAATGTCATTGGAAGAGTCACCCACCATGAGCGATTCGTCGGCATTCACACCCGCTTTAACCATGATATCCAGTAACTGATCAGGTTCGGGCTTACGTTTAGGTAGCGAGTCGCCACCGCTCACAAAATCAAACAGATGAGCAATACCCACCCCTTCAATTAATGGTGTTGTGAACTGCATAGGCTTATTAGTAACAACCGCCAGCTTAATGCCTTTTTGACTCCAACGCGCTAGCGCCTCTTTAACCCCAGGGTAGGTACAAGCCGTCACGCCATTAGACGCTTCGTAGTAGTGAAGAAACAACTGATAGGCGTGCTGATACTCCTGCGTATTTTGAAGATCAGCTGGATAGTCCATTGCATCCGACAGCGCCCTAGCGACCAGCGCATGCGCACCATTACCAACCCAGGTTCGAATTTTGGCATCACCCGCCTCGGGTTTACCAACAGCTTTCAACATCTGATCAACCGCGACGGTAAGATCTGGAACGGAATCGACTAGAGTTCCATCCAGATCTAACATGATGAGCTTGGGCGCTTGATCGGCAAAGAGTCTCATCGCGTGGTAGCTAGCTCCGCTCGCATTGTGTCGATGGTTGCTTTGTAGTCATCGGTATTGAAGATCGCAGAGCCTGCAACGAACGTATCGGCACCCGCTTTAGCGATCTCTGCAATATTACTGGTCGTTACACCACCGTCTATCTCCAGTCGGATATCCAAACCAGACTCATCAATACGACGACGTGCTTCGCGCAATTTATCCAGCGTTCCTGGAATGAACTTCTGACCACCAAAACCCGGGTTCACCGACATTAGAAGAATCATGTCGACTTTATCCATCACATGATCAAGGTAGTGCAGCGGCGTTGCTGGGTTGAACACCAGACCTGACTTACAACCCCCGTCACGCACCATCTGCAGTGAGCGATCGATATGCTCAGACGCTTCAGGGTGGAAGGTGATGTAGCTGGCGCCAGCATCAATGAAGTCACCGATAAGACGATCGACAGGTTTAACCATCAGATGCACATCAATTGGCGCTTGAATGCCATGGTTAACCAGTGCCTTACAGACCATTGGGCCAATGGTTAGGTTAGGAACGTAGTGATTATCCATCACATCGAAGTGGACAATATCGGCGCCTGCTTCCAATACGTTTTCAACCTCTTCACCTAAACGAGCAAAATCCGCTGACAATATCGAAGGGGCAATCAAAAAATCTTTCATGGGTCTAACCTAGCTGTTTAATTGGGTTCATTTTAAGTCAGTGCTAAAAGAGACAACAGAAAGAAAAACTGAAGACTCTTTTAATGGGCCGTTAACTGGCTTTGCGGACCTCTCGAATCAGGTCATAGGCCGCCTGGATCTCTTGTGCCTTCTCTTTAGCCAGCTGCATCATCTCTTCTGGCAAACCTTTTGAGACCAGCTTATCAGGGTGGTGCTGACTCATCAGCTTACGCCAAGCCCTTTTTACCTGTGCATCAGTGGCACTGGCATCGACACCGAGTACACCATAGGCCTCATCGATACGCTGCTGAGTCGGTGCACCGCCCTGCCAGTGCTGATGAAAGCTGCTTTGCGCCTGCATTCGACGAATCAGAGCATCAATGGCATCGCGTTTAAGACCCAGTCGCTGACAGATATCGACAATCACCAAACGCTCGGCATCGCTGATTTCACCATCGGCAAAAGCCGCTGCCATCTGCAATTCAAAAAAGATCATGCGCAGGTCATTACGATGTCTAAAGACTGCAGCAAGTGGGCGCAACAGTGGATCCAGATCAAAGTCTGGGGACTTACCCTCGGTAAAGTACTCTATCGCCTCTCGGCGCTTGGACTCATCGAGCTGCATTCGATCCATCACGGAGCGGGCGTATGCGATCTCATCCTCGGTCACTCGCCCATCCGCTTTTGCGATACGCCCCATGACGGCAAAGGTCGCTCGAAAGAATATTAACTGTGGTGCCATCTGCTTAGCTGAACGAATGCCACGCTCTAACTGAAAGCCTAAAAAACCACCAAAAATCAGACCCCAGATACCACCGGTAAACAGGCCTACCAGTGCACCTAAGACTACACCGGTACGGTATCGAAAAATTTGTTCGCCTATGGCTTGAGGATTCATCAACCCGCCTCTTTCAAAAAGGTTTCAACATCGGCAAGGCGATCCACCGTACCCACATCATTCCAATATCCGCCTAGCTTAGCACCGGCCACTTTAGACTGCTCTATCATTCTGCGTAAAAGCGGCGCTAATGCCGCTTTTTCGTTAAGCGCCAACTCATCAAACTGTGAAGGTCGTAACAGACTCACACCCGCAAAAGTCAGCTTTTCGTCACCATGAAGTGAGACTCGCTGATCAGACAGGGCAAAGTCGCCATCGCTGTGCCAGCTTGGATTATCAACCAACCAGAGTTTAGCCAGGTCGTCTGAATCCAGAGTTAAATCCAGTTCTGAGTACTCTTGGGAGAGGTAGACATCCCCATTGACCAGAAGAAACGGCTGATCTGAGCCCTCTGTTTTGAGCATAGGCAGTGCTTTACGAATACCACCTGCCGTCTCAAGAGGCTCCTGCTCGGCAGAATAACGCAGTGAGCAACCAAACTGCTCGCCACTGCCCAGTGTTTGCTCAATCTGCTCACCGAGCCAAGCGTGATTAATCACAATATCAGTGATGCCCGCGCGCACCAGATTTTCGATCTGATAGACAATTAAAGGCTTTCCCAAAGCCGGTATCAAAGGCTTGGGGGTTGTCAGTGTCAGCGGGCGCATTCGAGTTCCCAAGCCCGCCGCTAAAATCATAGCTTTCACAATTTCGGCCACTCAGGAGCAATATGCTGACCAAGCAGTTGGTGTTGGCGCATGGCAGGTATCAGCCCAGATAGCGCCTCTTTTAGATCGGAGAATTCCGAATGGGCCGACGCGGCTCGGTAGAGGTATTCGAAGGTCAATGGAATATCTTTAAGGTAACCCGATTTCCCATCACGCAGGTATAGTCTGGAGAAGATACCCAACACCTTGAGCTGACGCTGCATGCCCATCAGATCGAAGAGCTTTTTAAACCCTACTGAGTCTGGCAAAGAGAAACCGACATCCATCAGCATGAGGCGGTAGTTTTCTACCCATTCAGCGACCGTTGACTCTGGCCACTCGATGTAGCTATCACGTAACAGTGACACCAAGTCATAGGTGACAGGACCGATCAATGCATCCTGAAAATCGATCACACCCAGTCCGCCATCGACTAACGGCATTAGATTGCGCGAGTGATAGTCGCGATGCACACAAACTTGAGGTTGACTGAACGCCGATTCGATCAACTGCTGATAGGTCTTCTCTAGAAGGCTATCCCAGCCCTCTGTGATGCCAAGCATCTCACCTAAGAACCACTCTGGGAAAAGATTCATCTCACGTGTCAGCACGGCGGCATCATAGTTGGGCAAGCCCTCAGCCGGCAGCATCTGAATACCCAACAGCGTCTCTAATGCCTGAAGATAGGGCGCATCACCTTCGGATTTCAGGCGATCTAAGAGCTGCTGATCAGCAAAATCCTCCAGCAGCATAAAGCCTAAAGCAAGATCATCAGCCACCACTTCAGGCACATGAATGCCTTTTTCAGACCACTCTTTAGCGATACGCACAAATGGCTCTGAATTCTCTTTCTCTGGTGGGGCATCCACAGCGATTAACTCTGCTGTAGGTGTCGACGCACGGAAGTATCGACGGAAACTGGCATCACCGCTGACAGGGGTAATCTCTAGCTGGTCGCGATCGGCATAGGGCCAAACCTGTCTAGCCCAGTTTTTTAATTGCGCTTGGCGCGAACCCATTTACGTTAACCTCTGGTACTGAAGAGCGGGAATCTTTATTATAAGTGCCCAATATTACTCGACTTTTGAGGCTACTTAAACGTCGTCTCGGTAGCCAGCGGATCGCATTCAATGCCCTTCGAAAAAAACGCAATTACAAAAATCATTTTAGGCTTGGTTGTTGCAGGTGGTTCAAACGCCGCTAATGCAGCGGGCGCCTGGGACTGTCAGCAGACTGACCGAGGTTGGAGCTGCGGTGCTTCTGCCGATTACAAACCTGAGCCGGTTCCGTTAACTCGCATCTCAGCAACTGAAGATGCGATCGAAGCACAGATCACAAAAACGCTGCCTAAACCGCTGCCAGAGCCCAAAAAAGAGCAAGAGCCCAAAAATTCTCTGACCGCCGAGCCAGAGCAGAAACCAGAACAGACAATCGCCGCCAAACCTGAACCCGTTAAAACGGACGCTAAACCAGAGCCTGACACAAAAGCTGTTGCAACAACTGCAACGAGCGAAGCGACAGATGAGCCGATTGAGGCAGTCACTCTTCCAGCTCGGGCCATCATTCGTGACCCTAGTGATGACCGACGTGACATCAATTTAGACTGGGTTCGTTTAGCACCTCTGGATGCTGAAAGACTGGTCTGCAAAGGTCGCTATGATGAGCCTGACATCTGGGTTGGCGATCTGGCTCCCGGTAACGAAGAGAGCAGCACGGTCATCAACGCTGACGAATCCGATGCCGATCTCGATGGTTTATCCATTTTACGTGGCAACGTCATCATCGAAGAGTCTGGTCGCCAGATTAAGTCCAACCTCGCCGAGTTTGAAGCGCAATCGCGACAAGCCCTACTGCGTGGCGATGTGCGTTACCGTGAACCCAACCTGTTGATGATTGCAGATGCCATGTCTGCTGACCTGAACAATAAGATCGCCATCGCCAATGAAGCGCGCTTCGTCATGCATGATCAACATATGCGCGGTGATGCAGAAGCGATGACACGCTTTGGTGATCAGCGCGTTGAAGCCGAAGATACACTGATTACCTACTGTGAACCGGGTAATAACGATTGGGGCATTCGAGCAGCGCAGATGGAGCTCTATCCTCAAGAGGGGTATGGAGAGGCGTGGAATACCCGATTTGAAGTTGCTGGTGTACCGGTCTTCTACCTGCCCTACTTCTACTGGCCATTGAATGACACGCGCAGAACGGGCTTACTCTATCCATCCCTCAGCACCAGCGAGCAGGATGGTTACGATCTGGCTCTGCCCTACTACTTCAACATTGCGCCTAACATCGATGACACGCTAACGACGCGCATCATCGAACAGCGTGGCGTACTGTTTGAAAACGAGGCGCGCTACCTCAACAGCTTCAGCATGAACACGCTGAATACCAGCTGGCTTCCCGATGATGATCTTCAGGGGAGTGAACGTTGGTTGATCGACTTCAATCATACCGGCACTCCGGCACCCAACTGGTCGAGTGATGTCAGCTTCACTCGCGTCAGTGATGACAACTACTTTGACGACCTAACGCCGGTAACGCTGGCAGTACCGGCTGCTGATGTACTTTCTCAGCGTGCTCAAGTAGCCTATAGCGGTAATGGCTGGAGTGCATCGGCACTGGTTAATGATTATCAGATTCTAGATAACTCAACCAGCTACAAGCGCATGCCTCAGCTCAACTTCAGTACCAGCCAAAGTCTGAATGAGACAGTGCTGAATCTCGCCGTGCAGTACACACAGTTTGATTCAACCAATGAGAGCGCAACCGACGGCAGTCGTCTTCATGCCCGCCAGTCAATCGGTTACAGCGCGGAGACCACTTGGGGTTACCTACGACCTGAAGCGGGCGTTTGGCACTCAAGCTATGACTTCTCAGATAATAGCAGTGCGTCGCACACCAACCTGTTTGCCTCGTTGGATTCAGGCCTGATCTTTGAACGTCAGGGCGAGATTGCCACTCAGACGCTAGAGCCACGCATCAAACTGATACATGTTGATGGTGAGGATACAGACACACTTAACTTTGACTCAGGCGCCCTTGGCTTTAGCTACGGCAACCTGTTCGATAATTTAGGCTACTCCGGTAATGACCGTGTCAGCCATACCGATCAAGCAACCCTAGGTCTAGAGAGCAAAGTCTACAGTCTAACGGGGCGTGAGCTGATCTCGGCAGGCATTGCACAGGCTCACTACTTTGGTGATCACGATGCTCGCCCAGGCGATTCAACCGGTACAGCAGATCAATCGGATTACGCTGTCTACGCCAGCTGGAAGCCCTCTGAAGTGCTGACGCTGAGCCATGACTCGCGCATTGATCGTGAAACAGCTGCGTTACTGACCGAAAACTATCGTGCCTACTACCGTCCAGATGATGAGCGACTACTCTACGCAAACCTACGTAAAACGCAGAGCAGTGACGGTAACAACACCTTCAACCAGATCGATCTGGCCACGCGTTGGCCGATCACGACAGAGTGGAGCGGCGTTGCACGATACACCCAAGATATCAAAGAGTCTGAAAACCTAGAGACGCTTGCCGGTATCGAGTACGAAAACTGCTGTTGGAAGGTGCGCTTTACCGGACAGCGAAGCATTGTCGACGGCAGCAGCGATTTCGAACGTGAGAACAAGTTCTACATTCAATTCATTCTTCGCGGTCTGGGCGCCTTTGGCCAGAGCGAAGGTCGTCAGTTCCTTGAGGATTTAACGGGTTATAACGAGGATGACCGTGACAACTTTTAAACATTTGATCGCATCGGCGATTCTTGCCCTCTCAAGCAGCTCCGTGCTTGCAGAGCCCGTTGCACTGGACCGTGTTGCCGTCGTAGTTAACGAAAGCATCATCATGAGCTCCGAAGTGGATCAGCGAATTCGTGATATCCGTGCTCAATTAACGGCACGTAAAGCTCAGCTACCACCCGCTGAGGTTTTGGCTAATCAAGTCAAAGAGCAGCTGATCATTGAGAGTATTCAACTGCAACTGGCAGAGCGCCAAGGCATTCGCGTCAGTGATAGTGAGCTGAACAGTACGATGAACCGTATCGCTCAGCAGAACAACCTATCCCTGAGTGATTTCCGTAAAGCGTTGATCAATGAAGGGCGTGACTATCAGCAGGTGCGTGATCAGATTCGCCGTGAACTGATCATCAGCCGTGTTCAGCAGAGCAACGTCAACCGTCGTGTTAGCGTAACGGACCAAGAGGTTCAGAACTATCTCAATTCAGATCTTGCGAAGAACCAAGACCGCAGTGAATATCTACTGAGCAACATTCTAGTCGCTCTTCCTTCACCTGCGTCGCCAGAGCAGATTAAATCCGCTCAAGAGCGCGCCAACCAACTTAAAACAGAGCTGGATCAAGGCGCTAATTTTGCGGATCTAGCAGTACGCAGCTCCGATGCACCCAATGCGCTGAATGGCGGTGATCTGGGCTGGCGCAAAGCGCAAGAGCTACCAACCCAAATATTCTCTGCTGTGTCGGGTCTAGCAAATGGCGACGTCTCTAAAGTGGTTAGAACCCCTTCAGGCTTTAACCTGCTGCAGTTGCGCGAGCGTCGTGGCGATCAAGCCACACTGGTAACCGAAACCCGGGCACGTCACATTTTGGTAGCCCCTTCAGAGATTCGCACATCAGCACAGGCTCAAGCCTTCGCTGAGGAGATCTACTCACGATACAGAGAGGGTGAACCCTTTGAAGAGTTGGCGCGCCGCTACAGTGATGATCCGGGTAGTGGCTCATTGGGTGGTGAATTAGGCTGGATCCAACCGGATAAGATGGTTGTTGAGTTTGAACAGCAGATGGACAAATTGGCTATTAATGAGGTGAGCGAGCCTTTTGAATCTCGCTTTGGCTGGCACATTGTCCAAGTACAAGAGCGTCGCCAACAGGACTTCACCACTGAGATGCGTGAAAACCAAGCCCGCTCAGAAATCCGTAAACGTAAGTACGATGAAGCACTCTCCACTTGGTTACGTGAACTTCGCTCAGAAGCCTACGTCGACATTAAGGTGAAGTAGTGGCTCTTCGAATTGCACTGACTCCGGGTGAGCCTGCCGGCATCGGTCCAGACCTTTGTGTTCAGATTGCCCAGCAAGGCTCTGAACACCAACTGGTCATCATCTGTGACCCTGACATCATTGTCGATCGCGCAAAACTCTTAGGCTTGCCGATCAAACTGCATGAGTTTGATCCGGACCAGCCTGCCGTTGGCTGCCAGCCTGGAGAGCTCTTTTACATTGGCACCCCCTCGAATGCCGATGTTATTCCAGGCCAACTGGATCCGCTCAATAGCGTCTATGTTCTGAATACCCTTCGTTTAGCTGTAGACGGGGCTTTGGGTGGCATGTTTGATGCCATCTGCACAGCACCGGTTCATAAGGGTGTCATCAATGATGCTGGTTACCCCTTCACAGGCCATACAGAGTTTCTGCAATCGCGCTGTGACGTCGATCAGGTTGTTATGATGTTGGCGACCCAAGGGCTACGAGTTGCTCTTACAACGACACATCTGCCATTATCAGAAGTACCTCAAGCTGTGACACAACCGCTACTTCGTTCGGTCATTGATATTCTGTTGGATGATCTGAAGCACTACTTCGGTTGTGACAAACCCAGCGTTTTGGTTGCAGGCTTGAACCCCCATGCCGGCGAAGGCGGACACATGGGGCGTGAAGAGATCGACACTATCGAACCGGTACTCAATAGCTACCGTAAGCAGGGTGTTAACCTGATTGGCCCACTCCCTGCCGATACGCTCTTCACCGAACACCATCTAAAAGACGCTGATGCGGTGCTTGCGATGTACCACGACCAAGGGCTGCCAGTTCTCAAATACAAAGGGTTTGGCCAAGCAGTGAACATCACCTTGGGTCTGCCTATTGTGCGCACCTCAGTCGATCACGGCACAGCGTTGGATCTTGCCGGCACAGGCAGAGCCGATGCAGGCTCTTTGCAGACCGCCCTTAGCTATGCTGCCGAGATGGCTTCTAACCGTAAACAATCATAGGTTGATATGAGCAGTAAAAACCCTGGGCACGTGGCCCGCAAACGTTTCGGTCAGAACTTTCTGCACGACCCTACTATTATCGGTCGTATCATCTCTGCGATTAATCCAAAACCTGAAGAGCACCTCGTTGAGATTGGTCCCGGTTTAGGTGCACTTACAGAAGAGATTCTAGAGCTCGCCGGTGCGCTGGAAGCGGTAGAGTTAGACCGTGATCTCGTTCCAGTCCTGCGTACCAAGTTTTTTAGGTACGAGGAGAAGTTTAAGATTCACGAGGCGGATGCTCTCAAGTTTGACTTCTCGTCACTGCAACAAGATGAGCACCCACTGCGCGTGATCGGCAACCTGCCCTACAACATCTCAACGCCGCTGATTTTCCATCTCTTGAGTTTTTCAGGATTGATCAGCGACATGCACTTCATGCTACAGAAAGAGGTGGTGGAACGTCTAGCTGCGCAGCCGGGTGAAAATCACTACGGCCGCCTTGGCATAATGGCGCAGTACTACTGTCAGGTAGAGAAGCTCTTTATCGTGCCACCTGGCGCCTTTAATCCGGCACCGAAGGTCGATTCCGCCATTGTTAGATTGATTCCGCACAAAACCCTGCCAATACAAGCAAAAAGCGCTGAGCTGTTGGCTGACGTCGTCAGAACCGGTTTCAGTCAGCGACGTAAAACTCTGCGTAACAACATGAAGGGTTGGATTACCGGCGAGCAACTTGAAGCCTTGGGTATTGATCCTGGGTTACGCCCTGAGCGCCTCTCACTTGCTGAATTTGTCGCCATCGCTGACGCGATCTATGATTTACGAAACAGCGCTGAATAAGCACTGCACGACGAGACTCTCTATCCATGCAAGATTATGAACTGAGCCGAAACGTAGTGATCGATGTGACAACCGACTATCTGACCGACCAATCGGATCCAGATACACACCGCTACGTCTTTTCGTACCACATCACCATCACCAACCATAACCCTATGCCAATCCAGCTACTGAGCCGCCGTTGGCTGATTACCGATGGTAATGAGAAGACACAAGAGGTATTGGGGGAAGGAGTTGTCGGTGAACAGCCCACCATTGAACCGGGCAAAAGCTACAGCTACACCAGCGGCACGGTGTTAGCGACTGAGGTGGGTGCCATGCAAGGTCACTACGACATGATCACCGACGAAAATGAGACCTTTCAAGCGACCATTGCCCCCTTCACACTGGCACAAACTCACGCGTTACACTAGCAGAACGGACTCTCTAAAATAGAGAGCTCTGTTCGGATGCAAGTAGTTTTGGCACTGCACCCTGCACAGAGGGTTTTGCCTCTTTCAACTTATCGACAAAACGCGAGGCGAGTTCCGGTGCTTCAGCACAATCTGGCGTATGAAAGAAGAGATAAGGCACCCTCCCCTCATCGACCCACTGCAACACCTTAGTGACCCACTGATCTAAATAGCGATCGGACTCCTGCCACTGCATGGTCGAGATGAAACGAACCTGCGGATGCTGAGCCGTTGCAATGACATGTAAGGGTACCTTTGGCTTCTTCTGCTGTGCATCTAAGGTAGCTGAATCCATAGCGGTTACCGCAAATATGGGACGGGTGTCGAACATCACACGATTGACGCCGGTCTCCAGCAGCATCTGATTAAACGCCCTCTCCTCATCCCCTTTAGCAAAGAACTCAGGGTGACGAACTTCAACCGAGTAGTTGAAGGCCTTAGGTAGAGCCAACAGAAATCGATGGATATGCTCAATCCCTTCACTGTTAAAGCTTTTTGGTAGCTGCAAGTTGAGCAGCCCAATTTTATCCGCCAGCGGCTCCAACACTTCAAACTGCTCGGCCACTTTAGGATTAGCCACCTCTAAAGCGCTGCGATGAGAAAGATCTTGGTGGAACTTAAAACAGAATCGAAAGTCATCCGGCGTCTCATCCCGCCAACGCTTCACCGTATCCGGTTTAGGCAAACCATAAAAAGTCGTGTTTCCCTCAACCGATGAAAATTGACGAGCATAACGTTGTAGCGCAGTTCCACCCCCTGCCAAACAGCCACCCTCCCAAACAGGATGTTGCCACTGAGGTAAGCCTAAATAGTAATCGTGCAACGCCATACTCCTTAAAATAGGCTACAAAGAGTACCAAACTAAAAAAATAGTGAAAGAATCTCGTAATAATTTAGAAACAGGCTTGTAGCAACCTTAAACCTATGTATAATACGCCCCACGTTGATGCGGGGTGGAGCAGCCCGGTAGCTCGTCGGGCTCATAACCCGAAGGTCGTCAGTTCAAATCTGGCCCCCGCTACCAACGTAAAAAAAGGTATAGGCCCGCAGGGTTTATACCTTTTTTTTCGTCTGGCGGATGGGTCAGATGCAGAACTGACGACAAATAATGCAGGACAGCATTATTTGGATAGCTGAAAGCTAGTCCGCAGGATTACTTCACAGGATGTGTAATCGCAAATCTGGCCTTGAAAGGAGCACCAAAGGTGCGACGGCCCGAAGGGTGAAAACACAGGAGGTGTTTTCATAAATCTGGCCAAAAATCCACCCCAGCCCAAATACCGTAACTACATAAAAACCAACGGTATCTGAAATGAAAGTCATCACTCTCCTATCAGCCTTACTACTAAGCCAGGCTTCTCTCGCCTTCACCATCGAAAAAATAGGTTCAGACATTTCTCACCCTTGGGGTATCGCTGTCCTTAACGATGAAGAGGTCCTCGTGACAGCAAGAGCCGGTGCCCTTTTGCGCATTAACCTTACAACCGGGCAGCAAAGAGCCGTTTTACCCACCCCGTTTGTAGCAAGTTTTAGGCAAGGCGGGCTTCTCGATGTCGCCTATGATGAACAATCAAATAGGGTACATCTTTGCTACAGCAAACCGTTAAAAGGTGGCGCAGGCTTAGCGATTGCATCGGCCAAATTGGATGGGTATCAGCTTTTAACACCCAAGGATATTTTTGTCTCCAACCATCGCTCTCCCTCCGGTGCACACTTCGGCTGTCGGATAGTCATAGAGGGCAACTACCTGTTTGCCTCTTTGGGCGACCGTGGTGATCGCAGTAACGCTCAAAACCCCTCCAATCATGCTGGATCAATTATTCGACTGAACCTTGTTGAGCCGGAGCCAGCCAATACTCAGAAAGATTGGTTGCCTTAGATTTACTCGATGGGTCATCGAAACCCACAAGGTCTTGCATTACAGCCTAATACAGGACTTTTATGGTCTCATGAACATGGTCCACGCGGTGGTGATGAGATCAATCTCATTGAGCAAGATAACAACTACGGTTGGCCAACCGTCTCTTACGGTAAGGAGTACATAGGTGGGGATATAGGTCTTAACTCATCACCCGATGGATATACCGATCCTCTCTGGGTCTGGGATCCAAGCATTGCACCATCGGGAATGACCTTCTATACCGGAGAGATGTTTCCCGAATGGCAGGGCAATCTTTTGGTTGGCGCTTTGAAGTTCACAAGCATCTACCGAATCGTCATAGATCCTGATAGCAATCTGCCCGTTTCAGAGGAGAGATTATTCAATGATGAGATGGGAAGAGTTAGAGACGTTGAACAGGCCAATGATGGCTCAATTTTAGTGTTGAGTGACGCACCCAATGGTGGCCTATATAGGATAAGTCGATAAATCATTAAGGTAAAACAGATGAACAACCAACAGTTAAACGTATTAGGCACGCCACTTGAAACGTGTAGCAGTGATCCGCTAACTGGCTATTACAGAGACGGATGTTGCAACACAGATGAATATGATCGCGGAACCCACACGGTCTGCGCTGTGATGACGGAGGAGTTTCTGCTCTTCTCACTTCGCAAAGGGAATGATCTCATTACCGCCCGGCCTGAATATCAGTTCCCCGGTTTAAAGCCAGGCGACTCTTGGTGCCTATGTGCTCAACGATGGGAGGAAGCTGAGGTTTCAGGGTGCGCCCCGAGAGTTAATCTATCCGCAACTAATGCAAAAACACTTGAGATTATCAGTTTCGAGACGCTTAAACGGTACAGCATAGATCTTCATTAATTTTCACACAGAGCTCAAGAGCTACCCTCTCCACAACTCCAGTATTTTCAATTACTATCAGCGTCCATTTTATGTAGTGAATTTCTAAGCCAATGAACAGCAACGCTTTACTATCGACACTCGTTAAAATCCGCTCTAACAAACTCTTCGAGCTCACCGTAATTGCGGTGATTATTGGCTCGGCGCTCCTTATTGGTGCCAAGACCTTTGACCTTTCTGACACCGCTGAGATGATTGTTGGTTGGCTGGATATCGCTGTTACCGTCTTCTTTCTGGTCGAGATCACGGTTCGTTTCATTGCCGATGAGAACAAGCGCACCTTCTTTAAGGATCCCTGGAACCTATTCGACACCTTAGTGGTTGTGATCAGCCTGATCCCTGTCAGTCAGGCCGATACCGCTCTGGTCGCACGTCTAGTTCGCGTGTTCCGCGTCTTCCGAATGGTCAGCATCATTCCTGAACTTAGAATGCTGCTGAACTCGTTGATCAAAGCACTGCCTCAGCTAGGGTACGTCCTTCTGCTGATGTTCATCATTTTCTACGTCTATGCTGCTATTGGTGCGACGCTGTTTGCTGCGATTAACCCCGACCTTTGGGGCGATGTCGCGGTGTCGATGTTGACACTCTTTAGGGTGATGACCTTTGAGGATTGGACCGATGTCATGTACGAAACGATGACGGTCTACAGTCTAAGCTGGATCTACTATCTATCCTTTATATTCTTAACGGCCTTCGCCTTCTTGAACATGGTGATCGGTATTGTCGTCAATGTGATGAATGAGGAGCATGAGCGCATCCTTAAAGAGGAAGCGATCGAGGCCAATGAGCCAACCATCGCTGATCTTCAAAAACAGCTGGCTGAGATTAAAGAGATGTTAAATCAGAGAGCGAATTAAAACGCGAACTGATCCACCAACAGATACCCCATCGCAACGTAGTTATTGATCTGCGCGGGACCGGAAGGGGCAACGTCTACGTAGTCTGGAAAAGCCTCTGCTGTGACGTTGCTCCAACTCGCAAAGGTTTCACACACATGCAGATCCACGCCAGATTCACCTAGATCACGAACCCCTTGATGCAAAAGTGGGAACTTACTCTCATTCTCAGTGGTCAGAGCGAACTGTTCATTGCCGTGGCTAACCACCGCAATATCGAGATCTGGAAAAGCTGATCGCAAAGAGTCTATGGCACCCATCAAACGAGGTTGAATCCGTTGCCACTGTTGTGGATTAGGCGCCAAAATTTCAAACACAACTCCTGGTGGCGCTTCTTCAAGTGCAAGGATCTCTTTAACCGTTTTAGCTGAGGCCGCGCCTGAAAAGAGCAGACTGAGCGGAAGCAATACCCTGAGTAACAGGTGGCGAACTGTCTTAAAGATCAAACTGAACATAGTAGACCTCCAAATCTCTTTTGCTTCAGCTTAGCTTATAAACTGGAAAGTGACTGCCTCAATGCCTCGGTTCTTGATTCTGTTATACGATCAGCCGGGAGGCGCTGATCAAGGCCAAGGCGAATCAATCGATCTTTTTCAGCGCCCGGTGCCATAACTAGACGCACCTCTTTACCAAGATCTAAGGCTTCGAGTATGACGTTCTCAATGGAGAGCGTCATGGTGTCATCTAAATAACTGACGTCACTGAGATCAAAAATAACCGCATCGTGTTTAGCGATGTCTTTTCGCTCACGGGCTAAGGCTTTGGAGACACCAAAAATCATCGCTCCCGAAAGGTAGACCAGTAGGATACGGCCATTCGCCTCATTCAACAGGGACTGCTGTTCAGGGGTCAGAGGAATCTCATCATCGACATCGGACATAGAGCGAACCTTCTCAGCCTCAACATCGGATAACTTACGGATGATGATGACGTTCGCGACAAAGACACCGACACCCACCGCAACGATCAGATCGACAAACACCGTTAGTAGTAGAACGGCATACATGATCATCGTGCTGTATTTAGAGACTAGGTGAACCCGTTTAATGAACGACCAGTCCAGAATATCGACACCCACTTTTACCGCAATACCAGCCAGCACCGCTAAAGGGATATTTTCGATCAATGAACCTGCTCCAAACACAGCTATTGCCAGTGCTAGAACCCTTATAACACCTGAGAGTGGTGTTCGCCCTCCGGACTGAATATTGACCACGGTGCCCATAGTGGCACCGGCACCTGGTAGACCACCGAACAGACCAGACATGATATTGCCTAACCCCTGTCCAAACAGCTCTTTGTTGGAGTCATGCTCTGTTCGGGTCAGGTTGTCCGCCACGACCGAGGTAAGCATTGAATCGATACAACCAAGCATGCCCAACACCATCGCATCGACCAACATAATCTGAAGCTGATCATAGGTGAAATAGGGCAAGGTCATTGAAGGCAGTGACACATCGATCTCACCAATGCGTTGGACTCCATCACTGCTAAAGATGATCACAGAGACCAGAGTAATAAGAACCAGTGCAATCAACTGAGGCGGCACGAACTTTTTGTATTTTTCAGGCGTTTTAAACAACACACCCAGTGTCACCAAGAACAGCAACAACTCACTGAAGTGCACGTTCATGATCAACTCTGGCAGATGAGTTACGGTACCAACCACCCCGCCCGCCGGTGGAGATTGCCCTAACGCAGGGGCTATCTGCAGAATAATCAGTATGAATCCGATGCCTGACATAAAGCCAGAAACCACCGCATAGGGCATCAGGGTGATGTATTTGCCCAACCTGAGATAACCAAACACGATCTGGAATATCCCTGCCATGATCACCACGGTAAACGCCATAGACAGACCATTTTCAGGGTTCGCAGCCACTAGAGT
This sequence comes from Marinobacterium sp. xm-d-530, assembly GCF_013283365.1. GTDB lineage: Bacteria > Pseudomonadota > Gammaproteobacteria > Pseudomonadales > Balneatricaceae > Marinobacterium_E. The sequence continues at coordinate 254,672 of NZ_WBYM01000004.1, read as the reverse complement.
GCTGATCACAGCGGTCATCACCACGGTCATAGGCCCAGTAGGCTCAGAGATCAGCGTAGAGGTTCCACCAAACAGCGCGGTAAAGAGACCGATTAGGATCGCACCATAGAGTCCCGCCTCTGCGCCAGCGCCAGAGGCGACACCAAATGTGAGCGCCAAAGGGAGTGAGACCACCGCAGCGGTTAAACCACCGAGCAGATCACCGCGAAGATTAGAGAGAGATAGTGCGTTCAGTTTAAGCATTGATCAACGGCTCACTATCGGTCAGAAGCGTTCGATTTAAACAGACGTTTAGCGTAACGAAGCAGTATATCGAAGGGGGTTTCGTCGCCAAAAAACTTAGGATTCTTGATCAACAGCAGAGACATCACAACAATCCACACCAGCGTATTTTTAATCACCCAACTGGCATTTTCATTAAAGGCCTCTTCGGTATTTTCGGCACCCATTAAAAACATAAATGGGGCAACAATCCCAATGAACGAGAGAAGAGAGACGGCAGCGCGAATTTTTCTGCGGTTATCCATGACAGACTCTGATTTGTGATTTTGGTTATTTTACGTGATCTGTCCGTAAAGGGGTAATCACACGGGTGAGTTTTATTCCGTTGAGTGTCAATTTTCATCTAAAAATAACCCTGACATTTCTATGGAAATATGTGACCATCATATGAGTAATTTCTAATGGATAATGATCATGAACCTACGCACCAAGTTACTGATGACTGCGACACTTTTAACAACCCTTGCCGGCTGCAGCAGTGAACTGCCTAAACCCGATCTAGTCGAAGGTGGCGAATGCGTCATCCATGGTGAACAAGCACCTATTTGGGCTTGTGGTGGCTACATGGAGGCTGATCGTTATGTCGGCGTAGGATCTGCTCCATTGAGCAAGCTAGGGTATGATTTTTCTCGTAAAGAGGCAGCCATTAATGCTCGTGCTGATATCGCACAACAGGTCGAGGCTCAGATTAAAAGCAAACTAGACTCCTATCAACGTTCAACGGGTGCCGATGAGATGACGGCTGAACGCGTCGTCACTCAAGTCGCAAGACAAACCTCCGAATTGACAATTAATAACTCACAACAAGTGAGCTACTGGCAGCACCCTGAAACAGAGGTCATCTTCATTTTGCTGGGCGTTGAAAAAGCGACGATCAATAACGCGATCGACTCTCAGATTGATCAACTAGATAAGTGAGTTGTTGATGAAACCTCTATTTACTCTACTACTGATAGCTTTATCACTTTCGGCTTGCTCCTCTAACGAGGTGATGCAAGACCCCTCTCCTCAAGCGCAACAACAGAGTGCCGAGCGTGAACTTAACAAACTGTAAATTAAAAAGCCTTGGGCTAGCGGTCACCGCTTTATTTCTTACGGCCTGCTCATCGACCGCTAAGATTACCCTGATCAATCCAGCCATCAGTGATCGGGCTGCCGCCACCAAAGTCGTTGCGGTGCTTCCGTTTGAGAATGACTATTCCGGTGTGGCAAACAGCATTGAATCTCGAGTCACCAACCATAGGGTGACAGGTGAGACCTTTTTTACCGTGGTCAACCGTAAGGATCTTGAATCAATTTTAGACGAGCAAAAACTTCAACACTCTGGGCTAGTCGATGAACAGACGTCTGTTGAGATCGGTCAGCTGATCGGTGCGAAAGGACTGATTACTGGTGAGGTGGAGATTCAGACCACCGACTACTCGCTCTACTACGTTACTCGTGTTGAGTGTGCCGATCAGAAGTGCAAAAAAACTCGTGAGCGCTACATCCCTTGTGATGAGATGCACTCCAACCTGCAAGCTACCATCCGACTCGTTGATACTGAACGCGGGGACCTGATTCTCTCTGAACGCTTCACGGCAAAAGAGAGTCACGATGCTTGTCGTGACAGCGCCTACTCTCTTCCAACACCCGAGAGTGTCCTAAGCAACCTAGCTGAAGAGATCACCGATCAGTTCATGACTCACATAGCCCCCTATGAGGCAACTGTCATAGTGCAACTGCTCGATGATCCAGAGATCGACTACAGCAGCGAGCAAGAGGACCTTTTGGAGTATGGTATCGAGTACGTTGAGGATCACCGCATCGACAAAGCTGAAGTGCTCTTCTCCGAGCTTCTAACCAGTACGGGTGACCAATGCTATGTGGCGGCTTACAATTTAGCCGTTGTTAAAGAGCAGCTCGGTAAAACTAGCCAAGCTGAGCAGCTCTACCGGTTAGCCGATCAGTTGGTAAAAGAGCCCAACAAGATCATTAACCAAGCCATTTTGCGTGTTGAACGTCAGAAGAGTGAACAGGCGCGTTTAGAGAACCAGCTATGACCCGCAGATTCATTCTCGCTTTTCTAATGTTGGCCAGTTTTGTAACGACTGGGTGTGCAAGCAGAGAACCCGTCATCCTTGTCGCAGAACCTAAGACTCCTGATTGGTTGATGAGTCCGCTAGTCAACACAGGTGATCAATTTTACGGTGTCGGTGAGGGAGGCAGCGCACAAGCCTCTGAGCAGGCTGCATTAGCTCATCTTGCCGAGAGACTGTTAGTTCAACTATCCAGCACACAAGAGCAGCGCCTTTCGTCGGTTAGAGACAGTCGTGAATATACTGAGCGAGTGGTGGAGTCGTCGATTCAAAGCAGAACCGAGCGTTTGCCTTTGGGTGGATATGAGATCCTTAAACAGGATGTGATTGCACCGCAACGAACCGCGACCCTGCTAGCGTTGAAAAAAACGGCCTTAATTAAGAACCTCAAAAACGAAATAGACCCCAGATTAACCGCCTCCTCTGCACAGCCAATCAAGACTCTCTCTGACTGGGCAAGTGCTCGACAACAGCTAACCGATCTAAAGGCTCAACAGCCATTAATATCTCTTATGAAACAGCTGGGGGAATCGGAGATTGGGGAAAAGTACAGCAACCAGGTTGCAGACACTGAATCTGCCATTAAAGATTACCAAACCAACCACCCGGTAATGCTAAAAACCGAACAAAGCTGCATGAGCTTTAAAGGCTCACTGGAGCGTCTAATCCTAGAAGCCGGTTTTGAGATCAACTCCTCATCTGGTGTTATAACCGTCGAGTGCCAGGTCATTGAAGAAATCAGTAGCGCCTATGGCATTCACATTGCCAAAGCCGATTTATCAATTCGCTTTTTGGATGGTCAATCTAAGGTGGAGCATGCCACAACTCTGTCCATTAAATCGGCTTCATCAGCCTCTGAGTCAACGGCCAAGGCGGGGCTGATTCAAGCGTTCAACAGGCGCATACAGGATGAAGAGGCTCTTAGGATCTTAGGGTTTTAAAGCTGAGCCAGACTCTGAAAGCTGCGCTACGCACTGCCAGCTCTGCTGACCACTCTCCCAATATTTCCGTTCAAATGCACTCATCGGTTGGTCAGCGCTGTATAACTGTACGCTAGTTTCATGACCCGCCAACGCCAGTGCCCTGACGAACTCCTCGATGTAGAGTCTCCAGTTGCTTCTAACGGTTAACTCCCCACCCAAGGTCAATAGATCACTGAATACAGGACTGGCATGCCAACGTCTCTGAACCTGAGCTGATTTAGGATAAGGGTTGGGGTAGAGAATAAAATGCTTGGCTAGACGCCACTCTGAAGCTGCAGCCAGGCGCCAAAAGTCGATTAAATCCGCTCGCACAAAGAGTAGGTTATCAAGCTCACCCGTGAAGCAGTTTTCGTGCTTACTAAGACGATAAGCAGAACGATCAACCGCTATGACATTGGCGTCTGGGTATCGATTGGCAAGATGGCGGGAGCTTTCACCAATACCACAGCAAGAGTCCAAGATAAGCTCTCCGGAACGACCTTTGAGCCAATCGGTCACCTGATCAAAGGCGACCTGAGTATGGTCGGCAATGGGTTTGCGAAATGGGTTATTTAAGTTACGCAATACAATCTCATCGAGACGCTCATGCAAACCGGCCTGATTGGTTGTCACGACCTTAGAGACACCCTGTTCTTGCTTACTCATCGGTTATTTATGATTCCAAACTTGTCAAAGCTTCGCGCTTTGTCTCTGCCCAAACAGCCACCAGTGTGGCGACCTGTTCAGCCGATAATTTTTTTCCATTACGAAGAAGGGCTTCAAGAAGCATTAGATTTTCGGTGAGCTGTGGCATTCCCAAAATACTGCTAGCGCCCTTCATTTTATGGATAAACTCAACATTTAGCTCATCGGACTCTTGCTGCAACGACTCAAGAGTTTGGGCGTATTTTTCAATGAATTGTGCAACATACTTTTTAGCCGTTTCATCACTGCTCCAATAATCTCTAGCCAGTGCTATATCAAAGTAGCTTTGAGGCCTATCTATATCGCATTGATTGGTGTTAGTTGAGATCGCATTTTCCTTCAGTGCTTCAGGCGCAATCAGTTCTGCAATTGCGACAACGGCTTTCTCAATATCGACCGGTTTAGTGATGTAGTTATTCATGCCGGACTCTAAAGCCTTTTCAATATCCTCAGCATAGGCGCCTGCCGACAAACCGATTATGGGTAAGTTTTCAAACCGCCGCAGGGCACGAATCCTTTGAGTCGCCTCAAGACCGTCCATGACTGGCATTTGCACATCCATCAATACCAAATCTATCGATGACTCTGCCTCTCTTAAGAGTTTGATCGCCTCACTACCATCATTGGCAAGAAGCACTGAGGCCCCTTCAGCTTCAAGAAATTCGCGAGCAGAATCACGGTTGAAAAGATTATCATCGACCACTAACAGTGTTCGGTTCAAAAGCCGCTGACTGGGAATCTGTTCTGTCTCAGGCTGGGTATCAGAATTGATGATGCGTTTTAATGTAGAACTGGTAACAGGCTCCATTAAACAGTCATAGGGGCTGTTCTCAAACTCTTCAATATGACTGACAGGACTGGTTACAGTGGCCAGTTTTCCAGACCAATCAACGCCCTTGCTCTGTAACTCACTCTGGATCTCTGCTTCTAGACGCTGCAAGTTTTTACCGGACATCTCTTCATCGACAATGACAGAGTCAAAGGAGCGATCCGCCTTTATGGCTGAAACGAGTTGATAGATCAGATAACTCTGCGTCTGTCCAACTTCATGATCTAGACCCATGGCTTTGGCAACGGCCACAAGAGAGTTACGTGTAAAGGGGTTTTTACAGGCAATCAGAACTCTAGCCTCTGTTGTAGGATCAAGTTCAATAACCTTCAAAGGGAGCGTCAATTCGAAGGAGACGGTAGTGCCTCGGAACTGCTGGGACTCAAAAATTAACTCACTTCCCATTAATGAGAGAAGTTGCTGGGTAATGCTGAGCCCTAGACCAGTCCCACCATATTTACGCGTTATCGAACCATCGCCCTGCTCAAAAGGCCTCAGAATTTTAGCTAAAACCTCATCACTCATACCGATGCCAGTATCACGAATGGCAAAGCGAAGACGGGGTACAGTGTCTGCATTGATCACATCAACCCTCAACTCGACATAGCCCCTCGAAGTGAACTTGATCGCGTTACTGATCAGATTGATCAAAATCTGCTCCAGACGTTGCTGGTCGCCTGATATTTTGAGGTTACCCTGATAGCTCGGTGTAATCGCCAGGTGAACCTTCTTACTTTTAACTGAGCTGGACATGAGTAGAGCAACGGTTTCAAGCAGTTCATCCAGATAGAATTCGGTAGTCACCAGCTTGAGCTTACCGCTCTCTATCTTAGAAAAATCCAGAATATCGTCGATCAGCTTTTGTAATGACTGCCCCGCTCTTAGGATTTTTTTCGCTTTTTCGAGTACGGGTTTATTGGCGTTTTCAGCACGCGCTAAGGTTTGAGCCAAGGTCAGCACCGCATTCATAGGTGTTCTAATCTCATGACTCATATTGGCCAAAAACTCACTTTTAACCAGTGAGAGTCTTTCAGCCTCTTCAGCTTTATCCGTTAATGCTTGACGGAGTGCCTGCTCTTCCGAAACATCGCGCATTAAACGGATGGTATGAGCCTCGACTCCATCTTTAGCCGGCTGATAGATCAAGCAGACTTCACCCACTTTGGCCTCAGTACCTGGTGCTGGGCGCAGCTGTTTTTGAACTAGGATTGCGACACCTTGACGTTTAGCATCGAGGTGAAATTGGCGAGCAAACTCTGGTGTGATATCCATCAAATCAGGTATCGTTTTACCGATAACCTCTTCAGCAGTTTGATACCCCCACCACTGCGCAGTCTTATCGTCAGCATCGATTACCTTCAGGCTCTCAACACCTATCACGGCAAACATATTACCCATCTTGGTTAAGGCACTGAGATAAGCTTTTGAAAGTTTTTCAGAGCTTTGAACTTTTGCCACCTGTTCCGCGTAAGCTTGATTCAAACGCTCTAGTTCAGAATGCTCTTGCTCTAACTGTTTGTTAATCTGCGCTATTTTTGAGCTCTGTTTCGATAGAAGTAGATAGCGGTAAAGCAGCAGAAATATGACGCCCAGTGTGGCGAAAAAGAGATAGAGCAGCTTTTGTAAGCTCTCTTTAGTGAAAGGGCTCAATTCACTGTTTGGCACCATGCCCCACAGCTCTTGTAGCGCCCTGATTTCATCAGGGCTGAAGCTATCGTAGGCTTTATCAAAAAGGGTTTTCAGCATTCTATCTTGCGGGTTAAACGCAAAATGCATATTTAACTGCAGTCCCGGTTCAGACTCTAGCAGTCTAACTTGCAGATCCTCATTAAAGATGTGGGAAACGTTGATCAGATAGTTGGCAATCGAATAGTTCTCTACGAACAGATCAATTTTGCCGTTCAACAGAGCAGCCATCATCTCATCAAATGATAAGTACTCTTTATAGCGAACCTGAGGATAATTCTTCTTAAAATAGCTCTCAAAAATAGAGTCTTTCTGAATACCAACAACCTGGCCATCCAGATCGGCAAAGCGCGTGTACCCTTTTAAACTGACTAGCCCAGTCAACAGTTCTAGTGTCTGCTTTTCACTGAAAAGATAGCGCTGTTGGCGCTCTTCAGTCAGCACCATATTACCGACAACATCTAACTGGCCATCGGCCAATTTTTCCATATGCTGCGACCACTCAAACCCATTAACAAAGCGCAGTTCTAAACCCAGCTTTTGGCTAATTTGTCGAGTTAAGTCAATTAGATAGCCTTTCGGCTGACCCGCATCAACATAGTTAAAGGGGCGCCAATTGCTATAGGTAGGCATCCTTATGGTCTGTTTATTCTCGAGATAGTCACGCTCTTGTTGACTCAGCTGAGAGAGTAATTCGGCATCAGAAGCAGCGACCCAGGGGGCTTGCAGTGTTAACGCTAACACTAGACCTATTTTCAATATAAGCTTCATACCTGGACCAAAATATAGGGTTATTAATACAAAAACTGAACACTAGTTGCTTGATAGTGCTAGTTTAAGACCATACCCCATAAACAGTGATCCCGCTAACCCTTTCGCAAGGCCTGAAAGTTTCCCCCCCTCGGCTAGAAGAGACTTGAAATAGATCGTCATAAGAATCAACACCGCAAGATAGATCTGTGAACAGAGTTGAACAACCAGACCCAAAATAGCAAAAGAGAGCCAGGGGTTGTCGTAGCTTGGATCGACAAATTGAATGAAGAACGAGACAAAAAAGAGTATTGCCTTAGGGTTAAGAAGGCTGATCGTCAGCGCTACTCTAAATGGGTGTTTAGAGTCCTTGGGCAAATCGATGTCCGAATCACTGTTTTGAGGTTTAGTGAAAAGCGACCTTAGCAGACCAAAACCGAGCCACATAAGATAGAGTCCACCGGCATATTTAAGCAGCGTAAAGAGAATGGGGGTGGTTTGAATCAGGCTCGCCACACCGGCGACTGACAGTGTCATCAACGTCAGATCCCCCACAAAAATACCCGCCGCTCCTTGAAACCCTGCGAGAGCGCCTCGGCGCCCTGCTACCGTAGCGACATACATAGAGTTGGGACCGGGCAGCAAAATAATAATGATTGTCCCAATCAGATAGGTGTAAAAATCGACTATTCCAAACATCTGTTACTCCCCGACAAACCAACTAAACGGCTGTTCTAACACGACAGCACCGGTTTTATCTAACTGCTGATCAACCACATCATACTGACCACCGGATAGTCGGAACAAGCAGCGAGATCGAGTGCCGTAGGTTTCACTGACAATCAACTGAGAAGAGAGCAGGCGCTCCCAATCGACAGGGATACCGGTATCTGGAAGTTCAGCGTCATTCGCTGGGTTAGGGTCCATTAATAGACCAGATCCATCCAGTTGAGTCTCTAGCAAAACACCCTGTTCGGAGATCTGTTGGCGTGCCAGTGTCACTTTAGGCCATGGAGTATCAAGTGCATCATTACTCAGAGCGTGTACCCCAGGCTCTATTGGCTGAAGGTCAGGACTGTTTGAGCTCATCCAAAATAACGCCCCAGGCTCACCAACAATCAGATTAAAGCCGGCATATTGATATCTATTATCTTTTAACGCTTGAGCAATCTGCTGGATAGATTCGTTTGAGTTTAAGAACAGCAGTGGAATCTCACCCCGACTGCGAGCGCCCTCTACGCCAATATAACCAGGGCGAATGTTCGTCAAAAATGCGAATCGACCAGAGCGATTGAACCCCAACCAAGTTCCTTTAGCTTTTAGATCTTGGCCGGCCAATACCTCTAAAGAGTCGCTTCGATGTACAGGCCACCAGTGCATGGGCAGAGCCGACCTGTCATGGAACTCATCTCGATTGGCCACCAAGAGTAACGGGGTAGTGTGGTTAGGACGCCAGTTGAAAGCTAACAGACACATTGCAAAAATCGGCCCACTATTGAACGAGAGCAAGGCGGCCGGCGGGCACCTTGGCATAGTGAATACGATGACCCGGCGCCAACTCGTAGAGATCGCCATTCTCACCGATCAGTTGAACCGGTACGGAGTACTTACGAGCAATCTCGGCATTCGCTTTGATGTGCTCAGGTTCACCATGCAATGGCACCGCAATAATCGGTTGTACCCAAGAGTACATATCGGCTAATTCAGCCTGACATGGGTGGCCAGATGCATGAATCGGCGTCGAGCTGGTGGCCGATTCAACCACTTTAACTTTGCGCGCTTTAAAACGATCCAACATCCGCTCCACCAACCGCTCATTTCCGGGAATAAGGAACGAACTCATCAACACCAGATCGCCCTCCTCCATTGAAAAATGAGGATAGGAGTCCAGTGCTAAGCGATTCAATGCTGCACGCTCTTCTCCCTGGCTACCGGTCGCAATCGCAAACACCTCTTCGGCTGGAAGATAACCCAAATGAGACTCATCAATGGGTTCTAACTCATCAGGCCAGTAACCGGTCATTTTGGCGATGGAGTACATGTTTTTCAGAGAACGGCCGATCAGTGCAAAGCGTCGACCTAAAGCATCTGCTACACGAGCAACTGTGACAAGGCGGGCCAAATTTGAACTAAAGCAACTGACCACAATTCGACCTTGAACCGACTCCAGCTGTTTCAAAATGCCGCGATAACAGATCGACTCTGATTTCGACATTCCCGGTTTCAGCGCATTGGTCGAATCACAAAGCAGTGCACGAATATTCAGTTTAGAGAGCCCTTTATAGAGTGACTCATCGAACGGCTCACCAATGACTGGGTCATAATCGATTTTCCAGTCGGCGGTGTGCAGTACCGTACCAACAGCCGTTTCAATAAGCAGAGACTGTGCTTCTGGAATCGAGTGCGTAATAGGTAGAAATTCAAGGGTGAAGTTACCGAGAGTAAATCGCTCCCGTTGGTTGATCACATGAATAGGTACTCGGCCATCTAAGCCATGCTGTGCCAGTTTTCTTCTTAGCACCTCTGCCGCGAAAGGCGAAGCGTATACGGGTGCTTTCAAGCGTGGCCAGAGGAACGGCAGAGCTCCCAAGTGATCCTCATGGGCATGGGTTATGACAATTCCCTTAAGGTTCTCTTTTTGACGCGAGATGAACTTGGGGTCGGCTGACACTACAGCTGCAGTGCGGTGCGATTCAGGATCAACCACCTCGTCAAAGGTGACACCACAGTCGATCATGATCCAGTCACCGGCGTGACCGAGAAGATTCATGTTCATACCGATCTCGCCTGAACCCCCTAAGGGCAAAAACCAGAGATCTTCCTGGCCGGGTGAGAGCAGAGCTGATGTTTGATCACTCATGATCAGTGTGGCACCTCAACACGTTGCACTCTGGGTTTTGAAAAGAGAATCACTAACATTAAGCCTGATAGGGTTGTAACCGCGAATCCGATCAGTAGAGGCAGAACAGTGCCATCAAACTGCATGCCGATCAGCGAGCCAACCAAGACACCCAGCAACATGGTAAAGGCCCCAATAGTGCCTGAAGCGACACCTGCGATTTTACCGAAGGGCGCCATTGCCAACGCGTTGAGGTTGCCGAACAACAAGCCAAAAAAGAAGGTCGTAACAATCATCATCAGGATAAACACCTGTAGAGGAACCGTCAGCTGACAAGCACCAATGACGATCGCCTCTAGCAATGAAATTAGACCCGATAACGCCATGACAAAGATGACCAACTTTCTGAGCTCAAAGCGGTAGACCAGCTTTGAGTTCATGAAAGAGGATACCCCAACCCCAAGCGCCATCATTGCAAAGTAGACCGGAAAGAGTGCGCCAGTATCGTAGATGCCTTGAAGTATCCCCTGTACGGAGACCAAAAAGCCAATCAATGATCCATGTACCAAGCCGCCGGCAAAGGTGTAGATAAACCCTTCGCGGGTCGTCACAACCTGACGCATCGCCTTCATCACTGGTTTAAAGGAGAGAGTCGATTGATGCTCTGGATTAAGCGTCTCCTCTTGGCGTAGAGAAAACCAGATCCAGGCCGCCGTTGTCAGCACCAACAGCATGCCAAACACTGCTCGCCAATCGGCGACAAGCAATACCAGTTGGCCCAGCATAGGGACCACAACGGGACTGAATATAAAGATGGTCATGATCAGTGACATCACACGCGCCATGTCGCGCCCAACGTATTTATCACGCACAATCGCCATGGTAACAACACGCGGACCCGCTGCACCTAACCCCTGTAACACTCGTCCCACCAACATGACCTCAAAGGTCTCTGCAAACAGAGAGATCAGGGTGCCGATCAGCATCAGTGTAAAGCCAAGATAGACCGCAGGCTTTCGACCCCAGGCATCGGCAAGGGGGCCATAGAAAAACTGCCCTACAGCCAGACCCAACATAACGCTAGTAATAACAAACTGATAACGGTTGTTGTCGAGGGCGTTAAGATCAGATCCAATTTCATGCAGGGCAGGCAACATCGCATCGACATAGAGCGCCATTAGACATTGCAAAGCGGCCATCAAGAGCAAAAACTCTGGCTTCACGGGAGATTTGGTGTTCATACCATTCCAAATGACGCGCGTGGCATCAATCGAGTTAAAGAGGTGTACCTACCTCTTCGTCTTCAATCACCTCAGTCTCTTCTGAGGCTAGTTGATACCACTCCATCAACTCTGGGGTCTGCAGCAGCCAATCTCGGTATTGTGAGGCAGGCTCTGTCAGTTCGATCTGATAGGTATGAAAACGAGAAGCAATCGGTGCAAAGAATGCATCTAGTATACCTAAGTCGACTCCCTTCTCGCGAGCATTAATGAACCAAGGATCACTCCAGATCTGATCAATACGCTCAATCTCTGATCGCACCGTCTCAGACACACTGATCGATCGCTGTGCACGGCAGTTCATCGGTAGCGCATGCCTTAGATTGGCAAAACCAGAGTGGACCTCAGAGACTATGGATCTCGTTTTAGCACGATCTTGCAGGGATTCTGGCCAACCTAATCCTGCTAGATGCGCTTCACTGAGGTATTCACAGATTGCTAGGGAATCCCAAACCTGAAGCTCAGAATCGATCAGCACCGGCACACGCCCTGCATCACTGTATTGGGAGAGTTTTTCATGGAAGTCCGACTCAAACAGGGCTAAACGTTCCAGATCAAAATAGAGGCCTGATCGCTTCATAAAAAACCAAGCACGCAGTGACCAGCTTGAGTAGTTGTGGTTACCAATAATCAACTTAAGAGCGGATTGGTTGGATGTGGCTAAATTCCACATGCAGAGGCGCCTCGTTTTTTAAGATATTGTTGATGGTACTCTTCTGCAGGCCAGAAGGTTTGAGCCGGCACAATCTCAGTCACGATAGGGTTCGCAAACACGCCACTGGTTCCAAGAACCGCTTTTGACTGCTCCGCTAAGATGCGTTGCGTATCATCTTGATAAAAGATCGCTGAACGATATTGCGTGCCAACATCAGGTCCCTGTCGATTCAGCGTGGTGGGATCATGCCATTGCCAAAAAGAGTCTAAAAGGGCTTCATACGCGATAAGGTGTTCATCAAATTCGATCTGCACCACCTCGGCATGACCCGTCTGGCCAGTACAGACATCCTGGTAGCTCGGCTGATCGAGAGCACCGCCCATGTAACCCACTTGAGTGCCGGTCACACCCGTCAAATCGGAAAATCGCAGTTCAACACCCCAAAAACAACCTGCAGCAAATGTAGCTAATGCCATACAAACACCTCCAATAATATCGAATGGATGTACGTTACTCTTTCAGAGTGTCGATCAGCACAGAGTGCCACGCAACTCTTTTTTCATCTAAGGTCATCGATGCATGCGCCGGACTGGTCGACGGCAGCTGAAAAAAGTCTATCCCCTTTGCTTTAGCAAACTGATCAAACCCAGCTCGTTTGAATAGCCTCATCGCTGCCCCGCCATTTAAAACAATGCACTTCAACTTGGGCAAGTTCTCGATGAGTTGATCAATTGGATTGTAGTGAACAGTCGATGACTTGATATCTGAATCCAGTGATCCCGGCCGTTCGGCTTCAGCAACGACGTCCCAAAACCCAATCCCACCTTCCAAGGCTGCGGCCAACTTCTGTTCGTAACTCATTGAATTTGGCATCTGCAGCCAGTCACACAGAATAGGCCAAAGCGCATTTCTAGGGTGGGCATAGTACTGCTGCTCAGCGATCGATTTTTTACCAGGCAGTGAGCCTAGGATTAGCAGTTTAGTGCTCGTATTGCAGACTGCGCTAAACGAGTGATCAATCATCCTTTTGGGTCCACTGAAGAATTCCTATATGCTATGGCCTTTCAGCCTAACTAAGCGGTTTTAACAACGCAATGTCGACCTATGCCATCGGAGATATTCAAGGGTGCTATCGAACACTGATCGCCCTACTTGATTCACTCCAATTCAGTGAAGATGACCAGCTATGGATTGCTGGCGATCTGGTTAATCGAGGTCCTGACTCCTTAGAGGTTTTGCGATTTATAAAATCACTTGGACCTCGCGCGCGCATTGTTCTTGGCAATCATGACCTGCACCTGTTAGCACTTGCCTCAGGTGTCGATCGAAAGGTAGGAAAAACATTAAAACCGATCATGCAGGCGCAAGATCGCAATGAGTTACTGAGTTGGCTTATACAACAACCACTGATTCAACGCTGCGACGCCTTAGGCTATGTGATGACCCATGCAGGCATTCCCCACATCTGGTCCTTAGAACAAGCTGAGCAACTGGCGAAAGAGGTGACTGATTGCTTAAACAGCACCCTGTCCGTCCACTATTTCGAACAGATGTATGGCAATAAACCCGCCAAATGGAAAGATGAGATCATTGGCTTCGATCGATTGCGAACGATCACTAACTACTTCACCCGCATGCGCTATATTAAACCCTCTGGTAAATTGGACTTTGACGCAAACGGTGGATTAGACGAACAGCCTGAGGGTTTCCTCCCCTGGTTTGAACTACCGACACAGGTCAGTTCTCACAAACAGATTACCGGTCACTGGGCGGCATTAGGGCTGCGAGTGGCACCCAATCATTACGCTCTCGACACCGGATGTGTTTGGGGCGGAGAGTTAACGGCTTTGAGACTAGAGGATGGATCGATCTTCTCGATCTCAAGCCAAGAGTTAAATCGTTAAGAATGACTAAGGATACTAAATGAATCAATTTAAACACGTCGTTGCAAAAGATGCCCTAGAACTCATTGAGAAAGGCGCCGTTGTAGCCGACATTCGTGATGGACAGAGCTTTGCCAACAATCACATCAAAGGCGCTGTTAATCTAACCAATGACAACCTACAAGAGTTCATCGATAGCCACGAATTCGATTCGCCCATTCTTGTCTGCTGTTACCACGGTATGAGCAGCCAATCTGCAGCCGCTTTCCTTTGTGAGCGTGGCTTTGAAGAGGTCTACAGCATTGATGGCGGTTTTGAACGCTGGGTATTGGCCTTCCCTGAGCACTGCGAAAAAGGTTAACCATGCAGATCTATCTGGTGGGTGGTGCTGTGCGTGACGAACTACTCGGTCTTGAGGTTAAAGACCGAGATTGGGTCGTCGTCGGTGCCACACCAGAAGCGATGCTTGAAGCGGGTTATAGGCCGGTTGGCAGTGACTTTCCCGTCTTCCTCCATCCTGAAACGCACGAAGAGTATGCCTTAGCCAGAACCGAACGCAAAAGTGGCCGCGGCTACAAAGGGTTCACCTTCCATACTGATCCAAGCGTCACCCTGGATGAGGATCTACTCAGGAGAGACCTGACGATTAATGCGATGGCCAAGAGTGATACTGGCGTCATTACCGACCCATTCAACGGCCAAAAAGATCTAAATGCTCGCCTACTCAGGCACGTCTCTGACGCCTTTTTAGAGGATCCCCTCCGCGTACTTCGTGTGGCCCGTTTCCATGCGCGTTTTGCCCACCTTGGTTTCAAAGTCGCACCTGAGACCCTAGCATTAATGCAGGGTATGAGCGCCTCGGGTGAGCTGGACCATCTGACCACAGAGCGGGTTTGGCAGGAGTTTGAGCGAGCGCTAAATACTAAGACACCCAGTCAGTTCTTAACTACCTTAGCAAAGAGTCATGCCAACTACCTGCTGGCACCACTGGACAGGATTGCGTTGCAGGATTTGCATAGCGTCGATAGTCCACTACTTGAAGCGGCTGAGGAGCGATTTGCTCTGTTGTGCCACCTTGCGAATCTGAGCACCGAGGAGGTTGACGCCTTAGCGCTCAAACTCAAAGTCCCCAACCGTTTCAAATCGCTAGCGATTGCCTTCTCTAGACACTCAGCGACTCTGTCGAATTTCCCAACAGCTGATGCCGAACAAAAACTTCAGTTAATCAACGATCTTAAATTGATCAAGCAACCCACCGCCGCTGAGCCTCTGATCCATATTCACGACGCACTGCAGCAGGATAACCGATTCAACTCTGCTGACTTAGCGACAGCCGTTGAGTCAGTCGCAGCTGTTCAGCCAAAACAGGTGATGGCTGATGGATTCTCGGGTGCCGAGCTAGGATCTGAGTTGCGTCGCAGACAGATTGAGAGATTGTCGACTCTCTCTGCTTAACCCTTCAAAATAACGGCTAGAAAATAACCGATCGAAAGTAACGCGCACAAAAAAGGCCGCTCAATGAGCAGCCTTTAATGATCGATTTTGCTTAAGAGATCTTACCGTGACAGGCTTTGTATTTCTTGCCTGATCCACAAGGACAAGGTTCGTTACGCCCTACTTTACGATCATCACGTTTGAAGGTTGCTGGTTGTTCTTCGCCTTCAATACCGCTATCAGTCTCTTCACCCTGCATTCCCGTCGCAGCATCGTGTTTGAAGTCCATGGCCTGTTTCTCAGCCGCTTCACGACGCTGACGCTCCATCTCTTCAACATCTTCAGGAGCACGCACTTGAACGTGGCTGATGATACGAACAACGTCGGCTTTGATGTTCTCTAGAAGCCCCTGGAACAGTTCAAACGACTCACGTTTGTACTCCTGTTTCGGGTTTTTCTGAGCATAACCACGTAAGTGAATGCCACGACGAAGTAGATCCATCGTCTGCAGGTGCTCTTTCCAAAGCTGGTCCAGCACTTGAAGCATCACTTGCTTCTCGAAATTACGGAAGGATTCGGTTCCGACCAACGCCTCTTTCTGGCGATACACTTCAACGATCTGATCAAGAATGCGTGTGCGCAGTGTCTCTTCGTAGAGGTTATCGTCCTCATCTAGCCACTGCTGAATCGGCATCTCAACGGCAAAGCGTGTTTTGATCTCCTCTTCCAGACCCGGGATATCCCACTGTTCAGAGAGTGACTCAGGTGGAATAAAGGTGCTGATGGTGTCGTTAACCACCTCTTCACGGATCGCATCGATGGTTTCAGAAATATCATCGCTCGACATCAACTCATTGCGCTGATCGTAGATGACGGTACGCTGGTCGTTAGCAACATCATCATACTCAAGAAGCTGCTTACGAATATCGAAGTTTCGGCCTTCCACTTTGCGCTGAGCTTTCTCAATGGCATTGGAGACCATCTTATGCTCAATCGCTTCACCTTTCTCCATACCTAGCGCTTTCATCATGTTACGAACACGATCGGAAGCGAAGATACGCATCAAGTCATCTTCAAGTGACAGGAAGAAACGTGACGAACCTGGGTCACCTTGGCGGCCAGCACGACCACGCAACTGATTATCGATACGACGAGACTCGTGACGCTCAGTACCGATGATGTGTAGACCACCCGCCTCAAGCACCGCTTCATGACGCTTAGACCAATCCGCTTTAGCGGCTTCGATCTGCTCTTCTGTAGCATTTTCACCTAGTGCTTCAAGTTCAACTTCAAGCTTACCGCCAAGCATGATATCGGTACCACGACCGGCCATATTGGTTGCAATGGTGACTGCACCTGGACGACCCGCTTCAGCGATGACACCCGCTTCTCGGTCGTGTTGCTTGGCGTTCAGTACGTTATGTTTGATGCCTGCTTTATCAAGCATCTGCGAAAGAAGTTCAGAAGAGCTGACTGACGCAGTACCCACTAGAATTGGGCGTTGCTGCTCTTGGCAGTGCTTAACCTCTTTAACGATCGCTTCGAACTTATCCTCGATCGACAAGTAGACCAGATCGTTGTAATCGATACGTTGAATCGGACGGTTAGTCGGAATGACCACTACGTCCAGACCATAAATTTGACGTAGCTCGAACGCTTCCGTATCCGCTGTACCGGTCATACCCGATAGCTTGTTGTAGAGACGGAAGTAGTTCTGGAAGGTGGTCGACGCTAGGGTTTGGCTCTCCATCTGGATCTCAACACCCTCTTTCGCTTCAACAGCTTGGTGAAGACCTTCTGACCAACGACGGCCCGCCATGATACGACCGGTATGCTCATCGACGATGACAACCTGACCACCCTGAACGATGTAGTCACGATCTTTAACAAACAGGTGGTGTGCGCGAAGTGCCGCTAGGACATGGTGCAGCAGGGTTAGGTTCTGCGGAGCATAGAGACTATCGCCTTCCGCAAGAAGACCCGCTTCGATCAACATGCCTTCAACTTTTTCATGACCCGCTTCGGTCAACTCAACGGTACGGTTCTTCTCATCGACGTGGAAATCTTCATTGATCACCTGCGTCTCATCTTTGACATCAATCTCACCTTCAAATTGAGTCAGATGTGGAATCAGTGTGTTGATCGCTTTGTAGGTTTCTGAACTGTCTTCAGCAGGACCTGAGATGATCAACGGGGTACGTGCTTCATCGATCAGAATCGAGTCCACCTCATCGACCACGGCAAAGTTGAAATCACGCTGAACCTTATCGGTCAGATTGAACGCCATGTTGTCGCGCAGGTAGTCAAAACCAAATTCGTTATTGGTACCGTAGGTGATATCACAGGCATAGGCAGCGCGTTTGGTCTCACCATCCTGACCTGACACAACGACACCCACTGATAGACCCAGTGCTTCGTAGAGTGGACGCATCCACTCTGCATCACGACTTGCAAGATAGTCGTTGACGGTTACGACGTGAACACCTTTGGCAGAGATTGCGTTTAGATAGACCGCAAGCGTAGCGACCAGAGTTTTACCTTCACCGGTGCGCATCTCAGCCACTTTGCCATCATGCAGTGTCATACCACCGATCAACTGAACGTCGAAGTGGCGCATACCCATCACGCGTTTTGACGCTTCTCGACAGTTGGCAAAGGCTTCAGGTAGGAGCTTATCTAGAGACTCTCCCTGTTCGAGTCGCTCTCTAAATTGAGCCGTTTTCTCTTTGATCCCCTCGTCACTGAGTGATTCAAACTCGGGTTCTAGTTCGTTAATTTGTTTAACGATGCGGCCCATACGTTTAAGTTCACGATCGTTTTTACTGCCGAAAATTTTAGAGAGGAAAGAGGTAAGCATGATTGGGTCAACTAGTGAGTCATTATTAATTAAGTTTTTTATGGGGGCACTCAGCCTAAAAACAACCTTTTACTGAGTAAACCCTTAGCTATTTTGCAAAAAAATAGGGCCGATCTAAGTCGGCCCTGTTTTATAACATGTTTTGTTCAATCAGACAGCAGCTGCTGGACGCTGATATGAAATGGGGGCTTTGTGATCGTCAGTTTCGAAGGTCACCACTTCCCATGCAGATTCATCTTCTAGAAGCGTACGAAGCAGACGGTTATTCAGGAAGTGACCTGATTTATCGCCGTAGAACTCACCGATCAAGCTCTTACCGAGTAGGTAGAGATCACCGACTGCATCAAGAATCTTGTGCTTAACGAACTCATCTTCGTAACGAAGGCCATCTTCATTGAGGATACGGTAGTCATCAACAACGATTGCGTTATCAAAGCTGCCACCCAACGCCAAGTTTTGAGAACGTAGGTATTCGATATCACGCATAAAACCAAAAGTACGCGCACGTGCCACCTCTTTAACAAAGGAGGTGCTCGAAAAATCGAGGGCAGCATGCTGAGTACGGTTTTCAAATACTGGGTGATCGAACTCAATCTGAAAGCCGACTTTAAATCCATTGAACGGAAGGAATTTAGCAATCTTACCTTCGTGTTCAACCTGAACCTCTTTAAGGATACGGATGAACTGTTTAGGCGCGTTCTGCTCTTCAATACCGGCAGACTGAACCAAGAAAACAAAAGGAGCGGCACTGCCATCCATAATAGGGACTTCTTCAGCACTCAACTCGATGTAGGCATTATCGATACCAAGTCCCGCCAGAGCAGATAGAAGGTGCTCAATCGTCGCGACACGAGCGCCGCCCATAGAGATGTTGGTAGACAGCGTGGTGTCAGAGACATTGTGCGCAACAGCAGGGATTTCAACCACGGGATCAAGATCCACACGACGGAAGATAATACCCGTATTAACAGGGGCTGGGCGCAAGGTCAGGTAGACTTTTTGACCTGAATGCAGGCCGATACCTGTCGCTTTAATGCTGTTTTTGAGTGTGCGCTGTTTAATCATCCGCGGGGGCAACCAATCCAGTTATGACGTATTAACAGCACATCATAAAGGAAAGCCACCCCGCTTCCTAGCGTTTACTCAAAAAATATTCAGGTTCCGTTCAGCGACGAAGATAGGTCGGAACATCTAAGTAATCGAGATCCGCGTAGGGATCTTCAGGCTCCGGCTTATCCAGCAGAGCTTCAAGATTAGTTCGCTTCAGAATCTCCGGAAGCTCGAACGTATTGATGTCCAATTTCGCTTTAGGCTCTCTGTTTTCAACAACCAACACAGGTTCCGGTATAACGCTCTGCTGAGTAGAACTTAACCCTGTTGCTACAACCGTAACCTTAATCTCGTCTCCCAGAGTTTCATCGACTACCGTGCCGACCACGATAGTGGCATCTTCAGCGGCGTACTCTGCAACCAGATCACCCACTTCCGAAAACTCACCCAGGCTTAGATCTTTGCCTGCCGCTACATTGACCAAGACACCCTTAGCCCCTTTAAGATCAACCCCTTCTAAAAGAGGACTTTGAACCGCCTGCTCTGTCGCAATTCGAGCACGCTCATCACCTAATGCTCGGCCAGTGCCCATCATCGACATGCCCATCTCTGTCATCACAGTACGTACATCGGCAAAGTCGACATTGATCATACCAGGACGAGTGATCAGATCAGAGATGCCCTCGACCGCCCCTTTAAGAACATTATTGGCTTCCGCAAAGGCTTTGATCAACGTCACCTTACTACCAAGCGCGCTCATCAACTTCTCGTTGGGAATTATAATCAACGAGTCAACCGCCTCTTTAAGCTCAGAGATACCCTGATCCGCAATGCGCATTCTGCTCTTGCCTTCAAACTTAAACGGCTTAGTCACGACCGCAACCGTCAGCGCACCCAATTCACGTGCAACCTCGGCAACCACTGGCGCTGCCCCGGTACCTGTACCACCGCCCATGCCGGCCGTAATGAACACCATATCGGCACCCGCCAACTGTTCAGCAATCGCAGCTCGACTCTCTTGAGCCGCGGCACGCCCAACCTCTGGATTAGCACCCGCGCCAAGACCATTGGTCGTTTCGCGACCAATGTGCAGCGCCTCACTCAAAGTAATATCACTCAACGCCTGGGCATCAGTATTCACACAGATAAACTGAACCCCATCCATGGCTTGTGTACGCATATGAGCAACCGCGTTACCGCCGCCACCCCCGATGCCGACCACTTTGATCTTTGCGCCTTCTGCAGCCTGATCAATTAACTGAAACATCTTCTCTCCCCCTTTCAACTCTATTCCCCAATAGAGATGAAGCATTTAAATACCCTCGCTCAAATTCTGCTGATTGAGTCGTGAAAACCTGTTTTAGGAACGCTTGGTTCCTGAACCCTTTTTCCATTTAACCGCCACACCATTGGTGTAACGGATATCAACCTCTTCAATTGACTCTTGCTGCTTAACCAGCTGCGTTTCATAGACCTGTATGAAGCGCCTTAGTCTGGGCATCAGGTCATCTCGACCTGCGACCACTTTGATTCCATTATTGAGATGCAGTGTCCAAGCACCTCGAGACTCCAACTCCAGTCCAGCCAAGGTAATACCCGATCGAATAAACAGTGAGTTTAGATCCCTAAACTGCTGCATAATTCGAACCGTCTCGTGGGACGGTCCTGACAACTCGGGCAGGGCTTGATAAGCATCGACCCTCTCTGGCCAGAAGATGTCACCCTGGTGATTCAATAAGCCTCGATTTCCCCAACGTGCAACAGGAACCTCTTCAATCAACTTCACTTGTAAAGCCGGTGGCCAAGCTCGGCGCACCTCAACTTCATTGATCCATGGCTCCTCAACAAGTCGCTCTTGAATGGCGCCAAGGTCGAGCTCCAAAATGCGTCCATTGATACCCGCTGCTACCTGATTCGCGATGACAGTTTTATCGATGTGACGGGTTGCTCCATCGACAACAACGGTCTCTACAGGACGATTCAACCACTGGGTATACTCGCGAACCGCTGTGAATATCAGTGACAGCAAAATCCCGCAGATGGTCAGTACCAACACCGGCTTCCAGATCCAATCCGACTCATTTGCCACCTCGGACTCAACCAAACGATCAGCTCGCTCAAAGAGGATCTCCGCCTCTTGCGCAGCTGACTGTTGAGTCTCAACGATCTCAGCCACTTGAGTGGGGATCGTTTTTTTCCAAGGTAGGCTGAAGGCCACGACTATCGAGCCTCCATCACAATTTCGACACAGAGTTCACTAAAACTAATTCCGGCCTGTTTTGCCGCCATAGGCACCAGACTGTGATCGGTCATACCCGGTGTGGTATTTACCTCTAACAACTGAAACTGACCCGCTTGATCCATCATCAAATCCACGCGCCCCCAACCACTACAACCGACTACATGGAAAGCCTGCTCAACCAGACCTTGCATCTCTTCGATCTGCTCGTTATCCAAACCGGTATCAAACAGGTATTGAGTGTCATTCGCTTGGTACTTAGCATCGAAGTCGTAAAACTCATGGGGTGTCACAAGGCGAATAATGGGCAGTGCACGGCCATTTAGAATTGCGACGGTGAACTCAGGACCATTGACCCACTGTTCGGCGATCACTCGGCTATCAAACTGAGCCGCCACAGCATAAGCATCACGTAACTCTTGAGCGCTGCTGACACGACTCATGCCAATACTCGACCCCTCATTAGCGGGTTTCACCATCAGAGGCAGTCCGAGATCCTCAACGATCTGATCAAAGTCACTGCTTGGGCAAAGCGACGCATAGGCTGGAGTGGGTAGACCGGCACCTAACCAGAGCTGCTTGGTGCGCATCTTATCCATTCCCACCGCAGAGGCTGCGACGCCGCTGCCGGTGTAAGGCTTATTAATCAGTTCAAGAGCGCCTTGTAGCTGGCCATCTTCTCCACCAGGCCCGTGGACAATCAGAAACGCGCGATCAAATTCGGTTTCCACTAATTGAGTTAATGGGTTCTGTCCATTACCTGTCAAATCCAGTGCGAACGCATCGACACCGGCACTCTGCAGCGCCGCTAATACCGCATTACCACTGTTCAGAGATACCTGACGTTCTGACGCATTGCCACCCATGATAACGGCGACACGACCTAGGCTTTGCAGCTCTTGTTTGGAGTATTTAGTAATCGATTCAGCCATCAGACTTAGACCTCACCCCAGTGTTCACGTAGCTGGTGAGCCAGCGTTGTGATGTTCCCTGCACCCTGAGTCAGAAGCAGATCACCCGGTTGCAGAACCTCTTTCAACATCTCGGCTATGTGCTCATTTGATTCAACAAAAATGGGCTCTTTGCCACGTTGACGCAGAGAACGGCAGAGGGAACGTGTGTCCGCGCCTGGAATCGCCTCCTCACCGGCTGCATAGACCTCAAGCAGCAGTAGCTGATCGGGACGTTGCAACACCTGAACAAAATCTTCATAGAGATCACGCGTACGTGTGTAGCGGTGAGGCTGATAGACCATCACTAAGCGACGACCCGGCCAGCCCTCTTCAACCGCACTGATCACCGCTTGAACCTCACGTGGGTGATGACCATAATCATCGACCAGTGTCACACTACCGCTCTCCAGTGGCAGCTCACCCAATACTTGGAACCGACGTCCGACGCCTTCGAACTTCTCCAATGCACGACAGATCGCCGCATCGTCGATCTCTTCATCCGTTGCAACGGCAATTGCAGCGAGTGCGTTCAATACGTTGTGGCGTCCTGGCATATTTAGACAGACCGAAAGATCACTTAGTCCACCTGGACGTCTCACCTTAAAACGGCTCTGCAGTCCATTCTGCTCTAGGTCATAAGCTTGGAAGTCTGCATCTTCAGAGAAGCCATAACTGAGCATGGGGCGCCCAACCTCTGGCATCAATTCGCGCACGACGGGATCATCGATACACATAACGGCCAGTCCGTAAAATGGGAGATTCTGCAGAAAACGGATAAAGGTCTGCTTCAACTTGCCGAAGTCACCGTCGTAGGTATCCATATGATCAGCATCGATGTTGGTGACAATCGCCACCATCGGCTGCAGGTGCAGGAATGAGGCATCAGACTCATCCGCTTCAGCGACTAAGTAACGACTGCGCCCAAGCTGAGCATTGGTGCCTGCACTGGTTAGACGACCGCCGATCACAAAGGTGGGTGACTGTTGCGCTTCTGCGAGAATAGAAGCAACCAAACTGGTCGTCGTTGTTTTACCGTGTGTGCCTGCCACTGCAATCCCATGGCGGTAGCGCATCAACTCGGCCAACATTTCAGCACGACGAACAACCGGTATTAACTGCTCTTTGGCGCGGGCAACTTCTGGATTGGTTTGATCGACCGCTGTTGAGGTGACTAGGACATCTATCCCCTCGACATTCTCAGCCGCATGGCCAATAAAAATGGTCGCGCCGAGTGACTGAAGTCGATTGGTCACTGCCGACTCACGGATATCAGAACCGGAGATAGCATAACCCTGGTTCAATAACACTTCGGCGATGCCACACATACCCACACCTCCGATGCCCACAAAGTGGATTCGGTTAATACGGCGCATCTCTGGCACTTCATACTCTTTACGATGTCCGGCTTTTGGGCTCATAGGGCCACCTCCAAACAGATATCAGCGACCTGACGGGTTGCGTCTGGTTTCGCCTGAGAACGCGAAGCGTTAGCCATGGCCAACAGATCGGTTCGAGATTGATGTTGTTTCAGCCATAGAGAGAGTCCCTCGGCTGTTAAATTCTTTTGTGCAATTAGGTCTGCACCCTTTGCGTCAACCAAATACTGAGCGTTTGCTGTTTGATGGTCATCAACCGCATGAGGGAAGGGAATAAACAGAGCAGGCACACCGGCTATCGCAATTTCAGAGACGGTTAATGCCCCCGCTCGGCAGATCACCAGATCAGCCCAGGCATAAGCCTCATCCATGGATTCAATGTAGGGCACGACCTCAGCTTCAACACCGGCATCTGCATAAGCCTGTTGGCAACGTTCAATGTGCGTCGGTCCAGATTGATGCCACAGATTGGGACGCTCTTCAGATGACAACCTAGCCACAGCTTGAGGTACCAAGTCGTTGATCGCTAATGCCCCAAGACTGCCCCCCACTACTAGGCAATTAATGGCCCCGCTTCGCCCTGCAAACCGTTCAGAAGGTGCTGCAACATCCAAGATAGGGCCACGAATAGGATTGCCGACCACTTCACCTTGTGCGCCCGATTTAAAGGCGTTGGGAAAGGCTTGGAGTACACGTTTAGCAAATCGACGAGACTGTGTATTGGTCAATCCAGCGACCGCATTTTGCTCATGAATCACTAGAGGCTTATTGAGTAGCCAAGCGGCCAGGGCTCCAGGCCCCGACGCAAAACCACCCATACCCAGAACGGCATCTGGCTGAACCTGTTTTACTACCTTATAGGCTTGCCATAGCGCCTTAATTAATTTGAAAGGCGCAGCAATAAGGCTCAGTTTGCCTTTCCCTCTTAGGCCTGAGACATTAATGGCATGCAACCTAATGCCCGCTTCAGGGACCACTCGATTTTCAATGCCACGAACAGAACCTAACCACTCCACCTGGTGACCCTCAGCACGCAACAGATCAGCCACGGCAAGTGCTGGGTAGACATGCCCGCCGGTACCGCCGGCCATAATGAGTAGGCGTTTAGACTGACTCATGAGAGGCCTCCTGTGTCCAGCGTGACCAGAATCGACTCCAACGGCTCTCGACGGGCTTCATCCCCAGACGCTCACGTTTCAGCTCATAATCCACGCGCTGCACGATGGCGATCATCGCCGCACAGATAATCAGCGATGAACCACCGTAACTCATCAGCGGCAACGTCAGACCTTTGGTTGGCAATGCGCCCACGTTCACACCGATATTGATCATCGCCTGACCCGCAAGAATGAACCCGAAACCGTAGGAGATGTAGCTCATAAAAAAGCGTTGCTGCTTCTCAGCCTGGCGACCGATCAAGAAGATTCGAGCGATTAAAACCACATACAAAACAACAACCGCCATGGCACCGATCAGACCGAGCTCTTCCGCGAGAACTGAGTAGACAAAGTCTGTATGGGCTTCGGGTAGGTAGAAGAGTTTTTGTACGCTGTTACCAAGACCGGTTCCAAACCACTCTCCGCGACCAAAAGCGATCTGCGCTTGAGAGAGCTGATAGCCAGCACCGTATGGATCCGCCCAAGGATCCGAGAAAGACTGCAGACGTTTCAAACGGTAAGTTTGAGTCAACGCCATCGCACCGACCAACACTCCGACAACGCCAACAACAGTAACTAACTGTAACAGTCGCATTCCACCCAGGAAGATCATGCCCATAACCGTTGCAGTTGTAACAACGATGGCACCGTAATCCGGCTCTAGGTAGAGTGCAAAAACATAGAACGCCAGCGGAATAGCAGGTTTCACAACCCCCTTCCAAGTCGATCTAACCTCGTGTAGACGGCGCACCAGATAGCCCGCAATAAACATCACCATACAGACCTTAGCGACCTCTGAGGCCTGTAGATTGAAGCTACCCAGTCCTATCCAACGCTGACTACCATTGACCTCGCGGCCGATGCCAGGCACTAAAACAATCAACAGCAACAACAGTCCCAAGAAGAGCAGCCAGACTGAGAAACGCTCCCAAACAGTAATGGGAATTCTCACCAGCAGTGCAACCACTAACAGCGCTGCCACAACAAATAGGCCGTGCCTAAAAATGAAGAAGAATGGCCCACCAAATTTAGCCGCTGCAACATCCATAGAGGCTGAAGAGATCATGACAAGGCCTGTCAGCATCAGTGCTAGCATACTCATCATCAACAGTGGATCGAAAGGTAAAGTGCCCTGAGGAACACGCAGCTCCGCAGGCAATTTAAAATTCCAAAGCTTACTAAAATGGGGAAGTGTTAATCGCATGACAACACCTCTCTCACGGCCGCCACAAACTGATGACCACGATCTTCAAACCCTGTGAACATATCGAAACTTGCACAAGCTGGGGATAACAGAACCGCATCACCCGACTCTGCTTGAGACTCAGCCAAACGCACTGCGTCCATCAATGAATCGGCAAAACAGGTTGCTTCAAAACCGATCTCATCGGCCATCTGTTGGCGATCTTCCCCGATCAGAATGAGTGATTTTAAGTAGCGTTGGCTAGGTAGTTTTAGGCCCGAAAAATCCTGACCTTTAGCTTGTCCACCCGCGATCAAGATTAATGAGTGTGTGCGTTCTTGCGTCTCTCCAAGACCCACAACGGCAGCCAGTGTAGCGCCAAGATTAGTCCCTTTAGAGTCGTTGAACCAGCTGACACCCTCTCGCTCTGCAATCCACTGACAGCGGTGTTCGAGTCCCGGGAATTGAGACAGGGTCTTTAAAAGGGACGATAGTTTCAGTCCCTGAGATTCGCACAGAGCCAGAGCCGCCAATGCGTTCAACTCATTGTGTTCGCCACGCATCTTCATATCGGCAACTGGCATAAGGGCCTCAGCACCTTTTGCTAACCAAGGCTTACCCTCAACCATCAATCGGCCGTACTGATTAAGGTCGGGCGCTCCCAAACCAAAGGAGGTCTGTTTAGTGCTGTTCGGTACTAGAGGTCTTGAAAGAGCATCTTCACGATTAAAAATCGCCTGCTGACAGTGGCGATAGATGCGGTGTTTCGCTGCATGATACCCCTGCATACCGTCATAACGATCCATATGATCTGCCGACATGTTCAATACGGTCGCTGCTGATGCTTTGAGATCATGTGTGGTTTCAAGTTGAAAACTGGAGAGCTCTAAAACATAGAGATCGGCAGCCGGCTTGGCTAATAGATCCAGAACCGGAATACCAATGTTACCGCCAATCTCTGCACGGCATCCAGCATCGACGGCCATCTGCCAAACTAGCGTCGTAACGGTACTTTTACCATTGGAACCGGTAATCGCAATGATCGGAGCCGTTACCTCGCGAGCAAACAGATCAATATCACCGATCAATTTAGCACCCGATGCTATGGCTGCCTGAATCGCAGGCTGATCTTTAGCGACACCTGGACTGATCACTAGCTCATCTGCCTGACTCAGCCATTCACCATTGAGCGGACCGGTTTGTAGCTCAACTTCAGGGTACTGATGACGGAATGCATCAATTGCAGCAGCTGTCTCACGTGTATCACAAGCGGCAAACGGCAGACCACGACTTGCAAAGAAGCGTGCGATGCTCTGGCCAGTTTGACCTAGGCCAATAATGATTCTGCGCTTATCGCTGGTAATCAGTGACACGTTATTTCCTATCGTATTTTTAATGAGGCTAAGCCGATCAACACCAGTACAAAACTGATGATCCAGAAACGGACGATGACTCGTGGCTCAGGCCAACCCTTCAACTCAAAGTGGTGATGGATTGGAGCCATTCTAAAGATGCGACGCCCCGTCAATTTGAACGACGCCACTTGCAGAATGACTGAGACCGTTTCCAGCACAAAAATTCCGCCCATAATGAGAAGTACCAGCTCTTGGCGAACAATAACCGCGACCACACCCAATACAGCGCCTAGCGCGAGTGCACCTACATCGCCCATAAAGACCATCGCTGGGTAGGTGTTAAACCAGAGGAATCCTAAACCGGCACCAATAATGGCGCCGAGCAGAATGATCAACTCACCGGCGCCAGGGATGTAAGGGATATTGAGGTACTCTGCAAACTTAACGTGACCCGTCAGGTAGGCAAAAACCGCCAGTGCACCGGCCACCATAACCGTCGGAAGAATGGCTAAGCCGTCCAAACCATCGGTTAGGTTGACTGCGTTGGAACTTCCGACAATGACAAAATAGGCGAAGGGTATAAAAAGCAGACCCAGTGACAGCGCGGTATCTTTGAAGAACGGAATCAAGAGATCGGTTTCAGCGGGTGTTTCGGCCAACCAAAAGAGCGCCACAGCGGCCGCGGCACCGCCCACAGATTGCCACAGGTATTTCCACTTTGCAGGCAGACCTCGTGAGTCTTTTTCAATGACTTTGCGCCAGTCATCCACCCAGCCAACAGCACCAAACACCACCAGTACAAACAGCGTCACCCAAACATAGGGGTTCGTTAAGTCTGACCAGAGTAAGGTACTGGTGATAATCGCTAGAATAATCAGCGCACCGCCCATAGTCGGTGTGCCAGCTTTGCTTAGGTGTGACTCTGGCCCATCGTTGCGAACAGCCTGTCCTATCTGTTTTATCTGAAGCTTTCTAATCAGGTGAGGTCCCATCCAAAGCGCCATGGCGAGGGCCGTTAACACACCCATAATGCCGCGCAGCGTAATGTACTTGAAGACATTGAAGCCGCTATAAAACTGAGAAAGGTAATCTGCTAAGTAGACCAACATACTATTTTTCCATCTCTATTAGTGCATCGACGACACGATCCATCGCTGCACTTCGTGAACCTTTAACCAGCAGAGCACCCTCTTTAGGCAGGTTATGTGTTAACTCAGTAATCAATTCATCACGCGAAGCGAAATGACTCGCCCCTTCGCCGAAAGCTGACACCGCATTGGCCATCAGAGGACCCGTTGCCATCAGACGATCAACCCCCTGCTGCTTGGCATAACGACCGATCTCTGAATGAAGCGCCTCCGCGTCAGCACCCAACTCGGCCATATCTCCGAGGACAAGCAGGTGCTCGCCATCCAGAGTCATCAGAGTATCGATGGCGGCTTTAACGGCGGAAGGGCTAGCGTTGTAGGAGTCATCAATCAATGCAAGAGAGGGCTTGAGTGAATGAACCTGCAGGCGCCCCTTGAACCCTGTGTAGTTTTGCAGCGGTTTGATTGCGCTGGCAATGGGCTGACCCGAAGCGACCCAAGCAGCAAGGGCTGCAAGCGCATTGAAGACCATGTGACGCCCCATAACAGAGAGCTGAACAGCGTATTGATTGCCTTGATATGTCAGAGTAAATCCAAAGCAACCCTGGTCATTCACTCTCAGATTCGTTGCGGATAACTCTGCCGATTCATTCAAACCAAAACCGATCCAGCGCTTATTCAAACGATCCAGCTTATCTGTCCAAACCTGGGCATGCGGATCATCTAAATTAACGATTCCGACTCCGCTCTCAACGAGGCCGTTATAGATCTCTGACTTAGCCTGCACGATATTCTCAAGGCTACCGAACCCCTCTACATGGGCTTCCATTGCATTGTTAAGAATGGCGATATTTGGCTGAGTCAGTGCAGCGGTGTAATCGATCTCACCGACTGCGCTAGCACCCAATTCAATCACTGCAAACTGATGCTCGGGTGAGAGCTCAAGCAGGGTCAGTGGTGCACCAATGTCATTATTCAAATTGCCCTGAGTAGCCAAAGTGGGCGCCAGCGAGGAGAACATCAATGCGAGCATCTCTTTAACACTGGTTTTACCGGCACTTCCTGTCACAGCAACCAACTGACCAGAAAATTGCTGACGATTCAGTGCACCCAGTTGTCCCAATGCTATTCGGGGATCGGCTACGACTAGCTGAGCAATAGGCAGCTCGAGTGGATGATCGACAACAGCGGCCGATGCACCTTGCTGACTAACCTGTTCAACGAACGCATGAGCATCAAATCGCTCTCCTTTTAGAGCGACGAAGAGATCACCCGAACAGGCTTTGCGACTGTCAGTAATCACACGTTCAATCTTTGTATCTGAACCTTTAAGTTCAGCGTTTAATACGGCCGCAAGCTCTATCAGAGAGTAATCGCGCATCATAGTGTGACACCTCCTCTCAATGCTGACAGAGCCTGTTTTTGATCTGAGAAGGGCAGGCGTTCGCCATTGATCTCTTGATAATCTTCGTGACCTTTACCGGCGATCAAAACGATGTCGTTAACCGATGCCTGAGCAATAATCTGATCAATCGCATCGGCACGACCGATCACTTCAAAGACAGGCTTAACGCCAGAAAAACCTTGCATCACTTCATCAATAATCGCTTGAGGGTTTTCGGTGCGAGGGTTGTCACTGGTCACCCAAATCCGATCCGCCAACTGCTCGGCAATGGCTGCCATCATTGGGCGTTTTCCACGATCACGGTCACCGCCGCAGCCAAACAGAGTCAGCAATTCGCCACCGGCCAAATGCTCTCGACAGGCGGTTAGCGCTTTCTCTAACGCATCCGGCGTGTGGGCATAATCAACGATGACACAAGGCTCGGTTGCGTTAGAGACTACTTCCATACGACCCGGCACCGGCTGAACTTTAGAGACAGATCGCTCTACATCACTTAGGTCATAACCCAGCATCGCCGCTGCACCGATCACCAGAGTCAGATTGGAGAGGTTAAAGCTACCCATCAGTGGTGCGTCTACCCTGATGGTTTGATCCATCATCTCTAGCGTAAATGAGAGTCCTTTGGCACTAAACTTAGGGTCGTACGAAGCGACATCCGCTGATTTCGATGTCGTAGAGAAGCTTAAGCGCCTTGCGTCGGTTGGCCTATTTAACAAAGTTACCGCGTACTCATCATCGGCATTAATCAATTGCAGCGGTGCCCCATAGGCGTCAAACAACTTCGCTTTGGCGGCGGCATAAGCTTCCATCGAACCGTGGTAGTCCAGGTGGTCACGTGACAGGTTGGTGTAGGCCACTAAATCAAAGGCTAGCTGATCGATTCGCCCCTGATCAATGGCGTGGCTCGACACCTCCATCACTACGCTGTCAGCGCCCGCTTCAAGCAACTCAGCCAGAGTTCTTTGCAAGGCAATCGGATCCAGCGTGGTATGACTAGAGACCTTAAGATCGTCTAAAAAGCCAATACCAATTGTGCCCAACATAGCGGCTCGACGGCCCAATTGTGAGAGCAGTTGAACGAGGAAGTGAGCACAGGAAGTTTTACCGTTGGTACCGGTAATACCGACCAGCGTCATCGAACGAGAGGGTGATCGGTAAAAGCGATCAGCCAACTGAGCCAAAGAGCAGATCTCAGGCTGCCAAGCGATCACCTCGACATTCAGTTTTTCAGCTAACTCAGATGCCTCAGCTGCCGTACCCTGCAATATAACCGCTTTAGCGCCCTTGTTAACGGCCTGCTCAGCGAAATCGCATGCACTGTAGTTGGCACCCGAACGCGCCACAAACAGAGAGCCGGTCTGATCTTCACGACTGTCTTGCGATAGTCGCGTAACAGAAACCTCAGAGCTCCTTAGGCCAAATGGCATTAGGAGTTCATTAAGATTCCACTGCATTGATAACTGGGTCATTTTGAGGCCACCTGCATACTTGCCTCTTCCCAGTTATCGGGTGGGATATTCATTAAGCGCAGCACACCGCCCATCACTCGTGAAAAGACGGGCGCAGCAACCGCACCGCCGTAATACTCTTGGCCTTTAGGATTATCGACCATCACCACCATGACAATTCGAGGATCACTGATCGGTGCGATGCCGGCAAATACTGAGACATAGGCATCTTCTGCGTAACCGCCAGCAACGGCTTTGTGAGCTGTACCCGTCTTACCCCCAACACGGTAGCCGGTCACTGCGGCCTGTTTAGCCGTACCAATTGGCGTAACAACCGTTTCCATCATGCCAAGCACCTGGGTAGCCACCTCGGCTGGCATCACGCGCTCACCCTTGGGCTTTTCGTCCAACTTGTAAAGTGATACAGGCAGTTTGACGCCCCGATTCGCGAAGGGAATGTACGATTGAGCTAACTGCAGCGGCGTCACCGATAGACCATATCCGTAGGACAAGGTCGCACGTTCTACCTCTTGACGTTCACTTAGGAAAGGCAGCACACCTGAGCGCTCGCCTGGAAAACCGGTATTGGTGGGCTGACCCAGTCCCATGTTAAACATCAGGTTACGAACCGCGTCACTCTCCATCGATAGCGCCAGCTTAACGACACCGACGTTACTCGATTTGGTGATGATGCCTGTCATATCCAATTCACCGTAATTACGGTGGTCACGAATGGATGAACCTCGAACTCGGATATAACCTGGGGAGGTATCGATCACATCTTCAAACTGGTAATCGCCACTCATTAAGGCGGCGGCAACTGTGATCGGCTTCATCGTTGAGCCCGGTTCAAAAATATCGGTAACTGCACGATTACGCAGCCCGTTAGGGTTTAAATTTCGGCGATCGTTCGGGTTGTAAGAGGGCTGATTAACTAGGGCCAATACCTCACCAGTACGAGCATCGAGAATAACTGCCGATGCCGAATCGGCCTTATGCGTCTGAACCGCGTCTTTGAGCTCACGGTAGGCTAAATACTGTAAACGCAGATCGATACTGAGCGCTAAATCTTCACCTGGATCTGCCTCCTGCAGAGATTTTAGGTGTTTGATGGTGCGTCCCTTGCGATCCTGAAGAACCAGCGCTCGACCAGGTTCGCCATGCAGCATCTCATCAAAGGCCAACTCAAAGCCCTCTTGCCCTTTTCCGTCCACATTTGTGAACCCAACTAAGTGAGTTGACACTTCGCCGGTCGGGTAGAAGCGACGGAAGGTTTGATCGACATGGATACCACGAATATTGAGATCATTCACATGCTCTGCCAATTCAGGCGTCACCTGTCGTTTAAGGTACATGAAGCGGCGTGATGGATTCTCTTTTAGAGAGTTGAGTAGTGATTGCGGGTTAAGACTCAACAGACGAGCCAACTGAGGCAAGTTTGAATTTTGTAGATCAGTCTCTTTAGGGTCAGCCCAAATGGTCGCCACCGGTGCACTGACCGCCAAGGGGTCACCATGGCGATCGGTAATCAAGCCGCGATGCGCAGGCGTTAAGCGAGTGCGAAGCGATCGAGCATCACCCTGCTTCTGCAGAAACGCCTGCTCCGCTGTATAGAGCGACACCATCTTAGCGACAATCACACCAGAGATTAGCACGAGCGCAATGAAGACCAACCACAGCCGCCAGCCTTTTGCCGCTTGAGTCTGTACCACCTCTTCGTTACTCATCGATCGCCAGCCTAATCTCATTAGCTTTAGGCATCTTCATGCCTAAGCGCTGCTCTGCCAACACTTCAACTCGGTTGTTTGCACCCCAAGCCGACTGCTCTAGCAACAGCTGCCCCCACTCAATGCGTAGCTCGTCACTTTGACGCACCAGGACCTGATGCTGATTGAACAGACGACGGTAGTCGTAAGCGGTGTAGATCACCGCCAAGGCTGAGATAAAGATGAAAGCAATCAATAAAAAGCCAGAGACCAGAGGTGCAAAAAGCTGACCAAGTTCTAACATGGGCAGCTCTTTAGTTTGTTGCTTTGGCTTCTGCTTTATGGCCAGCCTATCCTTGAAGGGTATAGAGAATGGGATCATTTGAGTTTCTCCGCTATTCTCATCACCGCACTTCGGGAGCGTGGGTTATCAGACACCTCATCCTTGCCCGCTTTGACCGCCTTACCAATCGCCTTCAGCCGTTGATTCAACATATCCTGCGTAACCGGTATACCTGCAGGAAGATGCTCATCCCCTTTCACATAAGTACGAATAAAGCGCTTAACAATTCGATCTTCTAACGAGTGGAAACTGATGACTGCAAGACGCCCACCAACAGCAAGCACCTCTAGGGATTGATCAAGAACCTGCTCAACATCTTCAAGCTCTTTATTGATATGAATTCGAATCCCCTGAAAGGCACGAGTCGCTGGGTTCTTGCCTTTCTCCCATTTAGGGTTAGCTTCTGCAATGATCGAGGACAAACGAGCCGTTGTGGTTATAGGCTCTATCTCTCGCTCACGAACAACCGCCGCCGCCATGCGACGACCAAACTTCTCTTCGCCATAGGTAAATAGAACATCGGCGATCTCTTTTTCAGAGGCACGATTGATCCAGTCCGCGGCACTCTCGCCAGACGTTGTATCCATCCGCATATCTAATGGACCATCATTCTGGAAGCTGAAGCCACGCTTGGGATCGTCCAGCTGCGGTGAGCTAACACCCAGATCCATCAAAACGCCAGAAATCTTGCCCGTTAAACCACGCGCTTCGATAAAGGATTGAAGTCGTGAGAAGGAGCCATGCTCAATTGAGAAACGCGGCTCATCCGCAAAACGTTGATGAGCAAAAGCGATCGCCTCAGGGTCTTTATCGATAGCAATTAAACGACCCTCTTCATTCAATCTCTCTAACACCAACGCACTGTGGCCGCCACGACCAAAGGTGCAATCGACATAAATTCCAGCTGGATCTTGCACCAGCGCGTCGACCGCTTCGTTCAGAAGGACTGTGATGTGCTTGAAAGAGTCACTCATTGAGTCACCCCCTAAAGCGAAAGCGTTTGAAGATCATCTGGCAGAGCGCTCGACTCATCGGTCTCAGCCAGGTATTGATCTCGAGCGGCTAACCACTGGTCTTCGCTCCAGATCTCAAATTTGCGGCCCTGACCAAGAAGCACCAACTTCTTGTCCATCTGCGCATATTCACGAAGGGGTTGTGGTAATAGAAAACGGCCGTTCGCATCCAGCTCAAGATCAGTAGCATGACCTATCAACAGACGCTGGATGCGGCGGGCCGCGGGGTTAAAGCTTGGTAGAGACTCAATCTTCTTCTCAATGGTTTCCCACTCCGGTAACGGATAGAGAAGTAGACAGCGAGTTTCTGTATCGATGGTAACTACTAACTGGTTCTCGCAGCAGTCTGCAATTTGGTCGCGATAGCGCGCAGGCAATGCCATGCGCCCCTTCGCATCCAAATTGATTTTGTTGACCCCACGGAACATTCGTTACCACTCCTATCTGTGAATCTCTTGAGTTGCGACTTAAATCGCCACTCACGCGAAGAGCCGGCTCCCCCACCATTTCTCCACCATTTCTCCACTATGACCCACTTTAACCCACTTTTTACCACTCCACGCCACTATAGCCCCACACAAGCTGCAATGCAACTTCAAAAAAGTGGATATAAATTCATCTATTAGGGGTGTAAAAGCGGGGCGGTAGTAGAAATATCGCGCGTAATAAGAGAGCGGGTGACAGGCTAAAGCCAGTCGCCGGTGCAAGAAAATAACTACGGAGTGACGGTGTCAGGCCTTCAGCCTGACATCCGCCATGAGAACATCTTCCAGAGAGGAGAATCAGTTCACCAAATTGCTTGGCTCACCTTTGTGAAAATTATCGATATGACCGATCAACTGATCCCATAAAGTCTGCATCGCCTCTTCACTTGCCCAGGCAACATGAGGTGTCACTATGACATTTGGCCTGGTGAGGATAGCGTGAAACGGGTGGTCGTCGTTGATTGGCTCAGAGGTTAAGCAGTCGAAGCCCGCTGCTGCAATCTGCTGACTGTTTATCGCTTCAACTAACGCCTGTTCATCCACCAAACCACCCCGACCAGCATTGATCAGAATAGGTTGTCGAGACATCTGCGCAAACTCATCTGCACCAATCAATCCGCGCGTTTCCGGGGTCAGCGGGCAGTGAAGTGAGATCACATCACTTTGAGCTAGAAATTGATCGAAGGGGGTATAACCCTCAGGCGGGTTCTGTTCACCTTTACGTCCAGAATAGAGAACCTTCATGCCAAGTGCCGAGCAGAGACGCCCCAGAGCGCTACCCAATGCACCCCGACCGACGATTCCCATGGTTGTACCAGCAAGGTCTTTGATCGGGTGGTTAAAAAAGCAGAACTGCTGAGCTCTCTGCCACTCACCATCAATAACATCTTGGCGATAACCAACAATGGAACGACGCAGTGCAAACATAAGGGCTAACACATGCTCAGGGACTGTATTAGTCGCATAGCCACGAACATTCACCACACTAACCCCATGGGCACGAGCAGCTTCCACATCAATCACGTCATAACCTGTCGCAGCAACGGCAATCAACTTTAAGTCAGGCAGTTGCTCAAAAGCCTCGGCACGAATAGGCACCTTATTAGAGATCGCAATCTGGGCGCCTCGCAGACGTTCGACCACTTCAGACTGAGCGGTGCGATCGTACTCAATCCAATCATGTTCAAAACTTGGCTTGGTTATTGAGACCGTCGGACCAAGCGTTGATCGATCAAGAAAAACGGTTTTTATCATGGGTTACCTTCAAACAAGCTGG
Source organism: Marinobacterium sp. xm-d-530 (assembly GCF_013283365.1). Classification (GTDB taxonomy): domain Bacteria; phylum Pseudomonadota; class Gammaproteobacteria; order Pseudomonadales; family Balneatricaceae; genus Marinobacterium_E. Next base: position 218,355 of record NZ_WBYM01000004.1, on the reverse strand, counting down.
TTCTCACAAGAGGCGTTTTGCTCCAGACAGGTTAGATTGTTCGCCGTTGTCTGAGCAATGTTAGTTAATGCCTCTTCGGTCAAAAAGGCCTGATGCCCGGTCACTATCACATTGGGAAAGGTCATCAAGCGCATCAGATCGTCATCCGCAATGACCCGATTAGACTGATCTTCAAAGAAGAGATCCGCCTCCTCTTCATAAACATCGATAGCTAGACCCGACAACCCACCCTGTTTAAGTGCATTGATAACCGCCTTGGTATCGACCAGACCTCCACGAGAGGTATTGATCAACATAGCCTTAGGTTTCATCAGTGCCAATGCACGCTCACTAATCAGATGATGCGTCTGAGCCGTGAGCGGACAGTGCAAGGATATAAAATCTGATTGTTCCAGCAAGCTATCAAGCTCTACGTACTCAACGCCCTGCTCGATTAGATCTTGAGAGGGATTAGGATCATAGGCTAACAGACGACAGTCAAAGCCCCTCATAATTTGGCAGAAGACTGAACCAATATTACCGGTGCCGACTACCCCAACCGTCTTGCGATGAATATCACGCCCCACCAAGCCATCCAGCAAAAAGTTACCCTCTCGCACTCTATTGTAGGCTTTGTGAACGTGTCGATTGAGTGTCATCAGAAGCGTTAAAGCATGCTCGGCTACCGCATATGGCGAATAGGCCGGCACTCGTACAACCGATAAACCAAGCCGTTTAGCAGCATCTAAATTGACGTTGTTATAACCCGCGCAACGAAGCGCCACTGTTTTAACGCTGAGCTCTGCCAGCCTCTCAAGACAAGACTCATCCAACTGATCATTGACGAACACGACAACAGCATCGAAACCGGCCGCCAACTCGGCAGTTTTTCGATTAAGGTGTACCTCTTCAAACATCACCTCATGACCTGAAGCCTCAAAGGCGTCGATCAGGTAACTCTTCTCATCTTTTCTAGCACTAAACACTATGGCTTTCATTGGCACCATCGCTCTACTCAACCCCTAATAGGTCAAGCTTATGCGATGTGCCAAATAACTGAAAGAATTAGGCTGGTTTATTGGTCAACCAAAGATATTGATAGGGGCGCAGTGTCACTTGTGCCAGCCGGTCATCAAACACCTCTCCACTAACGAGATCTGTCCACTCATCGGTGATCACCAGGTTCAACTGCGACAAATTAAAGGTCTGCGGCTCATTGGTGATGTTATAGACGGCAAAAATACTCTGGGAGCGATTGATACTTTGACGCCAGAATGCAAACAGCGATTCCCCTGTGTGCAAGGTGTACATGGTCGCGTTGGGGTGAAAGGCCGGCTGCTTGCGACGAACCTTCAGCATAGCCTGCATCGCTTCGAACACCTTTTTGTGATGGGTCTCTGCAGAGAGCTGTTGTTCCAATCGATCAGCATCCCACACATGACGATTGATCGACCTAAAGCTACCCGTGTGCTCGATGCGTTCGACATCATTTTCTGTCGCTAACAATGAATGAATGTAGAAAGCCGGAACACCCTCGAGCGCCATCATTACTGCTGCTGCACAGATAAAGCGTGCAAACTGAAGCCCATCAGGACCCGACTGATGCGTGCCAGCCATAGCATTCCAAAGGCTAATATTGATCTCATAAGGCTTGGAGTTTCCTTCGGCGTCCGTTCGACAACTGACTCGACCACCAAACCTCTGCATGGTGCCAATTAGGTTGTCGATCTCCCATTCGCTCAGCAGCCCTTCAGTCGGTCGCAAGCCAACACCATCATGTGACGCGATAAAGTTGAGATAGGTTGTGCCATATTGGGCAGGAGGCATAGTCATCAACCACTGCTTCAAATGAGTGCAATCACCTGTCACCAGGGTATTAATCAGTAACGGAGGGAGGGAAAAGTTATAAATCAGATGCGCTTCATTAGCGTTACCAAAGTAGGTGAGGTTTTCCGAGTTGGGAATATTGGTCTCGGTAATGATGACGGCGTCCGGTGAGTGGTGCTCTATGAGCAGTCGTAGCAGCCGTATCACCTCATGAGTCTCTGGCAAGTTGATACTGCTGGTGCCAGGCACCTTCCACAAATAAGCCACCGCATCGAGGCGGAACCAACGTATCCCCTGCTCCAGATAGAGATGTATGATCGAGAGAATCTCTAGCAGCAGATCTGGATTAGTAAAATCTAGATCGACCTGATCATGACTGAATGTGCACCAAACGTGCTTCTCGCCATTCACAGTACGTACCTCTTTAAGAAGAGGCGAAGTTCTGGGGCGAACCACCTGCGACAGATCCCATTCAGGCTCGGCTTCAAAAAAGTAACCCGCCCCTGGATCGATCCCTTTTTTGTAGTTCTCAAACCAGAGGCTGCGACTTGAGCAGTGATTGATGACCAGGTCACCCATAACCTTAAAAGATTGGGTCATGGAACGGATATCAGACCAATCTCCACAGCTGGGATTGACCGTGGTGTAGTCCATAACACTGAAGCCATCATCGGAACTGAATGGAAAGAATGGCAGCAGATGAACCACCGAGATGCTCTCTGAAAGACGACTCTTTACAAAGTCATTCAATGTCTTAAGGGGCACTTCAGCCTCTTTCCTAAGCGAGTCAGCATAAGTGATCAGCATGACATCAGACTGATCCCATATATTTCGATGTGGTTCAGGAGAGGGGGTATCCACCGAGATCTTCATAACCTTTAGACACTGCCGGGTCAGCTCATGAACATCCTTATCAGGGAAGAGTGCCGTTAGATGTGCGGCTACGCGTTGCTCAAGCGGAGTGTGGTTTAGTATCACCATGATCAACCCTCCCCAAATTCGCTCATATCCGCTTCGACCGCATCTAAAATCATCTGCTGCACATCTGGGCAGGCACTGATCACGCGGTTCCAGCTTGGTACAAAGGGGGTCTCCATTGGATGATCCAAGAAGTGAGTTCCCGCCTTCATAATGTTCTGAGCGAACAGCTCAACAGCCTGCTCCTCGTGATGAACGTCTAACTTCAAACCGTTGATCAAAGCATCGTTTCGATAGGTCTCTACAAAATCGAGAGCAATCCGGAAGTAGGTCGCTTTAATGGTTCGGAAGGTCTCTTGATTAAAGACAATGCCATTGGTCGCCAACTTTCTGAACACCGCTTTGGTAATGTCGATCGACATCTTAGAGAGTCCGGCATTCTCATTATCGAGCGAGATATCCTGATGTTTGTGATCGTAGATGTCGGCAATATCAACCTGACAGAGGCGGTTGTTGGAGTAGTTGCGAGTCATCTCACTTAATACGCCAATCTCCAGACCCCAATCGGATGGGATACGAATATCATTCATCACATCGCGTCTGAACGAAAACTCGCCCGCCAAGGGGTAGCGATAACTGTCTAGATACTCCAGATAATCGAGAGGCCCACACACTTTCTTCAGTGCTCTTAACAGCGGGGTAACCAACAATCGACTGACACGACCATTAATCTTGCCGTCAGCCACCCGCGCATAGAACCCCTTACAGAACTCGTAGTTGAAGTTGGGGTTGGCAACCGGGTAGATAAGTCGCGCCAGCAGAGAACGATCGTAGGTCAAAATATCACAGTCGTGCATTGCCACAGACTCGGCAACACCCGATGCCAATACATAACCCATGCAGAACCAAACATTCCGCCCCTTACCGGGTTGATCGGGGGATAGCTGATGACTTTGCAAAATCTCATCAACGGCACGCAGACGTGGGCCATCATTCCAGAGCACTTTGGTATTTTGTGGAAGATCGGAGAAAAATTTTAAGGCATCACGGTACTGCTGTTCATCGGCCCTATCTAGACCGATCACGATCTGTGACAGGTAGGGGACCTGCTTTAGATGCTCAAGAATATTGGGCATCGCTTCGGTCTCCAACTCCGAGTAGAGACAGGGTAGGATCAACCCCATTGGCCGCTGCTTAGAGAACTCCATCAACTCTGATTCAAGCGCTTCAACCGGTCTATCTGACAAATTATGCAGCGTTGTAATGATACCGTTTTGATAAAAATCGCCCATGAAATACTCCTAAATTAAAATGCATCGGGGAATCGATCAGTGATCAAGGCCTTAACCGCTTGATACCAACCCTCTGGCCCGCAAAGATCTGTTTGAATCACCTCACCTGAGGCATTAATAACTGGAAAGCTATGAACGGGAGATCGAACCTGTATGGCAATATCCGCCATCTCAAGCATCGCGCGATCGTTCTCACCATCACCCAGCGCAACACTCTCGACACTACTGTTCCAAAGCGTTTTATACTGATCGATCAACCACGCAAGAGAGAGCGCTTTTGATACTTCACCTTGCAGGTGGACAAAACGCCCCCCTTTAACGACTTGGATACCCACCTTCGCTAGAGATAGCGCAAAACGTTGAAGCTGCTCTTCAGAGTCTCTCCAGACCAGGGGTTCGCTGAAGTTCCTATCCAGAGCTAACTGAGCCCGTTCAAGCGAGAGCCCGGTCAAAGCAGCCATCTCATCAGCAGAGACCTCCGACAGACCATAGAAGTTGAACTGCGATCTGAAAGGCTCAACTCGTGACAAAATTTCAGAGCGTGTCAGGCCAAGATTGATGACGTTAAACCCGAGGTGCTCTTGCATCTCCCAATCAGCTGCTAACTGACTCCCCTTGGGCAGATAAATAGCTCCACCGTTCTCGACACTGAAGGGGTGTGAGTTGGCCAACTGGCTTCGCAGCGCAATCAACTCAGGTGCTGTTTTACTGGTATTGAAAATCCAAGGGATATTCAGCCGATTTAATAGCGAAAAGAGTGTGTCCGCGGGCGCGGCACTATAGGTGTAGTGATCTAGAAGGGTTCCATCCAGATCGGTAGAGAGCAGTAGTCGACTCATAACAGTTCATCTAAGTATTCGTTATGAAGCTACTGCAAACAGGGTACCAGAAATTATAAACCTTTGTTTTTATAGGATAAAATATAAACAGATTGAGAGTACGCACCAAAAATGCACAGTCAATGGGCAGAGTTATGCACCATGATGGTGCGCACCTAACGACCGCCTAGTGGCTTAGTAGCGATTAGGGTTTCAGGATCTGTGAGACCGGCACCAACTGCGCACCCTGAAGAGAGAGCAACTCGGCCGTCTGCTGCATGTGCTTGGGAGAGATCGCGCAACAACCACCGATTAACCGAGCACCCGTTTCAAACCAATCCAGCGCCAGTTCGGCATACTGATGCGGGGTAAGATCTTTACGCTCCATCAACTCGGCGACCGAGTTACCAGCAGCCAGGGGCTCAACAGATGAGAAGCCATTAGCGTAGGCACCAAAGGGTTTGTGATGGTCAGCGATCTGTTTCAATGCTGCAGGCACCTCCTCGGGTGCAGAGCAGTTGATCCAGTACCCATTGGGATCAAACTCTTTCACAGCGGTTAAGAGATCTTCTATCGACTCCCCTGATCTCAACAGACCATTGGGTTCAACACGGATACCAAGAGTAAAAGGCTTACCGGTCTCTTGTGCCGCCCGGCATGCAGCACGCGCTTCAGTGGAGTTGCTCATCGTTTCGATCATTAACAGATCAACCTCTGGCTGCAGCGCACAGATCAATCGAAACTCATCTAACAGGCTTTGGTAGCTGCGTGGCGGATTGGGTAAATAGCTCCCCTCAATCGGAGCCAACACACCTGCAATATCAAAATGAGTGTCAGAGGATTCACGAATGGATTCTAGCGTTTTGCTGGCCAAGCTGTAGATGGACTCAATAGGGTGAGTGACACCCGCTCGCTTGAGACGAGTTGGGGTCGCAGTGTAGGTATTTAGACAGAGTGTTCTCGCACCAGCATTAAGATAATCCGAGTGCACCTGACGAACAACATCAGGCTGGTTCATCATAACTTCGACAGACCAGAGAGCGTGACGTGGCTTGCCCGCACGCTGAAAGATCTCCTGACCTACACCACCATCCAAAAAACCAACGTTAACCAAAACCCTAACACCTATTGTTAAATTATCTGCCTGAACGGCTACGCATGAGGTATCGTATACGGCACAAAAGCTAAACGGGTTGCTACCCTAGCGAAATTTGTAATCTATGAATAGAGCTCAATTCAGGCAAATGACATGAACAGAAAAATATCCATCATCACGATCGGTTTACTGGCAATGATCGGTTTATCCGTTTTGGGTTACCAACACTACACCCAAGAGACCGATGGGAAGTATTTTAGAGAGTGGCATTCGCTTCGTACTGACAGCTTTAAGGAGGTACGGCGTAATTTTTCACCACTGGACGATATGGCCAAAGAGCGAATCTCTTTTCAGCCAGAGCTGATCAAGAAGTATTCGGCCAATCTAGTCAAAGCGACACAGCCCTTAGCTTCCCAGTTTGAACCTAAAGCCCCCTGGGGTGATGCTAATGCATCGATCTGGAGCGAGGGTTCTGAATTTCAATCGATGATGGCGGAGTTTGTTGCAACCACCGAGCAACTTTCAGAAGAGACTCCAAACGATCTGAAGCGTTTTCAAGACACACTGCACAGCCTTAGAAACCAGTGCATAGAGTGCCATAAAAAATATAAAGATTAGGCGGTAGTGACCAATAAAAAGGCCGCTCTATTTGAGAGCGGCCTTTTTGGTATTGGGTGAGTCTTTCGATAAGCCGGGTTCTGTCGTGGACAGTCATTCATCTAGGATTAGGATCACTCCTAACCTCCAGCGACCTACCCGGACCTAGCGTGGGCCACGCCTAACAGGTCCCTATTTGGTCTTGCTCCGAGTGGGGTTTACCATCGCCGTGGAGTGTTGCCACCCACGCGGTGCGCTCTTACCGCACCTTTTCAACCTTACCGGCGCCGAAGCGCTTAGGCGGTATACTTTCTGCTGCACTTTCCGTCGGCTCACGCCGCCCAGACGTTATCTGGCACTTTGCCCTATGGAGCCCGGACTTTCCTCCCCTCTGCAAGCAGAGCGGCGACTGTCTAAAAGACTCAGAGTAAAGCATAGCACGCTTCGAAACGGCCCCCTAGGAAATTAGCTGCTGATAGAGCTCTTTTTTTCCAACACCCGTGATCTCAGAAGTGATGGCAGCGGCCTTTTTGGGAGGCAGTTCAGCAGCCAATAAATTGAGTACGCGAAGAGTCTCTTCATTCAAAGAGCCCTCCTCTTTGACAGCCCCTTCAACCATCACAACGAACTCACCACGTTGCTGGTTAGCGTCAGCCAACATCCACTCAATCAGCTCTGCAATGGGTGCTGAGTGGATAGTCTCAAACGTCTTTGTGATCTCTCGAGCCACGCCCACCATTCGCTGATCACCAAAGACGCTCTGCATATCTTTTAGGGAGTCGACGATGCGGTGGGTCGATTCATAAAAAATCAGCGTCTCTTCACGATCAGACAACTGCTCTAACGCTTTGACTCGAGCACCCGTTTTAGCTGGTAGAAAGCCGATAAATGAGAAGCGATCAGAAGGCATGCCAGAGGCACTTAAAGCGGCAACAAAGGCACAACACCCAGGAATCGGTGAGACGGCATAACCAGCCTCCTTAACGGCCCGCACCAGAACAAAGCCGGGATCCGAAATGAGCGGAGTTCCCGCATCAGACACTAGAGCAACACTCTTTCCAGCCGCCAACTGATCAATAATCAATCCCGCGCGTTGGCGCTCATTGTGATCATGTACTGATATCAAGTTCGCTTTAATGTTAAAGTGCTGCAGAAGCTTTCCTGTATGGCGAGTATCCTCAGCCGCAACAAGGTCGACATCGGTTAACACTTGCTGCGCACGAGGCGTAAAGTCCGCAAGATTTCCAATGGGCGTTGCCACAACATACAGGGTAGGCAAAGACATATGATATCCATCCGATTTGAGTTACAGGGTGTGGACTATAACATGAGCAACGCATTGAAGTTGTTAGGAAGAAGCGCAATATTAGCTTTACTAGTGGCAGGCTGTACTCCGCAACTAGAAAAACCAACCGTCGTCGATAAAACACCGGATTCGCCAAAGCAGGCAAGCACGGCCGCAGACATTTTGCTACAAGCGATCAATGCTCGTGGTGATCAAGCAGCGGTACTTCGCCTTAAAGCCGCTAACCTGCTATTTGATCAGCAACGTTACAAAGAGGCGGCGAACAGTCTGTCAGTCATCAACCTAGCAGGCATCAACAGTAATAACGCCTTCAACGTCGTTCAATTAGAGGCAAAAGCCTACCTTAAGCTGGGTGATAGTGGGTCAGCGCTGAACCGCTTAACGGATCAAAACCTTCCTACACTTAACAGCGAACAGCGTGTTGAGATCGCACTGCTCAAAGCAGACATTTTCGAACAGCAAAACAACCCGCTCAGTGCCGTTTTATCTCTGAGTGAACTTAACGAGCTTTCGCTCGATCAACAGCAGAGTATCAACGACCAAATCTGGGCACTGATTAACCAAGTCGATAATGAAACCTTGGTTGCGGCCAACTTCTCAAACTATGGATTTGTTACCCAAGGGTGGATTGAACTCGCACTGCAGCTTGCTCCAATAAACGATTTAACAGCCCAACGTGAAGTCGCCTCACAATGGCGAACACTCTGGGACAAGCACCCAGCAAGTAATACGCCACCCGCAGCTCTCGCGTCTCTTCTCGATGGTGATGTCATCTCTGCCAAACGAATCCTCGTTGCCCTCCCCTTCAGCGGCCCCTTGGCTGAGCCGGCTCGAATCATTTCAGAGGGCGTTATTGCTGCGCTTAAATCACGTGCGCAACGTGGGTTTGAGGCGCCTGAGTTAGTGAGCCTTGATACAGAGGGTGCCAGTGCTGAGAGCATCGTCGCCTATGCAGTTGAGCAGCAAGCCGACCTAGTGATTGGGCCATTGCGCGGTAAATTGATTGATGAACTGGGAAACAACGGCAAGCTTCCAGTCCCTTTTATCACCTTTAACCGAACTGACCGTTTGACTGACAACCTATTTCAACTCGATTTAGGTTCGGACCAAGAGATCAAACAGGTTGTCACCAGAGCCACTCTAGAAGGACACAAACGCTTTGCACTGATCACCCCAGCCGCGGCATGGGGCGCTCGTTTAGCGGATGATTTCAGACAGAACCTAGAATCTAGCGGCGCAGAAGCCGTTGCCGAATTGAGTTATGAGCTGAATGGCGATCTATCCAGTCAGGTCAGCCAACTGCTCAATACGGATCAAAGTACTGAGCGATACAACGCGATTAAAAAACTATTAGGCGAGTCGCTGGAGTTTGATGAGCGTCCAAGACGCGATATTGATGCCATTCTGCTGGCCGCTCAACCACAGGATGCACGTCAACTGACTCCCATGCTCGCATTCCATTTTGCTGGTGATTACCCCATTTATGCGACTTCCCACCACTTTGAAGGCAACTTCAATGAGACAAGGGACGTCGACCTTAATCGCATCCAATTCCCAGACCAACCCTGGTTACTTCAGCCAACGACAGCTTTGAACCTCTCATTAGCACTCGAGAGACCCGACAGCGCGAGTCGACTTGGACGCCTCTACGCACTGGGTTCAGACGCGGTCAAAGTCTACCCCTTCCTAAGTCAGCTAAAGAGTTCACCAGAGCTAACGGTGCAAGGGGATACAGGCCGATTAAGCCTAGACCCATCAGGCCGATTTAATCGTCAGCTACTTTGGGCACAATTTGATCAAGGTATACCTGTTTTATTGGGCGAACCACAGATACCTGAAACCAAGCCCTTAAAGAGTGACCCTTTGGAGGAGCCTCAGCCAGAGACTATCAACATGCAGACTCAAGAGGTTCAGCTAAACTAAGTTCATAACCACTCAAGGATGAGACTATGAACCGCAAAACCATCGGCAACCAGGGCGAACAGATCGCTGAGCAGTATCTTCGTAAACAGGGTCTAAAATATCTAAACCGAAACGTGAATTACCGTTTTGGGGAGATTGATCTAGTGATGCTGGACTCCGATACCATCGTTTTTGTTGAAGTAAGAGTCCGATCCAATCCCCATTATGGGTCGGGCGCCGAGAGCGTCACGGCCAGCAAACAGCGCAAACTGATTAAAGCCGCACATCTCTGGATCGGCCAAAATAGACGTTATGCAAACCACAACTTTAGATTTGATGTCATTTCTCTCACTACAGGGGGCGAGATAAGCAACTGTCTATGGTATAAAGATGCCTTTAGACCCGATAGCTAGTAGTCATATGGAACTCGAAGAGAGAATCGTCAATCAGTTACACACCGCCTTAGGCATTAGCGCTCAAACCATTGAGCACTACTCGCCGGTGATCGCTGACGCCTCTGAACAGCTGCTAGCCTGTTTAATGTCAGAGCACAAAATCATCTGCGCCGGTAATGGCGCGAGTCAATCGATCGCTAACTACTTCACAACGACGCTTATGCAGCGATTTCGTGAAGAGCGCCCGGGCCTGCCTGCCATCGCTCTTGGGGCTGACTCCGGTGTCACTACCGGTACCGCAGAAGAGTCTGGCTATGTTCAGACCTATGCGCGCCAAATCCAGGCATTGGGTCAACCCGGAGATGTTTTAGTATTAATCTCATCTTCAGGTAATGATCGTAACCTCATTCAAGCAATTCAAGCGGCACACGACCGTGAAATGCAGGTGATCGCGATCACGGGTCGTGACGGCGGAAATATTACCGCACTAATGGAGCCAACAGAGATTGAGATCTGCGTAGCAGCAGAGGATGATCCAGCGATCCACCTGGCACAGATGCTGACCCTTCAATGCCTTCTCGATCTTATTGAATATCAACTTTTTGGAGCTTAACTTGCCATGAAAAAAGTCCTAGCCACTCTTGTGATGACAACGACTCTAGTAACGGGTTGTTCTACCATCGTAAGCTCATCACGTGAGGAGCCGATTCGCGAAGACGTTGGAAATCGCACACTGGGTAACATCATTGAAGATGAAGCCATTGAGCTAAAGGTTATGGTCAACCTAAGTAAAGGATCGGCACCACTGGCTCAATCTCACATCAATGTGAAAAGCTTTAACGGCCAAGTGCTATTAACGGGCCAGGTACCTAATGAGAATGTTCGCCAAGAGGCTGAGCAGATCGTTGGGCAGACACGTGAAGTCAAACGCATCCATAACGAACTTGAGATTGCAGGACCAAGCTCGACGATTGTACGCAGTAACGACATCTACCTAACCAGCCGCGTTAAACTGAAACTCTTAAGTGACAAGTCAATTGAGGGGCTACGCGTCAAGGTTGTCACCGAAAATGGCATTGTCTACTTGATGGGCTTGGTTAGTCAGCGCGAAGCCGATCAAGCCGTAGCGATTGTGCGTGAAGTACCCGGTGTGCAGCGCATTGTTAAAGTATTTGAGTACGTACCACTGCCATAAGCAGCTAACAGGCACAAAAAAGGGAGCTAAGTGCTCCCTTTTTATTATCTCAGCGCCTATTTAACGACACGCAAGCCGGGCCTTTTGGCAGCATCAGGTTTAGCAGCTGAGGCTTCTGGCGTCGCTGTTTCAGTGCCATTAGGCTCAGCATGCGCCTTTTCTAGCACAAGATTAAGTGCTTCGGCACCTGGTTCCATACCAAACCCCATACCGACACCGTTCTCGCGGGCAAAAATAGCGATCAGCGCCGCCATCGGTACATAGACTTGTCGAGGCGTTCCTGAGAAGCGAGCGTTGAAGCTGAGCGCCTCATTGTCCATGTAGAGATCACGCACAGCGCCGGGCGCTATATTGAGCGTGATCTGCCCATCTTTGACAAATTCTTGAGGAACATCGGTGCCTGGCACCAGAGCATCAACAGCAATGTGGGGCGTTAGATCCATATCTAAGAGCCACTCATTGAGGGCTCTTAGTAGGTAACCACGCGAGGGGGTTAGTTCAGACACGGATTACTCGCGAATCTCGCGCTCTGCTTCTGATAGTGACTCTTGGAAAGATTCACGATCAAATAGACGATCCATGTAAGCGATCAGCGGCTTACACTGAGCTTCTGGAAGCTCAATACCCATCGCAGGCAGACGCCATAGAATGGGAGCAATAACACAATCGACCAAACTAAACTCTTCACTCATGAAGTACGGCTTCTCTTGGAAGATCGGTGAGATTGCAACTAGGCTGTCACGCAGCTCTTTGCGTGCAGCATCGATCTCTTCTTCGCTACCCTTCTTGTTAAGAATGGTATCAGCGTAGCTACACCAGTCGCGTTGAATACGGTAGATGTAGAGACGGCTCTCTGCACGAGCTACAGGATATACTGGCAACAATGGAGGGTGTGGAAAACGCTCATCCAGGTACTCCATCATCACATTCGATTCAAACAGAACCAATTCGCGATCAAGCAGTGTTGGTAGGCTGTTGTATGGGTTAAGAGCAGCAACATCTTCTGGCAACTCATCATCTTGGCAGTCAACAATATCAACCGCTACACCTTTTTCCGCCAGAACAATGCGAACTCGATGGCTGTAATGATCAGCTCCATCAGAGAAAAAGGTCATTGAAGAACGTTTAGCTACCACGCCCATCTACTACTCCAAAAATTAACAGATATTAGAAACAAAAAATCTACGCACCCCGATGGAATACGTAGATTTTATAATTTAACAGAAATCGAACGTTTAGTGTATGTCTTTCCAGTACTCTTTCTTCAATGCAAACGCGATAAAGAAGAAGAAGAACAAGAAGATCAATACGTTCGTACCGATACGGTGCGAATCGGCTTTAGACGGTTCCGCCATGTAAGCCATGTAGTTAACAAGGTCGTAGATCACCTTATCGAACTCAGCAGGCTCAAGTGAACCAGTGCCATTATCGACCGTTAGACAGCCAGGCAAAGAGACCCCTGTAAGCGGGTCTATGTCAGATTTAAGCCCACGCTGAACCAACTCTTCATCTGAACAGCGATTAGTCACTGTACCCTGCAAATGCTCCAAGACATTAGGCATACCCACATCTTTAAACAACGCATTGTTCACACCCCATGGGCGCGACTCATCTTTGTAAAAGCTTTTGAGGTAGGTGTATACCCAATCTGGACCACGCAGACGTGTCTCTAGCGTTAGATCTGGTGGAGGATTACCGAAGAATGTTGCCGAATCAGAAGACTTCATAGCGATCGTCATCTGCTCACCGATCTTCTTGTCACCGAAGATGAGGTGCTCTTCAACCAGATTCGCAGGGATGTTTAGATCCGTCGCTGAACGCTCGTATCGTTGATACTGCGCTGAGTGACAACCTAAACAATTGTTAACAAACGTCGCCATACCACGCTGCAAAGAGGCTTCGTTGGTACGATCCAGTTCAATATGTTCCAGTGGCATTTTTGCACCACCAGCAGCCAAAGCTACTGATGGGATAAGGGCCACTGCTAGAGTAAGTAGAAACTTTTTCATTAGCCTGTCACCCTCTCTGGTACTGGTTTAGTGCTTTCCATGCGTGTGTACCATGGCATTAGGATAAAGAATGCAAAGTACAGAGCAGTACAGATTTGAGCAAGCAGAGTACGCTCTGGCGTTGCTGGAATCGCACCTAAAACACCCAGAATGACAAAACAGATCGCAAATACGAGCAACCAGATTTTAGACAACCAGCCTTTGTAGCGGATCGACTTAACTGGGCTGCGATCAAGCCAAGGCAGTACGAACAGGATCGCAATTGCAGCACCCATTGCAACGACACCCCAGAACTTAGCATCCAAGCCAAACAGTGGGAAAGTAATCGCACGCAGGATTGCATAGAAAGGTGTGAAGTACCAAACCGGTGCAATATGCTCAGGCGTTTTCAGCGGGTTCGCAGGCTCAAAGTTTGGCTTCTCTAGGAAGTAACCGCCCCCCTCAGGGAAGAAGAATACAACCGTACAGAAAACAAACAGGAAGACGACAACGCCGACAATGTCTTTAACTGTGTAGTAAGGGTGGAAAGGGATACCGTCTAGAGGTACACCATTCTCATCTTTCTTCTCTTTGATCTCTACACCGTCTGGGTTGTTAGAGCCCACTTCGTGTAGTGCGATGATGTGAAGTACTACAAGCGCTAGAATGACGATTGGCAGTGCAATAACGTGAAGCGCGAAGAAGCGGTTCAGAGTGATACCTGAGATCAAGAAGTCACCACGAATCCACTGCTGCAGATCAGCACCCACAACAGGGATAGCACCGAACAGCGATACAATTACCTGTGCACCCCAGTAAGACATCTGTCCCCAAGGTAGTAGGTAACCCATGAACGCTTCAGCCATAAGCGCTAGGTAGATGGTCATACCAAACAGCCACACAAGCTCACGAGGCTTACGGTAAGAGCCGTACATCATGCCACGGAACATGTGTAGATAGATAACCACAAAGAAGGCCGATGCACCGGTAGAGTGCAAATAGCGCAGTAACCAACCGTATTCAACATCACGCATGATGTATTCAACAGAAGCAAATGCACCTTCAGCGCTTGGGTTGTAGCTCATGGTTAACCAGATACCCGTTAGAATCTGGTTGACTAGGACCAATAGAGCTAGAGAGCCAAAGAAGTACCAAAAGTTAAAGTTTTTTGGTGCGTAATATTTTGCTAGGTGATCATCCCAAAGCGCTGTCGCTGGGAAACGATCGTCAATCCAGCCCATCAAGCCTGGATTACCCTTATTGCGTGAACCAGCCATTATGCAGTCTCCGTATCGACACCGATAACAAGCGTGTTGTCATCAAGGTAAGAGTGAGGAGGAATAACCAGGTTAGTCGGCGCAGGAACACCTGCGTAAACTCGACCAGACAGGTCAAAACGAGAACCGTGACATGGACAGAAGAAACCGCCCAACCACTCAGGACCCATATCATCTGGAGCCACTTCAGGGCGGTAAGTTGGTGAACAGCCCAAGTGTGTACAGATACCAACCATTACCATGATCTCTGGGCGCAAAGAGCGAGCAGAGGTTCCTGGAATGTATTCTGGCTGCTGAGGTTTCTCTGAACTTGGATCAGCCAACCGACCGTTCAGTTTTTCTAGGTTCGCCAATGCTTCTTCAGTGCGTCGTACAACCCATACAGGCTTACCACGCCACTCAACAATCATCTGCTGACCTGGCTCTAGCTTGCTGATATCCGCCTTAACAGGTGCACCAGCGGCTTTCGCCTTGGCACTAGGATTCCAGGAAGCGACGAAAGGTACGGCTACTCCAATTGCGCCCACTGCACCCGCTGCAGATGTAGCACCAATTAGAAGTCGACGCCGGCCTTTGTTTACGCCGTCATTGCTCATCAACTACTCTCCCTTAATTGGTCTAATCGAGGGATCACCTCAAATAGACGGAGCGAAACGAAAGATAAAATTCGTTTAACATGAGATCCCGAACTATCGGATTGAGACCTCTATCTGGCGCGAAATGGTAAAGAAAAGACCCTATTTTTTCAAGGTGACAGGTCAAGGAAAGGCCCGCCAATAGTCGTATTCAGGGGTGTTTAGAGAGACTAAATAATCATAAGGTTATAACGAAAAAAAACCCAAGCGATTGCTTGGGTTTTTTTGTGGCTGTAGAGCCGAAAACGAATTAACGTTTTGAGAACTGTGGTTTCTTACGTGCTTTACGTAGACCCACTTTCTTACGTTCAACTTCACGAGCGTCACGAGTAACGAAACCAGCTTGACGAAGTGTAGGACGTAGAGTCTCATCGTACTCCATAAGAGCGCGAGTGATACCGTGACGGATAGCACCAGCTTGACCGAAACCGCCACCGCCAGTAACCGTTACGTATACATCGAATTTCTCAGCAGTTTCAGTCAGTTGAAGTGGCTGCATCACGATCATACGTGCAGTTTCACGACCGAAGTACTGCTCAAGAGTACGGTTGTTGATAGAAACAGAACCAGTGCCTGGACGCAGGAAAACGCGGGCAGTGGAAGTTTTGCGACGGCCAGTGCCGTAGTACTGAGTAGTTGCCATTGTTCGTTTTCCCTTAGATGTTCAATTCTTTAGGCTGCTGAGCAGTGTGCGGATGTTCCGTACCTGCATATACTTTCAGCTTGCTGTACATCGCACGACCTAGAGGGCCTTTTGGCAGCATGCCTTTAACAGCAAGTTCAATCGTACGCTCAGGGAAAGTCTGGATCATCTTATTGAAGTTTGCTTCTTTAAGACCACCCGGGAAACCAGAGTGACGGTAGTACATTTTGTCGTTACGTTTGTTACCAGTAACGTGTACTTTTTCAGCGTTAACAACGACGATGTAATCGCCAGTATCAACGTGCGGAGTGTATTCCGCTTTATGCTTACCGCGTAGGCGGCGAGCGATTTCAGTTGCTAGACGACCAAGGGTTTTACCTTCTGCGTCAACAACGTACCAGTCGCGTTTTACTTCGGCTGGCTTAGCGCTAACAGTGTATGACATTGTATTTTCCTACTATAAGTCTCGAATCAAAATCGAGGATAGATCCCGACTTACCTTATAATTATTCGTTGTGTGGTAATCACAACCTTCCATTCCGCAATTACGCGGAGCGCGGATTATACAGGAATTTATGCTTATAAAACCAGTGTAAATTGAATTTTTTTTAGGTGGTTGGAAGCGTTGCTTTAAGCTCTGGAAAACCGCCGATAGGGTCGTGTCAGGCTGAAGCCAGACACGGACAGGTTGTAGATAGCACATTCGGTGACTGGCTTCAGCCTGTCACCCGCTTTCAACTTACGCTCTATGCTCTCTCGCCAGGTACTCATGCGACTGCATCTCAAGCAGTCGAGATTTGGTTCGTTCGATCTCAAACTCCAATCGACCCTCTGTGTAGATCTCATGAATGGGCTTTTCGGCTGAGATAATCAACTTCACACCGCTGTCATAAAACTCATCGACTAGGTTGATAAAGCGACGCGCTGCATCATCATTGGTACGCCCAAGCTGTGGAACATTACTTAGGAGTACAGCATGGTAGAGTTTCGCCAACTCAATGTAGTCGTTTTGTGAGCGCGCCCCTTCACACAGCGCACTGAAGTCAAACCAGATCACATCCTCACAAGCTTTACGAGCCGTTAACATGCGGTTGTTGATCTCAATCGACAGGTTCTCTTCTAACTCTTCAAGATCTGGTGCCAAACCATTAAAGCTCTTCTCAAGCGACTCATCAGCACCATCATCCAGTGGCCAGTGGTAGAGTTCAGCTTGCTCAAGTGTTCTTAAACGGTAATCGATGCCACTGTCGACGTTCACGACCTCGGTGTACTGATTAAGCAGCGCAATGGCTGGCATAAAGCGCGCACGTTGCAGACCATTCTCATAGAGACCATCAGGCACGATGTTGGAGGTCGCTACAAGAGAGACGCCGCGGGCAAATAGCTCTTCAAGCAAGCTACCCAGGATCATCGCGTCGGTGATATCAGAGACGAAAAACTCATCAAAACAGATAATCCGCGTCTCTCTCGAGTACTTCTCAGCGATGGTAACCAAAGGGTTTTTAGTGCCATCTAAAGCTTTCAGCTCAGCATGGACTCGCTGCATGAAACGGTGAAAGTGCGTACGCATCTTTCTCTCGAAGGGCAGCGTGTCATAGAAGGTATCCATCAAGTAGGTCTTACCACGACCCACACCACCCCAGAAATAGAGACCTTTAATCGGCTCCACCTTCTCTTTCACCACTTTTTGCTTAAGACGACCCAGAAGTCCTGGAGCCGGCGCATTCTCAGCTTCAATTAGCTGATCATGAAGTCGCTGCAAGTGTTCAACGGCCATCTCTTGAGTGGCGTCGTATGAAAAGTCGTCGCGCTGCAAATCCTTTTTGTAGCGCTCTAGTGGAGTACTCATTGGCAATAATGACCTATTAATCCTTCAATCTCGGCGCGAACTTTACTGCTGTTGCCTCTCTATTTCAAATTCAGCCGATAACAATTGGTAGTAGGAAGGCTGTTAATAGACCGGTCAATCCCATCGCCAAGCCAGCAAAAGCACCGGCTACTGCACCCACCTCCAACGCTACGGCCGTGCCAAAACCATGGGAGGTCAAACCCAATACGAAGCCTCGAACAGCCTGATCCTCAACTCGCATTCGCTTAAGAATGATCGGCACCAAAATACTACCCATCACCCCGGTCACTAACACCAAAGCAGCGGCCAAGGAGGGTAACCCTCCAATCTTCTCCGCAATACCCAAAGCGATAGGCGATGTAACTGACTTCGGTGCTACTGACATCAAGGTTTCAGCTCGAGCATCAAATAGCCAAGCCACACCAACTGCAGAGAGTGAGGCCACCAGTGCACCCACTGCACTGGAGACTAATATCGGCAACCAGAGCCTACGAATCTCATCAAAATATTGGAACATCGGTACTGCCAGCGCCACCGTCGCAGGCCCGAGTAGGAAGTGAATAAACTGAGCACCTGAGAAATAGGTCTCATAAGGTGTTCCGGTCACCAACAACATAAGAATCAGGACAACCATGCTGATCAAGACAGGATGTAAGATGGGCGAACGATCTGCACGTTGATAGAGCAAATTCGCCAAGGTAAACACAGCCAAGGTCAACACAATCCATATCAGAGGTCGGGCAGCAAAGTAGACCCAAAAGTCGGTTCCTATAATCACTTCTCACCCCCTACCCGCTTCATTAACCACTGAAACAGAGCCGCCGTCAAAATTGTCGCCAGAATGGTCGATATCAATAGAGCCAATAGAATGATCCACCACTCGCTGGCCAGTAGATCAAAGTGCAGCACCAATCCCACACCAGCAGGTATGAACAGAAGCGCTAAATTCGATAGCAATCCATCGCTGGTGATTTTAAGTGAATCTGGAATACGGCCGAGCCCTAACAGACCAAACAACAGCAGAACCAAACCGATGACAGGACCCGGTAGCGGCAACCCAAATACAACAACCAGCGACTCACCCAACAGCTGAAATGCCAGCAGTATTAAAAACCCTTGAATCATAATGCACCTCCAAATTTAAAGCGTATCACGATCGCTAATTCCGAATAACAAAATACATTTTACTTTGTAAAAAATAGAGAGTTTGAAACAAAAAAAACCCTGCAGTGCAGGGCTTTTATAAGTGAGTTCTCTTAACTTACAAAACCAAACGACGAATATCGCTTAGCAATCCGTTAAGATCTGTTAGGAATCGACCCGCATCGCCGCCGTTGATCGCACGGTGGTCATACGACAGGCAGAGTGGCAGCATCAAGCGAGGCTCAAACTCCTTACCATTCCAACGCGGCTTGATATCCGCTTTAGAGACACCCAGGATAGCCACTTCAGGCGCATTCACGATAGGGGTGAAACCTGTACCGCCGATACCACCAAGACTAGAGATTGTGAAACACGCTCCCTGCATCTCATTTGGCTTGAGCTTACGATCCTTCGCTTTACCCGCCAGCTCAATCGCTTCATTAGAGAGCTCGTAAATACTCTTCTTGTCTGCATCCTTGATAACAGGAACCATCAGACCGTTAGGGGTATCAACCGCAATACCAATGTTTACAAACTTCTTGTAGACAATGTGCTCACCATCCGCATCCAGAGAAGCGTTAAACTTCTGATGACGCGTTAGTGCAATCGCAGCCGCTTTGATCAAGAAAGGAAGTGGTGTCAGTTTCACACCCTGCTTAGCCGCTTCATCCTTCATCTCCTTACGGAAGGCTTCAAGTTCGGTAATGTCAGCATCATCAAACTGAGTCACATGAGGGATGTTCAACCAGCAGCGAGACATATTGTCACGGGTGATCTTATCGATCTTGCTTAGCTTAACTTTCTCGATCTCACCAAACTTACTGTGATCTACCGCAGGAATTGCAGGTATACCACTTCCACCAGTCACCGCGGTAGCAGGAGCTGAATCCAACTTCTGTAGCGCACCTTTAACGTAGGCTTGAACATCCTGCTTAACAATACGACCCTTGCGGCCAGAACCCGTTACTTTGGAGAGATCCACACCATACTCACGCGCAATGGCGCGAACGGCAGGACCAGCATGAACTGAGCGATTACGCTTCTCTAGATCCACTAAATCCGTTGTTGATGCAACTGGAGCTGGTTTCTCAGGTGCTGCTGACTGCGCTGGAGCAGGCGCTGAAGCCGCTGGTGCAGGTGCAGGTGCAGAAACAGGAGCTGCTGCAGGAGCAGTGCCTACCACCTCAAGCTCTAATAGAAGATCACCTTCGTTAACTTTATCGCCTTCGCTGATCTTCATCGATTTAATGACACCAGCCGCTGGTGACGGAACTTCCATTGAAGCTTTGTCGGTCTCAAGCGTAATCAGGCTATCGCCTTCAGCGACACTATCACCCTCTTTGACCAACACCTCGATCACATCGACATCCGATGCACCACTTAGATCTGGGATTAATACAGACTCAACGCCGCCTGTCGGTGCCGCTGCAACAGGCGCTGACACTTCAGCAGGTGCCGCAGCAGGTGAAGCTTCAACAGGTGCTGATACTGGCGCAGCTGCACCGGCTACTTCAAGCTCGATCAGTAGATCGCCTTCATTGACCTTGTCACCCTCGGCAATCGTTAGCGCTTTAACGACACCCGATGCTGGAGAGGGAACTTCCATAGAAGCCTTGTCTGTCTCTAGAGTGATTAGGCTATCACCTTCAGAGACCGTATCACCGACAGCGACCAACACCTCGATTACATCCACATCAGATGCACCGCTCAGGTCTGGAATTAGAACCTGTTCGATAGTCGACGCAGCCGCCACTGGAGCAGCCGACTCTACAGGCGCAGAGACAGGCTCAACCGATTCTGGCTCAGCAACGGCTGCTTCAGCCGGTGCAGACTCAGAAGAGGCAATCTCAATTTCCATTAACAGATCGCCCTCATTGACTGTGTCGCCTTCTGAAATTGCCATCGACACAATCTTACCTGCTTGCGGTGAAGGCACTTCCATAGAGGCTTTATCGGTCTCTAGTGTAATCAGGCTATCGCCCTCAGCGACCACATCCCCAGCAGCCACAAGTACTTCAATCACATCAACGTCAGTTGCGCCGCTGAGATCTGGAATGTTTACAGTAATAGTACTCACAGTTATCTCCTTACGAATTCTTCAAAGTTCTCAATCGACTTAAACCGTCCAAGGCGCTGGTTTATCCGGGTTGATGTTGAACTTCTGAATCGCGCTAGCGACAACTGAAGCTTCGATTTTGCCCTCTTCCTGAAGTGCTTTAAGCGCTGCTACAGCGACGTAGTAGCGGTTAACTTCGAAGAAGCTACGCAGTTTGCTGCGAGTATCTGAACGACCGAAACCATCAGTACCCAGTACTTTGTAGCGACGTGGAATGTACTCACGCAGCTGATCAGCATACATACGCATGTAATCTGTAGAAGCGATAACGGGACCCTCGTGACCTTTCAAAGATTGCTCTAGGAAGGACTCAC
The DNA here is from genome assembly GCF_013283365.1 of Marinobacterium sp. xm-d-530. Lineage (GTDB taxonomy): Bacteria > Pseudomonadota > Gammaproteobacteria > Pseudomonadales > Balneatricaceae > Marinobacterium_E. The sequence continues at coordinate 197,065 of NZ_WBYM01000004.1, read as the reverse complement.
GTGGCTGCTCCTCTGGGTGAAGCATGTTCCAGCGATTCACTTCCATCGCATCGCGAGTCAGTTCGTTGATCGATGTTGTGCTCCAGACATCGGCCTCAACACCAAACTCCTCACGAAGGATGGTTGCACCTTCACGCACTTCACGAAGGATTGAACCACAACCGAACAGCTGAACACGAAGGTCCGCTTTCTTACCCTCTTCAAGCAGGTAGATACCTTTAACAATCCCCTCTTCAGCTCCGACAGGCATCTCAGGATGCTGGTAGTTCTCATTAAGGGTAGTGATGTAGTAGAACTTGTTCTCTTGCTCTTGATACATACGACGCATGCCGTCTTGCACAATCACCGCAACTTCATAGCCGTAGGTTGGGTCGTAAGAGATACAGTTTGGAATCATCTGTGCCATCAGGTGTGAATGACCGTCCTGGTGTTGCAAACCTTCACCATTCAACGTCGTACGACCTGAGGTTGCACCAATCAAGAAACCGCGCGCTTGTGAGTCACCCGCCGCCCAAGTTAGGTCCATAACACGTTGGAAACCGAACATTGAGTAGAAGATGTAGAACGGAATCAATGTGCAGTTACTGTTCGAGTAAGCTGTTGCACAAGCCAGCCATGCAGAGAATGCACCCGACTCGTTGATACCCTCTTCAAGGATCTGACCTGACTTACTCTCTTTGTAGAACATGATCTGGTCATGGTCATGCGGTACGTACTTCTGACCTTCAGAGGTGTAGATGCCCAACTGACGGAACATACCTTCCATACCAAAGGTACGTGCTTCATCAGGGACGATCGGCACGACTCGCTCACCAAGATTCTTATCTTTAACGATAGAACTTAGCACACGGTTAAATGCCATCTGTGTTGATAGCGAACGTTCGCCACTCGATTTAAGCTGACCTGCGAAGGTATCCAGAGCAGGCACTTCAAGCTGTTCAAACTCTGTGCGACGAATTGGATAGAAACCACCAAGCTTCTCACGTGCACCCAACATGTACTTCATCTCAGGTGAATCTGGACTTGGACGGTAGTATGGCAGCTCTTTTAGCTGATCGTCTTCAACCGGAATATTGAAGCGATCACGGAAATCTTTAAGATCATCCAGCGCAACTTTCTTCATCGAGTGAGTATCGTTTTTCGCTTCACCTGATTTACCCGTGCCGTAGCCTTTAACAGTTTGAGCCAAGATAACCGTTGGCTGACCTTTGTGCTCAACCGCAGCCTTGTAGGCAGCGTAAACTTTGTATGGGTCATGGCCGCCACGGTTAAGGTTCATGATATCGTCATCCGACATATCCTTAACCAGCTCAAGAAGCTCAGGGTATTTACCAAAGAAGTGCTCGCGTGTGTAAGCACCGCCGTTCGCCTTCATATTCTGAAGTTCGCCGTCGACCACTTCATCCATTCGCTTTTGCAGCAGACCTGTCTTATCGCGCTCAAACAGCGGATCCCAGTGACGACCCCACAGACACTTGATAACGTTCCAACCTGCACCACGGAAGACACTTTCCAGTTCTTGAACGATCTTACCGTTACCACGAACCGGACCATCCAAACGCTGCAAGTTACAGTTAACAACAAAGATAAGGTTCTCTAGCTGCTCGCGACCAGCCAGTGAGATAGCACCCAAGGACTCTGGCTCATCACACTCACCATCACCTAAGAATGCCCAAACTTTACGATCACCACGTTTAACCAAATCACGTGCAGACATGTAACGCATCACGTGTGCCTGGTAAATGGCTTGGATTGGACCTAGACCCATAGAGACGGTTGGGAACTGCCAGAAATCAGGCATCAACCAAGGGTGTGGGTATGACGATAGACCGTTACCATCGACCTCACGACGGAAGTTGTCTAACTGCTCTTCAGTCAGACGACCTTCAAGGTAAGCACGTGCATAGATGCCTGGTGAGATGTGACCTTGGAAGAAGACCATATCAGCATCTTGCTCGCCTTCGTTACCGCGGAAGAAATGGTTAAAACCGATATCATAAAGTGTTGCTGAAGATGAAAATGAAGAGATGTGACCGCCAAGTCCCTCATCGTTGTCATTCGCTCGCATCACCATCGCCATCGCGTTCCAGCGGATGAAGGAACGGATGCGGCGCTCCATAAATATGTCACCAGGAAGAGGCGCTTCGTTCTGTGGCGCTATAGTGTTTTTATAGGGTGTGCTCAACTCTGAACAGTTTTCAACACCTAACTCAGCCGCTTTGGCACCCAATTTTCTAAGAAGGTAAGACGCTCGATCGCTGCCTTCATGTTGCGCAACTGACTCTAAAGCCTGAAGCCACTCATCCGTTTCAATTGGGTCGATATCTTCAATGATTTCGTTCACAGTACTCTCCCTTTTGCGCCATTTCCGTTGACGCTTGGACCTTGTAAAAAAGGTACCTGGTTGATCGTTTGAAGCGCAGTCAATCTGCGTCTAGCTTTGATTTATGTAAAAACACTACACAGGCACTCGACTTTAGTCCAGAGATATTTCAGATTTTAGCGACAAGTGTAGCACTATTACGACAACACCCTCTTTTTGCTACGGATAATTGAAAGTTTTTACGCATATGCGAAATAAATAACCAATTTAATTCAATAGTAACGTTTTGTTATATGAAAAATTGAGTCTATTTGGAGTATCCTTTGCCATACTTATTTTTTTGATGTCAGGACTCTCAATGACAACCAGCGCCGATCTTCTATTACTGCTTGAGCGGGTCTTCTCAACCGTATTTCCAATCATTGCCATAGTCACTGCTGGCTACCTTTACGCAAGAAAGGCAAATCCCGACTTACAAGTCGCAAACCGCATCAACATGGATATCTTTTTGCCGGCGCTTATATTCAGTGTTATGGCTGGAAAGAGTTTTGATCTGTACGCACACTTAGATCTAGCGTTAGGGTCGATCGTCATGGTGCTAGGTGCAGGAATAGTGATGAAACCGGTTGCGAAGCTTCTGGGCATCTCTTCTAAAACCTTTGTTCCGCCAATGATGTTCAACAACTGTGGCAACCTAGGTCTGCCTCTAGCACTTCTGGCTTTTGGGGATGCCGGCCTTGCCGCTTTTGTGGTGATGTTCTTAGTGAGCAACCTGTTGCACTTCAGTCTGGGCATTCATATTGTTGATGAGAACGCCAAACTCACAGGGCTTTTTAAGAATCCGATTATCTTATCAACCTTTGCTGGATTAGCTTGGGCGCTATTCAAATTGCCATTGCCTACATGGCTGGCTACACCCATCGATATGTTGGGCCAGATATCGATTCCATTGATGCTGTTTGCATTAGGGGTAAGGATGATCAGTGTCGATCTAAGCCAGTGGAAGATCGGTGTCTATGGAGCCATCTTTTCACCATTAAGCAGCCTAGTATTCGCGATACCCTTTGCTTGGATTATGGGTCTCTCTAAAGAGTTCACCGCCTACATTGTGTTATTTAGCGTACTGCCACCGGCGGTTCTGAACTATATGTTTGCTGAGCGCTACAATCAGCAACCTGAGACGGTTGCTTCTATTGTACTGATCGGAAATTTAGCCAGCCTGGCATTCATTCCTCTCACACTCTTCTTCGTACTTTAATCAGGTTTAGGAGGCCCCTCTGGAGCCTCCTAAGCACTATTCGTTATTCACTCATAGGTTTAGCCGGTTCAAGAAGAATGTATTCCACATTTTTCTCAACGGTGGCGACACCTATTCCACGAACTGCTGTGAGCGCTTCAACAGAGTTAAACGGACCATTCGCATCACGGTAAGCAACAATCGCTTCAGCTTTAGATTGGCCAATCCCATCCAAAGCATCCGCCAGCTCAACGGCATCTGCTGAATTAATGTTAACCGGATAACCTGCCATCGCAGTCGATGAAAACAGTGTAAAGAAGAGTGGTGCAAAAACTCGTGTAGAGAGAGATTTGATGTTCATAGTGAACCTCCATGTCTTATTTGAAATGAGAGCAATCCTTACTCTCACTATTCACACTAGACCATGGATCAAAAAACACCAAAAAATATTTACATTTTTTCGCAGTAAGGTGTCTGGCTTCAGCCTGACACCACTTTAACAGCGGTTATCCAGTAATGAGTGTCATTTGAAAGAGGTGTCAGGCTAAAGGCCAGACACCTCAAAGTGTTTACCTTGAACCTAAAGCCAAATCTACTTCTGACTGCACCGCAATGGCCGCGGCTTTAGGATCTTCTGAACCGGTTATTGGACGCCCAACCACCAAATAGGTGCTACCTGCAGCGATTGCTTCAGCAGGTGTCATGATGCGACGCTGATCACCGACCACGGAACCCGCTGGACGAATACCTGGGGTCACAAGCTGGAACTGATCGGAGGCTTGAGCTCTGATCGCAGCCGCCTCTTGTGCTGAACAGACCACACCGTCGAGCCCTGAACTCTCTGTCAGTGCGGCTAAGCGCTTAACCTGATCAATGGGATCGATATCCAAACCCATCTCGGCCAGATCGCTGCGTTCCATACTCGTTAGCACGGTCACCGCGATCAAGGAGGTACGTTGCGGCCCCTGGCTACGCTTCTCAACCTCTTCACGAGCCGCTTCCATCATTCGACGGCCGCCACTGGCATGGACATTAACCATCCAGACCCCCAGCTCGGCTGCAACACCACAGGCTTTTGCAACGGTATTGGGGATGTCATGAAACTTTAGATCCAAGAAGACTTCAAAACCGAGAGCATGCAGACGTTCAACCACATCGGGCCCACAACGAGTAAATAGCTCCTTACCCACTTTGACACGAGAGACCGCAGGATCTAACTGCTTAGCCATCGCAATGGCGCCATCAGCTTCTGGATAATCTAGGGCAACAATAACGCGTTTGTTATCTTCAATGGACACTCTATTCACCTTCTAAACCTTGGATTGGGCGGATACTACCCCATCGCTTACAACTTGGACACTGCCAAACCAAACTGCGTGCTGCATAACCACAATGACCACAGCGGTAGACCGGTTTTGACATCTCGAGCTGCTGCGTCAACGACCGCAAATTCAACAGACTCTCTCGTGCACTGGATGAGCCATGCTCAATATGCATATCAATGAGTCGGTTAAACCCTTTCACCGATGGGCGACTCTTCAACGCCTCAGTAATAAATAGGCCCGCTGCAAAAACCCCTTCCCTGTCTCTTTTCAACTCAGCCAAGGCAAGCATCACGCTGGTTGAGGGGTGCTGCTTCATTAAGTCATTGAGATACTGGCTCAAACCAAGCTCATCACCTAAAGCCTCAAAACATCGCCTGAGCGGATTGAGTGTTTCTGGTATAAACAGTGGGTCTTGATCGGCAATGCTTTGCAAGGCTCTTATCGCCGAACGCCATTGCGACTTCAACATGAATACTCGGGCTGAGATGAGGTTGGCTCGAACACACTTTGCATCGGTTGATAGCGCTAGCTCTAACTCTTTTAGTGCTGGATCTAATTCACCATTAGAGATGTGATTTTGGGCAAGTTCACAGTGATAGTGTGAGAGCTCATTAACCAGCTCTTTGCGGTTTTTCTTTGGCAAAATATCAGCACTTTGCAGTGCCTGATGCCACTCACCCTCTTGCTCATAGAGACGGATTAGCAGAACGATGGCGCGATATCTTAGTTCTGGATAGTCGGTCTGTTTGGCTAGCGGTGCAGCAGCGTCTTCAGCACGATCTAGCAAGCCTAGAGCAAAAAAGTCTCGTGCTAAGGCCAATTTCACACGCTGACGATCATAAACTGAGAGATCTTTACGCTTTAACATGCGCTCATGAATTTGAACGGCACGATCGATATCGCCTTTACGCCTCAGCAGCTTGGCCAACGCAATGTGTGCCGGCAAATTGTCAGAGTTAACCTCAAGGGCATGAATGAACGATTCGATCGCCTCTTCCGTTCGGTTATCAATGAGGTGATCAAGACCCGACAGATAGGCTGGTGGTAGTGCTTGATTGCGACGATCTTTTCTTTTCAGGCGTCGATTACCCAGGTACCAACCTATGGCAACGGCAATCAGTAGAAAGAGAAAAATTAGGTAGGGGGAGTTGGCACTCATTCTGCGCCTCGTTGAACCTCACGATTCAACGTCTCAATCTGTTGCTCAGCATTACGCAACTTACGAGCCGAATTGAGCAATTTAGCACGCAGTGTCAGCACTCGTGCACTGGTCAATAGAATACCGACTAACAGGCCGACAACCATTGAGATGATCAACCAGATCGATAGGCTTGCTTCGGGTAGCTTCACCCAGACCAAATCAATGACGACGGGTGTTGTATTATGAATGGTGAGAACAATGCCCGTTAAAAGAACCAACAGAGCAATCGCTGACGTGATAAGAAGTTTAATCGCTCTCAAACTTAATACTCATCTTTCAAGCTTGCATTCACTTGCTCGCGCAGCTCTTTGCCAGGCTTAAAGTGTGGTACATGCTTGGCCGGCAGAGAAACGGATTCACCCGTTTTTGGGTTGCGACCGACGCGGGGGGCACGATAGTGAAGTGAGAAGCTTCCGAATCCGCGAATCTCAATACGCTCGCCATCGGCTAAGGTATCAGCCATTTGAGTTAACATGATTTTCACTGCCAACTCGACATCTTTCACAGAGAGTTCCGGATGTTTGTCTATTAGGCGTTCGATCAGCTCAGACTTAGTCATACCCACTTCCTATCGATACTGAAAACAGGGTAATAAGCTCACCCTGTTTTCTATCACTCTTTCTTACCCATCTGCTCTTTGATGAGATCACCAATGGTCGTTGCGCCTACATCCATATCTTTTGGAGCAGACTGAACCGCTTTAAGTGCTTCTTGCTGCTCTTTGGCTTCAATCGCTTTAACTGACAAGAAGATAGAACGATTACGACGATCAACATTGATCACAATCGCTTCAACACTATCACCCACAGAGAGCTCTGCAGATAGATCTTCAGTTCGTTCACGGGCAAACTCAGCCACTTTCAAAATAGCGTTTAGACCTTCAGCCACTTCAATTTCAGCTTGACGAGCATCCACTGCTACAACCGTACCGGTAACTTTAGAGCCCTTACCGTTCGCTTCAGCAAAGCTGCTAAATGGATCAGAGGCAAGTGCTTTAATGCTCAGAGAGATACGTTCACGCTCTGCATCCACTTGCTGGATAACCGCTTCAACCGTATCGCCTTTATTGAAACGTTTAACGGCCTCTTCGCCAGACTCATCCCAAGAGATGTCAGATAAGTGAACTAGACCGTCTACACCACCATCTAAGCCGATGAAGATACCGAAGTCAGTGATTGAGCGGACAGTACCAGAAACTTTGTCACCCTTATTCGTTGACGATGCAAAGGCATTCCAAGGATTTTCGCGGCACTGTTTAATACCTAGAGAGATACGGCGGCGCTGTTGGTCGATATCGAGAATCTGAACTTCAACCTCATCGCCAACCTGAACAACTTTAGATGGGTGGATATTGCGGTTAGTCCAATCCATCTCTGAGACGTGAACTAGACCCTCCACGCCCTCACCGATCTGTGCAAAACAGCCATAGTCAGCAAGCTTAGTCACCTTAGCAGTAACGCGCTGACCCACAGTATAGTTTTCGATAGCCGTAGTCCAAGGATCTGCAGCCAACTGCTTCATACCTAGGGATACGCGCTTACGCTCTTGATCGTAGCGAAGAACCTTAACGTCGATCTCATCACCAACATTAAGCATTTCACTTGGGTGTTTGATACGTTTCCAAGAGATATCGGTAATGTGAAGAAGACCATCGATACCGCCAAGGTCAATGAACGCGCCGTAATCAGTAAGGTTCTTAACAATACCTTTAAGCGTTGCGCCCTCTTCCATCTGCTCAAGCAGCTTCTCGCGCTCTTCGCTGTTGGCCTCTTCTAGAATCGCACGGCGTGACACAACAATGTTGTTGCTCTTCTCATCGAGTTTAACAATTTTAAGCTCTAGATCTTGATCATCAAGATGGCTGGTATCGCGCAGTGGGCGAGTATCCACCAAAGAACCCGGTAGGAAGGCGTTGATGCCGTTAACCATAACCGTTAGGCCGCCACGGACACGACCACTGATGCGACCAGTAACCGTCTCGCCAGCTTCATACGCTTTTGCAAGAACAGCCCATGCTTCTGCACGCTTGGCACGTTCACGCGAAAGTTTGGTTTCACCGAAGCCATCTTCTAGGGATTCAAGCGCCACTTGCACTTCATCACCAACAGCGACTTCAAGCTCACCTGCAGCGTTTTTAAACTGATCGATGGGAATAACCCCATCTGACTTAAGACCCGCTGTTACAACAACAAAGTCATTTTCAATACCTACTACGGTTCCAGTAATGATGGAACCTGGTGTCATATTGACCTGTTCAAGACTCTCTTCAAACAGATCTGCAAAGCTTTCGCTCATGGTCTAAGCCTCAGTTTACGGAGTGCTAACGCAACCCTTTGTGGCGTGCTTGTTCTAGCACAGTTTTCATAACTTCATCGATAGACATAGATGTACTATCGAGAATCACGGCATCATCGGCTGGGCGAAGTGGCGCAACCGAACGGTTCATGTCACGATCATCTCGCGCACGAATATCTTCTAATATAGTTTCAAGGCTAGCACTCAGCCCCTTATCTATCAACTGCTTATAACGACGATCCGCGCGAACCTCTGCGGAGGCATCCAAGTAGATCTTCAACGGTGCCTGAGGAAATACAACGGTTCCCATATCACGTCCATCGGCCACCAAGCCGGGGGATTGAGCAAAATCGCGTTGACGTTTCAACAGTGCAGAGCGCACTTCAGTAATAGCGGCCACTTTAGAGGCATCGTTACCTATCTGCTCCGCACGAATAGCATGAGTGACCTCTTCACCTTCAAGTAAAATAGTCACCTCATCGCCCTGTTCAGAGGCAACAAAGCGCACATCGAGATGCTCAGCCAACACCTGCAGTGCCTCTACATCACTAAGATCAACACCATGATGGTTCGCAGCCAAAGCCGTCAGGCGATACAAAGCCCCGCTATCCAACAAGCTCCAACCAAGCTCCTGCGACAGCAATCGACAGATCGTACCTTTACCTGAACCACTTGGCCCATCAACGGTAATGATAGGGCATGAATTTTCATTATTGAGTGGATCCATCCACTACTCCTCAATCAATTTAATACCGACCCTTCGCGCCTGATCAATCAGTTCAGGAAAGGCGGTACTGATTGCTCGACATCCGTTAATTCGGATGGAACGATCAAAACGTAAACTTAACATCAGTAGAGCGAGTGCAAGTGCTGGGTGCTCTGCAGCTTCCAACTCACAGGGACGCCAATCTGAAACCGGCGAAATAGTGACATCAGTATGTGACATACTGATGTCGGCACCCGCTTTACTTAACTCATCCACTGTCGTCTTGAATAGGGCTCTCTGTCGTTCTGGAATTCGATCGATACCTAATATAGTCGAATCACTCTGAGCAGACGCCATCGCTAACAGCAGTAGAGGGAGATCATCCCCAACCGAGGCCAACTCAGATGAGAGGCACTCGATACCTGATAACAACGAGGCTTTTACCTCTAAATCAGCGACCGGCTCACCGCCCGCATGACGATTGTTATTCAGCGCAATGTGCGCACCCATGCGTTCAAGTAGACGCAAAGAGTGAAGTCGAGTGGGATTCGCACTGACATTTTCAATAACCAGACTCGACTCTTGTTGTAAAAGAGCACCCACCGCGAAGGCGAAGGCGAAACTCAGATCCGCTGGTACCTGAACCGAACAGGCTTTTAGCGAAACGCCCGACTCGATAAACAGTCGACGCCCCTCTCTCACCAATTGAACACCAAAGGCATCTAGGAGACGTTCAGTGTGATCACGCGTCGTATTCGGCTCATAAACCTCTAATTCAACACCCGCACTGATGGCCGCCAACAATAATGCACCTTTAATCTGAGCACTGGCATGACTTGGCGCATAAGTAATCGATTTAAAGCGCTGACCACCCTTAATAGTGATTGGCAGCGAGCCTGTATTACTGTCGATGGAGGCACCCATCTGTGTCAGTGGATCGATAATCTCTTGCAGCGAGATCTTGGATAACTGCTCACTGCCCGTTAACCTCACATCGAAGTCTTGAGCAGAGAGTAGACCTAACAACATTCTTAACGAGGTCATTGAGCTACCAAAATAGAGAGGCGCTGACGGCGCTTGCAGTCCATTTAGACCCACACCAAACACTCTTACTCTACCTTGGTGTGGACCTTCGATAACCACGCCCAAATCACGGAAGATCTGAATCGTTGCTAGAGTATCTTCACTCTCAATTAACCCCTCGATCTCGGAGACACCCTCGGCAATCGCTGCCAACATAATGGCGCGTTGCGAGATTGAACGATCGCCGGGCACTCGTAACTCACCGCTCAACTTAGCCGTGGGAGATGAGACCAGCGTATCAATGGCATCACCTCTGAGCTCAGCATAGCCAGCACGCTCTAATACCAAAGAGAAATGTTCACGGGAGGCTTTAGCACGGGTAAAAATGCCCAATAAGCGTAGACTGTCACCCTGATCAACAGCAGCTCTTAGATCTTGCACACCCGTCATAAAGCGATCTATCTGCTCTAGCAACTGCTCACGGTTGGCGAAACAGACGTCATGCCACATGGTCGGATCACTGGCTGCAATTCGGGTAAAGTCTCTAAAGCCACCGGCCGCATAACGAAAGATATCGGTACTCTCAGCTTCTGCTGCTAAGGTATCTGCGAGTGAAAAAGCTAAGAGATGAGGTAAATGGCTGGTCGCCGCTAAGACCTGATCATGACGCTTAGGCTCCATTTGAACCACTTCAGCACCAATTGCCTGCCAGACTCGGGCCAGAGTTAGCGTCGCTTCGCTAGAGGCTCCCTCAGGAGGCGTTAAGATCACTTTTTTATGATTGAAAAGATCCGTTTGCGATGCCGATACACCACTTTTCTCTGCGCCCGCTATCGGGTGGCCAGGTATAAATCCTGTTGGCAGACCCTCAGGCCAAATAGCTTTAGCCGCTTCAAGAATATTCAGCTTTGTACTGCCAACGTCGGTTAAGATCGCCTCAGGCTTTAGCCAAGGAGCGATCTGCAGCATCACCTTCTCTATCGCTTTGACTGGAACGGCCAATAGAATGAGATCAGACTGTTTTACCGCTGATTCAAGATCCGTTGCGATGCTATCAACCACATTGAGAGCCAACGCTAGGTCGCACTCCTCTTGATTGAGATCGAAACCGATCACATGCTGAACGCTAACCAACTCTTTTGCAGCACGCGCAAAAGAGCCGCCGATCAGACCCAGTCCAATGACTAATAGGCGCTCAGCTTTAAACGACATTAAGCAAGCGCCTCAGCTAGGGCTTTCAAGAAGCGAGCGTTTTCGTGCTCAAGACCGATACTGACCCGAAGATGATTAGGGAGTCCGTAATTGCCAACTGGGCGCGTAATGACACCCTCCAATAACATGGATTGGTAGATCGGCATGGCAGGCTGCTGCAAATCGATCAAGACAAAGTTGCCCTGACTAGGAACATAGCTGACACCCAATTCAGCGAGCCCTTCGGATATCTGTTTAAGGCCCTGCTGATTTACCTCTTGGCTTCTCTTCAGGTATTCAGAATCCGAAAGAACCGCTTGAGCTGCTGCCAATGCCGCAATACTGACATTAAATGGCTGACGAACACGGTTTAACAGATCGGTAACGGCGACTGAAGCATAAGCAAAACCACAACGAAGCCCTGCTAAGCCCCAGGCTTTGGAAAAAGTTCGAGTTACGATTAAATTATCGAACTCATCAGCTAGCAACAGTCCGTTCGGCATACGTTCGGCCGTTAAATATTCGGTGTAAGCCTCATCCAAAACCACTATAACCTGCTCAGGCACACGAGCCATGAACGCGCGAAACTGGTCTTCAGAGAAGACCGTGCCGGTTGGGTTATTGGGATTGGCTAAGAAGATAAGACGCGTCTTGTCAGTAATGGCATTAGCCATAGCGTCTAGATCGTGACCATACTCTTTGGCTGGGGTAACTACGGACACGGCACAGCAGGCCTGAGTCACCAGCGGATAGACAATGAAAGCGTATTCTGAGTAGATCACCTCATCGTCAGGACAAACAAACACCCTAGCGATCAGCTCTAGTAGATCATTGGATCCATTACCCAGGGTTAAACGATCCTCTGCTAGCCCATAATGAGCCTTCAAGGTGCGTTTTAGCTCTGTTCCCGACGCATCAGGGTAGAGCGTTGCATCTTGTAGACTATCAATAGCTGCTTTAAGTGCGATAGAGCTTGGGCCCAAAGGGTTTTCATTACTGGCCAGTTTGATCGACTCAGTAATCCCCAGCTCACGCTCAAGCTCTTCGATGGGCTTCCCTGGTTGGTAAGGTGTTAACTGTTGAACACCCGATACTGCTAAAGTTTTTTGATCTACAGACACGATTTTAGTTCCTAAAAAACCGCTTTGGGAAAAAGACCCAGGTAGTGAAAGTTAAGTTCTGGCCCCAACAAAGACTGAAGCTGTTCAATCGACCTAGCGCCATCAAGCTCCATGTAGGTTAGGGATCCATCGGTGATATTTCGCTTCGAATCAGTAACCACTGATTCGGCACTCTCAACAATCAATGCTGTTTTATCATCGCCCGATGCCGAAACCTCTTGATGCCCCACCACTAAAAACGCCTCATCACCATGAAGAGTGACTTCACCAACAACGTTTAACTGATGAGTCACCAATAACGACAAGACCTCAGGCAATCTATTTACTGAAAGAACCGCGTAGTGCAACGCTCCCTGCGCTAAGCTCAGCAAGGTTTCCGATGCACTAGCGAATGCAATAGGCTCAACCGAGTGACCAAATTGTTTCAGAGCAGCTTGCTCAGTATCTAATTCAGAGGTTGAAACAAACCCAACATTCATACGGTGCTCATGCGCCAGACAGACCGACATCACCTCCCTGAACAGACGTGCAATCTCCTGATCAGGAAGTGGTCCCTGATTGCGCTGCATCGCTTTACGAAGCACCTGCGCTTCTCGCTCAGGTCGATAAAAAACCGGCGAATTCGCACCAAAGTTATGCTTAATATCAGCCACTCTTTGGGCACACTCAGCACGCTTGTTCAACAGAGCATGAATCTCTTGATCAATCTGATCGATCTCATCACGCACCTGTGTCAGCGCCTCATCTTGAGTCAGCCCCTGGTAGAGATTCTGCTGATCCATTGTTAGCCTCGGCGCTTTTCGAAATCAGCCATAAAATCGATCAGTGCATCAACCGCTGCTTCGGGCACAGCATTGTAGATGCTTGCACGCATACCACCGACAGAACGATGCCCCTTAAGATTCAACAACCCTGCCTCTTCAGATTCGGCCAGGAAGGCTTTATCCAGAGCAGAATCCGCCAGTGTGAACGGAACGTTCATGATCGAACGGTTTCGCACAGCAACTGGGTTGGCAAAAAAGTCACTTGCATCAATCGCAGCATAGAGTTTAGACGCTTTGCGATGATTCAATTCCGCCATTGCAGACAAACCACCCTGGCGCTTAATCCACTGAAATACTAAACCTGACAGATACCAGGCCAGTGTCGGCGGCGTATTGTGCATCGACCCTTCAGCAGCGTGAACCGCATAGTCGTACATAGTCGGCGCTGTACTTAAGGGATTGCCTAATAGATCTTTACGCGCGATCACAACCGTTAAGCCGGCAGGTCCGATATTCTTCTGAGCACCCGCATAGATCAAACCAAAGCGTGAGACATCAACAGGCGCAGAGAGTATGTCCGAAGACATATCAGCCACAAGCGGCACGTCACCCGCGTCTGGAATGTAATCAAACTGAACGCCGCCAATGGTTTCATTGGTGGTGTAGTGAAGGTAGTTAGCCGTCGAATCAATAGAGAGATCAGACTGCAGCGGCGCTTCACAAAAGTTTGATGACTCAGTTGAGGCAGCGATAGAGACATCTGCAAAACGCTTTGCCTCTTTGATCGCTTTTTTCGACCAAACACCCGTGTTGATGTACGAGACCTTGCCACCTTGTGACAGATTCATCGGCACCATACCAAACTGACTGGTCGCGCCCCCTTGAAGGAACATGACAGCGTAGTCGTCACTGATGTTCATCAGATCACGCAAATCCTGTTCAGCCCCTTCAGCAACGCTAACAAACTCAGCGCTACGGTGGCTCATCTCCATAATAGAGAGGCCTTTGCCATGCCAATCCAACATTTCAGATTGGGCGATTTCTAGTACTTCCGTTGGCAGCGCTGCAGGGCCAGCGCTGAAATTAAATAGACGATTCATTTAATAGGGGTTCCGAGCCTCAATTACTCTTCTTCGCTGCCGTCGGAATCATCAGACTCCTCTTGTACAACTTGACTCTCTTCTGATGCATTAGTTTCTGTTGAGTTACCCTCTCCAGCTGCATCAGTCGCATCTTCATCCTCTTCCGGCTCTTCGATTCGAGCGATACCGATCAGAGTCTCATCATCCGCTACGCGAATGAGTCGGACACCCTGGGTATTTCGACCGAGTGAGGAGATCTCAGAAGTACGGGTACGAACCATGGTGCCAAGATCACTGATCAGCATGATGTCATCGCCATCAAATACCTGGACAGCACCGGCCAACGCACCGTTACGATCGGTGCACTGCATAGCAATGACACCCATACCGCCACGACCACGAATTGGGAACTCTGTGATCGCTGTCTTCTTACCATAGCCTTTCTCAGAAGCAGTCAGCACCTGACCACCCTCCTTAGGCACCATCAATGAGATCACTTTAGCGACATCATCCAACTTAACGCCACGCACACCGCGAGCGGTACGACCCATCTCACGAACATCTGTTTCATTGAAGCGAATCGCTTTACCCGCAGAGGTCACCAGCATCACATCGTCGCTACCGTTTGTCAGTGATGCACCGATTAGGCGGTCACCTTCAACGATATCCAATGCAATCAGACCTGTACTGCGTGGGCGAGAGAAGGCCGATAGACGGGTCTTCTTCACGGTACCATTGGCTGTCGCCATGAATACGCAACGCTCATCATCAAACTCTTTAACAGGAAGAATCGTGCTGATGCGCTCACCCTCTGCCAACGGCAGAATATTGACCATAGGTCGACCACGAGCGGTACGGCTTGCCTGAGGGATCTCAAACACGCGCAGCCAGTAGACCTTACCGAAGTTGGTGAAACACAGGATCGTATCGTGACTGTTAGTCACCAGCAGATGCTCGACAAAATCTTCATCTTTCATTGCTGTCGCAGACTTACCTTTACCGCCGCGACGTTGTGCTTGGTAGGCCTCAAGCGGCTGTGTCTTCGCATAACCACCGTGCGAGATAGTCACAACCATCTCCTCTTCGGTGATCAGATCAGCAATGGTTAGATCCTGCATAGACGCAGTGATCTCAGTGCGACGCTCATCTGCGTACTCTGCAACCAGCTCGTTCAACTCTTCAGTAATCACTTCCATCAAACGAACGTGTGAGCCAAGAATCTCTAAAAGCTCTGCAATACGCTCGATAAGATCGCGGTACTCTTCAATCAGCTTTTCGTGCTCTAGACCGGTTAGACGGTGTAGTCGCAATTCGAGAATCGCTTGCGCTTGAGCTGGCGATAGGTAGTAGCTGTTGTCACGCAGGCCGAACTGAGCTTCCAAACCTTCTGGACGACAGGCATCTTCACCTGCACGCTCTAGCATATCCAACACCTGACCAGGCGCCCAAGCGGTCGCAATCAGCGCCTCTTTTGCCTCCGCAGGGGTTGGGGATTTCTTAATCAGTTCAATGACAGGATCAATGTTTGCCAGTGCGATCGCCAAACCTTCCAAGATGTGGCCACGCTCTCGCGCTTTACGCAGTAGGTAAACCGTACGACGTGTGACAACTTCGCGACGGTGACGAACGAAACACTCAAGCGCCGTTTTCAGATCCAATAGACGCGGTTGACCATCAACCAACGCCACCATGTTAATACCAAACACGCTCTGCAGCTGTGTCTGCGCAAATAGGTTATTGATGATGACATCAGGCACTTCACCACGACGCAACTCAATAACGATACGCATACCATCTTTGTCTGACTCATCGCGAAGTTCGCTGATACCTTCGATCTTTTTCTCTTTGACCAGCTCAGCGATCTTTTCGATCAAGCGCGCTTTGTTGAGCTGGTAAGGAATCTCGGTGATAACCAGCATAGGACGACCGTTTTTCGGGTGCTCCTCAACGTGGTGTTTTGCACGAACATAGATACGGCCACGACCTGTTCGGTAGGCCTGCAAAATACCTGCACGGCCATTGATAATACCGCCCGTCGGGAAGTCTGGACCTGGGATAAACTCAAGCAGTTCATCGATAGTAATATCCGGGTTCTCGATCAGTGCCAAACAGCCTCGAACCACCTCACCTAAGTTGTGGGGCGGAATGTTCGTCGCCATACCTACCGCAATACCCGCTGAACCATTGACCAACAGGTTAGGCACACGAGTCGGAAGGACCGCTGGAATCTTTTCGGTACCGTCGTAGTTATCGACGTAATCGACCGTCTCTTTATCCAGATCCGAAAGAAGCTCGTGAGAGATCTTCTTCATTCGAATTTCGGTGTAACGCATTGCCGCAGCAGAGTCACCGTCCACCGAACCAAAGTTACCCTGACCGTCTACCAGCATGTAGCGCATAGAGAAGTCTTGCGCCATACGAACGATCGTATCGTAAACCGCACTGTCGCCGTGAGGGTGGTATTTACCGATTACATCACCAACCACACGAGCGGATTTTTTGTAGGGTTTATTCCAATCATTACCCAGCTCATTCATCGCAAACAGCACACGACGGTGAACCGGTTTTAGGCCGTCACGCGCATCAGGTAGTGCACGGCCGACGATCACGCTCATTGCGTAATCTAGGTAGGACTGCTTCAGTTCGTCTTCGATATTTACCGGAAGAACTTCTTTGGTTAGGTCACCCATTATCTGGCGTTCCTTTTAGTCTTCTGTTCGCACCGCCACCCGGTGCAAAAATAAAGTCCACATCATAACACAAACAATTGAATCAAATCAGCTTTTGGGCCTTATTCAAAGGGGTGATAAACTAGCGCCATTAACCGTTAATGAATTGCCACTTTGGTAGCCTAAATGACCGATCAAACAAACCTGAATATCGACCCACAAGAGATCTCTAAATTCGAAGAGCTTGCATCACGCTGGTGGGATAAAGAGAGTGAATTCAAACCCCTTCACGATATCAACCCACTGCGAGTTGGCTTCATTGATCGTCATGCTGATCTGGCCGGCAAAGAGGTATTAGATGTCGGCTGTGGCGGTGGCATTTTATCGGAAGCGATGGCGCACCGCGGCGCCTCAGTTAGCGGCATTGATATGGGTGAAGCGCCACTAAAAATCGCCAAACTGCACGGCCTAGAGTCTGGCGTTAAAGTCGATTACACCCGCACAACAGCGGAAGAGTTCGCTGAACAGAACCCAGAGCGCTTTGATGTCGTCACCTGCATGGAGATGCTAGAACACGTTCCAGACCCAGCTTCGGTCGTAAAAGCCTGTGCAGCCCTAACCAAACCAGGTGGACGCGTTTTTTTCTCGACTTTAAATCGCAACCCGAAAGCCTACCTGTTTGCCATTTTGGGTGCAGAGCGTCTGCTTAAACTGGTTCCCAACGGCACACACGACTTCAACAAGTTCATCCGCCCGGCTGAACTGGCCAACCACATGCGTGCTGCTGGACTGGAGGTGGATGACCTATGCGGTATGACCTACAACCCACTGACCAAAGTCTACGCACTGAATGCTAATGATGTCAGCGTGAACTATCTGGTTGCCGCGACCAAACCACTATGAGATCTGCACTCTTTGATCTAGACGGCACACTGCTGGATACAGCCCCGGACTTTTATCGCGTCATTTGTCAGCAGGCACAGAACCACGGCTTCGCGGAGCCCGATTTTCAGCTAATTAGGGACAATGCCTCGAACGGCGGAAAGCCGATGCTTAAGGCCGCTTTCCCAGAGCAGTTCATTGCCAATGAGACAGCACTTCACAATGAGTTTCTCTCTCTGTATAGAAGTAACCCCGTCGAGAGTGGCGGTCTGTTTCCCGGCTTTAACGAAGCGTTGAGCTGGCTTGAAGAGCAGCAGATTCCCTGGGGCATTGTGACGAACAAACCTAGAGATTTGACGGATATCGTGCTTGAGCAACTGCAACTCACTGATCGCTGCAGTGTCTGCATCTGCCCAGAGGACGTTAGTCAATCAAAACCCGATCCAGAAGGGATTATCAAAGCGCTTAAAACGATTGATGCAACAGCAGAGCACTCACTCTACTTTGGCGACCATATTCGCGACATTGTCGCTGGAAAAGCGGCAGGCACACCAACGGTAGCCTGCACCTTCGGTTACTTAGCGCAAGGCGAGGATTATAGGGAGTGGCAAGCAACTCATGCACTTCATCAGTCCGAGAACCTTCTCTCATTTCTTAGTGAACAATTTATTTAAAAGGTCTAAGCATGTTTACCTACGACGCTCCCGAGCAACTTCTTGAAGGACGCACTATTCTGGTCACTGGTGCCGGTGATGGAATAGGTAAAGCTTCAGCTATCGCCTACGCCAAAGCGGGCGCGACTGTCATACTAGCGGGCCGCACCGAAGAGAAGCTTGAAGCTGTCTACGATGAAATTGAAGCGCTAGGCTGCAAACAGCCTGCCATCGTGCCGATCGACTTCGACAAGGCAAGCGAACCCGACTACATTGAGCTGGCTAACTTGCTGGATGAGACCTTTGGCAAGCTAGATGGCATCCTGCACAACGCAGGCATCCTTGGTCTAAGAACTTCGATTGAGAACTACGACCCGATCATCTGGGAACAGGTAATGCGCGTGAACGTCAACGCACCGTTCATCCTGACACAGACCCTAATGCCACTGCTTAGACAATCCGAAGACGCCTCAGTCATTTTTGTCACTTCGGGGGTTGCGACCAAGGGCCGTGCCTACTGGGGTGCCTACTGCGTCTCTAAATTCGCCACACTGGGACTGATGGAGACCTTAGCTGACGAGCTAGAGAATGACCCAAGCATCCGCATCAACGCCATCAATCCAGGCGGTACCGCCACTGCAATGCGTGCCTACGCATACCCTGCAGAGGACCCAAGCACCATTGCGACACCCGATGATATTCAACCGGCGTATCTATTCCTGATGGGACCTGATAGCAAAGGAGTCAACGGACAGAATATAGATGCACAAGGTGTGATGTCTGCTGCGGATTTTAGCTAGAGAGCGAATACCCAGCCTAAAGGCTGGCCATTACCAACGTTGGAGCGGTCTTAAAAAGGCCGCGATCTTAGTAGAGATGACTGGCCTTCAGCCTGTCATCCGCAGTTAGAATTTAATGCCTATCTGGAAAACACCGATAAAGCAGATGACAGGCTGAAGGCCCGTCACTATCAGCTAGAGAGAGGGATCAGACCGAAGGACAGCCCCCTCAATTGTCACCCTCGCTTGCCCACCACACGAACCTTACGCTTGCGGCGGTCCTGTCGGGCTGAATCACGGTTGTGATCGGTGGTTTGACGTATCTTCTGGCGTTTGTATTCGCGCTCTTTACGATCAAGATCTTCGGGATTGATCGAAGGCACTTTACGACGCTCCAGCATCAGCTCATCCGTTAGAATGTCGACCTCTTTCTGACCAAGCTCACGCCAAGTGCCTACCTTAACGTCACTGGGGAGGAATACCGGCCCGAAACGGACACGCTTTAGACGGTTAACTTGCAGCTCTTGCGACTCCCAAAGACGACGAACTTCACGGTTACGCCCCTCCATGACACAACAGTGGAACCATTTGTTGGCACCTTCACCATTGAAGTAACGAACGTCGGTAAACTTAGCCATGCCATCTTCAAGAAGAACACCGTCGGTTAAACGCTTGAGTACAGCATCACTGACATCACCTAGAACTCGAACCGCGTATTCGCGGTCAATGTTGCTCGATGGGTGCATCATCTTGTTAGCAATTTCACCATCGGTAGTAAAAACCAAAAGACCCGATGTATTGATATCGAGACGACCGATCGCAACCCAACGCTCAGATTTAAGCTTCGGCAGATTATCAAAGACAGTTGGCCTGCCTTCAGGATCATGGCGAGTGCAGACTTCACCAATGGGTTTATTGTAGATAAGAACTCGAGCCGTTTGGCTACCCGCACTGTTCAGTTCAATAGATTTGCCATCGACCTTAATCTGGTCTTCAGCAGAAACACGATCACCAAGAGTCGCCAATTTGCCGTTTACTTCGACTCGACCCTCTTCGATCCAACGCTCCATCTCACGACGTGAGCCTACACCGGAGCGCGCCAACACTTTTTGCAGTTTTTCATCAGACATGCGGACGCAACCTCAAAACATAGAAACAAAAAGACCCTTCCGAGGAAGGGCCTTCACTCATAGAGCGATTATATATCAATCTATGGTTGGCAGTTGATCTTTTGTGATACCACGAGAAGCCATGTAATCTGCGAATACAGTTGGAGTGCGACCGCGACCTGTCCAGGCATGGGTTTGACCACTTGCATCGGTAATCTGGTACTTAGCTTTCACCTCTTTACGAGATTTAGGCGCCGATTCAGTGATACCAGTTAGCTCATCGAGCGCAATACCCGCTTCACGCATCTTCTGGCGAATCGCTTCAATCGCCTCCAGCTTTGCACGGTTCTGCTCTAGTAAAGCAGCTTCCTCAGCGCGACGCTCTTCAAGAATATCCGTTAGATCGGCAATCACTTTTTCGATCTCATCTGCACCAACCGATTGGCACTGTTTACGAAGAGAGTTTTTGCGCAAAAGAGTTTTAATAAAATCGCTCATCAAAAATTCCTAATACTATTAATAGTTGGCAAAGGGGATGCACAGTTTTAATTTAACGCCAACATAATATATAAAAATAAATAGTTTTCTCAATATAAAAATTTAAATAAATAAAAATATTTAAAAAACCTAAACCAAACAATTAAATTAAACCACGAATAAATCCATTTAAATAAATTTACAAAGTTCTAATTTTTAATAGCGACAGCGAATAAAAAGATGATTAGAATCACCTAGAAAATAACCATTCAAAGAAGCCATGTTTAAGTTTAGAGAATCGCCAAAACCGCTCATCTGGAGCTACACACTTATACTCGCGTTAGGCCTCGAGGCTGGGGCTTTAGTTTTTCAATACCTACTCGACTACGGTCCCTGTGCTCTCTGCGTACAGATTCGTGCCACACTCTTTGGCGCCCTTCTCTTGGCAGTATCCGGGAAGATCTTCTCAGCGCGTTCTATACAGACGCTGCTCGCCTTTTTACTTGTTCCACTGATGGCTTTTCTGCTTTACCAGAGCTACCAAGTTTTAGGGATCGAGCGCTACTGGTTTGAGAGCAGCTGCACATTGAGCGACCCTTTCCCAAACTGGTTTCCCCTTCACCTTTGGCTTCCGGCAATATTTGAACCTTGGGAGCTATGTGGCTACACGCCAGAGATCATTAAAGGGATCACTATGGCAGAGGTGCTTATTGTCACGGCAGCGGTCTCTTTAGCCTTATCAATTTGGCATTTAATCAATCAGCTAAAGAGTCAATAAGTTTGGAAGAGATTCTATTTCTTGCCGCTGCAGGTATTTTAGGTGGCATCGTAAACTCTCTTGCTGGCGGTGGAAGTTTTATCACATTCCCCGCTCTGATTGCTGTTGGGGTTCCCCCTGTCATCGCCAATGCCAGCAACACCTTTGCTGCAACAGCTGGCTATCTTTCGGGCACCTATGCGCTTCGACAAGAGATAAAAGATTCACCTAAAAAACTTCTGATCTTCTCTTTTATCTCTGCGATCGGCGGAATAATAGGTGCCTACCTGTTAACACAAACCTCTAACAGCGAATTTGAAAAAGCCGTGCCTTGGCTACTACTCTTCGCGACTCTGCTGTTTATTTTTGGCGGACAGTTTAATAAGACATTACAAAAGTGGAGCCAAAAACATCGCCATATCGATAAAGCACAAAACGGGTTATTTACCCTGCTTTTTATTGGCGTATCAATCTACGGTGGATTCTTTAATGCAGGACTGGGGATATTACTGCTGAGTTACTGCAGCTTAGCAGGCTATCGCTCTGTTAATGAGATGAATGCACTTAAACTGCTCTACTCATCGACCATTTCAGGTTGTGCCATTGTGCTGTTCTTAATCAATGATCTGATTAGCTGGAACGAAACATTGATACTGCTGGTTGGCACACTGATTGGGGGCTATGCAGCAGGCATCATCTCCAAGAGGATTCCAAACAGCTGGGTTAGACTGGCCATCATTTTTGCCAGCACAGCCATCACCCTCTGGTTCTTTACCAGCATTTACCTACTGGACTAATTGACGGGAGTAACCAGGCTTCCTGATTCGATATAGGCTTTTACATTATCGACAACCAACTGGGCCATTGCCGTTCGGGTTTCAAACGTGGCACTACCAACGTGTGGCAATAGCAACACATTAGGCAGATCCATTAGCGCCTCTGGCACCTCTGGCTCTCTCTCAAAGACATCCAACGCCGCACCACCCAACTCACCGGACAGCAGAAGATCAACCAGTGCCTTTTGATCCACCACCGCACCGCGGGCGATATTGATCAGCGAACTTTGTGGTCCCAAGGCCTGTAACACCTCTCGATCGATCATCTGATAGGTCTCTGGCGTACTTGGACAGAGCAGAAGCAAGTAGTCGGACCATTTTGCCAGCTCAACAATCGACGCTTCATAAGCGTAGTCGACATCCTCCCGTGGATGACGATTGTGATAGCGAATCTGCATTGAAAACGCCTCGGCTCTCTTAGCAGTCTCCAATCCAATGCGTCCTAATCCGACAATACCCAGGCGCTTACCGCTGACTTTTTGCCCCATCGGTGGTGTTGGGTTGCTAAGCCATTCACCGCGACGAACAAATCGTTCAGCCTCACCCATACAGCGCGCTTGTGAGATCAGCATTCCAATCGCCATATCCGCCACACACTCGTTAAGCACGTCGGGTGTGTTGGTCACTTGAACGCTTCGCGAAGTCGCAAACTCGACATCCACTTGGTCGTAGCCAACGCCCCAGTTAAAGATCACTTTAAGATTGGGCAGCTGCTCCATCAATGCGTTTGCACAGCCTTTGCCGGCACTGGTGACCACCAATTCAAAATCGGCACCCTGATCCGCTAAAAACTGATTCGCATCACCCTGCTTATTTAGCGGAACCAGTTCAACCACCTCCGCCAACATACCTTTTAGCTCAGCACTAATGCCGGCAACAAGAAGCGCCTTGGGTTTATCCATTAGATGACCTTTTGTAGTCAGACAACCAACCCAAACCCTCTAAAGTCGTTGTTTTAGGTCGATATTCGCAACCAATGAATCCTTGATACCCTTTTTGATCGAGCCAGTTAAAGAGGTAGGAGTAGTTGATTTCGCCGCTGGATGGTTCATTGCGATCGGGCACAGATGCGATCTGCATATGATCAATCAGAGGCCAGTATCGCTCTAAACGGGTAATAAGATCCCCGCACATAATCTGAGCATGGTAGAGGTCAAACTGCATTTTTAAATTTGTGCGATTGGCCAACTCAATAACCTCTGCTGCTTGCTCAGGTGTCGTTAAAAAGTAGCCTGGCATATCACGACTGTTAATCGGCTCAATTAACACATTGATACCTGATAAGTTCAGTTGATCGGCCGCCCAGGTTAAATTATTCAGATAGGTTTCAAATGCCTTTGGATCGGAAAAATCGGCTAGCCCGGACATGATGTGCAGACGTCGATTGTCCAACACCTCGGCATAAGAGGCCGCCTGTTCAATCGAGGCTTTAAACTCAGATTCGCGACCGACCAGCGCCGCTAGCCCACGTTCACCCGCACCCCAATCACCGGCAGAGGCATTGAACAGCGCTTGCTCCAAACCAGACTCATTTAAAAGGTCTTTAATCTGTTCCGCAGGATAGTCGTACGGGAAAAGATACTCGACCGAATCAAAACCGGCTTTTTTTGCCGCAACGAAACGCTCTAAAAAGGGAAGGTCTGAAAATAGAAACGATAGGTTAGCAGCAAAATTTAACATCTATACTTCACTCTTAAACAGTTGCTCGACCTTGTTAAGTACCCGACGACAGAGTTCTGTCGCATCCTGTTCACTGTTCATCTCGACATAACAGCGCAGCTCTGGAGCATTACCAGAGGGACGAAGATGGACAATCGTATCAGTATCAAAGTCGACACGATAACCATCGGTCTGATCGACTGATCGAATACCACCCAAAGACCAAGGCATTAGCGATTCAAACTGCAGCTGTCCCTCATTCAGACGCTGTAACATCGATTGGCTCCACTCGGTCGCTATCCCTGGAATGCGATCCGATGCGGTGTATCGCTCTGGCAGCTCGGCCGACAGTTGACTGGCCTTAAGCTGATTCTGTTTGGCGAGGTAGATGACCGCCAGCATTGGCAGAACAGCATCACGCGTCGCCAACGTTGAAAGCGTTGACCCATTCAGTCCAACATCGCTACCTAACAAAAATCCACCGTTCGCTTCAAAACCGGCAACAACACCCTCTGCAACCGACTCCATTCCTGCAATCACATAGGGTGAGCCTATTCGTGTACGCAGCGTTTGATCAAACCAACCGCTTAATTCCAGTGCCGTATTACTGCTGACGGGAGTCACAACCGCTTCTGCACCGACCGCCTTTGCTGTGAGGACACCCAGAATATCACCGCGGAAAAAGGTCCCTGTCTCATCGGCGATGAGAGGACGGTCCGCATCACCATCGGTAGAGACCAAAAGATCAAATCCAACCTCAGACGCCCAACGCTTAGCCTGTTCAATATCCTCTGTACGCACCGCTTCAGTATCGATAGGCACAAACTGTTCTGTCCTGCCAAGGGCAATCACCTCTGCCCCCATCGCCTCGAACAGTTCACTTAACAGATCACGAGCAACACTTGAGTGCTGATAGATAGCGACCTTCAAGCCAGAACAAAGATCTTGACCGAAACAGTCAACATAGCGTGATAGGTAAGCCGACTTAGCACCAGCATCAATCGCAGGCAGTTCTGGACACTCAATAATTTGAGGCAGCACTACCTCGGCCGATGAGATCGACTCTTCATGTGCCTTATTGATCTCACCCTCGACGCTGTAAAACTTGATTCCGTTCCGATCGAACGGGATATGGCTGCCAGTCACCACAATCGCAGGCGCATGCATCTTAGACGCGTAGTAGGCGACGGCTGGTGTTGCCAATGCACCGACATAAATCACCTCGACACCTAAGTCTCTCATGGCCGCCATGCAGGCTCGGGTAATTTGCGGGCTGGAGGGTCGTAAGTCATGACCTATAACAACACGGGTCCCTTGACCTGCCGCTTGCCAAAACGCAGCAGCAAAGGCGTACGCGACCTCATTGGTTAGCTCACTGACCAAGCCTCGAACGCCACTGGTACCAAACTTAACGCCCGCTTCAGAAATTTTCATAATCAAATAGATCCTTTACTCATGGATGATTTGAGTGAAAGAATGCACAATTCATACCAACACTGACCCATATAAATATGAGTCCGATTGTCGCACAGATAAGCTTGCATCCATAGAGAGCAAAGGGAGGCTTTTGTTGTTTAGTCAGCCACTACTCGCTGCCGAGTTTCTAGGGACGGTTGTATTTGCTATCACCGGTGCCTTAGCCGCCACCGGTAAGCGCATCGACATCTTTGGCGTAATGGTATTAGCCGTCGTCACTGCGGTAGGTGGAGGGACTATTCGTGACCTAACCATCAACAACGGCCCCATCTTTTGGCTTGAAGAGACCTGGTATATATCAACGGCACTGATTGCGGGTCTCGTGACCTTTATCTTAGCGCGTTATCTTCGCTACCCGCGCCGACTGTTGCTGATATTCGATGCCGCCGGTATCTCACTTTTTGCAATCATCGGTGCGCAAAAGGCCCAGATGGCTGATCTATCGCCCCTACTGGTCGTCATGATGGCCTGTATCACAGCCGTTGCAGGCGGCCTTATCCGTGATGTGCTAACCAATGAAGACCCGATGATTCTTGGCGGTGGCGACGGCGAACTCTATGCCACCTGCACCATACTCGGTGCGATGGTATTTGTATTAGGTGAGGGTTACATCGATCCGATACTCCTCTCCTACTTGGCAATGTTAGTCATTTTTCTAACCCGACTGGCCGCCATATTTGGCAATTTGCGTCTGCCAAAATTTATTGATGCAGGCCATAGATTAGAGAGTCATGAAGAGGCCAGAAACCCCTCTAAGGATTCAGACCAGTGAGTGACACCCGGCTATTAAAACAGGGATTATTTGTTCGGTTCCTCACCAGCCAACTCACCTCCGGCATGGCGATTCAGATGATGCTGATCGGCTTGGGCTGGCAGGTCTACCTGATGACCGAAAGCGCTATGGCGCTTGGCTGGGTTGGTCTGGCGCGTTATGTACCTCAGATTCTGTTTACGCTGCACGCAGGCGACATGGCCGATCGATACGATCGTCATAAGGTGATGATTTGGAGTCGGGTGCTGCTGTTAATCACCATTGGTGCGCTCTCCTTAACCAGTTTCACTGAGACCATTACAGAAGGGATCATCTACATAGCCTGTTTCATGCTGGGCGTCTCTAGAACCTTCAGCATGCCTGCGGGGCAAGCGATGGTGCCGAATCTGGTGCCGCGCCAGCTTCTGACCCAAGCGATGACACTGACCGCTTCAGCTCGTGAGACCATTACAATTATTGGTCCGGCTTTAGGTGGCGTCATCTATATTTTTGGAGCCGGCACACTCTATGCCACTAGCATGCTGTTCGTCTTAATATCGATTGTGACGCTGTTTGGCATGAAAGATACAGCCATCAAACGGGACCGAAGCGAGCAGCGTCGCAAAGAGTTGTTTGAGGGCTTTGTCCACGTCTGGCGCAACAAACCGGTATGGGGATCGTTAATGCTCGATACGCTGGCGGTTCTAATCGGCAGCGTTACTGCTCTTCTACCGATGATTGCGCACGATATATTACAGACCGATTCAGTCGGTTTAGGCCTGTTAAGAAGCGCACCAGCGGCGGGGGCCGTTGCGATGTCGTTCTTGCTTGCAAAATACCCGATTCAACGACACTCCGGGCGTTGGCTCTATGCGGCCGTCTGGGTCTTTGGCTTGGGCACTCTGGTCTTCGGTTTCTCTGAAGTGATGTGGGTATCGCTGACCGCTCTGTTTGTTCTTGGCGCCGCCGATATGATCAGTGTTGTGATTCGCTCAACACTGGTTCAGGTTGAAACACCCGATGAGATGCGCGGACGGGTCAGCGCGGTTAACTCACTCTTTATTGCAACCTCCAATCAACTGGGTGAATTTGAATCAGGTGCACTTGCCGCCTGGATTGGTGCGGTCCCCTCCATTCTATTTGGTGGCTTTGGCACCCTCGCCCTGGTAGCACTTTGGATTCCGCTCTACCCCACTCTTTGGAACCGAGATCATCTCGTCACACCCGAATCCGAAACTGAAAAATAGAAGCAGTGACAAATAAATAGGGGCCTAACAAGGCCCCTTTAATAGTGACTGCGATCTTATCGATCCAACAGTTCAATCCAGTGATTAACCGGTACCGGCGAAGCTGTCTCAATGTGTAACTGACACCCAATGTTCGCGGTAGCGATCTGTGTCGGTTTATCCCCTGTCAGTGCCTCAACCTTATTGGCTAGCAGCTTTTGACTGATCTTCGGCTGAAGAATCGAGTAGGTGCCCGCGGAACCACAACAGAGATGCTTATCCTTGGTCTTGGCCAGATCAAAGCCCACTTTCTCGAGTACTTTTTCTACGGAGCCGCTCTGTTTCATAGCGTGCTGCAAGGTACAAGGACAGTGGAACGCGATCTTTTCACCATCAGTATTGGGAGCAAGTGGTGACAGATCTTCAGCCAGCAGCACCTCACTGATATCTTTTGTCAGCTCACTCACACGCTTGGCCTTCTCCGCGTAGTCTGGGTCATCTCTTAATAGATGCCCGTACTCCTGAACCATGGCACCGCAACCAGACGCGGTCATCACAATGGCTTCACAACCCCCTTCAATCGCTGGCCACCAGGCGTCAATGTTCTTGCGCATCTCATTAAGACCCGCTTCGTGTGCCGACAGGTGGTAATTCACCGCTCCACAGCATCCAGCTTGTGGTGCTTCAACCAGAGTGATTCCTAGCTTATCCAGTACCCGAGCCGTTGCCGCATTGGTATTGGGTGCAGCACTGGGTTGAGCACAACCGGCAAGAGCCATCATAACTCGAGCATGACGTTTGGCTGGCCAAGGAGAGGCTTTACGTTTAGGCGGGACCTTCTTACCCAGAGCGCCAGGTAGAATCGGTTTAAACACCTGACCTACTTTTAGTAGCGGACCAAAGCGGTTAGCGTGAGGCAGAACCTGTTTCAATCCCCAGCGAACCACTTTTTCCGTAACAGGGCGATCCAATTTCTTCTCAACAATGCCACGACCTATATCAACTAGACGTCCATATTGAACGCCCGATGGACAGGTCGTCTCACATGAACGACAGGTCAGACAGCGATCTAGGTGTGTCCGAGTTTTTTCGGTCACCTCATCGGTCTCCAACAGCTGTTTGATCAGATAGATTCGACCACGCGGGCCGTCTCGTTCATCATTCAACTCTTGGTAGGTTGGGCACGTTGCTGTACAGAAACCACAGTGAACGCAGCTACGCAGAATCTCTTCCGCCTCTTGTCCTTCGGGCGTCGCTAGGAAGGTTTGAACTATATTCGTTTTCATTGCACTGACTCCTACAACCAACCAAACGCACGGCCGGGATTGAATACCCCCTGCGGATCGACAGACGCTTTAATGCGTTGTTGCAGAGCCTGAATTGATGGATTAACCGGATGAAGTACCTCGTCAGTACGATCACCTCCGCGGTAGAGTGAAACCTGTCCACCAGCACTCTCTGCTAGCTCCACCATACGATCGAAACTGTGATCACCGGCATACCAGCGCTCAGCGCCACCCCAGTTGATTAATGAATCCCCTTCGATGGGTAGGACATCCGCACTGCCCTTAACGGAGAAGCGCCAGACTTTTTCCGCATTGAATAGGGCTGGTTTCTGATCTTGCAGATCCGCCCAAAGAGCCAAGGCAACCTCTGGAGCCAGTTCATCACCACCCCAAATTTTTGCAGTCGCATCAACTGCTGAGGCTGCACCTGCCAGACGAACAAACAATTCTCCGTTGTGCCAATAAGCCGCTGTAATCGGCTTTGGCTGACCTGACATGGAGTTCATGCGCTGTATCGCTTCGGCTTGATCCATTGCGAACTTCAAAGTGCGGGTAGTCGCTGGTTTAGGCAGTACTTTTAGAGAGATCTCGGTCATTAGGCCTAATCCACCCATCGCACCCGCTTGCAGACGCGAAAGATCGTAACCGGCGACATTCTTCATCACCTGACCACCAAACCGCAGCTGTTCCGCTTCGCCATTGATCAACCTGACGCCTAATACATGATCACGAATGGATCCGTACCAAGGGCGCCCCGGACCTGAGACGTTAGCGGCCAATGTACCACCTAAGGTTGCTTTGCCACCGAAACGTGGCGGCTCACAGGCCAGCATCTGATTGTGTTCAGATAGTGCAGACTCAATCTCTGCAAGTCTGGTACCGGCACGTGCGGTCATAACGAGCTCAACCGGTTGGTAGCTAACAATGCCTGTGTGACCACTGACATCGATGGTACGATCCGTCTCGATCTGACGTCCCATAAAGGCTTTACTGCCACCCGCTGAAATAGCCAGCGTCTCTTTAGCCTCAACCGCATCACGGACTTGGCTAATCAATTCATTGGTTAAATCAGACACGGAACTCTCCTGCATCAGTATTGCTATTGGCGCTAACCTGAGCATTGGGCGTTAGATCAAGATCCAACGAACGGTACTCCTGACAACTTCTCAAGGTCGGTATACCTTTACCGGGATTAAGAAGCTCTTTGGCATCAAAGGCACGCTTCACTTTGTGGAACTGCTCGATCTCTGAATCACTGAACTGAGCCGGCATTTGACGGAGTTTTTCATAGCCTACGCCGTGCTCGCCCGTGATACAGCCGCCCACCTCAACACAGAGTTCAAGAATTTTGCCACCGAACTCTTCGGTGCGCTCCAGCTCACCCGGTACGTTCGCATCAAAGAGAATCAGTGGGTGCAAGTTGCCATCGCCGGCATGGAAAACGTTGGCCACACGCAGACCGTAGTGCTCTGACATTTTCTGCATCTCGAGCAGCACATGCGTTAGCTGACCACGCGGAATCGTCCCGTCCATGCAGTAGTAGTCTGGTGAAATACGTCCAACGGCTGGGAAGGCTGATTTACGCCCAGCCCATAGACGTGCACGCTCCTCTTCACTTTGAGATGTGCGAACCGAGGTGGCTCCCAGTTCACGAAACAGCGTTTCAACCGCTTCAATATGCTCCGCCACCTCTTCATCGGTGCCATCGACCTCACATAGCAATAGAGCCTGAGCATCGACGGGGTAGCCCGCTTTGGCAAAATCTTCAGCCGCTTTAATGGCAAAGCCATCCATCATCTCAAGACCGCCAGGAATGATACCCTTAGCAATGATCTCACCGACGGCATCACCCGCTTTGGGTACCGAGTCGAATCCTGCAACCACTACCTGAGCACGCTCAGGTTTTGGCAGCAGCTTCACTCGCACTTCGGTGACCACACCCAATAGCCCTTCGGATCCTGTGAACAGCGCCATCAGATCCATACCACAGCTATCAAGACCTTCTGAGCCGATGGTTAGCAGCTCACCTTCCATCGTCAGGAACTGAACACTTAACAGGTTATGCACGGTCAAACCGTATTTAAGGCAGTGGACACCCCCTGAGTTTTCAGCCACGTTACCGCCAATGGTGCAGGCTATTTGCGACGAAGGGTCTGGACCGTAATAGAGATTGTAATCACCTGCCGCTTCACTAATCGCTAGGTTGCGAACACCCGGTTGAACGCGAGCCGCTCTAGCGTCAGTATCGATCTCGAGGATCTTATTGAACTTCGCCATCGATAAGACCACGCCATCACCATGAGGCATAGCACCGGCACACAAACCGGTACCTGCACCACGAGCTACCACAGGGATGTTCTCTTCGTGACAAATTTTAAGAACCTTCTGTGCCTGCTCTACCGTTGATGGCAAAACAACGATCAACGCCTCTTCGCAATAGGCTGAAAGGCCGTCACACTCATAAGGCTTTAACGTTTCGCTGTCACTGATGACGTAGTGCGAATCAATGAACTCATTAAATCGCTGAGCAATGCGTTGACGCTTAGCAACACGATCCGGGCTAGCCACTGCACTCTGCATACTGATCTCCGACCCCACTCTGGGTACTTTTTATTGTTGAGTCTGCTGTTGCCAGTACTCTATACCAGCTTGAGCACACTCCATATCCTGCATTGGTGTACCAGAACTCAATCCGATGCCACCAACTACTTGTCCATTTGACTCCACGGGATAACCGCCGCCCACAACACACAGACGTCCACCCATCGAGGTGTGAATACCAAACACCAACGAGCCGGGTGTACATGCAGCGTTGTACTCGTGCGTCGCTTTGCGAGCAGCCGCTGCGGTGTAGGCTTTGTCTTGAGCGATGGTTACACTGGTGGTTTTACCGCCATCCATACGTTCAAAAGCGATCAAATTCCCTGACTCATCTGTTATCGCGATACACATAGGTACACCAATCTCATTAGCTCGGTTTCGAGCCCCTTCGATTAACAGACGAGCATCTTCAATATCTAAGCGTTTCAGTTCGAGCATAAGTTCAACCTCTTAAATTGGAGTAGTAGACAGACCAATAGAGCGATGCTGTCACAAAAACTTACGCAGCTGTCTACTGGTATGACCACTTGAAATCAAACCACTGATTTGATGGTCACTCACTCGATGAAACGTTTATGCATTCAAACCCAGATGGGGCTTGCGTTTCAATTGATGGCGTGGAAAACTGGTCTGACCAATCCATACCGAGATGCGAAATAGATGAGCCAATCTGCAAGCAGCGCTGTTAATGAAGTCACTCAATATCTGCAAAGATTGATTGCTGATGGTGAGTTAGGACCGGAGAGCAAGATCCCGTCTGAACGATCCCTCTCTGCACGTCTAGGTGTGTCGCGTACCATTGTTCGAGAGGCACTGCATATACTCTCGGGTAAAGGGATCATTGAAACGCACCACGGTAGAGGATCATTTGTCTCCTGCGCGGTCACCAGTTCAGAAAACAAGTCCGCTCTGATCAATCTGTTTGGTCAGGATCCCAAGGCTGTACTGGAAATTCTTGAGGTCCGTGAACAGCTGGAGGGGCAAGCTTGCTTTCTAGCCGCACAACGAGCGACCGCTCGCGATCAGTATCGCATTCGTGAGGCGTTCAAGAAGATGGAGTCGGTAGCCCCCGATTGGGATGCCAACTTGGACCATGAGTTTCATAGACGCGTGATCGAGGCATCCCACAACTCGGTATTGATACACACCTTGTCAAGTTTGAAGGATCTGACGCTGATTAGCATTCAAGAGGCTGTTAGAAACTTCAACCAGAAAGGGGGCTTTAAGCAGGTGGTCGATAAACACCACAGCGAAATCTACCAGGCAGTGACCACAGGACAATCGGCCTGGGCTCGATCGGCTGCGATGGACCACGTTCGACATGTGCGAGAGGCCTTAAAAGTGCTGTTTGATGTCGAAATGAAGCGGCTAAACGATTTTCAAAACTCCACCTCTGGCAAGTAACGCCCAATATGCGCCTAATATTTATCTCTCTTCTGGCTCTATTCATGAGCCTGATGCTTGTAGCGTCTGGCAATGCCTATTTGATGTCGCTGATTGGCGTTCGTTTGGGTATGGCGAATACACCGCCAACCGAGATTGGTTGGATCATGACCTTCTACTCTATCGGGTTTGTGATTGGTTCAATCTTTGCTCAACGGCTGCTGATCAGAGTGGGACACATTCGGGCATTCTCGACACTGGCCAGTCTTGCCGCGATGGCCGCTCTGCTCTACCCCTTCGCTGAGGATTTTTGGGTTTGGAGTCTACTCAGGATTATCGGCGGGTTCAGCGTTGCTGGTCTATTCATTGCGATAGAGAGTTGGTTTAGCGCCGTGGCTAGCGACAACAACCGCGCTACCCTATTCTCTCTGTACACCATTGCAGCCTATTCAGCGGCAGCATCAGGGCAGGTCA
Organism: Marinobacterium sp. xm-d-530; assembly: GCF_013283365.1. Lineage (GTDB taxonomy): Bacteria > Pseudomonadota > Gammaproteobacteria > Pseudomonadales > Balneatricaceae > Marinobacterium_E. The sequence goes on along the minus strand of NZ_WBYM01000004.1, from coordinate 163,779 downwards.
TTCTTGGCCACTCCTCTGGCCTGCAAATATCCACAGCCTTTATCATTGCGGGACTTCTGCTAATCGCAGCCGTCATTCCTCTTTCTGCTTCTCGCCTCCAATCGCCGCCCTTAGAGACTGCAGAGTTCATGTCACTGCAGCGACTCTGGCGCAAATCGGCGCTGGGGCTTTTTTCAGCATTTTGTGGCGGGCTGTTGATCGGTTCGTTCTATGCACTGGTTCCGCTCTATGCCACATTGAGCGACATTGCAACGGATCAAATTGCCACCTTGATGTCGATATCCGTTATGAGCGCGATGCTGTTCGCTTGGCCCATCGGTTGGCTGTGTGACCGAATCACACGAAGCAAGGTGTTAACAGTAACCGTCCTCGTCGCCGCTCTAGCAGCCCTGGGAGCATCACTGTTTGGTTCTGATCAGTTTGTGCTGCTGATTGTTTCGACCTCACTGTTCATGGCGATGATTGCGGCGATCTACTCAATAGCGGTAGCGATTACCAACGACTTGATTCGCAGTGAGGAGCGTGTTGCCGCCTCATCGACACTGATGCTGAGCTATGGACTTGGCAGTATTGCAGGGCCACTGTTAGGCTCAATGCTACTGGGCTCTTTTGCACCCGGTTCGTTGTTCCTGGGATTTGTGGTGATTCTGCTGATTCTTGTGGTATTTACTCTATTCAGACAGGTACAAAAACCACCCGTACCGATCGAAGAGCAGGAGCAGTTTATCCCTGCGATGCCAGAAACACAGGTCATTGCAGAGTTTGACCCTCGTACCGAGGATCTACCCGATACTGCGATCGAAGAGCTGTTCCCGGAGGAAGTGGTTGAGGCGGTACTAGGGGTTAATGAAACCGATCAACCCCTTACCTCTATTGTTGAGAGTGAGTCGCTGACCGAGGAAACTCTAGAGCCTTTAAAGGGCTTGGTGGAACAAAAATCTGAGCACAGTTTCGATATCCATGAAGAGGCTATTCAAGCACAGGCAGAGGAAGCCTCTTCACAGAAACGCTAGCGTAGGTAGCTAAATCCACCTTGACGATAATAATCATGCAGATCGGTCATCGATTCAAAGGCATGATTCGCAATCGACAATTCAGATCTTGGTGGGAAACTCTCCGGCACAACAGCCACCGACATCGAAGCTGCTTTACCGGCAATCGTTCCATTGACAGAGTCTTCGATGATGAGCACTTGCCAAGGATCAGCACCGATCCGTTTCGCGGCTTGTAGGAACACCTCGGGGTGAGGTTTAGATAGTCCAATCTCTGAGCCTGAGGCATAGACAGTGATCGGTAAGTTATGAGTCTTAATCACCGCTTCAATCAATCTAATCGCCGAACTGGAGGCAATCGCCATTGGAACGGCATCGGCTTGAAGCTGGTCGATGAATGCCATTACCCCTTTCATCAACGGCAGTGTCACCAACCGTTTTTCCATCTCCGAAATGACTTGGTCAACCATCTCTTCAACCACTAGGCCTTTCTCTGGGTAGAGACGGTTCATCTTGGTCATGAAATCAAAGGTCGTTGCGCCGGCGTGTTTTTTGAGCTCTTCGATCTCCATATGGATACCAAACTTAGCCAACACCTCCTGTTCCACAAGCTTCCACTGCGGTTCGGAATCGACCAACACGCCATCCATATCGAAAAGAACAAACATAAACACCTCAAATTTTTTCTTGATTATAACTATCAATTAGTCGACTTGGTCATGTATTTGTAGCGATAACCCTATATATTGTCGGAATACCAAAATTAATTGTGCATAAGGAGATATGCAGATGACACGTGAAGTAGTTGTTCTAAGCGCAATGCGTTCACCAATCGGTGCTTTTGGTGGCAGCCTAAGTTCTATGGAGCCAGCAGAGCTAGCGGGCACTGTTATGAAAGAGGCGGTTGCACGTTCTAAAGCGGATCCCGAGAAGATCCACTACGTGACGGTTGGTAACTGTATTCCAACAGAATCACGCTACCCCTACGTTGCACGTGTTGCCTCTATCCAGGCAGGTCTACCTATGAACTCAGTTGCGATGGCTGTTAACCGCCTATGTGCTTCAGGCCTTCAAGCGGTGGTATCCAGTGCTCAACAGATCGAGCTAGGTCAATGCGACTATGCTGTTGGCGGTGGTGTCGAGGTGATGTCACGCGGTACTTACATGGCACCTGCTATGCGTACCGGTGCTCGCATGGGTGATACTGGCATGATTGACGCGATGGTGTCCGTTCTGACCGATCCATTTGGCGCTGGTCACATGGGGATCACGGCTGAAAACTTGGCGGAAAAATGGAACATCTCTCGTGAAGAGCAAGATGCGTTCGCGGCAGAGTCACAACGTCGTGCTGAAGTAGCGATTAATGAAGGTCGATTCAAAGATCAGATCGTTCCAATCACACTGAAGTCTCGCAAAGGCGAAACTGTGTTTGATACGGACGAACACCCTAAACCAGGTACGACCGCAGAAAAACTGAGCGGCATGCGTCCTGCATTTAAGAAAGACGGTACTGTTACAGCAGGTAATGCTTCAGGCATCAATGACGGTGCAGCTTTCCTTGTGCTTGCAGATGCTGAAACCGCTAAAGCAAACGGTGAGACACCTATCGCTAAGATCGTCTCTTACGCGGTTGCCGGTGTACCTAACCACATCATGGGTGAAGGCCCTATCCCATCATCAAAAGCCGCACTAGAGAGTGCCGGCCTAACCATTGATGATATGGATGTGATCGAATCTAACGAAGCCTTTGCCGCTCAAGCGATTGCAGTCTCTAAAGGTCTAGGTCTTCCTGCAGACAAAACCAATCCGAACGGTGGCGCTATTGCATTAGGCCACCCTGTTGGCTGTTCCGGTGCTTTCATCGCGACTAAGGCGATTCACGAGCTGCAACGTACTGGTGGCAAATACGCGCTAGTAACCATGTGTATCGGTGGTGGTCAGGGTATCGCTGTCATCTTCGAACGAATCTAATCGTTGGAACATTAAAAAAAACCGGCAGTAGCCGGTTTTTTTTGGGGCAATTTTTAAACTTTGTACTACTGTTAAGATATCTAAACCAAAAGGAAATCTTATGAGACTGTTACTTGCCCTGCTTCTACCTTGGCTGCAATTTTTTACCATCGGTCGCCCTATAGCGGGAATCTTCTGTTTAATACTTCAGCTTACATTGATTGGCTGGATCCCAGCTGCCATCTGGTCAGTCTACGCACTTAGCCAATATAAGACTGACAAAAAAATCAAACAGGCAATCACTGCCTCTGAGTAATTAAATCCAAGTGTCTGCCGCTAGCGTAATGAGTATACCTATAACTAAATCACTCTATATAATGAGGTAATAACATGGTTCAAATTACGCGACGCGGAGATATTTTACATACCTATGGAGATGTTCCTGCTGCTGGGAGCGACTGTCCAGACTTTACACTCACAGCTGCCGACCTGTCTGAGTTCTCTCTGTCTGACCTCGCAGGCAAAACGGTTGTTTTGAACATCTTTCCGAGTATCGATACTCCAACCTGTGCCACCTCAGTCCGCACGTTCAATGAGCAGTTGGCGAGTCATGATGGCGTTGAGGTGATTAATGTCTCAGCAGACCTACCGTTTGCACAAGCACGTTTCTGTGGTGCCGAAGGTCTAGAGAGGGTCAGTAATGCATCCACCTTCCGTAACCCAGAGTTTGGTAAAAGCTTTGGCGTCGAAATCATCGATTCAGGTATGCGTGGGCTTCTGGCTAGAGCCATTGTGGTGATTCGTGATGGCAAAGTACTGCATTCAGAACTGGTTCCAGAGATTGCGCAACAGCCTAACTACGATGCCGCTCTAAACGCTGCAACAGCCTAACCTCAATAACGGTGCCAGAGTCCATTCTGGCACCGAATCGTTTTTCTTTTTTCGAATACCTAATTCCCCTTTTCGAGTTCACTCGTCCGCACTAACTTGTTAATCTTCTGTACAAATTGACTCATTTTTAAGGATTTTTCATGAGCAAACTTGAGATGCTACGCAATAACCCAATCGGTTTGGGTTGTATGAACATGTCACACGCCTACAACACCCCGGTATCAGATGACGAGGCGATCAAAGGGTTTCGTGAAGCCTTTGAGATGGGCTACCGCCATTTTGATACGGCGACCTTATACGGTGGCGGCAAAAATGAGAAAGTTGTTGGCGAAGCGCTCAAGTCGGTCCGCGATGAGATCTTTTTGGCATCAAAATGTGTTCTCTACATCGACCCTGAAAAAGGTAAAGCACTAGACGGCCGCCCTGAAACCATCAAAGCACAGTGTGAAGCCAGCTTAAAACGCCTTCAAACAGATCAAATCGACCTCTACTACCTGCACCGTCGTGACTTTGACGTTCCAATTGAAGAGAGTGCAGGCGCCATGGCTGACCTTATCAAAGAGGGTAAAATTGCGAGCTACGGTCTTTCAGAAATGTCAGCTGACACCTTGCGAGCCGCCCATAAAGAGTGCCCCGTTGCCGCTATCCAAACTGAGTATTCACTTTGGACTCGCAACCCAGAGATCGCGGTTCTCGACGCCTGCCGTGAACTAGACGTTACCTTCGTCGCCTTCAGCCCACTGGCACGTGGCTTTTTAAGTCTCACAATCGACAACTTGGACGAACTGGCTGAAAAAGACATTCGCCGTGCCATGCCACGCTTCTACCCAGAGAACTTTGAACAGAACAGAGCGCTACTGAGTGACTATGTTGCCATTGCTGAGCGTGCTGGCTGTACCCCAGCGCAATTAGCGCTGGCCTGGATCCGTGCAAAGGATCCCTCGATTGTTTCGATTCCAGGCACTCGCTTTGTCGAGCACATGCGTGACAACCTAGGCGCAGCCGATGTCACACTGAGTAGCGACATTGTTAATGAGTTAGAACAACTCATTAACCGCGATACCGTGGCCGGTGAGCGCTATAGTGCCGGTCAACAAACTGAGATCGACACCGAAGAGTTTGCTTAATCATGCGTAGCATTACCTCGATAGAGGGGAATACACAGAAGCTGGATGGCGGTTCAATGTTTGGTAATGCGCCTCGCGCGTTATGGCAACGCTGGATAGAGCCTGATGAGCTTAACCGTATTCCCTTAGCCTGCCGCGCCATGCTGGTTCAGGAGAGCAGCCCAAAACGTAACATCTTGGTTGAGACTGGCGTTGGCGCATTCTTCAGCCCCGAGATGAAAGATCGCTATGGTATTCAAGAGCAAGAGCACTGCCTGATCAAAAATCTTCAGGCTGCAGGTGTCTCCCACGAAGAGATCGACATTGTTCTATTGACCCACCTCCATTTTGACCACGCAGGCGGGCTACTGTCTGAGTGGCAAGAGGGTGAGGATCCTTACCTGCTCTTCCCAAATGCGAAATACTTAGTCGGTGAAGTCCAATGGCAGCGCGCAAACGACCCTCATGCTCGTGATCGCGCCTCTTACATACCTATGTTGATCAAACTGCTGGAGGAGTCAGGTCGATTAGAGATCATTCCTGAGGGCCAACAGTCAGCAACACTGGGAGATGGCTGGACACTGCATGAGAGCTCAGGGCATACACCCGGCCAAATACTGCCAGAAGTCGAGATGCCAGAGGGACCGGTCGTTTACCCTGGGGATCTTATTCCCGGCAGCGCCTGGGTTCATCTCCCCATCACCATGGGCTATGACCGTTTTCCAGAGCAGTTGATTGATGAAAAACGACAACTGCTTGAAGGGCTTGAAAGTCGGGGTGGACGTTTACTCTTTGTACACGACCCGTTTGTAGCGATAGGCCGTGTGACCAAGGATGCTAAAGGCAAGTACTCGGTTGAACAGGCCAGTAAACAGGTTAGCGCTCTCAGTAACTGAGGGCCTAACTATTTAGAAGCTCGCCATTGATGCAGTTTCTGATAGCTCTGTATCAGTCGTTGATGGCGCTCTAATCCGGTCAATTCCATACCGACTGGCTCGAGACCATAGAAACGAATCGTTCCGTTCACCGAGCCAACCACAGCCTCAATCCGCTCTTTACCAAACAAGCGGGTAAAGTTGTTGAGATAGTGCTCAAGGGCCATATCTGAATCTAACTCCACCTCAATGACAGCATCCATTGCACGATAGAACAGCGCGCGATCTAGGGTGTTATCGTTGTACTGCAAGAAGGCCTCAACCAACTCTTTAGCCTGAGGTAACTGACCCAGTGCTAGGTGTATCAGCAGTTTTAGCTCAAGAATGGTGAGCTGTCCCCAGACGCTGTTCTCATCAAACTCAATGCCGATCAACGTGCGGATATCAGTGTAGTTATCCAGCTCGCTCTCTTCTAGACGAACCAGCAACTCCTCTAGGTCTTCATCACACAACTCGTGCAGACAGAGAATCGCCTCGCGAAACTCCAGTGATTTATTGGTGTTATCCCAAATCAGATCTTCAACGGGATAGACCTCAGAGTAATCTGGGACCAGAATTCGAACCGCCGGTACACCCAGGTCATCATAGTTCGCTTGATAGGACTCTTTACCCATCGACTCCAGAATACCAAACAGCCTGTCAGCCTCCTCTCTGTTGGTACCTGAGAAATCCCAATCCACAAATTCGTAATCAAAGGCGTCACTGAAGAAGCGCCAGCTCACAACACCACTGGAGTCGATGAAGTGCTCAACAAAGTTATTCGGTTCAGTCAGCTCATGTGAGTTAAAGGTCGGTGGTGGCAGGTCGTTTAACCCTTCAAAGCTGCGGCCCTGCAGCAATTCAGTCAGGCTTCTTTCAATAGCGACATGCAGACTGGGGTGGGCACCGAACGAGGCAAACACACCGCCCGTTTTAGGGTTCATTAGCGTGACACAGGCGACTGGGAACTGGCCGCCCAACGAGGCATCCTTAACCAAAACAGGAAAGCCCTGCTCTTCTAGCGCCTTGATGCCCTCCACAATACCCGGCCAGCGTTCAAGCACCTGCGAGGGCACATCGGGAAGCGCAATCTCCTGCTCAAGAATCTGACGTTTAACCGCACGTTCAAAGATCTCAGAAAGACACTGAACCTGAGCCTCTTCAAGGGTATTGCCGGCACTCATACCGTTACTCAAAAAGAGGTTTTCAATCAGGTTCGATGGGAAGTAGATCGTTTCACCATCCGATCGACGCTGGAATGGTAGAGCGCAGATCCCCCTATCCTCATTACCAGAGTTGGTATCGATTAAGTTAGAGCCACTTAAATCCTGATCAGGGTCGTAGATCTCAAGAGTGTACTCATCCAATAACCCCTCTGGGATATCATCCTCTTCTGTCAGTTCAAACCAGCATTCATCTGGGCGGTGGACAAACTCTGATTCAGCCAACTCTTGGCCAAAATACTGATCGTTGTAGAAAAAGTTACAGGAGAGACGCTCTAAAAACTCACCCAATGCAGAGGCCAGTGCTGCCTCTTTTGTGGCCCCTTTACCGTTGGTAAAACACATGGGAGAGGCCGCATCACGAATGTGCAGTGACCAGACATTGGGGACAATGTTGCGCCAGGAGGCTACCTCTATTTTCATCCCCAGATCAGCAAGAATCTGTGTCATCTTTGCGATGGTCTGTTCAAGTGGCGCGTCTTTACCTTCAATGAAGGTTTCACTGTCGGTAGCAACCGCTAGTAGAGCTTGGGCATCCTCATCAAGACTGTCGACGACCTCTATCTGAAACTCAGGACCCTCTTGCACGACTTTTTTCACGGTACAACGCTCAATGGAGCGAAGGATACCGGTGCGATCTTTATCACTGAGATCTTCTGGCAGCTCAACACTGATTTTGAAGATCTGTTTGTAGCGGTTCTCAGGATCGACAATGTTGTTCTGAGCAAGACGGATATTATCGGTAGAGATGCCTCGCGCTTCGCAGTAGACCTTTACGAAATAGGCGGCACACAGCGCTGATGAAGCCAAAAAGTAGTCAAATGGACCGGGGGCTGAGCCATCGCCTTTGTAGCGAACCGGCTGATCGGCGATCACGGTGAAGTCGTCAAACTTCGCCTCTAGGCGTAAGTTATCGAGGTAGTTAACTTTAATTTCCATGATCGACCAATCCTTGTCGTTGAGTCTGTTTTAGAGGCCTTACTTTGCCGGTATCGAATAGGTTGCTGTAACGTGCGCCACCATCGAATCTTCATCACCCGAGTAGATGTAACACTCACCAACCCCGTTTCTTCGACCGACGCGAAGCACACGTGCACGTGCCAACATATCAACAGGCTTGGGCTTACTTAAGAAGTTGATGTTTAGGTTACCGGTCACCGTCATCGGCGAGGGGCCAATCTTAGTTTGCAACGCGGACCAGATGGCCACATCCGCCATCCCCATCATGGTTGGACCCGAGACCGTACCACCTGGACGCAAATGACTGTCTTCAACCGTTAATCGCATCAAAACCCAGCCATCTCCCGCCTCTTCAACGGCACCAAAGCCTTCACCTTGCGGAAAGTGGTTTGTTAAAAAATCATTCAGCTCTTGAACCGTTTGTAACACGTCTAAACCCTCTTACACTCTGGCTTTATCGTAGTAGTTTTGCAGAATCAGATAGAGTGAGTGTGCATCCTGACTGCCGCATAACTCACGAATTGAGTGCATACCAAATTGCGGGCAGCCGATATCCACAGTACGAATACCGACTTCCGATGCGGTAATCGGACCAATCGTGCTGCCACACCCCATATCAGATCGAACCACAAAGCTCTGTACTGGCACGTTTACATCCTGCGCAATGGCGCGGAAGGTTGCACTGGTTTCACTGTTGGTGGCGTAGCGCTGATTAGAGTTAATTTTGATGACCGGTCCTGCATTAATCAGCGGACCATGATTCTCGTCATGTTTATCGGCATAGTTAGGGTGCACAGCGTGGGCATTATCGGCGGAGATCATCATGGAGTGGCTAATCACACGGTTACGCTCTTCGTTGTTCGGTAAGAGTCGCTCTAGCCACTGGGCCAACATTGGGCCTTGAGCACCGCAGGCACTCGCACTGCCTACCTCTTCGTGGTCGGTACAGACCAAAACAGCGGCCTGCTGACCATCACTGTCGAGTAGAGACTGCAAACCGATGAAACAGCTCAACAGATTATCCAAGCGAGCCGAGGCGATAAACTCTCTGTTCAATCCCACCATTGCAGGCGTTTGAACATCGTAGAAAGAGAGTTCGTAATCTAGAACCTCCTGGACCTCTGTCACCCCCTGTTCAAGCAATTTAGATTTCAACAAGGCTCTGAAATCTTGCTTCTGTTCCGCCTGACCTAGCAGCACAGGGAGGTGAAGTTGTGGGTTAACCGTTCGATCTTTATTGGCCTCACGGTCTAGGTGAATCGCAAGGCTTGGAATCGTCGCGATCGCCTCTTTGAAATCGATTAGCGAGCTGTCTAAAGAGCCATCGGTTTGGCGGTAGGTCACCCGGCCAGCTAACGACAAGTCGCGATCAAACCAGGGGTTCAACAGCGCACCACCATAGACTTCAACGCCAAGCTGCAGATAATTTTGTCGGTATAGCTCTGGCGTTGGCTTGACGCGAAGACAGGGTGAGTCGGTATGAGCGCCCACCATTCTAAAGCCTGAATCAAAGTTGCCAGTATGACGCCAAGCGATGATCGATGAACCGTTACGACGAATAAAGTAACTCTCGCCAGCGACAGGATTCCAGGCTTCGTGTTCCAACAGCTCTTTGAAGCCAGCATGACTTAAGCGATCTGCCATCTGCTGCGTGGCATGAAAAGGGGTTGGACTATCTGCTAAAAAGGTCAGTAGATCTTGGTTAAAACGCTCTTGTTCCATTACTGTTTCTCCGCACCCTTCTCGAGTACTTCTATTAACCTAACATCAAATATCAAAGCTGAATTGGGTGGAATTTCACGACTGGGACTGCGCGCGCCGTAGGCCAAGTCAGCAGGAATGTAGAGCTCATACTGAGCCCCCTCTTTCATTAACCCCAAGCCTTCTCGCCAACCTTTAATCACCTGATTGAGCGGGAATTTGATCGGCTTTCCGGCTTCGGTCTTATCGAAGACACCGCCATCGACACGGCGACCTTCATATTCAACCAGTACAACACTGTCGTACTCTGGCTGCTTGCCCTGTCCTTCGGAAATGACACGGTACTGCAGTCCCGACTTACGAACAATCACACCCGGCTTTTGACGATTTTCAGCTAGGAAAGCCTCCCCTGCTTTGCGAGTATCGTCATTCAGTGCCTTCTCTATTAGCTCTTTTCGAAACGCCTCTTTATCTTCGATCTCGTCACGGTCAGAGGCGCTATCACAACCGGCCAACATCAAAGAAAAAATCGCTAAACCCGCAATTCGCAAAACCACCGCAACCACTCCCGCGTAGTAAAAGAAAGTTATTTTACATCATGAGGAGAGCTGGCCTAAACTGCTCTCTATTAGATTTTTACTTTTATTGCGATTTTGGAGTGTTGGGATGCGAGCGTTACAGCTCTTTTTGGTTTTATCATTATCGATAGCGACAGGAGCACAGGCCTCTCTTAAGCCTGAAGCCGTCCACTCGAATGCCATTCAGTCGCTGGTCGCGGGATTGGAATCTCACCACTACCGTGAACAGGCCGTCGACGATGAACTCTCTGAGAAGCTCTTCAACAACTTCTTTGAAACTATCGACCCAACAAGAAGCTACCTACTGCAGAGCGATATCGACTCTTTAGCTCACTTCAAGCGCACTCTGGACGACGACATGCGCTCCGGCAATCTAACCTTTGCATTTGCCGCCTACGAACGCTTTTTGACCCGTTTTCAGGAGCGCACAGAGCAGATGATCGACGCTCTAAAATCGGACCAAACATTTGATTTCACTCTAGACGACAGACTTCCGATCAGTCGTGAAGAGAAACCTTGGTTTCAATCGAAAGGCGAACAGGATCAATACTGGTCACTGCGTCTTAAAAGCGCCGTGTTAAATCTAAAACTTTCTGACAAGAGTGTTTCTGAAGCTAAAGAGACACTGATCAAACGTTACGAATCGCAACTTAATCGTGCACTGCAGACCAATAGCGAAGATATTTTTCAATCATATGCTAATGCCTTGGCACGTCTTTACGACCCGCATACCGCCTATTTTTCACCCGCGACCTCAGAGAACTTTGAGATCAACATGAGTCTATCACTTGAAGGGATCGGCGCTGTCCTGCAGAGCGAAGATGAGTTCACCAAGATCGTTAGTCTTGTACCGGCGGGCCCGGCCGATAAGAGCGGCCAGCTGAAACCTGCCGACCTGATCGTGGGTGTCGGACAAGACATGGATGGTGAGATCGAAGATGTGGTGGGTATGCGCTTGGATGATGTCGTTGACAGGATCCGTGGACCTAAAGGATCCATCGTACGCTTAGAGATCATCCCATCCACTTCGGCTGACAAGAGCACACGCAAGATCGTCAAATTAGAGCGACAGCGTGTAAAGCTTGAAGAGCAAGCGGCCAAGTCTCGGATCATGGAGGTTGAGCGTGACGGCAACATCTATAAAGTTGGCATCATCGACATCCCAACCTTCTACATCGATTTTGCTGCCCTTAGAAAAGGGGACAAGGATTACCGCAGCACGACTCGTGATGTAGCGGTACTGATTGAAGACCTCAAGCAACAGGGCGTTGATGCTCTGGTTGTTGATCTACGCGAAAACGGAGGTGGCTCACTGCGAGAGGCCAATGAACTGGTGGGTCTATTTATTAGCCGTGGTCCAACCGTGCAGATTCGTGATCTTGAAGGTCGGGTCGATGTGCTGGGCGACTACAACCCAGAGACCACTTGGACTGGACCCTTGACCGTTGTGATTGATCGACTCAGTGCATCGGCTTCGGAGATCTTCGCCGGTGCCATACAAGATTACCGCCGAGGGCTGGTCGTTGGCAGTCGCACATTCGGTAAAGGGACTGTGCAGACTCTTCAACCACTGCGTCATGGGCAGCTAAAATTCACAACCGCGAAGTTCTATCGTATCTCTGGTGAGAGTACTCAGCACCAAGGGGTAGCTCCGGATATCGAGTTTCCATCGATGTTTGATCAGAGCGAAATCGGTGAAAGCGCTCTCGACTTTGCCCTACCTTGGGACAAAGTAAGGCCTGTTCGTTACGGCAGCTACTCATCACTCGATCGTTGGGTTCCTGAGCTGCAAAACCGCCATACTCAAAGAACGCAAACTGATCCTGATTTTCAGCACATGCGTGACACCATCGCCTTGATCAATGAGCAGAAATCGATGCAGTGGCTGCCGCTCAATGAAGAGCAGTTAAAAGCCCAACGCGATCAGATGGAGCAGGCTCAAATCGATCTAGAGAATCAGCGTCGCATGGCAAAGGGTGAACAACCTATTAAGACGCTTGATGAGCTACTGACAGAGACAGCACCCGGTGAAGAGATCACTGATCCCGACAGTGAAGCCGTGCTTCGCGAAGCCAGTGAGCTGAGCATCGATATGATCGAGATGTTCTTTCAAGAGGATCAGTCTCGTTTGGCGGGTTGATAGCGGAATGTGAGATACGATTCGCTAAGCGAATCTTTCGCGGCTTGTCCTTCGGGCAATTCGCTCCTACAGTAGGACTTCGGAAAAAATTATCTACGTAGCTCGACTGTAGGAGCGAATTGGAGCGCAGCGACAAACCGCGATCAAACCGCACTAGCGATTTGTAATTCTTTCCCCTTCTTCTCGAGACTATTCCCAACCGCTGTCCACTGCTCAAAAAAACACCAATTCCGCTTTGCACACCGCTAACACTCCTGTATAATTTCGCCCTCTTTATAACTCCGTCAGCTTGCATCCATCAGCTTAGCAAGTCATCGGAGATGACGATGAACCGACCCTATGAAGCTGATGTCATAGGCTAGTGTGCCATCCCCTGGCACCCAAAATAGGACACTTTCATGAGCGAAAGCTTTGCTGAACTGTTTGAAGAATCCCTCCAAGAACTTGCGATGACTCCAGGTACCCTAGTAACTGGTACTGTTGTAGATATCGATGCTGATTGGGTAACTGTTAACGCTGGTCTTAAGTCTGAAGCGGTTATTCCACGCTCTCAGTTCCTTAACGATGCGAACGAACTTGAAATCAACATTGGTGATGACGTTAAAGTTGCACTAGAAGCTGTAGAAGATGGTTTCGGTGAAACTAAACTTTCTCGCGAGAAAGCGAAACGTGCAGAAGCATGGGAAGTTCTTCAGACTAAGTTTGAAGCGGAAGAGATCGTAAAAGGTTACATCTCTGGCAAAGTTAAAGGTGGTTTCACTGTAAACGTCAACAACATCCAAGGCTTCCTACCAGGTTCATTGGTAGACGTTCGCCCAGTACGTGACGTTGATCACCTAGAAGGCAAAGAACTTGAATTCAAACTGATCAAACTTGATCAGAAGCGTAACAACGTTGTTGTTTCTCGCCGCGCAGTTCTTCAAGAAGCTAACAGCGCACAGCGTGATGAGATCCTTGCTGATCTTGAAGAAGGCCAAGCAGTTAAAGGTTACGTTAAGAACCTTACTAACTACGGTGCGTTCATCGACCTTGGCGGCGTTGACGGTCTTCTACACATCACTGACATGGCGTGGAAACGTATCTCTCACCCAAGCGAAATGCTAACTCCAGGTGATGAGATCGACGTTAAGATCATCAAATTCGACAAAGAGAGCGGTCGTATCTCTCTAGGTCTTAAGCAGCTATCTGAAGATCCATGGGAAGCGATCAAGAACCGTTACCCAGCAGGTACTCGTGTATCAGGTAAGGTTACTAACCTAACTGATTACGGCTGTTTCGCATCTCTAGAAGATGGCGTAGAAGGTCTAGTACACGTTTCTGAAATGTCTTGGACTAACAAAAACATCCACCCATCTAAAATCGTTCAGGTTGGTGATGCTGTAGAAGTTATGGTTCTAGACGTTGATGAAGAGCGTCGTCGTATCTCATTGGGTATCAAACAGTGTACAACTAACCCATGGGCTGCATTCTCTGAGCAGTACGCTGCTGGCGATAAAGTATCTGGCACAATCAAGACGATCACTGACTTCGGTATCTTCGTTGGTCTAGACAACGATCTAGACGGCCTAGTACACATGTCAGACATCACTTGGGAAGCTGATGCTGAAGCTGCACTTCGCGACTACAAGAAAGGCGACGAAGTTGAAGCAGTTATCCTGTCTATTGACGCAGAGAAAGAGCGTATCTCTCTTGGCGTTAAACAGCTAGAAAGCGATCCATTCTCTGAGTTCCTAGCGGGCCACGAGAAAGGCGCAATCGTTACTGGTACTGTTACAGCAGTTGAGCCACGTGCTGCTACTGTTGAACTTGCTGAAGGTATCGAAGCTGTTCTTAAAGCATCTGACATCGCTGCAGAGCGCATCGAAGACGCTACAACTGCTCTAAACGTTGGCGACAGCGTTGAAGGTAAGATTGTAGGTGTTGATCGTCGCAACCGCGTTATCACCTTCTCTATCCGTGCGAAAGATCAAGCTGAAGAGAAAGCTGCTCTTAAAGCCGTACAGAACGCTGAAGTTGAAACTGCTGGTCCAACGACTATCGGTGACCTTATCAAGCAGCAGATGGGTCAGTAATCCTAAGATTACCGACACACTGAGAAAGAGCGCTTCGGCGCTCTTTTTTTTGGCCCAAAATTCTGTTTTGTAAAAAACTATTACCTTAGGCTAATCAATTAAAAATTACCATGCCACAACTGTCACAGTTGTGCGCAAAAGCCAATAAAATCGACGAAATTAGATACATTTCCTACCAATCTAAATAGAAAAAACGCTCCGTAATAGCTCATGTGCGCACACACACTTGATGATTAATTTGGAGAAATACAATGAAACGTAGATTTTTTCTAGCCGCAGCTCTAGCGACAACATTCGCAACTCAAGTTCATGCTGGTGGGCACATGAAAGGCGACATCGTCGATGTCGCTGTCGAAGCAGGTTCGTTCAACACACTAGTAGCCGCTGTCAAAGCGGCAGGCTTGGTTGACGCCCTAAAAGGCGAAGGACCTTTGACTGTCTTTGCACCAACCGATGATGCTTTTGCAGCACTACCTGAGGGAACGGTGGAGACTCTTTTAAAACCTGAAAACAAGGATCAGCTGGTTAACGTTCTTACCTACCATGTCATGAGTGGCGCGGTCATGGCGGGTGATGTGAACGGCAAGAAACTGAACGTTGAAATGCTCAACGGCAGCAAAGCGATGGTTCAGGGCTGGAATGGTGTCACCATTGATGGCGCCAAAGTCGTCTCTGCTGATATTAAGGCATCAAATGGAGTGATTCACGTTATCGACAAAGTAATCCTCCCCTAAACTGATAAGCCCTGTAGTAGACACTCTACAGGGCTTATTAGCCCCTATTGATACCCTCGTACACTCTAATTAGACTGCTAAAAACTAAGAAACAGGACTCCAGAGTGAAACGAATCAAAACTCTTCATTCCGATCTAACATTTAGCGAACTGGCTTATGGTGTCTGGAGACTCGTAGAGTCCAAGCCAACCACTTCAAGTACCGAAGCCAAAATCCAAGCCTGTTTGGATCAGGGAATAACGACCTTTGACCATGCAGATATCTATGGTGACTATCAGTGTGAGCAACTCTTTGGCGACGTGCTGAAAGCCAATCCATCCCTAAGAGGCCAGATGGAGCTGATTAGCAAATGTGATATCGCTCTGATCTCTGATCACTACCCAGATCGACGAGTTAAGTATTACGACACCTCCCGTGAATATCTATTTCAGCAGGTCAAACAGAGTCTGAAAAACTTACAGACTGACTACCTAGACACCCTCTTAATTCATAGACCCGATCCTTTGATGGATGCCGAAGAGACCGGAGAGGCACTGGACGATCTCATTAAAGAAGGCTTGGTCAGAACCGTAGGGGTCTCTAACTTTTCAGTGTGGCAGTGGAAACTACTGCAGTCGAAAATGACGAATCGACTGATCACCAATCAAATTGAGATCAATCTCTTTGAACAGAGTTCACTCTGGGATGGAACGCTGGAAGCGATGCAACTCGATCAGCTACTGCCGATGGCCTGGTCACCACTGGCTGGCGGCCAACTGTTTAACCAACCACTAAATTCAGAGCTTGAGGGCTTACTAAACAGAATCGAGCAGAGCCAACAGTGCCAGCGTGAACATATCGCACTGGCCTGGTTAAGAGTGCACCCTGCCAATATTCTTCCTGTTGTTGGCACAAACAATCTAGATCGAATAAAGGCGCTGCATCAGGTCAATCATGTTGAGCTTGATCGAGAGACCTGGTTTGAGCTTCTGACCGCAGCAAAAGGATCTGAAGTGCCATAAAAAAAACCGGCGTTAGATACACCGGCAAGACTAATTGGCTAAAAAGAGCTTGTGTCTTTAAAGGAACATCAGAAGTTATCAGGTTTGATGAGAAGTCTTGCAACCGAGTCACGCCAACCAGCATAACGCTCATTGGCATCATCAACGGTCATAAGCGGCTCAAAATGGTGATTCAGTGCCCAGGTTTTTGCAAAACCCTCTTGGTCAGGATAAAAACCAACATGCATACCTGCCAGCCAAGCGGCACCTAACGCCGTTGTCTCAATAATTTCGGGTCGATCGACAGGAGCTTGCAAAATATCCGAAAGGGATTGAGCCATCCAGTCGTTAGCAACCATCCCCCCGTCGATTCGCAAAACTGACTCAACATTTGTTCCACCAGAACTTAGCCAGTCTGATCGCATAGCGTCGGATAGGTCGCGAGTTTGGTAGGCAACCGATCGAAGCGCGGCTCTAGCCAGATCAGCAAAGCCAGTATCACGAGTAAGACCAAAAATGGCGCCACGACACTCCGTATCCCAATACGGTGCTCCAAGCCCCGTAAAAGCAGGAACAAGATAGACACGATTCTCTGGCTTAGCCTCGCTTGCAAGTGCTTCAGTATCTTTAGCATCGCGAATGATCTTCAAACCATCGCGCAACCACTGGACGACTGCACCAGCAATGAATATAGAGCCCTCTAGAGCATAGGTTGGCTTTCCATCAAGCTGATAAGCAATAGTACTGAGAAGACGGTGTTCGGACTTAACACAATGCTCCCCTGTATTAAGGAGAGCAAAACATCCGGTGCCATAGGTAGATTTAAGCATACCTGGTTTAAAACACGCTTGGCCTATCGCTGCAGCTTGTTGATCACCCGCAACGCCACAAATCGGAATGGCGTTTCCACCAAACAGATCTTCGCGCGTTTTACCAAAATCATCTGCACAGTTTTTAACCTCTGGCAGCATGCATGAAGGTATATTTAGAAGAGACAATAGCTCTTCATCCCAAATGCCTTGATGGATATTGTAGATCAATGTTCTGGACGCATTAGTAGCGTCAGTGGCATGAACTACACCACCCGTTAGCCGCCAAATGAGATAACAATCCACTGTACCAAACAACAATTCACCGGATTCCGCCGAGGCGCGAGCACCCTCAACATTATCCAATATCCAAGCGAGTTTTGTGCCAGAAAAATAGGGATCAAGTAATAGCCCTGTTTTCTCTATAAAAGTCTGCTCATAGCCTTTTGACTTCAACTCGTTGCAAAAATCACCCGTTCTTCTATCTTGCCAAACAATCGCGTTATAGATTGCTTTGCCTGTCTGTTTATTCCAAACAACGACTGTTTCACGCTGATTTGTTATGCCAATCGCTCTTATACTGGAGCTATCTATACCACCCATCTCAATGGCTTGACGACACACTCCGGCAGTCGTGGACCATATCTCTTCAGGATCATGCTCTACCCACCCTGATTTAGGGAAATACTGAGTAAATTCCTGCTGACCAGTAGAAACAATTTTAAGATCTTTATTAAATAAAATTGCTCTTGAGGATGTGGTTCCTTGGTCTATTGAGAGAACGTAATTTTCCACTAGACTTTCCTAAAAACGAATACAGCCCATATTATTGATAGAGTTAAACCACCCCACAAAGGTGTACCCATCAATCCCAACCAACCAAGCATAATAAACACTGTACCCAAGATCGAGATAAACAGACGGTCACCTCGGGTGGTTGTAATGCCAAATACACCTGTGCGCTCAGCTCCCCCAGGATATTTCACTTCTAGGAATGCCAGAACACCAATGCAAGAGAAGATAAAAACAAATACCAGAGCCGTTGGTAACGTCCAAGCCATCCAACTAAACATTACACCCTCCCCATAGCGAAACCTTTCGCTATATGATTTCTAACGAAGTAGACCACAATCGCCCCTGGGATAATGGTCAAACACCCAGCTGCCGCCAACAGACCTAGCTCATATCCAGCACTCGATGCAGTTTTGGTCATTGTTGCTGCGATCGGCTTAGCATCGATAGAGGTTAACGTTTTTGCTAACAACAGTTCGACCCAAGAAAACATGAAACAGAAGAAGGCTGCTACTCCAATACCTGCTTTGATATTTGGCATGAAAATTGTCACAAAGAATCGCGGGAAAGAGTATCCATCAACATAAGCAGTTTCATCTAGCTCTTTAGGGATACTTTTCATGAAACCCTCCAAGATCCACACAGCAAGCGGGATATTGAAAAGACAGTGGGCTAAAGCCACAGCAATATGAGTATCAAATAAACCAACGGCTGAGTACAACTGAAAGAATGGCAAGGCAAATACTGCCGGCGGTGCCATTCGGTTAGTCAGCAACCAAAAGAATAGATGCTTATCACCCATAAAACGGTAGCGACTGAATGCGTATGCCGCCGGAAGGGCTACACACAAAGAGATAACCGTATTGATCAGCACGTAGGTAGTAGAGTTTATGTAACCCCAATACCATGTCGGATCATTAAAGATGACAGCGTAGTTTTCAAGCGTCCACTCTTGTGGAAAAAAAGAGAAACCACTCAAAATCTCATTAGTTGTTTTAAAACTCATTGAAAGCAACCAATAGATAGGAAGCATCAAAAAGATTATGTACAAAATCGGCGCTAAGCTTTTTAGTTTCATATCGCCCCCTTATTCCTTCACATCTTTATTCATTATTGTGTAGAACACCCAACTCACCAGTAGAGTGATCGCGAAGTATATGAGTGACATAGCCGCTGCTGGTCCTAAGTCAAACTGACCAAGCGCTACTTTAACTAGGTCGATAGACAACAGAGTTGTGGAATTACCAGGGCCTCCACCGGTCAATACAAAGGGTTCTGTATAGATCATGAAGCTATCCATAAACCGTAACAGTATCGCAATCATCAAAACCTGCTTCATCTTGGGCAATTGAATGTATCTAAACACAGACCATTTGGAGGCCCCATCAATCTCAGCTGCTTGATAGTAAGCATCAGGAATGGAGACAAGACCTGCATAAGAGAGCAGAACAACCAACGAAGTCCAATGCCAAACATCCATAACTATCAGCGTGACCCAAGCAGCCAATGGGCTCTGTGTCATGTTGTAATCAATACCAAGCCAGTTTAATCCGTAGCCCATTAGACCAATATCTGGAAGAGTAAATATGTTCCACATTGCGCCAACAACATTCCATGGAATAAGGAGTGGCAGAGACATTAAGATCAAGCAAATAGGAACCCATATTCCCTTTCTAGGCATCGCCAAGGCTATTGCAACACCGAGAGGAATTTCGACCGCGAGGATAATACCTGTGAAGAGGAACTGTCTCCCCAAGGCATCATGGAAGCGTTCTGAATGCAGAACCTGTTCAAACCAATCTACGCCCTGCCAAAAAAAGACATTATTACCAAACGTCTCTTGAACGGAGTAATTCACTACTGTCATCAGTGGTATTAGTGCGTTAAAAGCCACCAATAAAATAACAGGTAAAACGAGGAGCCAAGCTCTAGGGTTTTCGGTTTTCATTGTTATAAAACCTCGTACTCATAGGTTAGATCTACCAACCACCCATCTTTGTAAAGACGAGTTTGCGGCTTATCGAAAGTAAGGTAAGTGCTCCCTTCAGGAACAGGCTGATCCTCATTTAAAACTGCGAAGACCTTTTGTGAGCCTACTAACGTTTGTAAGACCTTATGACGCCCAACATCCATAACATTGACTACCGTTGCCGGTATGCCTTGCTCGGCGATTCGCACAAACTCGGGACGCACACCTATCTCTAAAGATTTACCTTCAGCTTCAACAATAGGACTGCTTACTTCGAGGAAGTGGCCACCAAGGGATACTTGACCGTCAACTATTTCAACAGGCAATACATTCATACCGGGTGAACCAATAAAATGACCAACAAAGGTATGTTCAGGTCTTTCAAAAAGCGCATCTGGAGTGCCAACCTGCAGTACCTGACCGAAGTTCATCACTACAACCTGATCCGCAAATGTGAGCGCCTCTGTCTGATCATGCGTCACATAGATCATTGTTGTTTTGACCTTCTGGTGCAGCTCTTTCAGCTTCGAGCGAAGCTTCCACTTCAAATGTGGATCAATGACGGTCAACGGTTCATCGAACATGATCACGTTAACATCCTCTCGCACCAGACCTCGACCTAGGGAGATTTTTTGCTTGTTATCTGGGGAAAGCCCTGCAGCTTTAGTTAGTAACAGATCATCGATCTCCAACATGGATGAGATCTCTCTGACTTTTACATCAATCCTAGCTTCATCGACCCCACGATTTCTCAATGGAAAAGCCAGGTTATCGTAAACCGTCATCGTGTCGTAGATCACGGGAAACTGAAACACTTGAGCAATATTACGCTCCGATGGAGAGAGGCTTGTAACTTCATTATCATCAAAAAGCAACTTGCCGTGGCTTGGTTCTAAAAGACCCGAAATGATATTTAGCAAGGTCGTTTTACCACAACCAGAGGGGCCCAGTAGCGCGTAGGCACCGCCATCATCCCAATCAAAGTGAACCCGTTTCAAGGCAAAATCATCATCAGACGATGGATTGGGGTAGTAGGAGTGTCTTATATTATCGAGTTTTATTTTAGCCATTGTTACTACCTAACCGCTTGTCCGTGGGAATCAAAGTAGAAGCATTTACTGCTATCAAGATAAAAATGGTGGTGCTCTCCCACCTTAAATGGGTGCAGTCCATTCGCTTGCGAGACCCAAGTGCCCCCCCCCATGGAAAAATGAGCGACGCTTTCTGAACCGGATAGCTCAGTTACCTGAATACGACCGTTTAACTCAATTGCACTATCTCCATGTCCAGTCGCTCTAACAAAATGAGGACGAACACCCAGTGTATAGTTTCCATCAGGCATATGTTGAGCGGTGCCCTCTGCCGGCCAACTCAAAGTTTCACTCAAATGAATGCAACCATCATACTTTTTAACGCTGATTGTATTTAAAGGAGGATCGGAAAATACTTCTGCAGCAGTCAGATTGACTGGCGTACGATAAACATCAGAGGTGGCACCAAACTGCGCAATATGACCTTCATTAAGAGCGGCGGTATGACCACCTAACATCAAAGCTTCAGCAGGTTCAGAAGTTGCGTAAACAACAATTGAACCACGATCAGCAAAAATACTGGGCAACTCTGCACGCAACTCTTCGCGCAACTTATAATCTAAGTTCGCAAGTGGTTCATCAAGAAATACAGCTGTAGAGTCTTTAATAAGGGCTCTAGCCAACGCACAACGTTGCTGTTGGCCACCTGAAAGCTCATGTGGCTTTCGATCTAACATAGGTCCTAAACGAAGCAGATCAACGGTAGCTTCCAGTCGTTTATTAATCTCCGCATCAGACATTTTTGATAATTTAAGTGGCGAAATAATGTTATCTCTTACACTTAAATGGGGATAATTAATGAAGAACTGATGCACAAAACTGATGCTTCTCTTCTGAGGTGGTGTTTTCGTAACATCTACACCGCCGTACAAAACCGAACCAGCTGTTGGCGAATCCAGTCCTGCCATCAGTTTCATCAGGGTTGTTTTACCGGCATTTGTCGCACCAAGTAAAACATTAAACTCACCAGGTTCAAGAACGAGATTTGTCTCGTGTATATGCATTTCGGCGCCGACGCGCTTTGCAACATCTTTTAATTCTAAATTCATGGAAATATCTCTGGGAAAGAAATCGAGAGGGCCTACGGCCCCCCCGTTTTAACCGTTAGTTAGTCCAGCTTTTCACTAGCTCATCATAATTAACGGTTTGACCCTGAGGCTTCTCATTAGCAAGTTTAGCCTTAGGCCCACCTTCACGACCCAACCAGTAAGATGGATCCTTCTCTTCGTTCAGACGAGGACCACAACCGCCGTAAACGTTTGCACCTTTGTCTGCACGCTCCATGCGAGCCATGGTGATGTCCATCTCTTGAGCTAGACGATCCATTGCTTCTTGAGGTGTGAATGCGCCTGAGTTCACGTCACCAATCTGTTGCCACCAAATTTGAGCAAGCTTAGGATAGTCAGGAACGTTGACACCGGTTGGAGACCACATATTACGATCTGGCGAACGGTAGAACTCAACTAGACCACCCAGTTTTGGAGCTCGCTCAGTGAATGATTCGTGATTAATAGAAGAGTCACGAATGAAGGTAAGACCTACGTGAGACTTTTTCACATCAACTGTTTTTGAAGTCACAAACTGAGCGTACAACCAAGCCGCTTTAGCACGATCTTCAGGTGTCGATTTTAGGATGGTCCAAGAACCAACATCTTGGTAACCGACCTTCTGACCTTCTTGCCAGTATGGGCCATGGGGGCTTGGAGCCATACGCCACAATGGTGTTCCTTCAGCATCAACCGTATTATTGCCCTCGGCTTGAGATTTAACCATGTCAGCTGTAAACGCGCTGTACCAGAAAATCTGTTGAGCAACATTACCTTGGCTCAGTGCAGGAAGTGATTGGTAGAAGTCATAAGATGCGGCACCTGGTGGAGCATATTTACGTAGCCATTCATCCCACTTACGAATAGCGTAAACTGCAGCAGGACCGTTTGCGGCACCACCACGAGAAACACTAGCACCAGCTGGATTACAACTACCCTCTTCCATACGGATACCCCATTCATCAATAGGACGCCCATTTGGTTGACCAGCAGAACCGGCACCCGCCATAGATAACCAGGCATCCGTCATACGCCAACCAAGGTCAGGGGCACGTTTACCGTAATCCATATGGCCGTAGATTGGAGTTCCATCGATCTCTTTGACGTGAACGGAGAAGAACTCCGCAATGTCCTCATAAGCGGACCAGTTAACAGGCACACCTAGATCATAGCCATAGATATCTTTGAACTGTTTTTGGAGATCTTCGCGATCAAACCAGTCTTTACGGAACCAGTAAAGGTTAACAAACTGCTGACTTGGCAGTTGGTATACTTCGCCATCAGCACCAGTCGTAAACTCAAGACCCATGAAATCGTCTAGATCAAGATTAGGGTTAGTGATGTCTTTGGCGGGACCGTTCATGAAATCAGTCAAGCTATGAGCCAACTGAAGACGAGAGTGAGTACCAATTAGATCTGAGTCGTTCACATAGGCATCGTAAAGATTCCGCTTAGTCTGCATTTGAGTCTGAACGGCCTGAACAACCTCCCCTTCACCCAGTAATTGGTGATTTACCTTAATACCCGTAATCTCTTCAAAGGCTTTTGCGAGAACCGTAGACTCGTAGGTATGTGTAGGGATAGTTTCTGAGAGCACATTGATTTCCATTCCAGCGAATGGTTTCGCAGCATTAATGAACCACTGCATCTCTTCGATTTGTTGCTCTTTAGTGAGTGCGGAGGGTTGAAACTCACTATCAACCCACTTCTTAGCAGCGTTGATGTCTGCATAAGCAGCGCTTGTGATTGTTGCCGAAGCAAACGCGACAGCCAAGGCTAGCTTTTTCTTCATGGTCTTTCTCCATCTTCATTATTTTTATCAACGAAGTGATCCAGAAATCATTCGTTAGAGTGGATACTCGCAAACGAAAGCAAACGAAGTCAAGAGAAAGTTTTTATTGACTTAAATTTTCTTTTTGTTAGCTTTCACCTAATACGAATATAAACGAATGAAGAAAAACAACACAAATGAACGAAATGCAACATAATGATGTAAAAGACCTGGTTATTATAGGTGGTGGCATAAACGGTTGTGGCATAGCACGTGATGCAGCTGGTAGAGGATTAACTGTATCTCTTTTCGAGATGGGCGATCTTGCTCAAGCAACCTCCTCAGGCTCAACTAAGTTGTTTCATGGCGGATTACGCTACCTTGAATATTATGAGTTCAGACTGGTTCGCGAGGCACTTATCGAAAGAGAGCGTTTACTAAAAGCCATGCCGCACATAAGCTGGCCACTTCGCTTCGTTTTACCGCACCACAAAGGGCTTCGTCCAAGTTGGCTATTAAGAGTAGGACTGTTTATCTATGATCATCTAGGGGGCAGAAAAATTTTACCTGCCACTAAAACTCTTAATTTTGCAGAAGACAAAACAGGTATCCCTCTTAAAAAGTCACTAAAGAAAGGGTTTGAGTATTCCGATTGCTGGGTTGATGACGCTCGTCTAGTAGTCCTAAATGCAAGAGACGCAGAAAATCGTGGCGCCAAAATTCACACTAGGACACGTGTTGAGTCCGCAGAAAGAGTGGAGGGTTTATGGCGGGTAACCGTCAGAGATTTAATCACTAATGAAGAAATGAAAGTTCAGGCGAAAACGGTTATCAACTGCGCTGGTCCTTGGGTAGCAGATGTCCTTAATAACAGTCTTCACCTGAACTCAAAGCATGGCGTCAGGCTAGTTCGAGGAAGCCATATCGTTGTAAAGAAACTTTATGATCACGATCGCGCCTATATCTTCCAACAGAGTGATAACCGGATCATTTTTGCTATCCCCTATGAAGATGACTTCACTTTAATTGGCACAACTGATGTGGATCACGAAGGTCCAGCCGAAAAAGCTTACTGTACTCCAGAAGAACAAGAATATCTTTTGAAAGCTGCCTCTGAGTACTTTGAGAAACCACTAAAAGATTCTGATGTTGTCTGGACCTACTCTGGCGTTCGTCCCCTTTACGATGACAATGCCTCCTCAGCCACTGAGGCAACTAGGGACTATGTTCTAAAGGTAGATTCTGTCAACGGACGAGCAGCAGCACTCAATGTGTTTGGTGGAAAGATTACCACTTATCGAAAACTTGCCGAGTCCGCTTTGAGAGAGATTGAAAAATTTCATCCCCAAATGGGTAGAGCATGGACAGCGGGTATCCCTCTTCCTGGTGGAGACTATGAACTAACAGATAGTGACAATCTGCTTAGTAAGATTCAGATGAAATACCCATTCCTAGACAACCGTTGGGCAAAACGAATGCTAAGAACCTATGGAACAGACACTTTCAATATACTTGGTAAGACAACAAATATTGAAGAGCTGGGGCAGCATTTTGGCTATAACCTTTATGAATTAGAGGTTAACTGGTTACAGGATAATGAATGGGCAAAAACTGTTGAAGATATCCTTTGGCGAAGAACGAAGCTTGGCTTAAGAATCGATACAGAGAACAAAGCCAAACTTAATGCTTACCTTGCAGCAGATGGAGTGTAAAAAAGCCCAATAGCTATAAGTCTGATATATGACTATGATAATAAAAAAGTTAATTACGGAATGTTAGATGCGCCAACATCGCAGGTTTGAATTCATACTCGATAAGATCGCTGAAAGTGGTTTTGTGACTATAGATGAACTCACTTCATCACTTGAAGTGACGCCCCAAACTATAAGACGTGATGTCACTCAATTGGAAACGGAGGGGCGCGTAAAACGTTATCATGGTGGTGTTGGTGCGGTTGAAAACAGCACAACAAACAGCTCTTATAAAACTCGTAAAAGTGTTAATTCGGACGCTAAACAAACTATTGCAAAACTCGTTGCTGATTATATCCCCGATGGCGCATCCCTATTTATCAATATCGGCACCACAACAGAGGCAGTCGCCGAAGCCCTGTTGAGCAAACAAAATCTGACCGTAGTGACCAACAACTTGAATGTCGCTGTTACCTTATCCTCTAAGAGTGACTTCACAGTCATTGTTGCAGGTGGCGAAGTTCGAAACAGTGATGGTGGCATTGTCGGCTCTCCAGCGACAGACCTCATAAACACCTTTCAGATGGAGTACGCAATCATAGGCATCAGCGGTATTCAACCAGATGGCACCCTGCTTGATTACGACCTCAGGGAGGTCAGAGTGTCACAAGCCATTATAGCAAATGCCTCAGAGGTACTCCTTTGTAGCGATAACTCCAAATTTGGCAGAACACCCATGGTGAAACTAGGGCACATTAAGGACATATCAAGACTGTTTACGAATGACTGCCCCGATGATCAGTTCGCCAATCTTTTAATTCAAAATGATGTAGTCATTCACTGTCCAGGAAACAATCCAGTCTCTAATCGCCAACTATCAGAGTAAAAGCCACAAAAGCCAAGCTGTAAGCCAAAACACCATACCCCACAAACAGACCGGCCGGCAGCGACCAGCTACCGCTCTCCCTGCGCAACGTTGCTAGAGTTGAGACACACTGCGCAGCAATGGCGAAGAAAACAAACAGAGCGACTCCAGAAGCCAAAGAGATGCCAGAATCCTGAATCTGTTGAGCCAAGGATGTAAACTCCTCCTCGGCACCTTCAATACCATAGAGTGTACCCAGTGTGCCGACAAAGACCTCACGCGCTAGGAACGACGCGATAATGGCAACACCGTACTTCCAATCCAGGCCGATGGGTTCAAAGATAGGCGCTATGAATTTACCAATAGCCCCCAACCAGGATTCACCCAAATTTGCCCCCTGATTAGGGAAGTAGCCTAACACCCAGACCACCACACTGACCCAGAAGATCACGGGGCCTGCACGTTTCACAAAATCACCACTGCGTGACCAGGCCAACTGGCCTAAAGTTTTTGCACCCGGTAGACGATAGGGAGGCATCTCGAGAACAAATGGGAGATCACTCCCCTTACCTGCCTTTACTCTAGAGAGTAACGACACGATCAACAAGGCCATAACGATTCCGAATAGATAGATCGCCAACATGGCCAGACCTTGCAACCCTACTGCACCACCTAGAAGTGACTCATTGGGAATAAACGCGACAATAAGAAGCCCATAGACAGGTAGTCGAGCCGAACAAGGCATAAGCGGAATGGCAAAGTAGGTTAACCAGCGACGTCTTGGTGACTCTATGGTTCGTGCTGCATAGATGCCTGGGATAGCACAGGCGACACCCGATAACATTGGGACAAAACTTTTACCAGTTAGACCAAAAGCGCGAAGCGGTCTGTGACAGATGACAGCGGCCCTAGCAAGGTACCCTGAATCTTCCATAAAACCGACGATCAACGTCAGAATAAAAATCTGAGGTACAAACACCAAAAAAGCACCCAGCCCGCCAAATAGAGCATCTTTAACAAAGTCATGCAGCATACCGCTTGGTATCAGAGGCAACACAGAGTCTGCCGTGAGTCCAATCAGTGACTCTACGCCATCCATCAAAGGAGCGGCCCAACTGAATATCGCTTGGAAGAGTAAAAACATGATCAACAGAAAACTCAGACCACCCGTCAGGGTACTGAGGAAGAATTGATCCGCTCGGTTATGAACCAGAAGCAGGTAGTCCCCTTTGGGACCAAACTCATTCGCCAACGATTCCGCTAGATTTCGGAACACAGATGCGTCAAACGCAATCAGATCCTCTTTTAGCTCGCTCTTTGGAACCTCTATCCCCTGCCCTGAGCGTGTAATGATTTGATCGACGCCTACACCGCTCTTTGCAGAGATCGGAATGACCGGCATATCCAAGCGTTGCGACAGCCCTTCAGCATCAACGCTCTGATTATGACGCTCAAGAACATCATGCATATTGGTCACAATCATCACTGGATGACCAGCACGTCGACAGGCCTCCCTAACCTGCAACGCAAATACCAGACCTTTTTCCATGCGGGTCGCATCGACAACACAGACAACGGCTTCTATGTGACCGACAGGAACGTCCAACAATTTATAGAAGGCATCTACAGCAACTTGCTCTTCGCCCGAAAGAGGGGTTAAAGAGTAAGCGCCAGGAAAATCGACTACTAATAAGTCTGATCGACCGACCGCTGGCCCTGTTGAGGTATCGACTGTAATTCCAGGAAAGTTTGCCACACGCTGATTCATACCGGTAAGACGATTGAACAGCATCGATTTTCCCGAGTTGGGGCTTCCGACCAGTAGTAGTTGTTTCATTATTCAGACGTGACCGGATGTGCAATCACACACTCTGCGATTGTCTTTTCAAGTGAGTAGACTGCGTTACCCACTTTATACAATTTAGGAGCGCCCAAACGAGGTGCTTGAGTACATAAAACGCGAGCGCCTTGATGGAACCCCAGCTCCTCCAAACGCGCTTTCACAGCAGCATCCAAAGCGGGGGTAAACCCTTCAATAACACTTTGAATACCCCGTTTCATCTGCCAGAGATTGGCACATTGAATTTGAGACACAATGAATATCCTTAAACCTATCTAACAATTCTAAATGAGAATCATAATCATTTAAACCAAAATTTAAGGATTTATTGATCATGCAAAAGAAGATTATTCAGGCTCAATCACGTAATCGATGAACTCATCTTCTGTGATTTCGTTATCTTTGACTTCGTAGTAGCTCAAGACAGAAGCGTTAGCTTCGATGACACTGCGCTGATCACCGCTGACCAACGGATGCCATTGTGGAAGCTCATGCCCCTCATAGATCAGGCGGTAGGCACAACTTTGCGGAAGCCAGTGGAACTCTTCGACATCTTTTGGATGCAATTTGACACAACTGGGCTGGCGAGTGGATCGGTTAGGATAATCCGTGCACTGGCAGTTATCGGTATTCAGAAGGTGACAGACGACGGTGGTGTAGTAGACCTCTTCTGTATCCTCATCCTCTAGTTTGTGCAGACAACAGAGGGCACAGCCGTCACAGAGAGACTCCCACTCGTCGTGGGTCATCTGTTCCAGTGATTTACTGCGCCAAAACACCTCTGACATTAGCGGACGCCTGTCTCTGGACGATCCATGTGGATATCGAGCATATAGTCCTCTTTAGGAGGCGGCATCTGCAGGTAAAAACCTTGGTCACGGATGCTTTCAAGCACTTTTGCGGTATCGGCGCGCGCCAATTTACGTTCGGCAGTTAATGGCATATCCATAGAGTGAACAGGAGTACCAAAGATCTCGATAAGGGCATCCGGAACACGCTCTAAGCCTTCACGCTTATCAACGTAGAGATACATCTCATCTTTTTTTGAGCTTTTATAAATAGAACAAATTAACATCAGTTTGACTCGTTTAATTCTGCTAGCTGATCAAGCAGAGCCTGACCAATCAAAGGTTTACGCCATCCACATAGGCTATCTGGCAATTCATAATGACCCGTCTCAACACCTGTGCGAATCAACGCTTCAATATCTCGTTTTCTCAGCATCAGCTCCGGCGCCACATTGTGTTGCTCCGCCGCTTTGGCACCAACTGCACGCAAGGCTTTAAGGTGAGCATGAAACTTGAACTTCAGCGGCTGCTCAATCGGCTCTGGCGGGTTATCTTGGGCTGACTTATCGGCATTTTTCAGGCAGCGAATAATATCGTTACCAAAATCCCAGACGTTGCCTGAACGCAACCCTTCAATTTTTCTCAAATCGTCGCGCTTATTGGGCCACTGCTGAATCACATCGATAATCTGATGGTTAGACAAGATGCGATTGCGGGCTTTATCCCTCAAACGGCTGGTGCGTTCACGCCAAATGGTCAGGTCTCGCAGAGCCGCTAACTTACGCGTCGGAATATTCCAGAGCTGTGAGAAACGTCGATAGTAGTCATCAATATTCGCTTCGTTAGCAATGACACTGGCAACTAGCTCTTCGCACTCCTCTTTGACCCACTCGGTGCGCCCCAACTTCTCAAGCTCTTTAAACTGCATCTGAACGATTTCGGCTAGGTAGCAGACATCCAGTGCCGCATAGAGTGTCTGATTATCAGTTAGCGGGCGTTGTAGCCAGTCGGACTTGGTTTCACCCTTATCCAGATCGATATCCAGCGCATGTTTAACAAGACGCTGAAGTCCCATACTGAAACCCCAACCACAAAAAGCGGCCGCGACTTGGGTATCAAACATCGGTGAGGGTGCCGCTTTATAGCGATGTTTAAACAACTCAACATCTTCTCCACAAGCGTGCAGAACCTTTAAGACCTGAGGCGCTTCTAGCAGCTCTCTGAATGGGCGCCAGCGTTTTATAGGCAGTGGATCAATCAGATAAACACTGTGCTGATCAGCGACTTGAATCAGGCCTGGCTTTGCGTAGAAGGTGGAGGTACGAATGAACTCAGTATCCAAGGTAATCAACGGCACCTCTAACCACTGCTGACAGTAGTGAGCCAACTGCTCTTCGGTATCGATCCAGATTGGGTTTTTGGCCGCTTGTCTCAGCTTGGCAAAGTCGTAACCGCTAAAATCTATCAACTTATCGCTCCATCTGGCGGCGACCGGCCAGCGCATGCGCCAGAGTACCGCCATCTACGTACTCAAGCTCGCCACCTACAGGCACCCCGTGAGCAATACGACTGATACTGACATCAACATCGCGAAGCTGTTCGGCAATGTAGTGAGCGGTCGCTTCACCCTCTACCGTTGGATTGGTGGCCAACACCAGTTCGTTAATCTCGCCCTGGTAGACTCGATCCAAAAGCTGATCGATTTTCAAATCTTCCGGCCCTACTCCATCGATCGGCGACAGGTGCCCGCCCAATACAAAATAGAGGCCTGCGTAGCCCCCCGTCTGCTCGATCGCCATCAGATCAATCGGTGATTCCAAAACACACAAGGTTTTACGATCACGCGCTGCATTACTGCAGATATCGCAGACGGCCTGCTCAGAGAGCGAGTGGCATTGTTCACACTCACCAATATTCTGAGCAGCATCAGCCAGCGCACCACTGATCTGGATGGCAGCATCGCGATCACGCTCTAACAGGTGCAACGCCATACGCTGAGCCGTCTTAGGGCCCACTCCCGGTAGGCGACGCAGTGCGCTGATTAGCGATTCTAGCTTAGGGGTTAACGACATAATTAAAACGGCATCTTAAAGCCAGGTGGCATACCCATACCTTGGGTGATTTTCGACATCTGCTCTTGGCTGGTGGTTTCAACCTTACGCACCGCATCATTAACCGCTGCAGCGATAAGATCTTCTAGAATCTCTTTATCCTCTTCCATCAAAGAGTCATCGATGCTGACACGTTTTACGTCGTGACGACCGTTCATAACGATGCTGACAAGACCTGCACCCGCTTCACCCGTCACTTCAGCGCGAGCGATCTCCTCTTGCGCTTTCTGCATGTCCTCTTGCATCTTTTGGGCCTGCTTCATTAGGTTGCCCATTCCACCTTTCATCATAACTATGACCTCACTCTATCTCTAAAGGCTCAACGGAGAGTTCATCTAACTGTCCATCGAACATCTCAATTAATCGTTCCACATTGGGATCTTGTTTCAAATGCCTTACCGCCGCTATGCGTCGCTCTTCAGCACGGCGAATACGGTAGTTCACCGGCGTTTCACGAGTCTGTTCAGCCAGCTGAAAATCAACCGACATCGGCTCTTGGAAAAAGGCGGTAATCGCATCAGCAATACGTTGTTTGTGCTGATCATTGAAGAGCGCTTCCTGCTCAGCCGTATAGTGCAACACCATACGGTTCCCCTGAAGTGTCTCAAGGGACATCGCCTTAGCCAAGCTCTCGGTCATACCGGTTAGATCCAGTTGGGCAATCAAATGCACCCAATCTTCAAGCGCAAAATTGGAGAGCGTAATTGATTTTTCTAGCGTTTTTTTAGCCTGTTCTTTCTGCTCAACCGGCTCAACTGCCTCTACTGGCTTAACCTCTTCAACTACTGGTTGCTCATCCGGCTTATCGTAAGTGGCTAGTGGCGTCTCTTCGCCAAACAGATCAATCGCACTGTCGTTAGATTCAACAGGGTCAATAGCCGGCTCATCCATGAGTTTATCCATGGGCTCAGCTGGCTTAAATGGTTCAGATGGCTCAACCCTAGCGGACTCCAACGGAGCCGATACGGCCTCCATCGAGTCCGCTTCAAACTTTTTTGCCGTTGGCTCCTGATCTGCATAGGCCTCAGCGGGAATATCCTCCCATGGCGGGGGATCATTCACTGGAGCAGACTCTGGCTGCGCTAGCGTCGCTTGAGTCTCTAGCGGCTTTTCAACAACTGGCGTTTCGATCGCTGGCTGTGGTTCCGGCTCACTGACAGCAGGCTCATTTTCAACAGGCCTAGAGATCTCAGACGGCTTAACGGGTGGCGCATCGATAGGACGCTGATCGACAGGACGGAAGGCCAACATACGTAACAAGCACATCTCTAATGCTTCACGAGGGTTCGGTGACATCGGCAGATCACGACGGCCTGTTAATGCGATTTGGTAGTAGAGCTGTATCTCTTCTGCACGCACCTTGCCAGCAAGCGCTTGAATCTGAGCCTGATCCCCTAAGCTATTATCGATCGCAGCAGGCACCACTTGAGCCAAGGCTACTCGATGCAGAATCGAGATCATCTCAGCTAATACACCAGCAAAATCGGGCGAAAACTCAGCCATGGCTGCTACTCGATCGATCGTTGCTTTACCGTCACCGGCCACAATCGCATCCAGTAGATCAAACACCAAGCGATGATCAATGGTACCCAACATAGCACGCACATCACCTTCACGCAGCGCACCAGAGCCAAACGCAATGGCCTGATCGGTCAACGACAGCGCATCACGCATAGACCCATCCGCAGAACGCGCAATCAGCCAGAGTGAAGCGTCATCAAAGGGGATGGACTCTTCGCCCAGTACAAACTGAAGGTGAGAGACGATCTTCTCTGGCGCCATGTTCTTCAGGTTGAACTGAAGACAACGACTCAAAATGGTCACTGGCAGTTTCTGTGGATCGGTTGTCGCCAGTAGGAATTTAACGTGCGGTGGTGGCTCTTCCAACGTCTTCAACAAGGCATTGAATGACGAGGTCGACAACATGTGTACCTCGTCTATTAGGTAGACTTTGTAGCGACCTTGAGTTGGTGCGTATTGCACGTTCTCTAACAGCTCACGGGTATCTTCCACTTTGGTACGTGAAGCCGCATCGACCTCGATAAGATCAACAAATCGACCTTCAGCAATTTCGATACAGGAGCTACAACGACCACATGGCTCCGAGCTGACGCCCTCTTGGCAGTTCAGCGCTTTAGCAAACAGACGTGCAATGGAGGTTTTACCCACACCTCGCGTGCCGGTAAACAGATAGGCGTGGTGCAACCGGTTCTCGTCGAGCGCATTCACAAGCGCTTTTAGAACGTGCTCCTGCCCTACCGTTTCAACGAAACGACGGGGACGCCATTTACGGGCTAAAACCTGATAACTCATCCTATCCTCAGTGGTCGGAAAATTTTAACCCGATACTAACATTTATCGTTGGTGAGGGAGAGTCAAACAGCGGGAATTTTTACCAGAAATGGAGATGGCCCCACCAGCCACATCCCGGCACATGAGTCGACCGCTGTGGCTGCTCCCTTCCGGGCCTGACCAGGTTCACGGTTTATCATTGCGGGAGGACCAATGGAGCCACCACAAAAACACCTCGAATGAGGAGCGCGAAGTATAAGCACCCCGCTAGGCTATTGCAAATGAAGTTAAAGCAGACCTGACAGCATCACACCCGCCAGAAGCGTCAATGCCACCGCCATGCCTCGATTGATTCGCTGCTCGTGCTTTTCCAGTAGCGCCAAGCTTTTGCGTGTACTTAGCAGTAGCGAAACGATGATGTACCAGAGGGTATCAGTAACCCAGGGCGTTACGACCAGCAGCGTCTGCGTTTCAAAGGTTGATTCAGAGCCGACAAAAGGGGCAAAAATCGCAATAAAAAAGAGCATCAACTTAGGATTGAAGGTCGCAATAACGGCCCCATCACGAATCGCCTGCCAATAACTGGTTCGCGCGCGCTCTTCAGGCGCAATCTTCATCGATCCACCCTGCCAAGCGCCGCGTGCCATGTTCAGTAGATAAAGGGCGGCGATGACGGTTAAACCCACCTCTATCCAAGGCAAACGAGCCAGCAGCTGACTTAACCCTACGACCGTCAATAGAGCCCAACCACCGACCATTAAACCGTGCGAGATTGCAGTTAATAGACCATGAACACGGGATCCATTTAACGCCTGGTTTACAACAACCAAAAGGCTGGGACCGGGTGAAACTGCCCCCAAAGTACAGACCGCTAATAGGGTTAACCACTCAACTAAATTCACAAATACCTCAATGAAAAAGCTATGTTAAACTCCGCGCATTCTAGAACTTATGGAAACAGGTGTCATGGCGGGATCACTTCAAGACCAATTGTTAAAAGCGGGCCTTGCTAACAAACAACAGGCAAAAAAGGCGACGATTGAGAAGCGCAAAAAGAAAAAGCAGTCTCCTGATGAGGTCGCTGCAGAAAAAGCCAAACAGCAAGCGGATATCCAAGCCAAACGCGAGCAGAAAGCGGCACAAGATCGCGCCTTGAATGAGGCACGTGATGCCGAACAGGCCGAGAGAGCGATCGATGCTCAAGTGAAGCAGCTGATTGAACATCATCAAATTACGATATCAGAGCGCGCAGAGACTCGTTACCAGTTCGCTGATGGCAAGACCATCAAGCACATCTACATCGATGAATCGATGTTTCAGCCGCTTACTCGCGCCCAGATACGGGTCGCTAAACTCGGTGAAGGTTATGCTTTAGTACCGGCCGTTGTGGCAGAACGAATAGAACAGCGTCGTCCTGAACGAATCATTCCTCTGTCTAGCGATCAACAGGTGAGTGATGAGGATGATCCTTATGCGGATTACGCGATTCCTGATGATTTGATGTGGTAGGTTGGAGCGTAAATAGAAGGCGGATGACAGGCTAAAGCCAGTCACCGGTGCACGTAACGTATTACGGAGTCATGGTGACTGGCCTTCAGCCTGTCACCCGCTCTGACAGCGTTTTCCAGAGACTCACTCAGAATACCGCCTAGGAACACGCGCTGTTAGCCCCGCAAACAGCGTGTAGTCGATGGTATCGCAGCATTTAGCGACCCTATCCGCAAGTAACTGTTCATTGAACATGATCACCTCATCACCTACCGACACTGACGGCAAATCGGTCACATCAACGGTAATCATATCCATTGAGACACGACCGACGATCGGTGCTTCAACACCATTAACCAACACAGGTGTACCTTGCTTCGCTTGGCGCGGATAGCCATCGGCATACCCAATGGCGATCGTCGCAATTTTACGAGGTGATTCCGCGGTATAGGTTGCACCGTAACCCACCGACTCACCCGGTAAAATATCGCGCAACGCAATAATGGCTGTTTTCAGCGTCATAGCAGGCTGCAAACCTTGCAAACCCAGCTCACTCGGCGTTCCACCATAAAGCCCAATGCCTAGCCTCTGCCAACTATCAGAAGGCGTTGCTTGGGTAAAAATTCCGGCAGAGTTAGCAAAACTACTGAGGTTAGTTTTGACTGGATTAAACCGCGACTGTGCAACCTCATTACGAGGATGGGCAGGCTGATCGGCGCAGGCAAAGTGACTCATCATAACCGGTATAGGCAGTCCCTCTATAGAGGAGAACTGCTCCATTACACCCGCTACGGCATCTGCATCAAAACCGAGGCGATGCATACCAGAGTCCACTTTTAACCAGATCTGTGGTCGCCAATCGGTCGTCGACAGATAGCGAATTAGCCACTCAATTTGATAGTCACTGTGACAGACCACCCAAAAGTTTTGACGCTCACAAGAGGCTAACTCCTCCTCTGAAAAGCAACCTTCAAGCAGCAGAACAGGCGCTTTAAGGCCACCCTCACGCAGCTCTAGCGCTTCCTCGATAGAGGCAACACCAAAGGCATCGGCATCAGACTCTAAGGCTAGCGCCACCTTAACAGCGCCATGACCATAAGCATTCGCTTTAACCACGGCCAGAGTTTTGGCCTGCAGATTTTGCTGCTTGGCCAGTGCCAAATTATGTTTGAGGGCAGCTAAATCGATCTCAGCAACAAGAGGACGAGGCATGATTAGTCGGCTGTCACCATGATGGCATCGATCTCGATATCGACTGACTTAGGCAACTCTTTCACAGCAAACGCAGCACGCGCTGGATAGGGCTCGTCGAAGTAACGCGCCATCACCTCATTGACCTTGGCAAAGTGCGACATATCACTCAAAAGAATAGTCAATTTCACTGCTTCGTTGAGCGAGCCACCTGCCGCTTCAGCAATCGCTTTTAAATTTTCAAACACCTGAACGGCCTGCGCTTCGAAGCTTTCAGTCACCAGCTCCATCGATTCTGGAATCAAAGGAATCTGACCTGAGATGTAGACCGTGTTACCCACTTTGACAGCTTGTGAATAGGTACCAATGGCAGCCGGTGCATTGGGTGTAGAGATGGTGCTGCGATTAGACATGAAGCGCTCCTGATCAAGAATATTAAACTCAGGCCATTATCGCAGAGATCCTGGTTCTGACAAGTAGTAGAACTTTGTTTACTATTAGCCAACTAATTTGGGAGCCAAGATGAAACGCGCTGATCAACTACTGCTGGATAAAGGTCTGTGTGATAGTCGCACGCAAGCACAACGTACCATTAAAGAGGGGCGCGTTAGCTACCTTGATAAAGCCTGGCGCATCTTAAGCAAACCCGGCATCAAGCTTCCCGAGTCGACTGAGTTTCAGGTGACTCTGTCTGAAGTCGACCAGTACGTTTCGCGTGGTGCACTGAAACTGAAAGGCGCCGTTGAGATCTGCCAAATTGATCTTAACGATGTTCATGCCATCGATGTTGGACAATCAACCGGTGGCTTTACCGATTACCTCGTTCAACAGGGTGCCGCCTCTGTACTAGGTATTGAAGTGGGACATGACCAGCTGGCACAGAAGCTGAGATCCAACCCAAAGGTGACCTGCCTTGAAGGCTATAACGCGCGTGAACTCAAGCCTGAGCTAAAAGCATACAGCCCCACTGGACAGTTTGATCTAGCCGTTATGGATGTCTCATTCATTTCGCAAACCCTTATTTTGCCGGGACTTTGCCAACTACTGGACAGAGGGAGCTACCTAGTCACACTGGTGAAACCTCAGTTTGAGTTAGGAAAGGAGCACATAGGCAAGGGGGGAATCGTCAAATCGACGGATCTCTATAAAGAGCTGGAGGAGCGTTTTAAAACGCTGATGTCCGAGTTAGAGATGAGAGTAGTGACCTACATCGACAGCCCTATTAAAGGGGGTGATGGGAATCACGAGTTTCTGCTCGTCGCAGTAAAAGACCCGCTCACCCAATAATGGGGAGCGGGAAACCTGGACGGTTTAAAACTTAATTAATCGGCCTGACGACGCAGGAAGGCTGGGATATCCAAGAACTCCATATCATCAGTACCGGTTTTCTGTTGTACTGGCTCTTCCATCTCAACCGCCTGCTCGGCTTGTTGAGCCTGACGATTACGGATTACTGTTGGCAACTCAAGCTGGCTGAAATCAGAGGCCGTAGGTGGCGCCGTTTTCACCTCTACTTGAGTTGGACCACCGGTTGTCACATCACTGTTTACAACACGGGCACCCGCCTGTTGAGCCTGAGCTAAACCAGTCGCTACTACCGTGACTTTGAGCTCTTCACTCATATCTGGATCGATAACGGTACCGACCACAATGGTCGCATTGTCTGACGCGTACTCTTCAACAATTTCACCCACTTCAGCGAACTCACCCAGGCTAAGGTCCATACCCGCTGTGATGTTCACCAAAATGCCACTTGCGCCTTTCAGATCAACATCTTCAAGCAGTGGACTCTTAATCGCCGCTTCCGTCGCTTCTGCTGCACGCTCATCACCACGTGAATGACCAGTACCCATCATGGCCATGCCCATTTCAGACATCACCGTACGAACGTCTGCAAAGTCGACGTTGATCATACCCGGACGGATAATGAGGTCAGCAATGCCTTGAACGGCGCCCTTAAGTACATCGTTGGCTTCACCAAAGGCTTTGATCAAGCTGGTGTTTTTACCTAGGACAGGAAGCAGTTTCTCGTTAGGAATAATAATCAGAGAGTCGACCTGCTCCTGCAGCTCACGAATACCCTCTTCCGCGATCTTCATGCGTTTTTTGCCTTCAAATGGGAAGGGTTTAGTGACGACCGCCACCGTAAGAATTCCCATCTCTTTAGCCACTTCGGCAACGATCGGTGCAGCACCCGTACCGGTACCACCACCCATGCCTGCAGTGATGAAGACCATGTCGGCACCACGCAAAGAGTCGGCAATCTGTTCACGGTCAGAGACTGCTGCTTGACGACCAACATCTGGGTTAGCGCCAGCACCCAAGCCTTTCGTCATATCACCACCGATATGAAGGGCTGTACTAGCGGCCATTTTTCCAAGTGCCTGAGCATCGGTATTGGCACAGATGAAATCTACACCCTCTACATCCGACGCGACCATGTGGTTGACTGCGTTACCGCCACCACCACCGACACCGACAACTTTGATTACTGCGTTCTCGTTTGTATCTTCTACTAACTCAAACATATCTTCCTCCAGGTTTTATGTAAGGCAGGCCCGATCTTTGCCGGTTACTGCCCACTAAGCTCTGATTAAAAGTTACCTTTTAACCAAGATTTTGTTTTAGAGACCCACCCTTCTGATGGCTCTTTTTTAACTCGTTTTTTCTCGGGCTGATGCTCAGCAATATCGTCCGGCATCAAACCAAAATCGGTCATTGTTTC
This sequence comes from Marinobacterium sp. xm-d-530, assembly GCF_013283365.1. Taxonomy (GTDB): domain Bacteria; phylum Pseudomonadota; class Gammaproteobacteria; order Pseudomonadales; family Balneatricaceae; genus Marinobacterium_E. The sequence goes on along the minus strand of NZ_WBYM01000004.1, from coordinate 125,069 downwards.
GGCATCCACATGCTGATCAAGGTCGTTATCCGCCGAGTAGAGCAACAGACCAATCGCCGTTGCGTAGATAGGGTTACTCAACAGATCATCAACACCGCCTACACCCGTTGGCTTAGCCAAACGAACAGGCATGTGGAATATCTCTTCAGCGAGCTCAACCGCGCCTTCCATCTTCGAAGTACCGCCGGTCAGGACGATGCCGGCTGCCGCTAGATCTTCAAACCCACTGCGGCGAAGCTCTTGCTGAACTAGGGTAAACAGCTCTTCATAACGCGGCTCCACCACTTCAGCCAGAGCTTGGCGTGATAGATCTCGCGCAGGACGATCACCGACGCTTGGAACTTTGATCGTCTCATCAGCACGCGCTAACTGCGCCAATGCACAGGCGTACTTCATTTTGATCTGATCGGCATGCTGCATTGGGGTGCGCAATGCCATGGCAATATCATTGCTGACTTGATCGCCCGCAACAGGAATCACAGCTGTGTGACGAATTGAACCTTGAGTAAAGATCGCGATATCGGTGGTACCACCGCCGATATCAACCATGCAGACACCCAGATCCTTCTCATCATCAGTCAACACCGCGTAACCCGATGCCAACTGCTCAAGAACTACGGCATCGATCTCAAGACCACAGCGGCGAACACACTTCTCAATATTCTGAATGGCGTTAGTCGCACCGGTAATCAGATGAACCTTAGCTTCCAAACGCACACCGGACATGCCAAGCGGCTCTTTGATGCCCTCTTGGTTATCAATCAAATACTCTTGCGGAAGGATGTGCAGAATGCGCTGATCCGCCGGAATCGCGACCGCTTGAGCAGCCTCAATGACACGCTCTACGTCTGATTGAGTCACCTCTTTACTCTGCAGAGCAACAATACCGTGTGAGTTTTGACTCGCAATATGGCTACCAGAGACGCCCACACTGACTGAGTGAATTTTGACTCCCGCCATCAACTCAGCCGCTTCAACCGCTCGCTGGATCGACTGCACAGTAGATTCGATGTTAACGACCACACCGCGTTTTAAACCGCGTGATGGGTGAGAGCCGACGCCCACGACCTCAATATCACCGTCCGTACCGATCTCGGCCACCATACAGACGACCTTAGAGGTACCGATATCAAGAGCTACAATCATTTTTGAATCCACGATTCACACCCAATTTTCATTACGTTTAACCATTGTTATGCGCTCTCCGGCGCGTACTCCAAGTGATTGACGATTTCGCGTAAAGCAAACGACGTCTGCATACGTGAAACATGCGGTAAATCACTCAAAACCTTTCGGCGCAACCGTTCAAAGTCACGCAAATCTCTTGCTGCTACCTTTAATAGATAATCCGCATCGCCGCTCATTAGGTAACAGGATCTGACACTCGGGACCTTAGCAACCGCACGCTCAAACTCTGATTGAGCCGCATCAGACTGGCTATCGAGCGTAATTTCAACCATGACGGTGGCGGTATAACCAACCTTATCGGGATCTACGAGTGCGGTGTAACCAGAAATGATGCCGTCTTTTTCTAGACGTGCGATACGGCGAGACACGGCCGAGCCTGAGAGACGAACGCTATCCGCGATCTCATTCGTGGTGCGACGTCCATCTTGCTGGAGCGCACGAATTATCTCCCAATCTTTTGCATCCACAGATTACAAATCCTAAAGCCAGTGATGACGATTAAATCGTCCATTGCTCAAAATATACACAACCCAACCAAGCATTCCAACACTTAACGCAAAATATTTGCGTTTATCTTTAATTTAATGACAAATTTTTGCAAAAACTACCAATGCAACCCATATAAATCATATAAATAACAATATTTTATAATTTACGCACAAATTTTGCGTCATTATTGAGAAATAAACAGTAACTTAATTATATTTACAAAAAATTAACGAAACTAATGCAAATTATAGATATGAAACAACAATACTAACACACAAATAAAACGCCAATAATTTTTAATTTATGCAAAATATTTGCATTAAAATTAGATTGTAAGCACAAAATCAAAATATATTATTGATAACCGGCAAAAAACACTCTCTTAGGTTTACATTAGATTTACACATAACATCGCAACATTTTTGCGTCATAAGAACTAAAAACAAAAAACGCAGCCGAGGCTGCGTTTTTAGGTAGGACAAATTAACGATTAGGGCCAGTAGATATAGAGCACCGCAATAGAGGCCAAGGTAGCAGGAACTGTTAAGAATAGTGCCTTGGTAGCACCGATCAATTTGACCACCAATAACTGATGCACGATCGGGAAGGTGATGAACATTGAGCTCAATGGAATCGACCAGTGCAAGGTCTGAAATCCATAGGCCAGAGAACCCACCAGCGTTAGCGCAGCAAGATTACCGAGCACCACCATCATGACCATATTCTGCTTCACCGCAAACCATGCAGGACGATCAGATTCTGGCATTTTGTTGATGGCACCTACACTCAGCGCAGCCGACATTGAGAAGACGCCGGTTAACAGAAAGATGTATAGCGATTCGTTCATAGTTATAATCTCCTTTTAGCGATATTGTACGGACCTGCACAGAGATTAAAATGAAAGTTAGACAAATAATTTTAGGATCGCTCGCTGCACTTGCACTCACTCCAACCGCCAACGCTCTTAGCGATGAAGGAAAGCACTGGGTGTGCGAAACCGAGTCTCTCTATCGCTCGCTGTTGAGCGCACGTCTGTATGGAGTGGGCAAGGAGCCAGAACAGGGCTGCCAAACCCTACCTACCGGTGTCGCAATCAGCCAGCAAAGCTGCATTGAGTCTGATATTAAACTTTGCCAATACCTTTGGACCGAAGATGGAAAGAGCGTCACCATGTGGGGCAGCGCCATCATCTCCACCGTTAATCAATAACTGAGTATCCCATGCCTGACTTTCTCGTCGACGAACAGGTCGAAGACTATGCCTTTATCTCTACTTCAGCAGAGCCCGAACTCCTGCAGGAGTTGATCGACCAAACCAACCAAAATATGGGATGGCCACAAAAGCTATCTGGCCGCCTGGTCGGCCGAACACTTAAGATGCTCTCTGCGATTGCTCAGCCGAAACGCGCCCTTGAAATTGGTATGTTCACAGGCTATTCAGCGCTATCCATTGCGGAAGGCATGCCGGATAATGGCAAGCTTATCTGCTGTGAAACCAACCCACGCGCGATCGACTTCGCAAAAACCTTTTATGAGCGAAGCGAACACGGCAAAAAGATTGACGTGATCTTTGGTCCTGCCATCGACACCCTTGAAACTCTTGCAGATCAACTTGATGGCCCATTGGATTTCACCTTTATCGATGCCGACAAACGCAACTACCTAAACTACTACTTAAAGGTTAAAGAGCTGACTCGCCCAGGTGGCTTAATCGTACTTGATAACGTGCTCTGGTCTGGCAAGGTCATTCAACCAGAATCCGATATCGATGATGTGTTAGTTGAAACAAACCGACTGATTGCAGAGGACCCCGAGGTGGAAAACGTCTTTCTGACTCTGCGCGACGGTGTCAACGTCGTTCGAAAGCTCTAAATTGAACGTCATGCATATCTTAAGAAAAAAATTTCATGGGATATGCAATTTTCATGAAATCCACTCACGTTTATACTAAGCCACACTTAAAAGAAGCAATTGGAATAGAGATGAGCTGCTCACTTCAGGACAAATTAATCGGTACGGACCAAGGGGTTTATGTCATCGGTACTACCCCACCCAAAATGGGCACCGAAGATGAAGTGATGTCAGGCATTGCTGACAAGCTGCTGGAACGACTCGACCGTATCGCGTTCGATGGCATTATCGTTTATGACATTCAGGACGAGAGCACTCGCATCGACACACCTCGCCCATTCCCCTTTGCTCAAACACGTGACCCGCGCCACTACGCTAAATTGCTTCACGAAAAGAGCGGCTGCGGAACCATCACCTACAACAGTGTTGCTCAAGGTAGTCGACAAGAGTTTGAAGAGTGGGTAGAAGAGACGACTGAGACCTACCACCAGAACAATATCGTCCTGGTTGGCGCCCCCTCCTCGGAAGGTGACTACAAGTTCAGTTTGAATGATGCCTACCAATCACTGGAAGAGTCTCATAAAACAATTGCCCTTGGCGGTGTCTGTATCGCAGAGCGCCATCAGAAAAAAGGCGATGAACACGAGCGCATGGTGACCAAGCAGAAAGAGGGCTGTCACTTCTTCATCTCCAAGCGGTTTATAACGCACAAGCGACCATCGACATGCTGACCTCCTATGCTCGTCGCTGCAAACAGCTCGATATGGAGCCGGCACGAATCATTTTGACTTTCACACCTTGTGGCAGTGAGAAGACCCTTGAGTTTATGAAGTGGTTGGGTATTTCGGTACCAGAGGCGACCAGCTACCGAATTTTGGATGCCGATCAGCCACTTAAAGAGTCTATTAAGATCTGTTACACCAACTTGCAGATGATTTTGGAATCTTGCGCCGAATTGGATCTACCGCTGGGCTTAAATATCGAGAGTCTTACGAACCGCAAAGAGGAGATTGATGCGGCAATACAGCTTTACTCTTTGCTGCGCGCCCGAATGGAACTAGCACTCTCGGAGCGAGCAATCGGCCTCTAACCGCCCGCTAACTTAACGGTAAAACCCTCTTTCTCTAAGAGGGTTTTAAGTTTGTCGCGGTGATCACCTTGAATCTCAATAATTCCCTCTTTGACAGCACCGCCTGAACCACACCCCTGCTTCAACTTTTTCAGAAGCGTCTTTAATTCAGACTCAACTCTTGGCACACCGGAAATGGTAGTGACGGCTTTGCCTTTTCGCCCAGAGGTTTCACGACGAATGCGAACTACCCCATCCATTGCGGCAATGCGCGTCTGCTCTGCCTGCTCTGAACAGATACAAGCGGTTAACGCTTCGCCACAATCAGGACAGAGGTTACCTTTTTCCGTGCTGTAGACGAGTCGACTAAGCTGATCTTGAAGTGATGCCATATTAAACCTTTATTCCTCCACCGATCTGTCGAGCAAGGTAGCTTGCATAGGAGTCGGTCATACCGCTAATAAAGTCCAAGGCACGCATGTAGCCTTGATAGAGCGACTCACCCGAAGAGGGGGCATGAATCCCCATCAGACCGATAATCTTTTCACTGCGATAACAGAGATCTTCTCCCTGCTTTTGGTGCTGCTCCCAGACCGCCTCGATAAAAGCCTCAACCAACACACCTAGAATAGTATAGGCACCCACCTCTAGCTCTGCTTTTCGATTGTCTGGAAAGACCCGCTCTTGGGCGATACGTTTCGCTGCAGCCAACCCATCTCTAACCATGGGATCGCCATCACTGAGAAGCTCACCCTGATATTGACCTGACAAGATCTCTGGCAGCTGATCGGCAAACACCTGCACCGCTGAGTCGACCATGTTCTCCATCGCTCGACCACGAAGTGCCGAAATCTTACGTCGTGCAGAGGCCTGGGTCGCGAAGATCTCATCATCAAACTCCAGGTCGCCGCAGAGCGTTAACAAGATAGGTTTAACCTCATCGAAACTAAGCAGGTTCAACTCAATAGCATCTTCAAGATCCAATATGGCGTAACAGATATCATCCGCCGCCTCCATTAGGAAGTTCAGAGGGTGACGCGCCCAGCGATCCTCTTCAAGCTGAGGCAGACCAAGATCTTTGGCCAGTGATGCTACTAAAGGAAGTTCCGCTTGATAACAGCTGAACTTACCCTTCTTACCACCGTGACGAGCTGTCCAAGGGTATTTCAATAGTGTTCCTAGAGTTGGGTAGGTTAAGCGCAGACCACCATCAAAGAGATGGTTCTCGATCTTGGTGACGACCCTGAGCCCCTGCGCATTACCTTCAAAGGTTTTTAGATCTAAAAACTCGCCTTCAGAGAGCTGCGAGAAACGCTGATCCTCTTGACGCTGACGGAACCAATCACGAATGGCGTACTCGCCAGCATGACCAAAAGGGGGGTTACCAATATCGTGAGCCAGACAGGCCGACTGCACAATCATCCCCAAGTCATCAGGCGATATGCCCTTTGGCAGCTGATCAGCAATCAACTCGCCGGCACGAATGCCCAGACTACGCCCAAGACTGCCTACCTCAATGGAGTGAGTCAGACGAGTATGGATGTGATCGTTGAGGGACATAGGGTGCACTTGCGTCTTACGACCCAAGCGACGGAAAGCACTACTAAAGATGATTCGGTCATGATCTTTGTGGAAGTGGCTTCGACCCTGCTCCGCCGATTCTACTTCGTCGTGACCATAACGTTTGCGCGTTAGCAGCCTTTCCCAATCCATTTACACTCTCCCAAAAAACTTGGAAGGAAGTGTGCCAGATCCTAGCCCTCTTTATAAGCGTCCAACGCGCGTTTTCGCTCAAGAGAGTAATCAATGATCGGCGCGGGACGACCAAACGCCTGCCCTGCCCCCGGCTTATGACGCTCTTTAGGCGGTAGCGCGGCCAGCTCTGGCAACCACTTCACAAGAAATTCACCTTTGGCATCGAACTTCTCGCTTTGCGCAGTCGGGTTGAAGATTCGAAAATAGGGAGCGGCATCAGCACCCACTGAAGCAGACCACTGCCAACCACCGTTGTTGGATGGGAAATCAGCATCAATCAGATGCTCCATAAAGAACTTCTCACCGCGGCGCCAATCGATGCCAATTAATTTAGTTAAAAAGCTGGCCACGACCATACGCAGTCGATTGTGCATCCAACCTGTTGTTAACAGCTGTTTCATCGCTGCATCGACAATCGGAAACCCTGTCTCACCCTGACACCAAGCCTGCCACAGCGGCTCACGATCCAACCACTGAATCTTCTGCTCAGTTTCTGGTCTAAACGGCTCAAGTTTAGACAGCTCTGGAAACGCAACCGTCAGGTGACGATAGAACTCACGCCAGATGATCTCATTGAGCCAACTGCTCTCTAACCAGCCATCGTTCTCACGCTCCTGTCTTTGAACATGCATCAACTGTAGTGGTGACACAGCACCAATGGTCAAGTAAGGCGATAACTGGGAGGTCCCGTTGATTGCTGGAAAGTCACGATGCTCTTTGTAATCCAACTCCCGTTCACGGACAAACTCGTAGACACGTTCACGGATCGCTTCGGTCTCAACGGGCCACAACTCTTTATCATAGGACAGTGGGCGCCAGCCAAGATCATCTGGAATCTCATCCGAGGGAACAGAGGCAGCTGGAAAAGGGATGTTCATCGCTTTAATTAGGTAGTCAAATCGAGGTAACGCTGCCCGCCATGCACGCGAGAATGGGGTATAGACTTTAAAGTCTGTGCCCGTTTGAGTTTTAACCTCACCCGGTGGAATGATCACCTCACCATGAAAGCCCTGACAGCTCACATCGGGTTGAAGGGCTGCAACGACTGCATCATCGCGCAACTGCTCATTTAGTGGATACTCGTGATTGAAGAAAAAGTGAGTTGCTGACAACTCTGTTGCCAGGTTTCTAATGGCACTGGCACAGTGATCAAAGTGCCCTGCCTGAATCACTTTTAAAGGCACATTCAGAGATTCAAGCTCGCCTTTAACCTGCAGTAACCGATCTCGCCATAGCCCCATACGTTGAGGCGATTCGTTATGTTCCGACCAGCTCTCATGAGTCAGACAGACAAGGGCCACCGTGGCCAATCCATTACGTTGCGCAGCTTCCAATGCTGGGTTTGCGGCTACTCTAAGGTCATTGCGAAACCAGACGATATTCATGTTTTCCCCAAAAAAAAGACCGGCTTTAAAACCGGTCTTCTTATTTCAATAGTGATTACAGACCAATGAATGGCTGAGCCAGACGACCCATAATACCTGTAAATTTAAGTGGCGCTTCAGTTGCGATCAGACAGATGCACTCAGAACCGGTATCAACGATCGGCTGGTGTTTGATCTCTTCATCAAGATCTGCGACATCGCCCTGACAGAAACGCCCCACATCGTCACTGTACGAGCCACGAAGGATCATCGTCAGCTCATTACCCTTGTGGGTATGGTGCGGCACAGAGACGCCAGGCTGAATTCTAAGAAGACGACACGCTCCCTCTCCAGGGAAATTAAAATCGTAATGTTGCACACCCGGGCCAAGACGCTTCCACTCAATGGCATCCAGGTCAGATCCGACAATTTGCGCCAGAGGTTCTGGAACTTCTGCACTGCCTTTGACTTTGACAGCTCGTTCAGCAACCACCTCTTCGCTACCATCGAGCATACCCAAAATGGAGTCTAAAGAGCCTTCGCTCATCGCTTGCGGTTGGATGTCAGAAAGTAACTCACCGCCGATACACTCTGCTTCCCACGCTTTAGTTTGACAGGTCTTGCACCAGTGAAGATGACTATCAACCAACAGTGTCATACCATCAGACAGCGCGCCGGCGGCACGTGCCATAAGGGTAGCATCGTCAAGATGATGACTTATTTTCACTCTTCTTCTCCCCAATGAGCTTTGAGTTTGCTGAATGCCAATCTCAATCTCGATTTAACGCTGCCGAGCGGTATACCTAACTGCTCGGAAATTTCTGAATGACTCTTACCCTCATAATATGAGAGGTAGAGAACCTGTGCCTGAGCTTCAGGCAACTTGGCGATGGCTCCACTCATTCTCTCTTCAAGAACGGCATGCTCGCCGTAATGACGTTGATCGGGATCGATCTCTTCTTCAGGTAACTCGTATTCAACCGCTTTCTCTCTGCGAAGGCGATCGATGCATTGGTTTCTTGCCAATGTGAAAATCCAGGTACTGGCACTGGCTTTGCTGCGCGTGTACAGGTGCGCTTTACGCCATACGGCCAGCATCGATTCCTGTGTCAGCTCTTCGGCTGCCGCTACCGGCATTCCAAAACGGATAATGTACGCTTTCACTCTGGGTGCAAAATGTTCGTATAAGCGGCTGAAATCCACTTTACTGCGGGTTTCAGAAAGCGACGCGAGCAGGTCTGACCATGCATCCCGCTCCTTCTTCTTTTTTTGCTCCGCTATTGCCACTGCTGCAGTCACATCAGTTTCCTCGGATCTGTTATCAGTCATCGCTTTCACTACGTTAGAGGGTTTATAAATGGATCACATTTTGAACAGTAAATAGTAAAAATTGACCGTTGGCCACTTTTTTGAAAATAACCGACATCTTTTGATCTATCAAGGTAGACTGTTCGTAACGAAATTCAAGCTTGTTTTTGCATGGACTCAATAATGAATGTAAGGCCTTTAAAACCATTGAATATCGCAGTTATCGGTTCTGGTATCTCCGGATTATCCGCCGCCTGGCTTTTAAGTAAACGCCATAACGTTTCACTTTTTGAAAAAGATGATCGCCTTGGCGGCCACTCAAATACCGTTGAGATCGACACTCCCGAAGGCAACGTTCCGGTGGATACAGGGTTTATTGTATTCAACCCCGTTAACTATCCCAATCTGGTCGAGTTCTTCAAATATCTCGAAGTAGACACTACCGATACCAATATGACCTTCGGCGTCTCACTAGAGAAAGGCAAAGTGGAGTATAGTGGCTCTGGCTTGGGCGGCTTTTTTGCACAGCGCCGCAACCTCCTCTCTTTTAAACATTGGGGTCTACTTCGTGAGATCTTAGCTTTTTACAAAGATTCTGATCGACTCCATAACGACCCTAGTCTGGCCGAATTAACGCTTGGACAGCTTTTGGAGCGCGAGGGTTACAGTCAAACCTTCATTAATGAGCACCTTCTGCCCATGAGCGCTGCAATCTGGTCAACGCCCATGGATAAGATGCTGGACTACCCTGCAGAGACCTTTATGCGTTTCTGCATGAACCATGGTCTCGTTCAAGTGAAGGACCGCCCACAGTGGCGTACAGTGATAGGTGGTAGTCGCCAATACGTTAATAAAATCGCTGAGCAACTGGGTGATGGCGTCATCTTGAATGCTCGCGTACACCGTGTCGAACGCGATGCTGACGGAGTTACTCTGATCGATCACCACGGACAGAAGCGTCGCTTCGACCAGGTGGTATTTGCCTGTCATGCTGATCAGACCCTTGAGATGCTGTCTGACGCAACACCGGAAGAGCAGCGACTTCTGAGCGCCTTTCCTTACCAACGCAATCGTGCGCTGTTACACACTGACACTAACCAGATGCCAGTCCGTAAAGGTGCTTGGTCAGCTTGGAACTATCTGGCCTCAAGCGATCAAGGCGAAGGTGAGCTTGCAGTGACCTATTGGATGAACGCACTGCAGCCTCTGCAAACCAAACAAGATGTGTTTGTCACACTCAATCCTATCGAAGAACCTAAAGCCGATAAGATTCTTGGCAGTTTCCTATACGACCACCCTGCGTTTGATCAACGTTCCATTGAGGCACAGAAGGAGATTTGGGCCATTCAAGGTCAACAACGCAGTTGGTTCTGCGGTGCTTGGATGGGCTATGGTTTCCACGAAGATGGTATCCAATCAGGCCTCGCAGTTGCGGAACAGCTCGGAGGCGCTTTGCGACCTTGGACCGTCGACAACCCCAATGGACGTATTCATGTTCAAGAGCCCGTTAGAACAACACAAACATCCGAGAGCGCAGCCTAATGTTTAGCTCCGCGCTCTATGAAGGCAAGGTGATGCATCACCGCTTCAAGCCTAAGCGTCACCGTTTCATCTACTCAGTTGCCTCAATGTTGATTGACCTTGATGAGCTAGATAGCCTCGACGTTAATCTGACTCTGTTCTCAAAAGAGCGTTGGAATCTATTTAGCTTTAAAAACCGTGATCATGGCGAAGGGAGCGACCGAGACCTCGCTGAACAGGTGAGAGAGCAGCTGCTGCAATACGAGCTGTCTGAGTATGGTCACAGTATCAAATTACTCTGCTACCCCAGAATGTTTGGGTACGTCTTTAATCCACTCAGTGTCTTCTACTGTTACGACTGTGACGGCAACCTTGGTGTCATTCTTTACGAAGTAAACAACACCTTCGGTGAACGACACAGCTACCTGATCCCAACCAACAGTAAGAGTGATCAGATTCGTCAAAGCAGTGAAAAGAGCTTTTACGTCTCTCCATTTATGCCTATGAAGGCGCCCTATCAGTTTCGCATGCTGGCACCCCATCAGCGAGTCTCTGTCTGCATTCGACAGTCCGACTCAGAAGGGTCCCTTCTGCACGCCACCTTTACTGGTAAACGAACTGAGCTGACGAACAGAACACTGCTAAAAGTCCTGTTTAAATACCCTTTGATGACCTTCAAAGTGATTGCTGGCATTCATTGGGAAGCGCTCCAACTCTGGCTTAAACGCGTACCACTTCAAAAACGAGTCAAAGGTACGACTCATCAAGTGGTTTTAATCGATAATAAAACGAGGGTTTCTGATGCGTCCTTCTGAATACACTACGACCCTTTCCAACCAGCAGCTGTCGTCTCTCGGTTGGTTCAACCGTCGCGCATTGAATCTGTTGCACAAAACACTCGATGGACAGATTAAAGGGCGACTGACTCTTGAGCTACCCAACGGCATGATTCATGACTTTGGCCAGCAGACAGATAATGAACATCACGCCATCATTAAGATTAATAGCTTTAAATCCTTGCGTCGTCTTGTCCGAGGTGGATCTATCGGCTTTGCAGAGAGCTTTATGGATGGCGAGTGGCAAACACCCGATGAGGTCAGCGTTATTCGCTGGGCTCTAGCCAACGAAAACTTAGTGAATGACATCCTAAAGGGCCACCCCCTTCTGCGTTTATTCAATCGTTTAAGCCACTTAGGCCGTGCGAATACGAAAAAGGGCAGCCGCAAAAATATTGCTTACCACTACGACCTAGGCAACGACTTCTATGCTCAGTGGTTAGACCCAAGCTTCACCTACTCCTCAGCTCTGTTTGAGAGTGATGAGACACTGGAAGAGGCACAACTCAACAAGTACCGAACCATTTGCCAGATGTTAGATCTTAAGGCCGGTGAGCATGTGCTTGAGATCGGATGTGGCTGGGGTGGTTTTGCTGAGGTAGCGACCAAAGAGTTTGGCGCCAAGGTAACAGGAATCACTCTATCAAAAGAGCAGCTCGCATTTGCCAAAGATCGAATGAGTCGCTTAGGTTTAAACAATCAGGCGGACCTACAGCTTATCGATTACCGTGACATCCAAGGTGAATACGATCACATTGTCTCAATAGAGATGTTTGAAGCGGTCGGCGAAGAGCACTGGCCAACCTACTTCGAGACTCTAAAAAAACGTCTTAAGAAAGGGGGAAGCGCGGTCCTGCAAATTATTAGCATTGCCGATGATCGTTTTGAACAGTACCGCAGCTCTGCCGACTTCATTCAGCGCTACATATTCCCTGGCGGCATGCTACCAAGCCCTACCGCGCTAGAGGGAGAAATCTTGTTAGCGGATCTAAAACTCTGTGAACAGAAGTTGTTCGGTTTGGATTATGCCAAGACCCTAGAGATTTGGCGCCGAAACTTCTTAAACGCTTGGCCAAGCATCAAGGCGACCGAAGCGTTCGATGAGCGCTTTAGACGCATGTGGGTTTACTATCTAGCCTATTGTGAGGGTGGGTTTAGAGAGGGTTCGATTGATGTCGGACTCTACAAAATACAGCACTAAACTCTCGAAGAGCCAGATAGGATTTTATGCCCTTCCGGCTCTTCCGCTCTCACTTCCAACTCTAGCGCTCTATATCAACCTACCCACCTGGTACCACGAACAGTGGGGCTTATCGCTTGGTCTGATCGCGCTGATTCTTTTTTTTGCAAGAGCGTCAGATCTCGTCGTAGATCCCTTCATAGGGAAGTTAAATGACCGACTATCAGACACAACTCAAAGAGCGGTCATCATTGCAGGTGGGTTGATCTGTATCCCATCCTCACTTCTATTGATCTATCCCGCAGAATCCTTTGTTGCCATCTCTATGAGTCTAGGTTTAATAGGTCTCTTTTTTGGTTGGACGCTGATTCAAATCCCCTACCTAAGCTGGCTAGTACGTCTAAGCAGCGATGCACAAGAGCGCATAACGATCGCTTCGTTTAGGGAGTTTTTGGGGTTGATAGGCCTTCTGCTCTCCGCGCTCATACCTGCACTGATGGTCTATCTTGGTTACTCAAGCACCGAAGCACTCAGAGCCATTGTTTGGATTGCACTGCTACTGGGGTCCATCACACTGACACTATTGATGGCTAAGGTTCGTTTAAAACCTTTAAATAGAAAAGAGGACTCTCAAACAGATTCAGCCTCCACATGGCGACCGATTCAACGAAATCGCTTAGCAAAGAGACTGGCAATCTCTTGGTTTTTTAATGGTTTAGCGAATGGCGTTCCTGCGACGCTGTTTCCGCTCTACATCACAATGGTTCTTTTATTACCAGAGAGTGACCGAACACTCTACATTGCGATCTACTTTCTCTCTTGCATCCTCTCAATCCCAGTATGGATTAAGCTGACGCGAACCCTAGACCGAATCGATCTTTGGCGAACGGGTATGTTGATTAGTGCCGTCGTATTTGTACCCGCCAGTATGCTGGGTAGTGACACTGCTTGGTTATTCATTCCTATCTGTCTATTAACCGGTGCGATGTTGGGCGCTGATCTGGCGATACCCCATGCGATTCAGGCTGACGTCGCTGATTACCATCAGTGGCGATTTGGACAATCCCAAACCAATTTGCTCTTTGCACTGTGGAACATGATCACAAAACTGGCACTGGCACTCTCAGCCACCCTCGCCTTTGGTCTGCTTGAAATGGTGGGTCAAACACCCTTAGCGCTCGCATTGATCTACGCACTTATCCCCAGCGTATTTAAAGTCATAGCCGTGTTAGTGGTTCGCGATTTTAGGTTGAACGCCAACACACATAAGAGAATTAAAAAGCGTTTGGAGACCATCCGTTGAAAAAAACGATAGCAGTTTTACTGATGGTTATGTTGAGTGGGTGTTCACAGATGCAGATCGATCAAATCAGTCAATCGCAGCCAGAATTGAAGATAGAGGAGTACTTCAATGGCAAGGTCTATGCTTGGGGTATCTTCGAAGATCGTTTTGGCACCATCAGACGTCAATTTCAAGTTGAGATTGATGGAAACTGGGATGGCCAAAGGCTCACCTTAGATGAACAGTTTCTCTATGATGATGGCGAGCGCGACCAGCGCATTTGGGAGATCACATCATCCAACCCAGGTCGTTATGAAGGCCGCGCAGATGACGTTATTGGTTCAGCAACCGGAACCAGCCAGGGGAATGCATTGAACTGGCAGTATGACATCGATTTAAAAGTGGGCGATGGCAGCTGGCGTGTCACCTTCGATGATTGGATGTTGCTGCAACAAGGCGGAGTACTGATCAACAGAGCCTATGTCAAAAAGTGGGGGTTCACGATTGGTACCGTCACCCTAAGCTTTATGCGCGGTGATGCTATGAAGGAAGCGCCATTTTCGCTTTGATCGAGCGCAGAATTCGTCCTAGAAGGGGTAGTTTCATGTACAAGGGTGCACTATCCCAATAGTCTAAATGTTCAGTAATCAATCCGCTCTCATTAATAGAGAGACGACTGACCCCCTCTGTTGTAAACACCCCCAATACAGGCAACTTTGCACGGAACTCCCACCGAACATAAGCCGCCTCTGGCTGTTCACACCATTCAAAGACGGTAAATGATGGATCCTCTGAGCGTTCAAACATATCGGTCAGAATTTCACACATCTTCGAAAAGCCACGAACGTCATTAAACGGATCGGCGAATCGAACATCTGGAGTCACCAGTGATTCAAACTGAGTGACACTGTCCGGTGTTAAGTTCTCAAAAAGCTCAACGTATTGTTTTACCGATGTTTGATTCATCGTTTAGTGACTCGTTTTACCAGAGGGAAATAGAGTTTGTAGGGCAAGTGCCGCAACAAGGCAAGTGTAGCAGCAAAGAGTTTAGGAAAGCGGATCTCAAAACTACGCCCTTTCAGCCCTTTCACAATCTCCGCAGCGGCTTGCTCAGGCGATATCAACGCGGGCATTTGAAATTGATTCTTGTCTGTGAGAGGTGTCTTAACAAAGCCCGGATTGATCAACCGTATATCGACCTTTGAATCCTCTAGCTCAACTCTCAGGGACTCGCACAAATTGATCAGCGCAGCTTTAGAAGCACCGTAGGATGATGCATAAGGGAGTCCTCGGTAGCCTGCTAGAGAGGAGATGACACCAATTTGCCCACCTGATTTAAGATAGGTAGGAAGTATCGCCTCCAGCAGGTAGACCGCCCCGAAATAGTTCACCTGCATTAGCGATTCACAGTTATCTGCATTAAATTCAGTGGCTGGCATCTCTTGGTGCGTACCCGAGCTGATGATGACTTTATCGGGCATGCACTCTTGGCAAATCTCGGCCCAAGCGTTAATACAGGAATCGCGATCTGTCACATCCAGAGGCATATATTGGCAGCCGATAGACTCGGCAAAGGTTATTAAGCGCTCTTCGTTTCGAGCACTGATTAGGACTTGATAGCCCTCATCCAGGTAAGCCTTAGCGAGCGCAGCGCCAATTCCGGTACTGCCTCCAATTATCCAAATTCGACTAGCCACGCTACTCCCTATTCTGAGCCAGAGAGGTCTCTTTAATCAGCTGACCTCCGTTCCATATCACCTGAATATCAGACCCATCCTTGGCTTTAAACTCAAGTGCTCGCCATCGCCCATCGCGATCGTACCAACTGACCGTTCTATCCAGATCACCGCCAAGGCGATAGCCATCCAATTGTACGGTTTCACCTCGGGCATCTAAGAGCGCAGAGCCCACAGACTCTGGTGAAATCTCATCCATATTACCGGTGATACTATTTAATACCTGCCGCTGATCAAGAATCTGCCGATACCAGTGATGGGTCGTCATTAACTCCGCTGGGTAGGCATGCACTCGCCCTTTTTTATCCACTGTCTCTAAAACATCGGATTTTTGGACGGCCGTGACCGATGACTCTTTTTTGTTGCTAACCGTTTTCACGTTGAGCTGCATGAGTCGATCATTTTGCCAAACCTCATTAGCCTGATATCGGTACTCATAGTTGAAAAAGCCAAAGACTTTCGCCGTTAACTCCATCTCGATCTCAGCGGCGACACGATCGTGGGTGACATCACTGAAACGAAGTGTGTAATGACCGACCGGCTCACCTTTGCGATAGACATCGTAAGTGATGACTTCTGGGTAGAGCTTGGCCTGACCAACCAATTGAGAGGCATTCAGGATAGGCGCTAAAAAAAGCCCCATCACAAAAACAGACTGTCTAATTATTAACATCATAGTCTGGATTACGACACCGAGAGAAAAGTGGTTCTCAGCCGGCAAGAAATTGGGTAGTCTTAGACTAAAGAATTAGTATAAAACGACTTGGAGATAATCGATGCGTTTCAAGAACAATCTGTTCATCGCTTCACTTGTTCTAACCGCTCCGCTGGCTTTTGCTGGTCCTAAGGTAGTGATGCAGACCAGCATGGGAGAGATCAAATTTGAACTCAACGATGAGAAAGCCCCCATCTCTACCGAAAACTTTCTGAACTATGTCGACAAAGATCATTATGAGGGTTTGGTTTTTCACCGAGTCATTCCAGGCTTCATGATTCAAGGCGGTGGTATGGATGCCGAGATGCGTGAGAGAAACACGGGCAGCCCGATTAAGAATGAGTCGATGAATGGGCTGAGCAATGTTCGAGGTTCCATTGCCATGGCCCGAACCCAAGCACCTGATAGCGCCACAGCGCAGTTCTATATCAACACAGTTGATAACTTAGGTCTTGATGGACGAACCAATCGCCCTGGATATGCGGTGTTCGGCAAAGTCATAGAAGGGATGGAGGTCGTCGATAAGATTTCCGCGGTACAAACCGGCAATGTCAGTTACTACCGGAATGTACCAAGAGAGCCGATCACAATTTTGAGCCTAGAACGTATCGATTAGCGCGATAGGTTCACTTGGTTCAGCCTGCGCGCATTGGCAACGACCGTCACTGACGACAGTGCCATCGCTGCGCCGGCGATCATCGGATTGAGTAAAAGACCAAACACGGGATATAGAATACCCGCAGCAACAGGAATCGCCGCGACATTGTAGAAAAATGCGCCGAACAAATTCTGTTTGATATTGTTGACCGTTAATCGCGACAACTGAATCGCATCCGCTACCGCATGCAAAGAGTTCTGCATCAGTGCTACATCAGCAGAAGCTAACGCCACATCAGTACCACCACCCATTGCATAACCAACATCCGCTTGCGCCAGCGCTGGGGCGTCATTAATACCATCCCCAACCATAGCAACCACCTCACCCTCGGCCTGAAGTTGGGCGATTGTCTGCAGTTTTTGCTCAGGCTGAACACCGGCAATGACTTCACTAATGCCTGCTTGTTTGGCGATCGCTTCAGCCGCCACTGAGTGATCGCCCGACAGTAGTACTAATCGAAGACCCATCACTTTGAAACGCTCGACGGCAGATTGACTATCATCACGAAGGGCATCATTCAAAGCAAACAGGGCTAAGACTCGGCTGCTATTAAACAACCAGACCAATGAGGCGCCCTCTTCACTCCACGCTTCTGCATCACAGACAAAATCGGATGAATCGATATCAAAGGTTTCCATCCATTGCCCGCTACCCAAACGATAGGTTTCATCGTCAATGACCGCTTCCACACCAGAACCAGAGATCGATCTGAATTGATCAACCTCGCAAGCGCCTCCCTCGAGTGAATGACTTAAGGCTTTAGAGAGTGGATGCTCAGAGTGTGAAGCAAGCGTTTTGGCGATTGCTGCATACTCAGGTGCAGCATGCTGATGAGTCAGTGAGGGTTTGCCTTGAGTCAATGTGCCGGTCTTATCCATGACGACACAGGTCAGGTCTTGTGATCGCTGCAGGGCATCGCCCTCTCGAATAAGCACACCCATTTTAGCAGCACGACCCACACCCACCATCACTGCCATTGGGGTCGCCAGACCCAACGCACAAGGGCAGGCCACAATTAATACGGTCATGCTGGCTAGAGTGGCATAAGACCAAGTCGGTTCTGGACCAACAAACCACCAGAGTGCAAACACAAGCAGTGCAATAAGAATGACGACGGGTACAAAGATAGAGGCTATTTTATCCGCCAACTTACCCAGTGCAGGTTTGCTGTTTTGTGCCTCTCTGACAGACGATAGGATTTGAGCGAGGCGAGTCTTCTGCCCTACTTCGGTCACACGAACCAGTAAAACGCCCTCACCATTGAGCGTGCCTCCGGTCACTTGGTCATCTAACTGACGTTGAACTGGAACAGACTCACCGGTCAGCATCGATTCGTCAACATAGCTACTGCCTTCAACCACTAGGGCATCAACCGGTATCGTCTGTCCTGGTAGGACTCGGACCAGATCACCAGGCAGCAGGAGTTGAATAGAGACCTCTTTGGCTTCACCTTCAATCACTTTTAGCGCTGTTTTCGGTTGTAAATTCATTAGGTGACGCAAGGCTTCTGCGGTCTGATTTCGCCCCTTAGCCTCTAAGGCTTGACCCAGCAGGATGAAGCCAATAATCATAACTGAGGCTTCAAAGTAGAGGTGTCTGGCTTGCGTGGGGATCGACTCTGGAATCCATTGAATGAACATCAGCAGAAGTGCTGAATAGAGCCAGGCTACCCCGGTGCCCAAGGCAATCAGTGTATCCATATTAAAATCGAGACGTTTAAAACTCTGAAGCGCCCCTCGGAAAATATGGCCACCTGAGTGGAACATCACCATCGCGGAGAGTGTAGCCGTGATTAGGCCATTCACCAGACCCTCTGAACTCTCCACCGGCGGCATGAGGCCTGCCAACATCTGAACCATCAAAAATGCACCCAGGCCAATCGCAACCCAGGCATGAGTGAAGGTCTGTTTTAGCTCTTGTTGATTCTGTTGATCACGAGCCGCAAGATCCTCTTCATTCTCTATAAGAGCGGCACCGTAGCCAGCATTGATGATCAGTTGTTCAACCTCAGTGGTTGGAAGATTCGACTCAACAGTAGCTGTTCGATCGGCGAAGTTGATCGCAAAATCAGAGATATCATCAGAAGCATTCAAGGCCTTTTCGATTGATCGAACACAGCCGGCACAACTGACTTTTGACAAAGCATATTGATGGATCGTCATGACACACTCCTATCGCTGTATAGCGGCGTAATCACCCTGCAGTTCAAACACTGTCTGCTCATTACCCACGGCGACGCTGATTGGTAGCCGCGCACGCTGTTTCTCTTGAAAACGCTGCCAGAACTGCTCAACGACAGCGTCATCTGGCAGTGTCGCAACCGCTTTCAGGCGATCGGTGACAGGGGCTAAATAGCGCTGTTCGCTTTTGGCAATCATAACATCGGCATCAATGCCACGCTCTCTGAGCCATAAGGTCAGCAGACACCAACCGCTCAGTGTCGCGATGGAGGCTATGGAACCCGCAAAGCCCGTTCCCTTATCGTTCAGATTCGGTTCTAGCGGTGCACTAAGTTGAAGTTGATTGCCAGTGTAATCGATCTCATCAATCTGCATAGCAGCCGTTAATGGAATGGCCTGATGCAGCCAACTAAGAAACGCCTGATCACTCACCCGTCCACTCCGCAACATATAGGGACTGATCCATTTCTGGAGCTTGGCGATCTCGCATTGGTTGACCTAAATAGATGAAGCCGACGATCTCTTCATTGTCATTAAGACCCAATCCCTTCTGCACATTCGCATCAAACATCAGATCACCCGAACGCCACATAGCTCCGACACCTTGTGCGTAAGCTGCCTGAACCACAGCTTGCGCGGCACAGGCGGCTGTCATTACCTGCTCAATCTCAGGCACTTTAGGGTGCTGTTGTATCACCGCAATCGCGACCACGATCATCGGTGCTCGAAGAGGCATATTCAGTAGGCGATTTTGTTGCGCCTCTTCAATATCAGGATTCTTAACTAAGGATGCATTAAGGTAGAGCTGGCCTAAACGATCAAGCGCAGATCCTTGAATGGTTAGGAAGCGGTAAGGTCGAAGCAGACCGTGATCGGGCGCTCGCGATGCGGCCTGAAACATCAGCTCCAGCTGCTTTGCTGTAGGCGCAGGCGCTTCCAACATGCCACAAGAGGTACGCTGGGTTAACAGTTCAATCGCATCCATCACAGGGCTCCTTATTGTCGGCTTAATCGTGGATTTTTTGGCAAAGTATCGAGCGTACTACGGTAAGGGTTGATATCCAGACCGCCTCGGCGCACGTAACGCGCATAAACCGTCAACTCTTCGGGCTGACAACGCTCTAAAATATCCATAAAGATCGTCTCTACACACTGCTCATGGAAATCGCCGTGTTCACGGTAGGAGATCAGATAGCCTAGCAGACCCTCCTCATCTATTTTCGGTCCACTATAACTGATTTGAACGCTCGCCCAATCGGGCTGACCTGTCACTGGACAGTTGGATTTAAGCAGGTGAGAAATCAGTGTCTCGGTGACGTTTTCACCTTGACTTGATAGTAGCTCAGGAGCTGGTTCGTAGTGAGCCACCGTGATATCAAGATCATCAATGCAACGACCGTCAAAGGATTCAATCTGCACCGCATCTTGAGGAGAGGTCAACGTCACCCGAACCTGACCGCCCGCCGCGTCTGATAGATCTTTAGCCATCTGAGCAGCCACCTCATCAGCAGAGTCAAAGCGACTCAGATTGTAGGAGTTTAGGTAGAGCTTAAATGACTTAGACTCGACGATATGCGTCGACCTTGCTGGGATATGAAACTGAGCCAGTGCAACAATCGGTTTGCCCTTAGCGTTCAACCAACTGATCTCATAACTGTTCCAGATATCTTCCCCAAAAAAGGGCAAGGTGGAGCGATCAACGCCGCGCGCTTGCCAATTGATATCTCGCTCTATGGGGTAAAGCAGTGAGGGATCGTACTGATTGGCGTAGACCGTCTCTTTACCTAGGGGTGAGTGGAGGACCTTTTCTGGTTCGTTCATTAGCTTCGAATCCCCTTACCTGTGTTTAGAAGGTGCAGCGCAAAGCCACCTAACACTGCAATAAACAGAATGATCATGCCAAACGCAAAGGTGACGTCAATATCACTAACGCCCAAGATTCCATAACGGAATGTATTCACCATGTAGAGAATGGGGTTGAGCTGAGAGACCCCCTGCCAAAACTCAGGCAACAGTGAGATTGAGTAAAACACGCCACCTAAATAGGTTAGAGGCGTCAGAATAAAGGTTGGCACCACCGCAATATCATCGAACGAATTCGCGTAGATCGCATTGATGAAGCCACCCAATGAGAAGACGACAGCAGTCAAAAACAGAATGCTGAGCGTTACAAAGGGGTGCGCTAACGTCAGATCAGTGAAGAACAGCGACAATAGAGTGACGATGAATCCAACGGCTAAACCACGAGCAACACCACCGATGACGTAACCGGCCAAAATCACCCAGTTAGGCACCGGTGCGACGAGCAGCTCTTCAATGTGACGTTGAAATTTAGTACCGAAAAATGACGAGACGACGTTTCCGTAAGAGTTGGTAATCACCGACATCATAATCAGACCCGGCACGATGAACTGCATGTAGTCGAATCCATCCATCTCACCGATCCGAGAGCCAACCAGATTCCCGAAGATAATAAAGTAGAGCGTCATGGTGATCGCAGGCGGAATCAGTGTCTGAACCCAAATTCGAGTAAAGCGTCGAACCTCTTTCACTACGATTGTTGAGAAGGCAACCCAAAGAAGATTTCCGTTCATTATTTAGCCCCCTTGTGTTCAACCAGTTCGACAAACAACTCTTCAAGACGGTTGGCTTTATTACGCATACTAAGCACGGCGATGTTTTGCGCTGTTAACTGCGCGAATACGCTGTTGAGACCATGCCCCTTAGGCAGATCGACTTCCAGGGTATGCTCATCGACTAAACGCGCTTCCAAGCCATCGAGATCGGGGAGACTCTTAAGATCTCGATCAAGATCTAGAATAAAGGTCTCGTTATTCAGTTTAGCCAACAACGATTTCATTGAACTATTTTGAATAATTTCACCCTGATCGATGATCGCGATATTGCGACAGAGTGACTCAGCCTCTTCAAGGTAGTGAGTCGTCAGGATGATCGTCGTGCCCTCTTCGTTGATCTTGGTAAGAAACTCCCACATCGATCGACGTAGCTCAATATCCACGCCTGCAGTCGGCTCATCCAGAATCAGCAATTTAGGGTTATGAACCAACGCACGAGCAATCATCAGACGACGTTTCATACCACCTGAGAGTTGGCGTGCTCGATTGTCACGTTTATCCCATAAACCCAAGGCTTTTAGGTAGTGCTCTGCACGCTCTTTGGCAATAGAGGAGGGGATCCCGTAGTAACCCGCTTGAGTCACAACGATGTCTTCAACTTTCTCAAAGAAGTTGAAGTTAAACTCCTGAGGGACAATGCCCATGCAGAGCTTTGCTTGGGTCAGGTCAGAATCAATATTGTGGCCAAAGACTGACACACTACCATCCGTTTTATTGACCAAGGATGTGACGATACCCAATGTGGTCGATTTACCCGCCCCATTGGGACCTAGCAGAGCGAAAAAATCGCCCTGCTTTACATCCAGATCGATCCCTTTAAGCGCTTTAAAGCCATTCCCGTAGGTTTTTTCCAACCCACGAATTTGAAGAGCAAGTTCCATTCAGTGCTAACCTTTGAGAAAATTAACTCAGTAACGTATTCATAGTTAAACGCAAATTATACAGACAAACAGGGACTATCCGTTGACCGATTTTCATCAATTTCATCTAAATCTACTGAAGCTTGGCTATAACAACCTTATAAAGCAGCCACCTTTCAACAGTGACGAAACCTTAACAACGGAGTCCGATGAGCTGCTTGCGCTGTTTGAACAGACAATCGCTGCCTACGAAGAGCACTCAGCGGACGCGTTTGAACTGGGCCAGACCCTAATGACGCGAATCGTGGGAGCATTCCCACAACACCTACCCCTGCTATCTCGCGATTTACTCTGGCTATTTGGCGGTGATTGTATTCACTATCTGGGCGATGAGGAGATTGCACAGTACCAAGCACTCGACGAAGCACGATTCGAGCAAGAGTCACAAGATGCAACAATTGACTATCTTCAGCTACGAAATATGATGATTACGCCGTTAGACGATAAGAGACATTAAGAAGAGGAGATTGGAGCGGGAAACGAGGCTCGAACTCGCGACCTCAACCTTGGCAAGGTTGCGCTCTACCAACTGAGCTATTCCCGCAAAAATGGCGTCCCATAGGGGGTTCGAACCCCTGTTACCGCCGTGAAAGGGCGGTGTCCTAGGCCACTAGACGAATGGGACGTCGTAGACAATACATTGGAGCGGGAAACGAGGCTCGAACTCGCGACCTCAACCTTGGCAAGGTTGCGCTCTACCAACTGAGCTATTCCCGCGGATGGCGTCCCATAGGGGGTTCGAACCCCTGTTACCGCCGTGAAAGGGCGGTGTCCTAGGCCACTAGACGAATGGGACAACACTTAATGTATTGCGTTCCTCTGTGAGGAGGCGCAAATAATACGGAGCACCCTATTAGCCGTCAACCCCTCATTTCGAAAAAATTACAATTTTCCTCGAATATTTGAGTCAACTGATTAAATTCTAGGCACCCTCCCCGTTAAAACCTCTAACCTGTCAAACGGTTGGCACGATAATCGGCAATCGCCTGCTCTATCTCATCCGTTGTATTCATGACAAACGGACCATACTGAGCAATCGGCTCACCGATCGCTTCACCCGCAATCAACATCAGTCTCGCCCCCTCTGCACCCGCTGTCAGTTGAATCGCATCACCGTCGGACAACTCGGCTGCCTCATGGATCTCTAGCTTATCATCAGCAAGATAACCCGTCCCTTCGAATAGATAGACAAAACCTGACAGGTTCTCAGCGACAGGCAGTTCAAGCTCGGCATTCGGTGATAAACGAACCTCCATAAAAATGGGCTGACGACTGATCCCTGAAACTGGCCCAGTGTAGTGCTGACCATCAAACTCAAACGAACCCGCCACCAATCGAATGAAGGCATTAGGTAGTTGAATCTCGGTGATCTCCTCGGGTTCAATATTTTGATAAGCCGCCGGCTTCATCTTCTCGCTTGCAGGTAGATTGACCCATAACTGGAATCCGCGCATTAAGCCGTTCTCTTGCTGAGGCATCTCTTCATGAATCACACCGCGCCCCGCTGTCATCCACTGCACACTCCCTGGACGCAGGATCCCCTCATTACCCATATGGTCACGATGTTTCATTAAGCCATCGAGCATGTAGGTGACTGTCTCAAAACCACGGTGCGGATGGGCAGGAAAACCGGCAATGTAGTCATCAGGATCGTCTGACGAGAAGCAATCCAACATCAGAAATGGATCGATGCGTGCGAATTGGCTTTTGCCTACACTGCGACGAATCCGAACCCCAGCACCATCCATACTGTCGACGCCGGGCACTCGACGCTTAATCACTCGGTTCATAACGATTCTCCTTTTTATTGTCGTTTCAGCCGTTTACACAAACGCTGCTCGAGCCTGTTCTAGTGACTGATCTCGATGCGTATCCATCGCGAGCCCTTCAGCCAAAACAAGACGAGTATCTTTAAGCCCAATAAAGCCTAGGAACTGTTTTACAAAATCAACCTGGAAATCCTGACCCTGCTCTGCGTAAAGACCACCACGAGTTGCAACTAGGTATACGGGTTTATCTTCGATTAGACCTACTGGGCCTTGTTCTGTGTAATGGAACGTCACCCCAGCACGAGCCAGGTGATCAAACCAGGATTTAAGCTGACTTGGAATATTGAAATTGTACATTGGCAAACCGATAACAATCGTATCAGCCGATTTAACTTCAGCAAGCAGTGCGTCAGCAAACTCAACGATAGCACTCTGTTCAGCGTCACGCTCTTCAGCCGGACTATTCAATGCTGTTACTCGGTAAGCATCCAAATGAGGTACAGGATCACTAGCTAGATCACGCTCGATGACCACGCCATCACTGTTTTCATCCAGCCATTTATCAACAAAGCTTTTCGCCAGTTGCGCTGACTGACCATTGTCACCAAATAGAGAGGTTTTAATATGAAGTAGAGTCGCCATTTCAATATCCTTTTAAAAAATTATCTGTTTGATGAGGTGATAATCTCATCTATAATTTCGATGATAAATAGCAAAATTTAGATTTATATGATCGATATATTAGATGAAATGAGATGATATCTTTAGAACAGTGGCAAGCTCTGATTGCTGTAGCGGATAGCGAAACCTTTGCGAAAGCAGCCGAATCAATCAATAAAAGCCAATCAACACTAAGTTATGCCATCAAACAGATTGAGCAGAGTACCGGCGTAATACTTTTCACCACTCAAGGTCGGCGTGCGGTCTTGACCACAGAGGGTGAACAGTTAGTTGTTCATGCCCGCGAGCTGATCGCACGAGCAACCCGCATTGAGACTCTCGCCAGTCAGTTTGCATTGGGCGCAGAGGCTCGTATCAAACTTCGTATTGAGGCAATTTACCCGAACAGCATCATTCTCGAGGCGCTAGAACGTTTTTCAAAACAGCAACCGCAGACCAAGATTGACTATCAACGCTCTGTTCTTAGCGGTTCTGAGCAGGCTCTGCTAGAGCGGAATGCCGATATAGTCATCGGTGGTCGCGTGCCACCAGGGTTTGTCGGTCAGAGTTTAGGACGATTTAGATTTGTAGCGGCCGCTGCCCCCTCTCACCCACTGCATCAAATTGAGACACCCATTACCCTCGAAATGCTTCAAGAGCACCGACAACTCGTCGTGAGAGACACAGGCGTTCGTAATATTGATGCGGGGTGGCTCGGGGCCAATCAGCGTTGGACGCTTGATTCGCCCGATCTCTCTATTGAGGCTGCTATTAAGGGTATGGGGTTCGCCTGGTACGCCGAAGCGCTGATTGCAAATCACCTCGCCAGCGGAGCGTTAAAACCCCTCAATTTAGCAGAAGGCAACGAGCGCTTTGCAGAGCTTTACCTAATACTGACGCATGGAGAAACATCCACTCCAGGAGTAAAAGCGTTAGCGCACCTGATCACCGAGGTTCAATCAGAGTTTTGTTGAGGCTCAATTCTTACTGGGTCAGATGTGTCTGATGCGCCTGCTGTATAGGGAGATTCTAATTCAAGCGAGGCTTTTTCAACCAAATCAGCCGGTAGCTCTTTTTGAACAGAGACACCCAACTCTTTAAACTCAGCCGCCTGTTTGATGAGGTTCCCCTTACCTGAGTAGAGCTGACCCAAGGCTTTATCGTAACTGGTGCGCGCACTGTCGAGCTTACGTCCAACATCTTGCATACTCATAAGGAAAGAGCTGAGTTTGCTATAGACTTTTTCTGCACGGTCGGCCAGCTGAGCACTGTGTTTTGATTGATCTTCAAAGCGCCACAGCTGACGCACAATATTCAAAGCCGTTAATAGCGTCGTTGGTGTTGCCACCAGTACCTGCTTTTCAATCGCCTCTTGGAATAGCGTCTCATTGTATTTGAGCGCTTCAACATAGGCCGATTCAATCGGCACAAACATCACAACCACCTCTGGTGAGTTGAGCCCATTGAGCTTGAAATAGCTTTTGTCGGATAGCTCTTTAATGCGAGCTTGCATCGCTTCAGCATGCTCTTTGAGCGCCTGAGCCCGCTCATGGGGATCTTCCGCATTTACGTAGCGTGTGTAAGCAGATAGTGAGGTTTTGGCATCAATAATCAAATGCTTGTTCTGTGGAAGATAGACCACAACATCAGGGCGCTGTCTCCCCTCTTCAGTATTGATGCTCACTTCACGCTTGTAGTCTTTACCTCGGCGCAATCCACTGGAATCGAGGACATTTTCGAGCATCAGCTCACCCCAGTTACCCTGCATCTTCTTCTGACCCTGAAGCGCGGAACTGAGTCGCTCAGCTTCCGTAGTAATTTTCGCATTGAGATCTTTTAGCTGCTGCAGTTCCGTCGTCAGCTTGGAGCGCTGCTCGTTATCAAACTGGTGTATCTTCTCGATGCGCTCTTTGAACCCTTTCATCTCAGACGTCATCGGTTTTAACAGAGCGTCCAAACGCTGCTGGCTCTGCTCCTGAAAGCTTTTCCCTTTCGCTTCAAGAATCTCTTGCGCCAGCGCTTCGAACTCCCTTTTTAAAAGGGTACGACTCTCTTCCAGCTGTTTGATCTGCTGAGCGAAATGCACCTCTTTCTGCTCAAGTTCAGTGTCACGACGCGCTTTCTCTTCACCCAACTGCATTAGCTGGTTTCGTAACTGAGCCGACTGCTGCCTCTCAACCTCCAACTCGCCTTTTAACTCAGATAGACGGGACTCCTTTTCTGCAATCAGGGACTCTTTATAGGTCAGTTGAGACTCGACCACCGCCAACTTAGATTCAAGCTGCACTTGCTGTTGAGCCACCTCTGAAAGTCTATGGGCAAGGGATGAGCGGTGCCATAGATAACCCACAACTATGACAACAACACTGAAACCTAACGCGACTAACAACTCCAAAACCCACTCCTAAAACCGATCAAACAGCTTGTTCAAATTAAGGACACAGATTAACCTGTTTCAATAAGTGGACCCAAGCCCCGAGTTAAGAAATAGAGCATTTAATGACGATAAAAACCGCCATCATTGGCTATGGATTTGCAGCTAAAACCTTTCACGAGCCTTTTTTAAGAACACTTGATGGCTATGAACTGATTGCAGCTAGCGGATCTAATGCAACCGAGGCCAAACAGTACTGGCCTGAGATGATCGCCTATCGCCACTATCAAGAGATGCTCGAATCGAGCAGTGCGGAACTCTACATTGTCACCACTCCAAACGATTCCCATTTTGAGATCACTCAGGCTCTGCTTAAAGCCGGAAAGCGGGTTATCCTCGACAAGCCCGCCTGCACATCGAGTTCACAGTTGAACGAGTTAATTCGTTTAGAGAAGGAATCATCGGGCTCGGTCAGCATCTTTCAAAACAGACGCTGGGATGGTGACTTTCTCACCCTTAAAAAGCTACTTAGGTCAGGTCGATTGGGTGAAATCAGACGTTTTGAGTCGCACTTTGATCGTGCCAGGCCAATCCCTAAAACTCGCTGGCGCGAACTTCCCGGTGAGGGAGCGGGCATCTGGTTTGATCTTGGGCCTCACCTTGTTGACCAAGCCTTGCAACTCTTTGGTAAACCCTCAGCCGTCACCGCGGATATCAGGACGTTAAGGGAGGGAGCTTCTGTTGATGACTATTTTGATGTACTGCTTCACTACTCAAACACAGTCGTTAAACTGCACAGCTCACCCTTCTGCTTTGGCCGCCCTCTAAGATTCGATGTTCAGGGAACCCAAGGTCGATTTGTGAAATATGCACTGGATCCTCAAGAGGCGCAGCTGATTAACGGCAAAGCATTCTCTACGCCAAGTTGGACCGCAGAGGAGTTTGCTAATTTTGGCAGATTGCATAACGAACAAGGCGATGAGAGGGTCACAACAGAGCCAGGCAATTACGCCCAGTTTTTTGAGCAGGTTAAAGGCTTTATAGAGGGTGTTGCAGAGAACCCCGTCCCTTTGGAATCTGTTGTCGATCAAATCGCCATTATTGAAGCGGGATTTCTATCCTCACAGGAACAGAAGAGTATCGAGCTCATTTAGAATGTATCGGTAGGTCCTGCACCTTCACGAACAATAACGACTTCGTCATCTGTCAGGTTTAGCACTGTCGTTGGATCCATACCGCAGTATCCACCATCGATAACAAGATCAACAGCATGCTCTAGCAACTCGCGAATGTCATAAGGATCAGTAAGAGGCATCTCTTCATCAGGCATGATCAGAGTCGTACTCATGATCGGCTCGCCCAAGGTTTCTGCGATGGCCATGGCAATTTTATTATCCGGTATGCGAATCCCAATGGTACGGCGCTTAGGATGCATTAAGCGTCTAGGCACTTCCGTCGTCGCATTGAGAATGAAGGTATAAGCACCAGGAGTATGTGACTTAATAAAGCGGAACATACTGTTACCTAACTTTGCGTAGGTTCCAATCTCTGAGAGGTCACGACAGACAAGCGTGAAATTATGCTTATCATCGAGCCTGCGAATACGCTGAATACGCTCCATGGCGTTCTTATCACCAAGGTGACAGCCTAGTGCATAACCTGAATCCGTCGGGTAGATAATCACTCCGCCCTTATTCAAAATCTCAACGGCCTGCGACACCAGTCTCGCTTGCGGGTTATCGGGGTGAATCGAGAAGAACTGGCTCATAGTAACTCCGTGCCCTTAAGCACATAACTGCTCAACGATGACTCGTTGTGCATCAAAATGGGGATAACGACCTAACGCCGTCCAACGTTGATCGGGGGAGTGGAAGTCACTGCCTGCAGAGACCCAACAATTTGCTCGATCAGCCAACTTAATCAGTTCATGCTGATGACCCGGTGTCACTCCAGGATAGCTCACCTCTAACCCATCAGCCCCCGCTGAAAGCATGTCAGCCATCAGTTCACGAAGCTTAGTAAAGGTCATCTTGTACTTGGTGGGGTGAGCCAGAATCGCCACGCCACCTGCCTCTTTAATCAGTGCAATACTCTGCTCGATGGCAGGCCATTCCGCTTTAACATCGCCCGCACAACCTTGACCTAAGTATTTATCAAAGGCCTCTTGCATCGACTCGACTTTACCGAGCTCTAGTAGCGCCTGTGCAAAGTGGGGGCGACCAATTTGCCCCTCTCCTGAATACTGTTTAGCCAGATCAAACAGACCTCGAGCAACACCACGCTTCTCTAATCGCGCTGCAATCTTCTCTGCACGCTGGTACCTGAGCTGAATTAAGTGATCCATATAAGCTTCAAACTTGTCAGAACTGGGATCGAAGCCAAGTCCCACCAGATGAATAACGCGACCACGCCAGTCACAGGTCAACTCAACACCGTTTATAAACTGGATGCCGAGGCGATCTGCTTCCGCTTTCGCTTCAGCCAATCCACCTAAGGTATCGTGATCCGTCAATGCCATGACCTTCACATCGGTTTTGGAGATGCGCTGCACTAACTCCGTTGGACTTAAGGTGCCATCGGAAACATTACTGTGCATATGAAGGTCAAATTGACCGATTGCTGGAATCATCATTTTTAACTTTGCGTTTGAGCTTTTATACTGTGGCAAATTTTTCAGAGGTTCTATATGAAGATACTACTCGATTTTCTTCCAGTTATCGTCTTTTTTGCGGTCTATAAGTTCACCAATGACATTTTGTTGGCGACCGCTGTTCTAATACCGGCAACCCTTTTGCAGATGCTCTACTCTTGGAAAGTTCAAGGCAAGATCGAGAAAATGCAGCTTGTGACACTGGTCTTAGTAGTTCTACTGGGTGGTGCAACGCTCGCCTTTCAAGACAAGGCGTTCATCCAGTGGAAGCCGACCATCGTTAACTGGCTATTTGCGGTAGGCTTTATGGCCACACAGTTCATTGGCGATAAGACCGTCGTTGAGCGTCTGATGGGCTCAAGCATGGAGTTACCCAAAGCGGTATGGTCACGTTTGAATCTTGCTTGGGTCGTTTTCTTTGTTGCTGTCGGCATTGTCAATCTCTACGTTGCCTACAACTTCAGTGAAGAGATCTGGGTCGATTTCAAACTCTTCGGTATGCTCGGTTTAACCATCCTTTTCATCATTCTTCAGGGCCTCTATATTGCAAAACATGCAAAAGAGCCTGAAGCACCCACCGAAAAATAGAGGTGTTTATGTACTACGCTATTATCTCTGAAGATAAACCTAATTCACTGGATCGCCGATTGGCTGCTCGCCCTGAGCACCTTGAGAGACTGAAAGCATTAAGTGCCGAAGGCCGACTTCTGGTTGCCGGCCCTCACCCTGCGATCGATTCTGAAGATCCGGGTGAAGCAGGGTTCACAGGCAGCCTAGTGATCGCTGAATTTGCCTCTCTGGAAGAGGCAAAATCTTGGGCAGATGCGGATCCCTACGTGGCCGCTGATGTCTACACAGAGGTTAAAGTAAAGCCGTACAAAAAAGTTTTACCTTAAATCACATTTTTTCAAATCTTGGTCTACAGTTAAATTAGGGTTAAGACTCGCCCAGTTAATATAGGCATTAAGACTTAACAACAGGTCGAACAAGATAGGAATTAGATAATGAAAAAGATCGCACTCGCTACAAGTATGTTACTAGCTATTGCTAGCGGTTCAGCAATGGCCCATGGCGACTTCCCAGGCTATGTTACTCATGAAACCGAAGGTTACATTATTAAAACACCTGCTGGTGAATGTATTAAGACTCCCAACTGGACTGCTGACTTCGTGCCAGCTGAGTGTGGTGGTACAGCAGCTCCGGCTGTAGAAGAGGAGATGGCAAAACCAGCAGAACCTAAAATGGTCGAAGTCGAAGCTAAACGTAAATTTGCTGTCTACTTTGACTTCAACAGTACCAAAGTGGGCTCGCTTAGCAGCGTAATTGATTTTATTAAATCACTTTCATACGTTGAGAGCGTTAAGCTAGTAGGCTACGCAGACCGCATCGGTTCAGACGCTTACAACCAGAAGCTATCACTAGATCGTGCTACCGCTGTTGCATCAGAGCTTAAAGGCGCTGGCGTTACAGATTGGAAACTACGAGTGGATGCTAAAGGTGAAACAGCTCCGGTAGCGAACTGTACTGGCAAAGGCGCTCAACTAATCGCCTGTCTTCGTCCAGACCGCCGTGTCGACATCGAAGTAGCAGGTGAAAAAACTGAGAAGCAGATGTAATCTAAGAGTTACACACGCTTCAAGAGCCGGCGCGTAGCCGGCTTTTTTGTATTTAAGGTATCTGAAGATGTTTAAGACTTTCGCTCTGTTTGCTCTTTTATCCAGCCCCCTAGTCATGGCCAACGACTATGAGCCGCAAAAGGTGGTGTATCACATCAACTATGGGGATGAATCACGCATTGGGCACACCTTCAGCAACATCTCAAATCATATTAATGAATTGGGTGAGGATAGTGTCGAGATCAAAGCGGTTATCCATGGTGAAGCGATCGAATACTTTATGTCGGCAGTTGACGATACCGCTAAACAGGGCGCCATCGATACGCTTAAGTTTATGGGCACTGAGTTTGTCATTTGCGGAAACTCACTGACCGGATACAAGATAGGTTACGACGCACTTTACGATGTCAGTGAAGAGGACGTGGTTAAAGCCGGACTCCCAGAAATCGTCCGACTGCAGCAACAGGGTTATATCTACGTTAGACCCTAGATACCAACACAAGCTTTAGATACAAAAAAGCCGCTTCAAGTATGAGCGGCTTTCTTATGAGCAGGTGTTAACCTTCTGTCTTGGGAGGCTCTACTCCAAGACGCTGTGCTGCGATGACAGCCTGGGTCCGACTGTGGACACCCAACTTACGAAGAATCGCCGTTACGTGCGCTTTGATGGTGGCTTCAGAAACGTTTAAATCGTAAGCGATCTGTTTATTCAAAAGCCCTTCCGTCAGCATCGTCAGTACACGGAACTGTTGTGGCGTCAAAGAGGCAATCGCTTCAGCAAACTTCTGATCCTCGTCTGTAACAAGGTCATCCATCGACTCTTCTAACTCCTCTGGCAACCACTCATCACCTTGAAGAACAGCAACAATCGCTTCTGAAATAGTCTCTAGCGGAGATGACTTAGGAATAAAACCTGACGCGCCGTAATCGATAGCACGTTTCATGACATGAGTCTCTTCGCTACCTGATACAACAATCACTGGAACACCAGGGTGTTGACCACGAAGGAATACCAGACCAGAGAAACCCTGAGCACCTGGCATATGGATATCCAAAAGCACCAAGTCAGCATCACCATGCTCTTCAACGGCATTCTGAACGGACTCAAGAGTATCCGCTTCGATAATCTCCACTCCGGAAACCGCTTGGGAAACCGCTTGCTTCAGCGCTGCACGAAACAGTGGGTGATCATCCGCAATGATAATTTTTTGAGCCAGTTGCATAGTATTCTCCGACAAGCCTAGAAAGGCAGTATAGCGCTTTTTTGTAGGGTATAAGTTAATCGAATAATGGATTAGTTTCCAGTTCAAATGGAAATAAAAAAACCCACGACGAGTCGTGGGTTTTTTAATAAGAGTGTTTAGCTCTTACGGTTCATGCGGTTTTCGATCAGGTCATCCACCACACTTGGATCTGCCAAGGTAGAGGTATCACCCAATGCACCGAAATCGTCTTCCGCAATCTTGCGAAGGATACGACGCATGATCTTACCAGAACGTGTCTTAGGTAGACCGGGTGCGAACTGAATCAAATCCGGTGATGCAATTGGACCAATCTCTGTACGTACCCAGTTACGCAGTGTCACTTTAAGCTCATCGGAAGCTTCCATGCCTTCCTGCAGCGTTACGTAACAGTAGATACCCTGACCTTTAAGATCGTGTGGGTAACCTACCACCGCAGCTTCAGCAACTGCTTCGTGAGCTACCAACGCAGACTCAACCTCTGCGGTACCCATACGGTGACCAGATACGTTGATTACATCGTCTACACGACCTGTGATCCAGTAGTAGCCGTCCTCATCACGACGTGCGCCATCGCCCGTTGTGTAGTAGCCAGAGAAGCTAGAGAAGTAAGTCTGACCGAAACGTTCGTGGTCGCCCCAGATTGAGCGAGATTGACCAGGCCAAGAGTCCTTAATGACAAGGTTACCTTCACCTGCACCTTCAATCTCTTTGCCATCGTTATCCAGTAGCGCTGGCTGAACACCGAAGAATGGACGAGTTGCTGAACCCGGCTTAGTCGCTGTCGCACCAGGTAGAGGTACGATCATGATGCCACCTGTCTCAGTCTGCCACCAAGTATCAACGATTGGGCACTTACCAGCACCCATAACACGGTTGTACCACTCCCAAGCTTCAGGGTTGATTGGCTCACCAACCGAACCTAGCAGTTTAAGAGAGGATAGATCAGAGTCGCCTAGAACATCTTCACCTTTCTGCATCAAGGCACGGATGGCCGTAGGCGCGGTGTAGAACTGGTTAACTTTGTGTTTTTCGATAACGCGACCGAAACGGCTCATATCTGGGTAGCTTGGAACACCTTCAAACATCAGGGTCGTTGCACCGTTTGCTAGTGGACCATAAACAATGTAGCTGTGACCTGTTACCCAACCTACATCGGCTGTACACCAGTAGATATCACCCTCTTGGTAATCAAAGACGTACTGATGGGTCATTGACGCGTAAACTAGGTAACCACCGGTAGTGTGTTTAAGACCTTTAGGCGCACCCGTTGAACCAGATGTGTATAGGATGAATAGCGGATCCTCAGCATTCATCTCTTCAGGTGGGCAATCAGCAGAGGCTTTTGCCATCTCCTCTTCATACCAAACATCACGGCTCTCATGCCAAGCAACATCTTGATCTACGCGGTTTACAACAACCACTTTTTCACAGAACTTAGCCGCACCAGGGTGAGTCAGTGCTTCATCAACGTTCGCTTTAAGTGGAACCGCTTTACCGCCACGAAGAGAGAAGTTAGAAGTCACAACCAGTTTAGAGTTAGCGCCTTCGATACGAGCAGCAAGCGCTTCAGGAGAGAAACCACCAAATACAATCGAGTGAACGGCACCAACACGAGCACAAGCCAGCATAGCGACAGCGGCTTCAGGGATCATTGGAAGGTAAAGAGTGACTACGTCACCTTTACTAATACCCTGCGCTTTAAGCACGTTGGCAAACTTACATACACGCTCGTGAAGATCGCGGTAAGTGATCTTTTCATCTTCTTCTGGGTTATCACCTTCCCAGATAATCGCAACCTGATCGCCACGAGTCTCTAAGTGGCGATCCAAACAGTTTGCTGCAACGTTCAACGTACCATCTTCGAACCAACGGATATCAACATTATGAGTATCAAACGATGTGTGCTTAACCTTAGTGAAAGGCTTGATCCAGTCGATACGCTTAGCTTGCTCAGACCAGAACGCATCTGGGTTCTCAACTGACTGCTGGTACATCTCGTTGTATTTAGCTTCATCAGCATGGGCGTTAGCAGCAAACTCTGCAGATACTGGGTAGATCTTATCGCTCATTAGTTCTTTCCCTTAGATTGATTGGGTACGGCAATCATTGCCACACTCTATTTATTAAAGTGCAATATTTATAACCTGAGCTACCCTAAGTCAGAATTAGACATTGGTCTGTTCAAAAGGACTCTTTAGTCTAAGTAATTCAACAGAATCCTATTGCATAGTCGAAATGAGGCTTTAGAATTCACTGCCAGTGCCCCAGTAGCTCAGCTGGATAGAGCAACCCCCTCCTAAGGGGTAGGTCGGACGTTCGAATCGTCTCTGGGGTGCCAGTCTCCTATCTCTCTTTTCACAATGAAAAACAGATTATTTTTACTGATCAATTTGACAGATCCCAGACCCTAAACTATACCTTAAGTCATATGACATAAATGACCCGAAGGACAGTTGTACTGATGAGCTCTTTAGACAATAGCCGATACCTTGATCGGACCGAAGCCGCTAAGATTTTATGCGTGGATGATGAGGAGTCTGTCGTTAACTCGCTTCGCAGGGTGTTACGTTCAAGCCACTACGAAGTTATCGGTTTCACATCGGCACCGGAAGCCCTGAAGTACCTTGAATCCAATGAGGTTGATCTGATTGTTTCTGACATGCGAATGCCCGAGATGAGAGGTGATGAATTCCTGGCAAAAACCATGTCAATTACACCTAATACGGTTCGTATTCTACTGACTGGTTATTCAGATTTTGATATGACGGTGAGTGCCATTAATGAAGGTAGAATTCACCGCTACATGTCCAAGCCCTGGGACAATAGTGAACTGCTTGCGATCATTAACGAAGAGCTCGTTCAAAAACAACGTGATGATGAGAAACGTAATTACGATGAGCTAGTGAAAAGCCTAACTGCGACTGATCCACTGACCGGTCTACTCAATAGAACGGCTCTGATGGAGCAAGTAGAGGCTCAAGCGATTGTTGGCACGGCCTTGCCAGGCGTTGCACCCTCCTACCTAATTCTCTTAGATGTCGATAATTTTAGCTCTATTGTTGAGTCTGTCGGGCCTCAAACCAGTGAGGACGTTTTAAAATTGGTCGGCAGACTATTAAGCTTTAATCTTCGCTCAGGCGATATCATTGCTCGTACCGAGGACGATGAGTTTGGCATCATGTTGAATCAGTATGCTCCCGAGAACTGTATTAACGGCATTATGGAACGGGTCAGAATGAAACTGGCCTCACGTAGCTATCTAGTGCGAAACCAGAAAGTCG
Organism: Marinobacterium sp. xm-d-530; assembly: GCF_013283365.1. Classification (GTDB taxonomy): domain Bacteria; phylum Pseudomonadota; class Gammaproteobacteria; order Pseudomonadales; family Balneatricaceae; genus Marinobacterium_E. Next base: position 88,788 of record NZ_WBYM01000004.1, on the reverse strand, counting down.
ACATACAAATCACTCTGGCAGCCAAGGCAATCGATATCGGTGATGACCCTGAAGAGCTCTATAAAGCAGCGAAAAAAGCGCTTAAATTTGCAAAATCCGAGGGGAAGAATCGCTCAGAAATCGCTGACTAAACGGCTAATGACAAAAAAAGCCCGCTAACAAACATTAGCGGGCTTTATTGTGGTTTGCTGTCTGAATAGCTGTTAAATATCTTCAGCTTTCGCCGCTGTTCCAACCAACTTATTGATCACTTCGACCAACTCATGATTATCAAACGGCTTATTCAAAATCGCATCGGCTCCCAAATCGATCGCCTTTTGGAGGGCTTCACTGCCCAATGCCGAGATGACCAATATTTTGGTTGAAGCTATTTCTGGAGTTTCGCGAACAAAACTCAGTACATCGTAACCACTTAGGCCCGGCATACTGAGATCCAAGGTCACCAGAATTGGGCGATCTTTCATCAGCTTGGTACCCGCTTGAAAACCATCAGCGGCCACCTCTGCGACCAAACCATGCTTACGTAACACTCGTTGTAATGCACGTGCGATGGCAGGCTCATCATCTACAACAAGAACCTTTCGACTATCTTCCTGCAGTTCAGCAGGAATCGGGATCTCATGCTCAACCAGAAAGGCTAAGAAGTCCTCTACGCGAACTCTGTTATTCCCTCGACCTGGAAGTTTAAAACCCTTTAAAGCCCCTCGCTCGATCCAACGAATGACGGTTCGTAAATTAACGTCACAAAGCTTAGCGATTTCACCTGTACTGAGCGTCTTCATTCTTCAATTCCTAAAGCGCAGATACTGCCTTTATACTGCGGGTCTATTTTCTTTCTCTATACACAGCATAGACGATAAAAAATAAAACGAAGTCACTTTTGTAAAAAAAGTTAGAGAATATTCAAACTTCACAATTGTCAGGTAACAAAAAAGCGCCCGAGGGCGCTTTTTATAATGGTTAATCAAAGATTAACCAACAAACTTAATCATGACACCTGCAGCAACCGCAGAGCCAATCACACCCGCTACGTTAGGGCCCATGGCATGCATCAGCAAGAAGTTTTGAGGGTTAGCCTCTAAACCGATCTTATTGGAGACACGAGCAGCCATAGGAACAGCAGAGACTCCCGCTGAACCAATAAGTGGGTTGATTGCATTACCACCCTCAAGCTTATTCATCAGCTTAGCCATCAAGACACCTGCAGCTGTACCGATACCAAAAGCAACGATACCAAGGAGCAAAATGCCCAGTGTGTTCAAGTCCAGGAACTTATCAGCGCTCAACTTTGAGCCAACCGATAGACCTAGGAAGATCGTCACGATGTTGATTAGAGCATTCTGTGCTGTATCACTCAGACGGTCCACAACGCCACATTCACGCATCAGGTTACCGAAACAGAACATACCCAATAGTGGGGCCGCATCCGGAAGCAACAGTGCGACAAGAATCAACAGCGCTATCGGGAACATGATTTTCTCAGTCTTAGAGACATGACGAAGCTGGTGCATAGCGATCTTACGCTCTGATTCAGTCGTCAATGCTCGCATGATTGGCGGTTGAATCATTGGCACTAGTGCCATGTATGAGTAAGCCGCTACAGCGATCGCACCCAGTAATTGAGGGGCAAGCATGCTGGCAACGTAAATAGCTGTAGGACCGTCAGCACCACCGATGATGCCGATTGCAGCTGCATCTTGAACTGTGAAGTCCATGATACCCATAGCCGAAAGACCCACAGCACCCAATACCGTAGCAAAGATGCCGAACTGAGCTGCAGCACCCAAGAATAGAGTCTTAGGATTAGCCAGGAGCGGACCAAAATCAGTCATCGCACCAACGCCCATAAAGATCAGTAGCGGAGCAACACCCGAAGCAATGGCTACAGAGTAGAAGTTATAGAGCATACCATTGCTGTAACCCGCGTCAGCAGCAACCATAGTGGCTGCATGATGCGTAGACGGATTAGAGCCGTGGTAAGCATGCAGTATCTCGTGAGGATCCACACTGGTAATATTCAATGAAGCAGCCAAACCCTGAAGCACTTCAGGTTTTGCAAAGTGAACCGCATTCTCTACTGCAGAAAACGCGAGTCCAGCCTCGGGAATATTCGCCATGATGCCACCAAAACCGATTGGCACAAGCAGCAGTGGCTCAAAGTTTTTGCGGATTGCCAAAAAGAGCAACAACAAACCAACAGCGATCATAGTTACCTGACCGGCTGAGATGTTGTAGATGCCCGAGGCTTCCCACAGTTGAAGGATCTTTTCCATTAAACCGTCACCTCAAATTAGGCAAGAGTAACCAGAGAGTCGCCAACCTGAACGGCATCGCCCTCTTTAACGTCAACTGAAGTCACTGTACCAGCACGCGCTGCACGAACTTCTGTCTCCATCTTCATCGCTTCCAAGATAACAAGCACATCGCCCTCTTGAACCGCTTGACCAGCAGAGACCTGAACTTTCCAGATGTTACCGGCCAGTGGAGCTGGTACAGGCTCACCTGAACCTGCAGGCGCAGCGGCTGGAGCGGCAGGTGCTGCAGCAGCTGGAGCAACGGCTGTAATGTCACCACCTTCAGCCACTTGAACAACGTAGTTCTGGCCATTGACTGTGATTGTGTAAACTTCTGGTCCTGATTTCTTAGGTGCTGACATAGCTAGCGCATCCTCTAAAGTGGGTACTGGTTCAAACGCGTCTGGGTTACCGCGATTTTCAAGGAATTTAAGGCCGATCTGAGGGAACAGAGCGTAAGTAAGCACGTCATCAATTTCACGCTCACCCGTTTCTAGCTCAATACCCTTTTCAACTGCGATCTCTTTAAGCTCTGCAACAAGCTTATCCATCTCTGGCTCGATGAGATCAGCTGGACGGCAAGTGATAGCCTCTGCTCCATCAAGAACTTTGGCCTGAAGCTCAGCATTGTATGGCGCAGGAGCTGCACCGTACTCACCTTTAAGGATACCCTGAACTTCTTTGGAAATAGTTTTGTAACGCTCGCCAACGAGTACATTGATAACCGCTTGAGTACCAACGATCTGTGATGTTGGTGTCACCAGTGGAATGTAACCAAGATCTTCACGTACTCGTGGGATCTCAGCCAACACTTCATCAAACTTATCAGCTGCGCCCTGCTCTTTAAGTTGACTCTCCATGTTAGTCAACATACCACCAGGAACCTGAGCCACTAGAATGCGGCTGTCAGTACCACGCAGTGAGCCTTCAAATTTAGCGTACTTCTTACGAACTTCACGGAAATAGGCTGCAATCTCTTCGAGTGCTTCTAGGTTTAGTCCTGTATCACGGTCTGTACCTGCTAGAGCCGCTACTACAGACTCTGTTGCTGTATGACCGTAGGTCATCGACATTGAAGAGATCGCTGTATCAACACGATCAATGCCCGCTTCAACCGCTTTTAGGATGGTCATATCAGACAGACCTGCCGTTGCGTGAGCATGAAGCTGAACTTCAAGACCCGTCTGAGCTTTAAGACGAGATACAAGATCAAACGCACCGTAAGGGGTCAAAATGCCTGACATATCTTTGATGTTGATCGAGTCAGCACCCATGTCTTCAAGCGTTTTAGCGTAATCCACCCACATATCGATGGTGTGAACTGGGCTAGTAGTGTAAGAGATCGTTCCCTGAGCGTGTTTGCCAGTCGCTTTAACGGCCGCAATCGCTTTCTCAAGGTTACGAGGGTCATTCATCGCATCGAAGATACGGAATACGTCGATACCGCTCTCTGCTGAACGCTCAACAAAACGTTCGACCACATCATCACCGTAGTGGCGGTAACCAAGTAGGTTTTGACCACGCAGTAGCATCTGCTGGCGAGTGTTTGGCATGGCTGCTTTAAGTTGGCGAATACGATCCCATGGATCTTCACCTAGATAACGAATACATGAGTCAAAAGTGGCACCACCCCAACTCTCTAGCGACCAGTAGCCAATCTTATCTAGCTTCTCAGCAATAGGAAGCATGTCATCGAGGCGAAGACGAGTCGCAAACAATGATTGGTGCGCATCACGTAAAACTACATCCGTGATACCAAGAGGCTTATTTGCATCAGACATAAACTTAAGTTCTCTCTTGTTAAAAGGCAGTGCCTAAAATTACTTACGGTATTTATGAACCGCTGCCGTCAATACAGCCAACAACTCATCATTGTTGCCTGCAGCTTGAGGCGCAGACGCTTTGGCTTTTGGCTCTACAATCGGTTCTGGCAAAAACTTGTTTACCAGCTTAGACATCAATGTAGTGACAATGACCAGCAGCGTAAGGAATACGAAAACGAACCCCATACCATAGACCATAAGGTTGAGGCCTTCTGATATCAGACTATTCATCTACTCTACTCCAATAAAAATAATTCAAAGGGCTTGGCATAATCCTAGGATCTATGCGCAAAGTAACCCCTACCCAACAGCATAGGAAACAGTTATCCCATAGCCCCGCAGCCATATCAAGCCCACTTTGTATGTAGTGAATTTACAAAAAAGGTCGTTTTTTTAACTTACCAGTCAACTTACGAATGAAGCTGCAGTGTTTACGCACTCTGTAACGGCGTATCTGTATCAGTTTCGAAATGACTTTCATTGCGACTAAAGAATGAGAAATTTCAGTTCAAAAAAAAATGCCACCGTAAAGGTGGCATTTCTTTTGAATATGGCGCGCCTTGTAATTTGAACCGACTGGTAGCGCTGCGGCTCATAAAAGCCCAGGTACTCTAGCGATGAAGCTTTGGAGGCACGATTGGCTCGGGCTGTCCTGCCCTCGGGGTTTCACCCCAGTCTTCGCCTGCCCTAAAACGCTCCTGCGTTTTAGTCGAACGGGCACGTTGACTCGGCTGGACAAGTCCAGTTCAAAAGAAATGCCACCTTAAAGGTGGCATTTCTTTTGAATATGGCGCGCCTTGTAATTTGAACCGACTGGTAGCGCTGCGGCTCATAAAAGCCCAGGTACTCTAGCGATCTAGCTTTGGAGGCACGATTGGCTCGGGCTGTCCTGCCCTCGGGGTTTCACCCCAGGCTTCGCCTGCCCTAAAACGCTCCTGCGTTTTAGTCGAACGAGCACGTTGACTCGGCTGGACAAGTCCAGATCAAAAAAAAATGCCACCATAAAGGTGGCATTTCTTTTGAATATGGCGCGCCCGGCACGATTCGAACGTGCGACCGCCTGGTTCGTAGCCAGGTACTCTATCCAGCTGAGCTACGGGCGCTGAAGTATTGCGTGATTCTGAAATGGCGCGCCCGGCACGATTCGAACGTGCGACCGCCTGGTTCGTAGCCAGGTACTCTATCCAGCTGAGCTACGGGCGCTTATTTCAGATGTTGGTCGATGAAAACACTAAAGAAGTGAAAACTCAAGATTGGCGCGCCCGGCACGATTCGAACGTGCGACCGCCTGGTTCGTAGCCAGGTACTCTATCCAGCTGAGCTACGGGCGCTTAATCTTGATGGCGGAGCGAGAGGGATTCGAACCCTCGATACGCGTAAACGTATACACCCTTAGCAGGGGTGCGCCTTCAGCCACTCGGCCACCGCTCCTGATCAACGGCGCGTATAGTACAAGAGAGGTGACTAAAGTTAAACCCTAAAAGGGAAAAACTTACGACTTTCCGCTATTTTCCTGCTCTTTTTCATCCAAGATCCTTTGGTAGATCTCTTCACGATGAATGGAAACATCTTTTGGTGCATTCACACCGATTCGCACCTGATTACCTTTAACACCAAGAACAGTAACACTGATGTTGTCACCAATCATTAGAGTTTCACCAACTCGCCTTGTCAGTATTAGCATCAGCTTCTCCTAAATCCATTTAAGATAGGCGATCAGGTGATCGCCATGTGCGAATCCAATTATGCTAGATAGCGATTATTCAGCGACGCTGTCTGCTTGGTCGAGTTCAAACGCACTGTGCAGCGCACGAACCGCTAGCTCCATGTACTTCTCTGAAATTACTACAGAGACCTTGATCTCGGAAGTTGAGATCATCTGGATATTGATATTCTCTTTCGCCAGGGTTGTGAACATATTGCTTGCAACGCCTGCGTGAGAACGCATACCCACACCCACGATAGAGACTTTAGCAATCTTATTGTCGCCTTTCACTTCACGTGCACCCAGCTCATTAGCCGTCTCTTCAAGGATAGCCAAGGCTTTATCGTAATCATTACGGTGTACTGTGAATGTAAAGTCGGTAGTCTGATCTGCTGCTACGTTTTGAACGATCATATCTACTTCGATATTGGCAGACGAGACAGGACCTAGGATACGTGATGCAATACCTGGAAGGTCAGGCACGCCCAACACCGTCAGTTTTGCTTCGTCACGGTTAAACGCGATGCCTGAAATAATTGGATTTTCCACGCTATCAGTTTCCTCTGTAGTAATAAGTGTACCGCCACCATCTTGGAAGCTAGACAATACACGTAATGGAACATTGTATTTACCTGCAAATTCAACCGAGCGAATCTGCAAAACCTTTGAACCGAGACTGGCCATCTCTAGCATCTCTTCAAAGGTGATTTTATCGAGACGACGGGCACCTTCTACCACGCGCGGGTCTGTCGTGTAGACGCCGTCGACATCCGTGTAGATCTGACACTCATCAGCTTTTAAAGCAGCCGCCAGAGCAACACCCGTTGTATCAGAGCCACCGCGACCTAGGGTCGTGATATTGCCGTCATCATCCATGCCCTGGAAGCCAGCTACAACTATGACGTTACCTTCATCAAGATCTGAACGCATTTTGCTGGTATCGATGCTTTGGATACGCGCTTTGGTGTGTGAGCTATCAGTATGGATACGGACCTGACCGCCAGTGTAAGACTTCGCACCTAGACCACGCTTTTTCAGAGCCATAGAGAGCAGTGAAATCGTCACCTGCTCACCCGTTGATACCAAAACATCGTATTCACGTGGATCTGGATTATCAGTGATATCTTTAGCAAGACCGATAAGACGATTGGTCTCACCGCTCATAGCAGAGACAACCACGACAATGTCGTGCCCCTGATCCTTAAATCGTTTTACTTTGTCAGCGACTGCTTCAATACGCTCTACTGAACCTACTGAGGTACCGCCATACTTTTGTACAAATAAAGCCATCTATCTCTATTTCCAATTAACGCTGCACGATTAAAGTGCAGCTCTAACTAATTCGGGTACCGCAGCAATCGCCTGAGGAAGAGCCGCTATATCGGTGCCACCGCCCTGAGCCATATCAGGTCGACCACCGCCTTTACCGCCAAGTTGAGTGGCAAGCTCACGAATCAGATCACCCGCTTTTACTTGACCAGTAAGGTCTTTCGTCACACCCGCGACAAGGCTAACCTTTTCTCCATCGTGCGCTGCAAGCACAACCACACCCCTGCCCAACTTATTCTTAAGCTGATCCAGCATGTCGCGAAGCGATTTAGGGTCAACACCTTGAACTTCTGTTGCCAAAACCTTGATACCGTTGATCTCAAGCGCCGACGAGAGCAACTCACCACTCTGGGCAGCCGCCAGTTTTGCATTCAATCGTTCGATCTCTTTCTCAAGGGAACGGCTACGTTCGTTCAATGCTTGGAATTTCTCTAGCAGTGAATCTCGAGAACCTTTAACCATTGAGCCGAGTTCGCCCAGTAGTGACTCACTCTCTTCAAACCAGTTAAGGGCAGCTAGACCGGTAATCGCTTCGATGCGGCGCACGCCTGATGCAATACCTGACTCAGAGACGATCTTCATCATACCGATATCACCGGTACGGGAAGCATGGGTACCGCCACAAAGTTCTACTGAGAAATCGCCACCCATTGAGAGCACACGAACTTCGTCATCATACTTTTCACCAAATAGGGCTTGAGCTCCGCGCTCCTTCGCAGCATCAATCGCCATGACTTCAGTTTCCACTGACGTATTTGCGCGAATCTGTTCATTGACCATCTGCTCAACAGTTTTTAGCTCTTCGTCGGTAACCGCTTCAAAGTGTGAGAAGTCAAAACGGAGACGTTCATCATTACACAGTGAGCCTTTCTGCTGCACATGTTCACCCAGCACGCGACGAAGCGCTTCGTGTAAAAGGTGCGTAGCTGAGTGGTTAAGAGCCGCAGCTTGACGACGAGCTTTGTTAACCAGTGCGTTAACTTGGTCTCCGACCTTTAAAACGCCCTCAGTCACAGAGCCGTGATGAACATGGCTCTTACCCTCTTTTGTACAGTTTGCCACATCAAACGTACCGCGATCCCAAACCAGCTGACCAGTATCACCGACCTGACCACCCGATTCAGCGTAGAAAGGTGTACGAGCCATCACCACAAGACCGGACTCTCCAGCAGATAGCTCTGTGACTGATTCGCCCTCTTTGAAGATCGCTTCAATCTCAACACGATCTTCAAGAAGCTCATAACCAGAGAACTCGGTAACGCCATCGATCTCTAGCTTATCGTTGTAATCCACATTGAATGAGCCTGATGCACGAGCACGTTCACGCTGATCAGCCATTGCTGCTTCAAAGCCTTCCATGTCAATGGTCAGTTCACGCTCGCGCGCAACATCGGCGGTCAAGTCAACCGGGAAACCATAAGTGTCATAGAGTTTGAATACTGCTGAGCCAGGAACGACCGTACCCTGAAGATTTGCAATCTCCTCTTCAAGAAGTGCCAGTCCTTTGTCTAGGGTACGAGCAAACTGCTCCTCCTCTTTAAGAAGCACTCGCTCAACCTGTTCCTGCATTTTTGCAAGCTCAGGATAGGCTTCGCCCATCTCTTTAACTAGGGGCGCAACCAATTTGTAGAAGAAGGTTCCTTGAGCACCGAGTTTATTACCGTGACGAATGGCGCGGCGCATAATACGACGAAGAACATAGCCACGCCCTTCGTTTGAAGGCGTCACGCCATCAGTGATTAAGAATGAACATGAACGGATATGGTCAGCGATTACGCGAAGTGATTTGTTATCGCGATCCTTGGTACCAATTACTTCAGCTGTCGCTGCAAGTAGGTTTTGGAACAGATCAATTTCGTAGTTCGAATGAACGCCCTGCATAACGGCAGCAATACGTTCAAGACCCATACCGGTATCAATTGAAGGGCGCTCTAGCGGTGTCATTTCACCATCAGCAGAACGGTTGTACTGCATAAAGACAACGTTCCAGATCTCGATGTATCGATCCCCATCTTCCTCTGGGCTTCCTGGTGGGCCACCCCAAACATCAGGACCATGATCGAAGAAAATCTCTGTACATGGACCACAAGGACCTGTATCACCCATCGCCCAGAAGTTATCTTCATCAAGCTTAGAGAAACGCTCTGGGTCGATACCCATGGTCTCTTTCCAGATACGTTCTGCCTCATCATCACTGTGGTGAACGGTTACCCATAGACGCTCTTTTGGAAGACCCAAGGTTTCCGTTAAGAAGGTCCAAGCAAATCGAATGGCATCTTCTTTAAAGTAATCGCCAAAGCTGAAGTTACCCAACATTTCAAAGAAAGTGTGGTGACGAGCAGTGTAGCCTACGTTCTCTAGGTCATTGTGTTTACCACCGGCACGAACACAACGTTGCGAGGTTGTTGCTCGAGAGTAGTTGCGTTTATCGCTACCCAGGAATACGTCTTTAAACTGAACCATACCTGCGTTGGTGAAAAGCAGTGTGGCATCGTTGCCAGGGATCAGTGGGCTTGAAGAAACCACCTCATGTCCCTGACTAGCAAAATAGTCCAGAAATGCGTTTCGAATTTCAGCACTGGTCATCTTTTTCATAGAATCAGCCGAGTCTCTATCATCTTAAATTGACACCAAAATAGCCGTACCTAAATTCATACAGGTACAACCTTGGCAAAATAGCGGATAAGTATATACAAACTAGAGTGAAACTCGTAGGGGGTAGTGCGGGGGAATTGACCAAATTAACGGTGATTAGTCGTAATCGGGATCACTATTTTGATAACGAAATGCGTATTCGATTTCACCATAGTTGAAACCACGTCCAGCCATATGTCTAAACCATTTTGCTTTCACTTTCATATCTTCAGGAGGCTCTTCACCAAATTTGCGTTTTAGATACTCAAGCGCGACCTGCTTGGGATCGTCTTTGCGACTATCTAATAACTCTTCGATTAATTGCTTAGAAATTCCTTTACGACTCAGATCGAAAGCTATTTTCTTACCACCTTGCCCCTGATCGGATTTCACTCGAATGTAGCTCTCTGCAAAGCGGCTATCAGATTGATACCCCTCTTCAACAAGGTAAGTTAACACCCTCTCTATGAGTTCAGGTTTTTCACATCTTTTTGCAAGACGCTCACGTAATTGACTCTGCGAATACTCTTGCCTAGCCAAATAACTGAAGGCAAAGGACCTTAGCTCGGATTCTGTTTCTATAGGTCTCTTTTGTCGTTTTTGCATAGAAATAAAAAAGGGGCCGAAGCCCCTCTATTCTGTGATTAAAATTCTAACTCTGCATTAGTTTCAGAACCTTCATCACCTTTTTCAGGCTTGGCTGGTACAGATAGCAACTCTTTACGAATTTGTGACTCAATTTCGTTAGCGATCTCTGGATTTTCTTCCAGGAACTTGGCTGCATTCGCTTTACCCTGCCCGATCTTATCGCCATTGTATGCGTACCAAGCACCACTCTTATCAATCAGCTTTTGCTGCACACCTAGGTCGATTACTTCGCCCATGTGATAGATACCTTTGCCGTACATAATCTGGAATTCTGCTTGGCGGAATGGCGGAGCAACTTTGTTTTTAACAACTTTTACACGAGTCTCGTTACCGATAATCTCATCACCCTGCTTCACCGCACCAGTTCGGAGAATATCCAAACGAACTGAAGAGTAAAACTTAAGCGCATTACCACCCGTAGTCGTCTCAGGGTTACCAAACATGACACCGATTTTCATTCGAATCTGGTTGATGAAGACTAGCAAACAACCTGACTGTTTAACGGTACCCGTCAGTTTACGAAGTGCTTGAGACATCAAGCGTGCTTGCAAACCGACGTGCGAATCACCCATATCACCTTCGATTTCAGCTTTAGGCGTCAATGCAGCAACCGAATCGACAATGATCACATCAACAGCGCCCGAGCGAGTTAGCATGTCGGTAATTTCAAGTGCTTGTTCACCTGTGTCCGGCTGAGAAACAAGAAGCGAGTCGACATCAACACCAAGTTTCTCAGCATAAATCGGATCTAAAGCGTGTTCAGCATCCACGAATGCACAAGTTTTACCCTGCTTTTGAGCTTCAGCTATCACTTGCAGGGTTAGTGTTGTTTTACCAGAGGACTCTGGACCGTAGATCTCTACAACACGTCCGTAAGGAAGACCGCCTATACCTAGGGCAATATCCAATCCTAGTGAGCCAGTTGAAACTGCAGGGATAGCCTCACGAGGCTGCTCACCCATGCGCATGACTGCGCCTTTACCGAACTGTCGTTCTATTTGTGAGAGTGCTGCGTCTAATGCTTTCTTACGATTCTGATCCATGAGAAATTCCTTGAGCTGTCTACTGGCTAACTACTGTATTAATAACCAGTATTAAAGCACAGGTAAAAAATATGTCAAACAGGAATACGAAAATAATTTCACAAACGCTCTAAGAGCCCCGTAATAGCTGCATTTATGGTCGCCTGCCGAATTACGGAACGATCTCCATCGAACTTAAAACAGCGCGCTTCTGACTGTTTATTAGGTATCTTCCAGGCAATCCATACAGTACCGACAGGCTTATCTTTACTACCACCAGTGGGACCAGCTATACCAGTCACAGCGACCGCCAAATCCACGCCCTCTTGATTTGCCGCCCCTTCAGCCATCGACTTAGCAACGGGCTCACTTACTGCACCCCACTGATCAATCAATTCGTTTGGAACACCCAATAAACGCTGCTTAGCTTCATTGGAGTAGGTAACTAGACCACTATCAAACCACTGTGATGAGCCCGATATATCAGTGAGCGCCTGAGCAATACCACCGCCGGTGCAAGACTCTGCCGTCGCCATCATTAATCGTGCATCAATCAGCTTTTTAGCCAACAGATCAATTTGCTTATTCATCACTCTTCACAGTCAAAGCTTTCATTAAAATTTATTGTTCTCGTCACTCGATAATCAAACAGATTCAAGTAGAATCTGATCTTTAGCTCGCTTTAATAATTGTAAATTTTATGTCCAATAGTCCACAAGATCTTTCCCAGCACACGCCAATGATGCAACAGTATTTACGCATCAAAGCCGATCACCCACATGAATTTCTGTTCTATCGCATGGGGGATTTTTATGAGCTTTTTTACGACGATGCTAAACGAGCTGCCGAGCTGTTGGACATTTCGCTAACTGCACGTGGCAAATCGGGCGGTGAGCCCATTCCAATGGCCGGAGTCCCTTTTCATTCAGCCGAGGGCTACGTCGCCAGGCTGGTTAGACTGGGTGAGTCCGTTGTCATCTGCGAGCAAGTAGGTGATCCAGCCACCAGCAAGGGGCCGGTTGAGCGTCAAGTTGCTCGAATCATCACACCTGGCACATTGACAGACGAGGCGTTTCTAGAGGAGCGTCGTGATAATCTTTTAGCCGCCATTTATGAACATAAAAATCGATATGGCCTAGCAGTACTGGACATTAGCGCAGGTCGCTTTCATGTCTCTGAACTCGACACTTCAGCATTCGCACACTCCGAAATCGAGCGACTAAAGCCTGCAGAGCTGCTTGTCTCAGATGAGCTTGCTGAGCAAGAGTGGATCCAGTCGCTTCGTGGTCTTGGCCTGAGGCGCCAGCCACCTTGGGCGTTTGAGATTGAGACCGCACATCGAATCCTAAACGAGCAATTCAAAACTCGAGACCTAGTGGGGTTTGGCTGTGAAGGCATGTCACTTGCTGTTGCGGCGGCTGGCTGTTTAATGCAATACGCTAAAGATACTCAGCGAAGCGCTCTACCCCACATCAACAGTTTAATCGTAGATAAGGGTAACGAGGCGGTTCATATCGACGCCGCTACACGTAAAAATCTTGAGATCGATGTCAACCTCAATGGTGGTAGCGAGCAAACCCTGGTCTCTGTTTTAGATAGAACTAAGACACCTATGGCTGCCAGAATGCTGCGCCGATGGCTGCACAGACCCCTTCGTAATATCACTGCTCTACAAGAACGACAGCAAGCCATCCAATGGATGCTGGATCAGTTCCGTTTTGAAGCCTTTGACGATGTCATGCGCTCAATTGGCGATATAGAGCGAATTCTGTCACGTGTTGCTCTGCGCTCAGCTCGACCAAGGGATCTAGAGCGTCTCAAATTGGCACTGAATGCGCTACCAGACATCCAAGAATTACTGACAGATTGCGAAGGCAATCGACTCATCCACCTCAAACAGGCTGTCTCTTCCTTTCCGGATCTAGCCTCGCTTTTGAGCCGAGCTATTAAAGTGAATCCTCCCGTTGTCATTCGTGAAGGCGGTGTCATTGCCAGTGGCTACGATGCTGAGCTTGATGAGCTTCAGGGCCTGAGTGAAAACGCAGGTAGCTATCTAATTGACCTCGAGGAACGTGAACGAGTTCGCACAGGCATCGCCACACTTAAGGTTGGCTACAATCGCGTGCACGGCTACTTTATTGAGGTCGGTAAAGCCCAACAGTTTGAACCTCCAGTAGAGTATCAACGCCGTCAGACTCTTAAGAACGCAGAGCGTTTTATAACACCGGAACTTAAAGAGTTTGAGGATAAAGCACTTAGCGCGAAAAGCCGTGCATTGGCCCGCGAAAAAGCCCTCTATGATGAGCTGCTCGATCTACTTGCCGAACAGCTTACTCCTCTTCGTTCATCAGCCGAGGCACTGGCAGAGTTAGATTTGCTACGCAACCTCGCTGAACGCGCCTCTACTTTGGAATACAGCTGCCCAGCTTTGATTAATTCGGCTAGTTTAAGGATTACTGAAGGTCGCCACCCTGTTGTTGAACAGGTGTTAGACACGCCCTTTGTCGCCAACAATGCCGAACTCAATTCAGAACGACAGATGCTGATGGTGACCGGTCCAAATATGGGTGGTAAATCCACCTATATGCGACAAATAGCCATCATTACCTTAATGGCTCAGATTGGCTCCTTTGTTCCGGCCAGCAGCGCGGAAATTGGCATCGTCGATCAAATCTTCACTCGAATGGGTAGCTCCGATGACCTGGCGGGCGGACGCTCTACCTTCATGGTTGAGATGACCGAAACGGCTAACATACTGCATAACGCAACAGAGCGCTCTTTAGTTCTAATGGATGAGGTAGGAAGAGGCACAAGTACATTTGATGGCCTATCACTTGCATGGTCCGCAGCAGAGTATTTAGCTAAAGAGTGTAAGGCTCTGACGCTATTCGCAACCCACTATTTTGAACTAACACAACTATCAGAGCTTATTGACGGCGTCGTCAATGTGCACTTAACGGCTGTTGAACATAACGACCATATTGTCTTTATGCATGAGGTCCAAGAGGGGCCTGCAAGCCAGAGTTACGGTCTGCAAGTTGCTCAATTGGCAGGTGTACCTCGCTCAGTGATTCAAAGTGCCCGATCAAAACTGATTCAGCTCGAAGAGGGGAGCCAATCTCAACCTCTTACTTCAACCAGCCTCAAAACAGCTGGAGCGGCATCACCACAACAAAACGATCTCTTTATCGCTCCTATTCCATCTGAGAGCGACTTAAAGTTAAAAGCATTGGATCCTGACTCACTCACACCTAGAGAGGCATTGGACCTAATCTATGAGCTCAAACAGTTAGTTGAGAAATACTGATCCGCTTAATCTATACTCAATAGAAAGCTGATGGGAGGTAACACATGACGTTTATCGTGACCGAAAACTGTATCAAGTGTAAGTATACGGATTGTGTCGATGTGTGCCCCGTGGATTGTTTTTACGAAGGCCCCAATTTCTTAGTGATACATCCTGATGAGTGTATCGATTGCGCACTGTGCGAACCTGAATGCCCTGCTCAAGCTATTAAACATGAGGATGACCTTCTCCCACAGGAGGATATCTACTACAAACTCAATGCCGAACTGAGTGAGCAGTGGCCAAACATCCGTTACCGGAAGGCACCACTCTCTGATGCTGAAGAGTGGAATGGAAAAACCGACAAGCTAGCGTTACTAGAGCGTTAGCTACAGCCTAAACAGCGAATCGACGTTAAGACCATTCTCTAAACAGATCGCTCTAAGCTTTTTGAGTCCTTCCACCTGAATCTGTCGTACCCTTTCGCGAGTCAGGCCGATTTCATTACCCACCATTTCCAGGGTCTGAGCATCAAAACCACGCAAGCCGAAGCGTCGAGAGATAACCTCGCAATGTTTTTCTGGAAGCGTGCCTATCCAATATTCTAGATTCTTGTGAAGGTCTTCATCGGCGTTATGGTCATCGGGGGACTTAACATTTTCATCCGAAATGACTTCCGTTAGCGATCGACCATCCTCTGTTGCCACAATATCCAAAGACCCAACGCGTTGATTCAACCGCATAATCTTTTCAACATTCTCCAGAGGCTCATCTAGATGACGAGCCACATCTTCTGGGGTCGGCTCACGATCCAGTGTAAGAGAGAGCTCACGTGCAACGCGAAGATAGTTGTTCAACTCTTTAAGAATATGGATGGGTAGACGTATGGTTCGCGTCTGGTTCATGACCCCACGTTCAACCGCTTGGCGAATCCACCAAGTGGCATAGGTGGAAAAACGAAAGCCTTTTTCAGGGTCAAACTTTTCTACTGCACGAATAAGTCCAAGATTACCCTCTTCAACGAGATCCATCAGTGATAAGCCGCGATTTTGGTAACGACGCGCAATGTTAACCACCAACCTCAGATTAGCCTCGATCATTCGCGCACGGGATTTCATGCACCCCTCTTGTTGGATCGCTCTACCCAAAGATTTCTCTTCATCGGGCGTCAACAGCGAGGCAGCACCAATTTCATTGAGGTAGAGTTGGGTCGAGTCCAGCTGACCTGCTGAGATTAAATCTTCATGAGCCACACCGTCTTTACCACGACGAGAGTCGACGACTGTCTCATGCTCATTTTGATTATTATTCTGTTCGCCATCTAAAAGATCTAAATCATCTGACGACTCATCATTGAACTCAATCTTGCTGTCTGAATTCATACTGCACTCACTTCATCAAGCTATTGGGTGAGGGCTTGTTGAAACGTTCGGGCTATCGTTTGGGTAGATAGCGCAACGGATCAACCGGCTTACCGTCTTTTCGAATCTCAAAGTGAAGCATGGGAACCGTTGCTCCGCTGCTTCCAAGCTCAGCAATCACTTGCCCCGCTTTTACCTGCTGATTCTCTTTAACCAGAATTTTACTGTTGTGCGCATAGGCACTCAAAAACTCTTGGCTATGACTGATAATGACAAGATTTCCGTATCCTAGCAAACCGCTGCCGGCATATACCACCTGCCCAGGTGCTGCTGCTTTAACTGCATCACCCAGTTTGCCAGAGATATCCAAACCTTTATTGCCACCCTCTTTAGCTGAATACCTAGCAAGAATCTTGCCAGAATGTGGCCAACCCCAAGAAAAATTTGTCACGACTGGCGCAACTCTCTTTTTAGGTGATGGGGTTTTGTTGACTGATTGCTTAGCAACCGCTCTAGAGGGGGGCTTTGAAGGAGTAGCAACAGGGCTGCCTTGAGTTTTTAAAACCTGGCCGGCGTATATTAGATCTTTATCTTTAATGCCATTGATTGCTGCCAATCTTCTGTGATCGATCCCTAATTTAAAGGCGATACCAATCAAAGTATCACCCGATCGAACACGATACTCACCGGCACCGATGGTGGGTCGCTGAAGACCTAGTGACTGATCTGAAACTGGGGCATACCCTGTGCTACAAGCAGAGAGAAGTAGCGCAAATGCAAGTAAAGCAGTGAGCCGCAAACAGTTAGCCTCTCGATGGCAGTCTATCGATTAACAGAACAACCGCTAAGCCAAACAGCATCAATAGAATGGCCAACACTAGTTGAGATGGTTCACCCGTAAGATCTGTAAAGGCTGTTGGGGTAACATTCTGCTCCACGAGCGGCACCTGATGCCCTTTAGAGTTGATGGTGTAAGAGAGTGTGTACTTCCATGGCCACACCTTATTGAGTGAACCCAGCAAAAAACCTGACAACAGCGCTAAAGTCATTGAGCGATAATGATTGAAAGCCCAACTCAATACTCGAGAAAACGCCAATAAACCAGAGGCCGCACCAGCGGCAAACAGTGCGATAACAGCAAAATCAAACTCTTTAATCGCTGTCAGAATGGTCGTATACATCCCTAATAGAAGCAGAATAAAGCTACCTGAGATACCTGGAAGAATCATGGCACAGATGGCAATCATCCCTGCAAAAAAGACCATCAGCGCCGAATCAGGCACACTACTGGGCGACATGGAGGTCAACAAATAGGCCAACACCGCGCCAAGAACAAAGACGGACATCCGATTGGCGCACCAACCTGCAACATGACGAGCCACACTCCATGTTGACGCAAGAATCAAACCAAAGAAGAACGACCACAACAGAACCGGGTACTCGTCTAGGAGAAACAGAACCGTCTTCGCCAATAAGATGATACTGAGCGCGATACCGGCTACAAGGACCAACAAGAAGGTTCCGTTAACCTGTTTCCAGGCAGCCACTAAGCCTTTCTTAAAAAGAACATTCAGTGCTTTCAAATCGAAGCGACGAATCGAGTGAATGAGCTCTTCATAGATACCGGTAATGAAGGCAATAGTTCCACCTGAAACACCAGGAACAGCATCAGCCGCACCCATCAACATCCCTTTCAATAACAACTTAAAATATTGAAACGCTGTGCGCTGCTTATTTAAATGATCCATTGTCTATTAACTTACCAACCCATTGAGTAGAGGAACAAACTTAACCGGCTCTATCACTTTGGTCTCAAAATGCGAATCACTGCGTCGCAAAATGCGAACCAGTTTTTGCTCTTCATCTCCAACAGGGGCCACTAAAACGCCACCCACCTTCAATTGCTTCTTCAAAGATTCAGGAATAACTGAGGGGGCTGCCGTTACCATAATGGCATCAAACGGTGCCTCATGCTCGAGCCCCATTCCACCATCAGTGTGAAAAAGAGAGACATTACTCAATCCCAAGTAGCCCAGTACAGATGCAGCTCGCTCTTGTAACGGAAGAATTCTTTCTACACTGAAAACCTGCTGACAGAGCTGAGCAAGAACTGCTGTCTGATAGCCAGATCCCGTGCCAACTTCTAACACCTTATCTTTAGCACCAAACTCCAACAGCAACTCGCTCATTCTAGCGACAGTGTAGGGTTGAGAGATGGTTTGGTTATATCCAATTGGCAGCGCGGTGTCTTCATAGGCTTTATGCGATAGCGCTTCATCAATGAAGAGATGACGGGGCGTTTCAACGATCGTCTCTAATACCGCTTTATCGGTGATCCCTTGATCCTGCAAGCGATTGAGAAGCCTCTCTCTTGTTCGGCGTGAAGTCATTCCGATCCCTTCACGTAAAAGCTGTTGGGACACTATTACTGCTCCAACCAATCAGCCACCTGATCAAGATCAGAGTAGCGAGTCATATCCAGCTGCAGAGGGGTGACCGCAACATAGCCATTTTCAACCGCATAGAAATCGGTACCTTCAACACGATCTTTGGCTTCACCGACGGCGGCAATCCAATAGCGAGTTCGACCTCGTGGGTCTTGAGTAGGTAGTGGCGGTTCGCCAGCACTGCGGTGGCCCAAACGGGTAATTTGCACACCCTTTAATTGATCCATAGGGAGATCAGGAACATTCACATTAATGACGGTTCTCGGTGCAACCTTCAAGGATTCAATATTCGCGACCAGATCAGCCACTACCTGTGCGGCCGTTTCATAGTGTTTAGGGTGAAAATTGCAGGTCGATACTGCTATAGGTGGTAGTGTCAAATGACGACCTTCGGTTGCCGCAGCCACGGTACCTGAATAGACAATATCGTCACCCAAGTTTGCACCCGCATTGATACCGGAAACGACGATATCAGGGATATCACCATCTGAGAAAATCCCAGAAACCCCTAAATGCACACAATCGGTTGGCGTTCCATCGACTCCAAAATAACCACTACTATGCACAATTGCATCAAGAGGACGATCCAAGGTTAACGAGTTACTAGCACCGCTTCTATTACGATCAGGTGCTACAACCGTACAGCGGTGACCTGCCTCTTTTAGACGTTCAGCAAGAACCCGCAACCCCGGTGCGTAAACACCATCATCATTGGAAACCAAAATATGCATCTAGTTATCTCTTATCTATTATTGGCTCAATCCTAAGTGGAAAGGGTTACCAGACACACAGCTCACGCAAAACACTCGTGGCAAACGAGCCTGATGGAAGAGAGAAACTGAGTTTTACGACCTGTTCCTCTAGCACTTCCACATGCAAATCTCTTGGGACCAATCGCATACTGCGACGCTCTTGTCTAAGCCCAAGCGTTTCCAACCCCTCAGATATTTGAGGATACCCCGCGACGACCGACTTTTCTATCATCTGAGCCTTATCCAGGGAGTATAATTCGCCTTTACCCCACATCGGCGCAGTCAAATGCAGATCGCACTGATCGAAACGGGCTTTTTGATCAGGATCATTAGCGTCGTAACGATGAACTTTTTGCGTGAAGTCTTCGATCAAGACATCCCCATCGAGAGGGCTATCCCAGGTGCCTTGATCTATACGAGTGGAGATCACTCGATTGAATAGATAGGAACGCAGTGCCGAAATGTACATGCTGCGTTTGTTGCGCTGACGTTCAACCAACTCACCCGACAGGATAGCCAATCCTGAGTGAAGATTACCGAACGACTGACCAAATCGCTGCTCACCAAAGTAGTTAGGAACCCCTGATTCAAGAGAAGTCGCTTTATGCAGAAGTCGATTTACATCAGAGACCTCTCTGAGGGTAATCTCAAATCGGTTACCCTTAAGATGACCGAGTTTAATCTTGCGACGATGTTTACTCGACTTGAGAACATTGATCGTATCACCACCGAATAACGCCCAGTTAAGCACACGTCGAGATCCGGGCAGATGGACACTGAACCACTGCTCAGTTACGGCATGGCGATCTTTTTTACCTGCGTAGGCCACATCTCTGGGGCTGACCTGGCAGAAGTTAGCTAGCTGACGCGCCACCCAATCGGTGTTTTCACCGCGTTTCTGAATGTATAGGTAGTGATGTTCGCCTTCCCCCTCTGGTTCATACCCCAAATCTTCAACAACACGAAAATCCTCTGGTGCAGAACGAAGCTGTGCCTTCACATCGGGTTGGCCGTTCACATAGCTGAAAGGCTCTACAACAAATTCAGTCACTATCCATCTCCGATGGTGTCAAAGGCTTAACCACCTGATAAAAAGTCTCCTCTTTACCGATCATTCCCATTTCAGATCGGGCTCTCTCTTCGAGTGCTGACAAGCCGCGTTTTAGATCTTGCACTTCAGCTTCCAGCTCTGAGTTTCGCTCCAACAGCCTCTGGTTAATCTTGCGCTGCTCTTCAATATCGCTCTGTACCTGCCAAATTTGAGGCAAGCTTGGCTCTCCGAACCAGAGTCGATACTGAAGCGCCACTGCCATTAGGAGCAGAATTAACCAAAACCAACGCAAGCTGTTTTTCTCCACAAAAAAAGGGCCTAAGGCCCTTTTATATCATGTTTCTATTAACCCTGGCCTTTAATCTCAACTAGGCCTCGGTATGCTGCTGCAGCACCCAACTCCTCTTCGATACGAATGAGGCGGTTGTACTTAGCAACACGGTCCGAGCGACAAAGTGAACCGGTCTTAATTTGCCCAGCGGCTGTTCCCACTGCAAGGTCAGCAATGGTTGTATCTTCAGTTTCGCCAGAACGGTGTGAGATAACTGCAGTGAAGCCAGCATCCTGAGCCATTTTAATCGCATCCAAGGTTTCAGACAGTGAACCGATCTGGTTGAACTTAATCAAGATCGAGTTACCGATGCTCTGTTCGATACCACGAGATAGAATCTTAGTGTTGGTTACGAATAGATCGTCACCAACTAGCTGAACCTTATTGCCGATCTTGCTTGTCAGGCTCGCCCAACCATCCCAATCAGACTCATCCATGCCATCTTCAATAGAGACAATTGGGTAGTTTTCAGTCAATGCTTTAAGGTAGTCACCGAATCCTTCTGAATCAAACTTCTTACCTTCACCCGCAAGATCGTACATACCCTCTTTATAGAACTCAGACGATGCACAGTCTAGAGCCAGAGTAACATCTTTACCTAACTCGTAACCTGCGTTAGCGATCGCCTCTTTAATAACAACCAGAGCCTCTTCGTTAGACGCAAGGTTTGGCGCAAAACCACCTTCGTCACCAACCGCTGTATTAAGGCCTTTAGCTTTAAGCACCGCTTTTAACGCGTGGAAAATTTCAGCACCGCAACGAAGTGCTTCGGCAAAACTTGATACGCCAACCGGCTGCACCATGAACTCTTGGATATCAACGTTGTTATCCGCGTGCTCACCACCGTTCAAGATATTCATCATTGGCACAGGCATAGAGTAGCGACCTGGAGTACCATTGATCTCTGCGATGTGTTGGTAAAGTGGAATGTTTTTAGCTTGCGCAGCCGCTTTAGCAGCAGCAAGTGAAACAGCAAGAATGGCGTTCGCACCAAATTTGCTCTTATTCTCAGTACCGTCAAGCTCAAGCATCTTGTTATCCAGAGCGCGTTGATCAGTCACATCCATACCAACAAGGGCATCTTTGATTTCGCCGTTCACGGCAGCGACAGCTTTAAGCACGCCTTTGCCTAGGTAGCGAGATTTATCACCATCACGTAGCTCTAGTGCTTCACGTGAACCAGTTGATGCACCCGATGGCGCACAAGCAGACCCCATGATGCCGTTCTCAAGAACAACGTCCGCTTCAACCGTTGGGTTACCACGTGAATCCAATACTTCACGTGCTTTGATGTTTGCAATTGTAGTCATTTCCCTAACTCCTAATTAGCTGTTCGCTTGGTACTCAAGCGCAGCGCCAATAAATCCTTTAAATAGACCGTGTCCATCACGTGGTGTAGAGGTGAACTCTGGGTGGAATTGACAAGCCACAAACCACGGATGATCTGGTGCTTCCACAACCTCGACTAATTCACCATCCGTTGAACGACCTGAGATAACAAGTCCGGCAGCTTCTAGCTGTGCAACGTAATTATTGTTCACTTCATAACGATGGCGGTGACGTTCAACAACTTCAGTTGAACCATAGGCTTCAGCAACATGCGTGCCCGCTTTAAGATGACATAACTGAGCACCTAGGCGCATAGTGCCACCTAGATCTGAATCATCAGTACGCTGTTCAACTTCACCGGTGTGATCCGTCCACTCAGTAATCAAACCGATAACAGGGTGCTCAGCTTCTGTATTGAACTCCGACGAGGTCGCACCCGCCAAGCCAGCAACATTACGTGCGTACTCAATTACAGCAACCTGCATGCCAAGGCAGATACCAAGGTAAGGGACTTTATTTTCACGAGCGTAACGTACCGCCTCGATCTTACCCTCAACACCACGCTCACCAAATCCACCAGGTACTAGGATCGCACTGAAGTCCTTAAGGATCTCAACCCCTTCCCGCTCAACACGTTCAGAATCGATGTATTCGATTTTTACTTTCTTACGATGTGAGATGCCTGCGTGTGATATCGCCTCGATAAGAGACTTGTAGGCATCCAGAAGTTCCATGTATTTACCGACCATCGCGATGGTCACTTCACCCTCTGGATTCAAAAACGCATCAGCTACCGCATTCCACTCACCTAGATCAGCCTTAGGGCAATCCAGGTTAAATCGTTCAACAACGATCTGATCCAAACCTTGTGCTTCTAACATCGCAGGGATTTTGTAGATGGTATTTGCATCAGGCAATGAAATAACAGCGCGCTCTTCTACGTTGGTAAACATAGAGAGTTTTTTAGCTTGTGATTCAGGCAGCGCAAAATCAGAGCGGCATACCAAAATATCAGGCTGAATACCGATAGAGCGCAGCTCTTTCACAGAGTGCTGTGACGGCTTAGTTTTAATCTCACCGGCCGTAGCAATGTAAGGCACAAGTGTGAGGTGCATGAACATAGCGCGGTTTGAGCCCAGCTCCACTTTCAGCTGACGAACAGCCTCCAAGAACGGCAAGGACTCAATATCACCAACGGTACCGCCAATCTCACAGAGAGCGATATCAGCATCACCTGCACCTTCGATAACGCGGCGCTTAATCTCATCAGTGATGTGAGGAATAACCTGAACAGTTCCGCCTAGGTAATCACCACGGCGCTCTTTACGAAGAACGTGTTGATAAATACGGCCTGTCGTAAAGTTGTTTCGCTTGCCCATGGTCGTACGAATAAAACGCTCGTAGTGGCCAAGGTCCAAATCGGTTTCAGCACCATCTTCGGTGACAAATACCTCACCATGCTGAAACGGACTCATAGTACCAGGATCCACGTTAATGTATGGATCGAGCTTAAGCATGGTGACTTTAAGACCACGCGCTTCCAAAATTGCCGCGAGAGAGGCCGAAGCAATGCCTTTGCCCAATGAGGAAACAACACCACCGGTGACGAAAATATAGCGCGTCATGCAGAACCTGTCAGATAGAGTTTGTAGGGAGTTCTAGCGAACTCAAGATGGGAAATCAGTCTACCAAAAGAGCGCTTTGGTAACAAACATCAAACGACCCAATTTAGTAAAAATCCGTCTTTAACACAGACTTTTTCATCCAGCCATATTTCAGGAATCGCCACCACCTGACCCGACGAACAGACAATTGGCCAACACTCTCTTAACCAAGGTGGGATTCGATGCTCATTCATCAGCTTTTTAATACTGACATGCCCCCCGCGAGACTCAATGTAAACAGACTCACCTGGCTCTCGAGCTCGAAGAGTTAGCTTCATATCTACCGGCAGCCCAGCCTCAGATCTAATGGCGCTCAACTGACCAGGACCAAATGTCACTGTCTCATCAGACACCACCCACTCCATGGACTCACAGGGTTGACGTTCAATATCAGGTGATAAAAATAACTTCTCATCATAGGCGCGCAAAATCACTGTGGAAAATTGCCACTCACCCTTTGCTTTTACATCCAGCTTTGCAATCGATTCCAGCTGTTTCTCCGAGCCTACCCTCTGGCCAGCAGAACTTAACCAGTGATAGAGAAGATTTTTCTTACGTGCCAGCGAGAGCTGCAGCAGGAGTGCCAAGGAGAGAACCCCCTCCTCTAGCTGACAACGTTCAAGATCCATCTGCGCCAGCGCTTCATGCAATTCACTCGCTTCGCTCAAACGTGACGCTGTTTTAGCCAGCGTAGATTTCCAGTCAGGCCATTGAGCGCTCAAAACGCCCGACAAATCTCTACGAATCCAGTTTCTGGTAAAGCTTGTATCAAGATTACTGGGATCATCCACCCAAGCAATCTGCAACTCTTTGGCCGCTGACTCGATATCAGACTTTGTCGTATTCAGAAGCGGTCTGAAAAGCTCTCCTTCCCCAACCGATCTATTTGAAGCAATTCCCGAAAGCCCATTAACACCTGAGCCTCTAAAGAGGTTAAAGAGGACCGTTTCGGCTTGATCATCTTGGTGGTGGGCTAGCAGCAAAGCCTCTTTGGGCTTTAAACGCTTGTTAAATGCAGAGTAACGCGCCTGCCTTGCGCTCTCTTCAGACGAGGAGTCACAGGTCACTTTTTCTGATTCAAAAGAGACACCCCATTCGGATGCTGATTCAGCACAAAATCGCTCCCAGCTATCAGAACCGCTTTGCAGCTGATGATTAACATGCAGTGCTGACAAGCGATCAGGAGGGAGTATGTCAGAACAGAGCTTGAGAAGCAGGCTTGAGTCTAGACCGCCGCTGTAGGCAACGACCCAATGCTCAATATGGGGATGATGTAGAAAAAAAAGCCGCAGACTCTCTCGAATATCTGCGGCTGTTTTATTGCTCATTAACGACCAATTGCGCCGTAAGAGAGAATTCGCTGATAACGTTGATCCAGCAACTCTTGATCAGCTAGGCCAGTCAGTTTTTGCAGTGAGGCTTGCAACTGCTGCTTAAGACTAGCGGCCATCAACGCGGGATCACGGTGCGCACCACCCAACGGCTCAGCAACAATCTGATCAACCAGACCCAGTTCGTGGAGACGCTCAGACGTGATACCCATCGCTTTAGCTGCGTCTGAAGCACGCTCTGCGCTCTTCCATAGAATTGAAGCACAGCCCTCTGGGGAGATGACTGAGTAAGTTGAGTACTGAAGCATTAGTAGCTCATCGCAGATACCGATAGCCAATGCACCACCAGAACCCCCTTCACCAATCACCGTTGCGATAATAGGCGTCTTCAACTTAGACATTTTCGCAAGGTTGAATGCAATCGCTTCGGATTGACCACGCTCTTCAGCATCGATGCCTGGGTAGGCTCCTGGAGTATCGATAAAGGTAAGAATCGGCATGTTGAATCGCTCTGCCATCTCCATCACACGGAGTGCTTTACGGTAACCTTCTGGACGAGGCATACCAAAGTTGCGACGAACCTTCTCTTTGACTTCACGACCTTTCTGATGACCAATCACAGCAACAGGCTGACCATCCAAACGACCAATACCACACACAATCGCCTGATCATCAGCAAAATGACGATCGCCATGAATCTCTTCAAACTCATCGATGATGTATTTGATGTAGTCCAGAGTGTATGGGCGTTGCGGATGGCGAGCTAATTGAGAAACCTGCCAAGCACTCAGGTCAGAGAAGATTGAACGAGTCAGAGAGTGACTTTTTTCACGAAGGCGCGATACCTCGTCAGAGAGATTGATACTCTCATTATCTTCGCCAACGTGTTTAAGTTCATTGATCTTTGCTTCCAGATCAGCAATTGGCTGTTCAAAATCAAGGTAGTTGGGGTTCATACAATTCGCTTCTAAAAGATAAAACTGATTGTTGAATTCTACCGCGCACGCAAAAAAGTAGCCACCCTAGGTGGCTAAATACTGTCAGGAAAACTAGTAGATCAGCGAGACGCTCTGATTACCAAACTGCTCGCGAAGTGATTGCATCAAGTCGTCATCAGGAGAGACAATCCACTCTGAGCCAAGCTCAATCCGACCCTTCGCCTCAGCACAGCTATAGTCAATCACAACAGGCATACCCTGCTGATAAGCGCGTGCTTTTTTCAAAGAGTCCTGCAACATTCTCAAGCTTTGTTGAGTTAACCCCTTTGCGTCGGCCTTAATCGTTAACGACTTCGCATAACGAATACGGGCATCCGCGACACTTAATACCTGCTGCCCACGCACCTTGAGGCCACCGTTATAGTCGTCTTGAGCCACCTCTCCTTCCACCACAATCACCTGATCTTTTTGAATCAGACGACGCGCTTCATCATAGGTTTCACCAAACAGACTCACATCGATACGAGCAGATCGATCATCCAAGGTTACAAAGCAGAGATTTTCGCCTCGCTTGGTCTTTTTAACACGCAGGTCGACAACCAAGCCGGCCATTTTTTGAGCTCGCCCTCTAGCCGGTTGAAGCTCTTGTAGTTTGCGAGAAACAAAGTGTTTTAATTCAGACTCATACTCATCAATAGGGTGACCCGTCACGTAAAGACCGAGGGTATCCTTCTCGCCATTCAGACGCTCTTTGTCGCTCCACTCGCGAGCATTCATGAACTGCTCGAAAGGATCGGCATCGACAACCTCTTCAGACTCACCAAACAGGTCGAACATTCCCGCATCTTGATTGCGCGCATCTTGATCGGCCGACTGCAAAGCTGCAGGTATAGCGGCCCACAACACCGCTCGATTGGGACCTAAGGCATCAACAGCACCAGAGCGTACTAAGGATTCAAGCACTCGCTTGTTGAGTTTTTTAGACCCTACTCGTTTACAGAAATCGAACAGATCTTTAAACGCTCCCGATTTCCGAGCCTCCATGATCGCTTCAACAGGACCCTCACCTACGCCTTTAACCGCTCCAAGCCCGTAGACAACCTCCTGATTTGGACCCACCGTAAATTTGAACTCACTCAAATTAACGTCGGGAAGCAGTACTTTAAGCTTCATTTGACGACACTCTTCAATGAAGATCACCACCTTGTCGGTGTTCTGCATATCAGAGGACATAACAGCAGCCATGAATGGCGCTGGATAGTAGGTTTTTAGCCAAGCTGTTTGGTAAGAGACCAATGCATAGGCAGCCGAGTGGGATTTGTTAAATCCGTAACCCGCAAATTTTTCAACCAGGTCAAAGATATTACCGGCCAGTTTTTCATCAATGCCCTGAGCGCTTGAGCCCTCAATGAAAAGATGTCGCTGTTTCGCCATCTCTTCTGGTTTTTTCTTACCCATCGCTCGACGCAGCATATCCGCTCCGCCCAGCGTATAACCCGCCATCACCTGAGCGATCTGCATGACCTGCTCTTGGTAGAGAATGATGCCGTAGGTCGGCTCCAATACCGGCTGAAGAGAATCCAGCTGGTAATCAGGGTGAGGCCAAGCCATCTCAGCGCGGCCATGCTTACGGTTAATAAAGTCATCAACCATGCCAGATTGCAAAGGACCGGGACGAAACAAGGCCACCAGTGCGACGATATCTTCGAAACGTGACGGCAAGAGACGACGAATCAAATCTTTCATACCACTGGATTCGAGCTGGAAAACCGCCGTAGTCTCTGCACGCTTGAGTAGAGCGTAGACCTCTGGATCCTCTAAATCGATCGCTTCAATTCGCAGCGGCTCTTCGCCTTCAATCTCTTTCTGTTTATTGATGGTCTCAAGTGCCCAGTCAATGATAGTCAGGGTTCTAAGGCCCAAGAAGTCGAACTTAACGAGACCCGCTTCTTCAACATCATTCTTATCAAACTGGGTCACCAAGCCCTGACCTTCAGCATCACAGTAAGTTGCCGAGAAATCGGTCAGTTTGGTTGGAGAGATCACCACACCACCGGCGTGCTTACCTACATTTCGAGTAACCCCCTCGAGTTTGTAGGCCATCTCCATAATCTCTTGAGCCTCTTCACTGCCTTCAACGAACTCGCGAAGCGCCTCTTCCTGCTCCCAAGCTTTATTGAGTGTCATTCCCACTTCAAATGGGATCAATTTAGAGAGGCGGTCAGCAAGACCGAAGGGCTTACCTTGAACACGCGCCACATCTCGAACCACCGCTTTAGCCGCCATGGTACCGAAGGTAATGATTTGCGAAACGGCATCGCGCCCATAGGTTTGAGCGACGTAGTCAATGACTTGATCTCGATTATCCATACAGAAATCGATATCAAAGTCCGGCATCGAAACACGTTCCGGGTTAAGGAAACGTTCGAACAGAAGATCGTACTCAAGTGGGTCAAGGTCGGTAATTTTAAGGACATAGGCGACCAATGAGCCGGCACCCGAACCACGCCCTGGCCCTACAGGAATACCATTCTCTTTAGCCCATTTAATGAAGTCCATGACGATCAGGAAGTAACCTGGGAAACCCATCTGGATGATGATATCCAGCTCAAACTTCAACCGCTCATCATAAGCCTTACGAATCTCAGCAAACTCTTCGGAGTTTCGATCAAAAAGAAAATCGAGGCGCTCTTCTAAACCGACTTCAGACACTCTCCTGAAGTAGTCATCCATCAACACCCCTTCAGGTATTGGGAATCTTGGCAGGTAGTAAGTTCCAAGTTCAATCTCGATGTTGCATCGTTTGGCGATTTCAACGCTGTTTTCGATCGCTGAGGGAATATCAGAGAAGAGCTCAATCATCTCCTCAGAGGATTTGAAATATTGCTGATCAGAGTAATCTCTTGGACGCGTCGGATCATCCAAAGTGCGCCCCTGGTTAATACAGACTCGCGCTTCATGAGCATCAAAGTCATCCTCGCGGACAAACATCACTTCATTGGTTGCAACGACAGGACAACCCAGCGACTGGGCAAGCTCGATACTTTTATGGATGACCGTCTCTTCATCAGAGCGCCCTGTTCTAACCAATTCCAGATAGAAGGCATCTGGAAAAAGATCCATCCAATATTGCAGACGAGCCTCTAAATCCGCCTGACCAGATAGGATCGCCTGACCTATCTCCCCACGGCGACCGCCCGAGAGCGCGATCACACCCTCAGATTTTTCAGCAATCCAGCTTTTATAGATAAGCGCACGCTCAGGGTCGAGTGACTGACCTTCGGCATAGGCTCTAGAGACCAGTTCGGTGAGATTACGATAACCCAAGCCGTTTTTAACGAGCAGCGTCAACTGGGTCGGTGGCGACTCCGGATCGGCATCATCTACCACCCAAAAATCGACCCCGCAGATTGGTTTAATCCCCGCCGCAGTGGCCGCTTTGAAGAACTTAACCAACGCATAGAAGTTGGTCTGATCGGTTAACGCAACAGCGGGCATCTGCGCCTGTGCAGCATGCTTAACTAGCTCTTTAACACGAACCAGACCATCATAGAGTGAGAACTCAGAGTGCGCACGAAGATGGACGAACGATGCGTCAGTCATTCTACTGATTCCCCTCTATTAGGCGCCTTACTGGCGCAAATGAACGACGATATTCCGGTAATACCCCGTGCTCTTGTATCAGTTGAAGATGAGCCGGCGTCGGGTAGCCTTTATGTTTGGCAAATTGATACTGCGGAAATTGTGCGTCCAATTCTAGCATTTGATGATCACGATGTACCTTAGCAATGATAGAAGCCGCACTGATCTCTGCGACTTTTGAGTCACCTTTCACTACCGCTTCAACAGAGTAAGGAATCTCGGGGCATCGATTACCGTCCACATAGACATGATCAGGCACTTGGGATAAACCCAACACCGCTCGCTTCATCGCCAGCATTGTCGCGTGCAAAATATTCAATTCATCAATCTCTTGCGGCGTTGCAACCGCGATTGACCAGCACAACGCTCGCTCTTTAATTTCAATGGACAAAGCTTCACGACGCTTTTCAGACAGCTTTTTCGAATCCATCAACCCCTCAATAGGATTGTTAGGATCGAGAATCACTGCTGCTGCAACCACATCGCCAACAAGCGGTCCTCGCCCTACTTCGTCCACACCGGCAAAGAGAGAGTGCTCAGCAAAGTTAAATTCTTGAGGCTGCATCAGCTTCTAAACTCCAATAGTGTGGATACAGCTTCTGCCGCTTGCTCATCGGCATCTTGGCGAATTAGCCCAGACAGATCAGAAAATTCCTGCTGCAGCGATTGAATGTAATGGCTATCCGTCAGACTTTGTAAAACCAGAGGCTCTAATACCTCGACCCTCACATCAGACTGAAAAATCTCGGGAACCAATGCTCTGCCTGCCAATAGGTTAGGCAGGGATACATAGGGAGTTTTTAGCATTCGAGAAATAATCGCATAACTCAGCGGGGCCATTTTGTAGGCCACCACCATAGGCGTTGAACAGAGCATCGCTTCCAGTGTTGCCGTACCGGACGAAATCAAAACTGAGTCTGCCGCCATCAAACACTCCTGCGAGGAGCCTTGAACAAGTTTAATCTTACTCTCTGCCTGAGCCTCTCGAATTAACAGGGCTATCTGCTGATAACGGGCTTCGTTAGCGGCTGGAAGGATGACCTGAAGATTGGGAATCTTACTGCAAAGCGCGAGTGCCGTTTCAATGAACGGGGGTGCCAACTTACCCACTTCAGAACTGCGACTTCCTGGCATCAGAGCCAATACGGGACTCGCATCACTCAGACCAAGAGCCGTTTTGGCTTGGCTTTGACTAATAGAGAGTGGCAGCTGAGTGGCTAATGGATGGCCAATAAACTGAGCCTTAACCTGAGTATCTTTGTAATACTTCGCTTCAAAAGGGAGAAAGCAGAGCATCAAATCAACCGACTGTTCAATCTTTTTTAGACGTTTCTCTCGCCAGGCCCAAACCGAGGGGCTGACATAGTGAACCGTTGGGATGGCACGCTCTTTTAGGACTCTCTCAAGACCTAAATTAAAGTCGGGAGCATCAATGCCAATAAAAAGATCGGGGGGTGTTTGCAACCACTTTTCTATTAACTTCTTGCGCCGTTTTAAAAGTTCGCGAAGCCGTTTTAAGACCTCCACCAGACCCATAACCGACAGACGCTCCATAGGAAACTCTGAATTAAGGCCCTGAGCAATCATTCGACGGCCTCCTACCCCCTCAAATGTGGCATTGGGATAGCGCTTCTTTAACGAACTGATCAACCCAGCGCCAAGAATGTCACCGGACTCTTCTCCAGCAACAATAGCAACCTTAATGGGTCTAGTTGAATTAACGGATGATTCCACGAGAGGAGTGACGTAGCGACTCAATCAATGGGGTCAGAGCTGACTCGCCAGCTTCAAGGGACTCTAGTTGAGCGATCGCATCCGCAAGAGTGAGGTTTTTACGGTAGATCGTTTTATAGGCATTCTTAAGCGCACGGATCGACTCAGATGAGAAGCCTCGACGTTTTAGACCTTCTGCATTGATGCCGTGTGGTGACGCTGGATTACCGGTTGCAAGGGTGTAAGAGGGGATATCCTGAAGCACAACAGTACCAGCACCACACATAACATGTGCACCAATGTGACAGAACTGATGAACAGCTGTAAAACCGCCCAATATCGTATGATCACCAACATGAACATGCCCAGCTAAGGCTGCATTATTGGCCAAAATCGTATGATCACCGACAACACAGTCATGGGCCACATGGACATAGGCCATCAGAAGGTTATGACTGCCAATCTGCGTCAGGCTTTTATCCTGAACTGTTCCGCGGTGAATCGTTACGCCTTCTCGAATAACGTTGTTATCACCGATGATCAATTCAGTGGGTTCACCGGCATACTTTTTATCTTGGCAATCTTCGCCCACAGATGCGAATTGAAATATATGATTTCCGCTACCGATTTTGGTCGGGCCTTTGACGACAACATGTGATTCGATACGAGTATTTGCACCGATCTCGACATCAGGTCCGATGTAACTCCAAGGTCCAACCTCAACACCCTCTGCCAACTTAGCAGAGGGATCGATAATAGCTAGCGGGTGAATCAAAATCAGACCTTCCTATCAGCACACAGAATGGTTGCCGAGCTAACCGTTTCACCTTCAACCGTCGCTTTAACTTGGAACTTCCAGATACCGCGTTTTTCAGACAATACCAACGCTTCAAGCTGAAGGCGGTCGCCAGGCACTACTGGGCGTTTAAAACGCAGATTATCGGCACCCACAAAGTAGTAGATCGAACCATCCTGAGGTGTTTTATCCATGGTTTTAAAACCAAGAATACCGGCCGCTTGAGCCATCGCTTCAACAATCAAGACACCCGGCATGACGGGATGATCAGGGAAGTGGCCGTTAAAGAAAGGTTCGTTAACGGTCACATTCTTGTAAGCGACAATGGATTCACCGGGTGTTAGTTCTACAACGCGGTCAACCAATAGAAAAGGGTAGCGGTGCGGAAGGTATTTACGGATCTCATTTACATCCATCATATTCAGTTTTTAGCCTTATTCAGCAAGCTTTTTTACAAGCTTTTCTAGATTTTTAACGCGTTGGGACAACTCATCAAGTTGCTTAAACCGGACCACATTTCGCTTCCATTGAGCGTGAGGTTCAACCCCAGTACCCGATGAGTAAGCACCCGACTCTTTGATTGATTTACTGACCAAAGTCATCGCCGTGATGTGGGTTCGGTCGGCAATCTCTAAATGCCCCGTGACACCGCTCATACCTGCAATAGTACAATGAGAGCCGATACGAGTGCTACCCGCAATTGCAGTACAACCAGCTATGGCCGTTGACTCTCCGATCTCAACATTGTGTGCAATCTGAATTTGATTATCCAATTTCACACCATTAGCAATCAAAGTATCCGACAGAGCACCGCGATCGATCGTTGTGTTTGCACCGACCTCAACATCATCACCTAAAATCACACCACCGGCTTGGGCGATTTTTACCCAGCCTTGACCGTCATGAGCAAAACCGAACCCATCGGCTCCAATCACAGCACCAGAATGAATAATGCATCGCTTACCGATGGAAACTCCAGGATAGAGGGTTACATTCGCTTCAAGCCGTGTTGACTCACCGAGCAATACACCCTCACCTATGACCACGTTGGGACCCACATAGGCATGGGCAGCCACCTTAACTTGAGCGCCAACAATTGCACCCTCCGCAATCTGAGCAGAGGGGTCGATCTCGGCAGAAGGGTCTACTGTTGCAGTCGGCGCAATTCCAGCGACTAAAGGACCACGCCAATCAAACAGCTGCGATAACTTTGCAAAGGCTAGGTAGGGATTAGCAACGACAATAGCGCTATTGGGGACCAGATCAACGAACTCTGCACTGACTAGAACGACTTCAGCCTGAGTGTCTGGAAGCTGTTTTTGGTATTTGGCGTTGGATAGAAAAGAGAGCTGACCGATACCCGCTTTATCAAGGGTAGACATCCCAGAGATTAGACAATCACTACCAACAAGCTCTCCACTAACGCGAAGAGCTAAATCGGACGCTTTTTCGGAAAAATCAGTCAAACCCCAGTCACTCCTGGGCATTCAGGCGTTTAATAATCTCACCTGTAATGTCGATTCTAGGCTCAACATAGATAGCCGACTGACGATTGATAATCAGCGAAATATCGCCTTCATCAATAAGCGCTTTGATGACCTGATCCAACTTGGGACGCATACCCTCTAAAAACTCTTTCTCCATAGCCGCTCGCTGCTGCTGAAGCGCTTGCAGCTGTCGCTGATACTCGCCATACACTTTCTTGAATTGGAGATCTTTTTGCTGAATCTGTTCTTGAGTCAGCAGCCCCTTATTCAACTCAAAATCAGACTGCATCTTTTTAGCCTGATTTTCTAAATCACGAACCTGAGACTCTTGCTGGGAAGTGCTTTTAACTAAATCTGCGCGAAAGGCTTCTGCAGCATTACTCGACTGAAGCGCCGCTTGGACATCAAGAACAACCATTGAACCAGCAATAGCTGAGTGCGAGATAGAGGCAAACACCCAAAAAAGCAGAGAACGAGCAATCATCAGAAGGTTTGTCCTAATGAGAATTGCACAGACTCTTTCGTATCATTTGAGCTAGCGTTCAGTGCCTGACCAAAAGAGATAGACAACGGGCCAATTGCCGTAATCCAGCTCAAACCGACACCGGCAGCAAATCGAACCTCACCAATATCAATATTGTCAGAACAGTCTGTCAAGCCAGAGCAGCTATCCGTAGTAAATACGT
The DNA here is from genome assembly GCF_013283365.1 of Marinobacterium sp. xm-d-530. Classification (GTDB taxonomy): domain Bacteria; phylum Pseudomonadota; class Gammaproteobacteria; order Pseudomonadales; family Balneatricaceae; genus Marinobacterium_E. The sequence goes on along the minus strand of NZ_WBYM01000004.1, from coordinate 54,519 downwards.
TACCGCCATCCAAGAAGGCAATGGTACGAATCGATGAATCTTCATCTAAAAATGGCGCAGGGAAAATTAGCTCTGCAGAGCCTGACAGGAGAATGTTTCCTCCTATTGGGTCATCACCATCTTTAGGGCCTAAAGAGTTATTAGCAAAACCGCGAACGGTTCTTAACCCACCGGCAAAATAGCGTTGAAAGAAGGGGTAAGGGTTACTGTCCAATGAGCCTGCGAAACCATTACGAGTCTTAAGTCCAAACACCCAGGTTTGATCTCGGTTAAGCGGTTGATAGTAACGACCTGTGTAACTGGCTTTGTAGTAAGCAAGGTCACCACCTGGCACAGCAACATCCAATCGAACATCGTGAAGGTAACCATCCGTTGGGAAAAAGGCATTATTCAGGTGGTTATTGCGCCAACGGCCGTTCAGGTTATAAGTTAAGTACGAAGAACCTGCTGAGGTAACAAACTCGTCAATAATGTCAGGTCGCGTTGAAACAGACTCATTAATGTTTACATCCGTTGAATCCAAACCGACACCAAGGGTGACACGTTGGTTTTCATCGATCGGGTAACCAAAATTCACTGAGGCACCAACCTCATTGGTATTGTAATCAGAGAGATCATCATTACCGAAATCTCTTGTACGGTAATAGACATCATAGCCACGCCCTACCCCATCAAGAGTGTAGTAGGGATCATTAAAGCTGAATGTGTACTGAGTTAGAATTTGAGAGTTATTAAAAGCAAAGCCAAACTCTGTACCGGTTCCCAAGAAGTTATCTTGTTGAAGGCCGACATCAAACAAAATACCTTCAGCGCTGGAGTAGCCAACGCCAGCGTTGATTTGCCCTAGTGATTGCTCTTCAACAGAAAACTGAAGGTCAACCTGATCATCTGCACTAGCAACTCTCAATGTTTTAATATCAACTTTGCTAAAAAAGCCCAAACGATCAAGGCGGGTTTTGGATCGTTCAATCGCATCTGCACTAGCAACACTGCCCTCCATCTGCGGTAACTCACGACGGATTACCTCGTCAGCCGTCATCGCGTTACCACGAATCTCGATACGACGAACCGTTACCAACTTACCCGGCTCAACATAGAATTTGAGCGCCACACCACCTTGGTCATCAACTTCAGGTATGGCGTTTGACTTAGCAAAAAGATAGCCGGAATCACCCAACTCTTTTTGAATGAGGTTATTTGTCTCAACCACCAACTTTCTAGAAAACAGATCGCCTGTTTTCATCTGAAGGTGTTTAGTAAGCTCAGACTTATCAACACCGAACTCACCAACAACATCGATATCAGTGTACTTATACTGCTGACCCTCTGTCAGACTGATGGTAACAAAGACCTGCTTCTGATCAGGGCTAATAGAGACATCAGATGAGTTGATATCAAACTTAACGAAACCGCGATCCAAGTAGTAGGAACGAAGTCTTTCGATATCAGCACTTAACTTCTCTCGAGCGTATTTATCATTATCAGTCCACCATGAGAAGAGATTGGTTGTTCCCAAATCAAACAGACCCAACAGCTCTTCATCAGAGAAAGCCGAATTACCAATGATATTAATTTTTTGTACTACCGCAGTTTCACCCTCAGTGACTTTTATATTGAGGGCTACACGATTACCATCTAGCTGCTCAACATCCGTGTTGATTTCAGCGGTATAGCGACCTGCCTGGTTGTATACTTGAAGCAGATCGAGACGAATTTGATCAAGAGCTGAACGACGAAACACGTCTCCCTCTTCAAGGCCTGATCGTTTGAGGGCAGCCATTAACTGCTCGTCTTTGATCAGATCGTTACCTTCAAGACGAATCAGCGCAACGGACGGGCGCTCTTTAACTCGAACAATCAACACACCTTGATCTTTGAGTAGCTCTACATCATCAAAATAACCGGATTCGAACAGATCTTTTGTCGCATCATTGAGAGCTCGTTGATCGACAAGATCACCACGATTAATCGGAAAATTTCGGAATACAATGGCTGGATCAACCTGCTGCAAACCTTCGATACGAATGTCATCGACGGCAAAATCACTGGCAATAGCATGGACCGAGAAGATAAGTCCTAACAGTGATAAGAGTGTGAAGCGTTTCATCCAGTGATTCCTCTAGTACGCTTAAAGACGCGCTAAATCGTTAAAAAATGCAATGGCCATCAAACTAAACAACAGCGCCATACCCAACCTCATTCCGAAAGCTTGGGTACGCTCGCTGACAGGACGACCTCGAATCAGTTCTACAAAATAGTACACTAAATGACCGCCATCTAGCATCGGAATTGGTAAAAGATTTAGCACACCCAAACTGATGCTGAGATAGGCCAAAAAACTGATAAAGGATTCCAACCCTGATGATGCCGAAGCGCCGGCCACCTTAGCGATCGTAATTGGGCCACTCAGATTTTTCACTGAAATGACACCAACGATCATCTTCTTGATCGAGTCCAGCGTCAGTCCAATCATCTGAACGGTCTTTTCGTAGGCACTCACTAGAGCATCCACCGGCCCCTGAGAGAGATCCCTTAACATATCCTCTGGCCACTGAGGGACGACAACGCCGGCACCGATATAGCCAACTAAGGCATCACTGCCGGGTCTTAGGCCGGGTCTTACAATCACCTCTTCGGACTGTTCATCACGAACAATTTCAAATCGAAGATCGGTATCGTAAGAAGCTTGCACTTTGCCAACCAAAGCCATCCAGTTATCGATAGGCGTATCGTCAATGCTGACGACCCTATCGCCCTCTTGCAGACCTGCTTTATAAGCTGGGCCATCAGGAGAGATTTGACTTATAACGGCAGGCACTTCTGGCTGCCAGGGTGACAAGCCAAAGGCTCGAAGTGGCGAAGTGGTCTCTAGATCAACATCCCAAGTTTGCAGATCAGCCGAGTAGTTTCTTAACCAACCAGAATTAGGTTCACCTGCACGAAGAGTTAATACACCTGTCTCACCCACTCGTGCTGCCAACGCTAAATTGATCTCCTCCCATGAGAGCACTTCTCGCCCGTCAATCTCAGCGATCTCATAATTGGGCTGAAGACCAGCTTGCTCTGCAAGCGAGTCAGGTGTAACGGCGCCAACGACAGGTTTTACAACCGTCACCCCCCATATGAATAGGAACCAATACGCAAAGAGGGCAAAGATCAAATTAACAAACGGGCCTGCTGCAACGATCGCGATTCGCTGATAGACGCTTTTGTTGTTGAACGCTTGAGATTTGAGCTCATCTGGAACCGGTCCTTCACGCTCATCGAGCATTCGAACATAGCCACCTAAAGGGATGGAGGCGACAGCATACTCAGTGCCATCTTTGCCCTTACGCATCCAGATAGGTTTACCAAAGCCGACAGAGAAGCGCAGTACCTTAACGCCACAACGACGAGCTACCCAGTAGTGACCCCACTCGTGAATTGTGACCAGTATGCCAAGTGTTATAAGAAGAGAGAGAACCGTTTGGATAAAATCCATCACTTACCCTTAAAGAATCGGAAGCAGTTGAATTCCTAACAAAAACAGCGGTGCAGCAGCCGTAAGACTGTCGACACGATCCAGTACGCCACCATGACCTGGCAGGATCACACCACTGTCTTTGATACCACGTTCACGCTTAAACATGCTCTCAAACAGATCGCCAAATACAGAGACAACCACCACCAAAGCAGAGAGCGCCATCAGCAGAATAATAGAAGTAGAAGAGAGACCTAAGACAATCGAGAATCCAAGAGCGATCATCATGGCTGCTAACAAACCACCATAAACCCCTTCACGCGTTTTGCCAGGACTAACTTTAGGTAAAAGCTTAACTCGACCAAAGCGCTTACCGGCAAAGTAGGCGCCTATATCAGCACCCCAAACCAACAAAAACAGCAGCAGTAGTAATAGATGCGCGCTCTCATGGGTTTTCAGACCCACCATCGCCACCCAAGCAGGGACTAGCACCAACAGACCGGTAATCAACTTAGTCACAGCCCCATCGATACCTAGGGTCTTTGGGTAGCGAACCACCCGAGTAATCGCAAACACCCAAAATAGCGCTGCGACAACTAATATAGGGAGCGTCAAAGCAGTAACAAATGGGTAGATCGCTGCGATTACCACTCCCACTAACGCCACAAAGAGCGCTCGCATGCGACGTGAATAGAGCGCGAAATTACCCCACTCCCAGGCCCCAATCATCATCACAAGCGCCATAACGATAGCAAACCCAGACAAAGGTAGAAGGAAAACCGAACCTAGCGCCAATGGCGCCAAAATTGAAGCGGTAATGACGCGCTGTTTAAACATGACTTTCGGCCTCCAGTTGCTCACTGGTTCGGCCAAATCGACGCTCACGCGTTTGGAAGTTATCAACCGCTTTGAGAAGCTCTTCGCGGTTAAAGTCTGGCCAGTAGAGATCGCTGTAGTAGAACTCTGTGTAAGCGAATTGCCAGATTAAAAAGTTAGAGATTCGCTGTTCACCGGCCGTTCTGATGCAGAGATCTGGCAGAGGCTGATCGGCCAGTGAGACATGCTTTGAAATAAGATCTGCATTGATATCGGTAGGTTCTAGCTCGCCCTGCTTGACCTGCTCAGCAATCTGCTGAACCGCATGAGCAATATCCCACTGACCACCGTAGTTAGCTGCAATATTCAGATTAAGCGCAGTACAGTGGGCAGTCGCTTGTTCGCCTTTTTCGATGCGCTGCTGTAGTGATTCGGAAAAACCAGACTTATCACCAATGACACGAAGACGAATATTATTTTTGACGAGTTTTTTAACCTCACGATCGAGGGCAAACTTGAAGAGATCCATCAGACCACGGACCTCTTTTTCAGGACGGCGCCAGTTCTCAGAACTGAAGGCAAAAAGAGTCAGAGATTCAACCCCTGACTCCATACAGCCTTGAATGACATCACGGACACTATCGACGCCCGCTTTATGACCGGCGAGAGACGGCAAGCGACGCTCTTTGGCCCAACGGTTATTGCCATCCATAATGACGGCAATATGGCGTGGAGCAGGACGTGTATTGACGGTGTTATCGTTATTATCGGCCATTAAAGGTCGTATCCTAATGCGCTGTGCGCGAATTTGATGGATTAAATCTCCATCAAATCCTTCTCTTTTTGAGCCAACAGCTTGTCGATCTCAGCAACGTGCTTATCAGTCTCTTTTTGAACCTGATCTTCGCCACGACGCGCATCGTCCTCTGTTATCTCTTTCTCTTTCAAAAGATCTTTAATATCACCGTTAGCATCACGACGCACATTGCGCACAGCCACTCGAGCATTCTCAGCTTCGCCACGTGCCTGACGAATATAGCCCTTACGAGTCTCCTCGGTCAGCGCTGGCATAGGCACGCGAATAACATCACCGGCTGTCGCTGGGTTAAGACCAAGATCTGATTTCATGATCGCTTTTTCGATCTCAGGAACCATGTTCTTTTCCCATGGGATGATCGACAGTGTACGCGCATCTTCAACCGTCACGTTAGCAACCTGCTGAATCGGCATATCAGAACCGTAGTAGTGGACCATCACAGAATCAAGAATGGCAGGGGTCGCACGACCTGTTCGAATTTTTTTAAACTGCTCTACAAGAGAATCAACGCTTTTTGACATACGCTGATCAGCGTCTTGAACAATCTCAGTAATCATTATTTATCTCCGTTAGCGCTGCCGCTATCGATCAATGTACCCTCGTCGCCACCTACAACTAGGTTAACAAGAGCACCATGCTTGTTCATATTGAAAACGCGCACGGGCATATCGTGGTCACGGGTCAGACAGATTGCTGTCATATCCATCACACCCAGCTGACGCTCAAGCACCTCATCAAAACTTAGACGGTCGTAGCGCTCAGCCGTTGGATCTTTCATAGGATCCGCAGTGTAGACGCCGTCAACCTTAGTTGCCTTAAGTACCACATCGGCTTCGATCTCAATGCCGCGCAGACAGGCAGCAGAGTCGGTTGTAAAGAAAGGGTTACCGGTACCAGCAGAGAAGATCACCACATCACCTTGTGACAGGTAACGCATCGCATTTCGACGATCATAGTGATCCACAACGCCGCTCATCGGAATTGCCGACATCACTCGCGTCGCAATATTACAGCGTTCGAGTGCATCACGCATTGCAAGTGCGTTCATCACAGTGGCTAGCATACCCATATGGTCGCCAGTCACTCGATCCAATCCTGCTTCACTTAGCGCAGCGCCGCGAAACAGGTTACCACCACCAATCACTAGACCGACCTGAACGCCGATACCCACTAACTGACCGATCTCCAGAGCCATTCGATGAAGAACTTTTGGATCGATACCAAAGTTCTCTTCTCCCATTAAAGCTTCACCGCTTAATTTCAGAAGAATTCGCTTATATTTGGAGTTAGGCTTGTTTACAGGCATGGGCACCCCCGGCAGGCGATTAAAAGAAGTGTGATAAAGGTATATCGAAAACAACTAGCCCCGCAAGTCGGCAGGGCTAGTTTAGTACAGAATTAGCCTTGCAGCTGCTCTGCTACCTCTTGAGCGAAGTCTTTCTTCTCAACTTCAATGCCTTCACCAACTTCTAGGCGGGTGAAACCGTTGATGTCAGTACCAGCATCTTTGATAAGTTTGCCGACAGTTGTCTCTGGGTTCTTAACGAACGCCTGTTCAACAAGGCTGTTTTCAGAAAGGAACTTCTTAACACGGCCGATTGCCATTTTCTCTTTGATCTCTTGTGGCTTACCTTCCATGTCAGGCTGAGCCATGATGATCTCTTTCTCGCGATCAAGCTCTTCCTGTGGCATATCTTCAGGCTTACACACACGAGGGTTAGCTGCAGAAACGTGCATAGCAACGTCACGAGCCACTTCAGTGTCACCACCTGCAAGAGAGACAAGACAAGCGATACGGTTGTTGCTGTGTACGTATCCAGCAACGACTGCACCTTCAACAAGAGCGATACGACGAACAGTAATGTTCTCGCCAATCTTTTGAACTAGCGCTTCACGAGCCGACTCAAGGTCACCAGCCATTAGAGCTGCAACATCTGTCTGCTTATCAGCAAACGCTTTGTCAGCTACCTGGCTAACAAAACCAAGGAAACCTTCGTCACGAGCAACAAAGTCTGTTTCAGAGTTAACTTCAACGATTACACCGTAGCTGTTGTCGTCAGCAACACGAACCACAACAACACCGTCAGCAGCAGTACGGCCAGCTTTTTTAGCAGCTTTTAGACCTGAAGACTTACGTAGATCTTCAATCGCCTTATCAACATCACCACCAGACTCAGCAAGTGCTTTTTTACACTCCATCATGCCTAGGCCAGTACGATCACGCAGCTCTTTTACCATTGCCGCAGAGATATTTGCCATTTTGCAATCCTCATTTAAGAAATTAGTTAGGTAAATCTAAAAAAGGGGAGCCTGGCTCCCCCTTTTGAAAGTATGTAAGTTAAAGGTTACAAACCTAAGACTGAATTACTCAGCCGCTTGCTCTTCAACTTCAACGAATTCGCTTGCAGCGCCACCCGTTGCATCAGAACCTTCTAGGCACGCGTCTGCAACAGACTGAGCGTAGATCTGAATGGCACGTAGTGCGTCATCGTTACCTGGGATAACGTAGTCAACACCGTCTGGGTTGCTGTTAGTATCAACAACACCGATGACAGGGATACCAAGCTTGTTAGCTTCGTTGATTGCGATGCGCTCGTGATCTACGTCGATAACGAATAGAGCATCTGGAAGACCGCCCATATCCTTGATACCGCCGATAGATAGCTCAAGCTTAGCCATTTCACGGCTACGCATTAGCGCTTCTTTCTTAGTCAATTTCTCGAAAGTACCATCTTGTGCTTGAGCTTCAAGATCACGTAGACGACGGATCGACTGACGGATTGTCTTGTAGTTAGTTAGCATGCCACCCAACCAACGGTGGTTTACGTAAGGCATGCCCGCACGTGATGCTTCTTCTTTAACAACCTTAGCTGCTGCACGTTTAGTACCAACAAAAAGAATTTTGTTTTTGTTAGAAGCCATGTTTTTAACAACGTCTAGTGCGTTGTTCATAGCTGGCAGAGTGTGCTCAAGGTTGATGATATGAATTTTGTTACGCGCACCGAAGATGAACTTCGACATTTTTGGGTTCCAGTAACGAGTCTGGTGACCGAAGTGAACACCTGCTTTAAGCAGATCGCGCATATTTACTTGTGCCATTTGGTATTTCCTCTATGGGTTTAAACCTCCACACCCCCCATTTATCAACCCCTTAGGGCACCCAGACAAACGTGACGAAGTGTGTGTGTTTTAGTTTTAGTGCCGAAGCACGATTTTTGGGAGCGCAATTTATACCATAAAGACTAACGTTTGAGAAGTAATTTTACTCCCTACCTACCTTTTAAAGCGGATGTCAGGCTGAAGGCCAGACACCCAATTAAAAACCACTTAAAGATCTAGGGCGTCTGGCTTTCAGCCTGACATCCGCTTTCAAAATTACATAGCAAACTCCGGTAGACCAAAACACTACCTCCTGTACAATAAGCAGTATCAAAAACGCCTTCAATTTTCCGAAGCGCAAATCACCGATTTAAAAAGGATTCACCGATGACCATCAAGATCAAAACCGCTGACGAAATCGAAAAGATGCGAGTGGCTGGACGCTTAGCCGCCGAGGTTCTTGAGATGATCGAAGAGCATGTAAAGCCTGGCATCACAACCAATGAGATTGACCAAATTTGTCACAACTACATTATTGATGTGCAGCAAGCGATTCCAGCACCTTTGAACTACCACGGTTTTCCTAAATCCATCTGTACATCAGTCAATTCAATCGTTTGTCACGGCATCCCCAATGACAAAGCCTTAAAGAACGGCGACATTGTCAACATCGACATTACCGTGATCAAAGATGGGTACCATGGCGACACCAGCAAAATGTTCTTTGTAGGTGATGTTGCACCACATGCAAAACGCCTCTGCGAGATCACTCAAGAGTGTATGAACATGGGTATTGAGCTGGTCAAACCGGGTGTGAAACTCGGTGATATCGGCGCTGTGATTCAGAAACATGCCGAAGCAAACCACTACTCGGTGGTTCGCGAGTATTGCGGCCACGGCATCGGTGCAGAGTTCCACGAAGAGCCTCAAGTCCTCCACTACGGCAAAGCAGGAACTGGTGAAACCCTTGAAGAGGGTATGTGCCTAACCATCGAACCGATGATTAACGCCGGCAAACGCCAGGTTAAGTTAAACAAGCGTGACGGCTGGACTGTAGAGACAGCAGACCGTCGTCTCTCTGCTCAGTATGAACACACGATTTTAGTGACGGCTGATGGCCATGAAATTCTCACCCTGCGTAGTGAAGAGAAAGGCTAAATTTGATGAGCCAAGCTATCAAGCTGACACCCGTCCCCATCAATGGCATCGAGAAGTTTTTAGATATCAAACGGCTCGAACAAGAGATCAATGATGGCAACTTGACCACTGCCCTGAAAAGCGCAGTTAGACATGCTACGGAAACGATGCATGAGAGCTTCAAAGCGAAAGAGGATATTCGCAAGTTGATCTACGGTCGTGCCTGGGTGATTGACCAAATCTTACGAGTTGCCTGGCAACATTTCGATTGGCCAGACGAATCCAAAGTCTCGCTGATCGCAGTCGGGGGCTATGGCCGAGGGGAGCTACACCCCCACTCCGATGTCGACATTCTGATTTTGATCGATGGTGTTGAGGCTGAAAGTTTCGAGGAGACCATTAGCGGCTTTTTGACACTTCTTTGGGATATCAACCTGGATATTGGCTCTAGTGTGCGCACCATTGAAGAGTGCTATCAAGAGTGCCGTAATGACATTACCATCGCCACCAACTTGATCGAGTCACGCCCGCTGACAGGGGACCCATCCCTGCAACTAAAAATGTTTGAGCGCGTCACTCAGGATGACGCCTGGACAGACTCTGAATTTTTCAAAGCGAAAATGAAGGAGCAGACAGCACGGCATCTAGGCACCAACAACACCGAATACAATCTTGAACCTAACATCAAAAACTCCCCAGGTGGACTGCGCGATCTTCAAACCATCGGCTGGGTTGCCAAGAGACACTTTGGTGCCACCTATATTAGAGACTTAGTCAATCACGGCTTTTTAACGGAGTCAGAGCTTGAAACACTCAACAAAGGTGAACTCTACCTCTGGACAGTTCGTTATGCCCTGCATATGCACTCAAAGCGCCGTGAAGATAGACTGCTGTTTGATCATCAGCGCACTCTGGCTGAGTACTTTGGATACTCGGATGACAAAGGTTCGTTAGCGGTTGAACAGTTCATGAGCCGCTACTACCGTGTTGTTAAAGCGATGTCAGAATTCAACGGCATGCTACTGCAATACTTTGACGAAGTTATTCTTAGAGCCGATGTAGAGCAACAGATACAGAAGCTAAACTCACGCTTTATCGTTCGCGACAATTTTCTGGCCGTCGCACACAACAAGGTATTTGAGCAGAACCCTTTTGCCATCATGGAGTTGTTTGTTCTGATGGCACAGAATCCTGAAATTAAAGGTGTTCGTGCCTCGACGATTCGATTACTTCGAGATCACAAACACCTGATCGATGATGATTTCAGGTCTGACCTCCGAAATACCAGCCTCTTTATGGAGCTACTGCGTTCACCTGAACGTGTCTCGACAGAGCTGAAGCGAATGAATCGTTACGGCATTTTAGGCCTCTATCTACCTGAGTTCGGTAATATTGTTGGCCAGATGCAACACGATCTTTTCCATATCTACACGGTTGATGCACACACGCTCAAAGTGATTCAGATGATGCGTCAGTTCCGGCACACAGAGTTTCGTGAAACCTTCCCTGTCGCTCATCGCGTAGTGAACAATCTACCTAAAATTGAGCTGCTTTACGCGGCCGGCCTGTACCACGACATCGCCAAAGGTCGCGGAGGTGATCACTCAGAACTCGGCGCAGTCGATGCACTGGAGTTCTGTAAACGACACCACCTTGGAAAATGGGACAGCGCACTGGTCGCCTGGCTAGTGGATAAACACCTGATCATGTCGATGACGGCACAACGACGCGACCTTTCAGACCCTGAAGTCATTCATGAATTTGCTAGCATCGTGGGCGATGTGACACACCTGGACTATCTCTATGTGATGACCGTCGCTGACATCAATGCGACCAATAATGAACTTTGGAACAGCTGGCGGGCAACCCTGCTTCGTCAACTCTATGCCGAAACCAGGCGTGCTCTTCGACGCGGACTAGAGAACCCTCTGGGTAAAGAGGAGTTGATTGAACAGACTCAGTTTGAAGCACTGCAATCCCTTAAGCGATTGGGAGCCAAAGAGGAGCGCGTTAAAAATCTGTGGCAACACTTTGGGGATGACTACTTTTTACGCATCGACAGTCAAGCCGTTGCCCGGCACACACAGGCCATACTTGAACATGGCAACCAGCCATTGCCGGTTGTGACGCTGCACCAACACAGCTATCGCTCTCATGAGGGTGCGACGGAGATTTTCATCTTTACTGAAGATACGACCAACCTCTTCGCCGCAACGGTTGCCTCATTAGACCAGCAAAATCTCAGTGTTCAAGATGCCCGCATCATGGCAACCAATAACGGCTACACGCTCAGCATCTACATGGTGCTGGATGAGAACAATCAGCCATTGAATGACAATCCAGACTACCAAAAAGAGATTCAACAGCAGTTGGTCGATGAACTGGATGATCCCGCAGACTTCCCTGACATCATTCATCGAAGAGTACCGAGGCAGCTTAAACTGTTTCCGATCAAAACCAGTGCTTCAGTACACACCGATCCCAATCTGAAACAGACCGTACTTGAGGTATTCACAGCGGACCGCCCTGGTCTACTCTCTCGAATCGGACGTATCTTTGCGCAGTTTGAGATCAATGTTCACAACGCCAAGATCGCCAACATCGCCGAGCGCGTTGAGGATTTTTTCTATTTAACCAATGCCAACAATCAGCCGATTACTGATCCAGAAATCTGTGAGCAACTCACCAGTGAGATCTGTAAAGAGCTTGATCAGCATATGCAGTAAGGAACCGAGATGGAACAACAGACTAAAACAGAAATCGAAGCGGCGGTATTTCGCCGTCTAGTGGAGCATTTAGACAACCACAAAGAGGTTCAGAACATCGACCTGATGAACCTAGCCTCTTTCTGCCGAAACTGTCTCTCTAAGTGGTATGTTGCAGCGGCTGAAGAGCGCGGCAAGAGCGTTGATTATGAGCAAGCGCGAGAGCTTGTCTACGGCGAACCTTATGCTGATTGGAAAGTGAAGTACCAAAAAGAGGCCAGCGCAGACCAGTTGAGCAAGTTCAACGAAGTCACCGGCGCTAAGTAATCTTTTTATATCCAGGTGCTCAACCGAGCACCATCTTCTTTTTTACATTTCCGTACCACGAATCCAGATCTCTACTCGGCGATTCTGTGCACGCCCCTCTTCTGTCTCATTAGAAGCCAGCGGATAGCGCTCACCAAAACCGCGAGCCGCGATACGAAGAGCATCCACACCTACCTGTCTTAAATAGTTAGAAACAGCAGCCGCACGTCTTTCAGAGAGCATCTGGTTGTATTCAAATGACCCAGTCGAGTCGGTGTAACCATCCACATTAATGCTGGTCTTTTCAAACTTCGCCAACACTTTAGCGACTGAATCCAAAACCGGATAAAAGGCGTTATCAAAACGCTCATTGTCCACAGCAAAGGTGATATTACTTGGCATAACCAGGCGAATCTCATCACCCACTCGCTCGACGCGCACACCCGTCCCTTCAAGCTCTTGACGCAGTAGCATCTCTTGCTGATCCATGTAGTAACCGACACCTGAACCAACAGCACCACCTAGGGCTGCACCAATCAGTGCACCTTCGGCACGATTACCTTTAGATACAATGGCACCCAGTACAGCACCCGCTGCTGCGCCAATACCGGCACCGCTAGTCGCATTGGCTGTTTTAGTTTGCTGTGTATAGGGATCAATTGTTTGACACCCAACCAGAGCACAACATACCGCTATCGAGAGTATTGAACCTTTCATCAAATTCCTCTTACATCTCTTAAATTCATCCTTTTCTATGCTCAGTGTAGCCTCAAAAGTCGAACCGAGCATGTGGGTTAACATTTTTTTACATTTGCCGCCTCAGCGTCTAGCCAGAACCTGACCTGCAAGTTACAATTTCCTGATATTTTTTGTGTCATTTATGGGGAGCAAGGCAGTGTCTCATTTACCGGTCATCGTTGGTTTTGGTGGCATCAGCCCCGCCGGTCGCTCCTCATTCAACCAAGGCTACAAACGCCTCATCTTTGAAACCTTGTCTGATAAAGATCAGCAGGATGTGTTACAGGATCTCGCCGTTCTCACCAACAGTAATGCAGATGAGCGGCAGGCACTGCTTGATGCCACCCTGATCCGTAAAATTCCAAGTTCATTCTTTGACGCAAATCGTGTCCTGATGAACAAGGCATCAAAGATCCATCCGGCAGGTGAATCCATTAAATTCACTATGCGCAAACGTGATCTTCCGACCAACATCCCCGACAACTGGACATTGGCAGATACCGAGGCAGGCCAGGTCGAAGTCACCCTAACCGGTGCGCTCGACCTAATCTTCAACGATACACGCGTACTGCCTGTTCAGAGCGCCGGTATGTTGCCTGAAGGATTTGAACCGGGTTCTCTATACCAATCACGCAACCATCCGCGCGCACTGCAAATGGCGATCTATGCAGCCTCTGATGCACTGGCCTCCACAGGTCTGGATATCGATAAACTGCTCGATACTCTGGCTCCTGATCAAATTGCGGTATTTGCCTCTAACTCAATTGGCCAACTCGACGACTTAGGCTTTGGCGGTCTCAATAAATACCCTGCGATTGGTAAGCGCACAACCTCTAAGCAGATGCCGTTGGGTTATGCGCAAATGCCGGCTGATTTCGTTAACGCCTACATGCTTGGCAACCTTGGCACGACCGGCGGCGCGCTCGGTGCCTGTGCGACTTTCCTGTACAACCTGCGTAATGCCGTTGAAGCGATTCGCACCAATAAGGCTGAGTTTGTTCTGGTTGGCGGGTCTGACGCCCCGGTCACTCCAGAGGTTATTGAAGGGTTCCGCGCCATGGGCGCATTGGCTGAAGACAAACAGCTTCAGGCACTGGATAAGCTCGCTTCACTTGCTGATGTAGACCACCGTTCAGCCTGCCGTCCATTTGGGGACAACTGCGGTTTCACCATTGGTGAATCGAGTCAATTTATTGTTCTGATGAGTGATCGCCTAGCGATCGAGACCGGCGCTCAGATCTATGCTTCGGTGCCTGATGTCTATGTTCATGCCGACGGTTATAAAAAATCGATCTCAGCACCCGGTGTCGGTAACTACTTAACCCTGGGCAAAGCGGCCTCTTTGGTTGAGAAGCTACTCGGTTCTGAAGCGCTACAGCAGCACTCAATGATTCAAGCGCATGGCACCAGCACACCACAGAACCGAGTGACTGAATCACATGTATTAAACGAGGTCGGCAAAGCGTTCAACATCAATGATTGGACGGTCACTGCGGTTAAGACTTACCTCGGACACTCTCAGGGCACTGCGGGTGGTGACCAACTGGTTTCAACACTGGGTGTTTGGGAACAGGGAGTCATCCCCGGCATAGTTACTACTCAGGCAGTAGCTAGCGACGTTCATCAGAGCCATCTTGAGCTACCTCTTCAGCATAAAGAAGTGGGTAATCAATTCATTTCTAACGCGTTGATCAACTCTAAAGGCTTTGGTGGCAACAACGCGACTGCGGTACTCATCTCGCCGACCGAGACGATTAACCTGCTTCAAAAACGTTATGGCGCTGCAGAGATGCTTGAGTGGCAGAAACGCTCAGAAGCGACAGTCGCTCAGGCTCATGAGTATAACCAAGCCGCACTCAAAGGCACGACTCGGCCGACTTACCGTTATGACTATGCGGTGCTTGCTGGTGAAGATTTAGAGATCACTCATTCTGGAATTAAGGTTCCAGGTCGCTCTTTGCCAGTCAGCTTCGACGTTTCAAACGCTTACGAAGATCTAACCTAAAGCCCCAAAAGAGCAGCCACATTGTGATGAGTTTGCTGAGCAATAGATTCAGTAGACTCACCACGTAACTCGGCGACTGCTTCAGCCACTTCTGCAACCCTAAACGGGTGATTTGGCTTACCCTGATGACCGCTTAACGGCATATCGGGCGCATCCGTCTCAAGCGCCAAGCTTGTCACTGGCAGTGAACAGACGACCCTTCTGAGTCGATTAGCTCGATCATAGGTCACTGCCCCACCAACACCAATCAAAAATCCCAAGGCAACAAGATTATCCGCTTGCTGCTGGCTACCCGAGAATGCATGGGCAACGCCACCTCTACGTAAACGGTGGCGTTTTAAGCGCTGCGTAATCAGATCGACGGAGCGGCGAACATGAAGCACAACCGGCAATTCAAATGCAGCCGCTAACTCTAACTGAGCATCAAAGAGTTTCTGCTGCCTATCTAATTGTGGATCTTCAATAAAAAGGTCTAATCCACACTCACCAATCGCAACAACGTCATCTCTCTGCTTAAGGAGCGTCTCTAGGGTCAAAAGATCTTGATCAATATCGTGCTGTTTTAGAAAACAGGGGTGCAAGCCAAGCGCCAGATGACGCCGAATGGGATGGTTAAGCTGACAGGTATGGATCACTCTAGGCCAATCGCTAGCCGTGACTCCGGGTACCAGAATATCCGTTACACCCTTTGCCTGTGCTTGATCGAGATGAGAGCTGATTCCCACTGCAAACTCGGGAAAGTCGAGATGGCAATGGGAATCAAAAAGCATGTTAGTGCTCGCGAGTAGCGCGGAACTGAATATCCGGCCAACGCTCTTCGGTGAGGTTTAAGTTCACTCGTGTCGGTGCCAAGTAGGTCATTAGACCTGCACCATCTTCGGCCAGGTTGTCATACCCTTTTTTGCGGAAGTCATTGAGCATCTTATCGTCAGCACACTCAACCCAACGAGCCGTCGCAACACTGATCGCCTCATAGACACAGTCCACTTTATACTCATCTTTAAGGCGATACATGACCACGTCAAACTGAAGCTGACCGACCGCGCCGAGAATCAGATCGTTGTTGCGAAGTGGCATAAACAACTGCACCGCACCCTCTTCGGACAGCTGCTGCAACCCTTTCTGAAGCTGCTTCATCTTCAGTGGATCAGTAGGACGCACACGCTTAAACAGTTCAGGAGCAAAGTGTGGAATGCCGGTAAATTTAAGCTCTTCACCTTCTGTAAAGGTGTCGCCGATTTGAATAGTACCGTGGTTGTGCAATCCGATGATGTCACCAGACCAAGCCTCTTCCACCGCCTCGCGATCACCCGCAACAAAGGTAACCGCGTCTGCGATACGAACATCTTTGCCGATGCGCGTATGTTTCATCTTAAGCCCTTTAGTGTATTTGCCAGAACAGATACGCATGAAGGCAATCCGGTCACGGTGCTTTGGATCCATATTCGCTTGGATCTTAAAGACAAAGCCTGTGAATTTATCTTCATCCGCCTGAACCTCACGTGTCTCTGTTGCACGATGAGAAGGGGCAGGAGCCCAATCAACAAAATCATGCATCATCTCTCGAACACCAAAGTTACCTAATGCCGTACCAAAGAATACCGGAGTCATGGTACCCGCTAGGTAGGACTCCTTGTCCCACTGGTGGGTAGCCCCTTGTACCAGTTCGATCTCGTCACAGAACTCTTCATAATCGGCACCCAACAGCTCACGAGCTTCGTCGCTATCCAAGCCTTGAATGATATTCTGTTCAGCAAGCAGATGCCCCTGCCCCTTGGTGAACAGGTGAATTTGATCCGTGTAAAGATTGTAGACCCCTTTAAAACGCTGACCGGCACCGATAGGCCAGTTAATCGGTGCGGCTTCAATTTTTAGTACCGATTCAATCTCATCCAAGAGCTCAATAGGGTCACGTATCTCACGGTCTAACTTATTCACAAATGAGAAAATAGGAGTATCGCGAAGACGACAGACATCCATCAGTTTAATGGTACGGTCCTCGACACCCTTTGCGCCGTCAACCACCATCAAAGCAGAATCCACCGCGGTCAATGTGCGATAGGTATCTTCCGAGAAGTCCTCGTGCCCCGGTGTATCCAGTAGGTTAACGATACGGTCACGGAATGGGAATTGCATCACAGACGAGGTGATCGAGATGCCACGCTCCTGCTCCATCGACATCCAGTCAGAGGTCGCGTGACGATCACTGCCTCGGCCTTTTACGGTACCAGCAACCTGAATCAACTGACCTAATAGCAATAGCTTTTCGGTCATAGTGGTTTTACCCGCATCAGGGTGGGAGATGATTGCAAAAGTGCGGCGGTTAGCCACTTGATCGTGAACTGCGTTTGACATGAATCGTTCTTCTAGAAAATTGAAAAGAGCCGTCGCTCAGAATTGGCGCGTATTTTCGCTGATTCTAAGCGATTAGACAAACGACTCGACCGTTTTAGAGCAGATTGACTAGGAACCTAGCTCTTCCGCTTTGGTTTCTACCGTCGGTTGAGGCACTTTACTGCCATCTTCACCGTAGATTTCACGAATCAGTCTTTGCAGGTCGACGCGCCATGGACGTTGACGAACACCGAAGGTATTCAAAATCTTCTTACAGGTCAGCACGGATGAAGTTGGGCGTTCGGCCCCCTCCTCTTCTGCGCCAGCCACCGGGCGAATTTTACGAACCGCCAGCTCCTCATATTGGCCAGCAGCAGCGATGATCGCCTCAGTAAATCGGTAGCGCGTTGTGATCTCTGCACCGGAGTAGTGGTAGGTACCCCAGTGATCAGCACCCTCTTCCAACTGTTGGATAATCGCCAAAATTACTCGAGCCACATCATGCGCAGCGGTTGGGCATCCACGTCGATCATCCACCGCTTCAATGGTTTTATACTCACGCGCTTTATCGAGCATTTTGGTCAGATAGTTGACTCCGGACTCACTGAATACCCAGCTGATTCTAAGAATAATGTGTTTAGGTTGATAAGCTCTAACATGCTCTTCACCGCGCAGTTTTGACTCACCAAAGGCTCCTAAGGGAGCCGGCTCATCCAGTTCAGTATAGCCACTCGCATAGTGACCATCGAACACGTAATCAGACGAGATATGGATAATTGGAATACTAAGGTCACTGCAGGCTTTAGCCAGATTAAGAGGCCCATCCGCATTAATTGCAAAGGCTTTGCCTGGGTGGGCATCGGCCGCATCAACCTGATTGAAACCGGCACCATTAAGAACGTAATGTGGAAGTACATCCGCCAATTTGGCTTCAATGGCAGCCGGATCAGTCACATCAAAACTGCGATGGTTGACGGGGATTATTTCGATATTTTCTAGCTTTTCAGCGACACGACAAAACGCTCGGCCAATCTGCCCTTCCGAACCGGTTACTAAAATTCTAATTTTATCGCCGTACAACTCTGAATCACTCCAACAACCATTAATATGAGTTTAAAAAGGGGAAACCGGCAGTGCAACCAGTAATTGCTGCTTCAGTCACACCCTTGCAGGTTGTGACTGCTGTGCGATCATTTCGATCAGAACTTGAGAGGTTAGATAACGCGCTTTGTCATTACTGCGTAAGCTGATAACCGAATCTAGAACATCGCACGCAGCGATTGAGATCTGTTTTTCCAGCAACACTTGAGCAACCTTAGCAAACTGATCACTCGACAGCCGGGTAAAGTCATAGACTTTACTGAGTAGAAGCAGATCGCCCGACTTCAATTTATCCAAAATCTTTAAGAGCTGAATGGGTTCAGAGGTCTCTTCAAAGGCCACTGAATCAAGCTCGATACCGGCCACTCGAGCACTGTCAGCCAATCGAGCCTGAAGCTGGGCTTTACCTTCATCGCCATGTATTGAGGCGTATCCAAACAGTGACATAGATCCTTAGGCTTTGATGCGTGTAAGACTTTCTTCAAGCCAGTCTACAGAATCCTTATGCACTTCTTCAACAGTTCTCTCTGTCGTTTCGATAGGTTTACTTATAAGAACATCAACCGTACCAGGGTGCTTAATAAAACCCTTTCCTGGCCAGAAACGACCCGCATTATGAGCGATGGCGACTAGAGGAACTTCACTGCTCACAGCCAACATAGCTCCACCTTTATTCCAACGACCTAATTCACCCACCGGAAGTCGGGTACCCTGAGGAAAAATAAGGATGGGCACACCCGCAGACAATTTTGCCTTACCTTGGTCCAGCAGTTGTTTTAGTGCGCCTCGACGTTTACTGCGATCAAGAGCGATCGGTTCTAGCAGAGCAAGCGCCCAACCAAAAAATGGGATTTTCAGTAACTCCTGCTTAAGGACCACCACCTGTGGCTGGATCAACAGCTGAAAATAGATCGTCTCCCACTCACTCTGGTGATTAGATATCGCAACATAAGCACCCGATGCAGGGAGGTTTTCTCGCCCCTGAACATTGACCTTAACGCCACAACAGACTCGTAGCCAAACAATGTAGAAGTTATTGATCGCGGTTACAAAATAGAATCTTGGTTTAAACGGCAGTGCACGAGCAACCACCAGACAGAGTGATGCCCAGACGATCGTCACTGGATAGAAGCCTGCGTAATAGCAGAGCGCACGAACAAACCCAATCAGCTTAGTCACTGCATCAACCCCCTGTCACAGGCGGGAAGAAGGCGACTTCATCACCCTCTTTAATGGGAGCACTTCTATCAGACATCTCATGGTTCACCGCAACCAAAACCGTCGACCCATTAATGGTTGAAGACCACTCTTCCCCGTGCATTGTCGAAAGATGATCAATCAAAGAGTCGACTGAACTGATACCTTCAGGAAGGCCGATACTCTCTTCAGAGCGACCGATGCGATCTTTTAAACTGGCGAAATAGACAATTTTCAACATGTAGCTTCCAAAATAGTGCTGTTATTCAGCAATCCAGTGGCCCGATTTACCACCCTTTTTCTCTTGCAGAGAGACTTGATCGATCACCATACCTTTATCGACCGCCTTACACATATCATAAAGTGTCAAACCGGCCACAGAGACAGCGGTCAGCGCTTCCATCTCAACACCCGTCTGGCCACTCAATTTGCAGATCGCGCTGATCTCAACACAGCTCTCTGCTTCATTCGGCGTCAGCTCAACTTTCACACTCGACAGCATCAGAGGGTGGCACATTGGAATGAGGTCGGAAGTACGTTTAGCCGCCATGATCCCAGCAATACGTGCTGTCGCCAGTACATCACCCTTTTTATGACCGCCATTGACGATCATTGAGAGAGTCTCTGGCAACATGGTCACACGACCATAGGCTCTTGCTTCACGGAAGCTAACCTCTTTTTCAGAGACATCGACCATTCGAGCCTGACCCTTCTCATCGATATGAGTAAACTCTGACATCAGTGGCTCTCCGTTTGCGCATTGTTGTAGTTTAAAACCGGTTTAGCGTACATCGCTTTCAAAATATCTTTAGCAGCGCCATCAACCTGACTCAGCCTTGACTCAAGTAACGCCAGCCCCTCATCAGTTGCTTCACCTGCAGCGGCTAGATTGGTGGCATGCAAGCGGTAATTTTGGTGTATCTGACGGTCAATTTCTGCCGCCAGCTCTTCTGCCGATTCAAATTCACCTCGAATAGGCTCACCAAAGCCTACATGAACGCGGCCTTTGTCACCGACAATCCCTTTGACGATACTCTGAATATCTTCGAACTCACTCTTCTCATAAGTTCCGCCCTCAGCTTTGGCAGCCAACTCATTGGCTTTAGCCGAGTCACAAGGGTCTAGTTCGTATGCGATAGATACTGGGACAATATTGAGTCGCTCCACCATCTCAGAGAAGCTACGTTGCTTACGCTGAGACATATAGAACATTTTCAGTAGCGCTGGATCTGTACGATCGTCACCATCTTTCGCACGCCCTTCGCGCTGAGCGATCCAGACGGAGTGCCCCGTGGTGACACTGTGATCAATATAGCTAGAGAGTTGAGTTAAGGCCGTCATCATCTCACGTCCTTTAGCAGAACGGTTGACGATAAACGACTTGTTCAAACGCATCAGATCTGACACGTAAGGCTTACGCAGCAGGTTATCACCGATCGCAATTCGGACTGTGTCCATCCCTGCATGGTAGAGCATCCAATTCACGAACGCTGGATCCATAGCAATGTCGCGATGATTAGAGACAAACAGATAAGCATCCTCTTTATCGAGCTTATCCAATCCACTGCAACTTAACTTGGTCGTGGATCGTTTGATCATCTTGTTCATGTAGCTTTCAACAAGCTGTTGAAAATCACGAACGGTATCAACATCACCCATGCGTGCCGCTAGATACTGCTTGACGATGGGCCTTAAAAACCATCCCGCCCAACCTGAGGCTTTAGGAAACTGATACTTTGTAATGGCATCCACAAACTCATTATTGTGGAGGAGATCAAACAGAACCTGACCCACTTCATCATCGCGGTAGGGGCGAATCTCTTTATAGGGGTCGTCGTTGTTAACAGCAGTGTGACTCATAGATATC
Source organism: Marinobacterium sp. xm-d-530 (assembly GCF_013283365.1). GTDB lineage: Bacteria > Pseudomonadota > Gammaproteobacteria > Pseudomonadales > Balneatricaceae > Marinobacterium_E. The sequence continues at coordinate 32,937 of NZ_WBYM01000004.1, read as the reverse complement.
CAGTGTTATAGCAATAGGCGCTTATTTTAGAGCTTTAAGCGCTAATTAGCACCTGCCATCTACCTAAACAAAAACGGGGAGGGTTCATAGAACCATCCCCGTTTAAAAAATGAGTCGAATTAAGGACTATTTGGTCACTAATTCAGGACCCATGATGCTGTAGGGTAGCCAGGTCGAGATCGCTGGCACATAGGTCACAAGAATCAAGAAGACAAAGAGTACCGCGACAAACGGTGCGGCCGCCTTCACGACACGCGACAAGCTCATACCTGTAATCCCCGAGGTTACAAACAGGTTCAAACCGATCGGTGGTGTGATCATACCGATTTCCATGTTAACTACCATGATAATACCTAGGTGAATTGGGTCGATGCCCAACTCCATGGCAATCGGGAATACAACCGGTGCCACAATAACCAATAGACCTGATGGCTCCATGAACTGGCCACCGATCAACAACAGAATGTTGACTGCAATCAGGAATGACCACCAAGTAAAGCCCACATCGAGCATCCACTCAGTCACGTGCTGAGGAATACGCTCAGCCGATAGAGTGTGAGCGAACAACAGTGCATTGGCGATGATAAACATCAGCATCACTGTGGTTTTGGTACCCTCAAGCATGGTCTTACGGCTCTCTTCACCGAACAGTGATGGGAAGAAGGCTGTAATCAGAGTCACAAAGTTACGTTTCCAGATCGCTAAGCCTGCAACAAAGCAGTGAGCAAAACTCTCATTCATGGCGTGACTGCGCTTAATGGTGTAGAAGATGGTCAAGGCGATACTGACCACAGCACCCCAGATTGCACGCTCGCCAGCGGTTACCGTGCTATCTGGATCCGACGTCGCAAAGAACGACAGGATCATCCAGACTAAGAAGAGTGACACACCATAAACCGAACCACTGAAGCCGACTTTCGCGTGTGGCGCATCCGACTCAAGTACCCATGGCGTGTTTTTCAAAGGCCCCATATCGCGATAGATAAAGAGCGCAACAATAATTGAGTAGACCGCCGCAACAACCGCAGCCTCTGTTGGGGTGAATGCGCCTCCGTAGATACCGCCCATGATGATGACGATCAGGAACAGTCCCCAGAATGCATCCTTACCACCACGAACGATGGTACCGAAACCTTTCCACTCCTCTGCAGGCAGGTTTTTAATACGTGCAACCACGTAGATAGCCAGCATCAGCATACCGCCGGCAATTAGACCTGGAATAACACCAGCCAAGAACATACGACCTACCGACACATCCGTCGATGCCGCGTAAACGACCATAACGATAGAGGGCGGAATCAAGATACCCAAAGTACCCGCGTTTGCGATAACACCCGAAGCGAACTCTTTTGAGTAACCCACTTGGCGCATACCGGCGATAGCAATCGTACCGATCGCGACAACAGTCGCTGGCGATGAACCAGAGAGTGCAGCAAACATCATACAGGCCAATACTGACGCCATCGCAAGACCACCACGGAAGTGCCCCACTGACGCAATCGCAAAGTTAATCAAGCGTTTCGCAACACCACCGGTCGACATGAACGACGACGCGATAATGAAAAACGGGATCGCTAAAAGAGTGTAGTGTGTACCGACACCAAACAGCGAAATCGCTACAGACGACAATGAGTCTGTAGAGAAGAAAGTAATAAATAGAATTGAGGATAGGCCTAGCGCCACACCCACAGGAAGACCGATAAAGAGCAGACCCAATACCAGTGCAAATAGAATTAATGCTTCCATCAGTTCAGGCCCTTAATCTTTCAGTGCATCTTTGTGCTCATCAACAAGGTCTTCCGCCTCGTGACCAGCAATGAGGTGATGACGTGCACCGGTCCAAATACCGACAAACGCCTGCAGTGAGCGATAAGCCAACAGAGCCAAACTGATTGGCAGAATAACCAACACCAACCAACGTTGAACACGCTCTTTAACGCCGAACCACTCCATAATGAAGTCAGGCCAACGCATCTCTTCGACACCGATGTTGATCTTGTACATTTTAGCCCAGTACTCAATGGCACCACCGCGGACATCGACGCCCAAGGCTGCCAACCAAGCACTATCAAGAAGAATCAAGGCGTACATCAGCGTTGCAAAAGCTGCAAACAGCGACAACCACTTACCGACCCTGCTAGGTACCGCATTAAGAACGATATCGACACCCAAGTGGGTACCATTCTTAATACCGAAGCTCATCCCCATCAAAATCAGCCATGAGAACATCACCATGCTGAATTCAAGTGCCGCTGACCAACCGGTTCCGAAGGCGTAGCGAGCAATAACCTGACCAAAGGATACGGCCATGATCGAGAAGATGATTAGAACAAGGAAATTCTCTTCCAGTTTTTCCATAAATCTTGGGAAACGTTTCTCTAAGCCCCAGATCACTAGAATAAGAATTAAGAGGTAAAGATGCGGCCACTCCACGTCAGTACTCCAATATGTTGAGCTACATAAGCTCGGGAAAAGGAAAGGACGGGCTCTAAACGAGCCCGTCGATCATCAACCTAAGTTGATTAAGAGTTTGCAGCAGCTTCGATTAGATCAGCACCGATCTTATCTTCAAACTGTTTCCAAACAGGTTTCATAGCGTCAACCCACTCTTTACGCGCAGCATCGTCAAGTGTGTTGATTTTGCCGCCACCCTTAAGGATGTTTTCACGGTTGCCCTGCTCTTTCGCTTTAACTGCTAGGTTAGCTTCGTTAGTCACGTCTTTAGCGATCGCAATGAACTGCTCACGAGCGTCTTTAGGCATAGAGTCTAGGAACTCTTGAGACGTCATGAATAGGTATGCAAGAAGCTGGTGGCTAGTCTCAGTCGTTGAATCTTGCACTTCGAAGAACTTCTTAGTGTAGATGTTTGACCAAGTGTTTTCCTGACCGTCTACAACGCCAGTCTGTAGTGCACCGTAAACCTCTTTAAATGCCATTGGCTGTGGTGAACCGCCCATTGCTGCGATCATCGCTTTAGCAACGTCAGAGTTCTGTACGCGGAACTTTAGACCTTCAGCATCAGATGGTTTTAGTAGTGGTTTGTTGGCAGAGAAGTACTTCATACCAGACATCCAGTAACCTAGGCCTACAAAACCAACATCTTCCATTGCAAGAAGAAGGTCCTGACCAGCATCAGAGTTAGTGAAGCGCATTGCAGCGTCCATATCTTTGAAGATGAATGGAAGGTCGAATACGCCAAACTTAGAAGTGTAAGAACCGAACTTAGATAGTGAAGGCGCTAGGATCTGTACGTCACCTAGTAGAAGCGCTTCAAGCTCTTTAGAGTCACCGAACAGTGTAGAGTTTGGGTAAACTTCGATACACATAGTGCCGTTCATTTCAGCGTTTACACGCTCAGCAAGTTTGTTAGCCGCAACCACTTTAGGGTGAGTTGTACCACCAGTAACGTGTGAAAGTTTTGCAACGATCTCGCCAGCGTCACAGTTAGCCTGTGCAGTAGCAGCCGATACAGATAGAGCCAAGGCAGAAAGGCCAAGAGTTAGTTTTTTCATTATTTACACTCCAGTTTGTATTAGGTCACAACGACCTTGTAAAAAGCACTTTTACAAAGCAGAAAACGTGCCAACAACCTAGATATATATTTATTTTCAACAAGTTAGTGAAAATAAATACAGGACATAAGACTTAAAGGAGGCATTAATGGCGGATGCTCGCCGAAGCTAATCAGCAAGAAGTGGCGGAAAACCGCCACTTAGCAATGCGATGGCTTACTACTGATTGTCGATGTACTTAGCCGCGTCAAATGTACGAATCCAATCGGGATGAAACACCATGACAGCGGTCATAAGAATGCCGTTAATGAGCCCCTCTGGGAACATAATCAACGGCAAGAAGGAGATGTACTCGTGATAAATCGTTTGCCAACTGTGGATACCTGACAAGCCAAGCACAAGCGACAGGGTCAACCCCGAGCTAGCGACTGCAAACCCACCACCAATAAAGGCGGCTAAAAAGAGATAGGCAAAGAAGTTAGGCGGGTATCGTCTCTCAATATATTTAAGAAGCGTGATGGTCAGTGTCGCTGGCACCACAACAATCGCAATTAAATTTATGGCCAGCATATCAAAGCGCTCCACTCCAACTAGAGTGATGCCGAGCATCGCAATCGCGCCAGCCAAGATGGCAAGATCCCAGCCAAACATCAGTGTCAACGCGGTCATACCCAAAAAGTGAACACTCAACCCTTCCGATAGGCCCGCTCTAAAGGTCCAAGTCAACATCAGCAAGACCATAGCGCCGAACAACAGATGCTGAAGTCGAGGCTCAGCCCAAAGCGCTTGAAAAGGCACACGTTTAAAGGCACTCCAGATAGAGGTAACCGCTAACAGTGCCGCTACCAGATGCCAAATAAGATTGATGTCTAAGATAGGATTTTCCATCTGTTTAATTTACACCGGTCGTGACATTAGGATCGCATCCTCCCTACCCTCTTGACCGATCAGCGGGTAGTAATGTTTACGCAGACCGTCCGTGACAAAACCCACCGATTGATAGAGACGAATCGCCGCCTCATTAGAAGCACGCACTTCCAACATGACACGGCTGATTCCATCCCCAGTGAACTGTTCAAGCTGATCAGTCAGCATCTTCGCCGCCCAACCTTCTCCACGCCGATCAGGCACTACGCCAATGCGGAGCAGTTCCGCTTCATCAAATAACCTTTGGTAGAGCGCAAAGCCGATCGGTTCGTTAGCGTCAAACAGTGTGTAGCAGGGAAAACGATCATCTTGAGATAGATACGTCTGCCATTGAGATTTTGACCAGTAATCAGGAAAGCACTGTTGATCCAGAGCAAACAGTTGATCAATCGTCATCACAGCAGGCATTTCAGAAGATAAACACTAAACCAGTGGCTGAAGATCAGACCAGATCTGCTGTTTAGCGCCAGGCATATTGAGCGCCTGCGAGAGTGATTGGGTCGTTAGATAGTTCAGTCCCGATTGTTGCAGTGGCAGCAGTTGCCCATGAGTCTCATCCACACCTTCACCAACCACCCAATTCGCAAGCCCCTCGCCAAACAGAATAACGGTCTCTAGACCAGACTCTTTCTGCATAAAGCTCAACTGTCGCTGCACATGTTTTCTAGCTTCATGCGGCCCCTGATCCAGGGTTTTACCGGCAAGCATAGGCCACTCAAGCGTAATCGGCAGTGTGATTGATTGTGGTGACTCTCCAAGAGCTTGAACAATGCCCGCCAAAAGACGCTTATGCTTATTGGAGAAGCCTTCGCGAGCACGAATGGGAAGATTATCGATTAGTAGGAGTCGGCCCGCTCGAGCCATAACAATTTTATAACGCGGCGCAGGTTCAAAGCTTCGTTTGACCGAAGTAGTGGGCGATGTTTGAGGCTCTTTAGAACTCTCATCAGCCGTCAACTCAGCAACGGCAGCACGTCTGATGTTAGAAGAACCTACCTCTGCCTCATCGGGAGCGGAGACCTCTAAGGCTTCACCAATCTGAGTAATCGCACGACGCTCAGCATGAGGCTCGACAGGCTTGTGTGCTTGTGGAGCCAACGCCTGCATCACCTCTTCATCGTCACCAAGGAGATCCGCAGGATGAGCAAAGCGATAGACCCAATCAGGCGAAGGCTTTGCTGCTGGCAAGATTTGACGAGGCATCCACTGCTGGATACCAAGCTGATCTAAATAGGCGGCTTGGATTCGAGCCTGCTGAACTGACATGATTAAACCTGTGGGTGCGCTTTTTCCGCGTTAGTATCCAGAAGATTGAGCGCATGGATATAGGCCTTAGCCGATGCAATGATGACATCGGTATCGGCACCTAAACCATTTACGATGCGACCACCCTTCTCAAGACGCACGGTGACTTCACCTTGCGAATCGGTTCCTTCAGTCACGGCATTCACCAAATAGATCAACAGTGTAGAGCCAGAGTTCACCTGTGACTCAATCGCTTTAAAGATAGCATCGACTGGACCACTACCCTCAGCACAGCACGAGTGCTCTTGCCCATCAATACTCACAACTAGATCGGCTTGAGGTGTCTCACCCGTTTGCGATGTCACAGATAGGTTGACCAACTGAAAACGTTCGCTTGACGCTTCGGCACGGCTATTGCTGACCAGCGCCATAAGATCCTCATCAAAGATCTCATGTTTCTTATCGGCTAACACTTTGAAGGCTTGGAAAGCGCTGTTTAGATCAGCATCACTCTTGAACGTAGTACCCAGCTCCTCAAGACGTGATTTAAATGCAGCACGGCCTGAATGCTTACCCAATACCATTTTATTGGTCGTCCAACCGACACTCTCTGCGGTCATGATCTCATAGGTTTCACGGTGCTTCAGTACACCATCTTGGTGAATGCCCGATTCATGAGCAAAGGCGTTAGCGCCGACAATCGCCTTGTTAGGCTGAACAGGGAAACCTGTCACGCTAGACACCAGTTTAGAGGCACCGACAATGTGCTGAGTATCAATATTGGTCTCAAGACCCATAACGTCTTGGCGAGTTTTCAGTGCCATAACGATCTCTTCTAGGGCTGCGTTACCAGCACGCTCACCCAAACCGTTGATCGTACACTCCACCTGACGTGCACCCGCTCCCACGGCTGCCAGTGAGTTGGCGACCGCTAGGCCTAGATCGTTATGACAGTGGACAGAGAAGATCGCTTTATCCGAGTTTGGAATACGCTGAATGAGCTCCCCGATCACCTCAGCAAACTGATGAGGCACGGCGTAACCGACCGTATCAGGGATATTGATAGTACGAGCGCCAGCATCGATCACTTTTTCGATAATACGGCACATAAAATCCAACTCAGAGCGGCTAGCATCTTCTAACGAGAACTCGACATCATCGATCAGATTACGCGCTCGCTTAACGGCATGCACAGCCTGCTCGACAACACGATCAGGCTCCATCTGAAGCTTGTACTTCATATGAATCGGCGAAGTCGCGATAAAGGTATGAATACGACCTTGCGCAGCATTCTTCAGCGCTTCACCCGCACGATCAATATCCGCATCCAAAGCACGAGAGAGTGAACAGACTCGGCTATCTTTGATGTTGTCGGCAATATTTTTCACCGCCTCGAAATCACCAGGACTCGCAATGGCGAAACCCGCTTCAATCACATCAACTTTCATACGTTCAAGCTGACGAGCGATTCGCAGTTTCTCTTCACCGGTCATAGACGCACCGGGACTCTGTTCACCATCGCGCAGCGTGGTATCAAAAATAATAACGCGATCGTTGCTCATAAGGGTCTCCACGAATTTAGGCCGTAGAAATAATTTCTCTAACGGCTCGCTATAAAGAGTAATTGGCCTATGATAGCTTGATGATCGACCAGTAGAAAGGGAAGAGTAGTGAGTGAACCAATGAATGATTTCGATTTTGATCACTTAATTGATCGCCAAGGGACCTGGAGTGACAAGTGGTCTAAATACGCCGGTACAGACATACTTCCAATGTGGGTTGCTGATACCGATTTTCGCTCTCCACAAGCTGTGATTGATGCTTTAAAAACGCGTGTCGATCATGGCGTTTTTGGCTACACCCGCACACCAGAAACACTCAATCAGCTGTTTTCTGAACGCATGCAGCGCCTATACAACTGGACGGTCTCTGATGAAGATCTAGTCTGGTTACCCGGTCTCGTCTGCGGGCTAAATTTAGCGACCCGCGCTTTAAGCACGGCTGAGCAATCCGTCATCACCGCCCAACCTATCTACCCACCCTTTATGTCCTCTCCCGCTCTCTCTTCGAGGGCGTTGATCACCATTCCCATGAAGGGTCGTGTCATTGATTTTGATGCACTAGAAGAGGCCATTACAGCAGAAACCAGACTGCTACTTTTCTGCAACCCACACAATCCTGGGGGTGGCGTCTACCGCCATGAAGAGCTCGAGAGGCTCGCACAGATCATTATCGATCAGGATCTATTGATCTGCAGCGATGAGATTCATTGCGATCTCATTTTACAACCTGAACTACAGCACACACCGATCGCGAGTTTGAGTGAAGAGATCGCCTCACGCACTGTGACGCTGATGGCGCCCAGTAAAACCTGGAACATTGCAGGGCTGGCCTGCTCTGTTGCGATCATTCAAAACCCCGAATTAAGAGCGCGATTTAAAAAGGTACGCAAGGGCATAGTGCCCGACGTCAATCTACTGGGCTACACCGCGGCAGAAGCCGCCTACTCACAGGGAGACGAATGGAATCGCAAGCAGTGCGAATATCTTAAGGGAAATAGAGACTACCTGATCTCTGAAATAGGCAAGATTCCCGGCTTAAGCATGCTACCTAACGAGGCCACCTACCTTGCCTGGATCGATGCCAATCAGCTTGGCGTCGACAGCCCACAACAACTGTTTGAATCTCAGGGTGTGGGACTATCTGATGGGGAGGATTTTGGTGCACCTGGATTTGTTAGACTTAACTTCGGGTGTCCAAGATCGCGTATTGAGGAAGCGGTTCGTAGGATGAAGCTGGCCGTCGATTCGCTCTAACAGCGCTCAAACCCGAAAGGGACAACCTCTTTGATACTGCTCGCGCCAACTTTGATCATCAGCAACCGATCAAAACCAAGTGCCACGCCGGCACAAGCTGGAATGCCGGATTCTAGGGCCGAGACTAAACGAGTCTCCAGCGGTCGTCGTGGAAGCCCTGAGGATTCACGCTGCTGATCGTCAGCTTCCAGCCGTTCAGCCTGCTCAGCGGGATCTCGCAGCTCCTGATAACCATTCGCCAACTCCATACCGCCCGCATACAGCTCGAAGCGGGCAGCCACTTTGACACCCTGATCATCCTCAACAACCTCAGCCAACGCAGCTTGAGAGGCGGGAAAATCAAATACTAGCACCGGTTCAATGAGTTTCGGCTCAATCAGATGCGACATGACCAGCTCGAGCCAAGTATCTTTGCGATCATCCGTAAAAGGGCACTCAAAATGGGGCTCAAGCAGAGCTTTTAACTGGTCAATGGTCGCTTGATGAGGATCCACGCCCACAAAGCGTTTAAACAGTTCACGATAACTGAGACGCTCCCAATGCTGCGGCCCCAGCACCGCAGTAACCAGAGCCTGAACTTCATCCATCAGCTGCTGCGCACTGAAACGAGGGCGATACCACTCAAGCATGGTGAATTCAGGATTGTGAAGCCGCCCTACCTCGCCATTCCTAAATGCTTTAGCCAACTGATAGATGGGGCCTGAGTCAGCTGCCAATAGGCGCTTCATGGCGTACTCTGGCGAACTCTGCAGGTAGTAACGCTGCTCTTCAGCCCCGGGGTAACTTGAGTAGGAGACTTCAAGTGAATCGATAAAAGGATCACTGACTGCCGCTTGTGACAGACATTGAGTATCCACCTCCATGACACCGCGTTCAGCAAAAAAAGCGCGCACATCAGCCAGCATCTTTGCTCGCTCACGAAGTGTTAAGATCTCTGCTGTAGGTTGCCAGTGATTTCGATTCATACAGACTCCAAAATTAGAACCAAAAACGGCAGCCGAAGCTGCCGTTTCTATTACGAACCCGTGTTAGGCACGGCTTACGTATTCACCGGTACGAGTGTCGATCTTAAGAACTTCACCCTGGTTGATAAATAGTGGCACACGAACCACTGCACCCGTGCTGAGAGTCGCAGGCTTAGAACCGCCCTGAGCCGTATCGCCTTTAAGGCCTGGATCAGTTTCAGTCACTTCAAGCTCAACAAAGTTAGGAGGTGTCACAGCAATAGGGTTGTCGTTAAATAGAGTGATCATCACTTTGTCACCCTCTTTCAACCACTGCGAACAGTCGGCAACGGCTTTCTCATCCGCAGCGTACTGTTCAAATGTGCTTGGCTCCATGAAGTGCCACATCTCACCATCACTGTAGAGGTACTCCATGTCACGATCCATCACATCGGCTGTTTCAGCTGATTCGTTCGATTTGAAAGTACGCTCCCAAATACGACCCGTCATAAGGTTACGAAGACGAACTCGAGTGAACGCCTGACCTTTTCCCGGTTTAACAAATTCAACTTCAACCATGTTACATGGATCGCCGTCGATCATCACTTTCATGCCAGTCTTAAACTGACCACTTGAAACGTTTCCCATCTCTTTTTCCAAATCATTGATTGAATGTTTGACGAGCATTCTACTTCAAAGGAGAATCGGCTCCAACAGATCGTTTACATTCTTGGAAATTTTGGTCACTTCAATGATGCAGCTGTTGGACATTACGCCAAACTCTTGGCAAGACTCACTGAAAAGTGCCATCACCGATCCTAAAGCCTTACTGGAGAGACTGTCCCTACCCAACGAGCTACTCGAACAGGCTCAAGCGGCTAGCCAGCTCTTCCCATTGCGAGTCCCTCTTGAGTTCCTAAGCCGCATGGAGCTAGGCAATCCAGACGATCCTTTGCTAAAACAGGTCCTTCCGATCAGAGACGAGTTCATTCAAACTCCAGGTTTCACAGAAGATCCGTTAAACGAGAGTGATGCACGCCCGACTCCAGGCGTTGTGCACAAATATAAAGATCGAGCACTGTTGATCTTAAGCGGAGCTTGCGCCATTAACTGTCGTTACTGTTTTCGCAGACACTTCCCTTACTCTGATAACCAGCTTAGTGGGGAGCATTGGCAAAGGGCTCTCGCCTATCTAAAAGAGCATACAGAGTTAAGAGAGGTGATCTTCTCAGGCGGTGATCCGCTGGTCACCTCTGATCACCGTTTTTCAAAGATGGTAGCGGATCTTGAAGCCATACCTCATCTCGAACGACTCAGAGTCCACACTCGCCTACCCGTAGTGATTCCATCCAGAGTAACTGATCAACTCAATGACACCTTGCATAAATCAAGGTTCGATTGTGTCGTGGTCCTTCACATCAACCACGCCAATGAAATTGATCAGAGTCTGAACAACGCCGTCACCAAGCTAAAACAGAGTGGTGCAACCATTCTCAATCAAGCGGTGTTGTTAAAAGGGGTTAATGACAGCGCTGATGAGCAGGTCAGACTCTCACGTGCTCTGTTTAGCGCAGGCATCCTCCCCTACTACCTCTTTCTTTTTGATCCTGTCGCAGGGGCCAGTCACTTTGATATCCCGATTGAACGGGGTAAAGAGATCTTTACGCAAATGCAGAGAGAGCTACCAGGGTATCTTGTTCCTAGACTCGCGAAAGAAATTTCAGGCAAAACATCAAAAACCTTGTTAATATCCAGTTAAGGTTTTTGGAGAAAACAACGTGATTGCAAAAAGAATAACAATGCAAAACGCTTTAAAACTGTCCCTGCCAGCACTGGTATTGTCAGGCTGTATCAGCTTGCCAGACACAACAGCTAAGCTGACAACTCAACCGCCCATCACACCCGCTCCACCACAAAAAACCCTGGTTATTCACCAACTTCAGACGGAAGTCATCACCCAAAAAAATGTTGCTGCAGTCATCGACTTTAGCAATCAGACGGATCGCGACCTAGACTACGTGATGTTTAAGACGATCGCTTTCGACGCAGAGGGTAAGGTTATTCCTGCGATGAAGAGCGGCGATGATCATGCCTACTTGAGAATTGCAGGGCCTTTGTCGCCCGAGCATAGAACCGGCGATCAACAGTGGGATAAGGTGTGGGCTGACAGCTCGGTTAGCTGTTTTAGAATTGAAAGTGCCGAACTGATCTTTTCAGACTCAAGCGTAGAGGACTACTCTACGGATCAGATAGAGCTCCAACTACCCACCTTGCAGCCTGCCATCTGTCAGCACGACCAAGGGTCGCTGGCAAGTAACTGATTATCAGTTTCGCGAGGTTATTTACTCCGTGAGGGCATGACTGGAAAAGCGGTGACGGTGCCCTCGGCATCCGTAATACGAGCTTTTCCTCGCTTCTCAACCTCATCAATCTGAATAATGGCCTGCATCGGAACGAAAGAGCGTTTTACACCTGCGAACTCCTGCTGTAGACGATCTTCGGCAGGATCAATCAGCATCTCAGTGTGACTACCAAACACGAAACCCTCTAGCGCAACAAACCCCCACATATCAGCACTGTAAACCTGTTCAACGTAAAGCTCGTAGACTTTATCTTTGTTGATGTAAGTGACGCGATAGAGGCGTTTGGCATCGGCCATTGAGAATCTCCAATCAATCTAAACTTGAGTTGCCTAATCAGGTTAGTGGGGGCGCTCTAAACAATTGCAAGTTCGTTAGCGCCAAAGAGTGCGCTGAGGTATACTTCATCGCCCCAAATGATGGGGCATAGATTCAACGTAACGACAGGTGAAACATGACTAAAAAGCTCTTTATCAAGACACACGGATGTCAGATGAATGAGTACGACTCCGCACGAATGGCTGACCTTCTGGGCGATAGCCACAAGCTGGAGCTAACCGATAATCCAGAAGAGGCTGACGTCCTGCTTCTAAACACCTGTTCAATTCGTGAAAAGGCGCAAGAGAAGGTGTTCCACCAGTTAGGCCGTTGGCGTCTTTTGAAAGAGCAAAAACCCGGATTAATGATCGGGGTAGGCGGCTGTGTTGCAAGCCAAGAGGGCGAAGCGATTCGTGATCGCGCGCCGTTCGTCGATATGATTTTTGGCCCACAGACCCTACACCGTCTTCCCGAGATGATTGAAGATACCAAGGGGGGCAAGGTCGGTATCGTTGATGTCAGCTTCCCAGAGATCGAAAAGTTCGACCACCTCCCCGCTCCTAAAGTTGAGGGGGCAGAGGCATTTGTTTCAGTCATGGAAGGTTGTAGTAAGTACTGTACTTTCTGTGTCGTGCCCTACACCCGTGGCGAAGAGGTCAGCCGCCCGCTGGATGATGTGATAGCCGAGTGTGTTGAGCTGGCTGAACAGGGCGTGCGTGAAGTCAATCTACTGGGCCAAAACGTCAACGCTTACCTCGGTGCGACTCATGACGGTGATACGGCTGATCTGGCTGAGCTGATTCGCACCATTGCCGCGATTGAGGGTATCGATCGTATTCGTTTCACTACTTCACACCCTGTAGAGTTTACCGACAGCCTGATCGAGGTTTATGACGAAGTGCCGGAATTGGTGAGTCATCTTCACCTACCGGTTCAGAGTGGCTCTGACCGCATACTGATGGCGATGAAGCGCGGCCACACGGCGATTGAGTACAAGTCGAAATTACGTCGAATCAAGGCGAAGCGTCCAGATATCAGCTTCTCGTCGGACTTTATCATCGGCTTCCCAGGTGAAACGGATGCCGACTTTGAGGCGACCATGAAGCTAATCGAGGATATAGGTTTTGATACGTCGTTCAGCTTCATCTACAGCCGTCGCCCAGGCACCCCTGCGGCAGACCTGCCTGACGACGTATCGGAAGAGACGAAGAAACAACGCCTACACATTTTGCAAAGCCGTATCACTCAGAACGCTTTGCAGATCAGCCGCCGCATGGTCGGAACCACTCAACGCATTCTGGTCAACGGTTACTCGCGTAAAGACCCTGGCCAACTATCGGGTCGCACGGAGAACAATCGTGTTGTGAACTTCCGTTGCGATAATCCAGACCTGATTGGTCACTTCGCCGATGTCCGCATTGCTGAAGCGCTTCCGAACTCGTTGATCGGTGAGTTAGTTAGCTCCGAGCTGGATCAATAATGAGCGAAACACAATCTTTCCACATCAACCTACAGCCTGAAGATGGCGCAGCCTTGGCTAATCTAGTCGGCCAGTTTGATGAGCACTTACGTCTGATTGAAGAGCGCACCGGAGTCCAAATCGGTAACCGTGGATTCCAGTTCAAAGTTGAAGGTGCAATTCAGGCCGTTCGCCCGGTCTGCACACTGATTGAAGCACTGTACAAAGAGTCTCTAAACGGCAAACCACTTGCCCCATCAGACATTCATCTATCGCTACAACACTCAGGCATTTCACAAACTGATGTGAAATCGACTGCGACGGATGATGTCACTATTCGTACTCGAAAAATGACGATTCGACCTCGCGGGGAGAATCAGCAAAAGTACGTTCAGTCGATTCGTTACCATGACATTAACTTTGGTATCGGACCTGCCGGCACCGGTAAAACCTACCTTGCGGTTGCTTGTGCGGTTGAGGCCCTTGAGCGCGAAGAGGTCAGTCGAATACTACTGGTTCGCCCTGCCGTCGAAGCGGGTGAAAAACTCGGTTTTCTACCCGGCGATCTGACTCAGAAAGTCGATCCCTACTTACGCCCTCTCTACGACGCACTCTATGAGATGATGGGCTTTGAGAAGGTAGCACGCCTGATCGAAAAGAATATCATAGAGATCGCACCCTTAGCTTACATGCGCGGCAGAACGTTGAACGGCTCGTTTGTCATTCTTGATGAGTCACAAAATACGACACGCGAGCAGATGAAGATGTTTCTTACCCGCATAGGGTTTGGTTCAACCGCCGTTATTACAGGGGATAAAACCCAGGTCGACCTACCACGCGGCGCCAGCTCTGGCCTAATTCATGCGATGCAGGTACTGGATGGGGTGAAAGGGATTGGATTTACTCACTTCGAAGCGAAAGATGTGGTTCGTCACCCTATCGTGCAGCACATTGTACGTGCTTATGAAGCGTACGAAGCCAAACATACAGACGAGCGTAAATAGTGATTCATTTAGAGGTTATTCGCGCTGTTGATAGCAACTCACTCCCGAGTGATGAGCAGTTTCAATCCTGGGCCGAATTAGCGGCATCACAGCTATCGGGCGAAGCTGAACTATGCATTCGTATCGTTGATGAAACCGAGAGCCAGACACTGAATCGTGAATATCGCGGTAAAGACAAGTCGACCAACGTACTCTCTTTTCCGTTTGAAGCACCTCCGGGCTTCCCTGGCAATATATTAGGTGATCTAGCGATTTGTGCCGCGGTTGTAGAGCGCGAAGCAACCGAACAAAACAAACAGATTCATCACCATTGGGCTCACATGGTGATCCATGGGGTATTGCATCTACTTGGATTCGATCATATAAAGGATGAAGAAGCCGAGGAGATGGAGTCACTTGAACGAGAACTGCTCGCTCAACTCCAAATCCCAGACCCCTATATTTGAGGCAACCACACACTATGAGTGAAGACCGATCGAGCGGCTCATCCAAAAGCTTTTTTAGCAAACTTGCTTCAGCTTTTTCGGATGAGCCCAAAACCCGCGAAGACCTTTTTGAAGTTCTTTATGAGGCCAACGACACTGGCCTACTAGATCAAGATGCGCTAACGATTGTAGAAGGCGCTATACAAGTGACCGATATGCAAGTGCGTGACGTCATGATCCCAAGATCACAAATGGTCTCGGTACAGATCGATCAATCTGCCCACGAATTTATGCCACTGGTCATCGACAGTGCGCACTCTCGCTTTCCCATTGCAGGTGAAAACCCAGATGAGATCGTCGGCATTCTTCTTGCCAAGGATCTTCTTCCCTATGCACTGGACGGCCGCTTAGAACAGTTCAGTCTCGCTGAGCACCTTCGCAAAGCAACCTTCATTCCTGAAAGTAAGCGACTGAACGTCTTGCTACGTGAATTCCGTGTCACACGCAATCACATGGCCATCGTCGTTGATGAGTACGGCGGAATTGCCGGTCTTATTACCATCGAAGACGTGCTCGAACAGATCGTCGGTGATATCGAAGATGAGCACGACGAAGATGAAGACGAGGGCAACATCAAAGCCTTTGAAGATGATGGCTTCATTGTCAAAGCGTTAACCCCTATCGAAGACTTTAACGAGTACTTTGACGTCGGCCTACCTGATGATGAGTTCGATACCGTGGGTGGACTGGTGACACGTCAATTTGGTCACCTACCCGATAAAGGGGAGACGATTCGACTCGATGACTTCACCTTCACCGTGCTAGCGTCTGAAAACCGCAGAATTAGACTGCTACAGGTTAAGCACCACAAGGAGTAGTGATGCTGCTCCAGCCTCTTGTGAATAGGACTTTGGCGGTTGCTGCAGGGGCAATAGCGACACTCGCTTTTGCCCCTTTTAGTTACCCGCTATTAGCGATTGTCTCTATTGCCACCCTCTACTTGCTGACCCTTAAATCCGATTCAGCGTTCCTGATGGGTTGGCTCTATGGTTTGGGATACTTCACCGCCGGTGTCTCTTGGGTCTATGTGAGTATTCACTTACACGGTGGCATGGGTGTTTTAGCCGCCGCACTGATGACTCTCATGTTCACTGGCGCGTTAGCGATACTCTTTGCCGCACAAATTTGGCTCTACAAACGCCTGTTTACTGACGGCTCAGCACCAGGATTTGTCGCTCTTTGGATCTTGTTTGAATGGGTGAGAAGCTGGCTATTTACCGGCTTCCCTTGGCTGCTCATCGGCTATGCGTTCATCGATACACCACTTATCTCATTAGCCCCGATCGGCGGCGTGTGGCTAGTGTCGGCGATGGTTCTGATCATTGCTGTCTCGGCTTCCCATGTCATCCACCGTAAAAAACCGACCCCTCTCCTACTGATCCTTGCGATATTAGGTGCCTCTTACCTTATTCCGTCACACTGGACAGAGAGTTCAGAAAAGACCGTCTCGATCACATTAATACAGCCCAATTTAGCCCAAGAGTCTAAGTGGCAAATTGAGCAAGTTGATCGACACATACAGAACATTATTAATTTAAGCGTCCAAGCGCCCGCTACCGATCTAATCATTTGGCCTGAGACCGCCGTACCCAAATTAATAGGCCGCGCCATCAACCAGATCAGTCCGCTAGTGGAGATCCTCAACCAACAAGGCACCACGTTAATTTCAGGTTTCCCAAGAAAAGAGTGGAGTGAGAGCCAACAGCGAAACCTGTACCACAACTCGGTGGGCACGTTGACGGGTAAAATCAGCCTGTACGACAAACAGAGACTGGTCCCTTTTGGGGAGTACATTCCCTTTGAAAATCAGTTGCGAGGGCTGATCGCCTTTTTTGATCTCCCCATGTCTAGCTTTAGCTTGCCAGAACAACCAACTTTTCAGGTAGAGACACCTCAGGGGTCGCTGGCGGGCGCAATCTGTTATGAGATCGCCTACCCAGAGTTGGTCAGAGAGAATGCCAATCAGAGTGACATGATTCTGACGCTCTCTAATGACACCTGGTTCGGCGGATCTCATGGCCCAGATCAGCACTTTGAGATCGCCAGAATGCGTGCTATCGAAAATGGTAGGCCCGTGATAAGAGCCACCAACAACGGTATTTCAGGCTTCATTGATGCCAAGGGTCAAGTCTTAGCGACCGCACCCAGATTCGAGACGGCGATCCTAACCCATGAGATCGCCCCAAGCATGGGCCAAACCCCCTATCAACAGTTGGGGTTGTGGCCAGCGCTTATCCTTGCTGCAGCACTGTTATTAGCCGCGCTATTTAGACATCGCTCGTTCAAACAGAACCGCTGAACAGTCACGACAAGGCTGTAACTTTTGACTCTCGCTCAGCGTCTGCTTAGCTCCGCACTGAGTACAGACAAACTGACCAGGTAGCGCGATTTCACCGGCGGCGTAGTGCGCTTCACCGTGACTCAACTGTTCACGGAGCAACTCCTGCTCAATACGAGTTTTATCGGCCACTCTCATCAAGCGATCAACAATCCCCTTCTCCAATACGGCAAGATCCAGCTCTAACCAATCAGCCAGCGCTCCGCCGACCTTTTGAACACCGATTGAGAACTGCTTCAGATCACGCATTAGGTAGGCTTTTAGCAGGGCCGCTTCATCTGCAGACATATCAAGCGCTGTCTGCTCCAACTCAACCGTTTCATTGACCGCTGAAGTAAGCTTCTCAAGCGTCACTTCACTGGCACCATCGAGAGAATCCATCACTTGATCGACCAATTGATCATAACGGCCAGAATCGAGCTTATCTTGGTTTGTATCACTCATAAGTAAACTCCTTTTAAGAGCGGATTATTCAGCAGCCAAACCTGTCGGCGCGACCGCATCTGATGTATCCTATGCAGTATTGAACAGTATTAATGAAATAACCATTGAGCGGTGTCATTTCTTAGCAAAGTAATTTGCTCCAAGAACAATGATGCCGTTTTTATGTTTGCAGAATATAGAGACCGATGAACGAACAGTACCAACCCCAGGATATTGAGCCGAAAGTCCAGCAGCAGTGGGAAGAATCCGGCGCATTCAACGTTGAAGAGGATTCCAGCAAAGAGAAGTTTTACTGCCTCTCGATGTTCCCTTACCCAAGTGGTCGTCTGCACATGGGCCACGTACGTAACTACACCATCGGTGATGTCGTCTCTCGATACCAGCGCATGCAGGGCAAAAACGTTCTTCAGCCTATGGGTTGGGACGCCTTTGGTCTACCAGCTGAAAACGCTGCACTTAAAAACAATGTGCCGCCTGCTAACTGGACCTACAGCAATATCGATTACATGCGTAATCAGCTTAAACAGATGGGCTTTGGTTACGACTGGGATCGCGAGCTAGCGACCTGTCACCCGGAGTACTACCGTTGGGAGCAGTGGTTCTTTACTCGTCTTCTTGAGAAAGGTCTGGTCTACAAGAAAGAGGCCGAGGTGAACTGGGACCCAGTTGACCAAACCGTTCTGGCTAACGAGCAAGTGATCGATGGTCGCGGTTGGCGCTCTGGCGCGATTGTTGAGCGTAAGAAAATCCCTCAATGGTTTCTGAAAATTACTGACTACGCAGACCAACTACTGGAAGATCTAGAGAAGCTGGATCACTGGCCAGAACAGGTCCGCACTATGCAGCGCAACTGGATCGGCCGCTCTAAAGGGGTTGAGCTGAAATTTGCGGTGCCTAACAAAGGTGATCTAGAGGTCTTCACAACCCGCCCTGATACGCTGATGGGTGTTACCTATGTAGCCGTTGCACCACAACACCCTCTAGCACTTGAAGCAGCCGAAAATAACCCAGAACTTGCTAGCTTTATTGATGAGTGTCGTCACCAAAAAGTCGCCGAAGCTGACATGGCGATGATGGAAAAACGCGGCATGCCATTAGGCATCGAAGCCACTCACCCTCTCACTGGTGAAATGGTGCCGGTTTGGACAGCAAACTTTGTTCTGATGGATTACGGTTCAGGCGCTGTCATGGCGGTTCCGGGTCACGACCAACGTGACTGGGAGTTTGCAACCAAATACGGACTGAACATCAAACAGGTCATCAAGCCTCTGTCTGACGATCAGACTGTCGACTTGACGAAAGAAGCGTTCACAGAGAAAGGCGTTCTGTGCAACTCGGGTGACTTTGACGATCTAGAGTTCGAAATGGCGTTTAAAGCCATTGCAACTGAACTGAACAACAAAGGTCGCGGTCATACAACCATCAACTTCCGCCTTCGCGATTGGGGTGTTTCACGCCAACGCTACTGGGGCGCACCGATCCCGGTTGTTAACTGTAATAGCTGTGGATCAGTACCCGTACCTGAAGATCAGCTGCCTGTGCTTCTGCCAGAAGAGGTAACCTTCGACGGCGTCGGTTCACCGATTAAAAAGATGGAGAGCTTCATCAAAACAAGCTGTCCAAAGTGTGGCGCAGATGCAGAACGCGAAACGGATACCTTCGACACCTTCATGGAGTCAAGTTGGTACTTTGCTCGCTATGCAAGCCGTTACTCAGACAGTGCGATGCTGGATCCTCAAGCAGCCAACTACTGGCTCCCTGTTGATCAGTACATCGGTGGTATCGAGCACGCTATTTTGCACCTACTCTACTCACGCTTCTATCACAAACTACTGCGTGACGAGGGTCTAGTAAACTCTGATGAACCTTTCACTCGCCTACTCTGTCAGGGCATGGTTCTAGCCGATGGCTACTACTACGAAGATGAACAGGGCGGTAAGGTTTGGATCTCACCGGTTGATGTAGAGACTGAGACAGACGAGAAAGGTCGTGTGACCAAAGCCACTCATAAAGAGACGGGTAAAACGCTGATTCACGACGGCATGTCCAAGATGTCTAAGTCGAAAAACAACGGCATCGACCCTCAGGTTATGATCGATCGATACGGCGCCGATACGGTTCGTCTATTCATGATGTTTGCGGCACCACCAGAACAGTCACTAGAGTGGTCTGACTCAGGTGTGGAAGGTGCACACCGTTTCATCAAACGTCTCTGGAAACAGGCACACGACCATATCGCAGCCGGCCCAGCATCAACTTTAGACACGTCCAAGCTGAATGATGGGCAGAAAGAGCTGCGCCGTAAGACTCATGAAACCATCCAAAAAGTGACGGATGATATTGAGCGCCGCCAGACATTCAATACAGCCATTGCCGCTGTCATGGAGCTTTCAAACAGTATCGGTCGATTCAACGATGACTCCGAGCAAGGACGTGCTTGTAAACAAGAAGCGCTTAGCGCTGCTGTCCAGCTGTTGTCCCCGATCATTCCACACGCAGCCGATCAGCTGCTGACTGAACTGACGGGCGCAAGCCAAAATGATAGCTGGCCAAGTGTTGATGAATCCGCTTTGGTACGTGATAACATCGAGATGATTGTGCAGGTTAATGGCAAACTTCGTGCTCGTATCAATGTTGCCGCCGATGCCGATAAGGACACAATTTTGCAACTGGCCCTGGCTGAAGCTAATGTTCAGAAATACATGGAAGGCCTAACGCTGCGCAAAGAGATTGTTGTACCAGGCAAACTGGTCAACATCGTCGTCAGCTAGGAGTAAAAGATGAAGTTGTCACGTACGTTCGTTGCAGGTTTCGCCATGCTGTTTCTAACAGCTTGTGGCTTCCACCTAAAAGGGCTTTATGAGGTACCACCAGCGTTACAGCAATTAACTCTGGTCGAAAACACCACACAGCCCACTTCGTTAGGCAGAGAGCTGACAACTCAACTGCAACGCAACGGCGTGACCCTAACATCCCGAGCTAAGCTTAAACTGATCGTTGAATCGGCACGCTACAATCGCCGCGCGGTGATTCTTGATGCCAATGCCGATGCACAAGAGTACGAATTAAGCGGTGAAGCTCAATTTGCCATCTATCAAGGTGATAGCACAGCGCCCGCCATTGAGCGCCGAGTCAATGTTCAACGCAGTGTTACCGAAACTTCAGACACCTTGGCACAAGAGACTCTGGAAGAGCGCTACCGCACAGAGATCAATCGTGCACTGGCTGAACAGATTATTCGCCAATACCTAAGTTTCGTTCCGCGCTAACCTATGAAAGTTAGAGTTGATCAGCTACCTCAGCAGCTCAACAAGCTAAATACCTCGCTACCGGTCTACCTTGTAACCGGGGACGAAACACTTCAACACGACGAAAGCTGTGACGCCATTCGAGCCCATCTTCGCGGTCTAGAATTCACTGAACGAGAGCTCTATCACATCGAT
The DNA here is from genome assembly GCF_013283365.1 of Marinobacterium sp. xm-d-530. Lineage (GTDB taxonomy): Bacteria > Pseudomonadota > Gammaproteobacteria > Pseudomonadales > Balneatricaceae > Marinobacterium_E. The sequence goes on along the minus strand of NZ_WBYM01000004.1, from coordinate 11,642 downwards.
TCCAGCTTTAACTGGGACAGCCTGATGGAGGCCGCCAATAGCCTCTCTCTATTTGCAGAGCGCAAAATTATTGAGTTACGACTCGGTTCACAAAAGATCAAAAAAGCCGAATCAGATCTGCTACAACGCTATCTAGAGAACCCTGCGCCCGATACGGTGATATTCATTTTGGCTGATCGACTCGATGCCGGTGCGAAAAAGAGCGCCTGGTTCAAGCTGGTCGAAAAGCTCGGGCTAGTGGTTGAAATCTGGCCCATTGAAGTTGACCAACTCCCGCGCTGGCTAGCGACACGCCTTCAATCTTTTCCAATCTCTATGGATCAAGAGGCGATCGGCGTCTTAGCCGATCGTGTAGAGGGCAACCTACTCGCGGCACAACAAGAGTTAGAGAAGCTCTCTCTGCTCTACCCCAACCAAACCCTTGATGCCAACCAGGTTGCCGAGGCGGTTGGCGACATGTCACGATTTGATGCCTTTGCACTTGCAGATGCGGCGATACAAAGACAACCTGCAAGAGTACAACACATTCTGCAGGCGCTAAGACAAGAGGGTGTCGAACCGACCTTCATACTCTGGGCCATTTCACGTGAGTTGCGCACGCTAAGCAGCGTGATTACAGAGATATCAGAAGGGAAGAATTACGATACGATTGCGAACAGACTGAGACTGTTTAGCAAACGTAAAACCGCTATTCGCAATGCCAGTCGTCAGATTAAAGTCTCGGAGATTGAGCAGTTACTGCGACTTTGTGGACAAGCTGATCAGGCCGTTAAAGGACAACTACCGACCGACCCCTGGTTAATAATTGGACAGATCTGCTTACGCCTAGCGGGTGTCGAGATGGCTTCACTCCATACCCAACACTCAGCCCCTTAAGCGAGCCTAACCACCTCAGACCTTAGCTACTTGGCTCCCGCAAAAGAGAGCTGCCGCCACGCCTCATAAACAACAATGGCACAGGCATTAGACAGATTCAAACTGCGTGAATCAGGACACATCGGCAAGGTAATTGCATCGGTCGAATCGATGACACTCTGAGGCAGACCCCGTGTCTCCGGGCCCAATAGAATCATATCACCCGATGCAAAATCAGCATCGGTATAGGCGCGATCCGTTTTGGTCGTCATCGACCATACTTTTCTTGGGGAGACTGATTGAATACAGGCTTCTAATGACTCATGAACTTTCATAGAGGCAAACTCGGCATAATCCAATCCCGCTCTGCGCAGGCGCTTATCATCCAGCTCAAAGCCGAGGGGTTTAATCAAATGAAGGGAGAAACCCGTGTTAGCACACAGGCGAATAATATTTCCGGTATTGGGTGGTATCTCGGGTTCGTAAAGAGCAACGTGAAGCATATCGGCACCTAAACTGTTAGATGCCGATTGTAGCATTAAGCGACTCTAATCCGCCTCAATACCCAGCTCTTTTAGCTTGCGGGTTAGGGTATTTCGCCCCCAGCCTAAAAGTTCAGACGCATCACGTTTACGGCCACCCGTATGTTTAAGCGCAGTCTCTATCAACACCTGCTCAAACTGACGTTCAGCCTCTTTGAGGATGCCCCTCTCCCCTTCAAAGAGACGCTGATCAGCCCAGCCACGCAGTGCTTGTTCCCAATTACCATGAACAACAGGGCGTTCATTTGAGGACTCTAGAAGCTCTGGTGGTAAATCAGAGACAAGAACCTCTCGACCAGACGCCATCACGGTAATCCAGCGACAGGTGTTTTCCAGCTGTCGCACATTACCTGGCCAAGTCAGATCGCGCAGAAAACGCTCTGTTTCCGGCTTAAGAATCTTAGTCTCAACGCCCAGCTCTTTCGCCGAACGTGACAAAAAGTGGCGAGCGAGACGAGGAATATCTTCACGACGCTCATTTAACGAGGGGATGTGAACTCGAATCACGTTTAGACGGTGGAACAGATCCTCACGAAACTTGCCCTCTTTAACGAGGTTTTCGAGATTTTGGTGGGTAGCTGCAATGATTCGAACATCAACTTTAACCGGTGTATGACCACCGACACGGTAGAACTCACCGTCAGCAAGAACACGCAAGAGTCGAGTTTGAGTATCCGCAGGCATATCGCCGATCTCATCAAGGAACAGTGTGCCACCATCGGCCTGTTCAAAACGGCCACGGCGCGAAGCTTGAGCTCCGGTAAAGGCACCCTTTTCATGCCCGAACAGTTCAGACTCAATCAAGTCATGTGGAATAGCCGCCATGTTCAATGGAATAAACTCATTACCCGCACGCGGACTGTGGCGATGCAGAGCATGGGCCACCAGCTCTTTACCTGTACCAGACTCACCATTGATCAATACAGTAATCGGGGAATGAGACAGACGACCAATGGCACGGAACACCTCCTGCATAGCCGGCGCCTCACCAATGATCTCAGGTGTATCATCTTCAACAATCACTTCGGTTTGTTGACGCTGCTCTTCAACGTGCTGCACCGCTCGCTGAACCAGCGCTACCGCCTCATCAATATCAAATGGCTTAGGCAAGTACTCAAAGGCACCACCTTGATAAGAGGCAACCGCGGAATCTAAATCTGAGTGAGCGGTCATGATGATAGTCGGAATGTCTGCATAATCAGCTTGAAGCTGCTCTAGCATCTCAAGACCATCAATGCCCGGCATACGAATATCGCTGATAATCACATCAGGCTGTTCACGCTTAATTTTACGCAGCAACGCATCGCCCGACTCAAACACTTCTGTCGCCAAGCCACTGCCAGAGATCGCTTTCTCTAAAACCCAACGTATTGAGCGATCATCATCTACTATCCAAACGGTTGCTGGCTTAGCCATCTCAACTCTCCAAAGGAATTAAAATTTTAAAATTTGTTGTACTGGGTTTCGAGGCGACCTCGATTAAACCCTGGTGCTGACCAATAACAGATTGGGCAATCGATAGTCCCAACCCAGACCCTTCCGCACGACCGGTCACCATCGGATAGAACACGGAATCTAAAAGATCCTTTGGTATGCCCGGACCGTTATCGATAATCTCTACGCAGCAGACCAGTCGATGCTGCTCTGCGCCCAGCGTAATTCGTCTGAGCGCTCGTGTTTTCATACGGATTTGCGGAGCGGCTGTTTCAGACTCTTTCAGGGCCTGCATCGCATTTCTGCAGATGTTTAAAACCGCTTGGATCAACTGTTCACTGTCGCCGTTAAACTCCGGCAGACTTGGGTCGTAGTCACGAACCAACTGAATCTCTTGCTCGCTTTCAACTTCAATCAGAGCACGCACACGCTCGAGCACCTCGTGAATGTTCACCGGGTGTATGTTGGGCTTCTTGTAAGGCCCCATCAGACGATCCACCAGATTTCTTAACCGATCCGCTTCATCGATGATAATTCCGGTGAACTCTTTAAGCCCCTCATCATCCAGCTCGCGCTCTAGCAACTGTGCAGAGCCGCGAATCCCGCCCAACGGGTTCTTGATCTCATGTGCCAAGCCACGCACAAGCACTTTGGCGGTGGCATGTCGATTCAACATCTCCTCTTCACGCTCAATTCGAACGAGGCGATCACGTGGGTGCAACTCCATCAGTAGAAACCCATTCGGTAACCTTGAGATGGTGTAATCCGTCATCAACTCGTTACCACCAAAGGTAATCAGAGCGGCTTCGCGTTTACTGACATGCTGTCCCGTCGCAGAGACACTCTCTAATAGCTTGAGCTCCTCTTCGGAACCAATAAAGAGATACTCGATGTGTGAATTTTTTAAGCGTTTAAAGCTACCCTCTAACAGAACCTCAGCGGCCGGATTCATATACTTCAACTCGAACTTCTGCCCCAGTACCAATACAGCCGTATTGAGGTTTTCAAGAATCAATTTGTACTGTTGCGATCCGAACATTAGGTATTCCCAAGGGTTTTGATGACTTAACAGCTCTACTCTAGCGTTAAGCCTTAATAGCTCTACTTAATAAGCAAAAAGGTTGCCAACTCAGCGAAACCCAGTAACCACGGGCTTTTGAGTTTTAGCATGCACAATAGAATGGCATATATGAAGATATTATGCACCATTTTGGTGCGAGGTGTTTTGTGCGCATCCATGCGCCTGCAGGATACCGTTCGTCCTGAACAAAAAAACCCGGCAGGTGCCGGGTTTTTTGAATCGATAAGATCTTAAACTGAGTAGTAAAGATCGTATTCGATTGGGTGAGTTGTCTGGCTCACTTGAGCACACTCTTCACGCTTAAGTTCGATGTAAGCGTTTAGCATGTCTTCAGTGAATACGCCGCCGCGAGTTAGGAACTCGTGATCAGCTTCTAGAGCGTCCAGAGCTTCTTCTAGTGAAGAACAAACCTGTGGGATCTGAGCAGCTTCTTCAGCTGGTAGATCGTAAAGGTCTTTGTCTGCTGCATCGCCAGGGTGGATCTTGTTCTGGATACCGTCAAGACCCGCCATCATTAGCGCAGAGAACGCTAGGTATGGGTTAGCGATTGGATCAGGGAAGCGTGTCTCGATACGACGGCCTTTAGGGCTAGTTACGTATGGGATACGGATAGAAGCTGAACGGTTACGAGCTGAGTAAGCTAGCATAACTGGTGCTTCGAAGCCTGGAACAAGACGCTTGTACGAGTTAGTACCTGGGTTACATAGAGCGTTAAGCGCTTTAGCGTGCTTGATGATACCGCCGATGTAGTAAAGAGCTTCTTCAGATAGGCCCGCGTATGCGTCGCCAGCGAAGATGTTAACACCGCCTTTAGATAGAGACTGGTGAACGTGCATACCAGAGCCGTTGTCACCAACGATTGGCTTAGGCATGAACGTAGCTGTTTTACCGTAAGCGTGAGCAACGTTGTGAACTGCGTACTTAAGAATCTGAACTTCGTCAGCTTTCTTAACAAGGGTGTTACCTGCCACACCGATTTCACACTGACCAGCAGTTGCTACTTCGTGGTGGTGTACTTCTACGTGCAGACCCATCGCTGTCATCGCGTCACACATTGCAGCACGAAGATCGTGTAGAGAGTCTACTGGTGGTACTGGGAAGTAACCGCCTTTAACGCGTGGACGGTGACCTGTGTTACCGCCTTCGAATTTGCTGTTAGAAGACCATGCAGCTTCTTCAGAAGATACAGTGTAGCCACAACCAGACATGTCAGAGTGGAAGTGAACTTCGTCAAATACGAAGAACTCTGGCTCTGGACCGAACATAGCGCTGTCAGCGATACCTGTTGATTTCAGGTACTCTTCTGCACGCTTAGCAACAGAACGTGGATCACGCTCGTAACCAAGACCTGTAGCAGGCTCAACGATGTCACAACGGATGATGACTGTTGCATCTTCAGAGAATGGATCAACGATAGATGAAGAGTCATCTGGACGAAGGATCATGTCAGAGTCGTTAATACCCTTCCAACCTTGGATAGATGAGCCATCAAACATTTTGCCGTCTTCGAAGAAGTCGTCACCCATTTCGTGAACTGGGATAGTTACGTGCTGCTCTTTACCTTTAGAGTCTGTAAAGCGAAGGTCGATCCACTTCGCGTCAGTTTCTTTGATCAGATTTAGTGTCTGTTCAGACATTATGGCTCTCTCCATTATCAGATATTGCCAGACTAGTAGCCTTGGGTTTAAGCCTGCACCATGCAAGCTCAGTCTTCCTAACGAGCTAGCAAACAGTATGCCAACTCGAAAAAAGTCTTTATTTACGGTGATTTACCGCATCAGCAACGAATCACCAATGACAATAAACGCACCAATTTGATGCACACCTAAAACATACGCACCACAATGGTGCTTTAAACTATTACTAGTCTGTCGATGTGTGCCAATATGATACTCCAGCCAAAAAATTTTGCACTAGATTCGCTTCTAACAATTGTTCATATGGTCCAAATTTATTGGCTATTAATTCGCCTTGATCACGCTCGACGCGTATAATCCGCGCATCTTTAATTAATGAGACTCACCTCGTGATCGAAAATCTTCGCAATATCGCCATCATCGCACACGTCGACCATGGCAAAACCACCCTAGTTGATAAACTTCTAGAGCAGTCAGGTACCCTTGGCCGTCGTGATGAAGGCGCTGAGCGCGTCATGGACTCAAACGACCAAGAGAAAGAGCGTGGCATTACCATCCTTGCCAAAAACACCGCCATCACTTGGAACGACTACCGCATCAACATCGTCGATACTCCTGGGCACGCCGATTTCGGTGGTGAGGTAGAGCGTGTTATGTCGATGGTTGACTCGGTCCTTCTGCTTGTTGATGCAGTTGATGGTCCAATGCCACAAACACGCTTCGTTACTCAGAAAGCCTTTGCACGCGGCCTTAAGCCAATCGTTGTTATCAACAAAATCGACCGTCCTGGTGCACGTCCAGATTGGGTTATGGATCAGGTTTTCGAACTGTTCGACAACCTAGGCGCTACCGATGAGCAGTTGGACTTCCCGATTGTCTACGCCTCAGCGATCAACGGTATTGCGGGTGATGATCACGAAGCTATGGCTGACGATATGACGCCTCTATTTGAAGCGATCATCAAGCACGTTGATGCGCCTCACGTCGATACAGAAGGTCCATTCCAGATGCAGGTCTCTGCGTTGGACTACAACAGCTTTGTCGGTGTTATCGGTGTGGGTCGTATCTCACGCGGTAAGATCTCTACCAACACGCCTGTTAAAGTCATCGATTCACACGCAAAAATGCGTTCAGGTCGTATCCTTAAGATCATGGGCTACCACGGTCTTGATCGTGTCGATGTCGACAGTGCACAAGCAGGTGACATTGTCTGTATTACCGGTCTAGACGAACTCAACATCTCAGATACGCTGTGTCACCCAGATGTTGTTGAAGCACTACCAGCACTCTCTGTCGATGAGCCAACCGTCTCTATGACATTCCAGGTCAACGACTCTCCGTTTGCCGGTAAAGAGGGCAAATTCGTTACCAGCCGTAACATCAAAGAGCGTCTAGAGCGCGAATTGATTCACAACGTAGCACTGCGTGTAGAGCCGGGTGATAGCCCTGAGAAATTCCGTGTATCAGGTCGTGGTGAACTTCACCTATCGGTACTGATTGAGACCATGCGCCGTGAAGGCTTCGAACTTGGCATCAGCCGTCCTGAAGTAATTCAGAAAGAGGTAGATGGCGAAATCCACGAACCTTACGAGATCGTTATGATCGACGTTGAAGAGCAGCACCAGGGCTCGATCATCGAAGAGCTAGGCATGCGTCGCGGTGACATGACGAATATGGAAGTTGACGGCAAAGGCCGCTGTCGCCTGACCTTTATGATCCCTTCTCGCGGTTTGATCGGCTTCCGTAGCCAATTCCTAACCATGACGTCTGGTACTGGTATCATGAACTCAATCTTTGACCACTACGGTGTGGTGAAAGAGGGTGAGACGGTGACTCGTAACAACGGCGTACTGGTTTCGATGGTTAACGGTAAAGTACTGGGCTACGCACTCTTCTCTCTTCAGGAGCGCGGTCGCCTCATGATCGGTCCAAACATTGAAGTGTACGAAGGCATGGTCATTGGTATCCATAGCCGCTCGAATGACCTAACGGTTAACCCAACCAAAGGTAAGCAGCTAACCAACGTCCGAGCCTCAGGTACTGATGAGAACATCGTGCTAACGCCACCTATCCGCTTTACTCTAGAGCAGGCTCTAGACTTCATTGAAGATGATGAGTTGGTTGAAGTAACACCTGAGAACATCCGTATTCGTAAGAAGTTCTTGAAAGAGCATGAGCGTAAACGCGCTAAGCGTTAATTAATTTGCAATAAATGCAAAACATAAAACGGTGCCAATGCAAATTGAGCACCGTTTTTTTATATTCAAACGAAATAAACGGAGTAAACTAAAGTCCAAGAAATCTTGAAGTGACAAACTAGGAACCACCTAATGACCAACAGCATTTTTTACCGGGTCAGCCCTATTCTTTTTTCAATTATTGGTATGGCGCTTAGCCACAACCTATTCTTTATCATCCTCCCTTTAAGAATGCAGTCGGCGGGCATTGAGTCTTCACAAGTCGGTATTGCTATGGGTATGTTTGCCGCCGGCTCTATCCTGGCAGGGATGTTTGGCGCCAAAGTCGTCAACCGCGTCGGTCATATCCGCGCCTTTGCAACAATGGCTGCAACACTGTCGATCGTCTCAATACTGCACACACTTCTTGAATCGTTCATCATCACTTCCCTGTTAAGGGTCGTTGCAGGCTTCTGCTTCATCACCAGTTTTATTACTCTGGAGAGCTGGCTTAATGTCACCAGTGATAGCAGCAACCGCGGTAAACTGTTCAGTGTCTACCAGATATTCTTTGCTGTCGGATTCGGTTCAGCACCTTTTGTGATGAACATTTTCGAAGAGAGTGATTTTAGACTGTTCGGTATTATCAGCGCCGTATTAGCGATCGCTCTGATTATTATGTCGATGTCACGCATGCCAGCACCCGAGCTACCTGGCCGAAGCCGCCCAATGTCATTTGGGCAACTATGGAAGGTCTCTCCATCAGGTACTCTATCTTGCCTGGTGGCGGGTTCTATTGGCTCCGCAAGCGTATCACTGATCGCTCTATACGCTTACGATCGAGGCTTTAGCGGCACACTACTATCAATCATTTTAGGCTCCTATTTGCTTGGGGGCCTCATGACACAATACCCAACTGGCTGGTTTGCGGATCGTTTCGATAAACGTACGGTGGGCGCTGTATTAATGATGATTGGTGTCGGTGCAAATGCCGTCATCATTATCGATTTTTACAGCGCTCTACCCACCTGGTTCGTCACCTTCTTCTTCCTACTGTCAGGGGGCGCTGGGGCCGCTATTTTCCCGCTAGCTGTGACACAGGTGTTCGACCACATCGACAGTAAAGAGGCGATGCCTGCAACCAGTATGATGCAAATTCTATTAGGCGTCGGTGGTGTCGTCGGCCCTATCGTGGCGGGCGCTATGATGGAGTGGTTTAGCTCTGTTTGGCTCTACTTCTACGTCATTTCACTGCATCTACTGCTGATGCTCTTCTTATTAGTGCGTAAGCTCTTCTTGCGAACCGAACGTCTAGAACCCGCTCAGCCCTACCAGTTCACAACCAACCCTGCATCCGTGCCTCCTCTTGAGGAGTACGTGGCTGCAGAGATTGCAGAGCCGGCGCTTAAACTGTTGATTGAGGCACTCAAACAGAACCCGAAAGATCCTCAGCACCTAATAAAAACTGCACTGGAATCTGCTCACCTAAAAGCAGAAGAGGTAGCATTACAGATGGTATTAAAGTTGCCCAAACGAGCGGGTGAGTTAACCGAACACTTAGTCACAATCTATCCAGAGAATCGACTAAAGGTAGCTAAGTCATTGACCGACTTCTTTGATCTGCATAAAACCCGTATCAATTACGCCATTGTGGGAGGGCTTAAAACGGATGCGAGCCCACAGGAGATATTTGAGATCGATCGATTAATTGAGCTGCGTAAGAAACGCCTAGAAGATGCGGGGTTACCAGTAGAATGAGAACACTCTACCCAGAAATAAGTGCCTACCACAGCGAGCAACTGGATGTAGGCAAAGGGCACAGCCTCTTTTTAGAGCTTTCAGGCAACCCCAATGGCGAGCCTATTCTGTTCGTCCACGGCGGGCCAGGCGGTGGTTGTTCGCCCGAGCATCGACGCTTTTTTAACCCAGAACATTACAAAATCATTCTATTTGATCAACGCGGCTGTGGGCGCTCGACGCCGCATGGCAGTTTAGAAAACAACACAACGGAACACTTAATCGCTGATATTGAAAAGATTCGTACCCATCTCGGCCTAGATAAGTGGGCACTATTTGGCGGTAGTTGGGGTTCTACGTTAAGCCTTGCCTACGCACAATCTCACCCAGAGCGAGTCAATGCAATGTTTCTAAGAGGTATATTCCTCTGTCGACCTAGAGATATTCAGTGGTTTTACCAAGAGGGAGCAAGCTATGTATTCCCTGACCATTGGGAATCATTTATAGCACCGATACAGGCCGATCAGAGAAACGACATGGTCAGCAGCTACTATAAAGTTCTGACCAGTGATAATGAACTAGAGCGTATGGCAGCAGCAAAAGCCTGGTCTATTTGGGAGGGACGGTGCTCTACACTCGACCCTAATCCGAGTTTGGTTGACCACTTTGGTGATCCTCATGTCGCATTAGCCATGGCGCGTATCGAAGCACACTATTTTGCCAACAACTCTTTTATGTCTGAAAACCAACTGCTCAATCACTGTGATCGCATCAAAAAGATACCGACCTGGATTGTTCATGGCCGATATGACATGGTTTGCCCTATTGAGCAGGCACACCTATTGGCTAAAGAACTGCCTCAAGCAAACTTTGATATCGTTCGTGATGCCGGACACTCAGCCTTTGAGCCGGGCATTACAGACCGTTTAATCCATGCCACCGATCATTATCTGGAGTTAACCAGCTAATGAAAGGACTTATTCAACGAGTCAGCAGTGCTAGCGTTGTAGTAGACGGCAACTGCGTCGGTGAAATAGATCATGGGATACTTCTTTTACTCGGTGTAGAGAAAGAGGATGACCGATCAAAAGCCGATAAACTACTCGACAAGGTGATCAACTACCGCATCTTTAGCGATGAATCGGACAAGATGAACCTTAGCCTTAAAAATATTGAAGGCGAGTTACTGGTGGTCTCTCAATTTACGCTGGTAGCCGAAACCTCCAAGGGCAAACGACCGGGTTTTTCAAAAGGGGCATCTCCAGCACTGGGTGAAGAGCTCTACAACTACTTTGTAGAAGCGGCTAACAAAACGGGGCTTAAAGTTGCGACCGGGAAGTTTGGTGCCGATATGAAAGTATCACTAACCAATGATGGGCCGGTTACGTTTTGGTTGGAGAGTTAGGAGCCGTTGGAGCGGTCTTGCGAAGGCCGCGATGAATTTAGCAGAGATGTATTACGAAGTCCGACTGTAGGAGCGAACTGCCGCAAAGCGGCAAACCGCGATCACCGCGAAGCGGTGTATCAGTGATTATGGACTGGTGCCGGGTTTATCTGACGGAGTGCCGGTGACTGGCCTTCAGTCTGTCATCCGCTGTTGACGTTGGCAGAGATCTTTTACGAAGTCCGACTGTAGGAGCGAACTGCCGCAAAGCGGCAAACCGCGATCACCGCGAAGCGGTGTATCAGTGATTATGGACTGGTGCCGGATTTATCTAACGGAGTGCCGGTGACTGGATTTATCCTGTCATCCGCTATAGACATCGGCAGAGATTCTGTTAAAACGTTGGAGCGGTCTTGCAAAGGCCGCGATGGGTTTGGCAGAGATCCTGTACGAAGTTCGCAATGACCTACAATAGGTTACGAACGGTGTTCGAGTGAATGACCTACAATAGGTGCCGAGCGTTGCTCGTCATCGCTTCGCGACGCCGTTGGCGCCTCCCCTGCGCACCTTCGGTGCATCTGTGGTCACATGGGCATTCGCTCAGAAGTCTCCTTGCGACCAAAAAACAAAAAACCCCAGGACCTTTCGGTACTGGGGTTCTTTGTTTATTAGGTGCCTGGCAATGACCTACTCTCACATGGGGAAACCCCACACTACCATCGGCGATGACGCGTTTCACGACTGAGTTCGGTAAGGGATCAGGTGGTTCCACGTCTCTATTGTCACCAGGCAAAA
>NZ_WBYM01000003.1 GCF_013283365.1 Marinobacterium sp. xm-d-530 | reverse complement strand
TCAGCCAGGCAAACCCACTCAAAACGCTTTTGTTGAGAGCTTGAATGGCAAATTTAGAAACGAATGCCTAAATCAGCATTGGTTTAGAACGCTGGATGAAGCAAGATATGAGATCGATTTATGGCGAGATCATTACAATAAAGTAAGACCACATAGTGCACTTGGCTATGTGCCACCAGAGGAATTCGCTAAGCGTGCTGCTTAGCAAAATCTCATCGAAGAAGTGGTACTAACTAAGGGGAAAGGTCATAATTAGGACAACGGTTTACGTTAGTTTTGTCCTAAAGAATAACTCCAATACACTTTTCGGTCCCACTTTCACTTCAACTAGGTACAACACCAGATTGAAAGTGGGTCCGAAAATCAGTGAGGGTGTCTTTAAAGGACAGTTTTTTGGGAGGTTCTATCCATAACTAGATACTCAAAGATCTCCTGAAATCCTACATATAAGTTTTTAAGTGTTGATATCTCCAGTCCTTGATCCAGTTCCGTATACGAACCTTCACACAACATCTTGAAATCAATACTTGAAAGAATCTCAGTTAAAACTCTTAAATCACAGAGTTTTCCTTCGAGAACTGAGTCTTTAAATGACCCATCTGGTCTCTGATTCAATTCGATAAGTCGAAAACACTGGAAGAACTCTTCGTCACCCATGTTTTCTCGAACCAACTCAAGAGTTTTAGGGATATGTGTGAGTCTCTGGAAATCTGGGTTTACGAAATCAAAATATCGATTTAGGTAATTGTTATTGATAGACATATAAGTCTCCTTGTATTGAGTCAATGTAAGTGATGGAGTGAATTCTCATCACATATACATTGTCTCAAACATAGGAAAACTTAATTAGGACAATGGTTTACGTTACTTTTGTCCGAAGATAGATAGATACGAAACATACGTTTCTGGATTTTCATTTAACCTCTGGATACGGTTTCGATCTTTCTTGATCATACTCCAGATGTGTTTCGAAAGGAGGGGTTTACCTCTAACAGAAAGGTACCCTTTTTCAGACAAATATCGACTGATCTCACCTGTATTCCACCCTCTATCAAGAAGTTGGTAAATAATGATCATAAGTCGATTTTGATAATGGGACTTGGGAAATTCGTATAACGTTGAGGTTACTAACACCCTGATATTTAAGGAGATATTAGTAACCTCGTCTAAGGAATTTATTCCACGGTTACTGATTTCGCAAGGTTGCGGGGTTGGTCGACATCGGTGCCTTTTAGAACAGCTACATGATAAGAGAGTAGCTGAAGAGGAATGGTGTAAACCAGCGGTTCTAACCAGAAATCGACAACGGGCAGTTCAATGACATGAATACCCTCTTCCTCTTGGATAGTACCTTCTTCCGCGAAGACAAATAGCTCACCGCCACGCGCTCGAACTTCTTGAAGATTCGCTTTCAGCTTATCCAGCATGTCGTTACGCGGGGCAACGGCAATGACCGGCATCTCTTTGTCGACCAGAGCCAGTGGACCATGCTTTAGCTCACCGGCAGGGTAGGCTTCAGCATGAATGTAGGAGATCTCTTTGAGCTTAAGTGCGCCTTCCATTGCAACTGGATAGAGCGCGCCTCGACCTAGGAAGAGCGAGTGGTGCTTCTCAGCAAACGCTTCTGACATCTTCTGAATCTGATCATCCAAGCCAATCACTTGCTCAAGTAAACCAGGTAGTTGGCGCAGTGAGTGGATGATGTAGGCCTCTTTCTCATCGGTCAGCCCCTGTCGGCGGGCCAGCGCGACCGTTGTCAGCATCAGAGCAACAAGCTGTGACGTGAACGCTTTAGTAGACGCTACGCCAATCTCTGGACCTGCCTGTGTCATCAGAGAAAGTTGTGATTCACGGACCAGCGAGCTACCAGGAACGTTACAGATAGCTAATGAACCCGCCACTCGAGATTGAATATCACGCAGTGCGGCCAAGGTGTCAGCGGTCTCACCCGATTGAGAAATCGTCAGCAATAGAGTGCCTTCGGGTACAACGGCTTTGCGGTAACGAAACTCAGATGCCACCTCTACCGAACATGGCAAATTAGCTAATTCTTCGATCCAGTAACGCGCCACCATACCGGCATGATAGCTAGTACCACAGGCAAGAATTAAAACCTGCTTAGTGTTATCAAACAGTTCTGCAGCCTCTGCACCAAAGCACTGCTCAAGAAGACGATCTCCGGTTAAACGACCTTCAAGCACATCCGCCATTACAGTCGGCTGCTCATAGATCTCTTTCATCATAAAGTGCTTAAATTCGCCTTTTTCAGCTGCACTTGCTGAGTGCTCGTAACGCGACACTGCTCTCTCAACCGATTGACCTGTCGCATCCCAAACACGAATCTCATCACGAGTCAGGCAGCCAATATCGCCATCTTCTAGAAACATGAAACGGTCTGTAACAGGGAGCAGTGCCAGCTGATCGGATGCGATAAAGTTTTCACCAATGCCGACACCAACAACCAGTGGACTGCCTTTACGTGCGGTATAGAGCTGGTCTGGTAGATCCTTGTGTACCACGCCCAAGGCGAATGCACCCTCGAGACGGGCGATGACTTTTGGCAACGCTGCAATAAGTGAACCTTCAGTATTAAGGATCTTAGCAAGTAAGTGAGCGATTACTTCTGTATCAGTCTCAGATGAGAATTGAAAACCATCAGCAAGCAATTCAGCTTTTAGCTCTTCGAAATTTTCGATGATACCGTTATGAACAACAGCAACACTATCTCCTGACATGTGCGGGTGAGCGTTGTGCTCTGCAGGCACACCATGAGTGGCCCAACGCGTATGAGCAATGCCAAGTGTACCTGTGATCGGTGACGCTTCTTGAGCATCCTTAAGAGCCTGTACTTTGCCAATACGGCGAAGACGATTCACCGATTGACCATCATGAATGGCCATGCCCGCAGAGTCATAGCCGCGATACTCCAATCGACTAAGACCCTCTAATAGAATACCGCTGACCTGGCGTTCAGAGACTGCACCTACAATACCGCACATAACAATTAACCTTTCTTCACTGGGCGTTTCCAGCCCGAAATATTTCTCTGCTTACCACGTGCAACGGAGAGCTGATCCTCTTCCACTTTGCTGGTAATGGTGGAGCCTGCACCGATGGTTGCTCCTGCACCCACATGCACGGGTGCAACCAATGAACTGTTTGAACCAATAAAGGCGCGATCGCCAATCTCGGTCAGGGATTTGTTCACACCGTCGTAATTACAGGTAATGGTGCCGGCACCAATATTTACCTCTTCACCGATGTTTGCATCGCCAATGTAAGAGAGGTGATTCAACTTAGATCCTTTACCAACCAAAGCTTTCTTCGTCTCAACAAAGTTGCCGACTTTCACTCCAGCCGCCAGTTGTGAGCCAGGACGGATACGAGCAAAAGGGCCCAACTGACAAGCATCGGCAATGACAGCACCATCAATGTGGGTGTTCGCAAGAATCTCTACACCGTCACCGATAATCGAATTTTTAACGCTGCAATTAGGCCCAATCACAACGTTTGAGCCAATGCGTACCTCGCCTTCTGCAACGAAGTTAACGTCAATCTGGCTATCTTGCCCTACCGTCAGTTGCCCGCGCACATCGAATCGAGCAGGATCCGCCAAGGTGACACCAGCATCCATCGCAGCATTGGCCTGCTGCAGTTGATACCAACGCTCTAATTCAGCGAGTTGTCGACGATTATTCACACCCTGTACTTCGTACTCAGAGGCAGGATGAAGTGCTTGAACCGTTACGCCCGACTCCGCCGCCATTGCGATCAAATCGGTTAGGTAGTACTCACCCTGTGCGTTATCGGAAGAGAGTTGCGGCAACCATTCGTTTAGATGATCGGTAGGCATCGCCATAATGCCGGTGTTCACTTCAGTGATCGCCAATTGCTCTTCATTGGCATCCTTCTGTTCCACAATACCCACGACATCGTTAACGGCACTGCGAAGAATACGGCCGTATCCTGTTGGATCGTCTAGGTTAACCGTCAGAAGCGATACTTTACCCGTTTGCGCGACCTGTACCATCTGCTCTAGCACACTCGCCGGTGTTAATGGCACATCGCCGTAAAGCACTAGCGTAACACCGCCTGCACGAAGACCCGCTGAGGCCTGTGCAACGGCATGGCCCGTGCCTAGCTGCTCAGCCTGTGTATAAAATTGGCAAGATAGATCGGACAACGCCTCTTTAACCTGATCCGCACCATGGCCAACCACAATATGCATCGCGCTGTTGTTTAACTGACTCGCTTGATCAATGACGTGCTTTACCAGCGATTTTCCTGCCAAAGGGTGAAGGACTTTAGGGAGTTTAGATTTCATACGGCTGCCTTGACCGGCCGCAAGAATGACTACATCTATCGACATTAACGGGTGTTTCCAAAAACAAAATTTATCCACTTGACGATACTTTAACCTAAGCGCACACTGCTGCAAGGTTAAATGTCATAAAAAAATTGACAAATATGGATAATTCGCTGTTTTTAGAGATCGGTCTTAGCGACCGTGACGTCTCAATCTACAAGGCCCTGCTAGCGCTTGGCCCCAGTTCGATTCGTACCATTGCTGAGCGTGCAGGGGTCAATCGCGGCACAACCTATGAAGCACTGAAGCAGATGCAGGCGTTAGGTGTGGTCAGCTATCTGCCAAAAGGTAAGCGCCGCATCTTCACAGCACGTGAGCCTGAAGTGTTGGTAGAACTGGCTGAAGAACGCCGTAAACGCTTAGATCTCGCTGTTGAAGAGTTAAAGCGTCGTGTCATACCCGAGCTGCATCAACTCTCGCCTGATTTTAGCGCAGCCAATGTTCAGTGGTATGAGGGTGACGAGGGGATTGAGCAGGTTCTTAGGGATATCCTTAACAGTGTTAGCTCAAACCCTGAGCCAATCTACTCTGTCTTCTCATCAAAACCGATTCGAAAGCATCTCTACCGCCCTTTCCCAAACTTCACAGCTCAGCGTGTTGCTCGAAAGATCAAGGTACGGGTTATTGCGATTGGAGATGGGGGTGAAAGTGCTGATCTATCAGAACGTAAATGGATTAAAACCGAGGGGCCAGTGGACGCCGCTTATATAGCGATCTATCCACCAAAAATTGCCATCATCTCGTTAGCCTCAGATAACTACCCAACTGCGGTGGTTATCGATTCAAGTGAAGTAGCGGCCGCGCAGAAGATCATATTTGATACACTCTGGCGCCTGCTTTAGCGTTTAGGCTTACTGACCATCTTGTACTGGCGTGAGCAGTAGCCGCGATCAATCCCCTCTGGACGCTTTTTAAGATGTTTGGTGTTGCGACCAGAGACACGTTCACGCCACATGCGAAACGAACTGGGCTTCATCTCACGCTGCATTAACTTGATCACTTGAGGCTCAGATAAATTGTACAACCCCTCAATCGCTTCAAAGGGTGTTCGATCTTCCCAAGCCATCTCAATGACTCGCGAGATCGCCTCTTCCGACAGGCCGGCGTGTGCTAGCTTTTGTGACATCTAAACCTCTGAAAACAAAGTTGATGTCGTTCTGTACGCCAGCCTATGTGTTTTAGTTCAGATGAGAGGTAACTTATGAGTGCAGATGACAGGCTGAATGCCTGTCACTGTGTACTAAACCAGCTACGGAGTGACCGTGACAGGCTTTCAGCCTGTCATCGGCTTTGTCAGCGTCTACCAGAGACTGTAGCGTAACTCCTGAGTCGTGTCAGACTAAAGGTCAGACACGGTGCTTTTTCAAAGCACAAAAAAAGGCAGCCGAAGCTGCCTTTTTTGATCGTGTAGATCTTATTTGCCGAGTTTGCGGCGAATTGCATCGAGGGTACGAAGCTGTGCAGCTGCTTCAGCAAGCTGAGTCGCAGCACGTGAGTATTCGAACTCACCCTGCTTATCAGCCATTGCTTGTTCAGCATGCTTCTGCGCTTCTACCGCGGTTGCTTCATCAAGGTCGCCTGCACGTAGTGCAGTATCAGCCAACACAGTAATCTTGTGTGGTTGAACCTCTAGGAAGCCGCCAGATACGTAGAAGATATCCTCTTCACCGCCCTGCTTGCGAAGCTCGACAGGGCCTGGTTTGATTTCCGACAAAAGCGGAGTGTGACCTGGGTAGATACCCAGCTCACCCAGGCTACCTCTCACAGAGACGAATTCGATAAGGCCAGAGAAGATCTCTTCCTCTGCACTTACGATGTCACAATGAACAGTCATAGCCATTTCAATTACCTCTTCAGGTTCCGCTTAAGGGATTACATGCCTTTGGCTTTTTCGACTGCTTCGTCGATGCCGCCAACCATGTAGAACGCCTGCTCTGGTAGAGAGTCGTATTCACCGTTCAGGATGCCTTTAAAGCCACTGATAGTGTCTTTAAGAGAGACATATTTACCTGGTGCACCCGTGAAGACTTCTGCTACGAAGAATGGCTGAGATAGGAAACGCTGGATCTTACGAGCGCGTGCTACCGTCTGCTTATCTTCTTCAGAAAGTTCGTCCATACCTAGGATCGCGATGATGTCTTTAAGCTCTTTGTAGCGCTGTAGGACACCCTGCACTTCACGTGCAGTCTCGTAGTGCTCAGAACCGATTACTAGCGGATCAAGCTGACGAGAAGTAGAGTCTAGTGGGTCTACCGCAGGGTAGATACCTAGCTCTGCGATCTGACGAGACAGTACGACTGTTGCGTCAAGGTGCGAGAAGGTTGTCGCTGGTGATGGGTCAGTCAAGTCATCCGCTGGTACGTATACCGCTTGGATAGAAGTGATCGAACCAGTCTTAGTCGACGTGATACGCTCCTGAAGTACACCCATCTCTTCTGCAAGAGTTGGCTGGTAACCTACTGCTGAAGGCATACGACCTAGCAGTGCTGATACCTCAGTACCCGCAAGTGTGTAACGGTAGATGTTGTCGACGAATAGAAGTACGTCACGACCTTCGTCACGGAACTTCTCAGCCATTGTAAGACCAGTCAACGCTACACGTAGACGGTTACCTGGTGGCTCGTTCATCTGACCGTAAACCATCGCTACTTTCGACTTGTCGAACTGCTCAACGTTTACTACGCCTGCTTCCTGCATTTCGTGGTAGAAGTCGTTACCCTCACGAGTACGCTCACCTACACCTGCGAATACAGATAGACCAGAGTGCTGAGTTGCGATGTTGTTGATCAACTCCATCATGTTTACGGTTTTACCTACACCGGCACCACCGAACAGACCGATCTTACCACCCTTAGCGAAAGGACAAACAAGGTCGATTACCTTGATGCCTGTCTCAAGCAGTTCGTTAGTCGCTGCTTGGTCTGCGTAAGAAGGTGCTTTACGGTGAATTGGGTAACGCTCCTCTTCACCGATCGGGCCACACTCATCGATTGGGTTACCTAGTACGTCCATGATACGACCTAGGGTCGCTGTACCTACAGGTACAGATACTGGAGCACCAGTGTTTACAACGTCCAGACCACGGCTTGCACCTTCAGTCTGACCCATTGCGATAGTACGTACGACACCGTCACCCAGCTGTTGCTGAACTTCTAGTGTCAGGTTGGTTTTAGTGACGTTTAGTGCGTCATAAACCTTCGGTACATCTTCACGTGGGAATTCCACGTCAACGACTGCACCGATAATCTGAACAATACGTCCGCTACTCATGTTCGGATCCTCTTAACTTATTAGCCTGTTAACTGCTTTAAACAGCAGCAGCACCACTTACGATTTCAGAAATTTCCTGTGTAATCGCTGCCTGACGCGCTTTGTTGTAGATCAACTGAAGCTCGTCGATTAGGTTGCCGGCGTTGTCGGTTGCATTCTTCATTGCCAACATACGCGCTGCCTGTTCACAGGCGTTATTCTCAACAACTGCTTGGTACACCATTGATTCAACGTAACGAGTCAAAAGACCTGTTAGTAGATCACGAGCATCTGGCTCGTAGATGTAATCCCAGTGGTGGTTGAGAGTGTCGTCGTCTTCTTCAGCCTGAAGGGGCAGAAGCTGTTCAATAGTCGGCTTTTGCGTCATGGTGTTAACGAACTCGTTCGATACCACGTATAGACGGTCAAGTTTGCCTTCGTTGAAGCTATCAAGCATCACTTTTACTGAACCGATTAGCGCTTCCAACTCTGGTGCATCGCCTAGGCCGCTTGTTGCTGCCTTAACGTTACCGCCGTAGTTACGGAAGAAGCTAACTGCTTTACCACCAATTGCACAGAAATCGATCTCGACATTCTGTGAATTGAACTCCTTCATTTTGCCAATAGCAGCCTTGAACAAGTTAACGTTCAGGCCACCACAGAGTCCGCGATCAGAACCGACAACAATGAAACCTACTCGTTTCAGGTCGTTGTTCTGCATGTAAAGGTGTTTGTATTCAGGGTTAGCTTTCGCTAAGTGCTGAATCACACCACGGATACTGCGTGCGTATGGACGAGAAGACTCCATGCGATCTTGGGCACGGCGCATCTTAGATGCAGCAACCATTTCCATGGCGCTGGTAATCTTACGTGTGCTACCGATACTCGCGATCTGCGTCTTAATCTCTTTTCCGACTGCCATAAATCCGCCTCTATTCCTTGACTTAGTATCGGCTGAACAGAGTCTGTTCAGCCGTTCTGCTCATAACTCGAGCGCTTACCAAGTCTGGGTAGATTTGAACTTCTCGATGCCAGCTTTGAATCCAGCAGCGATTTCGTCATTGTAATCGCCTGATTCATTCACTTTAGCCATCAGGTCAGCATGCTCCGAGTTGAAGTATGCAACCAATGCAGCTTCGAATGCACCGATTTTGTTCAATTCTACGTCGCTCAGGAAGCCTTCGTTCGCAGCGTACAAGCTCAAGCCCATCTCAGCGACAGACATTGGAGAGTACTGCTTCTGCTTCATCAGTTCTGTAACGCGCTGACCGTGCTCTAGTTGTGCACGAGTCGCTTCGTCAAGGTCTGAAGCAAACTGCGAGAACGCTGCCAATTCACGGTACTGTGCAAGTGCTAGACGTACACCGCCACCCAATTTCTTGATGACTTTAGTCTGAGCCGCACCACCTACACGTGATACTGACAGACCTGCGTTGATCGCAGGACGAATACCTGAGTTAAACATACCAGTTTCAAGGAAGATCTGACCGTCTGTGATCGAGATAACGTTGGTTGGTACGAACGCCGAAACGTCGCCACCCTGAGTCTCGATTACAGGTAGAGCAGTCAATGAACCTGTTTGTCCTTTAACTTCACCTTTAGTGAACTCTTCTACGTAGTCAGCGTTAACACGCGCTGCACGCTCTAGTAGGCGTGAGTGTAGGTAGAATACGTCACCTGGGTATGCTTCACGACCTGGTGGACGACGAAGAAGAAGTGAAATCTGACGGTAAGCCCAAGCTTGTTTAGTTAGGTCATCGTAGATAATCAGTGCGTCTTCACCGCGGTCACGGAAGTACTCACCCATTGCACAGCCTGCGTATGGAGCTAGGAACTGCATTGCTGCAGGATCTGCTGCACCCGCTGCTACAACGATCGTGTGATCCATTGCGCCGTGCTCTTCAAGCTTACGTACTACGTTAGCGATAGTAGACTGTTTCTGGCCCACTGCTACGTAGATACATTTGATACCAGTACCTTTCTGGTTGATGATCGCGTCGATCGCAATTGCCGACTTACCGATCTGACGGTCACCGATGATCAACTCACGCTGACCACGGCCGATTGGTACCATTGCATCGATCGCTTTCAGACCAGTCTGAACTGGCTGGTCAACAGACTGACGAGCGATAACGCCTGGCGCTACCTTCTCTACTGCGTCTGTGATTTTTGCGTCGATAGCACCTTTACCGTCGATTGGGTTACCTAGTGCGTCTACAACGCGACCAAGTAGCTCAGGACCTACTGGTACTTCAAGGATACGGCCAGTACATTTAGCCGTCATGCCTTCTTTAAGACCTTGGTAATCACCAAGAACTACGGCACCGACAGAGTCACGCTCAAGGTTAAGCGCCATACCGTAGACGCCACCAGGGAACTCGATCATTTCGCCGTACATTACGTCAGCTAGACCGTGGATCAGGATGATACCATCGGATACGCTAACGATTGTGCCCTCGTTACGGGCTTCTGAAGACACATCAAGTGACTCGATGCGCTTCTTGAGAATCTCGCTGATCTCAGATGGATTCAGTTGCTGCATTTCTATTCCTCATTCTCAGGAATTCATCGCTTCGGCCAGTTTCGCAAGTCGAGCACGAACCGAACCGTCGATCACAAGGTCGTCTGTACGAACAATTACACCGCCTAGGATAGACTTGTCTACCTGTGCAGTGACTGCTACTTCACGACCCAACTTGGTGCTAAGCGCCTTAGCCAATTTCTGCTGCTGTTCATCAGCAAGATCGAAGGCAGTTGTCAGATCCACTTCAATTGAAGCTTCCTGAGCTGACTTCAGCTTTTTGAACTGTGCAGCGATCTCTGGCAACAGAGCCAAGCGCTGATTTTCTGCCAATAGAGCCATAAAGTTTTGGCCCGCTTGGTCGATGTCGCCTTCTAAAAGGCCATTCAGCGTCCCAGCTTTCTGCTCAGACGTTAGGGCTGGGTTTGCCAGCACCTGGGCTACTGTCGCATCCGCTACACAAGAGGCAGCGATTGACAGCATGTTAGCCCACTGATCGAGGCTGCCCTTGCTAGCTGCATATTCAAATGCAGCTTTTGTGTAGGGCCGAGCGACTGTATTGAGTTCAGCCATCGTAAACCTCGCTTAAAGCTCCGCAGCTAGTTTTTCAACTAACTGTGCGTGTGCTTTCTCGTCAACAGAGGCTTCCAGAATTTTTTCAGCGCCAGCTAGTGCTAGTGCTGCAACCTGTGCACGAAGAGCTTCCTTCGCTTGGTTGATCTCTTGTTCGATTTCCGCTTCAGCAGCAGCTTTAACGCGATTAGCTTCTTCGCGCGCTTGCTCTTTAGCTTCGTCAACAATCTGGTTAGCCCGCTTGTTGGCCTGTTCAATGATGGCAGCTGCTTGCTCTTTAGATTCGCGCAGATTATCTGTCGCTTTCTCTTGAGCTAGCTTCAGATCGCGCTCAGCGCGTTCTGCCGCATCAAGACCATCTGCAATCTTCTTCTTACGTTCAGCCAGTGCACTTGTTAGTGGTGGCCATACGTATTTCATACAAAATACGACGAAGATGAAGAACGCGATAGCCTGACCAATGATGGTGAGATTGATATTCACGCCATTATCCTCGCGGTTGTCTGATTAAAAGTAGTGAAACCCATGGGGTATCTAGTTAAAAAACTACTTGTTAGCCAGCAACAGCGAACAGTACGTATAGACCAAGACCAACACCGATCATAGGAACAGCGTCGACAAGACCCATTACGATGAAGAACTGAGTACGTAGTAGTGGGATCAGTTCTGGCTGACGAGCAGCACCTTCAAGGAATTTGCCACCTAGAACGCCGATACCGACCGCAGCGCCTACAGCGCCTAGACCCATCATCAGTGCACCAGCAATGTACAGCAATGCCATTTCCATCGTTTTTCTCCGATTTAGTTAATTTAAGGTTATTACAGTTAGTAAACTCTTGTTATTCCGCTTAGTGATCTTCGTGGGCCATCGCCAAGTAGACGATTGTTAGGACCATGAAGATAAACGCCTGAAGCGTAATAACTAGAATGTGGAAAATTGCCCATGGAACCGACAGGATCCATTGAGCCCAGAACGGCAGCAGTGCAATCAGGATGAAGATCATCTCACCTGCGTACATGTTACCGAAAAGACGTAGTGCCAATGATACTGGCTTAGCCAGTAGACCAACCACTTCTAGGAAGAGGTTGAATGGCAGCAACCATTTGCCTAAAGGCTGGAAGCTAAGCTCTGCTAGGAACCCGCCAAGACCTTTCTGCTTGATGCTGTAGTAAAGAATAAGTGCAAAGACGCTCAACGCCATACCCGCGGTCGCGTTTACGTCAGTCGTTGGAACCACTTTCATGAAGTGGATACCCATCTCTGCTGCTAGGAATGGAATCCAGTCAACGGGAACCAAGTCCATGGTGTTCATTAGGAAGATCCATACAAAGATGGTCAACGCCAATGGAGCGATGAGTGCATTTTTGTAGTGGAAGATACTCTTCACGTTGTCATCGATGAACTCGATGATGGTTTCTACAAAGTTTTGAGCGCCGCCAGGTACATCACTTGTCGCACTTTTAGCCACCTTACGGAAGAACCACACGAACGCTAGACCAAGAGCAATCGACCAGAACATTGTGTCTACGTTGATCGCCCAGAAGCCCATCTCAGCAGCTTCTTGCGCACTGTGCGCAAAGCCAAGACCGTTAACAGGGTGGTTACCAAAGGTAAGGTTGGTTAAGTGGTGAGCAATATACTCTGAGGAGGTAACTGTTCCAGATGCCATTCTCAGTTTCTCTCTTTATCGAAGGTTAAGAATCCGTTTTAACGCCGAACTGCATGATCAGATTACTGACCTGAAGCAGAATCAACATCGCAAATAAGGAAAAAACACTGATGGGTTTTACCAGCACAAACGCCAGTGAAAAACTGATGGCCATCAATGCCATTTTCCATATTTGACTCGCATACAACTCTGCGAGTGTCCCTTGTGCAGACCCCTGTGTCTGCTTGTTAAAGTGCTTGTTTGCGAAATAGGCGTTAGGAATCAAGTAGATTAAACCACCTATAAGCATTGAGTACGCTGCTACAAAATCAATAAATACAGCGACTGCACTTAGCACTAACAGGATGCCTGACTGATATTTCAAAACGGTGAAATATCGAGCTTTCGCCCTATCAGAACGCTTACCAATGAGGTTTGGATTCATCATCTTTGCCCAAAAGTAGTGCGTTTATCCCAGCTAATGCGGGCGCAATTGTAGGTGAAAAGGGAATAAGCATCAAGCACAGAGTAGTCTAACTATGACTAAGGTCTTGTTCGCTTTAATCGCGAAGTTGTTTAACGATCGCTTTTAGCTCTTTAGCATCATTGTAGCTGATCACAATCTTACCCTGACCCTTTGCGTTTTCGCTCAGCGTCACTTTGGTAGATAGCAGTCGAGTCAGATCTTCAACGATACGCTCATGCTTGCTGGTAAGCTCTGGCTTCGCTTTAGGCTCCGTTGGATTTTGCAAAGTGCGCACCAATAACTCAGTCTGACGAACCGATAGGCCTTTAGCCACAACCTCTCGACCGGCATCGATCTGTAACGCTTCCGTGAGAGGCAGTAGAGCACGCGCATGACCCATCTCAAGGTCTCCATGCTCTAACATACGTTTGACTTCGTCGGTCAGGTTAAGAAGACGCAGAAGGTTGGCAACGGCGGTGCGCGATTTTCCAACGGCATCAGCCACCTCTTGCTGTGACAGTTCAAACTCCTGCTGAAGGCGCTGCAGGGCTATGGCCTCTTCGATCGGGTTTAGGTTTTCACGTTGAATGTTTTCGATGAGTGCCATCGCAATGGCCGCTTCATCAGGAACATCTCGAATGACAACAGGCACACGCTCTAAACCAGCCATCTGGGCTGCACGCCAGCGACGCTCACCCGCGATGATTTCAAAATTATCACCACCGATAGGTCGCACCACAATCGGCTGCATAATGCCTTGCGCTTTAATCGAAGCGGCTAGCTCTTCAAGCGCTTGAGGCTCCATATCACGGCGCGGTTGGTAACGACCACGACTTAGGCGCTCAACCGCCAGTTCAGTGAGTTGCGTAGAGTCACTCGATTGGTCGTTCGCGACAGTCGCTGCAGAACCGGAAAGTAGGGCGTCTAAACCACGACCCAATCCACGACGTTTAGTGCTCATTTCAACTCCTTAAGAAACCGCTTGGGTTTGCTCTTTATCGGTACGGCGAACCAGTTCACCCGCCAGTGCCAGGTATGCAATCGCACCTCGAGAATTTTTATCGTACATGATCGCCGGTAGACCGTGGCTGGGGGCCTCTGCTAAACGGACATTACGTGGAATGACTGTACGGTAAACCTGATCACCAAAATACTCTAGGAGATGATCAGAGACATCTTTGGTCAAACTCATGCGTGGATCGAACATGGTGCGCAAAATACCCTCAATCTTCAGTCGAGGGTTAAGACGTTCATGAATCTTATCGATGGTGCCCACCAATGCACTGATCCCTTCGAGGGCATAGTATTCACACTGCATAGGGATAATAACCCCGTCAGAGCTGGCCAGTGCATTCACCGTTAGCAAACTCAGAGAAGGTGGATTATCGATCAGAATAAAATCGTATTGGTCAGCCACAGCATCGAGCGCCATCTTCAGACGAAACTCTCTACGTGTCATCTGCAGAAGTTCAACTTCAGCCGCCGTTAGGTCGCCATTGGCACCTAACACGTCGTAACCCACTTCTAAATTGGTGATGATCGACTCTTTGGCGCTCGCTTGATCGGTTAAAAGCTCATAGACCGAGAGAGTAAGATCATGCTTGTCGACACCAGAGCCCATGGTCGCATTACCCTGAGGATCCAGATCGATGAGCAGAACGCGCTTATGCATAGCAGCTAGTGATGCCGCTAAGTTCACGCTGGTGGTGGTTTTACCGACTCCACCTTTCTGATTGGTGACCGTTAAAATCTTGGCCAACTTACACTCTCCCAATTTTCAACAGGTGTCGCTCTTCATCAAGACCGGGCACTTGAAGGGGGTAACTCTCGATTAAATGGTACTGATTTGGCAGATCTGCCAACTCCTGATCAGGATAACGGCCTTTCATCGCAAGAAACAGACCCTGATCGGCTAATAGCTCAGCGCTTAACGTTACCATATCTTCGATAGAAGCAAAGGCCCTAGAGGTAACTTGTTGGAAAGTACGACCGGCAAACGCCTCAACCCGACCATGAACCACCTCTAAATTCGATAGATTCAACTCAACTTTTACCTGATGCTGAAAACGAGTTTTTTTACCGTTGCTGTCCAGAGTGACAACCGGCATATCAGGATTAAGAATGGCCATTGGAATTCCAGGTAACCCTGCACCGCTACCGACGTCGATAAGGTCGGTTTTTTCTACGTAGGGCGCAATCGCGACACTGTCCAAAATATGTTTTATCAGCATCTGTTTTGGATCGCGGATCGCCGTCAGATTGTAGGCTTTGTTCCATTTCTGTAACAAGGCTAAGTAGGCCAATAGCTGCTCAACCTGAAATTCAGATAGAGAGAGATTTAACCGACTAAGACCTGACTCTAAATCGTTTTTTGGATTGTAATCCATTAACTGGCCGCCTTAGCTTGAAGCTGAAGTTTCTTCAAATGAACCAATAACAGCGAGATAGCCGCTGGCGTCATGCCCTGAATTCTTGAGGCCTGAGCAATGGTCACCGGACGGACATGCTCTAGTTTAGATTTTAATTCGTTAGAGAGACCGCCAACGGCATCGTAATCGAAGTCCTCAGGCAAAGAGGTATTCTCTTGACGACGCATCTGATCAATCTCTTGCTTCTGACGATCAATATAACCGGCGTACTTGATCGAGATCTCAATCTGCTCTTCAGCCGCCGCCTCAATCTCAACCTCAGAAGGTTTAATGGATTTGATATCGGCATAACTAAGTTCAGGACGTTTTACCAGATCAGCAAGGTTGTACTCACGTGCCAAGGGTGAACTCAGCTTGGGTTCCAATGCAGCCGCTTCTGCTGACTTTGGTTGAATCCAAGTCGATGAGAGTCGTGCCATTTCACAATCAATCTGATCGCGTTTAGTCGAGAAGGCGGTCCAGCGATCATCACCAACCACACCCAGTTTGCGGCCGATCTCGGTCAAACGAATATCCGCATTATCTTCTCGCAACACCAAACGGTATTCAGCACGGGAGGTGAACATACGGTAGGGCTCTGATGTGCCATGCGTAATCAAATCATCAACCAAGACACCGATGTAGGCTTCGTCACGACGCGGATACCACTGATCCTGATCCAGTGCACGAGCAGCGGCATTCATACCGGCCAACAACCCTTGTGCGCCCGCCTCTTCGTAGCCTGTTGTGCCATTGATTTGACCGGCAAAGTAGAGACCAGAGATCACTTTGGTCTCAAGTGTGTGTTTCAAATCCTGAGGATTGAAATAATCGTATTCGATGGCATAACCCGGACGTGTGATATGAGCGTTTTCAAAACCGCGCATTGAACGGATGACCTCAAGCTGCACATCAAATGGCAAACTGGTTGAGACACCATTTGGGTAGAGCTCGTGCGTGGTTAACCCTTCCGGCTCAACGAAAACCTGGTGGGAGTCTTTGTCCGCAAAGCGGTGAATCTTATCTTCAATGGAAGGGCAGTAACGCGGTCCTATCCCTTCAATAATCCCAGAGTACATCGGCGAGCGATCAAGGTTATTTCGAATAATCTCGTGTGTCCGCTCATTGGTATGCGTGATGTAACAACTGATCTGTTCTGGTTGGTCACTCGCCTGGCCCATAAACGACATGATAGGCGTTGGTGTATCACCAGGTTGTTCTTGCATCACTGAGAAATCGACACTGCGTGCGTCAATTCGTGGCGGTGTACCCGTTTTGAGACGGTCAACGCGAAGAGGATACTCACGTAAACGCTCTGCGAGTCGTAATGAAGGCGGATCACCGGCACGACCACCCTGATAATTTTGCATACCAATGTGAATCAAACCGCCAAGGAAGGTACCTGCTGTTAAGACAACGCTGTTTGCAAAGAAACGAATGCCAGCTTGGGTCACAGCACCGCGAACTTCATCATTTTCTACGATGAGATCATCGACCGCCTGCTGAAAGATATCGAGGTTAGGTTGGTTTTCAAGAATAGAACGGATGGCTGCTTTGTAAAGAATACGATCCGCTTGTGCACGTGTGGCACGCACAGCGGGACCTTTGCGTGCATTAAGCGTTCTAAACTGAATACCGCCCTTATCGGTAGCACGAGCCATCGCACCATCCAGTGCATCAATCTCTTTAACAAGATGACTCTTACCAATACCACCGATGGCCGGGTTACATGACATTTGACCCAGTGTCTCAATATTGTGAGTCAATAGCAGGGTTTTAGCCCCTTTACGTGCTGATGCTAATGCCGCTTCAGTGCCAGCGTGACCGCCACCAATAATCAACACGTCATAACGATCTGGATAATCCACTCTCTACCTCTTAGCTGCCTTTTCAAACCTAGACAGAAATATGGCGCGGATTATACCTAGGGATTGCCATTGAAGAAATGGTTAAAAAATAGCCAACCTGCTGTTTGTAGAGTGAGAGTAGATAAATAAAAAATAAAATAAATATATAAAGAGAGTTTATTATTTTTAATATTATTTAAGTAGGCTGATTTCTGTTATTAACTGATTAAAAATCAATAAAAACAGTAGTTTGTAGAAATTATAACCCGCTTATAAAGCGCGAATAGCTTGAACATTTGTTGTGTGTGAGTTGTGTATAAGTAGGCTAGTTATACACAATTTATTTTATTCACAGTTTAATCGTCCAATTACTCGGGGTTAGTCTGACAGTTTTTCCACAATCGAAGAATTATTACCGCGTTTTGTGAGCTATTCTTTGGATAACTATTGAATATATCCACAACAGATGCTCAGCATTCGCCTTTTATCTGTGAGTAACTCTATTTTTGGATTGTGGAAAACTATTTACCGATACAGAAAGAGCCGAAAATCTTTCCAAGCAGGTCATCCGCTGAAACTTTACCGGTTATTTCACCTAACACCTGCTGTGTCTGCCTCAGATCTTCCGCCAGAAGTTCACCAGCACCTTGGGTATCTAACTGCCAAAGACCGGTGTTTAATAGCTCCTGTGCTTGTTCTAGAGCCTCCATATGGCGTCTACGCGCCATAAAAGCGCCTTCAGCATTGCCTTGATAGCCCATAATGGACTTTAGATGCTCCCGAAGCAGATCAATGCCTTGCTCATCTTTGGCTGAGAGTCTAATCAGTGTGTTTTCACCCTGTTGTTCAAGACTAGTACTCTCGTCTGTTAGGTCGATTTTATTGCGAACTAAGGTGACATGGCTCAGATCACCGTTGAGTTTTTCGACCATCTCAGGCCACAGCGTTTGTGGATCCGTTGTCTCTGAGTGGCTAGCATCCACGAGCATTAAGATACGATCAGCCGTTTTGATCTCCTGCCAAGCGCGATCAATACCGATCTGTTCGACTCGATCAGGTGCATCACGTAAGCCAGCGGTGTCGATAATGTGCAGTGGCATGCCATCAATGTGTATCTGCTCTCTCAAGACATCTCGTGTTGTCCCCTCAATGTCGGTGACAATTGCTGAATCACGCCCCGATAGCGCATTGAGAAGACTCGATTTTCCGGCATTAGGACGGCCAGCAATCACGACAGTCATACCCTCTCTCATTAAACTGCCTTGCTGCGCTTGGCTCTGAACCTGATTGAGTTGCTCAATAATGTTGACCAGATCACCACGCACTTTGCCGTCGCTTAAAAAGTCGATCTCTTCATCAGGGAAGTCGATGGCTGCTTCTACATAGATGCGCAGGTTGGTTAGCTGATCGACCAATTGATCAACTTCACGCGAAAAAGCGCCTTGCAGTGATTTTAACGCACAGCGAGCTGCCTGTTCTGAAGAGCTTTCAATCAGATCAGCAATGGCTTCAGCTTGAGTGAGATCGAGCTTATCGTTTAAAAATGCTCGTTCTGAGAATTCACCGGGTCTAGCCATGCGAGCACCTAGCTCAATGGCGCGGCGAATGATGAGATCGATGACAACGGGACCACCATGACATTGAAGTTCGGCAACATCTTCACCGGTGAAGCTATTGGGTCCAGGAAAAAGCAGGGCGATGCCTTCGTCGATTTGATGATCCGCTTCATGAAAAGGGGTGTAGTGAGCGTAACGGGGTTTGGCTTTAAACCCGATAAATGCTTCCAGAATTTCAGCAGACTTAGGCCCTGAAAGACGAACAATACCGACGCCCCCTTGGCCAGTGGCGGTTGCTTGTGCAACGATCGTATCTTTATTGCTGCTGATCATCTGAAGTCTTTCTCCAATCAATAAAAAGGGCTCCGAAGAGCCCTAGTGTGTCGCGTGGGGATTTAAGCTGCAAGTTGCTTATTTAGAATCACCCGCTTCGATCTGTTTGTTGATTACATACTGCTGTGCAATCGATAGGACGTTGTTCACCAACCAGTATAGAACCAGACCCGCTGGGAACCATAGGAAGAAGAAGGTGAAGACGATTGGAAGCATCTTCATGATCTTCGCCTGCATTGGATCTGGAGGCGTTGGGTTCAGCAGCTGCTGAATGAACATGGTCGCACCCATCAAGATAGGCATGATGAAGTAAGGGTCCATCTGCGACAGGTCTTGGATGTAACCAATGAACGGCGCGTGACGGATCTCAACCGCTTCCATCAATACCCAGTAAAGTGCGATGAAGATCGGCATCTGAGCAACGATAGGAAGACAGCCACCGAGAGGGTTGATCTTCTCTTTCGAGTAGAGCTTCATCATCTCCTGAGACATCTTCTGACGATCATCACCGTAGAGCTCTTTAAGACGAGCCATCTCTGGACCGAACTTGCGCATTTTTGCCATCGATTTGAACGCTTTAGCATTCAAGTGGAATAGGGCAGCTTTCACCAAAATCGTGACACAGATGATGGCAAGACCGTAGTTACCAACGATCGAGTAGAGCCACTTAAGAACCATGTAGATCGGTGAAGCGATGAAGAAGAGAATACCGAAGTCAATCGTAAGATCTAGGTTCGGAGCGATCTTCTCCAGCTGATCAGTATCTTTAGGACCCGCATACAGCGTTGCCGAGATCTGGCCTGTCTGACCTGGAGCAACAACAGCAGAGGGTGCTAAGAATCCAGCAATGTAGTTACCGTTAAGCTGACGGGCCTGGTAGGTGTAATCCTGACCTGGATTAGGGATCCAAGCACTCATGAAGTAGTGCTGAATCATAGCAACCCAACCGTCTTGGCTCTTCTCGCTGTAACGGCCATCGTCGTCTATATCATCGAAGCTAACTTTGTTGTAGTTGTTCTCTTGAGTTGAGAACACTGGGCCTAAGTAAGACTGCATACCCATATCAGTAGTTTCTGAAGGGTCAGCACTACGATCACGCTTAAGTTGACCGAATAGAGTCGCTTGCCAGTTTGAGTCACTGTTGTTAGCAATCAGGTAGTCCATCGCAATGGCGTTGCTACCGCGTGTGAAGGTGAATCGCTTAGTAATGGCTACGCCGTTATCGACTAGGTTCAGATCTACAGCCAGTGTGTCGGCACTGCCCATGTCGTAGCTAGCTTCAGCGACAGAGTAGAGTGGACGCCCCTCTTTAGACGCATCTGGGCCATTAGGGCCAACTAAGCCTGATTGAGCAACATAGGTACGGTTAGCGTTCTGCTCAAGCAGAACCAAGGGATCTTCGCCTTCCAACGTCGCTTTATGATCGAGCAGTTTGACTTCAATGATGTCACCGCCACGTGGATCGATCAGAATGCCGAACTTATCAGTGGTTACACTGACCAGATCACCTGTTGCTGCAGCCAGTGTGGACGTTGCTGCACCTGCGGTTGGTAGATCAGCTTCAGCTGCTGGCGCTGCGCTTGGCAGGTCGTTACCTGCGGCTGGCTGGTACGCTGAAACTGATTCAGTTTGAGTTTGTTGTGCTGCGACGGGAGTGTTGTAATCAGCATTCCACTGGAGAACCAGCATGTATGAGATTAGACCGAGTGCGCCGAGTAGAATGACTCGCTGTATATCCATGGCGAATTAACCATTACCTTTATTTGAGGTTTGGGCTTTTAAAGCCTGCTTGTTTAAACGTTTCCAACTTTTCGCTATGAGCGCATGTAATTGCTCGTTTTCCAGCTCATCAATACCACGTCGAGATAAAACAACAATGTCGACATTAGGGAGCTGATGCTGGTTAAAACGAAAAGACTCGCGAATGATACGACGAACGCGGTTTCGATTCACGGCTCTGCGAATATTTTTTTTGGAAAAAACGAATCCGATGCGGGGATGATCAGATTGGGAGTGGCGGGCAAGAATCAGTAGATGAGTATCACTGACCTTAAAATCGGCTTTGTCGAATACCCTTTTGAAATCACCGCCAGTTAAAAGTCTTAACTGGCGAGGGTATTCGAACTCAGCCATTTGGCATTCAGCAAGTCCGCTTAATTATGCAGACAAGCTAGCGCGGCCGCGTGAACGACGACGAGCAAGCACTTTACGACCGTTTTTAGTAGCCATACGAGCACGGAAACCGTGGTTGCGCTTACGCTTTAGTACGCTTGGTTGAAATGTTCTTTTCATTGCCTTGTCCTATTACAAGTCATTTATACGTCACAGATGTTGTATGGACATCTGCCTAAAAATCGAGACGCAAAATTCTATAGAAATCGCTAAGCAGTTGCAAACCTTTTGTTTGCTATCCATAAAAAAACCAGCCCGAGAGCTGGTTTTTTATCAGCTAAACGAGCTATTAGCGCATTTTACGCTGCATGTAGCCGTCTAGAGGACCTTCTGAAACAGACATCCACTGGTTCTGGTCTTTCTGGAACGCAGCCATGCTGTCGTAGATGCGTTTGAAGTCTGGGTGTTCAGCAGAAAGCTCTTTGTAAGTTTCCTGTGCAGCTTCCCAAGCAGCATCCATTACGTCTTTCGGGAAGACCTTCATCTTAGTACCACCCGCTAGGATAGTCTTAAGTGATTCTGGGTTCTTCGCATCGTAGAAGGCAGTTGTCTTAACGTTTGCACGCTCAGCTGCTGCTGCAACAATGTTCTGGTACTCAACTGGTAGAGCGTCGAACTTCTCTTTGTTGATGTAGACAGAAAGGTTTGGAGCCGCTTCCCACCAACCTGGAGTGTAGTAGTACTTAGCAACCTTGTTGAAGCCCATCTTCATGTCATCGAATGGACCAACCCATTCAGCTGCATCGATAGTGCCTTTCTCTAGTGATGGGAAGATATCGCCACCCGGGATAGACTGAGGCACAACGCCTAGCTTCTCGATGATCTTACCGCCCATACCACCGATACGCATCTTCAGACCCTGAAGATCGTCTAGTGATTTAACTTCTTTGTTGTACCAACCACCCATCTGTACACCCGTGTTACCTGATGGGAATGGAACGATGTTCGATTTAGCGAAAAGCTCTTTGATCATTTCGCCGCCACCACCGAAGTTGTACCAAGCTTGGAACTGACGGTAGTTAAGGCCGAAAGGAACGGTTGTATCTAGAGCGAATGCTGGGTTTTTACCGAAGTAGTAGTATGACGCTGTGTGACCTGCTTCGATCGTACCGTCTGATACTGCGTCAAAGATCTGCATAGTGCCTACGATTTCGCCCGCAGGGAATACACGAATCTTGAATTTACCGTTGGTCATCTTCTCTACTTCTTCAGCGAAGTAGACACCGCCCATGTAGAAGCCGATACCTGGAGGTACAGCCGACTGTAGGCGCCAGTTAAGTTCTGGAAGCTCAGCAGCTGAAGCTGCAGTTGCTGCTGAAACGGCTGCTGCTAGTACAGCACCTTTAAACAGATCTCTACGTTTCATGATATTTCCTTGTGTTTGCCTTTTCGGCGTTTATTGTTAGTTAGGACACAGCTAATACTAGCTATAACCAGCCACCATGCAAGAGTATTAATTATTTGCCTGAATCAACCTGCTACTTTGGTCTAACTAATCAGGTGATCTGGTAGGACCAGTTAACCCTTAAATTTCTCTTTGATGGTTCAAACATGGCTATTTAATAGGCTTTTCGATCTGAAATTAAGACTTAAGTCTATATCTATCGTTTGTTCTGGTATGACCAGTTGCAACCTCTTCTTGTACCACACTTGAAAACCGGTCACACTGCGAGGCTATAACAAATAGATCAGAGAGCGTGTTTAAGGAATGAAAGCTTTACTGAAATTCTCAGCGGGCATTGATGCAATCAATGGCTGGGTTGGCAACTACATTAAATGGTTAATTCTTGCAGCGGTATTGGTCAGTGCAGGTAACGCAACAACTCGTTATCTGTTCAGTATCGCGTCTAATGCAATGCTGGAGTTGCAGTGGTACCTGTACGCTGCTGTGTTTACGGCGGCAGCGGGCTATGTGCTTAAACTAAATGAGCACGTACGCATCGATGTGGTGAGTCAGCGCATCTCACCAAGAGCCCGCAACTGGATTGACGTTATTGGTCTGCTCTTCTGTGTGATGCCGGTCAGCCTCTACATCTGCCTACAATCCATTCCCAATCTTTTAGAGACCTATGCTAACCAAGAGGTGAGTCAAAATGCGGGTGGCCTGCTGCGTTGGCCAGTGCGTGCAATGATTCCTCTCGGTTTTGGTTTGTTATTCATCCAAGCATTCAGCGAATTGATTAAGCGCTGGGCTTTTCTAAAAGGCTATATCGAAGATCCGCTGAGTAAAGGTGGTCACGTAAACATGGACGACGAGCAGGAGACGGCGTAAATGGAATTTCTAGCGGATAACATCGCGCCGATTATGTTCGGCACTCTGATCATCTTCCTTCTATCGGGCTTCCCAGTTGCGTTTAGTTTGGCAGCTAACGGCATTCTGTTTGCGATCATTGGTCATGAGCTTGGTCTATTGGATTGGGTGCTGCTTCAGGCAATACCTGAACGTATCTACGGCATTATGCAGAACGACACTTTGCTGGCGATTCCGTTCTTCACCTTCATGGGGATTATCCTGCAACGCTCAGGCATGGCAGAGGACTTGCTTGAATCGGCAGGGCAGTTGTTTGGGCGAGTACCGGGTGGTCTTGGTTATGCTGTCATTCTTGTCGGTGCGCTCCTCGCGGCAACGACGGGTGTTGTGGCAGCATCGGTGATTTCAATGGGCCTTATCTCCTTGCCGGTTATGATGCGATACCGTTATCACTACCCGACAGCGGCGGGTCTTCTGACCAGTGCCGGCTCGCTGGCACAGATCATCCCACCTTCACTGGTGTTGATCGTACTGGCCGATGTGCTTTCACTGTCAGTTAAAGATGCTTACATGGGTGCTATGCTACCGGCGGCAATGGTTGTGAGCTTCTTACTTCTATACATGTTCGCATTGTCGATCTTCAAACCGGCGATGGTTCCACCACTGCCAGCAGAGGCGCGTACTCTTCAGGGCACCAAGCTGATGGTGTCGGTTCTGACCGCGATGCTGCCACCGATCATTTTGATCTTCTTGGTATTGGGAACCATCTTCGTTGGTTGGGCAACACCGACCGAGGGTGGGGCAATGGGTGCTGTGGGGGCTCTATTGCTCTCGATCATCCGTCGTCGTCTGACGCTGGAGGTTATCAAAGGGGCTCTGGACTCAACGGCCAAACTGTCGACCTTCGTCATGTTTATTTTGGTTGGTTCATCTATCTTTGCTCTATCCTTCCGAGCAGTAAACGGTGACCTATGGATTGAGCACCTTTTTAGCTTTATCCCTGGTGGTGAGCTTGGCTTTGTTCTATTTGTCAGCTTATTGGTATTCGTACTCGGCTTCTTTATCGACTTCTTCGAGATAGCATTCATCTTGATGCCACTAATTGGCCCGGTTGCGGCAAACATGGACATCAACATGGTGTGGTTCCTCGTCGTGGTTGGATTGAACATGTCGATGTCGTTCTTAACACCTCCCTTTGGCTTTGCACTCTTCTACCTGCGAAGTGTGGCTCCAAAGAGCGATTACAAGGATGAGATTACCGGTCGTTTGGTACATGGCATGAAGACCATGGAGATCTACCGAGGGGCTATTCCATTCATCCTGATTATGCTGACATCACTGGCGTTGATCATCATCTTCCCAGAGATAGTGACCTACAATCTTGATGCACCTTTGGATGTTGATCTGGATACGATAGAGATCACTATCGATGGTATGGGTGGTGGTGACGACCCATGGGGCGCTGACGCGTCGGACCCATGGGCTGAGTAATACTATCTACGTTGAAAAGGCTGCTTCGGCAGCCTTTTTTGTGCCTGTTTTTACGTTGATTGTCAGTTTTTTGTGAATAAGTCTGTTTATAACTTATGAAAAAGCTGTCATTTAGTTGTTAAGTTCTGGAAAAAGTCGGATATAGGTCAAAGGTTGTGAGGGCTTGTAACCTATTGATTTAAAAACCTTGCAGCTATTTATCTGAAAATTCTGTGGATAATTGCACCCATTGGGGATAAGATTCAACCATACTTCTAAAAACCCACTGGGACTCAACAAATGTTTCAAGATCTATGGCAACAATGCCTAGAAACGCTAAAAGATGAACTGCCGTCACAGCAGTACAACACTTGGGTTCGCCCATTGCGTTTGGATCTAGAGACCGAGTCGCACATTGTTCTACTGGCCCCAAACCGTTTCGTAAAGGATTGGGTCGCGGATAAGTTCGTTACCCGCTTTCAAGATGTCGTTGAACGCTTGAGTGGTGAATCTGCGCCACTTATCGAAATAAGCATAGCAGGGTCCGTTGCCTCACCCGTCACTCGTACTCGACCAGAAGTGGCTCGAGCAAAGCCAATGCGTGTTGAGGCTCAAGAGTCCCAAGCTGAATTCACGTCGACCTCTATTGTTGCCCCCTCTACTGATATTATTCAGCCTGAGCTTGAGGTTCAGCCAGAGGTGATGGAGCGAACGGTGCAGGTCGAGGGTGGTTTGCGCCATCAGACCAGTTTAAACCCCAGCTTTACGTTCGAATCCTTTGTTCAAGGTAAATCAAACCAGCTAGCCTCTGCTGCGGCTCAACAGGTGGCCGATAACCCGGGTGGTGGTTACAACCCACTCTTTATTTATGGTGGTGTCGGCTTAGGTAAAACTCACTTGATGCATGCTGTGGGTGCAGAAATGCTTAAGCGTAATCCCAACGCTAAGATTGTCTACCTGCACTCAGAGCGCTTCGTAGCCGATATGGTTAAAGCACTTCAGCTGAATGCGATTAATGACTTTAAGCGCTACTACCGCTCGGTCGATGCGTTGTTGATCGATGACATTCAGTTCTTTGCCAACAAGGATCGCTCGCAAGAGGAGTTCTTCCACACCTTTAATTCGCTACTTGAAGGTGGTCAGCAGATGATCTTGACCAGTGATCGCTATCCTAAAGAGATTGGTGGCATGGAAGAGCGCTTGAAGTCTCGATTTGGTTGGGGTTTAACCGTGGCCATTGAGCCGCCAGAGCTGGAGACGCGCGTCGCTATTCTTATGAAAAAGGCGCACGAAGCGCGAATTAAGCTTCCAGATGATGCCGCCTTCTTCCTTGCACAGAAGATTCGTAGTAATGTCCGAGAGTTAGAAGGTGCTTTGAAGCGAGTTATAGCGAATGCTCACTTCACCGGTAGTCCGATCACCACGACCTTTGTCAAAGAGTCACTGAAGGATCTACTGGCATTACAGGACAAACAGGTTAGTATTGATAACATTCAGCGAGTGGTTTCTGAGTACTATAAGATCCGTGTAGCCGATCTTCACTCAAAGCGCCGCAGTCGCTCAGTTGCTCGACCAAGACAGGTTGCTATGTCCTTGTCGAAAGAGCTAACTAACCACAGCCTACCCGAGATAGGCAACGCATTTGGCGGTCGAGATCACACCACGGTCTTGCACGCGACACGAAAAATTAAAGAGTTGCGTGACAGCAATGCTGAGATCGCAGAAGATTACAAAAACCTGCTTCGTCATTTGACGACCTAACTGACAGACTGAGATAGGAATACGCATGAGATTCGTCATCACTCGTGAGGCTTTGATTAAACCACTACAGCTTGTTGCCGGCGTGGTTGAACGCAGACAGACACTGCCTGTGCTCTCGAACATTCTGATGGTGGCTGAGGGTGATCAACTCTCACTAACCGGTACCGATCTCGAAGTCGAGTTGGTAGGGCGTGTGCAGCTTCAAGAGCCGGCACAACCAGGTTCTGTGACCGTTCCAGCACGCAAGCTGATGGATATCTGTAAATCGCTCTCTGATGACGCTCGTATCGAGATGGAGCTGAGCGGTCAGAAGATGATCATCAAGTCGGGTCGTTCTAAGTTCTCACTAACAACCTTGGCGGCGTCTGAATTCCCGAATGTTGAAGATAGCCCACAAGCCTTCGAGTTAAGCTTGCCACAGTCAGAACTGCGTCAGTTGATCGAAAAGACAGGCTTCTCTATGGCGCAACAGGATGTCCGTTATTACCTAAATGGCATGCTACTGGAAGTAAGTGAAGACTCACTTCGTTCGGTTGCGACCGATGGTCACCGTCTGGCTACTTCGGCTTCTGCAGCGGATGTGCCAGCGGGTGGTGCGCATCAGATCATCGTGCCTCGTAAAGGTATTCTTGAGCTAGCTCGATTACTCCAAGGTGGTGACTCACCGGTTACACTGGTTATTGGTGCATCACACATTCGTGCCAATGTCGGTGACTACACCTTCACGTCGAAGCTGGTTGATGGCAAGTTCCCTGACTACCAACGAGTGATCCCTAAAAACGGTGACAAGGTCGTTCTTGGTGATCGCCAAGAGCTGCGTCAGGTATTCCAGCGTATTGCGATTCTATCGAACGAGAAATATCGAGGTGTGCGTCTGACGCTCAGCGATGGCTACCTTAAAGTGACGGCAAATAACCCAGAGCAGGAAGAGGCAGAAGAGACTGTAGCTGTTGAGTACGAAGGTCCTTCGATCGATATCGGTTTCAACGTTAACTATCTGCTCGATGTACTCTCTATTCTTGGTTCCGATGTGGTTCGTTTCACCTTAGCTGATGCAAACAGCAGTGCGCTGATTCAAGGCTTCGATGATCCAAACTCAACCTACGTCATCATGCCAATGCGCATGTAATTAACGCTTCAATAGAGGCCGTCCCTAGGGCGGCCTTTTCTGTTTATGCGCATCAAGCGACTACAACTCTCTAATCTTCGATCCATTCAATCCCTGGCCTTTGATGCGTCAGCGGATATCAACATCATTCACGGTCAAAACGGCAGCGGCAAAACCAGTATTCTGGAAGGTCTTCACTTCTTGTCTGTGGCCCGCTCATTCAGAACGCACCAGAGCCGATATGTCATCTCTGAGGGCCAACAACAACTGACCTGTTTTGCGAAGATTGAGGGTGAATCTGATTCCGGTGGTCTAGGTGTTGAACGAACCCAGCAGGGCGATGTGCGTGCCCGTTTCAGAGGTGAAGAGATCGACTTAACGGCCCTTGCTGGCTTAGTCCCGATGCAGGTGATCGACTCTGAAAGTTTCACACTTTTAGACGGTTCACCGTCTGTTAGACGACAATTTATCGATTGGGGTGGATTTCACCATTCTACGGGGTTTATTTCCGTCTGGAGAGGCTTTCAAAGAGCGTTAAAACAAAGGAATTCACTGCTAAAACGTGGTAATATTGATCGGTCGTTACGCGAGGTTTGGGATAGAGAATTTATCCTTCACGCAGAACGACTTACAGAGCTTCGAAGCGCTTATGTTGATGCCCTTTTACCGCACTTTACAGGCATTGCTGAGCAGTTGGTTCGAGAGGTCGTTACGGATCTACGTTTTAGCCCGGGTTGGGACAAAGATCAGGATCTACAGACTCTGTTAAATGAGAGTTTTGAACGTGATATGCGTCAGGGATTTACCTCCCTTGGGCCACAGCGTGCTGACCTTAAATTCAAGGTTGGAAGTCGCAGTGCCGCTGAGCACTTATCACGAGGCCAGAAGAAATTGGTCGTTAGTGCACTTAAACTTGCGCAGGGTCAGCTCTACGAGGCTACCCGAGGTCACTCCTGTATCTACTTGATCGATGACCTCCCTGCTGAGTTAGATAAAGAGCACCTGGCAACGTTTTGCTCGTTCTTGAAACAGAGCAACAGCCAAAGTTTTGTAACCTGTGTTGAGCCAAGCTCAATGCTAGAGGTATGGGGCGCAA
This sequence comes from Marinobacterium sp. xm-d-530, assembly GCF_013283365.1. GTDB lineage: Bacteria > Pseudomonadota > Gammaproteobacteria > Pseudomonadales > Balneatricaceae > Marinobacterium_E. The sequence goes on along the minus strand of NZ_WBYM01000003.1, from coordinate 342,011 downwards.
CTACTGACGGTGCCCTATTGAACGTCGATTCAGGTCAGTTAACTGCAAAGCAGACATTTGGAGAGATCTATGAGTGAATCAAACCAAGATTACGATTCGTCCAGTATTAAGGTTCTTAAAGGCCTTGATGCCGTGCGCAAGCGCCCAGGGATGTATATCGGTGATACCGACGACGGTAGTGGTTTGCATCACATGGTGTTCGAGCTGGTCGACAACGGCATTGATGAGGCACTCGCAGGTTTCTGTAGTGAGGTGGGCGTAACCATCCATGCTGACGAGAGTATTACCGTCAGCGATAATGGTCGCGGCATTCCGACGGATATCCACGAAGAGGAGGGTGTCTCTGCGGCCGAGGTTATCATGACGGTCCTCCACGCCGGTGGTAAGTTCGATGACAACACCTATAAAGTCTCAGGTGGTCTTCACGGTGTTGGTGTGTCGGTGGTAAACGCCCTGTCGACTGAGCTGCGTTTGACCATTCGTCGTGCTGGTCAGGTTCACGAGCAGGTTTACAACCACGGTGTACCGGCAGAGCCTCTAAAAGTGATCGGTGAGACGGATACCAGTGGTACGATCGTGCGCTTCTGGCCTAGCCCTGAAACCTTCACCAACATCGAGTTCCAGTACGACATTCTTGCTAAACGCCTTCGTGAACTCTCATTCCTTAACTCAGGCGTTCGTATTCGTCTTAAAGATGAGCGCTCTGGCCGTGAAGAAGTCTTTGAATACGAAGGTGGTCTAGCTGCCTTTGTTGATTTCCTTAACCAGAACAAATCGCCTATTAACAGTATCTTCCACTTCAATGCGATGCATGAAAATGGTGTTGGCGTTGAGGTCTCTCTACAGTGGAATGACTCATTCCAAGAGTCGATTCACTGTTTTGCCAACAACATCCCACAGCGTGATGGTGGTACCCACTTATCGGGCTTCCGCGCCTCCTTGACGCGTGGTTTGAACAGCTACATAGATTCTGAGTCGTTAAACAAAAAAGGCAATGTCAGCACCAGTGGTGATGACAGTCGTGAAGGTCTAACGGCGATCATCTCTGTTAAAGTGCCAGATCCTAAATTCTCTTCACAGACCAAAGATAAGCTGGTTTCGTCTGAAGTTAAGACAGCAGTCGAGCAGTTGATGGCAGAGCACTTCAATAACTACTTGCTAGAGAACCCATCTGAAGCGAAAGCGGTTGTGCAGAAGATGATGGATGCGGCGCGTGCCCGTGAAGCCGCGCGTAAAGCGCGTGAGATGACGCGTCGTAAAGGTGTGTTGGATATCGCTGGTCTACCGGGTAAATTGGCAGACTGCCAAGAGAAAGATCCGGCACTCTCTGAACTCTACTTGGTGGAGGGTGACTCGGCGGGTGGTTCTGCTAAGCAGGGCCGTGATCGTCGAACTCAAGCCATCCTTCCGCTTAAAGGTAAGATTCTTAACGTTGAGAAAGCACGTTTTGACAAGATGCTGACTTCAGCTGAAGTCGGTACTCTGATTACTGCACTAGGGTGTGGTATCGGCCGAGATGAGTTCAACGTTGAAAAACTTCGTTACCACAGCATCATTATCATGACCGATGCGGACGTCGATGGATCTCACATTCGTACCCTTCTATTGACCTTCTTCTTCCGTCAAATGCCAGAGTTGATTGAGCGTGGCTACATCTACATTGCTCAGCCGCCTCTGTACAAAGTGAAGAAGGGCAAGCAAGAGCAGTACCTAAAAGATGATGAAGCGATGGATATGTACCTGCTTCAAGGTGCTTTGGAAGGTACTTCACTCTATCCTGCTGAAGATGCGCCTGCTATCACTGGTGCAGCGCTTGAGACGCTATTTGGTCGCTACCGTAAGGTGATGGCAATGATCAACCGTCTCTCGCGAATCTACCCAAGCCAGGCTTTGATGCAGTCTCTCTATGTTCCGCGTTTGGCGGCCGATTCGCTGGGTGATAAAGCGACGGTAGAGGGTTGGGCTAAAGAGCTACAAGCTAAGCTAGATTCTATTGTTACGTCGGGTTCAGAAGTCTACACAGTGGATGTTGAGTACGACCAAGAGCACAGCTCTTATGTGCCGGTGGTTAATGTATTGCTTCACGGTATTACGAATGCGTTCCGTTTTGAGGCTGACTTCTTCCGCTCTAAAGATTACGACTTGATCGTTGATCTTGGGGCAGAGCTTTCTGGTCTGTTAGCGGATGGTGCTTACCTTCAGCGTGGCGAACGTCGTATGGATGTGACAGAGTTGGGCGAAGGCATTGAATGGTTGATGGGTCTTGCGCGTCGCGGCAGTAACATTCAACGCTACAAAGGATTGGGCGAGATGAACCCTGATCAGCTTTGGGAAACAACCATGGATCCTGATGCGCGCCGCATGCTTAAAGTGACGATCGAAGATGCTATCTCTGCTGATCAGTTGTTTACCACGTTGATGGGTGATGAGGTTGAGCCTCGTCGTGACTTTATCGAGTCCAACGCACTGAATGTCTCTAACCTAGATGTTTAATGTTTAGTGTTTTAGAGAAAGGGCGCCTATAGGCGCCTTTTTAATTTGTTTCACGTGAAACAAACTCCTTGTTTCTATTTCTAAGTTTCAATCTTATTTGATAAAAAGTTTCACGTGAAACATTTGAATCAATCGTCGCTAAATTCACTGTGCATCGCTTGAGTGAATCCGTCCATTGAAAATCTAATAGTAAAATCAGAACTAGACTTCGGTTGATAGTCGATGAACGTATGGCTTTCAAACATGTTTAAGAGTAGCTGGTTGTCATTTGGGATGGTCGGTGTGACAAATTGAAGATCGGCCCGCTTATCGTCACAACTGGCAGTAAAAGAGATAGGTATCTGATTGACGAGTGAGTGATAAATAGAAGGGCTGCTAAGGCAATCACTGACGCTGAGAATGAAGCCGGTTGTTAGAGCTCCATCCGTGTCATCACCAAAATACACCGCATATTTATCAAATTCATTAATGCTTCGGTGGAGATGTGTCGCAGAGAGAGGCTTGTTAAGCATATTAAATGGAATCATTTCGAACCCAATATAACTGTTCAAACCAAGTGCATATTTGATCTCTTCACCATTCGGGTGCTGGTTAAAAATGATAATTCGATCATCCTCATTGGTTATGGGTTTATCTAGGAAAAGTGTGTAAAACACTAAAAGGCCAATAATGAAATAGGCGATGGCGGTGAGTTTGGGATTAACTTTTTGCATCTTGCATCCTTGCAGTCAGTGGTTTGATTCAACACTATGCAAAGTAGTAGAAAAGCAGATATTTACAAATAAAAAACCCGAGCAGTGCTCGGGTTTTTTGATGGCCAATTAAGTTTAGCCAGCCAATTCGGAGATATCGGCGATTCCACCAAATAGCTCTTTAAGTTGTTGCAGCATCGCAAGACGGTTTTGCTTAACGTCAGCGTCATCTGCCATGACACGAACCTCTTCGAAGAAGCGGTCGATTGGCTGACGAAGATCAGCTAGAGCTTGAAGAGCGCCCTGGTAATCGCCTTCACCTGTCATTGATGCAACTGAACTGCTTAAACCCTTGAGTGCTTGAGCAAGCTCTTTTTCAGCCTCATCAGATAGCAGTGCATCGTTGATAGCGGTAGACGGTGTAGAATCTAGTTTCGCAAGGATATTACCAACGCGCTTGTTGCCAGCAATCAGTGCTGAGGCCGCTTCAAGTTGTGTAAAGGCCGCAACAGCATGAGCACGACGCACAAAGTCTAATGGTTTGCTTGGGCGAAGACCGTGGATCGACAGGTAGATCTCAGCGCTAATGCCCTCTTCTTCAAACCAGAAACGGAAGCGTTCCAGCATGAATTCAAAGACATTATCAGCAGCACTGTCCAAAGCAGGGAGTGCTTGGTAGTTTGATGCTGCAGTCTGAAGAAGCTCTTTAAGATCAAGATCTAACTCATGTTCAACGATAATACGAAGCACGCCCAATGCTGCACGACGCAGTGCAAATGGATCTTTAGAACCTGTAGGCGGCTGGTTGATCGCAAACAGACCGACTAGTGTGTCCAAGCGATCTGCCAAGGCTACAGCAATGCCCGTTTTAGAGGCAGGTAGATCGTCACCGGCAAACTTTGGCATGTACTGCTCGTAGATCGCCTGTGCAACTTCTTGCTCTTCACCATCGTGCAGTGCGAAGTGGTAACCCATAAGGCCCTGAAGCTCTGTGAACTCATAAACGGTATCTGTTAGCAGGTCACACTTAGCAAGTTGTGAAGCACGAGCGGCAAACGCTTCATTACCGCCAATCAGTTTGGCAATGGCAGTGGCCGTTGCTTCAATGCGAGCAGCTTTGTCGGCGACTGTGCCAAGCTCGTTTTGGAATACGACACTCTTTAGCTTCTCTAGGCGATCAATAAGAGGCGCCTTCTTGTCCGTTTCAAAGAAGAACGCAGCATCAGCTAGGCGAGGGCGAATCACCTTCTCGTTGCCTGCAATCACCTGCTGAGGATCTTTAGACTCAATGTTTGAGATCGTAATGAAGTACGGCATCAGCTTGTTGTTGCTATCGACAAGGTGGAAGTACTTCTGGTTCTCTTTCATTGAAAGGATTAGGACTTGCTCAGGTACCTCAAGGAAGCGCTCTTCAAAACGTCCAGCCAATGCAACAGGCCATTCGTTCAGTGCACAGACTTCGTCCAGAAGATCTTCGTCAATCTCAGCAGTTCCGCCAATACGAGCAGCTTCAGCTAGCACTTGTTCACGAATCATTTCACGACGCTCAGCGAAGCTAGCCACAACTTTACCGGTGTTACGAAGCGTGGCAGCGTATTCACCTGCAGTCATCAGCTCAATATCATGTGGGTAGTGGAAGCGGTGGCCACGTGATTTACGGCCAGAAGTGACCTCAAGTAGAGTACAAGGTAGAACCTCATCACCCAGCAGCGCAACGATCCATTTAACAGGGCGGACAAACTCAGTACGGCTAGCCGCCCAACGCATACGCTTAGGAATCGGCAGCCCGCTCAAAGCGGTCTCAAGCATTCCTGGTAGAAGTTCTGCAGCAGGTTTACCAACCTCAGTACCGCGGTAGACGTAGTAGTCACCCTTGTCAGTATTCTCAATGACAAGGTCTTCAAGAGAGACACCGCAGCTGCCAGCAAAACCTTTAGCGGCTTGTTCAGGTGCTTTTGCAGAGGGTCCGCGTTTTTCAATGTTACGATCAGGCTGTTGGCTGTCTAGCTCTTTAACCAATACGGCCAAGCGACGTGGAGCAGCAAATAGCTCTAAAGATGAAAAGTTAAGCTGAGCATCGTTCAGTTGAGCCGTGAGGCTTTTACCCAGTGCGTCTGACAGAGAGAGAAGTGCACCCGGTGGTAGCTCTTCAGTACCCAGTTCAAATAGAAAATCTTGATTACTCATTACTCGGCTCCCTCCAGTGATGCTAGGACCTCTTGGCGAATAGACTCTTCTGCCATTGGGAAACCAAGCTCTTTACGCTTGTTGTAGTAAGCTTCGGCAACACCGCGAGCTAAGGTACGAACACGAAGAATGTAACGTTGACGCTCAGTCGCAGAGATCGCGTGACGCGCATCCAGTAGGTTGAAGGTATGCGATGCCTTCATGACCTGTTCATAAGCCGGTAGCGGTAAGCCGACATCCAGCAGTTTTTGACACTCTTTTTCGTAGTGCTCAAAGTTGCTGAATAGGTGTGGCACATCAGCGTACTCAAAGTTGTAAGTTGACTGCTCGACTTCGTTTTGGTGGAAGACATCGCCGTAGGTTACAACGGTACCGTCCGGTGCCTTAGACCAAACGAGATCATAAACACTGTCTACCTCTTGAACGTACATAGCTAGACGCTCTAGACCGTAGGTGATTTCGCCAGTGACCGGGTAACACTCAAGACCGCCAACCTGTTGGAAGTAAGTGAACTGAGTGACTTCCATGCCGTTCAGCCAGACTTCCCAACCAAGACCCCAAGCACCCAATGTAGGTGATTCCCAGTTGTCTTCTACAAAGCGTACATCGTGCGTCAAAAGATCAAAGCCAAGACGCTCAAGCGAACCAAGGTAGAGCTCTTGGAAGTTGTCTGGGTGAGGCTTCATCACAACCTGAAATTGGTAGTAGTGTTGAAGACGGTTTGGGTTCTCACCGTAACGGCCATCGGTTGGGCGTCGGCTTGGTTGAACGTAAGCTGAGTTCCAGCTCTCTGGGCCGATAGCACGCAGAGTGGTAGACGGGTGGAAAGTACCAGCACCCACTTCCATATCCAGTGGCTGAACAATTACACAGCCTTGCTCGGCCCAATACTGTTGTAGGGCAAAGATAAGACCTTGGAAGGTGCTTACATCAGGTTTGACAGTGTCGGTCACGACAGAAGTCCTCGGCTAGGATTTTTTGCAAAAAATTAGCCGAGAATTATACAGCATTCCTTAAGAATTTAAGAGGGGCGTAACCCTATCCATTTAATAGGGTTATCGGCGCCAGAAAGCCGGTGTTAGTAGGACTAATAAGGTAAATACCTCAAGACGTCCTAGCAACATCGCAAAGACCAGAATCCATTTGGCGGTAGTCGGTATGTCACCATAGTGTGCCGCAACATCACCAAGGCCTGGGCCAAGGTTGTTGAGCGTAGCGCCCACTGCCGACCATGCCGTTACCTGATCCAGTCCAGTGGCTAGCAGTGCAACTAGCATCACCACAAAGACGATCAAGTAGACCGAGAAAAATCCCCAAACCGCTTCAAGCACCTTGTTCGAAATTGGGCGTCTTCCCAGCTTCACAGGCATGATCGCGTTCGGGTGAATTAGGCGCACAATCTCACGGTAACCCTGTTTTAGAATCAGCAGTAGACGTATCTGTTTCATACCGCCACCAGTCGATCCTGCACAGCCTCCGGCAAAGGCTGCCAAGAAGAGTAAGAAGGGCAGCATGGCGGGCCAGTGTGCAAAGTCCGCGACGGCAAAGCCGGTCGTCGTTGCAATGGAGACAACCATAAAGACCGCTTTGCGAAGCGCCTCAATCGATTCGTAGGTGCCGGTAAAGTCGAGTACAAACAGCGTAAACAGCGACAGGCTGATCAGAGAGAAGAGGTAGAACTTGAACTCTGGATCTGAGAAGTAGTGGGCGACACTATGCTGTCGCCAAGCGGCAAAGTGAAGGCCGAAGTTGATCCCCGAAAGCACCATAAAGAGTACACAAATCATCTCGATCAGTGCGCTGTCATAGAATCCAATACTGGCATCGTGTGTTGAGAACCCGCCAATGGCAACAGTAGAGAAACTGTGGCCAATCGCATCGAACAGCTCCATTCCTGCCGCCCAGTAGCCCAGTGCGCAGGCAATCGTCAGCGTCAGGTAGATGTTCCAAAGCGCTTTGGCAGTTTCGGTGATTCTAGGTGTCAGCTTTGAATCTTTTACCGGGCCAGGTGTTTCAGCGCGGTAGAGCTGCATCCCACCGATGCCCAGCATTGGCAGTATCGCGACGGCTAGTACGATGATACCCATACCACCCAACCACTGCAGCTGCTGTCGATAGTAGAGCAGGGACTTGGGAAGCGTATCCAGTCCAGTGATGACGGTCGCTCCTGTTGTCGTCAGACCAGAGACGGCCTCAAACAGAGCGTCGGTAAAGGTAAGGTTTGTTTCGGCCGAAAAGTAGATAGGTAACGAACCGAAGAAGCCCAGTACCGTCCAGAATAGAACGGTAATTAAGAAGCCGTCGCGTGTTCGCAGATCTTGGCGGACTCGCATGAAGGGGAGCCAAATCAAAAAACCGGTAAACAGCGTGACGAAGAAAGCCCCAACAAAGGCCTGAATATTGCCATCGTCGTAGATCATCGAGACGAGGGCTGGCGGAAGCTGAGTGATGCTGAATATCATCAACAGCAGGCCAAGTATTCTGAGAATCACTTTGAAGTGCATGGGAGCCTCAGAAGAAGGTTAGGCCGACGGTAAAGAGCTTCTCTACCTCGCCAATTTGACGGTTATCGATAAGGAACAGAATGACGTGGTCGCCATCTTCAACCACGACGTCATCGTGGGCAATCAATACCTGGTTGTCTCTCACAATGGCACCGATGGTCGCACCTGCGGGTAGCGCAATATCCTCAATGGCGCGCCCAACTACTTTAGAGCTTGACGGGTCACCGTGGGCGATCGCTTCAATCGCCTCTGCTGCACCACGGCGCAGAGAGTGAACCGCTGCTACATCACCGCGACGAACGTGGGCTAGTAGGGCACCAATGGTGGTCTGTTGTGGTGATATGGCAATGTCGATAACGCCACCCTGGACAAGGTCAACATAGGCCGGGTTGTTGATCAGCGTCATCACCTTTCTGGCGCCTAAACGTTTGGCCAGCATCGACGCCATGATGTTAGCTTCGTCGTCGTTGGTTAGGGCACAGAAGACATCGACATCATCAATATTCTCTTCGAGAAGCAGTTCAGAGTCAGAAGCGCTGCCATGCAGAACAATGGTGCGGTTTAGATCGCGTGCCAAGTGGTTGCATCGATCTAGGCTTCGCTCAATCAGTTTGACCTGGAAGTCATCCTCAATCGATTCAGCTAGTCGGAATCCGATGTTGCCACCTCCGGCAATCATGATGCGTTTGTAAGGGTTATCTAATCGGCGCAGTTCACCCATAACCGAACGTATATCGCCGGCAGCGGCAATAAAGAAGACCTCATCGTCCGCCTCAATGACCGTGTCACCGGTTGGAATAATAGGGCGATCCTGTCTGAAAATGGCTGCCACACGGGTGTCGACATTGGGCATGTGCGCTCTAAGCAGTGCGATCTCACGACCCACCAGCGGGCCACCGTAATAGGCTTTCACGGCAACCAATTGCGCTGCGCCATCGGCAAAATCGAGAACCTGAAGGGCACCTGGGTGATGGATCATCCTAGCAATGTGTTGTGTCACCAAGTGCTCAGGGCTGATCAAAACATCTATTGGGATGCCGGCAACGTTGTTCTCTTTCTGCGTATTGAAGAGCTTACCTTCTGAATAGTTGTAAGCTTGGTCACGAACTCGGGCAATCAACTTTGGTACGCGAAAATGCGACCAAGCGACCTGGCAGGCAACCATGTTGATCTCATCTGAGTTAGTCACTGCGATCAACATGTCGGCATCTTCTACGCCAGCGCTATGCAGAATAGTTGGCAGCGAAGCTTGACCTTCAACCGTACGAATATCTAGGCGGTCTGCAAGTTCTCTGAGTCTTGGGCCATCGACATCAATGACAGTAATATCGTTGGATTCACTGGCGAGATGCTCTGCTAGAGAGCCACCCACCTGTCCTGCACCCAGAATAACAACGTTCATGTAACGCTTAAGCCTCTTCTATTCGCTTGATGCGGGCGTAGTAGAAGCCATCATGGCCTCCATTTTGTGGAAACAGCTGCCGACCGGCAGGTCTCTCTATGCCCCATTCTGCGACTATTTTGCACTCTTTCGCATCCGAGTGCTCTTTCAAAAATCGTTCGATAACACGCTCGTTCTCTTGTGTGAACACTGAGCAGGTTGCATACAGCAATGTACCACCAGGCTTGAGCATATCCCATAGGTTATTAAGGATCTCAAGTTGAGTGGTTGCAAGACCCAGGAGATCTTCGTTACGACGCAGTACTTTGATGTCAGGATTACGACGAATGACACCGGTAGCACTACAGGGCGCATCCACCAGAATGCGATCGTAAGCGTCACCGCTCCACCAATCCCGTTGAGCGGCATCACCGACAATGACACCCGCACTCTGCTCTAGTCGTTCTAAATTCTCTTCGATGCGCGCGACTCGTCGAGGCTCTAACTCCAGCGCATCGATCTCAATATCATCTTCCAGTTCAAGAAGGTGGCAGAGTTTTCCACCGGGAGCGGCACAGGCATCGAGTATGCGTTCGCCCGCTTTTACACCCAGCAGTTTTGCAGCCAATTGTGCCGCTTCATCTTGAACCGATACGTGCCCCTCTGCAAAGTGTGGCAGCTTATCCACAGAGCAGGGCGTCGTTAGGTAGATGGCATCGCTCGAGAACAATCCAGCACTTGCCTCGATCTCTGCACTGTTAAGTATTTTAAGGTAGGTATCACGATCGCTTTTCGAACGATTGACCCGCAGACACATCGGTGGGCTCTGATCGTTTTCGGTCATTACGCTCTGCCAGTGATCGGGCCAGTTGTGTTTGAGTTTTGCGATCATCCACTCTGGGTGATTCCAGCGACCAGTCTCGGTCTGCTGGATATCAGCTTCTAAACTATCCTTTTCACGCTGGTAACGACGCAGTACGGCGTTCAACAGTTTGGCGGCCCAAGGCTTACCCATCTGCTTAGCGCCTTCAACGGTTTCGTTGATGACAGCATGTTCAGCCGTCGAGAGATGTCTCAATTGGTAGAGCGCGCTCAACAGTAGGGCAAAGACGTCAGTGTCCTCTTCTCTAAAAGGCTTGCGCAGACACTCACGGCTGAGCGCTTCAAGCTGTGGATAGAAACGAAGCGTGCCGTAGCAGATCTCTTGAAACAGAGCGCGGTCACGAGGTTCAACTCGAGAGAGCATGCCTGGCAGTCGGCTAGAGAGTGAACCGTTGTGTTGTAACAGCTGCGATAGAAAAACAGCCACTTGCACCCTTAGGTTAGCGGTATTACTCAAAGTGCATACCCTCTACAAACGGGTGGTTGTTTGAATTGAGTAGTGCCGACGCTTCAGTGGCGCGACCGCCTGGCATCTGAATGGTTTTGATTAGCAAAGAGCCTTCGCCACACCCGATCAGGACACCCTGTTTATCGGCTTTGATCAGAGCGCCAGCATCACCGGCTTCTGATTGTGCTTCCGCTCTCCAGATGCGTACGCTTTTATCATCAAGGATTGTGTAAGCCACTGGCCAAGGAGAGAGGCCGCGAACCTGACGGGCGATCGCGTCTGCCGACTCAGTCCAGTCGATTTTACCTTCAGCTTTCTCAAGCTTATTGGCGTAGTTAGCTAACGCATCGTCTTGAATTTCTGGAGTTAACTCGCCTGCTAACAGTGCAGGTAGTTGCTCAACCAGCATATTGGAGCCGAGTACTGCTAATCGATCATGCAGTTCTCCGCTACTCTCCTGTTTATCGATTGGCGTAAACACCTTAGCCAGCATAGGCCCAGTATCCAGCCCAGCCTCCATCTGCATCAGCGTCACACCGGTCTCTTTGTCACCTGCCAGCAGTGCACGGTGGATCGGAGCAGCACCACGCCAACGCGGCAGAATAGAGGCGTGTACATTAACGCAACCCAGTTTTGGTGTATCCAATACAACCTGCGGCAGTATCAAGCCGTAGGCAACAACAATCATTAAATCAGCGTCGATCGCAGCCAGTTCCGCTTGAGCCGCTTCATCACGCAGTGAGAGTGGTTGAAACACGGGAATATTTGCTTGCAGTGCAATCTGCTTAACGGGGCTCGCTTGTAACTTCCTACCGCGGCCCGCTGGGCGATCGGGTTGGGTATAAACGGCTACCACATCAAAGCCGGAGTCGATCAGAGCCTGTAGATGAGACGCGGCAAAATCTGGGGTTCCGGCAAAAATAATTTTAGACAATTCGATATCCTAAAATGAAACAGGCTTGCCAAGGTGAGCGGCAAGCCTGTCTGATCTTTAAGCCTGAGCGGCTTCTAATTTATGTTTCTTCTCGAGTTTTCCGCGGATTCGATCACGTTTTAATCGAGAGATATGGTCAACAAATAGCTTACCATTCAGATGATCCAGCTCGTGCTGAATACAGACCGCTAGCAAACCGTCAGCAATTAACTCATAAGGTTCGCCATCACGACCAATCGCATTCAGCTTAACGCGCTCTGGGCGAACGACGTTTTCGTAGAAGCCAGGGACAGAGAGGCAACCCTCTTGCATCTGTTCAGTCTCGTCGGTTAACACTTCAAAAGAGGGGTTAATTAGAACCAGTGGCTCATTGCCCTCTTCGGATATATCGATTACGACGATCTGTTTATGAATATTGACCTGTGTTGCGGCCAGACCAATGCCCGGAGCGTCGTACATGGTTTCAAACATGTCATCGATGATCTTGCGTACCTCATCATCGACCGTCTCAACCGGTTCAGCAATGGTGCGAAGGCGCGGGTCTGGGAACTCTAAAATTTTAAGCAGTGCCATACCGTTTAGTGATCTCTCTCAATCGGATAACTAGTAACATTGTTAATATTGTCTATTATACCTATTAGGACTCTGTTTGCATGTGGTACACGTTAAGCAGTGCAATCGAATAGATAAGCGTCAAACGCTGAAGGACAGTATGTTTAAACGGATAAAACAGATCGCTGCCGTTGCATTGGGTTTAACCTCTATGCTGGTGCAAGCTGACACCATCAAGTTGGCGCAAGATGCCCCCTCGGAATACACCGTTGTTAAAGGGGATACCCTGTGGGATATCTCCGCGCGTTTTCTCAAAAGCCCTTGGCTCTGGCCTAAGGTTTGGGAAGTAAACTCGCAGATCTACAACCCTCATCTGATCTATCCTGGAGATGTCATCTACCTCTACTGGGAAGATGGTGAGCCACGCCTAGGTCGTAAACCAGGTACTCTGGTATTAACGCCTGAGGTTAAAGTCGTGCCACGCGAAGAGGCTATCGCTTCGATCCCTCTGCGTGATGTACAAGCCTTTCTCAATGATAGCCGAGTGGTTGATAATCAAATGTTAGCGGATGCGCCCTACGTGCTGGGTGGTAAAAACCAACGCATCCTCGCTGCCAATGATGATCGAGTCTATGTTCGAGGTGAGTTATTAGATGACAGTCGTCAGCAATCTCTCTACCGTCCTTTGACCGAGTATGTAGATCCGAACACCGGTGAGTCTTTGGGTTATGAGCTGCATCGCGTCGCTGATGCGCTGGTTCGTGGTTCTGAAGGCGACACTATCAGTGTTGATATTCGCAAGAGTACTGAAGAGGTGCGTTTAAAAGATATTCTGATTCCAACCGGCGAAGCGCCGTTGGTGACTCGGTTTATGCCGCGCCCGGGTCCAGAGCTCGAAAATGTTGAAGTCATCGCCGTATTAAATGGCGTTGCCAACATTGGTCAGTTTAACAGTGTCACAATCAATGCTGGCGAGCGCGAAGGAATCGAGCCAGGCAGTGTTTACGCGATCTACAATCGTGGCGAAGAGATTCGTGACCCTAAAACAGGTGAAAAACTTCAACTACCAGCCGAGCGTGCCGGTGAGTTGATGGTCTACAAAACCTTCGACAAGGTCAGTTATGCACTGGTGATGCGTGCAACCGAAGTGATTCAGGTTGGCGACCCGCTTCGTCAGCCTTAACGTCACAATATTAGACAATCGCTGCACATGGATGTGCAGTGTCAGGAGCAAGGATGCCAGCCGAATCGATCGACTGGGTTGCACTGCGCCTTTTGGCTATGCGACCCGCTTCCAATTTAAAATTCATTCAACACACTGACTGGCCTGATCGGCTAAAAGACTCTAAGTGCTTAATAGAGCAGTTAGAGCTTTTTAACGAAAGTCAGTTCGCTGTCAGGCAGATAAAGTCACTCTACGATCATGCCGAAAAGCATCTAAATGTCATTAAAAACATAGATTGTGACGTTATCTGCTTTGAAGATAGCCGTTATCCCGAATTGCTTAAATCGATCTACGATCCGCCCGTGGTGCTCTTCTCAAAAGGCAATGTGCAAGCATTGAGCGACCCTCAAGTCGCTATGGTGGGTGGGCGAAAATCATCCAGCTTGGCCCGTGCAACCGCACAGCGATTTGCTCAAGAGTTAACCCAATCGGGCGTACATGTCACCAGTGGATTAGCCATAGGCATTGATCACGCAGCTCATCTCGGCGCAATACAAGCCGGCCCCGGTTCAACAATCGCCGTTATGGCAAACGGCCCAGATCTGGTTTATCCACAACGGCATCAACGGCTGGCCCAGCAGATATTGGACTCAGGCGGGCTGTTAGTCACTGAGCAGTTGCCCGGTATCCAGCCCAGGCCCTACCTATTTCCAGAGCGTAATCGCATCATCAGTGGTATGAGTTTGGGAACCTTAGTCGTTGAAGCCACTATTAAGAGTGGATCACTGGTCACAGCTCGTTTGGCGCTGGAGCAGGGGCGGGAGGTATTTGCTATACCGGGTGCGATTACCAACGAACTGGCAAGAGGCTGTCACCATCTCATTAAAGAGGGAGCTCAGTTGGTTGAAACGGTTTCCGAAATATTGGCGTCACTCTATCTACCGCTTACTACAGATCGTGTTGAGACGCCGCCCATTGAGTCTGAGGATCCCATAATCCGTGCACTGCATCAGCAGCCGTTAACTGCCGATCAGCTTGCAGCAAAGCTCAGTATTCCGATTGGGCAGCTTCAACGTCTGCTCGTGGAACTAGAAATCTCAGGAATTATTGGCCGAGAGGGAGCCCGTTACGTCGTTCTTCGGTAGAATAGCGTTTTTTCCAAAGTAAGATTCTGATTATGGTGAATGATTGGAGCATTAAACAGGCCGTAGAGGTGGTCCAGCAGGGTGGCGTGATTGCCTATCCTACAGAGGCGGTTTGGGGGTTAGGTTGTGACCCTTGGAACGAGCATGCCGTGAAACATCTGTTAGCGGTTAAACGCCGCCCTATGCATAAGGGCTTAATTTTAGTGGCAGCCAATATTGGGCAGGTTGAGCCACTGCTGCAGAATCTGACAGCAGAGCAGCGTCAGGTTGTTGAAGCAAGTTGGCCTGGACCCAATACCTGGTTGATACCGGATACCGACGAGATGATCCCTGAGTGGGTTAAAGGCCAGCACAGCTCTGTTGCTGTTCGTGTCTCTGCACATCCCATCGTGCAGGCGCTCTGCAACCGTGCCGATATGCCGTTGGTATCAACCTCGGCTAACCCCTCATCTGCAGTACCTGCTAAGAGTAAGTTGAGAGTAAGTACTTACTTTGGAAATAGAATTAATTATCGTGTTCAGGGCGCATTAGGCGATTCGGATCGACCATCCGTGATTCGTGATGCACTGACTGGACAGACCCTACGAGTTTAGAGACGGAGATTGCGAATGAGCAAACCGAGCGTAGCAGAAGTAAAAGCCTTCTTAATGGATCTTCAGGATCGTATCTGTAATGAACTGGCAGCAGCCGATGGTGGCGCTGAGTTTGTTGAGGACTCTTGGGATCGACCCGAAGGCGGCGGTGGCCGAAGCCGAGTCATTACAAACGGTGCGGTGTTTGAAAAGGGCGGCGTTAACTTTTCGCATGTTCACGGTAATCAGATGCCTGCATCGGCAACTGCGCACCGTCCTGAGCTTCAAGGCCGTAACTTTGAAGCGATGGGTGTCAGCCTTGTGATGCACCCTAAAAATCCTAAAGTGCCGACCTCACATGCCAATGTTCGTTTCTTCATTGCGGAGAAAGAGGGCGAAGAGCCAGTTTGGTGGTTCGGTGGCGGATTTGATTTGACCCCTTACTACGGCAATGAAGAGGATTGTGTTTTTTGGCACCAAGTGGCTAAAGACGCTTGTGACCCTTTTGGGGACGATGTCTACCCACGCTATAAAAAGTGGTGTGATGACTACTTCTTCTTGAAGCATCGTGGTGAGCCTCGCGGTATCGGCGGCCTCTTCTTTGATGACCTGAATGAGTTGGGTTTTGATCAAAGTTTTGCGCTGATGCAGTCCATTGGTAATGCCTACACTAAAGCCTATGTACCGATTGTCGAGCGCCGTCGTGATGAGAGTTATGGTGAAGCCGAGCGTGATTTCCAATTACACCGTCGCGGCCGTTACGTTGAATTCAACCTAGTGTTTGACCGTGGCACTCTGTTTGGATTGCAGACCGGTGGCCGAACCGAATCGATTCTGATGTCGCTTCCACCGGAAGTGCGCTGGGACTACAACTGGGCGCCTGAACCCGGTACAGAAGAGGCGCGTTTGACTGATTACTACCTGCAATCTAGAGACTGGTTAGGCTTAGAAGCATGATCGATCAGTACCGAGTGACAGGCAATCCGATCAAACATAGCCTGTCACCCAGAATTCATAGCCACTTTGCTCAGACAACGGGTGAGTCTCTGAACTACACCGCTCAGCTGTTAGAGGCGGATACCTTTACGGACACGCTGAGGGTTCAACTGACCTCTGGAGAGATCAAGGGCTCTAATGTGACCCTGCCGTTTAAAGAGCTGGCTTGGCAGCTTGCACAGGAGCGCACGGCGCGCGCTGAGACAGCCGGTGCAGCCAATACTCTCTGGTTAAATGAGCAGGGCGAAATTTGTGCTGATAACACCGACGGCATTGGTCTGTTAACTGATCTAAAGAACAACTTGGGTTTGGAATTAGCCGGCAAGCGCGTCTTGATACTGGGTGCAGGTGGCGCTGTGCGTGGTGTCATTCAGCCGATGTTAGAAGCTCAGGTTGCGAGCGTTGTGATAGCGAATCGCACAGTTTCTAAAGCTCAGGTTATTGCCGATGTCTTTGCGGGCGCTCCCGTCTCTGCTTGCGGCTATGATGACATTACGGGGCCGGCTTTCGATCTGATCGTCAATGGCACTTCGGCCAGTATTGGCGGTGAGTTGCCCCCTGTGCCTGCTGAAGCGATCGATGCCAACAGTTGTGGTTATGACATGATGTACGGTGCCGAACAGACGCCATTTTGTGCCTGGTGCGAACAGCATGGTGCACGTGCCATAGATGGTCTGGGTATGTTGGTTGAACAAGCAGCGGAGTCCTTCGCAATTTGGCGAGGCGTGAAACCGGAAACAGCCGAGATTCTTAATCAGCTCAGATCCGAACTGCAACACAAATAGCATTGACTTAGAGGGGGGAGCGCTTCAGTCTAAGGGTATCAATTCGCTGTATTGGATGCCCCGCATGGAAAAGCTAGCCCCGCTCTCAGTCGATCAACTCTACCGTACCTGCGATACCGATCTTCTCCCGTTTAAAACCACCGATAACCTAGAGGGCTTCGCCGGCTTCTTTGGTCAAGATCGTGCGCTTGAAGCGATGGAGTTTGGGGTAGGTATGAACCGCCCCGGCTACAATCTGTTTGTGATGGGTAACCCGCACACAGGGCGATTCTCTTTTGCGATGGAGAATCTGCGTGAGGCAGCCAAAAGCCAATCCAAGCCATACGATTGGTGTTACCTGAAGAACATCCAAGACACCCGTCATCCACAAGCGCTGCGCCTCCCAGCCGGTAAAGCCGTTAAGTTGCAGCACGATCTTAGTAAGCTTCTTAACCGTGTCGTCACTGAGCTGCCTGCTGCCTTTGAAAGTCCCGCCTATCAGCGTGAAAAATCTAAGATTGAACGTGACTTCAACCGTCTCTATGACAAAGCAGTAGAGACGGTCGAGAAGCAGGGGCGTGAATACTCCATCGCCGTTTATCGTGATGCGGGCACGATTGGATTTACGCCCGTAGCGGAAGGGCAAGCCATCGATGAGGCGGTCTTTTCGGCGCTTCCGGAAGAGATCCGTGACGCCTTTTCAACACACATATCCGAACTGGAAGAGCTGCTTAATGAGCAACTGACAGAGATGCCACGCTGGCGCCGTGAGGCCGCTGAAGCACTGCGTTACCTCGATCGTGACACCGCTCGTCACGCAATTAAACCCCTGTTTGAAGAGGTGCGAGGTGAATATTCAAACCTGAAGGGGGTGAACAGCTACCTTGAAGATGTAGAGCGTGATCTGATTCGTAACGCCGGTGAGATGATTGCGGAGGGGATTTTTGAGAACAAATCCGAGACGGCTCGTCGCGAATTCATGAACGAGAACTACGGTCTTAATCTGCTCGTGGATAATGAGAAGACCAAAGGCGCACCAGTGGTCTATGAGGCGCATCCAAGTTACGAAAATCTGTTTGGGCGCATCGAGTACAACAGTGAAATGGGTGCCATGATCACCAACTACCGTCTGATTCGCCCGGGTGCACTGCATCGAGCCAATGGCGGTTACTTGATCATTGAAGCGGAAAAACTCTTTGAGCAACCCTTTGTCTACGGCGCCTTGAAGCGAGCGTTAAAAGCGCATGCGATTCGCATCGAGAATCCAGTCAGTGAGTATGCCGGTATCAGCACCGTAACGCTCTCACCTGAAGAGATCGATCTGGATGTGAAGATTGTCCTCATTGGCGCTCGCAACATCTACTACCTCTTGCAAGAGCTCGATCATGACTTCGAAAAGATGTTCCGTGTTGTGGTCGATTTTGAAGAGGATGTCGAGCGCACACCGGCGACCATTCGCCAGTACGCCCGTCTAATGAGCACGCTGGCAAAAGAGGAGAAGCTAGCACCGTTAACTCGTGAAGCGGTAGCGCGACTGGTTGAGCACTCCTCTAGACTGGCGGGTGATCAAGATCTTCTATCGGCGCATATCGGTGAATTAGTCGATCTACTCTGTGAAGCGGACTACCGTCGTGCGAAATCGAATGACAAATACATTGATGCGGCACACGTCGACGCGGCACTGTCGGCCAAAGAGCGTCGAACCGGCCGCCTCTCTGAAAAGATCCAAGAGGGTATTACCAACGAGACCGTTCTGATCGACACGGATGGTGAAGCGATCGGTAAATCCAATGGTTTGACGGTACTGCAGGTTGGTGATGTTAGCTTTGGTTCGCCGGCGCGCATTACTGCAACGGTTCACCCCGGGAGTCGTGGCATCGTCGATATTGAGCGTGAAGTCACACTCGGCCAACCGATTCACTCAAAAGGGGTGTTAATTCTGTCCGGTTACCTGGGTCACCGTTACGCTAAAGAGTTCCCGTTAGCGATCTCGGCCAGCATAGCGATGGAGCAATCCTACGGTTATGTGGACGGTGATAGTGCCTCAATGGCGGAGATCTGTACCCTGATCTCAGCGTTAACGCACATACCGATCAAACAGCAGTTCGCGATGACCGGATCAATCAACCAATACGGTGAAGTTCAGGCGATTGGTGGTGTTAACGAGAAGATTGAAGGTTTCTATCACCTCTGTGAATCTCGCGGTTTAACTGGGCGACAGGGTGTGATCATTCCCAAAGCGAACGTGCGCAACTTGATGCTGAAACAGGAAGTGGTGGATGCCGTGAAAGAGGGGCTCTTCTCAATCTACTCAGTCGCAACCGTTGATGAAGCACTGGAGCTTCTAATGGGTCGCAGCGCAGGTAAAGAGAAAGCCGACGGCGTGTTCACCCAACGCTCTATTGGTGCTGAAGTGGTTAAACGCTTGCGTGAGTTGTCTAAGGCGAAGGCTTAGTCTATTTAGTCTCTGCCGTTTCTTAGAGTGGGGTCAGACCACAGGTCAGACCCCTGTTGGAGTCTTCTCGCAGAGGAGACGATGAGATATCGACTCATTTCGCTTCGCTCAATAAAGCTCCAACAAATTTTTAATTTGCCCAATCCTCGGCTAGATGCTCATCCTTTAATTTCACATAATTAGAGGCTGAGTAGCTAAAGTAGCTCATCTCTTTTTCGGTTAAGTCGCGAACTGCTTTGGCAGGGCGGCCCATGTAGAGCTTGCCACTCTCTAGACGCTTACCTGGCGGTACAAGCGCGCCGGCACCGACAACGACATCATCTTCAACGATTGCGCCATCCATTACCGTCGCTGACATACCAATCAGGACACGGTTGCCTATGGTGCAGCCGTGCAGCATCGCCATGTGACCGATGGTCACTTCATCGCCAATAATCAACGGATAGCCGTCAGGATTATAGCTGCTGGCATGAGTGATGTGCAGGATTGCCCCATCCTGAACATTGGTGCGAGCGCCGATACGAATATGGTTCATATCGCCACGGATCGCTGTCAGCGGCCAAACGGATGCGTCATCACCCAGCACCACATCCCCAATGACAACCGCACTGGGGTCAACAAAGACCTTATCACCTAGGGTTGGGGTGATACCTTTGAAAGGACGTAGTTTCATATCGCATTCCTTGAATAACTGATCCGCTCACCCCATTGTATAGTAAAGCGTATAGAGTTTTTGATCTCGGAGAGACCGATGAGTAACCCACTGTTAGAACCATCTTCACTGCCACAATTCAGTACCATCAAACCTGAGCATGTTGTTCCCGCCGTCGATGAGCTATTGCAGCGTAACCGTGAGCGTATTGCAAAGATGACTGAACAACCACTGATGGATTGGCAGAGTTTAGTGGGTGAACTGGAACAGCTAAATGATGAATTAGCTCAAGCCTGGTCTCCGGTCTCTCATCTCAACGCTGTGGTGAATACCGACGAGATGCGCGAAGCGTATAACGCCTGCCTACCTAAACTCTCTGAATACTTTACTGAGCTTGGCCAGAATAAAAAACTCTATGAAGCGTACGAACAATTTAGTCAAAGTGCGGCCTTCTCTGAACTTTCAGATGCTCAAAAGAAAGTGATTACTAACTCACTTCGTGATTTCCGTCTAGCGGGTATTGGCTTGCCAGAAGAGCAGCAAAAACGTTACGCCGAGCTTCAACTAAAACTCTCTGAATTGACCACTAAATTCTCTGAGAACGTCTTGGATGCGACACAGGGGTGGACCAAGCATATTACCGATGAGACCGAGTTAGCTGGGTTGCCCGATCATGTCCTTGAAGCGGCTAAGCAGGCGGCTGAAAGTGAACAGTTAGAGGGCTGGGTGCTAACACTCGACTTCCCTGTTTATCATGCCGTGATGCTGCAGGCTGATAATCGTCAGCTGCGTGAAGAGTTCTATACGGCCTATGCGACTCGTGCTTCTGATCAGGGGCCAAAAGCGGGTGAGTGGGATAACACCGATCTCATTGAGCAGATCCTGACCCTGCGCCTTGAGTTGGCGAAGTTGCTTGGGTTTACCAATTACGCGGAATATTCACTGGCCACTAAAATGGCTCAATCTACCGATCAGGTGGTGAACTTCCTTGAGGACTTAGCAGCTAAAAGCCGTCCTCAAGCCGCTAAAGAGTTAGAAGAGCTGACCGCTTTTGCTCAATCAGAAGAGGGTATGAGCGATCTGCAAGCTTGGGATATCACCTACTATGCAGAGAAGCTGAAACAGCAACGCTTCAACATTTCCCAGCAAGAGCTGCGTCCCTACTTCCCACTCCCTAAAGTGTTGGATGGGCTGTTCGCAGTAACCGAGCGCCTCTTTGGTGTCAGCGTTACTGAACTGAAAGAGTTTGATACCTACCATGACGATGTTCGACTGTTTGAGTTGAAGCGTGATGGTCAGGTACTCGCAAACTGTTACCTAGATCCATTTGCTCGTGCCGGTAAACGTGGTGGTGCATGGATGGATGACTGTCGTGTTCGCCGTAACATCAATGGTGATATTCAACTGCCCGTGGCGTATCTAGTCTGTAACTTCACGGCGCCGTTAGAGGGCCAGCCTGCGCTACTAACCCATGATGAAGTAACGACACTGTTCCACGAGTTTGGCCACGGTCTGCATCACATGCTGACGCAAATGGAACATGCCGATATCAGTGGAATTAATGGCGTGGCCTGGGATGCTGTCGAACTGCCCAGTCAGTTCATGGAGAACTGGTGTTGGGAGCCAGAAGCTCTGGCACTGATCTCAGGCCACCATGAGACAGGTGAGCCTCTGCCAGAAGATATGCTGAATCGCATGCTCTCGGCTAAGCATTTCCAATCGGGCATGTTAATGGTGCGTCAGCTTGAGTTTTCGCTGTTCGATTTCATACTTCATCGTGATTTTGAGCCTGGTCAAACGTCAGTTCAGTCTGTTTTGAACCGTGTTCGTGAACAGGTGGCGGTATTGAATCCACCTGCATTCAACCGTTTCCAGCACAGCTTTAGCCACATCTTTGCAGGCGGCTATGCAGCCGGCTACTACAGCTATAAATGGGCTGAAGTTCTATCGGCCGACGCGTTCTCGCGTTTCGAAGAGGAGGGTATCTTTAATCAGGAGACTGGTGCATCCTTCCGAACTGAAATCCTTGAGAAGGGCGGCTCTAAAGAGCCAATGGAGCTATTTGTCGCGTTCCGTGGCCGTGAACCTGAAGTGGATGCTTTGCTTCGCCACTCAGGTATTGCCGCTTAATTAAGCGAAGGAGCTGCTATGAAACCAGTTAAACGCTTTGTCGCCGGTGTTGTCTGTCCACGCTGTGCCGCTATGGATAGTACACGAATGTATCGCGACGAAGAGCGTGAGTATCGTGAATGTGTTAAATGCGGGTTTGAAGACAGCATGCGCCTTGACGGCCGTCCAGAGCCCAAAGAGCTTGAGACCCGAGTCTCTAAAGAGGGTGTGGATCCGTTAAAGAATACGCCAGCAACGGAAGTAGAAGCTCAGCCGCTGCAGTTCTTTACTAACCCTAATTTGCAGAAAAAGGACCACTGACGTGAGCCAAGATGCTGATATCTGTGGCTGGGCACGTCAGTCTGAGATAGAGCATCGTTACCACGACCAAGAGTGGGGTTTACTGCGAACTGATGACCGAACACTGTTTGAGTTTATGGTTCTAGAGTCCGCACAAGCGGGTTTAAGCTGGCGCACCGTATTAAATAAACGGCAAGGCTACCGTCACCACTATCGTAATTTTGAACCCGAGCTCGTGGCTCAGTTTGGGGAGAAAGAGATAGAGGCGATGCTGGCTGATGCCAGAGTCATTCGTAATCGCGCCAAAATCGAAGCCTCTATTAATAATGCCAAGCAATTTCTGGCTATTTCTAAGGAGTTCGGTGGTTTTGCTAACTATTTGTGGTCATTTATGGATGCTAAAGTGATCGTAAATAGACCCAAAACGTTAGCTGATATACCTGCAGAAACCGATCTCTCAAAGCAGATTGCGAAAGATCTAAAGAGACGTGGCGTTCGCTTCTTCGGCTCAACCATCGTCTACGCCTACCTTCAGGCCACCGGCTTCGTCAACGATCACCTAGAGACCTGCCCCGCCTACCAGCGCTGCATCGACTTATGCCCCGGTGTCTGGCCTTCAGCCTGACACCACATTACGGTCAGGTTAAACAGACAGGTGAGGAAACTGCTGCTTTTGATGCAGAACTCTAAGTATGTGAATACCTCGATCTGAGATTTCATATGCAACAATCAAAGAAAGCTCTGGCAATATTAACCGACGTCCGCGAACTCCCTCTCGTTTAATACCCAACTTAGGATGATCTAAGAGGTTAGAAACCTGCTTAACGATTAAATCATCAGTTTTCTCAGCCACCTCGGGATTGTATTGGTAAAGATAGGCGAATATCTTCTCACGATCATTAAGCGATTCTTGCTCCCATAGAATCATGCTTTGTTAGCCGCACGGATTTTAGCTTTGCGCTTGTCCATTTCGATCTCGGCATCATTTCCAGTATAAAAAGTAGTACTGCCGGCATCGTATCGAGCAAAAGCTTCATTGATTTGATCGGCAAGCCAGCTTTCTTGATTAGCAACCTTTCTCTGCTCTTCAGCAAGTTGTTCGGTAAGTTCTCGGCATGCATCACTTAAAGTTCGACCTTGGCTTGCAGCCATTTTCTGCGCAAGTTGTTTTGTCTCTTCATCAACACGGAACTGAATTCGACTTTCCATAGAAACCTCGATATTTGTCATGACAAACGTCAGTACGGATAGGGTATCACTATTTCAGTTTGATACAACTTTTTAAAAAGAGTCCGACTGTAGGAACGAATTGCCGCAGGCAAACCGTGACGCAGAAATAGTCGTGTCAGGCTGAAAGCCAGACACGGGGACTTTGTGGCGGGTTTTGTTGCAACGGTGTCTGGCCTTCAGCCTCAAATGTTATTAAGGATCGGATTACGCCCTAAACCAAACCCCACGCTGGTTATAGCGGTGGAAAATCCAGAACCCCATCAATGCTCTGACCAAAAATGCCGCGGTGAATGATAACCATAGGCCGGTATTACCTAGATCTTGTGTTAGCCACCAGAGGGGTAAAAACGTGCCAAACACAGTGACAACCATGATCTGTAGCATCGCTTTAGATTGAGTCGTACCGACAAGAACACCATCTTGGAAATAGCTCCATACAGCGATCAATGGAAGCACCCAGATAAAGATCAGATAGTCCTGTGCGACATCCAATACCGATTTAATGTCGGTCATCAGGCTCAGAATAGAGTGCCCTCCCAACATAAACGTGAGTGTAAGCCCTAGCGCAAACAACAAGGACCAGAGGGATGAACTCTTCATGGCGCGGTAGAAGTTGTCACGATCCTTGGCACCTGCATAGCGACCACAGATCGCCTCAGCAGCGTGGGCGAATCCATCGAGAGCGTGCGAGATCAGCATCAAAAAGTTCAACAGCAGAGCATTAGCCGACAGTATATCCGTGCCAAGTCGTGCACCTTGTGAGGTGAAGAAAGCAAACATAAAGAGCAGTGACGCGGTCCGAACAAATAGGTACTTATTCACGGTAAAAATCGCGCGATAGGCTGACAGCTGTCGCAACGAGTTTGGCAGTATCGAGCCATCAATAACCTTCAGATGACGCTTCATCAGCAGTAACCCGAGAACCACACCGGTGTATTCAGCTATCAGTGTTGCACTGGCTACACCCTCTGCGCCCCAGCCGAAACCGAGCACAAACAGCAGATCTAACACAAGATTCGTCAGGTTGACGACGGTCATAATGATCAGGGGTGAGCGTGTATCTTGATTACCGACAAACCAGCCCACTAAAACGTAGTTGAACAGCGCCGCTGGAGCACCGTAGATACGAATATCGGCATAGCTTCGAGCGGTTTCGTGGACATCGGAATCGGCACCCATCCACTCTAAACCCAAAGTGAGTATGGGGATTTGTGCGAGCCACATAAGGCTGCCGAGCCCCAGTGCGATCAGGGTTGCTTGCGCTAAAAAGGTCCTATTTGCATTGCCATCTTGGCGTCCCACAGCCTGTGCAATCAGCCCAGTGGTTCCCATTCGCAAGAATCCAAACGCCCAGTAGATAGTGGTAAACAGTGTGGCACCAATCGCCACGGCCCCTAAATGCTTTGGATCATCCAAATGGCCGACAACGGCGCTATCGACAAGGCCTAGAAGGGGAACGGTGATGTTGGATAGCAGCATCGGCCAGGCCAGCGCCCAAACACGCTGATGCATGCTCCAATCATTCAGTTGAATCATGCCCGTGGTCGGGGTGCGAAGAAGATTAACAAAAAGATCACCAGTGCGCAGACAACGACACTCGGGCCCGCTGGAGTGTCCGCGAACCAAGAGAGCGCAATGCCTCCCACGACTGCGACTGACCCAAGCATACTGGCAAAAATCGCCATCTGTTCAGGCGTGGCAGACATACGCCGCGCCGCTGCAGCCGGCATGATCAAAAGAGAGGTAATAAGCAGCACCCCAACCAGTTTCATAGCACCAGCAATCACCATGGCGATTAACAGCATTAGGGCGAGTCTATAGCGAGCAACCTGTATCCCCTCTACTTGGGCCAGCTCCTCGTTAATAGTGATGGCGAGTAGTGGTTTCCAAAGCCAGTAGATCGCGGCTAAGACGGCTATACCTCCCAACAGAATCCACTTAAGGTCTTCGGGAGTGATCGCTAATAGATCCCCAAACAGGTAGGCCTGAAGGTCGATGCGTACGTTATCCAGTAGTGATATCGCGACCAGACCTAGTGATAGCGCACTGTGCGCCATAATCCCTAACAGAGTATCGGTGGCTATCCAGTGTTGGCGCTGCATTGCGACTAAACCAAGCGCCAGCGCTACACAGCAGAGCACGACGGCTAGGCTCAGGTTGATATCAAACAGAATGCCCAGCGCGATGCCGAGCAAAGCTGAGTGAGCTAAGGTGTCACCGAAGTAGGCCATGCGGCGCCACACCACAAATGCACCTAAAGGGCCTGCAACGATGGCGACTGATAGGCCGGCAATCAACGCATAGATGATGAAATCAAGCATGATCACCCCCACAGCAGTCACCTTCAACGACGTTACCATGCATATCATGGCTGTGGTTGTGATGGTGATTATAGAGCGCCAGCGTTGACGCGTGAGAAGCACCAAACAACTCTATGTAGGCAGGGTCTGCGCTGACAGCTTCTGGGTGTCCCGAGCAGCAGACATGCTTATTTAGACAGACGACGTGATCGGTCGATGACATAACCAGATGCAGATCGTGTGAAATCATTAACACACCGCACTTTCTCTCTTTACGGATATCCGTGATCAGCCGATAGAGTTCGGTTTGACCATTAATATCGACACCCTGAACCGGCTCATCCAGCACGAGTAGATCGGGGTTTCTTAACAGAGCCCTAGCAAGAAGGGTTCTCTGCATTTCACCACCGGAAAGATCATGAATCGAGTAATCAACCAGGTGTTCAGCACCCACCGAAGCTAAGGCAGCCTCGATGTCGTTTTGGTTGTAGCCATGTGGAATCTGCAAAAAGCGTTTAACCGTTAATGGTAGTGTCCGGTCGATCTGAATTTTTTGCGGCATATACCCGATGCGCAGGCTCGGTTTCGTCCAAACAGTGCCTTCGGTCGGTTTCACCAGTCCAAGTAACACCTTTACCAGCGATGATTTACCCGCTCCGTTGGGTCCGATCAGTGTGGTGATGCAGTCGTTATGCAGTGGCAGGTTCACATTGTTGAGTACCGATTTATTGCCAAAGCGCAAACTGACTCCATCTAATCTAGCCAGATCTGGATTACTCATGACTCACTCCCACGACAATCGCTGCAAAGACCTAACAGCTCGATATTCTCTTCCTCAAGCTGAAAGCCGTGCGTATTAGCAACTCGATTAAAGCTCTCTTGAAGCTCACTGGTCTCAATTTCGGCTGCGGTTTTACACTCTCTGCAGATCATAAATGCCGATGGATGCGGGTGTTCTGGATTTGAGCAACCGACAAAAGCGTTGAGTGAACCGATTTTGTGAATGAGTCCCAGCTGATGCAAAAAATCCAATGCCCGATAGACCGTCGGCGGCGCTGAGTTAAAGCCCGCGTCAGCCAGTGCTGGCAACAACTCATAGGCACCCAGTGGCTTATGGGAGCTCCAGACGAGTCGTAACACTAACTCGCGAATGGGAGTCAGACGCTGGCCACTCTCTTGGCAGATCACCTTAGCGTTATCTAACGCACCACTGACGCAGTGATCGTGGTTGTGGTCTGAATTGAATGCGTCGTTGATTTCAAGCATGCTTTATCTCAATTATTGTTATATTATAACAATACATTTTCTGGTTTATAGGCATTGTACCCAATGACACACAAATTTACCGCCTCTGTTGTTACCTCTCTTTTACTGGCATCCACTCAAGCTCAAGCTGATACGGTGATGGCCAGTGTTAAACCGCTGAGCCTTATTACTGCCGAACTCTTAGTCAATGTTGCCGAGGTTGATACTCTTCTGCCTGACGGTGCCTCCCCGCATGACTTTGCGCTACGTCCCTCCGATCGTAAGCGACTGAACAATACAGATTTATTGATTTGGGTCGGTCCTGAGATAGAACCCTATCTAGAGAAAGTAATCGAAGCTTCTAAGGTTGAGCATTTAGCGATGCTTGATGAGCATGCAGAGCATGGTGAAGATGAGCATAAGGATGATCACAAAGATCATGATCATGAAGAGGAGCATCATCACGATGAACACGAAGGCCATGAACATGAAGAGGAACATCACGACGCTCATGATGAGCATGAAGGTCATGATCATGCCGGCTTGCACCCTTGGCTTGATATCGAGAGCGTTGAGCTCTTTGCGGAAGAGCTGTCGGTTGAACTTCAGCAGCACTTTCCTGCTAAAGCCTCACAAATCAAAGAGAACGAGACAGCTTTCTTAGCGTCACTGAAACAGTTCGAAAGCCAAGCAAAAGAACAACTTGAACCCGTTCACCAAAAGGGTTTTCTGGTTTTCCATGATGCCTACGACGGCTTTGTGAATCACTTTGATCTTAATCAGGTAGGCTACTTCACCGTCAGCCCCGAACTTAAGCCAGGTGCCAAACATTTAGCCGAACTTCGTGAGACTTTGGAGCATAGCGGCGTTTCATGTGTCTTTAAAGAGCCACAGTATCGTCCCGCTTTAATCGATTCGATCACACGTGGATTTGAAGTTCATGTCGGTGAACTGGACCCGTTGGCCTCGGATGTTGCTCTCGCACAGGGTGCATACGTCAACTTCATGCAGGGCTTGGTTGATGAGTTCACGGAGTGTTTAGCAAAACGCTGATATTAGCCCCCCCCAAAATAAGCATAAAAAAGGCCTCTATTGAGGCCTTTTGTAGATAAGCGTTACGACATTAGCCGATCAGGCCACCATCAGTACGCTTGATTGCAACAATCGAGCTACGTGGGACGGCATTACCACCTTCTGGCCAGTGGCTGTTGCCTTTCTCGCCAGGGTGTTGAACACCGACAAACATGGTCTTGCGATCAGCACTCCACGTAAGGCCCGTAATTTCACACTCTTTAGGACCGACTAAGAAGCGATGAATTTCTCCCGTTTCAGGATCGCCCATTAGCATCTGGTTGTTACCCATACCGGCAAAGCCTTTGGCGTTAGAGTAGTTACCGTCGGTTTGAATCCAAAGGTTCCCAGCAGAATCGAATTTCAGTCCGTCAGGGCTGTTAAACATGTTGTCTTCATTGATATTGTTAGATCCAGCCATTAGATCAGAGTGCTGAGTTGGGTTGCCCGCCATTGCAAACATATCCCAGGCAAATTTATCAGCCGCATGATCTTCCTCAGCAGGAGTCCAACGGACGATTTGACCATAAGGGTTTTTCGCACGAGGGTTTGCAGCATTAAGAGGTTGATTTTCTTTTTCGCCACGGTACTTGTTGTTTGTCAGAGCAACATAGGCTTCAACTTTATGAGGATTAGCAGCAACCCACTCTGGACGATCCATCGTGGTAGCACCTACTTTGCTGGCTGCCATACGAGCAAAGACAAGCGTCTCATCAGCACTCATGCCTGCGTCTTTAAGGTTTAACCACTCACCTGTTCCGTCATCATTAAACTTCGCTACGAATAGTTCGCCTTCGTGAAGTAGGGTGCTGTTATCGCCTTGAGGGTTATAGCTGTTTTTACTCACAAAACGGTACAGGTATTCACCACGTTCATCATCACCTAGATAGACAACGGCTTTGCCATCTTTGGCGATCACACACTCTGCATTTTCATGTTTGAAACGACCTAGTGCCGTAAGCTTGACCGGCTGTTGGCGGCCCGCTGGATCGACTTCAACGACCCAACCGTGACGATTAGGTTCGTTTGGTTCTTTTGAAACGTCGAAGCGAGCATCGGTTTGTGCCCAGGCATAACCCCAATCTTTACCATCTTTGGCAATGCCGTAGCGTTTTTCAGCATCTGTCTGTTGGTAGTTCTCGCCTTCAGATGATGAGAAATAACCATTGAAGTTCTCTTCACAGGCTAGATAGGTGCCCCAAGGTGTTTTGCCGTTACCACAGTTATTGAATGTACCAAGGATACGAGTGCCGGATGCATCTGAAGAGGTCTTAAGTAGATCACTACCTCGAGCTGGCCCTACAACTTCAAATGCACTGTCTGGCGTGATGCGGCGGTTTAAAGGACTATCTTTAACAATCACCCATTGGCCGTTAGTCTCTTTTAACTCAACAAAGGTCAATCCGTGTGCCATCTTTCCTTTATTGACGTCGTCGTCAGTTTCGGGAAGCTCTGATGCGCGGTTACCAAAGATGATATTGCGGTTAGTGTATTCGTTATTGAAGACTAAGACGTTGCGACCATCTACAACGAACATGTCCATACCATCGTTGTTATCGCCTACTGCTTCGGCTTGAACCGCGGCTGTGCCACGTGTGTTGTGATCAAACTCAGGTGTCGATGTGTTTAGCGTGTCACCCCAACGAACGACAACTTGGGAAACAAATCCATCTGGAATAGAAATAGTGTCTGCAGTGCTCGCTGCGATTGGATTGAACTTAAATCCTGCTCGGCTTGCAGCAGTTGCAATTGAAGGCATGACACCAGCACTCATGACAAGTGCCGAAGCGCCCAGCATTGCTGCACCACGCAGAAAGTAACGGCGTGACATGACAGCGTCAAACCCAGTATCCGCTGCACGTTCAGGCTGCTGCATATCATCCCATTCGTTGAAGGAAGGCATATCGTTTTTCATTGTGAACCTCAATTAGGTGGTGTTATGTATTCGCCTAATATCGGTGCTTTTTGTTACAAAAAAATGGTTAATTTTTTAAGATTTTTTTACATGGCAGGCATTCATTTTTCTGAAATCTAAAAGTCATATTTTCTCCATTAATTTGTCATCTTCGGACTACATAGTGTTTTGATCTTTTAATAATGAAGGGACAACAACATGAAACTTACTTCACTTAAAGTCGCGATCGCGTCAGTCGCTTTTGCAACGGCAAGCCAGGCTTTTGCAGCTGAACTAAACGTCAAACAGATCGGTTTTTTCACCGAAACTGAGAAGTGTGTTGAGAAAGAGAGTTGTACAGAGATCTCTGCATTCAGTGCCAAAGCTAATCGTATTTATGTCACTAACGCGGATTCAAATGGCATTCGCATGCTCAATGTTGCTAAGTCTGGCGCGCTATCTGATGCAGGCTTTATTGACCTTAGCCAGTACGGTGGCGGTCCTAACTCAGTGACGACCTTTGGTGATGTGGTTGCTGTAGCGGTAGAAGCTGAAAACAAGCAGGCAAATGGATCTATCGTTCTGTTTGATCTGGACGGTCAGCCAGCAAAACTATCGGGACTTAAAGGTAATGCCATTGAAGCGGGTGCTCTACCTGATATGGTGACTTTTTCACCAGACGGTCGTTACCTAGTTGCTGCCAACGAAGGTGAGCCAAGCGATGAATACACCGTTGACCCTGTTGGCTCGGTAACGGTTATCGACACTCAAACTTGGACGGCTCGTAATGCAAACTTCGATGCGTTCGCAGAAGGTGTGAATGGCGTACGCGTATTTGGTCCAAATGCCTCTTTCCAGCAAGATGTTGAACCAGAGTACGTTGCCATCTCAGCAGATTCGAAAACGGCTTGGGTTGCTCTCCAAGAGAACAATGCTTTTGCAATTGTTGATCTAGCCTCTGCTGAAATTACTGACGTTGTCGGTCTTGGCTTTAAAGATCACAGCAAGCCAGAGAATGCGATGGATGCCAGCAACAAAGATGGCAAGATCAACATCACAACTTACCCTGTAATGGGTATGTACATGCCGGATGCTATCGCTTCAATGACAGCAAAGGGTAAAACGTACATCCTCTCTGCAAACGAAGGTGATTCACGCGACTACGATGGTTACAGTGAAGAGGTTCGTGTCGCTGATCTTAAGCTAGATCCAACGGCCTACCCAAATGCAGCAGAGCTTCAGGACAAGAAAGTATTAGGTCGTCTTAAGACAACGACTTCTATGGGTGACATAGACCGTGATGGCGATATCGATCAGATCTACTCTTACGGTGGTCGTTCATTCACTGTCTGGAATGCAGAGGGCGAGATGGTTTGGGACAGCGCAAATCAGTTTGCTAAGAAAATGTCTGAGCTGCGTCCAAACGATTTCAATGGTCAGCTTGAAGATGGTCAATACCAGATGGACGACCGTTCAGATGATAAAGGCGGTGAGCCTGAATCAGTGACTGTGGGCACACTGAATGATCGTCAATACGCTTTCATTGGTCAGGAACGTACCGGTGGTATTTTCGTTTACGATGTCACGAACCCAGAGTCTCCAAGCTACGTTCAGTTCATCAATAACGCGATGGATAACGTCTCACCAGAAGGTCTTTCGTTCATCTCACGAGATGCGAACACAGGTTGGTTGATGATCAGTTCTGAAATGAGCAACACTGTTTCGATTACTGAAGTGAAAGCTAAGTAAGTACTTACTTAGCATAAATAAGCCGGGCATAGCCCGGCTTTTTAATGTTTGATGCCAAGCACGGTGCCTGCAACGCTTCTAGTCTGCATACCCTGAACCGAATGCTTTAAAAGGCATCTTCAAACCAAGCTCAGGGACTTGCTGACCAATCCAGGCAGGGAAAGTATTGCTGTTTGGGCCGGGAAAGAGAGTGTACTCATTAGCCCAAGGGTAGCGTTTGGCTGCTTCGTCAATTTTAGGAATTAAGCGTTCTGCTTCAGCGCCGCGAATGTCCAAAATGAGCTCTGGTTTAGAGTTATACCAGTAACGATCAGGGATATCCTGTTTGATTTGTAGGGCAGGCAATCCGCGTCCGGTGCGCCAACCGACAACGTCGTAAACGGTATAGTATTGTGCATTTTTCTGCTTGGTAGAGATCCAGGTATGCACAGCAAAGTAGCCTCGCACACCGAAAAGATCTGCTCCGTAGACCTGGATAACCGCCTCAGGGTGCTCACTGGGTAGCGGTGCGATTTCAGCACTATCGCGTTTGGCGGTTCGCCAATCCTGTGTACTACAACCGGCTAAAAAAGCCGCTATTAGAAGCGTCGCTAATGGTTTAACCATAAGTTTTAATGAGGTTTGGTCGTGTTTGGTTTTTGCACGGCCCAAGGTTTTCCATTACAGGTTTTACGGTTTGGGCAGTTAGGTAAACAACCGCGACAGGGAAGTGGTGCATTGTTGTTCATAAAATCTCCTTTCAGACATTTACGCCCAACAAAGCAAATCAGGTCATTCACTATCGACTGCGCAGTTTAAAATCTGTGATTCCCAGTCATCATCAAGACGCTCGGCAATCATCTCAATTCGACTCTCGTCACACACATCGATTGGTAACTCTTTTAGGGATCCATCCGCCAAGTTGTAACCAAATAGCCCCTCATTAGTGATAAACACCCCCTTCATTCGCTCAACCTCTAAGCCCGATAAGAAGAGATAGAGTTTGGATCGATCAAACTGGTATCGCTGATCAAATCGCCACCCAGCACTTAAGAATCCATCGCCTTGATTTTCTGCTTTAAGAAAGCCAATTTCAGGGAGAGGCTGTTCACTTGCCAGAACTGATTGGTACGAATGGTGATGGTGTGCATGACCAGCTTTGGCATGGGTGCTGCCAGACAGCAGGCTAGGGTCGAGCTGACCCTGTTCGGTAAACGCGAGTGGTTTGCTTGGGGAAAAATGCTCATCTATATACTGTGATAGGCGCTCTTTATCACCCTCATCGTAAAGATCTTGTTTATTACCAATAACGACATCGGCAATCGCAATTTGCTGATTAAAGGTCTCATGCGTTGTATAGCGTTGATCTTTTAGCTGGCGCGCATCAACCAGTGTGATGATCTTTTGAATTGAAAGAACGTCCTGATAGTGCTCATTGGAGAGAACGTCTAGCACCTCTTTAGGGTGGCCTAACCCAGTGGGTTCAATCAGAAGACGATCAGGCTTCGCTTTTGCCAGTAACATGTTCAGAGCGATCTGCATCGGCAACCCTGCTGCACAACACATACAACCACCCGGTACTTCCCTTATGAATACTCCCTGTTCTTCTGAGTATTGGCCTTGCATTAAGCTGCCATCGATACCGATCTCACCAAACTCATTAACTAAAATGGCCCAACGTTCATGTTTAGGTTTGTTCTGCAGTAAGTGAACAATGGCAGAGGTCTTACCAGCCCCTAGAAACCCTGTAATGATATTGGTGGGGACAGCTTTAATCGTAGTGTTATCGTTTAGCATCGAGTAAATCATCTATTGATGGTGTGATTGAAGATAGTAATACCAAACCTATTGAATGTCTGTTGCGTAGAGAGGACAAACTGGGGAGATTAGAGATGTTTGGTTTATTTAAGAAAGATCCATTGAAGAAGTTAAAAAAAGAGTATGCAGAGCTAACAGAGCAGGCGATGCAGTTGCAGCGCAATGGGGATATTGCCGGCTACTCACAGCTAACCAGCAAAGCTGAGGCTACCTATAAAAAGATCCAAGAGTTAGAGAATCAATAACGCTTGGATTAGTGTCAGAGGTGGTTTAATTCTTCAGTTTTAAGCAGTGTTTCAAAAGCAGGCTTTGCGAATAGGAATCCTTGTTGGTAGTGAATTCCCAAACCCTCTAGTGTCTGCTTCTCTTCAACGGTTTCCACACCTTCCGCAATGATCTGAATGCCAAGATCATCACACATCGTTTTAACCGACTTAATGATGGCAAAGCGTGTCTTTGAGTGGTCAATTTCATGAATCAGCTGGATATCGAGCTTGATCAGATCAGGCTTAAATTCCGTCAGCATATTTAAACCTGAGTACCCAGAACCAAAATCGTCCATAGCGGTCTTAAAGCCCTGCTCCTTATAGAACTCAATCGTTCGTTTTAGGTGAGCAATGTCGTCAATACGCTCAGTTTCGCTGAACTCAAACATCAATCTTTTGGGATCAATCGAATAGACTTTTGCCGCTTCAAGCGTGGTGCGAATACACAGCTCAGGCTTATAGATAGCCCTTGGCATGAAGTTGATACTGATCAGCGACTCATTGTCAAAACGCGATGCAATTTCAATGGCTTTAACTCGACAAGTTTGGTCAAAACGATAGAGGTTTTGTTTATTAACCTGTTCAAAGACTGATACTGCACCTTCGCCGTTAAGCCCCCTTGCCAGTGCCTCTTGGGCAAAAATAGTCTGATGGCGAAGATCAACAATGGGTTGGAAGGCCATAGTGAAATCAAAGCCCAACACTTCACCATTTAGGCACTGTTTACAGCCCAATTTTGAGTAGTCGATCGGTGTTATGACCTTGTCACTTAGCATCTTGAATACCAAATCTGAGATTAGATTCAGCATAGTTCAGTCTGTTAATGCCTTCAAATAAAAACCTTATTAACCACTAATTTGTTGATAGATAGTTCGTGTATCAACAACAGCCTTGTGCTTTGCGGCCATTAGATAAAGCCCTGCCATTTTACGATGTAAAAACAGCACATCGGCCGGTGGGGTATGCCACGCATCTGGGTCTTTACTAACACTCATACCAATCTCATGGATGCGCTTAGCAATATCACTCTGACCAAAATCATAAGGCGTTGTTGACCTGAGGGGTTCAGAAGCAATGGTAAAGATATCGATAACCGCCGCTTTGTTTGCCACATCGGTACCATTTTTGAAAAAACTAAGCACTTCTAAAGCCGCTTCAAGGCCTGCACGGTTTTGCTCAATGGCCTGATCTATGGCCTGTTTGTAGCGATCTACAAACTGAGGATCGAACTGCCTTACCGCGCCAAAATCGAAAAGAATCAGTTTGCCAGTGTCTGGGCAAACATGAAAATTTGCGGGGTTGGGGTCTGTCTGCATTAAGTTCATCTGCAGGAGTTCGGTAAAGAATAGCTCCAGCATCAACCCCATAATACGGCTGGCA
This sequence comes from Marinobacterium sp. xm-d-530, assembly GCF_013283365.1. Taxonomy (GTDB): domain Bacteria; phylum Pseudomonadota; class Gammaproteobacteria; order Pseudomonadales; family Balneatricaceae; genus Marinobacterium_E. The sequence continues at coordinate 306,848 of NZ_WBYM01000003.1, read as the reverse complement.
TCCTCTGGGTGATCTTTTAGCCACTCTTCAATGCCCACGCCCTCTATAAAGCTCATCGTCATGATGTTAGTTTCAGAAAGCTCGGCGAAGTAAGTTGGCATTATTAGATCGCAATTGATGCTAAAGTTGCTGATCTTGCCAGCGAAATCTGTCAAATGCCGTGATTCTGCGCAGTAATCAGCCTCTAAGTGAAGCTGGTGCCTTGCTTCATCAACCAATTCATCTATATCCAGCCCTCTGGGCAGTAAACCGCTTAGCCTGAGCAGTGAAATGACGTTATCGATGTCGCTGTCGATGCTCTGTGCCACACCAGGGTATTGGATTTTAATTGCTAACTCATTGTTATCCAGTGTCCGTGCTTTGTGGACCTGCCCAATAGAAGCGGCGGCAATGGGGTCGAACGAAAAGTAGTTAAACCGATCCATCCAATCACTGCCCCAGCTCGACTCAAGCGTATGTATGAGCTGAGTTTTAGGCATGATGACGCCTTGTGACTGTAACCTAGCTAGGACAGCGGCCAATTCAGGGGGTAGTAGGGTACCGGCATCCATTGAGAGTAGCTGACCTAATTTCATTGCTGCGCCACGCATACGGGCTAGCTTATCGGCTACATCACTCATGTTCTTAGGTGTTAAAACCAGCTCGTTTAAAGAGGGTGCTTCACCTTTTATCCAGCGTTTAGAGCCTTCTGTTAAGACGTTTCCTGCAAGTTTTGTAGCTAATCCGCCCATGCTTAATAGGCGTGATGCTCTGCTTTTGGGGACGGGGGAGGCAGTGGTTAAGGTTTTCTCATTCATGAAGTGGCGTACGTGAACGATAAACCTTCAGATCGAAACCTTTAATCAGGTTTGAGTAACGGTGGCCTAGAACGGCCACCAAGATGATTTAAGACGGTCGCGACAACCTTGCAGCTGACTGCCATACATTCGCGCATTGGCATCGACCTTTTTAGCAACACCAATTAACCAGGCTTTTTTATTGAAGGTCTGTTTCTTCCAGCCGCCGTGGCCTTCGTGATATGCAAGGTATTGGTTGTAGGCGTCCCATTTAGAGATACCCAAAGTGCGTTGTGAGATGCCGGCGTACCAACCCATAAAGTCGACAGCGTCGGCATAGTTCTCTCGGCTTGCCCAGAATCGGCCCGTTTTACTTTTGTACCAATCCCAAGTGGAGTCCTTTGCTTGTGCATACCCGTAAGCTGAAGAGATCCGCCACCACATTGGCACCCCTAAAAAGGTATCTCGTGGCGGTGCTGCATCGTGCTTAAAGCTCGACTCCTGGCGCATAATCGCCAACTGAACCTGCATCGGAAGCCCCCACTTCTCTTCCGCCGCCATCGACGCTTTGTACCAGTCAGGCTTCTCATTAAAAATGTAACAGGCGTTCTCAACATTGCGCGGAGGCGAGGTTGCGCAGCCAGCTAGCAACAGCACAGAAAACAGAGCAATAAAACGTGTCATAACAACTCTTAATTTAAACATTTGACTAGGAGAGGCTAGCACATCTTGGTTTTGCTAGCAGCGGTAATGCCGTGATGCGGCCTTTCTAATCTGTAAATGGGTGACTCATTGTTTTATAGGAATTTGCGACTACGCTTAAATTATTAGCAAATTGGAGATTGTTATGATCATTCGCACAGTTTTAGCCTCGCTTCTCTCTATCTCATTATTGTCAACATCCTCGCCGGCGACTGCAGAAAAAGGGAAAGAAAAGCCTGAACACCACCAAGAGAAAGCCAAGAAAAATAAAGCACACAAAACAGGTGCCGCCAAGCAGGAGGCTGTCGATCAGCTTGTTAAGGAGTTAGGGCTAAAAAATCGTGGCCAGCTTCATAGGTTATTGGGCGGATTAAACTCAACTGATATCACCACCATCACAGCCAGTGATATCCCGACAAGCAAACTCAAACAAAGAGTCATGGATGGTGATCAATCTGAAGAGACAGTTGATCAAATTCGAAAACTAAACAGGGCGGCCATTACCTTGCTGGGGAAAGAACCTGCAACGTCAGAAGAGATTGCTCAATCAATGGCTGACGTTCTTGAGTTGTTGAGTGATTAGTAGCTTGGCCAACAAGAGTACTGTTATCGCTCAGAAACAAAAAAGGCCTGCAACATCTGCAAGCCTTAAAGAATGGTGCCTCGAGGCGGAATCGAACCACCGACACGAGGATTTTCAATCCTATTTCTATAGCTGGTGTTGATTGCAGGTTGTTGCTTTGGGTTTCTGTAAGTCACGTAAATACTGGTTCTTGCTGTTTTTCAGTGTATACTCATTGCTCATTAAAAGGGAAGTCAAGGGGAAGTCGGAATGGCTTCTGAGCGTACAGAGTTAACTGCAAAGTTCATCAAAGGGTATCAAGGCGAGTCTGGTAAGCAGGTCATCGTTCATGACACTCAAGTCACTCAATTCAAGCTAAGTGTTTCTCGCAAGGGTGCAGATGATCAGCCGTCAAAGAGTCTGGTCTTTGTGATGAAGTACAAAGGCGACAAGATATACCAAGAAATGCTAGAGGTATGGGATGGCATTAAAAAGGCCGATGTAGAGGCTCAGCGTAATAGAGCTGTCGAGTGGCGCACCAAGATCAAAAACGGTATCAGACCTGAAGAGCTGACTAATGATGAGGGTAGAGAGTTCACATATGGTGACCTTCTAGAATCATACTGTGATGAGCTTCAAAGAACAGGTAAATCATCTCACAAGCAGGTACGAGGTGACTGTCACAGGCATATACGCGATCAACACCCCAAAATATGGCGCACTCCAGCCAACAAAATTCAACTTACTGACTGTATGGCACCGTGTCGGCGATTAATCGCTGAGGGCAAGATGAGAACACAAGATAGGTTGCGCTCTTATCAGATGGCCGCATTTAACATGGCGATGGCTGTAAAGGCTTCAAAACCACTTCAGGTCGGTCGTGCAGGTATTGTTGTGAATCCTACGATTGGTTGGCAGAAAGAGCAGTATGAGCGCAAAGACAAGGCTCCCTCCATGCCCACTGAGCTACTGAAGCAAGTTTGGGGTTCGATTGGCTTGTTGGGCAATGAGCGTGCATATACTGCTAAGCTGTGGTTATTGTTTAGTGGTCAGAGATTAGATCAGCTTAGGCGTATTAAATGGTCAGATGTAACGCTCGGTGATCGACCAGTCGTTAAGTTGAAAGACCCGAAAGGTCGTGGTGTCGTTCATATCCATGAAGTGCCTTTGACCGATGAGATGGTTAATCTAATGCGATCAATATCAACTGAGGGCTTCGTTTTTAGTAGGGACCGTGGCAGAACTCAAGTACACGATCGTTACTTCGATGACTTGCTGAATCTGCTTCGTAATCATGTAGATATACCTTCGATCTATACCCCTAAAACAATCAGGGCTACAGTGACTACGGTTCTGACCAGTAAAGGGGTAAGCCCTGAAATACGAAATGCGCTCCAGTCACGTAATCGAGGTGACGTGGAAACCCGTCACTATCAAGGTCATGACTATTACGAGAGTAAGTTAGATGCCATGTTGACATGGAGGAGGGTATTAAATGATGAATCCTGAAATGCATACCGTCGTTTATGATCCGATTACTGAGGAGGTCATTGATTTAATAGGCGAGCTTAACTTTCAGATGCTAAGAAGCGACACCGTTGCTGTTGTGAAATGGCACGAGTCATTAACTAACACTCAACGGTTGAGGCTTAGGCATCACGCCAATGATGCATACGTGGAGTGTCTTGAGAGAATTGCTAGTGATTTCAGTAGGCAAATAGCCAGAGGGCGTAGAATCTCTGATGCTGATCTCATGAAGAGTTTGGCCTGTACTATAAGGGCTAAGCAGATAGGTAGAGCTGTCGGTGCTACATGGACAATATATTCAAAGTTTAAGGGTGCTGAGCGCCAAATGCTTGTCGATGACCCTAAAATAAAGCCCCCACATGAGCGTGTAAGTAATCCGCCTAAAAAGTTCAGATTTACGCAGATTAGAGACTACGACTTTATTGAAGAGTTGTGGTCTGACGGCGAGCAATCAAACTATTATCGAACATTTTTCGACTTAGATGATAAGCCCAACAAGAAGTGGTTTAAAACAACCTTCTTAAAAAATGTACTACAAGATTAGGCAGTACATACCCTTCCTAAACTGAGTGTTCTACTTGTCGCTTATTAAGCAACAGGTAGACACTATGCACACACATACAACAGTTCAAACACTCCCTTCTTTGCTAACTGAAAAAGAGTTGGCTAAGTACATACATAAATCTGTCTCATGGCTTCAGGAGCAACGCTGGAGGGCAACAGGAAGGGCGCCTCAGCATCTTAAGATCGGCCGCACAGTAATGTATGACATCAATGATGTTCATTCTTGGTTAGAAAATGGGGGCGTCAGAGAGATATGAGTAATACGGGATTGCTTCAACAAGTTGCCCAACAAGATGTACCCGAGGATAACGAAATTCAGGGTGGTCTACTGGGTGCTCTAGGCCAGCAAGAAGTATCGCCCAAAGCCATGCAACATGGGCTATTGGATGCAGATGTTCAGCCAGAACAACCGCTTGGTTTGCTTGAGCTAATAGCTCAAAAGGAGCTAGGTAAATGATATTACCTATACCCTTAAACCACTCCACTTTAACCCTCGACTCAAAGCCCCAGAAAGGCTCTCTGACGAACGCTAGCTATGTTCAGCATGGTGATCATGTATATGAGATCAATACTGGCTCAGAGGGCGAGTACGAAGTCCGTACGGACATTCTGTATCCAGCCATTCTTCAGATGGAGGCGATGCTCTCACATCACAACAAGGTGTATCAGATACGGCTTGAGTCACACAGTGAACAATACGGTAGTGATAACAAGGCGTTCACCCAGATGCTTAGGGCACTAAAGAAGTGGCTCATATCTAAAGGTCACAAACGTGTCGCGTATCTCTGGGTGCGTGAAAAAGAGAAGGCAAAGGGCTACCACTACCATGCAGTGCTTTGGCTTGACGGTAACAAGATCCAGAACCCTTGGGCTGTGCAACAACGCTGGGAAGAACTGCACGATAAGCGTGGTCACTCTCATCCATGGCGTGTTGATCCACCTATTCCTATGATTCATAGAGCTAAGCCAGAAACTCAATCAGAAGCAGTTTATATATTCTCCTATCTAGCGAAACAGCGTAGTAAGGGATATGGCGACATTGGTACTAGAGACTTCAGTACCAGCGAGTTAAAGCGCAAGACAGAGACTCAGGAGGTGGGAAATGACTTCACCAAGAAGATTGCTTGAGTACCTGACAGATAATTTCAGTGTATTCGCTGATCCAACGCTGTTAGAAATTGGCATCCATGAGCAGATTCAGGATGCGGTAGGTGATGCGTTTACTGAGAAGACTATTCAGAAGCTTCTCAGTAGCTACTGTAGCTCTGCTAAATACAACGCTTTGGTAATAGCGCACCTAGACAGGAAACTTTATAGAGCAAATCTGGATGGCTCTGCTGGTTCATCAGTCTCTAAAGAATCTAAACGCCATCATGTAAATAAGTTCCTTACGGCACTAAAGCGTAAGGAGTTGAAGGAAGATGTGAGTCACTATGCTGATTTACGTGAGCAGGCTATTGAGTGGTTGGAGGGTCGAGTAATCTCATGCTCGTTTGAGCAACTATGGTATCTCAAATCGGCACATTAGGGCCATCGACTCCGCTTCAATAGATGGTCGCTAAGCGAACTTTACGGTCAAAACAGAGATGACTCGATTTCCCTGAAGCAGACCTTTGACAAACCACGACACTTCTGAGAAAGCCGCGCCATCCTAGCTTCTGAAAAGGGCGTCGATAGTACTTTTAGTTTTAGTGCATTGTTTCTTTATCGGGATTTTCTTAAAGAACTGTACTGAAAAACCTGAACATTCCCTGATGGCGTTACATGATCGTTAATAGCACCTAGCTCCAGTTCCCAATCAGTCTCACTCCACTGATTGAATTCCCGTACCAAGCTCTCAGATGTGTACTGACAAATTGGGAGCCCAGAGCATTTTTTAGGCCCCGAGGTATGAAAAGTTGCGAGGATTACCCTGCCCTCAGGCGAAAGATGTTGTTCAAGGACCTTAACGTACTGCTGACGATCCTTAGCCTTCGTCAGAAAATGAAACACGGCCCGATCATGCCAAACATCGATTGTAGCTGCCGACGAGAAGTCCAATACACTACCGCAGATCCAGTTGATCTGATTAGCTTTTTCGCCTAACCGTTCTTGCAGTTCACGACTCGCTACACTTGATAAGTCCAGATGAGTCAGTTGGGTATAACCTTGTCCCAACAGGCTCGCTATCAACGCAGAGCGACCTCCGCCGATATCGATAATCGAGTCATCTCTATCTGCAAGCTTTTCAATCCATTCAAGAGAAAGATCTGGCCTGACCTCGGTCCATGATAGCTCTTCATCCGCAAGGCTTTGGTACCGCTCATTCCAATAGAGTTTTAACTTTTTCATGTTCAATCCTTGACCTATGAGCTACTCACAGGTTTAAGCTAAATATAGATTAGCTGTCTCATAGTGTAATACGCAAGCAGGAGAGCGACTAATGAATAAAAGACTAAGTCTATACGCAGCAACGTCGATGTTCCTCAGCGGGACGACGCTCGCAGATCTTGACGGTGACTACCACCCAATGGCCTGGGGATTTGGAATGTTTGGTGGCTTCGGGATGCTACTGTTCTGGGGCATTTTAATTTTCATCATAGTACTGACCGTCAAAGCTGTTCGAGCTGGATCCAAAGAATCCAATAATGCCCGTCGGATCCTCGACGAGCTTTATGCGCGCGGCGAAATTGACGAAGAGGTATATGAGAAACGTAAACGTGTACTAAGTGACTTCGAGTCAGATTAACTGAGGCGATATGGATACGCATAAAGTGGGTATTAACGAAGCATTTTTGGTTAAACGCAAACTCAAATTGACCGGTATGACACAGCAAAGTGTAGAGCTTGCAAAACGAGAGGTTGAGTCGATAAGAGGCGTTGATATGGTGGACCTGGGCGTAAAGAATGGAAGTTTGTCAGTCTCGTACGACGCGTCTATTGCGAGTATCAGCGCTATCTTGGACATACTTGAGTCTCACGATATCAAACCAGAGTCTGACTGGTGGAACCGGCTAAAGCTTAGTTGGGACAAACAAATCGATCAGAACGTCCGCGACAACGCCAAGCATGTGCCGCATTGCTGTAGTAAACCTCCACCAGGGCATTGATCTGGAAAAGTAAGTCAGAAATAAAGAGGAGTCTTTCATGCGGGTAAATGAAGTTGCCAAGTTACTTTCTATCACGTCTGATACCGTGCGATTTTATACGCGCGCAGGACTGCTAAAGCCACACACTAATCCGGACAACGGGTATAAGCATTTCAGTCCATCAGATATCAATCGCCTCAAGTTTATCCTCGCTGCGCGCAGTCTTGGATTCAGCATTGATGACGTTAGGGAGATATTCGCGCGAACCGATCATCAGCATTCTGCCTGTGGTTTGGTTAGGGATATCATCAATCAGCGCTTGGAAGAGACTGAAGCCAGGTTTCGTGACATGGTCGCGCTAAGAAACCGTATGATTGCAGCTGCTAAAACCTGGAACGAGATGGAAGACCTATGTCCGACCAACGAGTCTATTTGCCACCTTATTGAAACTTTTACAGAGGATGGAGCTCATGAACAGCATTAAGGTCGCGAAGCATCCAATTATTTTGGATATTCAAGGTGCCAGTTGCGCTGGGTGCGTCGCTAAAATCGAGAAATCTTTGAAAGCGGTTCCCGGGGTAACTTCGGCTGAAATGAACTTTGCTGATCGCACTGCGACCATCGAAGGCAACGTAGCGTCCGATACGCTGATAGAAGCGGTTACTCAGGCAGGGTACGGTGCGAAAGAATCTGAAAACGAGTCGGAAGCAGACAGCCTGGCAGAGAAAGAAGCCGCTGACGCGCAGTACTATCGGCAGCTGATGCGCAACGTCGTCGTCTCCCTGAGCATCGGTGTGCCGCTGATGATTTACGGGCTGTTCATCGGTGAAATGTCTGTCACCACCGGCACGGAGAGACTCGTTTGGGGCATTATCGGCCTGGTTACGTTGGCAGCCATGGTGCTCGCCGGTCGTGGTTTCTATATTGGTGCATGGAAGGCGTTTCGTACTCACTCAGCCAATATGGACACCTTGATCGCACTCGGAACAGGAGCCGCCTGGCTCTACTCGTTTGCTGTAGTGACTGCACCCTCGCTTTTCCCTGAAATGGCACGACACATCTATTTTGAAGCGACAACGATGATCATTGGTCTGATTAATCTGGGTCTGGCTCTGGAAGTTAAAGCGCGGGGACGTACCTCGGAAGCGATAAAGCGCTTGATCGGCCTGCAACCCAAAACAGCCCGTGTCCTCCGTGGTGATGAAGAGGTAGATCTCCCTATCGATGATGTCGTTATGGGCGACAAGGTACGCGTTCGCCCAGGCGAAAAGATTGCCGTCGATGGCCGCGTTGTCGAAGGGCATTCTTCAATTGATGAATCGATGCTGACTGGTGAACCTATTCCAGTCGTCAAAGAGATCGGTGATGAGATCATTGCCGGCACGCTAAACAAGAGTGGATCGCTACTCTATGAAGCGACACGGGTGGGCAAGAACACGGCGCTGTCGCAGATTATCGCTTCAGTTAAAAAGGCGCAGAACTCCAAACCACCGATTGGACGCCTTGCCGATAAGATCAGCGAGTATTTTGTACCCGCGATTATGATCATCGCCATTGTCAGCGCGCTGATCTGGGCCAACTTTGGACCCGAACCCACGATTGCCTTCGCCATTATCTCAGCGACAACCGTGCTGATTATCGCCTGTCCCTGTGCGCTTGGGCTGGCAACACCGATGTCCGTCATGGTTGGGATGGGTAAAGCGGCTGAGGCCGGTGTACTGATTCGCAACGGGGAAGCACTGCAAACCGCTTCTCAGATCACGGCGATGGTCCTTGATAAAACCGGCACTATCACTGAAGGCAAACCGGCTGTGACCGATATAATACCGGTTACTGACCTCGACAAATCAGATCTATTGGCACTGGTCGCCAGCCTCGAGACTGGATCAGAGCATCCACTGGCAGAAGCGATTGTAGAAGCGGCAAAAGCGCAAAGCTTGAGCCTGGAGAAAGTCACAGATTTTCACGCGCACTCCGGTCAGGGCGTTTCTGGCAACGTCAGTGGCAAGACGGTGTTACTGGGTAACGCCTCATTTATGCAGCATAACAACATCGACATCAGTGCTCAGGTCGATGAAGCCCAGCGCCTCGCCAGTCAGGCGAAAACTCCGATGTTTATTGCGATCGACAATCAGTTCGCGGGTATTGTTGCCGTTGCTGATCCGATCAAATCTGATTCCAAACTGGCCATTCAGCGCCTGCAAGCTCAGGGTATGAGAGTCATTATGCTAACTGGTGATAACAATGCCACGGCTAAAGCCGTAGCCGCCCAGGTAGGTATCAATGAGTACCATGCCGAAGTGATGCCTGAGGATAAGCTTGCCCATATTGAATCACTTCAAATGAAGGGTGAGATTGTCGGCATGACGGGGGATGGTATTAACGATGCGCCGGCTCTCGCTAAGGCTAACGTTGGCTTCGCGATCGGCACCGGTACGGATATTGCGATCGAGAGCGCGGATATCACCCTAATGCGAGGTTCACTGCACGGACTGGCCGATGCCGTTGCAGTGAGCAAGGCTACGCTAGCGAACATCAAACAGAATCTGGTAGGCGCGTTCATCTACAACGTTGCGGGCATACCGATCGCTGCGGGTCTGTTGTACCCAATCTTTGGCGTTCTACTCAGTCCCATTATAGCCGGCGGCGCGATGGCCTTTTCGTCACTAACAGTCGTCACCAATGCCAATCGACTGCGCCTGTTTAAAGCGCAGCAGCATTAATTTTTAGGGCGCAGAAGCGCTGAGGAGGAGTAACCGATGATACTCATCAACCTAGTAGGTCTAGTATTAATCGGACTGATTGTCTGGTGGTTCTGGCTCTACAAGCCTGTCGCCTCGGTTGCGTCAGCGAAGCAGACCATCAAAGTCGCTGACGGTGTGTATACACCCGCACATATCAAGATACCGGCAGGCAAACCCACAACGCTCAATTTTTTGCGCGAAGATAAAGCCCCCTGCTCTGAAATGCTGCTGGTCCCCGATCTCGGCATTAGCGTATCGCTACCCATAAACAAGGTAAAAGCGATTCAGATTCCAGCGAGCCCTGCGGGCAGCTACGCGTTTCATTGCCAGATGCAGATGTACCGGGGAGATATCACGGTCGAATAGATAGAGTCGTCAAAACATCTTAATTTCCATAGACCTATTTTGGATGGATTATGAATAATGGAACAAAATTAGGCGTTGCTGCTGGCGTAGTTGTTCTGGGTACAGCCATTGCCTTCGTTTCGACTAACAGTGCTCAGGGCAAAATTCCTTACACTGATGCTAAGGCGGTGAGTGCTGGGAAAACGATTTATCAAAACGAGTGCGCTAGCTGCCACGGTGCCGATCTAAAGGGTGAGCCGGATTGGCAGAAGCGTGACGATAACGGCTATCTTCCAGCGCCGCCGCACGACGAAACGGGACACACCTGGCATCACGATGATGCGCTTCTGTTCCAGTTAACCAAAGAGGGTGTGCAGTCGATCGCCGGCGCGGATTATAAGTCAAAGATGCCGGCTTTCGCCGGTAAGCTGACCGATGAGCAGATTTGGGAAGTTTTGGCGTACATCAAAGCCCAGTGGCCTCAGGAGATAGCACAACGGCACACCGAGATTTTCAAAGATAAATGATCGTCTGGGCTATCACGGACGCATCAGTTAAGCGTTCCCACTAAAGTGGTTAAAACAGTTGTTATTGCAAAGATTGATGCTCCGATAATCTTCTCCAAAAAGATAGAACGCTTCAATACACCCGCATCCTGAGTGTGTTGAAGCCGGGGTACCAAGACCAGTTTATGAATCGCGGCCAGCGATAAGATGACCGCCACCAGAGCGACTTTAACCAGAAGTAAAATGCCATAATCGCTGGTAAATAGATTCGCCCAGCCAGTCAGCTGGTAGCTCATGTATACGCCACCGGCAAGCAGCAATAGCACAGCCGTTACTGCTAGCTGACCGAAACGATCAAGTAACCGGTACGCTTCGCTAAATTCCAGGCGATGACAGGCCAACCATAGCGGATAGAGCGAGCCCATCCACCAGGCCGTTAAAACGACATGCACCGCCAGGACAAGCTGAAAAACCAGATGTTGTTCAACTGCATGCCCTGCCTCACTGAAGGAAAGCGCCATAAGCACCATACCGGCCAGCACAAAGAGCCCTTCAATCAATCCAAGCTCAATACGTTGCTCACGGTTCCCGCTGCGAACTAATGCTAGAAACAGAAGACCTGCAAGAATCATTAGCAAACCGATGCTTCTTAGAAACAGTGCTTCACCCAGCGGCGACTCCCACATAAATCCGATCATATCGGGATCGAACATCCCGCTTAAGCCTTCGTCATAGGCCTCGCCCACCCGGACCAGAAAATGCAGAATCGCAGCACTGACCGCTAACAGCGTCGCTATCAGGGAATAGCGCATCAGCACCGGTCTGAGCACAATCTGTTGCTGCATCATCCACAGACTGGCTGAACCACCAATCGCGGCCGCAGCGCCGAGATAAAGTAACCAGCGCGTACCAAAAACAAGACCGTCCCAAACAATCAATTCCATACATTAACTCCCTTCACAAGCATTCTTATGGCTGCCTTACTTTGTAGAGTTACTCCTGCTTAAATCCAAAATCTCCCTTCATCATATGCCCATCCTCACCCATCGCTTTCCATTGAACTGTATAACTACCGGGTTGTAGCGCTTGAAACATCGACTCAAAGTGAGTCCCAGCTTCCGTCGAACGCTCAAAATTAACCGGTACGGAATTCTCTTCTGAATCGAGTAATTTGATACTGATCAACTTCGTAGGATTCTTGAAGGTCAGCTCTACACGATCTGTCGGCGCTGACATTGACGCGCTATTGGCGGGAAAGGTTTCATGCATAACGCCATGCGCGAAAACGTTGGTAGATAGCCCCAGAACTGAGCTTAGAAGCCCCAGTTTCAATCGTTTCATCTCTTTTCTCCTGATTTAGTTTGGATGCACCCGCCCATTACATATTGTGTGCCTGGCGCTCCACACCATTTTGAACCTGAATCTCGCGAATAAATTCGATCACAGCCATCGTTTCTGCAAACCCGATTTTCTCCTGAGCAGGCATATCTCCGTAAGGCCAATGATGTGCTCGGACGCCATGCTTAATGGCATTCACTATCGACTGATTAGAGTGATGACCTGGGTTGTAGATATCATGAATCAATGGCGGTCCCTTCTGTGATCCTGAACCGTTTTCACCGTGACAGGCTGCACAGGTACCGTTAAAGACTTTCTGCCCAAATTCAGCACGGCCCGAAAGTTCCCCGACGGTCACGTTAACATGCCCGTCGCGATGGTCCGCATTGGCCATCGCGCTCACGCCTAATGCGGCGGTGAAAAAAAGATTCTTGAATAGCTGTTTAGTGTTCATGTTAATTTTTCTCTTATTTATTTCCTAAGTTGTTGTATGAAATTATCCGACGGTGCCTAAAACCGGGAACGCATCCATCACCCAAACCGCAAAGAGCGTCAACCGCCCGGTAACCATGGCAATCCCCATAATCACCATTGTGATACCGGCACCAACGTAAAGATGACGACTGAATCGCGCTAAGCGAGCCATCCTCTTTTTAAAGGTACCCATAAACATCGCAACCAGCAGAAACGGTATAGCGAGCCCAAGCGCATAAAATGTCAGAAGAATCACAGCACCCTGAGGATCAGCATTTAAAGAACTCAGGGTGAGAATAACTGCCAATATTGGACCAATGCATGGAGTCCAACCCAACGCAAACGAGATTCCCAATATAAAGGCTGTCGTTGGGTTTGCTGAGCGGATCACAGGATGCAGTCGAATATCACGGTACAACCAGCTCAGCTTTAGAACTCCTGTCATGAAAAGCCCAAATACGATAACCAAACTACCTCCGACGAGGTTGGCCTCGTATCGATACTCGGTAAGCATCTGTCCCAGAAAACTGGTACTGGCACCTAAGGATACAAATACGATAGAGAAGCCCATCACAAAAAACAGGCTAAGCACCATATGAGGCCAGTGGTGCTCGGAGTGGCTTTTGTCGCCAGAACCTGCAACAAATGAGAGGTAGCCGGGCACGAGCGGCAGCGTACAGGGTGATAGGAAGGATATAATTCCGCCGGTAAAGGCGGCCAGCACGCCTAATTGGGTGAGGTTTTCCATTACATCTCCCTCAACCAATCACTTTGATCCAGCTAACCATGCCCGCCGCCTGATGCTCTATCATGTGACAATGAAGCAGCCAGCTACCGGGCTTACCCGCAACAAAGCGAATTCGGGCTGATTCACCGCTATCCATCAGCAGCGTGTCATGCCACAAATCGGGGTTGTATCGCGCCAGATCAGCTTTGAAATGGTGTCCATGCAGATGCATGCCATGTGCCCAACCGGTGTTGTTGATAATCTCTATCTCAACCAGTTCACCCGAGCGCGCCTCAAGTAAGGGTTCAAGCGGTCGGTTTGCCACACCGTTGAACGCCCAGATCTGCTTGTGCTGGATCAACTCCTGCATACTCATCTGCTCCCCGTTATAGACAGCCTGAGTCATTGAGCCCATGGCTCCGCCAGTCATGTCGAGCACCACCTTGTGATCCGGCATTTGATCGGGTGATATCTCGTCTATAGGGTTAGCCGGTAAGCGGTTGGGAGACTGCACTCGCTTCGATTCATGCAAACCCTCTACCTGAAGATAGGCCATCTCGATGGGAGCTCTATCCGTGGGCATCGTCACGGATAGCTGGCCTTCTGCATCTCTGGGAATATCCAAGATAAGATCGTATCGCTCGGCCGGTGCCATCACCAACGTTTGTGTAACTTGCATCAAGTTAGCAAGCGGCTGACCGTCTTTGGCTAGGATCCAAGCAGGAACTTCCGGCAGATCGACAGCAAAGATGCGCGCATTTGCGGTGTTCAGTAGCCGTAAACGCACGCGTGATCCTGCTTTTACGGTAAAGCTTGGCTGTACCTCTTTATTGATCGTCAGAAAGTTGCCTAGCCGACCACCGTGCGCCCACTCATGAAGACTCCCAAGACTCTCCGTATCCAGTTGCCCTTCATTGTTCAAGCGCCAGTCATCGATAACCATTAGGATATCCTGATCGGTATCTGAGGCGGTCTTCTCTTCTACGATTACGGGAAGGTATAGCCCCCGAGCCAGCTGTTCGTATGTTTTATGATGTGAGTGCGCCCAGAAGGTTCCGGCATCTTCGGGCGTAAAGCGATAGGTAAATGTGCCGCCGGGTGGAATAGGCTCCTGGGTCAAACCACTCACACCGTCCATCGCATTTTCAATTCGTAATCCGTGCCAATGAAGGGTCGTGGGCTCGGGGAGTTGATTGACCACCTCTATCTCCACCGGCTCCCCTTGTCTGAGGGTTAACTGGGAGTCGCTTAGCCCCCAGAGATCAACAGGCAACTCAGATTGGGGAATCCAATTCCGCTGTTCCGGTCTTAACTCCAACCGAAAACGACGCACTTCTCCGATTGACGGAAGCGCTGCCAGAACGGGCTGAGCAAATACACTCATGGCCGCAAGGCGCACAAAGTCTCTGCGGTTCAGTTTCATCAGCGAGCCTCTTTCATCTGAGAGAGTATTTGTTCCAGATTTTGCAGAGGCTGTGCGCCGCTGACTGGAATCACATTACCGTTACGATTATCCCGCAAGAAATTACCCGGTGTACCGTTCACGCCTGATGCCACGCCGTTCTGATAGTCTGCTTCAACTTTGCCCTTGAATCGCCTTTCGGTTATACAAGCGATAAAAGCGCCACGATCCAGCCCGATCTCTTCAGCCAGTGGAACCAGGTTCTCTACAGGGAAACCTTTCCCGTTGGAGGTCGTTCGTTCATAGATAAGGTCTGAAAACTGCCAAAACGCATCAGATCCGCCCACCGCAGCCGCACACTCAGACGCTTCAGCCTGAGCTTGAGCGCCCGGGTTATGGAAATCGAGCGGGAAGTGTCGGTACACCCAGTTTACTTCAGGATGCTTCTCGACAAACTCAATCGCGGTAGTATGGAATCGTTTGCAGAAAGGACACTCATAATCGGAGTACTCAATCAGCGTAAAGTCCGCATCCTCACGTCCGCGAATGTGATCCCTAGCAGGATCTACAGCTGCTAGATTCTTGGCTGCTTGCTCCAACGCCTGACGTTCTCGATCTGCTCTCGCCTCATTCTGTTTAGCAATGTAGCGATTGATTGATGCTTCAACCACTCTGTCAAAGTCATCGCTATTTAGATACTCGCTGATGCGCTGATCAACTATACGTTCGATTTCATCGCTGTTATCGATTGCGTATACGGGGGTAATCGCTACAGATAAAAACACCAAGCTATATAGCACGGGCTTTAAAAAACGGTTCATCAATATTCTCCGAATAATAGAAAAGCGCCGACACACGTCGACAGTTACTACTTAGAAATATATAAATTTCGGAGTTATGAGCGCGGCGGAGGGACAGTTATCAAATAATGCCCGGAGAGTGTCGAGGGCACTGAAGTTAGGAAGGACGGCACATCAGCTAAGCTGATGCGCGAATCAACGGGAAGTAGAGTTGTAGCAATCAGGCTGGTGCAGACGGAGGAGCACCTAGGTGATTGTTGATTACAACAGCCATGCTGCCCAGCGTGCTGACTCATATGAAGAGATGACGACATCATCTCAGTCATTTCTACACTAGACACATCAGCTGTGCTCAGTGAGCCAAATCCCAACAGCAAAAATGACAACAATGTAGAAATAAGCAGCTTCATCACTCTAGTAAATACGTATACATCTGAATAAAACAGTTCTTTTTGATTATAAAGCTATAAATCTGACAGAAAACTGAACTGCTGAACTTATGAGATACCAAAGGGTTCAACTTGTCTTATTTATCCATAAAAACGTCTGCTTAACCGATACATTAGATAATGCTAACGGTCCAAGTAGGGCCAAAACTAGCCGGCCAGCAAAAGACACGATATGGCTAAGAAGGGTCGATAGTAGCCGCTTTGTTGCGTCAGCTATGATATTATCCGACTAAAATAGTTGGTTATTATTTATGTCTGATAAACACGAATTAACAGGCCGAACTTCATCTGGTAAGTTCGCAAAAGGATCTTCTGGAAATCCACGCGGAAGGCCCCCTATGCTCTCTCCTGAGCTTCGTAAGCGTCTAGATAAGGCAACGCCTGATATCATCGATAAAGTGGTAGAGAAAGCCTTGCTGGGGGATCTAGCGGCCGCAAAGATCATACTCGATCGTACTGTTCCAATATCAAAACAGTCATCTGCATCCGTAAACATTCCTGAGCTAGCTATGGCAGGCACAACACTTGCTGATAAGGCTGGTGCTATTTTGTCATCAGTAGCCTCTGGTGACTGTCCTGCTGATGTTGGAGCGGTGCTTATGCAGTCTGTTACAGCGTTGGGTCGCATCATAGAGGTGGATAAGCTTGAGAGGCGCATAGCGGCTCTTGAGGAGGCTTAATGGCGGTTGCGTCACTATCTAAGCGCCTAGCTATGTTGGAGGCTAAAACGCCTTCAAATGCGCCTAAGATCATATTTGTCATCGGTATCTCTACCGAAGACGATCCTATTATCGGAATACGAGCTACGTTCAGAGATGAGCATTACGAGTTCACAGGTAATGATGTTTCCACAATGCTGTCAGAGGCAGAGCTGATGTTTGAGTCTATGCTGGGTGAAAGTAAGTGCGAGTTGGTGTTTATAAAGCATTTAACTTAGGCACAGAAAATTAACCGCTAGGGCAGTCACAGGGAAGTCGGGAAGTTTGAGTATGGTAGGGTGTAAGGCCATACTCTCGCTAAGTTGTTGATACATATAACGAAAGAATGGTGCCTCGAGGCGGAATCGAACCACCGACACGAGGATTTTCAATCCTCTGCTCTACCAACTGAGCTATCGAGGCAACTCATTGGAGGCGCGTATTAAACCGAGATCTGCTTTGGGTGTCAACAGTCTGATTTAAAAAATCTTTATTTAGTGGGTACGTAGCCTTCGGCTTTCTCGAAATCTTCTCCAGCGAAGAACTTTTGCATTTCGCCTTGTAAGAATTTGCGCGATTCTGCATCCATCATGTTGAGGTGCTTTTCATTGATCAACATGGTTTGGTGATCGGTCCACTCTTGCCATGCTTTTTTAGAGATGTTGTCGAACACATCTTGGCCGATTGGGCCGGGGTAGGGTGCGCGCTCTAGGCCTTCTAGTTCTTCTTGGTACTTACGACAAAATACAGTGCGTGACATTTAACTCTCCTTGTGTGCGGCGCTGAGTGTTTGAATCAGTGTCTTAACAGGCGCCGCTAAGCCAACTTCGCTAGGTTGTACGCTGTTATACCAGAGTGTGGTTCGCTCTTCCATGACGTGTTCGACTTGCAGGTAGTCTGCATTGATGACGACGGGTGTGATCTCTAGGTGGTAGTGCGAGAAGGTGTGTCTAAACGGCTCTAGGATCTCAAGTTTCTCTTGATCAATCGCCCAGTGCATCTCTATATCCCGTAGGTCTGTGACTTCTGGAAAACTCCACAGTCCACCCCATATGCCAGCCGCAGGCCGTTGCTCGAGAAGGAACTTTTCACCCTCTTTTATCAACAACATAAAGGTCTGTTTTGTGGGCTTCTCTTTTTTGGGTTTTGATCCAGGAAAATCTGTAACGCGATCTGCTTTTAGAGCTAAACAACCGTCGCTAATTGGGCAATCTGCACAACGGGGTTTGGAGCGAGTGCAGAGTGTCGCACCAAGATCCATCATCGCTTGGGTGTAGTCGGCATTGCGGCTATTCGGGGTCAATGAATCGGCATGATCCCAAAGCCGATTAGCGACTTGGGTATTGCCGGGCCAACCTTCGACAGCAAAGTATCGTGCTAAGACGCGTTTTACATTGCCATCCAGAATGGCTGCTTTGGTGCCATAAGCAATGGAACTGATCGCGGCAGCGGTTGATCGTCCTACACCTGGAAGTTGCTCGAGCAGGTGAGGGTCTTGCGGGAAGTGACCTTTAAACTCATTAACGACCATGTTGGCTGCTTTGTGCAGGTTTCTGGCGCGGGCGTAGTAACCCAGACCGGTCCAGTGATGCAAAACTTCATCAATCGGTGCTTTGGCTAAGGCTTCGACTGTGGGGAAACGCTCCATAAAGGCGTTGTAGTAAGGAATCACAGTCGCTACTTGGGTCTGCTGCAACATGATTTCAGAGATCCAAGTGTTGTATGCGCTTTTTGTCTGTTGCCAAGGGAGGTGTTTGCGACCGTGTTGATCAAACCATTTCAACACGATCGCAGAGAAGTGACTGTTATCCATTCGGTCTCTTTATTAATTACCGAACAGCCCTTTAATCAGAGATCCGGCGTCTTGGCTTTTCAGCTGTTCGCCCAATTTATCTTTAAGAGAGTCTTGTAGCTTCTCTTTGGCTTGCTGTTCGAGTGCTTCTTTTTTCTTGTCGATCTCTGCTTGCAGCTTCTCGCCAGCTACTTTCTTCAGCATGTCACCAACAAAGCGGGTATCCAGTTTGCAGAGTTTAACAGGGTCGGTGTCGAATGTGCCTCTGCAATTGACGGGGATACGGGTGCCACGCAGTGCTGGATTGATGCCACAGCTCTTCTGGAAGAGGTCCTCATTTATGGTAAGCCCAAGGGTGTAATCCAGTGACTGTTTGGGCAGGTTAACGGTCCCGTTGGCATCTAGGTTGGCGGCATCGACACTAGCTAGAAGTTCAGGATTGGTCACAACGCCATTTTTAATAATGAAATCGCTGCTCAGGTTAGCAATCGGGGTGGTTTTGTCGACCTGGTCAGGGTTGAAGCCGAACGAAGTGATGTTCTCGATCTTTTGGCAAAGCTCTTGTGCCATATCGATCCCTTTGATTACCCCTTCGTCAGCGGTCAGTGTCATTTTGCCGTTGAGGTTTTCGATGAATGCCTTAACGGATGTCCCCTTAGTGCTCAGCGTTCCTGCTAGGTCGACTTTGGCCGAGAGTATGGGATCTTCCATAGCCAGTGCCATCAGTTGTTCAGCGGCAATGTCTTTAAACCTTGGATTGAACGTTAAGGTTGGCGCTTTGTTATCTGCTCGAATCTCGGCAGTGGCATTTAAAGAGCCACCAAAGGCTTTAGCATCTAACTGATCGACGGTCAGCACGCCCCCTTTGGTTTTGGCGCTGAGTTTTATGTCAGAAATGGTCTGCTTTTTCACGATAAGGGTATCGAGCGATAGCTGGTAAGAAGAGTTATCAGCAATGGGCAGTGATATCTCTATAGGATCTGTTGGCCAGCCTTTATCGGTAGAGTCACTATTCGCTTCAGTGTCGCTTGATGGGAGGTAGCGATCCAGATCGATGCTGTCCCCTGCTAAATTCACTTGCATGGCAAGGCTGTTCAGGTCGACGGTCGCTGACCCTTTAAAGCGACTTTCATCAAATCGTAGATCGATGTTTGAAAGAGTCAGAATCTGCTTCTCGGTATCGAATTGCAGGGCGGTTGTCAGATCGATGGCTAGATCGAGGTTGCCTTGATCTTGATTGGGCATAGGGAGCATCAGCCCAGTGATTTGAATGCTGTCCGCTTCAATTTTGCCGCCCAACAGTGCTGGGATACTAATAACGGCTCGTGCGTTTTCGAGGGTGGCCTGTTGTTGTGAGTCGTTCGTTTGTGCAGAGATGTCGCTCAGCTCAACCGCAAGCGTAGGGTAGAGCGACCAACCGATCGGGCCATTTATTGCCAGTTCAATGCCGGCTTTTTCTTTGGCTTGCTGCTCGATTTCGGCTTTGTATTCGTTGGGATCAAACAGGTAGGCCATGTAGCCTGCCAGTGCACCAACCATTAAAACAGCCAGCAATAGTAGGGCGACGATTATTCGAATAGCGACTTTCATAGTGTGTTCCAAATTAGGGATTTACATTCAGTGTAGTCGAAAATTAAAAAAAGCCAGTTAACCTGCCGTTTCCAGCGCGATTTCGCTATACTTGCGCTTTGCGCATGACTAGCGGAGAGAAACATGGCTGCACGCACAGCAAACGTATCACGCGATACGCTAGAAACTCAGATCAGTGTTGAGATCAATTTGGACGGTACCGGCGAGTTTAAAGCCGATACTGGCGTCCCTTTTCTTGAGCACATGATGGACCAAATTTCGCGTCACGGCTTGATTGATATCAACGTCAAAGCGAATGGCGATACACACATCGATGATCACCACACAGTCGAAGATATCGGCATTACACTGGGCCAAGCGTTTAAGCAGGCAGTTGGTGATAAAAAAGGCATTCGTCGTTACGGCCACGCTTACGTGCCACTTGATGAGGCTTTGTCTCGTGTTGTAATCGACTTTTCGGGTCGTCCAGGTCTAGAGATGCACGTCGATTTCGTGCGTGGTTCTGTGGGTGGTTTTGATGTCGATCTGTTTGGCGAGTTCTTCCACGGTTTTGTGAATCACGCTGGCGTCACGCTGCACATTGACAACCTGCGCGGTAAGAATACTCACCACCAAGCGGAGACTGTTTTCAAAGCCTTTGGCCGTGCTCTGCGTATGGCATTGGAGTTTGACGATCGTGCTGCCGGCATGATGCCTTCAACTAAAGGGTGTCTATAAGTTATGAGCACGATTGCCGTTATTGATTACGGTATGGGTAACCTGCACTCGGTTGCCAAAGCGCTTGAACTGGTTTCCAACGACGGCACTCAGGTCGTGTTGACGGCTGACCCACAGAAGGTGCGCGATGCGGATCGTGTCCTTCTGCCCGGTGTTGGCGCTATTCGCGATTGTGTCGCGGAGATGCGCCGTCTTGGTGTGGATCAAGAGGTCAGTGAAGCGATCAGTTCTGGAAAGCCCTTCCTAGGTATCTGCGTGGGTTACCAAGCACTGACTAACTTCTCTGAAGAGAATGGCGGCGTTGAGTGTTTAGGCGAGTTTGAGGGCCGTGTTAACTTCTTTGGTAAAGATCTGAAAGACGGCAACAGCGAAAAGCTCAAAGTGCCACATATGGGTTGGAATCAGGTTCAGCAGAGCATCGATCACCCACTTTGGCAGGGCATTGAAAACGACACACGTTTCTACTTTGTGCACAGCTACTACGTTAAGTTGGCGGAGCAATCACTGGTTGCCGGTACCGCAAATTACGGTGTCGACTTTGATGTGGCTTTGGCTAAGGATAATGTCTTTGCTACGCAGTTCCACCCAGAGAAGAGCTCGAAAGCGGGCCTTCAGCTTCTAAAGAATTTTGTAAATTGGAACGGCCAAGCTTAAGTCGTTCACCCATAGGAAAAGCTTCAATGTTAATTATCCCTGCGATTGATCTTAAAGACGGTAAATGTGTGCGCCTGCGTCAGGGCCGTATGGATGACTCAACCGTATTCTCTGACAACCCCGTTGATATGGCGGCTAAGTGGGTGGATGCGGGATGTCGACGCTTGCACCTTGTCGATTTGAATGGCGCGTTCGCAGGCGAGCCAGTCAATGGTGGTATCGTGCGTGAGATCGCTAAAGCCTACCCTGATCTACCGATTCAAATTGGCGGCGGTATCCGTTCTGCAGAGACCATTGAAGCCTACCTAGATGCCGGCGTCTCTTACGTGATTATCGGTACTAAAGCGGTTAAAGAGCCTGAGTTTGTTACCGAGATGTGTAAAGCCTTCCCAGGCAACATTATCGTGGGTCTTGATGCGCAAGATGGCCGCGTTGCGATTGATGGTTGGGCGGAAGTGACTGACGTCATGGCGGTTGATCTGGCTAAGCGTTTCCGTGACAACGGCGTCTCTTCAATTGTCTACACCGATATCGCTCGTGACGGCATGATGCAGGGCGTTAATGTAGAGGCGACCGTTGATCTAGCAGTACAGGGCGGCATTCCTGTTGTCGCTTCAGGTGGTGTCACAAACATCGACGATATCCGTGCATTGGCGGAAGTGGCTGACCAAGGCATTTTGGGTGCGATTACTGGCCGTGCTATTTACGAAGGCACACTGGATGTGGCTGAAGCACAGGCTCTTAGCGATCAGCTGACGGCTAAGTAAGGATTTATAGATGGCACTAGCGAAGCGCATTATCCCTTGTCTGGACGTCGAGAACGGACGCGTCGTTAAAGGCGTTAAGTTCCTCGATATTCGTGATGCCGGTGATCCAGTTGAGGTCGCCCGTCGATACGACGAACAGGGCGCTGATGAGATCACCTTTTTGGATATCACAGCCAGTCATGAAGGCCGTGACACGATGGTGCATACGGTTGAGCGTATGGCGTCGCAAGTGTTTATTCCGTTGACCGTTGGCGGTGGTGTTCGTACCTGTGACGATATTCGTACGCTGTTAAATGCTGGCGCTGATAAGGTCTCTATTAATACGGCAGCCGTATTTAACCCCGAGTTTGTGAAAGAGGCAGCGGATCGTTTTGGTAGTCAGTGTATTGTCGTGGCGATTGATGCAAAACGAGTCTCTGCTCCAGATGAAGAGGGCCGCTGGGAGATCTTTACCCACGGTGGCCGTAAGCCAACCGGCCTAGACGCTGTTGAATGGGCGCAAAAGATGGAAGAGCTTGGTGCAGGTGAGATTCTACTGACCTCCATGGACCAAGACGGTGTGAAAAGTGGTTATGATTTAGGCGTGACTCGAGCAGTGTCTGAAGCGGTGACCATTCCCGTCATCGCATCAGGTGGCGTTGGTAACTTAGATCATTTGGTTGATGGCTGCATCGAAGGCAAAGCCGACGCAGTGCTGGCCGCCTCTATTTTCCACTTTAACGAATACACAGTACCCGAAGCGAAAGCGTACATGCGTGAGCGCGGTATTGAAGTACGTCTTTAATCAACGGCAAAGGTAGGCATCGATGCTAGATCCCAATGAACTAGAAACTGAGATTCGTAACCTTGAGCACTGGCAGCAGGTTGCCTTCTCTGCTGCGCTGACCGAGCGTATGTTCAATAACTTCGCGCTGTTCTCCAAGTTGATGGAGTTTGGCGATTTAGATCGCATGCGCACCGTGCTTGATGGCGTATGGGGTGAACTGGCTCAAAACGGCAGCAAGCTAAACTACGACGTTCAGCTTGGCCATGTAGACGATAACCTGGTGGATCTCGATGAGTTCGACACCTTTGGTGCCATTCCTGCCCGCGATGCAATGCTGGCGCTCTACTCAACGCTGATGTGTAAGCTAGAGAAAGAGGCGAGCGACGCGGTTGCGGTATCGAACCTCTCTTATGAAACCGTATCGGCTTACATTGAGTTTGCTGAAGCGAACGATCAGATGTCAGATGAAGAGCTGATCCGCATGATCAACTCACACGACATGATGCTGGATGAAGATGCGTTTCAGAGCGAAGTTCTGGAACAGCTAAACGGCGCTAAACAGAATGCTGCAACCATTTCAGCACTGCGTGAGCTTGGTGAAAACCAAGGCATCTCAAATATAGGGATCAGCGACGAAGAGTAATGCTTAGACTGGGTCTTATTCTTCTGATTGTTCCAAGCCTCGCACTGATGGGGGCTTACATGTACGAGCAGCACTTGATCGAGAGCTGCACGGCGACCGGTGGTTTCTACGACTATGCTCTCTCAGAGTGTGATCCACAGACAGAACAACCTTTTATTCCTTTTATGGTGCGCTACCCACTGTTGGTGAACGGCGGCATGCTGTTGAGTGTGTTGGGTCTTCTGTTAACCATCGTTGGCCTCTATAAACCCAATAAGCGAGACGTTGCGTGATTAAAAAGATCATCTGGGCTCTTATTTTAATGTCAGGCATCGGCTTCTACCTCTGGGTAGAGTTTGCCGGTGATGATTGGCTCGAAGCGTTCAATTCAGAGCGACAACAGGCGGCTGCCGAGTTTTTTGCTAAGGGTGAAGAGCAGGGTAGGGTAAAAACGGACGCAGCTTGTTTTGATGATGCCATTGGCCAGATTGCTGAGTGCTTAAGCATCTCCTGTACCGTAGATGCAGGCCAGTATCTGCGTGGTTGTTGGGGCGTTGCCGAACGTGCAGAGAGCTTCTGTGATGGGGTGCCAGAGTTCCAAGAAGAGAAGACCGAAGAGGAGAAAGAGTGGGCCCGTTTTGCCTGCTACGATCTGAACAGTCGCGGCGATGGCTGCCGTCTTCTGATGCGTCAAAAGCAGCAGCACTGCGCAACACAATAAGGACAATTGAATGAACTACTATTTAGCAGCGATGGAGCCCTTCCTATTCTGGGGTGGCTTGGGCATCTACATCATCTCTCTGGCCATGTATGGAACTCGCAGTGGCGATTGGAAAGCGATCATTCGCTTTTGGGAGCCGCTACTCAAACTTAACCCAACCGAGTTTCGTATCAACCGCATCGGTCTGAGCGGCATGATTCTGGCGGTTGTGATTCGAGTCTACCTAAACTTCCTAGCGTAATTCACCATGCGCACGAACTCGCCTTTCTCAGGGTTGGCCTATCTAGGCCGCGGTTTCAAAATGCTGTCGGAGCCCGGTCTTCGCGCCTTTGTATTGGTACCTTTGCTGATCAATACAGTCATCTTTGTTGGGGCGATCTATCTTCTGGTGACCAACTTCTCTGCTTGGGTTGATGCTCTAATCGCGCTCTGGTTACCTGATTGGGGTTGGTTGGATTATCTGATCTACTTCTTATGGCCTATCTTCGCACTGGTCTTGGTGCTGATGGTCTATTACGGCTTCTCGGTTGTTGCGAACTTTATAGCCGCGCCATTCAACGGTATCCTTTCAGAACGGGTTGAGCAGCGTCTGCGAGGCGATGCGATCAGCAATGAACTCAGCCTATTGCAGATGATTCCCGGCACCCTCGCGCGTGAGTTAGCTAAGTTGGCGTACTTTATTCCAAGGGTTTTGCTCTTGTTGATTCTAGGCTTTATACCGCTCATCAACCTAGCGACCCCAGTGCTTTGGTTCATCTTCAGTGCGTGGATGATGGCGATTCAATACATCGACTACCCGATGGATAACAACGGCCTGACCTTCAAGCGAATGAAGGGGTTATTGAAAGAGCGTCGTTGGTCTGCGTTAAGTCTAGGCTCGGTGATACAGCTTGGCATGTTGGTACCCCTGCTGAATCTGATTTTGATGCCGGCGGCAGTGATTGGCGCAACGATCTTTTGGGTGGAAGAGTATGAAGCTGATGGTGAGCAGGGGCGTTTAAAGTAAGCGCTGCTAAATCTTAACCACTCGACTTTCAGGGAAGGTCACACTAAATCGGCTGCCTTCACCCGGTTTACTAGTAACTCCCAACTTAGCATTGTGCCGAACCAACACGTGTTTCACTATGGCCAGTCCAAGTCCTGTACCACCACTGTCGCGGGATCGCCCTTCATCCACTCTGTAGAAGCGTTCAGTGATTCTTGGAATGTGCTCTGCTGGTATACCGACACCGGTATCGGTCACCGAAAACAGTACACTGGTGTCGACGGATTTCAGTTTTATATCAATTACTCCGTTAGCCGGAGTATATCGGACCGCATTGAACACGAGGTTGGATAGAGCGCTGCGTACCTCGCCCTCATTACCAAGAATCTCAAAGCCTTGGTCCATTTCGAGTGAGATTTGATGCTGTTTTGGCCCTGACACCTCTTTTGCTTCTTCTGTGATCCTTTCTAGCATTTCTCTAATGAAAATGGGCTTTCGGCTCTTATTTTCTGAGCTGGTTTCCAAGCGAGAAAGGGTTAGAAGGTCAGCAATCAGAGCAGCCATACGACTGCTCTGAGACTGCATAGAGTGGATCGCTTTTTGTATTGGTTTGGGCAGCTCTTGCTCTTGTAATGTCTCCAGATACCCATGAATAACTGTGATTGGAGTTCTCAGTTCGTGTGACGCATTGGCTAAGAAGGTATGACGCATAAGGCCAATTTTTTCGCTCTCAGAGATATCCCTAACAATGAGAACTTTGTCACCTTCACCAAAGGATTCTACACGGTACTCAAGCACTCTTTTCTGGTCTGCTGAGTCTGCTTTGAATGAAGCGATATGAGACGATTGAGAGTAAAATTCTAAGAAATTAGGTTCAGAAAAGACCTCCTGTACCCTTTTATGTTTCTGCTCAATGGTTATCTCTAATATCTCTTCAGCGGCATTATTCCACCACTCAATATTGTCTTGATTATCAATGATGACGATGGCGTCTTTCATGGCAGAGGTGGCTGCTTGAAACTGATCCATATCGGCATGGATCTCATCGTATTCTGCTTCCGTCTTATTCCGATAGTTGGCTATCGAGCGAACAATACGCCCCTGTTCAAAGGGTAATTTAGGATCTGGCGAGCTGAGATTTTGGTCTAGCCAAGTGACTAACTTTGCGTTCAGCAGCGAACTCAATATCGACCAAAGCAAAGAGCCAAATAATGCACCCAGTATTAGGTTGTGACTTGTAAAAAAACCGAGAACTGCACCAGCAAGAGTAAAGCTGAGAAGGCCAAGTAGTTGGCGTGCTATCGATTCGGTCACAAATCTATCCTAGAGTTTGGTTGAAAAACGGTATCCTGTACCACGAACTGTTTGGATTAAATTACCAAGGTCTGGCCCTAGTGCTTTGCGAAGACGTCGAATGTGCACATCCACTGTTCGCTCCTCCACATAGACATTCCCGCCCCAAACCATATCTAATAATTGGCCCCGGGAATAGGCTCTATCTTGATGTGTCATAAACAGATGAAGCAGTTTGAACTCTGTTGGACCTAGATTGAGCGACTGGCCGGAAGCATCCGAAACCCGATGTGAGACTGGATCTAAAATAATCCCACCGATTGAGATGGCGCCCTCATCACTCTCGGGAAGGCTTCTTCTAAGAACCGCTTTTAAGCGAGCGATCAGCTCTTTGGGTGAAAAAGGCTTAGTAATGTAATCATCTATACCCGCTTCAAGGCCCTGAATTTTATTGTCTTCATCAGCTTTCGCCGTCAGCATGATGATCGGTAGGTCTTTGGTGGTAGGGTCGCTGCGAAGGCGTTTGGCTAGCTCTATTCCGCTGGTACCAGGCATCATCCAATCGAGCAGCATCATGTCAGGCTTTTCATCAATGACCATGGCATGGGCTGTTTTTGCATCACAGGCCTCTAGTGTCTCAAAGCCGGCGAGCTCTAGTGCCATTACAATCATTTCACGAATAGCGGATTCATCATCAACGATCAGTATGCGTCTGGAACGACTCATGGTAACTCTCTCATCTGTTTCATTGACCTCATTAAATGATGCTTTCGTTACAAAAAGATGACAATGACGTTTTACAGTGCGTAATCAGCAGCTAATCCCACCAAAACAACTAGTTCAGCATAGTGATTATTTAAAAATGCTTTGAAACAGGGCATGCGTTCACGATCTTTTATCAGCCAGTGCTGGTAGATAAAGAACCCTACAGCACCTATCAGTCCAAGATAGAAATAGATTCCAAGGGATTCCAGTATTCCAATCCAAACCAGTACAGCAAGAGCAGCAATCTGTAGGCCGGCTATAGCCATGCGATCGTATTGGCCAAAAAATACAGCTGTCGATTTGATGCCTATCTTTAAATCATCATCCCGATCGACCATGGCGTACATGGTGTCATAAGCGACCGTCCATAAAATTTT
Organism: Marinobacterium sp. xm-d-530; assembly: GCF_013283365.1. GTDB lineage: Bacteria > Pseudomonadota > Gammaproteobacteria > Pseudomonadales > Balneatricaceae > Marinobacterium_E. The sequence goes on along the minus strand of NZ_WBYM01000003.1, from coordinate 279,117 downwards.
AGCAAGGAAGACTAACCAGCCGACTAATGGCACTTCGCCTAAGGTTGCAGCAAAGGCCATCGGAATTCCCCAACCAAACGCCATACCCAAAACGACTTGGGGGAAGTGGGTGTAGCGCTTCATAAAGGGGTAGCTGAAGGCTAATAACAGAGCGATGGGCGATAGCAAGATCGCGGCTTTGTTCGTGAATAGCACTAAGATAAACGCGATCAGCATTAATCCGACGAACAAGCCAATGGCTTCTTTGCTAGTAATGCGGCCCGTTGGTAGCGGCCTTTCGGAGGTGCGTTTTACATGGCCATCCACTTTGCGGTCTGCAAAGTCGTTAATGACGCAGCCGGCTGAACGAGTCACCCATACCCCAAAGGTAAAGATAAACAGTAGATCCCAACTGGGTAAGCCACCTGCGGCGATCCATAAAGCCCAGAGAGTTGGCCATAACAAGAGATAGGTGCCAATCGGTTTGTCTGCTCGCATCAATTGCCATGCGGCATGGAGTTTATCTGCAGTGATCACAAGTGACTCAAGTATCTTTAAATTAAGGTGGTAGTATGAAGTGAGGGAGTGCTTAAAACAACAAAGCCACCTGAAGGTGGCTTTGTTAGAAGCAGAGTCGCAAGCTTACTCTCGAACGATCTTTTTGATCTCTTTAGTCTTCATGTGACGAACATCGGTACCGCTGACTTGGTAGATGACTTGCTCAGCCAAATTGCAGGCATGGTCACCGATTCGTTCTAGTGCACGAAGGATCCAGATTATATTTAGCACACCACTGATAGAGCGTGAGTCTTCCATCATGAAAGTGATTAAAGCTCGCATGGTCGACTGGTATTCACGATCAACATGTTTATCACTCTTGACCACTTTGTACGCTAATTCGATGTCACGATTTTCAAAAGCGATTAATACTGAGTTGAGCATGTCTGTGACCATCTCACCAATGTGGCTGACCTCATGAAGACTTTTGCTACTCGATTCATTATTTGACAGATCGATGGCCTGTTTGGCAACGCGAGAGGCTTCATCTCCGATACGCTCCAGATCAACAATGGCACGGTTGATTGACAGAACCAGCCTTAAATCAACGGCTGCTGGCTGGCGAAGCGCAATGATCTGTTCACACGCTTTATCTATCTGATTTTCGAAGCGATTGGTCTCTCGATCCAGCTCACGAGTTGATTCAGCCAGTGAGATATCTTGATTGAGCAGTGCATGCAAAGAGTCAGTGACTTGCTGCTTAACGGTTCTGCCCATCTCTAAAAATTCGGAACGAAGCCTCTCAAGCTCTTCGTTGAACTTATTTGATGTGTGTTGCGAATAGATCTCGCCACTGTCGCGCATTACAAAACCTCTTTTTAGGTCAACTAGGTCTAATTACCTTTAGTATTTCAAAAGAATGTTAGAGATTTGTGACAGTTTCGTGTCGATTTGGTTAAAGGAAAATATATCTCTAAAGGGTAGGCTTACCTTGCGATAAAACTTATGATTATCAAAGAAATAAGCTTTTTAGGCTGTTGAGATAAGCCCAATGGACACGCAATGCAGTTAATTGAAAAAGAGTTAAGTTGGTTATCGTTCAATGAACGCGTACTGCAGGAAGCTGCGGATGTAAACGTACCCATCATTGAGCGTGTCCGTTTTTTGGGTATTTACTCCAGCAATTTAGATGAGTTTTTCAGAGTTCGGGTTGCAGACTTGCACCGTCGCCTACGTCTTGAGCAACTAGGCAAGGTCGAACCCAAAGGGATGTCGGCTGAAAACCTGTTACATCTAGTGAATGAGAAGGTACAAACTCTCGCAGATCGTTTTAATGACATCCACATTGATGTCATCAAGGGACTCGCCCGTCGCAATATCTTTCTGATCAATAACGATCAGTTGAACGAGAAAGAGGGTGGCTGGTTACGGAAATACTTCCGAGATGAGGTCCTGCACCACATCACACCCATCTTAGTGAATGAGAACACCAAGCTTGCTAGCGTCATGAATGACGAAGATGCGTACCTGATGTGTGCCCTAAAAAAAGGGACTTCAGTTCAGTATGCACTTCTTGAAATTCCTTCTGATAAAACCAACCGATTTATCCAACTGCCTCGAATCAAAGGTCAGCGGCGAAAGCCAATCATCGTGCTCGATAACGCCATTCGCTATTGCGTTGACGATATCTTTGATGGTTTTATCGATTTTGACTCGACCGAAATGTTTGCCGTTAAGGTGACGCGAGATGCGGATTATGACTTAGAGCGTGATGTTGAGTTATCCCTACTAGAGAAAATGTCTCAAGGCATCAAACAGCGTGATACGAATAGGCCTGTGCGACTGGTCTATGACGAAATGATGCCTGATTACATGTTTGACTTCATGTGTGAGAATTTGGGGCTACAACCCGATGCGGAAACCACTGCGAGCGGACGTTATCGAAACTTTAAAGACTTTATTAATTTTCCAAATGTTGGTCCTCGCTATCTAGAGAACGAAAAGCTCTCGGCTCTGAATAGTCATCAATTTGATAGTGCATCGAATGTATTCGAAGCGATCTCTAAAGAGGACATTCTGCTCCACTACCCCTACTATAAATTTCGTTATTTGACTGATTTTGTGCGTGCGGCGTCGTTCGATCCCGCTGTTAAGCAGATACAGGTAACGGTTTATCGAGTAGCGAACAATAGTCAGATTCTCAAATCACTGATCGAGGCTGTTAAGAACGGTAAAAAAGTGATTGTCATTGTCGAGCTCAGTGCACGATTTGATGAAGAGGCGAATATTGAATGGGCACGTGAACTTACTGAGGCAGGGGTTGTTGTTGAGTTTGGTGTTGCCTCACTTAAGTGTCATGCAAAAATAATTCACGTCGTCCGAGAAGAGGAGGGTGAAGAGGTTGCTTATGGTTACATCAGTACCGGTAACTTGAACGAGAAAACTGCTCGAATTTACACTGATTTTGGTCTGTTTACTAAACGACCTGAGATTACAGAAGAGCTCGATAAAGTCTTTGATTTTATTATCAATCCTTACAAAAATTTCAAGTTCAAACATCTTCAAGTTAGTCCAAATTACAGCCGTGACCCAATCAATCAATTGATTGATGATGAGATTGAAGCGGCACGCAATGGCAACCGTGCCGAGATCTTTTTGAAAGTGAATAATCTAGTCGACGAAGGACTCTCTAATAAACTTTATGAAGCGAGCCAGGCGGGAGTCAAAATACGTCTAATTGTTCGCGGAATGTGTAACATTTTAGCCGGTATACCAGGCGTGAGTGACAATATCAAAATCATCAGTATTGTCGATCGCTATCTTGAGCATGCTCGTGTGTCACTGTTTTATGCTGGTGGTAAACGAAAGATGTTTTTAACTTCTGCTGACTGGATGACTCGCAACATCGACCACCGAATTGAAGTCGGTTGCCCAATTTTGGATAAAAATGTTCGTAAGCTCATTAAGGACCAGCTCGACCTACAATGGCGAGATAACACTAAGGCTAGAGCCTTAGACCCGGAGCAGGCCAATCATTATGTAACTCGTGGCAATCGTAAGAAAATACGCTCACAGATGGCGATTTACGACTACTTAAAACAGCTGGAGCGCTCTCGTGAACGACAAGCATAACTCTGAATCTGAATCACGACACTTTGCAGCGATTGATCTAGGTTCTAATAGTTTTCACATGTTGGTCGTGCGTCAACTTCACGATGATGTGCAGCCCCTTTTTAAACACAAAGAGCGTGTTCGCTTGGCTGAGGGTTTAGACGCTAAAAATAACCTCTCTGAAGAGGCTATCGAACGAGGAGTCGCAGTACTCAAGACATTTGCTGAACAACTAACGCCCTTTCCAAACTGTACTGTGCGCGTGGTCGGTACACACACCTTGCGAATTGCTAAGAATCGCAGTGAATTTCTTGCCTCTGCTAGACAAGTCTTTCCATACCCCATCGAGATTATCAGTGGTCAAGAAGAGGCTCGCCTGGTTCATTTGGGTGTTTCAAGTTCAGAGCACTTAGCGGGTAACACCTTGGTCATTGATATTGGTGGCGGGTCCACTGAGGTTGCACTCGGTCGTGAGAATAGCTTGGAATTAGGTCGCTCTCATACTATGGGTTCGGTGAGTTTTACCGAGGCCTTCTTCAGTAAAGGCGTTGATAAGGCCTCTTATAAAAAAGCGAAGCTCTATGCGCAACAGCAGCTGGAACGCTTTTCTGCCCTCTTTGCATCCATCGGTTGGAATCAAGTCCGGTGTACTTCAGGTTCAGCACAAGCGATAGCGACAGCCAGTGAAAACTTGGGCTATGATCCGAAAGAGATTTCCGCTAAATCGATAAAAGCCTTACGTAAATTAGTCGTCAAAAATGAGTTATCCAGTAAAGTTGTAAAAGGCATTAGTGAGCAACGATTGCAGATTTTCGCTGGTGGTTTGGCGATTCTAGATGCCGTTTTCTCTAGCCTCGAGATTGAGCAAGCCAAGTTTTCCTCTGGTGCGTTACGTGAAGGTTTGCTGGGAGAGTTTACGGCGTCATCGGGTGATCAGCAGGATACTAGAACGCGTGCGATTCGCTCATTGATGGCACGTTACCACGTTGATACCAAGCATGCGGAGCGAGTCAGTGATACCGCAACGAAACTTTGGCGGCAGTTAGCTCCAGAATTACGACTTCCGGTTTTTACTCGTCGTTACCTGCAATATGCGGCACTGACACATGAGGTAGGACTAAACCTAAATTCAAGTGGTTTGCAGAAGCATTCAGCCTATATTTTAGAGCATTCAAACCTAGCCGGTTTTAGTTTCGACCAGCAAAAGCTGGTCGCGCTAATGGTTCGATTGCATCGTAAAAAGATTAAAAAGTCCCTAGTGACCAACCTTGGCATGCTATCCAAAAAACATGCCATCGCGTTGATTCTGATTTTACGTATCTCTGTTATCTGGCACCTAAGTCGAAGCAGCGAGTACCCTGAAGTACCTAAAATTGAATTCGATGGCGAACGACTCACCCTCTCATTAGATGCAGAGGTCAGTGATGAATATCCACTCCTGATTGCGGATCTGGAGCGGGAAGAGTCTTTCTGTAAACAGTACGGCATCGATATGCGAATTGAATTTCTGCTCTAACCAAAACGGCCTGTAATGTAATCCTGCGTTAGCTGGTGTGATGGGTTGGTGAAGATCTGTTCAGTATTACCCACCTCAATCAGATCACCCAGGTGGAAGTAGGCTGTACGATCAGAGACACGCGCTGCCTGTTGCATTGAGTGCGTGACGATAACGATGGTGTACTGACTTTTAAGCTCTTCGATCAACTCTTCAACCTTTGCTGTCGCAATAGGGTCCAGTGCGGAACAAGGCTCATCCATAAGAATGACCTCTGGGCTTACCGCAATAGCGCGTGCGATGCATAGACGCTGCTGTTGACCGCCCGATAGGCCTGTACCCGGTTGATCTAGACGATCTTTAACTTCGTTCCAAAGGCCCGCTTTCTCTAGTGCTGACTCTACGATGTCGTCCAATTCACTTTTGCTTTTCGTTAAGCCATGAATACGAGGACCGTAAGCAATGTTGTCGTAGATCGATTTAGGGAATGGGTTTGGCTTTTGGAAAACCATGCCGACACGCGCACGAAGTGGTACAACGTCCACGGATGGCGCGTAAATATCCTGGCCATCCAATGCGATAGTACCCTCTACTCGACAGATATCGATGGTATCGTTCATACGGTTCAAGGTACGAAGGAAGGTTGATTTACCACAGCCGGATGGGCCGATGAAAGCAATGACTTCCTGCTCACCAATATCGATGGTGACATCATTGATGGCATGTTTGTCGCCGTAGTAAACGTCAACATTACGAGCAGTCATGCGCGGGTTTTCAACAAACACATTACCCGTCGTTTTGATATTACTGTTTTCCATCTTCTTGTCCGTTGAATTGTTTAAGTCTTTAGATTCGTTCATTTTTTCGCTTACCAACGACGCTCTAGCTTCTTACGAAGCATGATTGCAGCGGCGTTCATCGTGATAAGGAAGGCCAGTAGTACGATGATTGCAGCACTGGTTTTCTGAATAAACATTCGCTCTGCAAAGTCAGCCCACATAAAGATTTGAACCGGTAGTACCGTCGCAGGGTCGGTAAAGCCACCAGGAATATCAACAATGAAGGCCACCATACCAATCATCAACAGTGGTGCCGTCTCACCTAGAGCTTGCGCCATACCAATGATGGTACCCGTCAGCATGCCTGGCATCGCAAGTGGGATAACGTGGTGGAAAATGGTCTGCATTTTCGATGCGCCAATACCCAATGCGGCATCACGAATACTCGGTGGTACTGCACGAATCGCCGCGCGAGAGGAGATGATAATCGTCGGCAGAGTCATCAGAGCCAGTACGATACCACCTACTAGTGGAATAGATCGTGGCATACCAAAGGTGACGATGAAGATCGCCAAGCCCATGATACCGAACACCACTGAAGGCACTGCCGCTAGGTTGTTGATATTGATCTCAATGATCTCAGTCCAGCGGTTTTTCGGAGCAATCTCTTCAAGATAGACGGCTGCTGCAACCCCAAGAGGGAAGGCGATGCTGACACAGATAGCCAGGGTCAGGAGCGATCCAAAAAGCGCTCCTTTGATGCCTGCCATCTCTGCATCACGCGATGCAGAACCGAAGAACAGGTAGTCACTTAACTCGTAGCTGATTAAACCGGCTTCTTGCCACTTATCTACGATCTCAATGGTGAAGTCGTTGATTCGACGATCCTTTTCTGGGGTCTCACGTTTAATGAATCCACGCAGGAACGAGTCGATATCATCATCCACAGCAAACTTAATCGTTTGGGTTGTCCCCATCAGTTCAGGGTTCGCCTTTACGAAATCGATCAGGCGCTGTGAGCCACCCGAAGAGACCATCTTACGAAGGGCCTTCTTGGTTTTTCGGCCTCCCTCTTCACCAATAGAGGCCAGTGAGGCTTCCAAAATAATTTTGTCGGCATCGCCCGAGAAAAGCGAGGCATCTGACATATCACCTTGTGGGTCAAGACGCGCTTTGTCCAATACCACATCCAGCTGAACGTAGTGCTGGAACATACCTGGCAAGCCTTTCGTTAAGATGCCCGAGAACAGAATGACTAGGAATGTTAACGCTAAGCCAACAGCCGATAAGCCCATCAGACGAAAGCGCTTCTCTTTCTTGCGACGTTGTTTAAGTGACGCTTCAACGCGCGCAGTCGCCTCTTGAGGTGAGAGGCCTTTGAATGCCTTGTTAGTCATATTGTTCCCTGTACTTCTTAACAATTTGAAGGGCGAAGAAGTTTAGACCCAAGGTCAAAATAATCAGCATCGTAGATAGCGCAAATGCTGATAGTGTTTTCGCCGACTCAAACTCTTGGTCACCGACCAGAATTGTAACGATCTGAGATGTCACCGTTGTGACAGCATCGAGAGGGTTGAACGAAAGGTTAGCCGCTAGGCCCGCAGCCATTACTACGATCATGGTCTCACCGACTGCACGAGACACCGCAAGAATGACGGCCGCAACAATACCCGGTAGGGCCGCAGGAAGAACTACTTGGCGAGTCGTCTCGCTTTTTGTTGAGCCCAGTCCGTAAGCTGCATCACGAAGTGATTGAGGTACAGCGTTAATCACGTCATCTGAAAGTGATGAGACGAATGGAATGATCATAACGCCCATGACGAGACCTGCCGCGAGTGCTGATTCAGACGCAACAGTAAGACCTAATGATTCCCCCAACCCTTTGATAGCAGGTGCAACAGTTAAGGCTGCGAAGAAGCCATAAACCACAGTGGGTACGCCGGCAAGAATCTCAAGAAGCGGTTTAACAGTAGAGCGTACTTTGGGTGATGCATACTCTGCTAGATAGACCGCACTGGCTAGACCGACAGGCACTGCAACGATGATCGCGATAGATGAGATTAATAAGGTGCCGGCAAACATCGGAAGCATACCGTATTTAGCTTCACCTCCACCCGATCCAGCGCGCTCTGCGCCTTCGAATTGAGGGTTCCACTCGGTACCAAAGATGAAATCAGTTGGCGGTACCAGTTGGAAGAATCGAATGGTTTCAAACAGTACAGACAGTACGATACCAATGGTTGTTAGTATCGCGATAGTCGATGCTGCAATCAGACCGTATGAGATCAGCTTTTCTACACCGTTACGTGCACGAAAATCGGAATCGATCTGACGGTAAGCGATTAGACCACACACAGTTGCTAGGCCTAATACCACGGCTGATTTCAGCATCGTAGAGGTTGCAGCCCAGCCAATCCAAGCATCTCCTGCTTGCAGAACCCATGCTTCAGGTTCACCAAAACGGATGCCTGCGACTATGTTTTCTACCTTGGCGAGCGCCACAATGGCTTGTGAGCCACCGGCAGCAAGGATTTCAGGAGGATAGAAATCACGCACCCAGCTCTGGAACAGCTGAATATCGATGATAGACCAGAGAATCAATACAACAACCGCTGGGAAGAAGGCTAAAGAGCCAGCCCAAAGGCCATAGTAGTTCGGAAGTGAGTGGAATACCTGCCCATTTGATCGAGCGATAAGAACCGTCCTTTTAGCTATGAAGTAAAAGGCGAGACTGATGACTGTTAAAATAATTAGCAACGAAGTCAGTGTCATTTCAGTATCTCAAATGCTGCAAAATCCGGCCTGTAATACAGGCCGGATTAATTTCAATCTAGGATTGGGTTACTTAAGAGCATCAGCAGTAAGAACTGGCAGTGCTGTCATGCGAGCAGCCATCTCTTCACGTTCTGCAGTTGGCATTGGGATCATGCCTGCGTCCGCTAGGATGCCATCTTCGTCCCAGTGTTTAGTCCACTCAGTCATGTACTCAGCAATGCCTGGTACAACACCAACGTGCTGGTGTTTAACGTACATGAACAGTGCGCGTGATGCTTTGTAAGAACCGTCAGCAATCGCTTCGAATGTTGGTGCTACGCCATCCAGTTTCGCACCCTGTAGAGTGTCAGAGTTCTGATCAAGGTAAGAGAAACCGAAAATACCGAAAGTTTCTGAGTCTTCTTGCAGCTTTTGAACGATCAGGTTGTCCTGCTCGCCAGCTTCGATGTACGCACCGTCAGTACGCATCGCACGACAAGACTTTGCTTTTTTGCCTGCTGCTTTTAGTGCTGCTTTCATCTCGTCGTCTTTTTTACAGAACGCTTTTTCGTTGATGATTTCAGCGAATGATGCACGAGTACCAGAAGTCGTTGGTGGACCGTAGACACGGATTGCAACATTTGGAAGCGCTGGGTTAACGTCTTTCCAAGTTTTGAATGGGTTATCAACTAGCTCACCGTTAACGGCCACTTTAGCTGTTAAGGCTTTACCAAGGTCTGAGCGAGAGATCTCTAGTTGAGCAGCGTCTTTAGAGTTAGCAAATACGATACCGTCGTAGCCGACTTTGATCTCAGTGATCTTCACGCCGTTTGCATCACAGTACTCTAGTTCGCCACTCTTCATGCGTGAAGAAGCGTTACCGATATCGATGAACTCAGTACCGATGCCGTCACAAACGCCTTTTTTACCAACAGAAGAACCGCCTGATTCAACAACAGGTGTGTTGAACGCTGGGTTACGACCTAGACGCTCAGCAACGATTGTTGCGAATGGAAGAACGGTAGATGAACCAGCGATGCTCACGTTATCTCGGGCCATTGCTGGAGTGCTCATTAGAGCGGTTAAAGTAGCAGCTGTTGTTGCGAGTCGTAGGAACATTTCAAACTCCTTAGTTTCTAAATCAGTCGGTAGGCTGTCGCTTACCTCTTTGATAACTATTAGGCGCTTGCTTTGTTACAACTCTGTGAAGCGTTTATGACAATTTAATGATAAATATAAGACGCAAAAAAGCCCCACGAAGGGGCTTTTTGATGGATAGTTTGGCGTTTATTAGACCATGATTCCACGGATTACGTAGAACAGAATCGCCGCCAATGTACCTGATGCTGGAACTGTAATAACCCATGCAGCGGCAATTTTGTAAACAGCTGAACGCTTAACCAGCTCCTGTTTGTACGCTTTCTTAAGCTGCTTGCGCTCTTTTTTGCTTAGTTCTGCAGAGGCTGTTTTCTTCTTAAGTTGCTTAAGCATTTTAGCTTTGTCATCGATTGATGCACTTTCAAACTTAGCAAGAAACTCTTCCACTTCCTCTTGATCAGCACCTTGGTGGTGCGATTTGATCTCGTTGATCATGCGAGCGTGGCTTGATTTCAAGTACTCACGAAGGAAGCCCACACCGAATACACCGCCCACAGCAATGTGAGTTGAAGATACTGGAAGACCTAGCTGAGAAGCGATGATAACCGTGATCGCTGCCGCCATAGCGATAGAGAATGCACGTGTCTGATCCAACTCAGTAATTTCAGAACCAACGGTTTTGATCAGTTTTGGACCAAATAGTGCTAGACCCAACGCGATACCTAGAGCACCGATCATCATGACCCAAAGTGGGATCGCTGCTTTCGTTGAAATGCCGTGGTTAACGATCGCATCGTTGATCGCCGCTAGTGGACCAATGGCGTTTGCAACGTCGTTTGCACCGTGTGCGAAACTTAGTAGTGCTGCAGCGAAGATTAGAGGAATGGTGAACAGTTGGTTAACACCCGCTTTATCGTTATCCAGGCGGTCAGCTGCTTTAGCTACCAGACCTTTAACAATGAAGTAAATAACTACCGCAATGGCTAGACCGATCAGTAGAGCTGTCACAAAATCGAGTTTGATCAGCTTCTTAACGCCTTTAAGTGCTAGGTAGGTCGAGAATGCCCAAGCCATCAACATGATCAGCAGAGGTACCATCTTCTTAGCTGCAACACGCATGTCCGACTTATAAGTAATGGTGCGTTTGATTAGGTATAGGAAACCAGCTGCAATCAGGCCGCCAAGTACAGGTGAGATCACCCAGCTTGCTGCGATCGCGCCCATCTTGTCCCAGTTAGCAATACCAAAACCGCCTGCAGCGATACCAGCACCCAATACACCACCAACAATAGAGTGAGTAGTAGAGACAGGAGCACCAACAGCTGTTGCTAGGTTAAGCCATAACGCACCCGCTAGAAGTGCGGCTAACATCAACCAAATAAAGGTATCAGCATCACCAATCACTTCTGGGTTGATGATCCCTTTTTTGATTGTGCTGACAACGTCACCGCCGGCGATTAAAGCACCCGATGCTTCAAAGATAGCCGCGATAATGATAGCGCCTGTTAGGGTAAGCGCCTTTGAACCTACTGCTGGGCCCACGTTATTGGCTACGTCGTTAGCACCAATGTTCATTGCCATGTAACCACCGATCATTGCGGCAATGACAAGGATGTAACTTCCTGGGATATCCCCAACTTGTGCTGAGATAAAGAGAACAATACCTACTAGGAAGAGCAGGGCGTAACCGATGCGCATAACATCGCCACGGTTAGATGCTGTCGCTTTATCCAGCTTATTCATGTCTTTAATTTCCAAGAGAAGCTCCTCTTGCTTGGTTCATTGATTTACCACTACTTAAAGTAGTCGCTAATTTAAGTTGACGCCATTTAAATACACTTTTGTTACAAGAATGTTACACAGGTGTAATTTTTCTTTAAACAAACTGAAATGTTTTATTCACAGCGTTGTTAGATTAGCAAAACCAACGACTAGCCATTTGGTGCCTTCATAGTCGAAGTTCACTTGTACTCGGGCCTTCGGGCCGGACCCCTCAAAGTTTATGACCATGCCATCACCAAATTTAGGGTGGTTGACCCTCTGGCCTAGACTGAGTTGAGTGTCGGGCACTTCGCTGGCAAAAGCGGATTGAGGTGTGAAGCTGACCTCCATATCCGAGCCGCTGGAGAGCGGTCGGCGAACACTGGCATTTAGGCGCACCTCTTCAATCAACTCCAATGGAATCTCCTGAATGAAGCGTGAAGGGCGGTTGTAGTTGTCTTGGCCATGAAGGCGGCGGGACTCAGCGTAGGTCATGTAGAGTTTCTGCATGGCACGCGTAATACCTACATAACAGAGGCGGCGCTCCTCTTCTAAACGTCCGGGCTCTTCGGCCGACATGCTGTGCGGGAAGAGGCCTTCTTCCATACCGCATAGGAAGACCAGCGGGAACTCCAAGCCTTTCGCCGAGTGCAGAGTCATCAGTTGAACGCTGTCGGTATTGGGATCCGCCTGTGATTCACCGGCATCCAGCGCAGCTTGATCAAGGAAGGCAGCCAGCACGGAAGGGAACTCGGGGTTCTCCTCTTGGGACCACTGTTGCTCAAACTGACGCGCAGCTGTCACTAGCTCTTCCAAGTTTTCGATGCGCGACTGTGCTTTTTCACCTTTCTCTTTTTCATGGTGAGCAATCAGTCCAGAGAAGCGAATGGTATGTTCTGTCCGCTCCTGCAGGGATGCCTCTTCTGTATCAACCGTCAACTGATTGACCAGATCTAAGAAGGCCTGCAGAGCATTGCCGGCACGTGCTGGCAGCTTCTTATGCTCGATGATCTCGTTCGAGGCTCGCCACATTGAGATGCCTTGGCTTCGTGCGTAATCGCGTACCTCTTCAATGGTGCGCGTTCCGATGCCACGGGTCGGCACGTTAATGACGCGCTCCATCGCCGTGTCGTCATCGCGGTTGGCTATTAGGCGCAGGTAGGCGAGGGCATTTTTAATCTCTAAACGCTCATAGAATCGTTGGCCGCCATAGATGCGATAGGGAATTGCGGCACGGATCAGCATCTCCTCAAGCACACGGGATTGTGCGTTGGAGCGGTAGAGAATGGCGCTCTCGTCACGACGATTACCATCCGAAACCCACTGTGCGATGCGATCGACAATGAATCGCGCTTCATCCTGTTCATTAAAGGCTGCGTAGAGGCTGATAGGATCGCCTTGATTGCCCTCGGTCCACAGCTCCTTACCCAGTCGTCCAAAGTTGTTGCGAATGACGGCATTGGCCGCAGACAGAATGTTGTCTGTCGAGCGGTAGTTCTGCTCTAACTTGATGGTCTTAAGCCCACCAAAGTGTGCCTCAAGGTTTTGAATGTTCTCAATACGTGCGCCACGCCAGCCGTAAATCGACTGATCGTCATCGCCCACGGCCATCAGTTTGTGTTCACCCTGACAGAGCAGGCGCAACCAAGCGTACTGAATGGCGTTGGTGTCTTGGAACTCGTCTACTAAGACGTAACGGAAGCGCTCTTTGTAGTGCTGCAGCAGTTGTGGGTTCTTATCACGCAGCAGTTCAAGGCAGCGCAGCAGGAGTTCACCAAAATCGATCATGCCGCCGCGATCACAGGCCTGTTCATACGCCTCGTAGACACGTATTAAGGTGTCTTGTACCAGGTCACCGGTGCGCTCTAGATGTTTACTGCGTAGCCCTTCATCTTTCTGTGCATTGATGTACCACTGAATCTGTTTCGGCGGCCAGCGTGAATCGTCTAATCCCATCTCCTTAGAGATGCGTTTAACCAAACGTAACTGGTCATCGGAGTCCATGATCTGGAAGTTCTCACGCAGCCCGGCCTCTTGCCAGTGCGAGCGAAGCAGTCGGTGCGCCAAGCCGTGGAAAGTACCGACCCACATGCCATGCACATTGACGTTGAGCAGGCTCTCGATACGTCCACGCATCTCTTTAGCCGCTTTATTGGTAAAGGTAACCGCCAATATCGAATAGGGTGAAATCTGCTCGGCTTCTATCAACCAAGCGATTCGGTGAACCAAGACACGCGTCTTGCCTGATCCTGCACCGGCCAGCACCAGAAGGTTGCTGATATCCGCGGTAACCGCTTCACGCTGCGCATCGTTGAGGGAGTCGATAATGTGAGTTACATCCATAGTGCCGCACCGCTCAAAAAGAGAAATTACTGAATGGGCGTACAGTATACGCATAATTATTATGGGAGTCTTGGCATTCCTACGCAGCAAACTTACACTGGGATGACATATCCACCTTTATTGAGTAGTGAATGCCCCTATCTGCTGACCATACGACTGCCCGTTTGGCTGAGTATCAAGCCAACCCTGATACCGGGCCTAAGCTGCTCTTTTTTAGCGGTGGCACTGCGTTGAATGGCTTTTCGCAGATACTCAAACGCTACACCCACAACTCTATTCATTTAGTGACCCCCTATGACTCTGGCGGCAGCTCTGCTGTGTTGCGAAAAGCATTTGATATGCCTGCCGTGGGCGATCTACGTTCCCGAATGATGGCGTTAGCTGACGCCTCACTCGCCGGTCACCCTGAAGTGACCGAACTATTTGCTTACCGCCTTCCGACCGATGAGTCGCAATCATTGTTGCGTGTAAGGGTAGAGGCGATGCAACAACGCAACAACAGGCGCGTTCAGTCCATTCCCGAGCCTGTCCAGAGCATTATTTGTGATTTTTTAAACTACTTTCTTGAGTCAGCCCCCAAGGATTTTGACTTCAGGCGAGCCAGTATTGGTAATCTGATATTGGCGGGGGGCTACCTGAGCCATAATCGATCATTAGATCCTATTGCTCTGCTGTTTAGTCGTCTGGTTCATGTTAGAGGCCAAGTACGCACTGTTACGGACGAGTGCGGTGAACTGAAAGTGACGACAGAGAGTGGGCGAGAGATCATCGGACAGCATCGGATGACCGGAAAAGAGTCCCAGCCATTAAATGAGCGTATCGCCTCGCTTGATCTGCATTTGCCGCAGGGCTCGGAATCGCATTTGGCTGATCAAGAGAGAGGTTGGATCAATTCAGCGGATCTGGTCGTCTTCCCGCCCGGTAGTTTCTATAGCAGTATTCTGGCTAACCTACTCCCCAAAGGGGTGGGTAAAGCGATCATGGATAACCCTGCCAGCAAAGTGTATGTCCCAAATTTAGGTATGGATCCTGAGCAATTTGGCATGACATTGCAGGAGCAGATTGAGCAGTTGGAACGATTTATTGCTCGAGATGCAGGCGGTGTTTTTCAAAGTAGAGCAGAGCGCTGTATCGATATTTTGCTGACCGATTCCAAACTGTTGAGTGGCATTGATGCAGAGTTTCTAACCTGGCTAGATAAGCGTGGCATTCAGCTTTTGGATGTTGATCTGGTGAATCCTAAGCGCACAGATTGCTACGATGAGACTAAGTTGGCGGAAGCTTTATTATCACTGGCATAGATAGATGGGTCAGACCAGAGGTCAGACCCACCGGTTCCTCACAGGTGTCTGACCTCCGGTCTGACACCACTATCTTTTAAATGTAGAAATTCGTTCCTACAGCTGACTCGGCGATTTAATTCGGTGCATCAGCACCTGTTTAAACTCATCAGGGTCTTTCAGTGTCTTATCGCTGCCGTTGCCTTGCTGGGCATCAACCCATGGCTCCAAGCGAGATAGCCAGAATCGCATCGCAGCGGTACGAGTCAGCTGTGGCCAAACCTCATGCTCGTCTGCAGTATAGGGGCGAATGGCTGAGTAGGCTTTTAACAGGGCTTGCTCTCGCACCGGATCAATCTGCAGATTCTCATCCAGACACCAATCATTGGCGACAATCGCTAGATCATAGAGCCAGTAGGCGGTTGCTGCATTATAGATATCCAGAATTGCCGCCAGCTTATCCTCATGGAACAGAGCGTTATCATGGAAAAGATCCCCATGCGTAATGCCCATTGGAAGGTTCGTGTAGGTGTCGCGAAGCTCATCAAACCGAGCGACCTCTTCGGACAGTAAATCACGAGACTCTGAATCGATAAAAGGAGCGAGTCGTTCACTCTCTCTACGCCACCAGAACACGCCACGGTGTGCCTGTCGCTTCAGGTAAAAATCGTTAGAGGCTTGGTGGTAGTGTGCAAGGGCCGTGCCGATTTGAGCACAATGATTGGCCGTCATAAGCTCGCGTTTTAGGTGTGCGCCAGGGTAGCGCGGCTGAATAATAGCCGGTTTTTTTGAGATCTGTTTCAGACCAATGCCATTTCGATCTTCGATGGCATAAGAGACCGGAACGTTGCGCTTCGCTAGCCAGCTACCCAGCTCAACAAAGAAGGGTACCTCATCTCTGTCAAGCTCTTCAAAAAGAGTAAGTACATACTCCGCCTGTTGGCCGCTCTTTTCAGTCTTTAAGAAAAAGTTGGTGTTTTCAATACCACCATCAATGCCTTTAAGTGCCACGGCCTGGCCAATATCAAAATCAGCGAGCAGTTTGTCGAGGTCGGTGTCAGACACCTGGGTGTATACAGCCATGGTTGGTTCTCAATGATCAGGGGCTATCTGCTGCTAAAGCTTGGGTGCAGCAGCGCTTTTGTCTATGATTGTGTGCCTTGCTTAAAAATACAATAGATATCTTATTATGACCGACACAAAAGCCCCTGTAGTTCTCGTTGATGGCTCCTCTTATCTGTTCCGCGCCTTCTTTGCCTCGCAACAGGCTGATTTAAGAACATCCGACGGGCGTCCAAGCGGTGCGGTGCGACTGGTCACCTCAATGATGCGCAGCCTGTTAAAGAGTTATCCCAACTCTCCAGTGGCGGTCATCTTTGATGCGAAGGGTAAAACCTTTCGTGATGAGATCTATCCGGAATACAAAGCACAGCGTCCACCGATGCCCGATGATCTGCGTGAGCAAATTGAACCGGTTCATAACATCATTAAAGCGATGGGATTGCCACTGTTGGTGGAAGAGGGCGTCGAAGCGGATGATGTGATCGGTACTCTGGCGCGCCAAGCCGAAGCGCACAATTTAGAGGTTGTGATCTCAACAGGTGATAAAGATATGGCGCAGTTGGTCGATGATAAGGTCACCCTAATCAACACCATGACGGACACTAAGATGGATCGCGACGGGGTGGTCGAAAAGTTTGGTATTCCCCCAGAATTGATCATCGATTATCTGGCGTTGATGGGTGATAAGGTCGACAACATTCCAGGTGTGCCAGGTGTGGGCGAGAAGACGGCACTGGCGCTTCTGCAAGGTATTGGCGGTATCAGTGACCTCTACCAAAATCTCGATAAGATTGCCGATCTAACCTTCCGCGGCTCTAAAACCATGGCCAAGAAGCTTGAAGAGCATCGCGAAGCTGCTGAGCTCTCCTATCTGTTGGCCACGATTAAAACCGATGTTGAGCTGTCGATCTCTCTGTCGGATGTGCACCTTCCGCAACCGGATAACGCATCATTGATTGAGCTGTTTAAGGATTACGAGTTCCGCTCTTGGGTGGCGCTATTAGAAGGCCCCGATGGGCAAGCGGTTGAAGACTCTGCGCCTTCAAGCGAGCCCGATGCTCCTAAGCCTAGTGTTGAACGCCACTACGAAACCATTTTGGATCAGGCGACAGCCTCTACATGGTTTGCCAAACTGCGTGCTGCGGGCACCTTTGCCTTTGATGCCGAGACGACCAGCCTAAACTACATGCAAGCGCAGTTGGTCGGTGTCTCATTCTGTTGTGAAGCGGGTAAAGCGGCGTACTTGCCACTGGGCCATGATTACGTCGGCGTGCCGGAGCAGGTTAATTTTGATTGGGCGCTAGCGGAGCTTAAAACGCTGCTCGAGGATGCCTCCCTTAAGAAAGTGGGTCAGCACATTAAGTACGACATGAATGTGCTGGCGCGATATGGCATCAATGTTCAGGGCGTATCAGCGGATACCATGCTGGAATCCTATGTGCTGAACAGTACCGCGACACGCCATGATATGGACAGTTTGGCTAAGTTCTATCTAGATGAGAGTACCATCAGCTTTGAATCCTTGGCCGGTAAAGGCAAGAAACAACTGACCTTTAATCAGATCGAGATAGAGCAGGCCGCCCCTTATGCCGCTGAAGATGCCGATATTACGTGGCGTCTGCATGAGACCTTGCAGCAAGCTCTAAATGAAGTGCCTTCGGTGAAACCGATTCTAGACGAGATCGAGATTCCACTGATTCCGGTTCTGTCACGCATTGAACGCAACGGTGCGCTGATTAAATCGGTACTGCTGGCGCAACAGAGTGCTGAGATCGAGCAGCGCCTTAAGGTGTTAGAGAACGACGCGTTTGAAGCGGCGGGCGAGCCCTTCAATCTATCCTCACCTAAACAACTGCAGACCATTCTGTTTGAAAAGCAGGGGCTGCCGGTGATTAAGAAGACTCCGAAAGGCGCCCCGTCGACGGCAGAAGAGGTGCTGCAAGAGTTGGCGCTGGAGTACCCACTGCCCAAGCTGATTATTGAGCACCGCGGTCTAACCAAATTGAAATCGACCTACACGGACAAGCTGCCGACGATGGTTGATCCCAATACGGGTCGTCTGCACACCTCCTACCATCAAGCGGTGACGGCTACAGGACGTCTCTCTTCGACTGACCCGAACCTGCAGAATATTCCGGTTAGAACGGCCGAAGGTCGACGTATCCGACACGCCTTTGTCGCTCCAGAGGGCTACCGCATGGTGGCGGCCGACTATTCACAGATCGAACTGCGCATTATGGCGCACCTCTCTGGCGATGCGGGATTGGTCAATGCCTTTGCCAATGGCGATGACATTCACAAAGCGACGGCTGCCGAGGTCTTTAAGGTCTCACCGGATGAGGTCAGCACCGATCAGCGCCGCAGTGCCAAAGCGATCAACTTCGGCTTGATCTACGGTATGTCTGCGTTTGGTTTGGCCAAGCAGTTGGGTACGTCGCGTAAAGAGGCGCAGACCTACATTGAGCACTATTTCGAAACCTACCCAGGTGTCCAAAACTACATGGAGAGCACCCGCGACATGGCGCGCGAGCAGGGGTACGTTGAGACCATCTTTGGTCGCCGTCTCTACTTGCCAGAGATCAACGCCCGTAACCCAATGTTGCGCCAAGGGGCTGAACGGACTGCGATCAACGCTCCGATGCAGGGTACCGCCGCCGATATCATTAAGCGCGCTATGTTGGCGGTAGATGCTTGGCTAACAGAAAGCGGCTTTGATGCCAGAATGATCATGCAGGTGCACGATGAATTGGTCTTTGAAGTGGCTGAAGATCAGGTTGATGCATTTAATGCTGAGATTAAACGTCTAATGGAGTCGGCCGCTGAATTGAGTGTGCCGCTGTTGGTCGAAGTGGGTGTCGGTGATAACTGGGAGCAAGCGCACTAAGCGTGCTCCCGTTGACACAAATAGCTCTATTCTGCGTCGAACTGCTCAGGCAGTAGCCAGCTGTCTAGACGGTTACGTAGCTGATCGACGCCCGTTTTCTTTAGTGCTGAAAAGACCTGGACACTGACTTTGTCGGCCAGACGCTCTTTGGTCTCTTTCTTAATCTTCAACAGTGTTGCCTGAGCTGGGCCGCGTTTTAGCTTGTCGGCTTTGGTGAGAAGGATGTGCAGTGGCACGCCCGTAGATTCACACCAGTCGATCATCATCTCATCGAACTCTTTCATCGGATGGCGGATATCCATCACCAATACCACCCCGCGCAGACATTGACGGCGCTGTAGGTAGTCATCGAGATGCTTTTGCCAGTGCTCTTTCATCGCGATGGGCACTTTCGCATAGCCATACCCTGGAAGGTCGACAATTCGCACACCTTCGACATTCAGATCGAAAAAGTTGATCAGCTGTGTGCGACCTGGCGTTTTAGAAGTGCGCGCTAAACTGTTTTGATTGGTTAGCGAGTTAATGGCACTCGACTTGCCCGCATTGGAACGTCCAGCAAAGGCAACTTCTGCACCGACATCTTCTGGACATTGACTGAGTTTTGCCGCGCTTATAAGAAAACGTGCTGTGTTGTAATGAATTTGTTCTAACTCTTCAGTCATATCTGGCCTTTAGTACTATATAAGTACGGGGTTTATCGGTTTTCGTTATAGATGATTAGGTTTATAATGCACCGCAATTTTAGCGCTGTCGTCAACTCGTAACCACCAAAAGTGAAAAAAACGAGCGCGTTGAACGGATTCGACGAAGCCAGCACCACTGGTTTCAAACTTTTCAAAGATGAAATGTGGGTAGAGAGCCATGAAAAAAGTATTACTCGGAATGTTGATCAGCGTTGGTCTGGTTAGCGGATCGAATGCGGCAGATGTCGCTCAACTAACGGCTGTTTGTGCTGGCTGTCACGGTGCTGATGGTAACAGCATGGTGGGTAACTTTCCTAAGATTGCCGGCCAAGGTCAGCCATACCTGCTAAAACAGCTGAAAGAGATCAAATCAGGTGCACGTGCGATTCCTGAAATGACCGGTCTTCTTGATGCAATGAGCGATGATGAGCTTGCAGCGATTGCCGCTCACTACGCAGGTAAAACGATGGTTGGCGGTCAGGCAGATCCAGCACTGGTTGAGCTTGGCCAGAAGATCTACCGCGCAGGTAACCCAGAGAGCGGCGTTGCAGCTTGTACCGCTTGTCACGGTCCTGCAGGTAAAGGCATTACGTCTGCAGGCTACCCAGCTCTAGCGGGTCAGCACGCTCAATACACTGAGAGCACCCTTAAGAAGTTCTACTCAGGTGAGCGTAACAACGATCCAAACGCTATGATGCGTACGATCGCTGCGAAGATGAAAGAGAACGAAATGAAAGCGGTAGCCGCTTACATTCAAGGTCTATACGAGTAATCGTAGACTTCCATTAAGAGGCAGCTTCGGCTGCCTTTTTTGATTTCAGCTTCAATTCAGCCATGACCATTACTTTAGTTATTAAAGACCATTTTCAAGGAACTAAACCATGTTAAGACGTTCATTCAATCTGTTTGCTGTTGCCGTTTTATCGCTTGGCGCCACACTTGCTCATGCGACAGAGTGGAAGGCGGGTGAGCACTACACCGTTCTTAAACAGCCTGTACCTACAGCGGATGCGAACAAAATCGAGGTGGTTGAGGCCTTCGGTTACTCTTGTCCGCACTGTAATGCCTTTGAACCGATGCTTCACGCTTGGAGCCAGAAGCTTGCAGACGACGTGACGTTTGAAAATATGCCCGTTGTGTTTGGCCGCAGTTGGGAGCCACTCGCTCGTGCTTACTACGTAGGTAAGCTACTTGGCGTTAAAGATAAGGTTCACCAAGCGATGTTTGATGCGATTCATGTTGAGCGTCGTCGCTTCCGCAGTCCAGAAGATATCGCTGAAGTATTTGAAGAGCATGGCGTGTCGAAGCAGGACTTCCTTAAGACCTACAACTCCTTTGCGGTTGGCATGCAGCTGAAGCAGAGTGATGCGCGTGTCCGTGGATACCAGATTCAGGGTGTACCAAGCATCATCGTTAACGGTAAATACCTAGTCACCTCTACTCTAACGGGTTCACACGCCAACATGTTGAAAGTGGCAGAACACCTAATCGAGAAAGAGCGCAACGCTCAATAAAGGCGCAATAACCTTTTAACAGCTGCTCCTTTTGGAGCAGTTGTTTTTTGTACTCCTCTAAGGTGGCATAATAGCCGCTTCATTATCGATCAGTGCTGGCGGCCGTTTCGTGCAAAGCATTCTTAGAATCATCAAAATTTATTGGGTTATTGCCCGTTTCCGTCTTGATACCTTCATCAACACGACCCGCTTGCCTTGGTACCTTCGCCTTGTGGTTACCCTTTTGCCTTGGCGTCTCTTCTTCCGTGCCAACGGCAGCTCTGAGGCGCGTTTACGCGGTGCATTGATCGCTTTAGGTCCTGTATTTATTAAGTTTGGACAGACCCTATCAACCCGACGTGACTTGCTGCCGCCAGATCTCGCCAATGAATTAGCACTGCTGCAGGATCGAGTGCCCCCGTTCGAAGGCGCACAAGCGCGACAATTGATAGAGAAACAACTGGGTGCCAGTGTCGATGAGCTTTTTGCAGAGTTCGATGCCGAACCCTTAGCCTCGGCATCCGTTGCCCAGGTTCATCCGGCTCGCTTAAAAGATGGCCGTGCTGTCGTTGTTAAAGTGATTCGCCCGGGCATTGAACGTGTCATACGCCAAGATGTTGCGCTGCTCTATGTCATGGCACGTATGGTGCAGAATCTTTGGTCCGAAGGTAAGCGCCTGCGTCCCGTTGAGGTGGTTGAAGAGTACGAACAGACCATTTTTGATGAGCTCGATCTGCGCAAAGAGGCTGCCAATGCGACTCAGCTAAGACGTAACTTTGCCGACTCAGATATTCTTTATGTGCCCGAGGTTTATTGGGACTTTACGCGTCAAAGCGTCATGGTGATGGAGCGTATATCCGGTATTCCTGTGGCGGATGTCGACGCTTTGCAAGCTCAGGGTACCAATATGGAGAAGCTGGCTGAACGTGGCGTAGAGATCTTCTTTACCCAAGTCTTCCGTGATAGTTTTTTCCATGCTGATATGCACCCAGGTAACATCTTTGTATCGCGTGAAAACCCTGACGACCCACAATACATTGCCGTTGATTTTGGTATTGTGGGATCGCTTTCACCTGAAGATCAGAGCTACCTGGCCCGTAATATTTTGGCCTTCTTCCAGCGCGACTACCGTTTGGTGGCACAGTTACACATCGACTCCGGTTGGGTACCTGCTGATACCAATGTTCACGCTTTCGAGACCGCGATTCGCAGTGTTTGTGAGCCGATTTTTGAAAAGCCATTGAAGGATATCTCCTTTGGCATGGTGCTGTTAGGACTATTCCAGACGGCGCGTCGCTTTAATATGGTTGTTCAGCCTCAACTGATTCTTCTGCAAAAAACCTTGCTCAATATTGAAGGGCTGGGTCGACAGCTCTATCCAGAATTGGATCTTTGGAAAACGGGTAAACCCTATCTAGAAAACTGGATGAAAGAGCGTATGGGTGTCAAAGCGATGATCAAGAATATCAAGCAGCAGGCACCGGATTGGATTGAGAAGTTACCGCAAATTCCACAACTGGTATTTGATAACTTGCAACAAAACCGTCAAGCGGGTGAGTTAGAGTACCAACGCATGCTGGCTTTGCAGCAAGCGCAAGAGCAGCGATCACGCAATAAACGCCGTACCCTACTGTTGGCAGCCACTTTAGCAGCTGCGACAGCATTGGCAGAGCCGGCCGTATTGGCTTGGGTAGAATCCCTTCCCGGTTATGCTTGGCTGCCAGCCGGTTTGGCTTGGCTGCTTGTGTGGCGGGCATAGGAAAGAGAGATGTCTTGGTTAGATGAAATTAAGTGGGACGATCGTGGTTTAGTACCGGCGATCGCTCAAGATTACAAAACCGGTGAAAACCTAATGGTCGCTTGGATGAACCGCGAGTCATTAGAGTTGAGTGTGGCCGAAGGGCGTGCCATTTATTGGTCGCGTTCGCGTCAAAAGCTTTGGCGTAAAGGTGAAGAGTCGGGTAATGTTCAGCAGCTGCACGCGATCCGTTTGGACTGTGATGCAGATGTCATTCAGTTGAGCGTTGAACAAATTGGCGAAGTGGCTTGTCATACAGGTCGCCGCAGCTGTTTTTACCGTAAGCTCAACAGTGAGACCGGCGAATGGCAAGTTGAAACGGACGTGCTGAAGGATCCAGCGCTGCTGTATGCGAAAGAGGATACCAAAGGTGAATAACGTTATTGGCGAACTGTCCGCTATTCTTGAAGAACGTAAAGGGGCGTCAGCTGACTCGAGTTATGTAGCCAGTCTTTACTCTAAAGGGTTAAATAAAATCTTAGAGAAAGTGGGTGAAGAGGCGACTGAAACCATCCTTGCGGCTAAAGATGCAGAAAAGAGTGGTGACAATTCGGAGCTAATCTACGAAACTGCTGATCTTTGGTTCCATACCATGGTGGCGTTAAAGCACTTAGATGTGTCACCGGAACAGGTTTTAGAGGAACTGGCACGACGTTTTGGTCTGTCAGGCCTTGAAGAAAAAGCAAATCGCACCAAATAATAGGTGTATAACAAACTAAAACAGAACAACAACGCGTTAGGAGAACTGTAATGGGTTTTGGTGGTATCAGCATTTGGCAATTGGTTATCGTACTCGGCATTATCATTCTGCTGTTCGGTACTAAGAAACTTCGTAACCTGGGTGGTGACGTAGGTTCAGCTGTAAAAGGCTTCAAAAAAGCAATGTCTGATGAAGGCGCAAAAGAAGAGCCTAAATCAATCGCTCAAGAGAGTGATGCAGAGTTCAAAGCTGCAGACGCTGAAAAAACTGAAGATAAAACCGAATCTAAGTCTTAATTTAAGATGTTTGATATCGGTTTTGCCGAGCTGCTCATCGTTGGTGTAGTAGGTCTGGTCGTACTTGGTCCAGAGAAACTGCCGACAGCAGCTCGCACGGTTGGCCTATGGGTAGGTCGTATTCGCCGCTCTATCGGTTCGATTCAACGCGAGATCAATGAAGAGTTGCGCGTTGACGAGCTAAAACGCACCACGGCGATGAGCAAAGATCAGCTAGAGAAAGAGCTTGGTGATGTTACCGAATCTTTCCAGCGTCCTTTTGGTGAGGATTCGCCTGCAGAAAAAGCAGCACCTGACGCCCCCAAAACCGACTTTGACCCAACTTCATTTACCAGTGACCCTTCCGTTCACGAAGCTTACAAGCCAACCGCCGTAGCCGAAGAGAACGCTCAAGAAGAGAGCGCTGCCCAAGTCGCTGAATCAGATGTTGCCGAGCCGGTAACTGCTGAACCAGCTGAGCAGCTAGCGGACAATACAGAGCAGAATGAGCCAAACAAACACAGCTGATAAAGAGCAGCCATTAATTGCCCACCTAATCGAGTTACGCCAGCGCGTCATGCGCATCGTGTTGTTCGTGTTGGTGATTTTTGCGGGGCTTTTCTACTTCGCGAATGATCTTTATGCCTACCTATCGGCACCGCTGACTGCGCTGCTGCCTGAAGGGACCAGCATGATCGCGACGGACGTTACGTCGCCGTTCTTTGCGCCCTTTAAATTGGCATTGGTGTTAGCGGTATTCATCGGTATCCCTTACATTCTGCATCAGATCTGGAGCTTCATCGCACCGGGTCTATACGAAAATGAGAAGCACCTTGCCGTGCCTCTTCTGATCTCATCGATCTTCCTCTTCTACGCCGGTATTGCCTTTGCCTACTTTGTGGTCTTCCCACTGGTATTTGGCTTCTTTACCAGCGTAGGTCCAGAGAACGTTGCGGTGATGACGGACATCAGCAGCTATTTGAACTTCGTTCTAAAACTGTTCTTCGCTTTCGGTGTGGTCTTCGAGATCCCTATCGCAACGCTGTTACTGATCTGGTCAGGCGCGACAACTGCACAGTCACTGGGTGAAAAACGTGCCTATGTGATCGTTGGCTGTTTTGTTGTCGGCATGCTGCTGACACCGCCAGATATCATCTCTCAATCACTACTCGCGCTGCCAATGTGGCTGCTGTTCGAAGTAGGTCTGATCATGGGCCGTATCTTTGTTCGCAACACGGATGAAGAGGAGTTTGAAGATGAGTTCGCCGCGGCCGAAGCCGAAGACGATGCAAACCGTTCAGACTCAGAAGAGACTGATAGCAGCGCTAAAAGCTAAGTTTTAACGCTGCTCAATGCCTCAGATCGACAACCCCCCTCGTAAACCCTTTGTTACGCGTGGTGCTAATGTAAAGCGCTGTGAACATTGCCGTCTGCCAATCACCGCCTGTATCTGTGAGTACCGATCTGAGGTTGAATCACAGGTTGAGTTTGTGGTGCTGATGCATCGCTACGAAACCTATAAACCCACCAATACCGGTAGGCTAATCGCCGACAGTATCGCTAAAACCCGCGTCATAGAGTGGCAAGGTCGCAAAGAGCCAGGTGACGAGTTAACAGCTTTACTGAACGATCCCTCTTATCAGCCTATCATTGTCTTCCCACCCGCAGAGGACTACCTCGAGCGAATGACAACGCCCGTTGAGGTCCAACAACGTTCGGGTAAGCCACTTTTAATTCTGCTGGATGGTACCTGGCGACAAGCGCGCAGGATCTTCCGCCACTCTGACTACCTACAACATCTACCAGTGATCAGTCTGGATGAAGTGCGCGAGTCGAGTTATGGATTGCGCAAAGCGATTCATGAAGGACAACTCTGCACCGCCGAAGTTGCCATCGCACTGCTTGAACAGTTAGGCGATGAACCTGCCTCGAACCACCTCAATGCCTATTTCAAACGCTTTAATCAGCACTACGTCGCTAGTCGTGGTCGATTAGCCAAGCGTGATCGTGACACAGGCGAACTAGTTTAAGTTCTTTTTTCGCCAAGCTCTTCGATGACCAACATAGATATAATTTATCAAGGCCATAAACATAATAAAATTTATTATGTATTTTTGTTATGTAACTATAACCATATCGACTGAAGATAAGTCGAAATTAAATTAACAATGGAGATAAACCATGGCTTTACGTATTAATGATACTGTCCCAAATCTTGATCTTGTCACTGATCAGGGTGAATTCAAGCTTCATGATTTCATTGGTGATAGCTGGACAATCCTTTTCAGCCATCCGAAAGACTTTACTCCAGTATGTACAACTGAATTTGGCGCAGTTGCTCAACTGGCCGATGAATGGGCGAAGCGCAATACCAAAGTGATCGGTCTATCGGTTGACGGTGTTGATGAGCACAAAGAGTGGAAGTGCGATATCGAGAGCTTTGCCAATGCAAAGGCTAATTTCCCAATCATTGCTGATGAGTCGCTAGAGGTTTCTAAAGCACTCGATATGTTGCCAGCGGAAGCATACCTTCCTGATGGCAGAACAGCAGCTGATTCTGCTAGTGTTCGAGTTGTATTCATTTTTAGCCCAGATAAAAAGCTTCAGCTTTCGATGACATATCCGATGTCTGTTGGTCGCAATTTTGCTGAAGTACTGCGTGCGCTTGACGCACTTCAAGCTTCTTACGGTGTGCCAATTGCGATGCCAGCTAACTGGGTGCCTGGTGAGGACGTAATCGTAGCTCTATCACTTAACGATGAAGAGGCTAAAGAGCGTTTTGGCGATGTAGACATCAAGCTGCCTTACCTACGCACCACTAAGCAGCCCTCTTAAGACCGGTTCTGTAATAAGACCCAGCCATGTGCTGGGTTTTTTATTGCTTGATGCAGTGCACAATGCGATAGTTGGGTGAGTCCCAACTTCTGGAGCCTTGTTGATGAAGCTAGTCATTGCCCCTGATTCGTTCAAAGAGAGCCTAGATGCAGAAGGCGTCGCACGTGCGATTGCCAAAGGCATTGAGTCAACGCTAACGGATGTCGACATTCACTGCGTACCTGTGGCGGACGGTGGCGAGGGAACGACGGAAGCGCTGATTGCAGCAACCTCTGGGAAGCAACACACGGCCGAAGTGACGGGGCCATTAGGGGGCTCCCTCAATGCTATCTGGGGCGTACTGGGTCACCAAGAGGGTGTGCCACTGACAGCGGTGGTCGAAACAGCGGCAGCCTCAGGATTGGATAAGATACTGCCTGAACAGCGTGATGCCCTAACAGCTTCAACCTATGGTACGGGTGAGCTGATCCTTAAAGCCCTGGATCAAGGCGCGCGTCGCATCATTATGGGCTTAGGAGGCAGTGCCACCAATGATGGTGGAACGGGATTGTTAAGGGCTCTGGGTGCTAAGTTTCTTGATGCGGCAGGTCATGAACTTGCCGAAGGGGGTGCGGCACTGGCTGATCTGGATCGTATAGATCTAACCGGATTTGACCCACGTTTAGCCGAGACAGAGTTCTTAGTCGCCTGTGATGTTGATAATCCGCTGTTAGGTGAGCGGGGGGCTTCTGCTATTTTTGGTCCGCAAAAGGGGGCGACACCTGAACAGGTTCAACAGTTGGATGACGCCCTAACTCGATTGGCCGACGTGAGTGCTGACTTGTTGGGTAAGGATTTACGAGATCGTGCCGGCGCTGGCGCAGCGGGTGGCCTTGGCTACGCGTTGGTTCAGTTTTTAGATGCTCGCTTAGCACCAGGTATCGATCTGGTGCTGGAGGCGGTCGATTTCCATAAAACGCTTGAGGGTGCCGATCTGGTGATTACCGGTGAGGGACGCATGGACGGTCAAAGTCTAAGCGGTAAAACCCCGGTTGGCGTTGCACGTTGGGCTAAACAGCACGACCTGCCTGTAATTGCACTCTGTGGCTCTATTGGTGAGGGTGCAGAGGGCGTGCATGACGTGGGGATAGATGCACTTTTCTCAGTGGTTCCAGGTGTTTGTAGCTTGGAAGAGGCGCTTGCTAATGGCGCTGAAAATTTAGAAAGAACTGGCGCCCAAATTGGACGCCTGTTGAGCCTGAAGACTATTCAGCTTTAGCTGCGGCTTGTTGCTCAATCTCTGCACGAACGGTATCCATATCAAGTTCAGCCGCTTTGGTCAGCAGTTCGCGAAGCTGTCCCGCTTGCAGTGCACCGCCTTCGTTGTAGATCAGAATGTTGTCGCGGAAGATCATCAGTGTTGGAATCGAGCGAATGCGGAACTCTGCTGCAATTTGCTGTTCAACCTCAGTATTCACCTTACCAAAGACAACGTCTGGGAACTCTTCAGAGACGGTATCAAAGGTTGGGCCAAAGGCTTTACAAGGACCACACCAAGGCGCCCAGTAATCGACAATCACAAAGTTGTTTTGCGTAATGGTCGATTCAAAATTCTCTTGGTTTAGCTCAATAACCGCCATGTTGCTCTCCTAATGTTTAGTTTATATTAGAAACAGCTTATCAATGATTGATGGCAGTTAATAGGATTAAAGCGGTCTAGGTCTAAAACACTAGCGTACGTGATACATTAATTAAAATTTAGAAGAGTCCTTTATATGAACATAGATCGTTCTCTTTCCGTCGCAGTGACGGGTGCTACAGGCTATGTTGCTGGTTGGATTATTAAGCGCTTATTGGAAGAGGGGTTAACTATACATGCCACGGTGCGTGATCCCGAGGCCACCGATAAACTTAAAGCGTTGAACGCCTTAGCTGATGGAAGCCCGGGTACGCTTAAATTCTTCAAAACCGATCTGCTCTCCAAAGAGGGGTTTGCCGATGCGATCGAGGGGTGTGGTGTTGTATTTCATACCGCATCGCCTTTTACCTCAAATTTTAAAGACCCGCAGCGGGAACTTATTGATCCTGCGTTGATCGGTACCCGCAATGTGCTCGAGACGGCTAAATCCTTCGAAACCGTTAAGCGGGTGGTGGTCACCAGTTCTTGTGCTGCAATCTATACTGATGCGACAGAGTGTGACTCGGTCGAGGGCGGCGTGCTAACGGAAGCAAACTGGAATGAAACCGCATCCATAGACTATCAGCCCTATTCGTATTCAAAAACTCTGGCCGAACGTGAAGCCTGGCGCATCGCTGAGGATGCATCGTTTGACTTGGTGACGATCAATCCCTGTTTAGTGATGGGGCCAGCGATAGGTGGCATTCCAACGTCAGAGAGTTTCTCGATCATCGAACGTGTGGGTTCGGGTGAGTTCAAACAGGGTGCGCCACGTTTAGGTATTGGTTTTGTTGATGTTCGAGAGGTCGCAGAAGCTCATCTACGTGCAGCCTTCACCCCTGAGGCAGTAGGGCGCTTTATTCTTTCTGGACACTGTAGCGACCTACTAACCGCACTACTGACACTGCAAGCGCGATTCGGAAAGGACTACAAACTTCCCAAGAGAGCTGCACCTAAATGGTTGGTTTGGTTGCTTACTCCGTTCATTAAATTGGATCGAAAGTTTATTGCTAACAACGTCAACATCGAATGGCGAGCGGACAACAGTAAGAGTCGGGAGGTATTAGGTATTGAGTATCGTCCACTCTCTGAAACGATGAATGATATGTTCGAGTATTGGGTGGAGCATCGATCGTAAAACACCGATCTTTAGACAACAAAAAAGGAGGCATTCGCCTCCTTTTTATATTGTGTGCAGTGCGTGCTTATTCAGCCGCTTCAGCTTCGCCTTGCTCTGCTTTCTGCTGTTCCATTACTTGCTGAACTTTCTGTGCGTACAAAGCATCGAAGTTCACCTGTGCAAGCATCAGTGCAGGGAAGCTAGCTTTAGTCGCTAGGTTGTCTACTGCTTCACGTGCGTATGGGAATAGAAGCGTTGGGCAGTATGCACCTAGAGTGTGGTGCAGCTGTGCTGGCTCAAAGCCGCTGATCTGGAAGATAGCTGCTTGCTGTACTTCGATCAGAAAGGCTGTTTCATCTTCTGTCTTAACGGTCACAGTCAGTGTTAGGTTCACTTCGTAGTGATCATCGCCCAGTACACGGCTAGCCGAATTAACATCTAGACCAACCTGTGGCTGCCAAGCTTTGTTGAAAATTTCTGGGCCAGCAGGTGTTTCAAGTGATGCGTCTTTTAGGTAGACACGTTTCATACCAAACTGTGGTGCTGGTTGCTGATTCTCTTCAGACATGTTGCTTCCTTACTTTTAATCGTTCTAATTATTCGCCGGCGTTGTTTGCCAGCAGTCCGTCCAGTTCACCATTGCGCTCAAGTGCGAACAGATCGTCGCATCCGCCAACGTGGTGCTCGCCGATAAAGATTTGAGGAACGGTACGTCGACCACTGCGTTCCATCATTTCAGCGCGTTTTGTTGGATCCTGATCTACGCTGATCTCGTTAAATGAAACACCTTTGTGATCAAGTAACATCTTTGCACGAGTGCAAAAACCGCATAGAGCTGAGCTGTAAATTTCTACTGTCATTTTGTTACCACTGGCATGCTTTGGTGGCGCCACTCAGAGATGCCTCCGGTAAGACGCATCGCCTGTGTGAATCCAGCCGATTTCATTTTGCGACACGCGGTGCCCGCTGTCTGACCCATGTTACACACTACAATGATCGGCTTCTCTTTGTACTGATCCAACTCAGTCATGCGGCGATCGAAATCAGCCAGTGGAATGTTGATCGAGTTAGTCAGGTGGCCAGTGCTGAAATCTTTGTGCGCTCGGATATCAAGAACAACAGCATCTTCTTTATTGATTAGGCGCGTTGCTTCAGCCGCCGTCACTGATTTACCGCCTTTCATACGCTCAGTAAAGATCAGCATGGCTAGGGTAAATGCCCAAGCAACAACCATCATGGTGTGATTGCCGATAAATTCGATTACGTTTTCCATTTCAGACCTGTGTATGCAATAAAAATTAATGCGCGAAAGTATACATTGCAGAGCCTCAAGGGATAAGGGGGCTGACTGAAAAATCACCAATGTTTAATGGTTTTAACGGGCCTCAGCGGTTAAAATCTCTATCAATCTAAAGTCTTATAACCGGAATATTCATAACTATGAGTGATATGCGCACCCCAAGAGCGCTTCTTATCCTAGATGGGTACGGAGTCGAAGCCACTGAATCATCAGCTGTAGCCGCTGCTAATACGCCCGTTTGGGATGGTCTATTGGCCAATAATCCAAACTCACGTATTCAAACATCGGGCATGGCCGTGGGCCTTCCAGATGGTCAGATGGGTAACTCTGAAGTAGGGCACATGAATATCGGTGCAGGCCGAACCGTTTATCAAAACCTAACGCGTATTACCAAAGCGATTGCCGATGGTGATTTCTTCGAGAACAGCGTGCTGGTTAACGCGATGGATGCCGCAATTGCAAAGGGTAATGCTGTGCACATTACTGGCTTGTTATCCCCTGGCGGTGTCCACAGCCACGAAGATCATATTGTTGCGTTGGCTAAAATGGCCGTTCAACGCGGTGCGAAGCAGGTTTACCTACACGCTATTTTGGATGGTCGTGATATGCCGCCTCGCTCTGCAGAGCCGTCGATTGCTCTCGCTGAGAAGGCGTTTGCAGATCTGGGCGTAGGCGCCATCGCCACCGTTGTTGGTCGTTACTACGCAATGGATCGTGATAACCGTTGGGATCGTGTGCAGATGGCTTACGATGCCATGACAATGGGTAAAGGTGTTCAAACGGCTGAGTCCGCTCAAGAGGCGCTCTCTGCTGCTTACGCTCGTGATGAGAACGATGAGTTTGTCGCGGCCACTGTGATTACTGACTCATCGGGAGCGCCAGTGGGTACGATC
Organism: Marinobacterium sp. xm-d-530; assembly: GCF_013283365.1. GTDB lineage: Bacteria > Pseudomonadota > Gammaproteobacteria > Pseudomonadales > Balneatricaceae > Marinobacterium_E. The sequence goes on along the minus strand of NZ_WBYM01000003.1, from coordinate 247,319 downwards.
AACGATGGTGATACCCTGATCTGTGCGAATTTCCGCCCGGATCGTGCTCGTGAAATTACGCGTGCCTTTGTTCTGGATGACTCATTCGACGGTTTTGAGCGTGCTAAACGCCCAGCGCTTGCTGACTTTGTCATGCTGACCGAATATGCAGCGGATATCCCGGCCTCTTGTGCCTACCCGCCACAAAAGATCAGTAACGATTTAGGTGAGTACCTCTCGGGTATGGGTAAAACGCAGCTGCGCATCTCTGAAACCGAGAAGTATGCACACGTTACCTTCTTCTTTAACGGTGGTCAGGAAGAGGTCTACCCAGGTGAAGAGCGCATCTTGGTGCCTTCTCCCGATGTGGCCACTTACGACCTGAAGCCTGAGATGAGCTTGCCAGAGGTCAGTGAAAAACTTTGTGAAGCGATTCGCAGTCGCAAATATGATCTGATTGTCTGCAACTTTGCCAATGGCGATATGGTCGGTCATACCGGTAAATTTGATGCAGCGGTTAAAGCCTGTGAAGCGGTCGACGAAGCACTGGCTAAGGTGCTGGCGGCGATGGCAGAAGTGGGCGGCGAGACACTGATCACAGCCGATCACGGTAACGTTGAGTTGATGGTTGATCCAAACTCAGGACAGCCTCATACATCCCACACCAACTGGCCAGTCGCTTTGATCTACGATGGTCCTCGTAAAGCGTCGCTAACCCTAGCGGATGGCGCGCTATGTGATCTGGCACCGACGCTGCTGGATCTAATGGATATTGATAAGCCGTCTGAAATGACCGGCTCTAGCCTGGCGTCACGCTAATCCGTGTTGCGCCACTGGCTCCTTCTAGGTCTCTTCTGTTGCTCCCCAGCATTAGCGGGAACGGCTGAAGAGACTGAGCAGAAAATCAAACAGCTGACTGCACAGATGCAGTCACTGCAAAAAAGTGTCGCTAAAAAACAGGGCGACCAGCAAGCGCTCCAGAAAAAACTTCGTGAAGATGAGCGTAAAATTGCTGAAATTTCCTCTAAAAAGCGCGAAGTGTCCCTATCTATCAATAAACTAACTGGTCGAGCGAATACGCTAACCAGTGATCAGACTCGTCTAAAACAGGCGGTCGAAAAAGAGCGCGCATTGTTAATCTCTTTGCTGCAAGAGCAGTACCGTAAAGGTCGTCAGCCAAGACTGAAAATGATTTTGAGTGGTACAGAGCCACAGACGGTTGATCGCATGCTGCGCTACTACGATCACCTCAGCGATGTTTTAAAAACGCGAGTGACTAGCTACCAAAGGCTATTAAGTGACTTTGATCAGAATCGCGCAGACCTCAGTGCGACAGAGTCGCAACTAGTGTCTGAAAAGCAGGCGCTAGTTGAGCAGGAAAATCGCTTAAAACAAGCCTACCAGCAGCGCTTAAAAACCTTGGATGAAATCAAGCGAGACATTGGCAGCGAGAAAAATCAGTTGGTCAAACTTGAGCAAGATCGCAAACAGCTTGAGTCTCTCCTCGTTGAGATAGAGCAGTCGCTGAAAGATAACTTCGTCGATATCGATACGCCGCAGATTGCCAAACGCAAAGGGAAGTTAGATTGGCCGGTGTCGGGTAAGTTGGCTCTTAAATATGGCAGTAAAAAGAGCACGCTATCGACCGATGGTATCTTCATCAGTTCCGATCCAGGTAAGGCTGTTAGAGTGATCCATCCAGGTCGTGTTGTCTTTTCTGAATGGTTAAGAGGCTATGGGCTTTTGATCATAGTGGACCATGGGGATGACTACCTCAGCCTCTATGGTCACAATCAGAGTCTGTTGCGTAACACAGGTGATTGGGTGCAAGCGGGCGAGACCATATCACTCACCGGTAGCAGTGGTGGCTATGATCAGACTGGCCTCTACTTCTCATTACGTCATAATGGTAAGAGTTTTAACCCGGTTCCCTGGCTAAATAAAAAGAGATAATTCGAATCAGTGATAGGTGGTTTTATGTTGTTCCGTTCCGTTAGCTTTCTGCTCCTTTCAAGCCTCTTATCATTGAACGTCTTTGCCTACCCGATAGAACAGACCAGTGAAGAGTCCTCCGAGAATCAGTTGCCACTCGATGAGCTGCGCCGTTTTGCGGAGGTATTTAGCAGTATCAAAAAGAGTTACGTCGAACCGGTTACTGATCAGCAGTTATTAGAAGATGCCATTGCCGGCATGGTACGTGGCTTAGATCCGCACTCGGACTACTTGATTAAAGAGGCGTTCGATAACCTGCAAGAACACACGAACGGCGAGTTCGGTGGATTGGGCATCGAAGTCGGTATGAAGGATGGCTTTGTACATGTCATTACGCCGCTGGACGATACCCCTGCTCAAGAGGCCGGTATCAAAGCGGGTGACCTCATCACTAAATTGGGTGATACGCCGGTTCAAGGTATGTCTCTCAGTGACGCAGTGAAATTGATGCGCGGCAAAATTGGTGAGTCGATTCGCATCACCATCATGCGTGAAGGCGTCGATGCCCCCTTTGAAGTTGAGTTGGTTCGTGCAGCAATCAAGATTCGAAGCGTCAGAAGTCGCCTGTTAGAGCCTGGCTTTGGGTATGTGCGAATCAGTGAGTTTCAAGCTAATACAGGTCAGGATCTGTTAGATGCTCTGGCTAAGCTGCAAAAAGATGAGGCGCTTAAAGGGCTTGTCTTGGATCTGCGAAATAACCCTGGTGGCGTGCTTCAGGCGGCTGTTGCGGTGTCGGATGCATTCTTGGATGAAGGTCTGATTGTCTATACAGAGGGCCGCATTGCTCGATCTGAGTTGGAGTTTAATGCCACAGATGATGTGGCGATCGGTAATGTACCGTTAATCGTGCTGATTAATGGTGGGTCCGCATCGGCGTCAGAGATCGTCGCAGGGGCTCTGCAGGATCAAAAACGTGCCGTAATTATGGGAACCCAGAGTTTTGGTAAAGGCTCGGTACAAACGGTTGTTCCGCTGTCAGAAGATCGTGCTGTTAAAATTACGACGGCACGCTACTTTACACCCAATGGACGATCCATTCAGGCGCAGGGTATCAGTCCTGATGTGGTGGTCGAAGACCTACAGCTGGATCGCAAAGCCCCTAATCTAGATCAGGTACGCGAAGTGGATTTGGCAGGTCACCTTGAGAACGAGTCAGAAGAGACAGTTCAATCCTCAGTGCAGTCCGATTTAGCCGGTGATGACTTCCAGCTCTATCAAGCGCTGACTATGCTCAAAGCGTTGAACATCCTTAATCGATGATTGATCAGTGATGAAGGTTCGAAATTTAGGTTGTTCAGGAGGCTTGGCAGAGGGGCTGTTCACCACCAGCTTTCTATTGGATGAGCGCACACTCTTAGATGGGGGCACTGGGGTTGGTCTCCTTAGCTTAGCGCAGATGAACCAAATCGAAACGGTGCTGCTGACCCATGCCCACATGGATCACATAGCGGGCGTCGCCATGATGCTCGCTTCTCTTTCTGAGCATCGTCACAAGCCAATTATCTTAGCGGCACCTAAAGAGGTGTTAGAGGCGGTTAAGGCGCACATATTGAACTGGGTGATCTGGCCAGACTTTTCAAAAATACCCAACGAGCAGACCCCGGTTCTTGAATATCTTGAGCTAGAGCCCTTACAAAGATTGGAGTTAAACGGCTATCAGGTGATGCCGATTCCTCTGTCGCATACGGTGCCGAGTTTTGCCTACCGGATCAGCAAAGGAGAGGGTGCTTTCTGCTTTTTTGGTGATACCGGACCGACCGAGTTGGTGTGGCAAACCCTGAACCAGCAGCCGGTCTCAGATATCTTCATAGAACTCTCCTACCGAAATGACTCTGCCGAACTGGCTGGAATCAGTAAGCACTATACATCGGTTACTTTGGCTGAGGATTTGGCCAGATTAGACGAGGCCAGCAAGGTGCACATCATGCATCTAAAACCGGGGGCGGAAGATCAAATCATTGCAGAGTTTTCTGACCAGTCTAAATCACTGCCTCATAGCTTCGATCTCTGCCAGGAGATCGAAACCTTCAATATTTAACGCGTTGCATCGACCTTGCCGGTGCCACTGATTGGCCAACCGGCCACCGCTTGTGCAATCAGCAGCAAGACAAGCGTGAGCATCGGCAGTGTCCAAGCTTGTTGCCAGTCGTAAAGAGCGCCGATCAGACTCGGTGCGATGCTTGCGAGCAGATAACCGACCCCTTGGACCATGGCTGACAGAGCGGTTGCTTGGCGCATATCATGCGACTTCATCGCGATCAGAGCCAACGCAAGTGAGAGCGAAGCCCCACCATAGGTACCTAAACAAGCGACCCACAAGTAGCGACCTTCAATGGGCGCTAGCCATATTCCAAAAACGCCCACCAAGCCGATTAAGGTGATGATCGCGACAATGCTGCGTTGCGTTGGCAACTTAGCCGCTATCATCGGGGTTAGGAGTGCCGCCGGTATACCGATCATGGTGAAGATGGCGGTCATCAGCCCTGCTTCTGCATCACTTAACCCTGCATCCATAAAGATGCGTGGAAGCCAAGTCGCTAATACATAGAACTGAATAGACTGCAGTCCCATGAAAGAGGCCAAAGACCAAGCTCGTGGTAAACGCCAAACGCTGCTGCTGACACTGTTCGGTGCAGCCGGTTTAAACTTAACCCGCAACATCGGCAGCCAGACCAATAGAGCAATGATCGGCAAGATGGCCCAAACGATCATAGGCACATGCCAATCATTAAAGGCATCTCGCATCGGGATCGCGGAGTAGAAGCTAAACGCGGCCCCTGTGGTTAGCACCAGTGTATAGACACCGGTCAGTGAGCTCGCGTTCTCTGGGAAGAGTCCCTTAACCAGTGATGGAATCAGTACATTCAAAATGGCGATGCCGGCTCCTAGTGCTAGTGTGCCAGAGACCATCATCCCATAGTCGCCAAAGAGGCGCGCCGCTGCTCCTATGCCAAGAGTCAGCAGAGCAAGTGCCACGACTTTCATCGGTGCTAAACGGTTAGCAACCCAGGGCACGACCAGAGAGAATGAGGCAAAACAGAGCAGTGGCAGTGTCATCAAGAAGCCGAACGCAGCTGCTGAAATCCCCAGGTCCGACCGAATATCCTCGACCAGCGGGCCGATAACGACTAGGCCGCCGCGAAGGTTGGCTGCGGCCAGCATCAAGGCAAAGATCGCCGCAAAAAAACTGAGGCGATCTTTGAAGTAGTTATTACCCATCAGTTCGATGGGCTTCTGAACAGACCGATTGACATGCGGGACCACTGTTCTGGCCAGAACTCCGTGGGGCGTTTCTTGAAGTCCGTTCTAACGTACTGGCGAATGCGACCTTCAGCCGTTGCCAAAATCAAGTTGGCGGTAGAGCCGGCTGGCAGCTGGGTACGAATACCCTCTTTCAATTCGGCTTCGCGTAAGGTCTGCTTGATTTGCGTCTCGATACGCTCGAACAGTTGATTAATTTGACCGCGCAGACGCTCATTTTCGCCCGAAAGAGCATCACCACCAAGCAGTCGGCACATCCCTGGATTGCGCTCTGAAAAGGCGAGTAGCAGGGTAATGATCTGCTCAACCTGACGAACAGCGCTGACATCGGATTGTGTGATGGTCTTAATGCGTGTGAATAGGGCCTGTTCGATAAATTCGATTAGCCCTTCAAACATGCGCGCTTTACTTGGGAAGTGGCGGTAGAGTGCCGCTTCTGATACCCCAACATCTTTTGCAAGGGCCGCCGTGGTAATACGTTGTCCTGGATTGACCTCCAGCATCTGGGCGAGTGCTTGGAGAATTTGGTCGCGTCGTGAAATTTTGGTCTCGCTCATGCTTCCACCTTCAACGATTTGTTAGAGATCAGGGTGCCGACACCTTCGTCAGTGAAGATCTCTAACATGCAGGAGTGTTCTACACGGCCGTCGATAATATGTGCTGAAGTTACGCCCGACTTTACCGCGCTCAATGCACAGTCGATTTTAGGCAACATACCGCCGTAGATAGTACCGTCGGCAATTAGAGCATCGACCTGTTGGGTTGAGAGGCCCGTTAACACTTCGCCCTCTTTGTCCATCAAACCCGCAATGTTGGTCAGTAGGATCAGTTTCTCTGCCTGAAGAACCTCTGCAATTTTACCCGCGACTAGGTCCGCATTGATGTTGTATGAGGCACCGTCAGCACCTACGCCGATCGGGGCGATGACTGGAATGATGTCCGAATCTACTAGCATCTCTAGAACGCTGACGTTAACACGCTCAACTTCACCGACGTGGCCGATATCGATGATCTCGGGTGCTTCCATCTCAGGCGTCTTGTGTTTCACTTTCAGCTTACGTGCACGAAGCAGGTCGCCATCTTTACCGGTCAGGCCGATCGCTTTACCGCCTGCGGAGTTGATGAGGCCGACAATCTCTTTGTTGACCATGCCGCCGAGAACCATCTCAACCACATCCATGGTTGCCGTATCGGTGACACGCATGCCATTAATGAAGTGAGATTCGATCTTCAATTTGTCGAGTAGGTCACCAATCTGCGGGCCACCACCGTGCACAACAATGGGATTTAGGCCAATCAGTTTCAGCATAACGATGTCGCGTGCAAAGCTGGCTTTTAGCTTCTCATCAGTCATGGCATTACCACCGTATTTAACGACGATGGTTTTACCGACGAAGCGTTGAATATAGGGAAGCGCTTCAGAAAGGACGGTGGCGGTCGAGATCGCTTGTTGGCGTGTTAATGGCATGGTGAAAAAACCTCTAAATCAAATATAAAAATTAGTGACGACCCGAAGAGCCAAAGCCGCCTTCGCCGCGATCCGTTTCAGTAAATTCTTCAACAAATTCAAAATCAGCTTGAACCACAGGAACCAAAACTAACTGTGCGATGCGCTCGCCTGGCTCAACTGTGAAAGTGGTTTGACCACGGTTCCAGCACGAGACAAATAGCTGGCCCTGGTAGTCAGAATCGATCAAGCCAACCAGGTTGCCAAGCACGATGCCATGCTTATGCCCCAGGCCAGAACGTGGAAGAATCATTGCGCAGAGGCTAGGGTCTTCAATAAAGATCGACATGCCGGTTGGAATCAGTTCGGTTTGGCCTGGCTCTAGAGTCAGCGGCGCTTCAACACAGGCACGAAGATCCAGACCCGCTGATCCAGTGGTGGCGTAAGTTGGCATGGGAATCGAGTCACCTAGGCGCTTATCTAGGATTTTTACTTGTAGCTTTTGCATATCAATCCATCAATTGTGAAATGTGTGAAATGAGTTGTTCGGCCAATTCGCTCTTACCGGCTTTGGGAAGAGGGAGTTCGCCGTTAGGTCCAACCAGAATGACTTCATTCTGATCAGCATTAAATCCAATATCGGCTTGCGAGACGTCGTTAGCAATCACCAGATCCAGCCCTTTGCGAACCAGTTTGCTGCGAGCGTACTCAACGAGATTTTCAGTCTCAGCAGCGAAGCCAATCATCAGTGGGCGCTCAGGTTGCCCGGCAATGGTAGCGATGATGTCTGGATTCTTGGTTAATAGAATCTCCATCACCTCTTCGGCCCCTTTCTTGATCTTCTGCTCTGCGACCAGTTGCGGACGGTAATCGGCCACAGCAGCGGCGCCAATGAAGATGTCAGCTTGTTCTGAAGCAACCAAAGCGGCTTCAAGCATCTGCTCTGCTGACTCGACATCAACTCGTCGAACCCCTTTAGGCGTTGGCAGTGATACAGGCCCTGCGATCAAGGTGACATTGGCACCCGCTTTAGCGGCTGCTGAAGCCAGTTCGAATCCCATTTTGCCTGAGCTGTGATTCGAGATGAAACGAACAGGGTCGATCGCTTCACGGGTAGGACCAGCGGTAATCACAACGCTCTTCTCATTGAGCGGACCGTTCGCAATTAGATTGGCGCAACTGGCTAGGATATCAGTGGGATCAATCATGCGACCAGGCCCCGTATCACCACAAGCTTGCTCACCCGAACCTGGGCCAAATATATTGACGCCTTGAGATAGTAACGTCTCTAAGTTCTGCTGGGTGCGAGGGTCACGCCACATAGCCTGGTTCATGGCTGGCGCTAACGCGATAGGGGCATCCGTCGCCAGACAGAGAGTGGTCAGCAAGTCGTTTGCCATGCCGCCTGCAAATCGAGCCATAAAGTCAGCCGTCGCTGGCGCTACGATGATGAGATCCGCCCAACGGGCCAGTTCAATATGCCCCATGCCCTGTTCAGCTTCCGGATCGAGCAGGGATTGATGCACAGGGTTGCCTGATAGCGCTTGCAGGGTCAGCGGGGTGATGAACTCGGCACCAGCGTCCGTTAGAACAACGCGTACCTCCGCGCCGACTCCTTTGAATAGACGCGTCAATTCAGCTGCTTTATACGCTGCAATACCGCCAGTGATACCGATCAAAATGTGGCGGTTAGTAAGTCTATGCATACCTCGAAAGCCTTATAAACAGTGACAATGTTTAAATTGAATTATCTTCTATACTGGGATCAGAGTATAGCGAAATATCGTTCATCACAGGGAGGTGATATGAAAATTTTGGATTGGCCAAGTTCAGAGAGGCCGCGTGAGAGGCTATTACAACAGGGCGCATCGGCGCTGAGTGATGCTGAACTCCTGGCCGTTTTTGTAGGGCAGGGGTTACCGGGCTGCAATGCCGTCGATCTTGGCCGTCAATGGTTGGATCAAGCGGGTAGCTTAAATGCACTGCTCAATAGAGAGTGTGAAAGCTTTATCGATTTGGCCGGCGCCGGCCTTGCTCGGTACGTTCTGCTTCAGGCAGCTCTGGAGCTGGGGAAACGCTACCTAGCCAGTGAAATAGCACAACGTTCGGTGATCGAGAGTCCGGAATCGGTTAAGGCCTATCTTAGCCATGAGCTGGCCGGCGCCAGCCGAGAGCACTTCGGCTGTCTGTTTCTGGATGCACAGCATCGAGTGATTAAATGGCAGGTGCTCTTTTCTGGTACGTTAAATGCGGCTGCGGTCTACCCCAGAGTTATTGTTGAAGCGGCGCTGTCGCTCAACGCCTCAGCCATTATCCTCGCCCATAACCACCCCTCAGGCGTCTGCGAGCCCTCGATGGCCGATCAAACCATTACCCAAAGAATCTCAGAAGCGCTAGCTCTGATCGACATCAAAGTGCTCGATCATCTGATCATAGCGGGCAGCCAATCGATGAGCTTTGCAGAGCGGGGGCTGCTATAGGTCACGGTTTGCCTACGGCAATTCGTTCCTACAGGGTGGGGGTTGCGATGATGTGTCACGGTTTACCTGCGGCAATTCGTTCCTGCGGGGTGTGGGATGTGATGATGTGTCACGGTTTACCTGCGGCAATTCGTTCCTACAGGGTGGGGGTTGCGATGATGTGTCGCGGTTTGCTTGTGGCAATTTGTTCCTACGGGGTGGGGGTTGCGATGATGTGTCGCGGTTTGCCTGCGGCAATTCGTTCCTACAGGGTGGCGTTGTAGGAGCGAATTTGAGCGAAGCGAAAAACCGCGAAAATAAAAAACCGCGCATAAAATCGCAAAACACAAACAAATACCGCAAACATAAATTACATAACTCAAGGATGAGTCATGATTAAAAAACCAGGTTACAGTTCGTTAAGAAAAGGCCGTGTTTCGATTCCAGGGCAGATTTATCATCTAACCACGGTGACGCTGGGGCGCCAGTGCTTTTTTGAAGATTTTGATGTGGCTCGATCTCTAGTTAAATGCCTGCACAGTCAACAGATTGAGAGTCTGGCCTATGTCATAATGCCCGATCATTTCCATTGGCTAATTCAACTCAATGAACACTCAGGTTCAATTTCACATGTGATGAGAAAAGTTAAGCTGAGTTTGGTTAAAGGTCAGGGTATCAGCTGGGAAAAAGGCTTTTATGATCGAGCGATTAGGCGATCGGATGATATTGAGAGTATTGCTAGATACATTGTGATGAACCCAGTAAGAGCGGGTTTGGTAACAACAGTCAGAGAATATCCGCATTGGGATGCCATATGGCTTGATTAGACGTGTCACGGTTTGCCTACGGCAATTTGTTTCTTCGGGGTGTGGGTTACGATGATGTGTCACGGTTTGCCTGCGGCAATTCGTTCCTACAGGGTGGAGGTTTCGATTGGGTGTCACGGTTTACCTGCGGCAATTCGTTCCTACGGGGTGTGGGTTACGATGATGTGTCACGGTTTACCTGCGGTAATACGTTCCTACGGGGTGTGGGTTACGATCATTTGTCACGGTTTACCTGTGGCAATTCGTTCCTACGGGGTGTGGGTTGCGATGATTTGTCACGGTTTACCTGCGGTAATTCGTTCTTGCGGGGTGCGGGTTGCGATGATGTGTCACGGTTTGCCTGCGGCAATTCGTTCCTGCGGGGTGCGGGTTGCGATGATGTGTCACGGTTTGCCTGCGGCAATTCGTTCCTACGGGGTGGCGTTGTAGGAGCGAATTTGAGCGAAGCGAAAAACCGCGAAATCTAAAAACCGCGAACAAAACCGCAAAACCACGATCTCACATCACTCCTAAGATTGAACAAAAAACAGACAAAAAGGTGGCGTTTGGGGTGGTTCTTCTGTAATATCACGCGCCTCTGTCTCATTGGTACGGGATTTCTGTCTCGTTTTCGGACGCTCCGCCTGAGATTGCCAAGGTTTTCGTTATGAAAGTGGCATTCAATAAATATCTGACAGAGTAAAAGAAAACACTATTAACTGAGGTTTTAAAATGTCTCGAGTATGTATGGTTACTGGCAAATCCCCAGTAACAGGAAACAACGTTTCCCACTCACAACGTAAAACACGTCGTCGCTTCCTACCAAACCTGCACTGGCACCGTTTTTGGGTAGAGAGCGAAAACAAATTCGTTCGTCTACGCGTATCTTCTAAAGGTATGCGCATCATCGACAAGAAAGGCATCGACGCTGTTCTTGTTGACGTTCGTAAAAATGGCAACAAAGTCTAAGCATAAGGAGCTAAGTCATGGCTAAAGGCGCACGCGAAAAGATCCGACTAGTCTCTTCTGCAGGTACTGGTCACTTCTACACTACAGATAAGAACAAGCGTAACACTCCGGACAAATTCGAATTCAAGAAATACGATCCGGTTGTTCGTAAGCACGTTATCTACAAGGAAGCTAAGATCAAGTAATTGATACAGCATCCCAAAGATACCCGCATTCGGTTACACTGATGCGGGTATTTTTTTGCCCAGCGTTTACCCATTTAAGGATGTTCGCATGACTAAGTCATGGATGAGTGTTGTACCTTTTGCATTTGTTCTGCTTTGGAGCACCGGCTTTATCGGTGCTCGATACGGTTTGCCCTATATTGAACCGTTTAACTACCTATTTATCCGTATGCTGTTCACGTTGGCGGTCTTCTTTTTATTGATTCAGATCTTCCGTGGACGTTGGCCGAGCTGGGATGTCGCTAAACATCAGTTGGTTACGGGATCGTTGATTCATGCAGGCTATTTGGGTGGCGTATTTGCAGCCATCAAGTTGGATATGCCGGCCGGTGTAACGGCGATTATTGTCGGTCTGCAGCCGCTACTGACCGCCTTTATCTCACAGATATGGCTCAAGTCGAAGTTGAGCCCTATGGGTTGGGTTGGGTTGTGGCTTGGCTTGATCGGCGTCGTGACAGTGCTCTGGTCAGGTGTGGCGGATGAGGAGATTACCCTTACGGCGGGAGCGATCACGGCCGCCTTGGTGGCACTCTTTGCGATCTCTATTGGCACCCTCTATCAGAAACGTTTTGGTGGGGGGGCGGATCTTCTTACTGGATCGTTCATTCAATACGTGATGACGGCGATTATCATGGGCGCTTTAACCTTCGCTTTTGAGACTCAAGAGGTGGTTTGGCACATTGAGTTAATTGGCGCGTTGACCTGGTTGGTGCTTGGTCTGTCGCTCTCTGCTATTTTGCTATTGATGTTGATGATTCGTGAAGGTGAGTCAGCCAAAGTAGCCAGCTATTTCTATCTTGTTCCGCCCGCAACAGCGCTAGAAGCTTGGTATCTGTTTGATGAGCGTCTGTCGATGCTAACCTTGGTGGGTGTGGCTGTGACGGTGCTAGGTGTCTTTTTAACCCAACGTGCGGCTAAGGTGAGTTAAGTGCCAGAGTTACCCGAAGTAGAGACAACACGACGAGGCATAGAGCCGCACATTGATCAGCAGCGTGTGGCCGATTTTGTGGTGCGTGAGCCTCGTTTGCGTTGGTCTGTGCCTAGTGAAATTCCTAAAAACATCGTTGAAAAAAAGGTTAATAGCGTCGAACGTCGAGGAAAATATATCCTGATACGTTTTGATGAGGGCGATCTCATGGTGCACTTGGGTATGTCAGGTAGCTTGAGAGTTCTTCCCAAAGGAACAGAACCGGCCAAACATGATCATGTGGATCTCGTGATGGAAAATGGCTTGTTGGTGCGCCTAACCGATCCTCGCCGTTTCGGTTCTGTGCTCTGGCAACCCAAAGGTGAGACGCACAAGTTATTGGAGAAGCTAGGCCCAGAGCCTCTGTCCGATGCATTTAACGTGGATTATCTGTTTAAGGCGTCACGTAATCGCTCTCTAGCCATCAAGCAGTTCATCATGACCTCTGAAGTCGTCGTCGGTGTTGGCAACATTTATGCTAATGAGTCTCTCTTTAGAGCGGGTATCGATCCGCGTAAGCCGGCGGGTAAGGTGTCAAAACAGCGTTATGAGCGTTTGGTCGGCGAGATTAAGAGCGTGCTTGAGTACGCCATCACGCGCGGTGGTACTACCTTAAGGGATTTCCTCTCCAGTGACGGCAAGCCAGGTTATTTTGCGCAAGAGCTCTCGGTCTACGGTCGAGGCGGTGAGGCCTGTAAATCCTGTGGCTCGACGCTTAAAGAGATTCGTCAGGGTCAACGGGCGACGGTATTTTGTCCTAGGTGTCAGCGTTAATGAGCTTTAGGCAGGCGTTCCCCGTTGAGACGGTAGAGCAGAAGGCTCGTCGTCAGGGGTTGGGTATTTCGGATGCGCTGACACATCGTGAAGTGTGGCGATTGGATGCCAGCATTAATGTCGAGATCTACCCTGTCTCGCACAGCGCCCCCAATATTCTGTTTCTCGCAGGGATCGGCACCTATGTCGAGCTCTATGCTGAATTAGCTGTAGCCCTTAATCAGCAGGGTTTTAATGTGATTGCGGTCGATCCTCCGGGACACGGCTACTCTGCAGGTAATCGCGGTCGATATACTGTTGAACAGTTCCAGCATCACCTTTCCCATGTGCTGAATGCCCTTGAATCCCGCTTTACCGGTCCATGGTCCGTCTATGGTTACTCGATAGGGGCTGTCACGGCGGTTGCGTTGGCTGAGCTAGATCAGCGCATTCAATCGGTGCTCTGTACCACGCTGCTGTTAGGGCAAGAGCCTCCCGATATGATGTATGCCTTGGGTTGGAGCTGGACTCGCTTCAGCGCTCTGTGGTTTCCCAATATGCGCCTGCCACTTAAGAGCTTTATCGATTTTGAGTCGCTTCTGGGTGATCACCCCGCAGGGCCCTACATCAATGACGATCCATTGATTATCTTTGACTACCCTCTGGCAACGCTTGCTTCACTGTTTACCCATCAAGCTGGGATTGCTGATTCGGTGTTCCCATTTACATTGATCAATCTGCAAGGTGATCATGATGAGGTGTTATCCAAAGAGTATGCGCTACGTGTGGCTAATAGGATTAAGCAGCCGATGCATTTGGAGTTCATTGAAGGGGCTGGGCATATGATGCCCTGGGATGATCCCGAGGATCTGGCGCATCGCATCGCATTGCTGTTGGGCAAATAGCAGGCAAAAAAATAGGGCGGCCACTCCATGGCACGCCCTGTTGGAAGACTTTCCTTGCAACCTAGTCGCGTCCTGCGATGTCCCTGTGTTGCTTTACTTCCATTGAAACCAATCCTTGGTCTCACCGGGTCAATCCATGACCTCAGTTATTCCGTGGTGCGTACTTTAGGGATTGAGATAGGGTTTGTATATAGTCATAACAGCTAAAAAGAGGTTATTTAGATATTATTTAGTTATATGTAAATAACCAAAGCCATTTTTGTGTCGATTTGTTGGTCGGCGGGTTAGTCTTGCCGCCATCTTGAGCGTTATACTTGTTAAAAATCATCTACTAATGAGGTGTCTCGTGGCATTCGATCCTAGCCAACGCATTTTTCCACTCACTCGCATGCGTCGTATGCGTGCTAGCACTTTCTCTCGTGATTTGATGCGTGAGAACCAGCTGACAGCCCAAGATCTGATCTACCCAATGTTTGTGATTGAGGGCGAAGGTGAGCGTGAAACGGTCCCCTCTATGCCGGGTGTTGAGCGACTCAGCATTGATCTGCTTGTTGATGCCTGTCAGGAAGCTTATGAACTAGGTATTCCTGCCGTGGCTCTATTCCCAGTCACACCTGCATCCGCTAAGTCTGAAATGGCCGAAGAGGCATTCAATCCAGAGGGTTTGGCACAGCGTGCCGTGCGAGCGATCAAAGCAAAATTACCAGAACTGGGTGTGATTACTGACGTTGCGTTGGATCCATTTACTACCCATGGACAGGACGGCATCATCGATGAAGAGGGTTACGTACTCAATGACATCACTGTTGATGTATTGGTGAAGCAGGCGCTCTCACACGCTGAAGCGGGCGCTGATGTGGTGGCCCCGAGTGATATGATGGATGGCCGTATTCAGGCGATCCGTGAAGCGCTAGAGGCCGGTGGTCATGTCAATACTCGCATCCTTGCCTACTCTGCCAAGTATGCAAGTGCTTACTACGGTCCTTTCCGTGACGCAGTAGGCTCTGCCGGTAATCTTGGCAAAGGCAATAAATACAGCTACCAGATGGACCCTGCTAACAGCGATGAAGCCCTGCACGAGGTTGCTCTCGATCTAGCTGAGGGTGCTGATATGGTGATGGTAAAACCGGGTATGCCCTATCTTGATATCGTGCGCCGTGTGAAAACTGAGCTACGTGTGCCTACCTATGCTTACCAAGTGAGCGGCGAATATGCGATGCACATGGCGGCGTTTCAAAATGGCTGGTTGGATGAGGAGTCGGTGATGATGGAGTCACTGCTGGCATTCAAACGAGCAGGTGCCGATGGCATCTTGACCTACTTTGCCGTTAAAGCGGCACGCCTGCTTAAATCGAAGGCTTAACCGCTGTTAAGTGATCTGCCTCTGTTGCGATTTGAAATCATCCAGCAGAGGCGCAAATCCGGCTTTGTAGTCCTGGTATCGACAGACAAAGCCACTCTCCCTCATCGCTCTGTTAGCGATGCGTTTATTCCCGCCACGCTGTATCGGCTCCTGATGATGGGCTGCCACGCCCAGTTGCTCTGCAAGCCACTTGGTAATCTCATGAATCGGTGCTGGGTGACCGTCGCTGGCTAAATAGAGTTCTTTCAGTGGTTGTTGGTCGATCGCTTTGCCAATTAAGTGCACAACAAAATCGGCCAAGTCGTCACTGTGTATACGATTGCTAAAATGAGTCGGCGTCTCTAACGCAATGGTTCCACTGAGGATGCGTTTTAGAAGGTGGGTACGGCCAGGGCCGTATATGCCGCTGCTGCGGATCAGGGTGCAAGCTGATCGCTGTTTAAACTGTGATTCGCCTTCCAAAAGTAGAACGGAGTGCGCCGTGTTAGGTTCAGCAGCGCTGAATTCATCAATCCACTCACCACGGTTTTGAGCATAGACGCCGGTTGAGCTAACCACAAAAGAGCGTATCGGTGCAGTTGGCAGTGCTTTTAATATGGCAGCCGGGGCATCGACGTATATCTGTCGGTAGTGCTCAATATCGCGTGATTTTGCGGCGGCCGAGAAGATGACGTAATCGACTTCTGGAAGGGGCGGGAGATTTTCAATTTCATAAAAGTCGCACGCTATTGGTTGTACGCCTTCCGATAGCTGGTCTATATTACGTCTAAGACCATAGACCTTATGTTGTTGACTGATGAGCTTGGTTGCAATGGTATTGCCCAAGTCACCACAGCCAATGATTAGAAAACGTTTCGACACGGTAGTGTTCTCCCTTTAGTCGTTAAAGATTACCAGAGGATCGAAAATGACGCTTACAGAACTTCGCTACATCGTCACGCTAGCTCGTGAACAGCACTTCGGCCATGCCGCCGAAAAATGCTTTGTCAGTCAGCCGACGCTCTCTATCGCCGTTAAAAAGCTGGAAGATGAGCTCGGTGTCGCGTTGTTTGAACGCAGTAAAAACGCCGTACGCGTGACGCCCATAGGTGACAAAGTAGTGCGTCAAGCACAGCGCGTATTAGAGCAGGCTGAAGCGATTAAAGAGCTCTCCCGTGAAGGTAAAGATCAGCTGGCTACCCCGTTACGTGTGGGTGCAATTTACACCATCGGTCCCTACCTTTTCCCTCGTCTAATTCCCGAAGTTCAGCAGATTGCACCGCAAATGCCTCTCTACATCGAGGAGAATTTGACCGAAGTTCTTCGAAGCAAAATACGCACTGGTGAGTTGGATGCGATCATCATCGCGTTGCCTTTCCATGAGCCCGATGTGCTGACTCGGGCGGTTTATGATGAGACCTTCAGTTTAATTACTCCAAAAGGGCATGAGCTGAGCAAAGCGGGCTCAGTGGACTCTCAGAAGTTGAACGAGCTGGATATGCTGCTGCTGGGTGAGGGGCACTGTTTCAGGGATCAGGTACTGGAGGCCTGCCCAAGCTTGAATCAGTCGTTCCATGATCAACACAGAGTCACTGAAGGCAGTTCACTAGAGACCATTCGTATGATGGTCGCCTCTGGCTTAGGAACCAGCGTGTTACCAGAGTCGGCTTTAGCGAATCACCCCTCCAATTCGTTGGTTGATATTGTGCCGTTCAATGATCCCAAACCCATGCGATCGGTTGCTGTTGCTTGGCGTGCCAGCTTCCCTCGTCCACAGGCGATTGATGTGTTGGTTGATGCCATCGCTAAGTGCCGAGCGTTGGATAGTTAACTGGCCGTGTCTTCTCAGGTAGCCCATCGAAAGGTCACTGAGCTAAAGGGTGTTGGCGCTGCGCTAGCGTCCAAACTTGGCAAGCTAGGTATTCATAACTTTCAGGATCTGCTGTTTCACTTGCCGTTGCGCTACCAAGATCGAACGCGCATCACTGCGATAGGAGCGATGCGCCCCGGTGATGAGGTGGTGGTTGAGGCGCGTGTAATCGCGTGTGACATCGTGATGGGGCGCCGCCGAAGCCTGGTCTGCCGTATTCAGGATGGCACTGGTACCCTAACTCTGCGTTTTTTCCACTTCAGCGCTGCGCAAAAGAGCGGCTTGATCAATGCGGATATTCGCTGTTTTGGCGAGGTGCGCCCTGGTGCAAATGGTTTAGAACTGATTCATCCCGAGTACAAGCTGATGAAGGGCGATGGCTTTGATCAGTTGGAAGAGACGCTGACCCCAATCTATCCATTGACTGAAGGTTTGACTCAACCGCGCCTTAGAAGCCTGGTAGGGCAGGCACTCTCCGCTTTGGGTTCTGAACCCTTAGATGAGTTGCTGCCGGACTCTGAGCTAGCGCGCAACCATTACCCCTCACTAACCGATGCCGTGCGCTTTCTTCACCAGCCTCCTGTTGGTGTGGATTTGGAGTCGCTACTTGAAGGGCAGCATCCAGCGCAGAGACGCTTAGCTTTCGAAGAGTTATTGGCACATAACCTATCGCTTCGCGTGGTACGTCATCAGATGCAGACGCAAGGTGCGCCAGCGCTGAAATCGACGGGTCGACTCACGCTGCCGTTTCTAGATCGGCTGCCTTTTTCACTTACAGAGGCTCAGCTTCGTGTGGCACGAGAGGTGGCCCGTGATATGGGGCGCCCTTTGCCGATGTTGCGGTTGGTGCAGGGTGATGTGGGCTCAGGTAAGACCATGATTGCTGTATTGGCCGCGTTACAAGCGGTTGAAAACGGCAAACAAGCGGCGGTTATGGCTCCGACAGAAATTCTGGCCGAACAGCATCTAATCAACTTTAAAAGTTGGCTGGAGCCGCTTGGGATTAAGGTCTCGTGGTTGGCGGGTAAGGTAAAAGGTAAAGCACGGGAAGCGGCATTAGCTGAGATCAGTGGTGGTGAGGCTCAGGTGGTTGTCGGAACCCACGCCCTGTTTCAAGATGAGGTCGCCTTCCATGATCTGGCGATGGTTGTGATTGATGAGCAGCATCGATTTGGCGTCGATCAGAGGCTAAGTTTGCGTGAAAAGGGGCGAAATGACGGTAAAATACCTCATCAGCTCATAATGACCGCTACCCCCATCCCTCGTACACTAGCAATGAGTGCTTACGCTGACCTGGACTGCTCCATCATCGATGAGCTACCACCGGGCCGAACGCCAGTGCAAACGGTCGTGATTGATGACAGTCGTCGCGATCGAGTGGTTGAGCGCGTTGAACAGAACTGCAAACAGGGCCTGCAGGCCTATTGGGTCTGTACGCTGGTAGAGGAGTCCGAAGCGCTGCAGTGTCAGGCAGCCGAAACGACTGCCGAAGAGCTGCGCGAGGCTCTGCCCGATCTTAGAATTGGTCTGGTGCATGGTCGTCTGAAACCGGCCGAAAAAGCGGATGTGATGGCGCAATTCAAAGCGCATGAGTTGGATCTTTTGGTGGCTACGACGGTGATTGAGGTCGGCGTAGACGTTCCGAATTCGAGTTTAATGATCATCGAGAACCCCGAACGACTGGGATTATCACAGTTGCATCAGTTACGCGGCCGTGTAGGTCGAGGGTCGCGAGAGAGTTTTTGTGTTTTGATGTATCATGCGCCTCTTTCGCAGCAGGGTCGCGACCGTTTGGCAATCATGCGTGAGACCAGTGACGGTTTCCGTATTGCAGAGCGTGATCTTGAGTTGCGAGGCCCGGGTGAGGTGTTAGGCACCCGCCAGACAGGCATGATGAGTTTCAGAATCGCCGATCTGCAACGTGACGCTGACATGCTCGACAGTGTCCAGCAGACAGCAGAGCGCATAGAGACATCAACAGAATTAACCCGTCAGCTGTGTGATCGATGGATCCTCAATGCTGATCAATACGCACAGGTTTAAGATGCAACCAACAGAGAGACAGCTTCAAATAGTACGCCAGCAGATCGGTCGCGAGCCTCGCGGTATCGAGGCGATAGCGGCACAAACCCCTAGTGGTGTGCCATTGGTGTTACAGATGCGAAGCCTGATCGATGATAAGCCTTTCCCAACCCTCTATTGGCTGAGCAGTAAGGATTTAAGTGTTGAGATCAGTCGTGTCGAGATGACGGGCTGGATTAAGCGTTTTGAGGAGGAGCTGCAAGAGGATGCAGAGCTTCGTGATACCTACATGGCGCAGCAGAAACACTACATGGAGCGCCGCTGGGAACTGATGCGTCCGGAGGACAGACAGCGAATCGAAACTCTTGGGTTCACTAAGATGTTCAACGAGGTAGGCATTGGCGGTATTGCTAACTGGGACAAAGTTCGTTGTCTGCACATGAACTACGCCTACCACTTGGTGGAGCCCAATGTGGTTGGCCAGCGTCTTGATCAAGAGTTTCAGATGAACGAGCTGGCGCCGGAGTTTTAGGTCAATCAGGCACAAAAAAACGCGACCCAAGGTCGCGTTTTTTTGTCTTTGAGTTCGATTAGCCAACCAGCTTCTCGTACTTGATCATCAGTTGCTCTTCAGTTTCAACGTGATCAGGATCTTTTGGAATACAGTCAACCGGACAAACCTCAACACACTGTGGCGTGTCGTAGTGGCCTACACACTCAGTACATTTACTTGGCTCGATCTCGTAGATCTCATCCCCTGGGCTGATCGCCTCGTTAGGACATTCTGGTTCACACACATCACAGTTGATGCATTCGTCGGTAATCATTAGTGCCATCGTGTCTACCTCACTCTAGGCTCAAATCTAAACTAGTTAGAAAAATGTCGTTTCAATGCCGCATCGACAGCCGGATGAACAAACTCTGTCACGTCTCCACCTAATGACGCGATTTCGCGAATCAGCGTCGATGAGATGTACGACAAGTGTTCAGCCGGTGTTAAAAACAGGCTCTCAGCTTGTGGAGCCAACTTTCGGTTCATATTGGCAAGCTGAAACTCATATTCAAAATCTGAAACCGCTCGCAAACCTCGTAAAATGACGTCGCATTGATGATCTTTCAAAAGATC
Organism: Marinobacterium sp. xm-d-530; assembly: GCF_013283365.1. GTDB lineage: Bacteria > Pseudomonadota > Gammaproteobacteria > Pseudomonadales > Balneatricaceae > Marinobacterium_E. The sequence continues at coordinate 227,197 of NZ_WBYM01000003.1, read as the reverse complement.
GATCAGTAGGCTGTTAAAGCCAACCACTTCTACGTTGTCGAGGTGTGCCAAGGATTCGCGTGCAAGTTCTACTCGAACATCCAAATCCAGCAGGGGACGTTTTTTTGGGCTCTCTGCCACAGCTACTACAATCTGACCAAACAGTTTGGAGGCTCTCTCCACCAAATCTACATGGCCGTTCGTAATAGGATCAAACGTTCCTGGGTAAGCTACCCTTTTCATCCCAGCTACTCCTAATAGCGGTAATATTCCCGCGGATGGTAACGGAATTGCGTCAAGGCGACAAATTATAGGAGAAACTTTTAATAATTAATAGATATATTAAATTATTTATCTATAACTAAAATTAATTTCTTTTATACAAGCGGTAGCTGACGTCACCTGCCTGTTTGTCGCGATACAGTTGCCAGTTATCTGGAACTAATAGGGTACTTAGCGATCTCTCAGTCTCTATATATATCATCGATCCATCTGCAAGAACTTGATTTTCCTCAAGTAGCTGACAGATGCCTGAAACTAAGTCTTTGTTGAAGGGGGGGTCTAAGAAGACCAGGTCGTATCGAAATTCACGGCTCGCTTGCTGCAGGAGCCATTGAGTAGCGTCTGTTTCGAGCACTTCAGCGTTTTGTGCCTTCAGCTCTTGCAGATTGTGTTTAAGTGAATTGCAGACCAAGCGCGATGCATCAATCAGTGTGGCGTGAGCTGCACCGCGCGACAGCGCTTCAAACGCCAGCGCACCGCTGCCGCTAAACAGATCCAGGCATTTGGCTGCTGGTGTGTAAGCTTGTAACCAGTTGAATAGCGTTTCTCGAACCCGATCCGGTGTTGGGCGAAGTCCTTCACTCTCTGGAAAGCTCAGTTTTCGTGAGCGCCAATCTCCGCCGATGATGCGAACGAACGAGTCATTTGCTCGATTATGAGGGGCGGGTTTGCTGTTTCTGTTGCGTCTAGGGCTCATTGAAAAAGGTCTCTGCCAAAGCAGTTTTAGGTAAACAGAAATTTTAACCTCAGCTTAGGCTAATAGATAGGCTTTCACAGCGTCTGATGTGGTAGAATTCTGGACTTATATTTTGACTGTTTAGTTCCCTCTGATTAGGACTGTTTAGACTATGGAATCTCTCTACAACTGGATGCTTGATAACGGCTATGATCCAGCCATTATCCCTTACGTTGCGGCCGCTTTTGCCGTCGTCATTTTGATTGTGATGATGCGTTATCTGAAAGGGGATAAAACTGAGGCTATTCAGGATTCTGCTTCAGAAAAAAGCGTTGAAGAGAGCGTTACAGAGGCCCCAGTTGAAACACCATCGGTTGACGAAGCGCCCGTTGAAGAGCCGCCTGTTGCTGAAGACGCAGTCGAAGAGGTAGTTGAGCCAGCAGCTGCAGAAGAGACGGTTGAGCCAGAAGCTGTTGAGACCGAAGTGGAGGTTGAACAGACTCCTGCAGAGCCAGAGCCAGAGCCAGAGCCAGAGCCAGAGCCAGAGCCAGAGCCAGAGCCAGAGCCAGAGCCAGAGCCAGAGCCAGAGCCAGAGCCAGAGCCAGAGCCAACAAAAAGCTTCTTCGATCGTGTTAAATCCGGTCTAAGTCGCACGAAAGCCGGCCTGACTGAGCAGATTACAACCCTCTTCGCCGGTAACCCTGAGATCGATGAAGATCTTATGGAAGAGATCGAGACCTTGTTGCTGATGGCCGATATTGGCGTTGAGGCAACGACAGAGATTATCGAACGTTTAACCGATCGTGTAGAGCGTAAACAGCTCTCGGATGGCGACGCTCTGCAGGCGGCTCTGAAACAGGAGCTGGCCGAGCTATTAGAACCCGTTGATCAACCGCTTGAATTACAGAGTGACAAATCCCCAATGGTGATTCTGATGGTGGGTGTTAACGGTGTCGGTAAAACAACGACCATCGGTAAACTGGCCAAGAAGTATCAGGGTGAAGGTAAGTCGGTGATGTTAGCGGCGGGTGATACCTTCCGTGCCGCGGCGGTTGAACAGCTTCAGGTTTGGGGTGAGCGAAATAACGTCCCAGTGGTTGCTCAACATACCGGTGCAGACTCAGCCTCTGTTCTATTTGATGCGCTTGAGTCAGCTAAAGCGAAAAACGTTGATGTATTGATTGCAGATACAGCGGGTCGTTTGCAGAACAAAGATAACCTGATGCAAGAGTTACAGAAGGTTGTTCGTGTGATGCAGAAGTTAGATCCTTCGGCGCCACATGAAGTGATGTTGGTACTCGACGCGGGTACGGGTCAGAACGCCATCAGCCAGGCTAAAGAGTTCAAAGAGGCGGTGGGCGTGACGGGCATTACCCTAACGAAACTCGATGGCACAGCGAAGGGCGGTATTATCTTTGCCATCGCCAAACAGTTTGGTCTGCCTATTCGATTCATCGGTGTCGGTGAGCAAGCTGATGACCTACGTCCTTTTGAAGCGAAAGCTTTTGTTGAGGCGTTGTTCGACTAACTCCTATGGCGGCTATTCAATTCACTAACGTCAGTAAGCGCTATGACTCTGGTCAAGAGGCCCTAAGGTCTGTCGACTTTACATTGGAGTCGGGCGAGATGGCCTTTTTGACAGGCCACTCGGGAGCAGGGAAGAGTACCCTGTTAAAACTGCTGACGCGCGTTGAGCAACCTAGCCGTGGTGATGTGTGGGTCGGTGATCAAAATCTATCTGAATTGTCTCGCAGCGAGATTCCGCAATATCGCCGAACCCTGGGTGTGGTCTACCAGAATCATCGTCTGTTAGAAGATCGCACTGTTTACCAGAACATTGCACTTCCACTGCGTATCGCAGGCTATAACGAAGAGGATATTGGTCGTCGCGTACGCGCGGCACTCGATCGAGTAGGACTGTTGGAGTCAGAGCAGAAGCTCCCACAGGCGTTATCGAGTGGCGAGCAGCAGCGTATCGGTATTGCGCGTGCCATTGTTCATAAGCCTAGGGTGCTGATTGCCGACGAGCCGACCGGTAACCTCGACCCTAGACTCTCTCTCGACATCATGAGTCTATTCGAGCAGTTCAACCGCATTGGAACGACCGTCTTGATCGCGACCCATGATGTGGCGTTGATCAAGCGAATGCGTCATAGAGTGCTGATTTTAGATAAGGGGCGACTGCGTCATGTCCAGTAGTGAGACTCGATCACGCGGCGCCTCTGATATCAGCGTCAGCCGTTGGCAACGCGTTAAACACTGGGCGGTACAGCACCGTCTAGAGAGTGCCGATGCCGTTAAGCGTCTTCTACATAATCGACTGTCGACGCTGGTGACACTGCTGCTATTGGCGGTTGTACTCGCTGTGCCAACCTTTATGTATTCGCTGTTGGGTAATTTGAAACAGCTGACACCGGGTACTGACTTTGAGCCTCAGCTTGCACTCTATTTAAGCCCAGAACTCAAAGCCGACGAGTTAGATCGATTCAGCCGTTCACTCCTGCTGCGTGATGATCTACTTTCGGTTGAATTGATCAGTAGCGATGTAGGTGCCAGCGAGTTTAAAAGCCACTCTGAACTGGGTGAGCTGATCAACCTATTGGATGAGAATCCACTCCCAGCGGTTGTGCTCGCGACGCCGCGTGATCAAGATCCTGCGACCATGAAAGCACTGCGTGAAAGCATGGCAGCCTTGCCAGAGGTGGATGTCGCCGAGTTAGACGTAGAGTGGTTAGAGCGTCTCGAAGTGATTTTAGGCTCATTCTCCAGCATCAGTTTTGTGCTGGCGCTGTTATTGGGTATGACCGTGCTTCTGGTGATCGCTAACACCATTCGTACCATGATCAGCAGTCGCCAAGAGGAGATTGAGGTCAGTTTGTTGATAGGCGCTACCGCTGCTTGGGTGAGACGCCCATTCCTCTATGCAGGACTGCTGTACGGACACTTTGGTGCACTGTTGAGCCTAGTATTGGTTTACTTCTCACTGGCACTTGTCGAAGCGCCATTGGCTGAGTTAACAGAGCTCTATATTGGTCGTTTTGATCTTCAGGGACCTGATTTGTCATTAATCATGGCGCTGTTAGTGGGCGGGACTATACTAGGATGGATAGGGGCATTCATTGCTGTATCCAGACAGATGGGGCAGTTAAATCAAGGCTCTGATTGATCGGATTTAGCCGGATTTGCGTTTATCTGTCACTCTGGTATCTTTTTGGGTCCAGTGTTGGTAAATATTAGTAATTCCTAATGAACTTTTTTGTCAAAACTGGGTCTAACTAGACAGTTAAAACGATTTAAAACAGTGTAAAAAACGAAAGTTTTTGAGGTTTAAAGAGAAATGGGCACTAGCTTGCAATTAGTTGAACATCTGACTCCGGGGCGCGATCTTGACGCTTACGTTCAGAATGTCAGCACTATCCCTATCCTCACTCCAGAGGAAGAACGGGAGCTTGCCGAGCGTCTGCATTTTGAGCAAGACCTTGATGCGGCTCGCCAGTTGGTTATGTCACATCTGCGCTTTGTTGTGCACATTGCGCGCAGCTACAAAGGCTACGGCCTTCCTCTCGGTGATTTGATCCAAGAGGGTAACGTTGGTTTGATGAAAGCGGTTAAGCGTTTTGATCCAACCGTTGGTGTTCGTCTAGTGAGCTTTGCCGTTCACTGGATCAAAGCCGAAATGCACGAATTCATTCTTCGCAACTGGCGTATTGTTAAAGTTGCGACGACCAAAGCTCAGCGTAAGCTGTTCTTTAACCTACGCTCACAGAAGAAGAGCCTAGGTTGGATGAACAATGATGAAGTTGAAGCGATCGCAGAAGATCTAGGCGTTGATGCTGCAGTAGTGCGTCAGATGGAGGGTCGCATGGCCGCCACTGACATGGCCTTTGATGCGCCTGCTGCTGATGATTCTGAAGAGAGTGCGCCTGTTGCACCGGCACTGTTCTTGGAAGACAAGTCTGCCGATCCAGCCGAGCTACTTGAAGAGCAGGATTGGGAAGATAATTCTAACCGCCAGTTAGCCGCAGCGATGGGCCAGTTGGACGAGCGCAGTCGAGATATCTTGGCACAGCGTTGGTTGCTTGATGAAAAAGCAACGCTGCACGAGTTGGCCGCTAAGTATGAGGTCTCTGCAGAGCGTATCCGTCAGCTTGAAAAGAACGCGATGAAGAAAATTAAAAACGCTTTAGTCGTTATCTAACGGATGAAAGTGTTGTGAAAAAGCCGCATTAGCGGCTTTTTTTGTGTATGCTTGCGGCCCAAATGAGGTGATGATGCACGCGAAACGTTTTTTGATGATTGGTGCGCTTTTAGCGATGTTTTCGGTGATTTTTGGCGCTTTTGGTGCCCATTTACTGAAAAGCACCCTGTCAGCTGCTCGCTTTGAAACCTTCAGCACCGCTGTGGATTACCAGTTTTGGCAGGCTCTAGGTTTGATGGTGGTCGGTATTACCGGTTTTAAACTCAATAGTAAAAGCTGGCGCCTTGCTGGGTATTCGCTGTTGGCAGGGACGTTGATCTTCAGTGGCAGCCTCTATCTGCTAATCGCAACTGATACTGGTTGGTTAGGAGCGATCACCCCCATCGGTGGTATATTAATGATTATTGGCTGGGCACTGTTTGCCTGGTCGTTACGAACCTTACGGATAGAACAATGAGTGACACAGAACAGCAGCGCCCACACCGTACGATTAGAAGTTTTGTCGTACGCGCTGGACGCATGACAGAAGGGCAAGAGCGTGCAATGAAAGAGAACTGGCCTCTGTATGGGCTAGAACTTGAAGATGGCATGGTCGACTTTAAAACTCTGTTTGGCGATGATCGCCCCGTCACTCTAGAGATCGGTTTTGGTATGGGCGCGTCGCTGGTAGAGATGGCGCGCCGCTCACCTGAGAAGGGCTTTATTGGAATCGAAGTGCATCCTCCCGGTGTTGGTCGTTTGTTAGCTGATGCACGTGCCGAAGGGGTCGACAATATTCGCGTCTATTGTGAAGATGCGATCGAGGTACTGGCACAGTGCATACCGGATGGCTCTTTGGCGGGTGTGCAGCTCTTCTTCCCAGACCCTTGGCATAAGAAGAAGCACAATAAACGCCGCATTGTACAACCTGAATTTGCTCAAACCATTCGTCAAAAGCTGGCGATTGGCGGTGTCTTCCATATGGCGACTGACTGGGAGCCCTACTCAGAGCATATGATGGAAGTGATGAGTGCGGCAGAGGGCTATCAAAACCAGATGGGCGAAGGTCAGTTTTCGCCACAGCCAGACTTCCGCCCTGTGACTAAGTTCCAAAAACGGGGTGAAAAGCTAGGTCACGGTGTTTGGGATCTGATGTTCGAGCGCGTCAACTAAGATGGACAATCAACCGAATAATCCACTGCACGGCGTTAAGTTGGCTGATGTTGTCGAGCGTCTTGTGGATCATTACGGCTGGGATGAGTTGGGCGAGCGGATCGATATTAACTGCTTTCAGATCGATCCATCCGTTAAGTCATCCCTAAAATTTTTACGCAAACAGCAGTGGGCTCGCGATAAGGTAGAGCAGCTCTACATTGATACCTTCTGCTGAATAGAGAGAGTTAATTATGAAATTGTTAGTCCGTAATTTGGATCGTTCAACCACAGAAGCTGAGATTAAAGAGCTCTTTGAAGGTTACGGTAGCGTTCAGTACTGCACCTTGGTGATGGACGAGAAAACGGGCTCATCGAAGGGCTTTGGGTTTGTTGAAATGCCTAAGCCAGGTGAAGCGAAAGCGGCGGTTAAAAATCTAAACCACACACTGGTTGGCCGTAATATGATTCGTGTAAAAAAAGCGGAAGAGAGAGCGGACTGATCGCTCGAGTCACTTCTCAACTTAATTAAGGAGCCGATATGACAGCAATACTCCTCTCAATACTCTCTTCGTTAATTGGTGTGTGGGTGTTGGTATGGTTAATTGGTAATCTGCTGTTTAAGAAAAAGAGCTCGCCGCAAAAAGAGCTCTTCTCGCTACCATTAGCTTGGATGCTGGCCTCAATTGCTGGGGGTTACGCCATTGCTAACGGCGGTCCGCCACGCTTTGATGTGTCCCTGCTTCAGTACGGTATTGGCGCCTTTCTGCTGCTGATCTACTACGTCTCTGCCAGCTTTGCGAAAAAGCGCAGTAAAGATTCCGAGTAGTCATTGGGTGATCCAACGGGTTAAAGCTCACTTATAGAAGTTAACTCTTTAAGCTGAGATCGCCCATGCTGCCCAGTCAAAATGTACAGTGTCCCTATTGTTGGGAGATGATCGAGATTGTCTACGAGCCCGATGAGGCTGAGATGTTTGTCTGTGATTGTACGGTCTGTTGCCACCCCATCCACTTTTCTGTCTCAGTGGATGGGTATGGCGATTATTACATTACACCGCACTCAGAAGATGATTTCTGATCAGTCTTATTCGCGGCCTTTGTAAGACCGCTCCAACAGTGCGCCGACAGAGCTCCAACACTGGGTTGGAGCCTTATCGAGGATGAGGCGATAGATCAGTACTGGTTGATATCCTGATCACTCTTTTTATTGAACAGTGCGCGCAGAGCAATCAGCGTGATCACTGAGATAATACCGACGATCAGTAGCTCATCGATTACGCCAGAATCCAATAGGGTCGGGATCAGATTCAACTTAATCAATAGGCCCGTTAGGATTGACCCGATACCGAAGCTGATAGAGATGTAAGCGAGGTTCAACACCATCTCAATGATGATGAGCCCCAATCCAAGAATCAGCCAGCCGTTTCCGTTTGTAAAAAAATCCATCATTTACTCTTTAATCCGTCGCCAACGGTCTGTGCTAATAGCTCTAATGAGCCAATTGCTTTAGTGATGTCTGTCGGCATGATCACTGTTTTGCTGTTATCAGCTGCTGCAACCTCAGACAGTGCTGCAACCTGTTTCTGTAGAATATCGAAGTTGATCGCCGATTGCCCGCCGTTATTAATAGCATCGGCTATCATGCGCGTCTGCTCGGCGGTCGCTTCGGCTTTCACTTTTATCGCATAGGCATCTGCATCGGCCGCGACTCTTACCGCTTCAGCTTGCTTTTGTGCTTCGTAGAGTTGTGCCTCTGCATTCAGCTCCACAGAGCGTTTTTGGCCTTCTGCCTGCGCAACCTGTGCCCGACGCTGACGTTCTGCATTGAGTTGCTGACGTTGCGCCTCTTTGGTCTGCTCATCCACTTGAACATCGGTGATCTCAGTACGAGTAATCTCAATTCCCCAGACTTCAGCTGCTTTTTGCAGATTGGTCAGGATCTCTTCGTTCATCTGAGCGCGTGATGATTGCAGCTCATCAAGGTCCAGCTTGCCCGCTGCAGAGCGAACAATCGACTCGGCTGTCGTCTGAATGGCTTGATCGATGTTCTGAATACGGTAGACCGAGCGGGCCGCATCGGTAATACGGTAGAAGTTGGTCGCCTCTAGGATCACTTCAACGTTATCTTTGGTAATGACGCTGATCTCAAAGGCCGGTAGCTGGCGTTCAAGTATAGAGATGCGGTGACGCACTTGGTCGATCATAGGGACAATAAAGTTGATCCCTGCGTTCAGGGTTTTGGAGAACTTACCAAAACGTTCAACGACAAATACCTGTGACTGTGGAACAACCTTAACGGCAGACCAGGCGAGTACGAGGAAGAAGATTGCAAAAGCTAAGGTGACGATCATGCCGCCACTAAGGAATTCACCGTTCATTGATCACTCCAAATTGATACTGTTTTACTTAGCATAGTACATAGATTCAGATTAATCTTTGATGGAAAGCTTTAAGATTCGTTTTGGTGCCTGAGTGCATTTATCGCGGCCTTTTTAAGACCGCTCCAACAGAGCGCCAATAGTTCTCCAGCACTGGATTGGAGCCTTATCGAAGATGAGGCGATTGCTCTCTATTGTTGCTGTAGAGACCACATACCAGCATAAACGCCCTGTTGGGCAAGGAGTTCTGTGTGAGTACCCTGTTCCACCGCTTCGCCTTTGCGCATCACTAGGATGTTATCGGCATCGATAATCGTTGATAGACGGTGAGCGATCACCAAACTCGTATGGTTTTTCGAGAGTGATGCAAAGGCGTTAAGGATCGCCTGCTCATTGTCGCTATCCAACGCTGAGGTCGCTTCATCAAAGAGCAAAATGGGTGGGCGTTTCAGAATCACGCGGGCAATCGCAATGCGTTGTTTTTCACCGCCAGAGACTTTTAGGCCACGTTCGCCAACCAGGGTATCCACCCCCTCAGGGAGTGCCGCAATGAAGTCGTTTAGGTTGGCCAGCTCAATCGCTTTGAGAACCTCTTCTCTGCTTGAACCTGGGCGTCCATAAGCCACGTTGTTGTAGATCGTATCGTTAAACAGGACGGTATCCTGCGGAACCACGCCAATCGCTTGTCGTAATGAGTGCTGAGTCACTTGGTCGATCGGCTGGCCATCTATGCTGATCTGCCCCGACTGAACATCATAAAATCGAAACAGCAGTCGCGCTAAGGTCGATTTGCCCGATCCACTTGGCCCGACGATGGCGACCTTTTTACCCGCTTCTACTTTGAAGCTGACACTTTTCAAAATTTGACGGTCGGGGTGGTAAGCAAAGTTGACGGAGTCAAAGCAAATGGCGCCCCCTTGAGTTATCAAGTCGGTTGCATCGGGGCGGTCGACAATCTTAGGCTGCTTCTTCAACAACCCAAACATATTCTCAATGTCTGTCAGGGCTTTGCGCACTTCACGGTAGACCATGCCAAGGAAATTAAGCGGCATGAATAGCTGTAAGATGTAAGCATTAATCATGACTAACGAACCCAGGGTCATGGCTCCGCTTGCAACATCCTCTGCGGCCAGCCAGAGCATTAAGATGATCCCTAGCGAGATGATGAATGCCTGACCGCTGTTGAGGATCATCAACGTCATGCGCGTTTTTAAACGAGCCGTTTCCCAGCTGGCTAGGTTTTTATCGTACTGGCTGGCCTCATACTCCTCATTGCCAAAGTATTTTACGGTCTCATAGTTGAGCAGGCTATCAATGGCTCGAGTATTGGCTTGAGAGTCGAGTTGATTGGTTTCTCGCACGTAGCGGTTGCGCCATTCGGTAGTGAGTATGGTGAAGTAGATGTAGATACCAACGCAGACCACAACCACCAATGCGTACCAGACACTGAAGTTGAACAGCAAAATGGCAGCAACGAGGCTGATCTCAATCAGCGTTGGTACGATGTTAAAGACCATCATCCTCATCAAAAAGCTGAAGCCATTACTGCCACGGTCAATGTCGCGAGAGATACCACCGGTCTGCCGAGAGAGATGGAAATCGAGTTCTAATGAGTGGAGGTGGCGAAAGACTTTGAGCACCATCCGGCGCATCGCTCTCTCTGTGACTCGGCTAAACACCGCATCGCGAGCTTCTGCAAAGAAGACCGAGCCAAAGCGGAGCATCCCATAGGCTACGACCATCGCAATGGGCACTGTAATCAATGGATTCAGAGAGGCATCTAGACCATCAACGATCTGCTTCAAAGCCAGTGGCATAGCAACTACTGCAAGCTTGGCGGAGATCAACAACAGAAACGCGACCGCCATGCGACGGCGATACTCCCATAAGTATGGCCAGATCATTTTAATGACCGACCAAGCCTCGCTCATGCCAACAGTGTTGCTGCTATTGGAGTCGCTCTTGTAGTGCCGGCCGCCGCCGTGTCGTGACATATTGAGTCTCTGATCAGTAGTTGATACTAACTTTGCCGGCAGCGGTTACCGCCTTCTCGATGGCCGCTTCAACGCTGTCAGCCTGACAAAGCGCCACACCTAGGCGGCGACTTCCAGCGATTTCGGGTTTTCCGAATAGACGCAGTTGCGTGTCGTTATCACTCAGCGCTTCCCTAACCCCATCAAATTGAATGTCTGTAGAGTGTCCATCACCCAAGATGACCGCTGATGCAGAAGCACCAAGCTGGCGAATGTTACCGATAGGGAAGCCGAGAATGGCACGGGCATGCAGCGCAAATTCAGAGAGATTCTGGGAAATCAGTGTGACCAATCCCGTATCGTGTGGTCGGGGTGACACTTCGCTGAAGTAGACCTCATCGCCTTTGATAAACAGCTCGACACCGTAAATGCCAAAACCCGCTAAGTTCTCGACCACTTTGCGAGCGGTCTCTTGTGAGCGTTGTAGTGCAAGATCTGACATCGCTTGTGGTTGCCAAGATTCACGGTAGTCACCCCCTTCCTGACGGTGGCCAATCGGTGCACAGAAGTGTATGCCATCAACGGCGTTGACCGTCAGCAGTGTGATCTCGTAATCAAAATCGACAAACCCTTCAACGATGACACGGCCTTTCCCGGCACGGCCACCCTCTTGAGCATATTGCCAGGCCGGTGCCACATCTCCTTCAGAACGAACCAACGACTGTCCTTTACCGGATGAGCTCATGATCGGTTTCACGACACAGGGAATACCAATCTCTTTGATAGCGTCTTGATAGTCGGCCTCAGTATCTGCGAAGCGATAAGCTGAAGTCGGTACCCCCAGTGTTTCAGCCGCTAGGCGACGAATACCTTCACGATCCATTGTCAGACGCGCGGCACGTGCGGTAGGGACTACCTTGAATCCTTCGCTTTCAAGCTCAAGCAGTGTCTCGGTTGCTAAGGCTTCAATCTCGGGCACGATATAGTCCGGTTTTTCGCTCTCAACAACGGCACGCAGTGCACCACCATCCAGCATGTTGATGACGTGGCTTCGGTGAGCGACATGCATAGCAGGCGCATTTGCGTATCGATCTACGGCAATCACCTCTAAACCCAAGCGCTGAAGTTCGATGACAACCTCTTTACCGAGTTCACCAGAACCCAACATCATGACGCGTGTTGCGCTGTTACAAAGAGCGGTACCTAACATTTTTGACTCCTAAAATTTTTACTCCATATTACCATGCTAACAGGAGATCTGAGAGGGTATTAGAATATCCCCAACTTTGATTCTGAATGCGCTAGACTTTACCTAAAATGGGATGGAATAGATAAAATGGCAGTCACAATTAACGAGACATCTTGGCCGCAGCTGCAGCGCTTAAGGTTTATTGAGCGTCAGCTGTTGTGGGAGCGTGAAGTCACCGCGCCTATGTTGGTTGGGGCCTTTGGTATTGCTCGTCCAGAGGCGCAAGAGGCGATTAATACCTACTGTGAGTTCGCGCCTGAAAATGTTCGCTCCTATTCGCCATCTGATCGCAGTTACAAACCCACTCAGGGGTTTAAGCCTAAGCTGATTCCAGATTCGGCTGACTCGTTGATCACCATCTCCCGCCTATCGACTCCGGCGAACCCCGACTTCTTCTCTGTACCCGTATTGAATCGATCGACTGCGCCCGGCGCGTTAGCCACTATTTTGGCAGGCATTGAGAATCGAAGCCGTATAGAGGCGGTCTATGTTTCGATGCAGAATCCAGAGGGTTCACTTCGATCGATTACACCCTGTGCCATCATCAGTGCCAGCAATCGATTGCATGTACGTGCCTATTGTTGGGAGCGACAAGCTTATCGTGACTTTGTGTTAAGTCGCTTCCGCGGTGCTCTGACTCTTAAAGAGGGTGGAGATGAGCTGCCGGTCGACAATGCGTGGAATGAATCACTCTCTGTTCGACTGGTCGTTAATGACGCGCTTACAGCGGCACAACAACGACTGGTCATCGATGATTTTGACCTGGAGCAGCTTGAAGCGTTTGAGATTCGTAAAGCGCTGATCGGTTACTTTTTGCAGGCGAATCTACTACCCACCAGTGAGTCAGAGCTTAATGAGGCCAAAACTCACCCTGAGCGCTTCCCCGTGTTAGCGGTTAGTAACTCAGGTGAGTCGGTCATTAGTTACGCGTTTTAAGCATCGATGCAGAGCTGGTGCTGCTCACCGAGCCCTTCGATGCCAATTCGCACCTATCACCAGCCATAAGATACTTTTGGGGTGATTGACCCATACCGACACCAGGGGGAGTCCCCGTCATAATGACGTCGCCAGCTTCTAAGGTCATAAATTGGCTCAAATAGGCGACGATCGTTTTGACATCAAACACCATCGTATTGGTATTTCCGTCTTGGAAACGCTCACCGTTAATCTCTGTAAACATCCTTAGATTTTGCGGATCAACGATTTCATCTTTGGTCACTAAGTAGGGCCCGATAGGAGCAAAGCTGTCATGGGATTTCCCTTTGTCCCAGCTGCCTAAACGCTCAAGTTGAAAAGCTCGTTCGGATAGGTCGTTGGCAAGACAAAAGCCAGCAATATGATCCATCGATTGATCTTCTGAAATGTATTTTGTTTTTTTGCCAATGACGATGGCCAGCTCGACTTCCCAGTCTGTTTTATCGGCACCACGTGGAATTTGTATAGGGTCATTTGGGCCTGAAATCGCGCTGGTGGCTTTCATAAAGAGAACGGGTTCTGAGGGAAGCTCCATGCCCGCTTCTGCGGCATGATCTGAGTAGTTCAAGCCGATACAGACTATTTTGCCAACCTCACCAATACAGGGGCCGACTCTTTCTGATGAATCGATAATGGGAAGTGAATCGAGATCTACCGCTCTTAATCTCTCGAGCGCTTGATTCGATAATAGATCGCCGTTGATATCTGGAACAACAGAAGAGAGGTCTCGAATCTGTTGATCTTTATCCAGAATGGCAGGTCTCTCTTGCCCTATGGCGCCGACTCGTAACAATTTCATTAGGAGCTCCTTATAGTTTAGGCCTAATTAACTATGCGGACCTAGTCAGGTCAAGAGAAACTAAAAAGGGAGCCGAAGCTCCCTACACTGCAAAAGGTTCTAACCTATTGTTGGTTTCAAAAACTCATTCAGAGCCTGCAGTGGTGTCTCTTAGTGTTTGCCGCCTTTACCACCTTTGCCGTGGCCGTCTTTACCAGAGTGCATGTTTTCGAACTTAGCGATTTGATCTTCTGTCAGCAGCGATTTTATATCTTTGTGCATCTGGTCACGCATGCCATCACGCGCATTGGCTTTCATGTTTTCACGCTGCTCTGCCGTTAGGGTCGCTTGCATCTGTTCACGATCCGCATCACGTTTTGTGAACATAGCTAAAAGCTGTGATTGTTGGTCGGCTGATAGATCCAGACGCTGAGTCAGTTTCTCAACACGATCTTCAGCGCTTTTTGGGCCACCTTTACCCCCTTTTTCATGTGCGTATACCGCGCCTGATAGTGCACCGATTGTTAGTGTTACAGCAGTAATTGAAGCGATGATTGTCTTTTTCATGTGAACTCTCCGTTCGTTGTTCGTTTCGATGTATCCATTATTGATGATGGCAATGCTAAGTTGGGTTGCGAGTTCGTAAAGTTGCGTAAAGTTTTGGGAGTTTGACGCAGCCAAGCGTAAACTGGGCCCAAATAGGAGTGAATATGAGCACACAAATACTGTTAGTTGATGACGATCTTGATCTGACGGACATGCTGGGTGAATACCTTGAGAATGAGGGGTTCTCAGTGACTCAAGCAGGGTCAGCAGAGCAGGCTATGGAGCTGTTTGATGCGGGTCGTCAGTTTGATCTCTGTGTGTTCGATATCATGATGCCTGGCCTATCTGGACTTGAGTTGCTGCAGCAGGTTCGTCCTAAGGTCTCTACACCTGTCATCATGTTGACCGGTAAAGGGGATGATATTGATCGCATCCTGGGACTAGAGATGGGGGCTGATGACTACCTGTCTAAACCGGCCAACCCGCGCGAGCTGCTGGCGCGTATTCGTGCCGTGTTACGCAGGTCTGTTCCCGTTAAAGAGGAGACTAACAAACAGGCGCTTTCGGTTGGGGCAGTGAATCTTACCCCAGCTCGTCGAGTGGCTTGTGTTGATGAGATAGAGTTACAGCTAACCGCAGCTGAATTTAATGTGCTGGCTTTGTTGATGGAGCGTGCTGGGCAGGTCGCGTCAAAAGAGTGGCTGACCGAACAGGTACTGCACCGCAAATTAACGGCTTACGATCGATCGATCGATGTCCACGTCAGCCGTGTTAGACAGAAGCTTGAGCAGGCAAAGCCTGGCTTAGCCGAGATGATTAAAACAGTCCGTGGTGAAGGCTACCAGATGGTCGTTGGGGTGGAGGGTTAATGCGCTGGTATCAACATCTATTCTGGCGCATCTTCGGCGCCGTCTGGCTGGTCAGCACGCTTGGTATTCTTATCAGCTTGACCCTGTTCATCTCTGTAACTGATACTCCCGATCGCACCGAGAGCCAAAAGCAGAAAGCGACCATCATCGCAGAGCAGTTAATCTCCGATTATCAGTATGGGATGCAACGTAAAGAGCAGCGCCGACGTCTACCGCTTTGGATCTATGAGAAGCGATCCAATCAACTGATCTACTCGTCAGGTAGACGGTCACAACCCAAGGATGCAATGGTGACAGAGATCATCGCTGCTGATGGCACCCCATACCTCGTCTACTTCCCACCCGAACGAAATGAAGAGCTGTTTGAACGGATGTGGGGGTTCTTACTCTCCTTCCAAGTTTTGTGGGTCATTGCGGTCTCCTTTGGCAGCAGCCTTCTGGTCACGTGGTTAGTCGTCAGACCGATTAACGACTTGAAGGGGTTTGTTCGCCGCCTTCATCAACAGGGTAATTTAAGCAGTCGAGCCGAGGGTAAGCTCGTCAAACGAGGCGATGAGCTGGGCCAGCTGGCACGTGAGTTTAACCAGATGGTTGATTACGTTGAGCAGACGCTCGATAGCCAACGGCATCTTCTGCAGGATGTCTCTCATGAGCTACGAGCACCTTTAGCCCGTCTTCAGGCGGCAGCAGGTTTGGCAGAGCAGAAGTGGGGTGAGGATGATCGTACCCTGCAACGCATTAATAAAGAGTGCGTTAAATTAGACGGTTTAATCTCTGAAATACTCACACTGGCCCGAGCTCGAGATGCCGAAGCGACTGCACCAATTTTGGATGTGGCACTGCTGTGTCGGGATCTGGTGCAGGACGCTCGTGTCAGCGGCCCACAGCATCAATTCGACCTATCACTTGATGTCACTGATGGAGCAACCATTCGGAGTGAACCACTGAGTCGAGTCGTCAGCAATCTGTTGAATAACGCCATCAATCACACGCCACAGGGTACGTTGATTAAGGTATCTGTCGCTACTGATAACGGCAGGCTAACGATTCGAGTGGTTGATAATGGACCCGGATTACCAGAATCGATTCTAGATTCGATTGGGCAGCCATTTAGACGTGGGGCCAACTCAGGCGGTTACGGTTTGGGTTTGAGTATCGTGACTCGAGCGACTGAACGCGTCGGTGGGGAGGTTCAGTTCCAAAACCTCGCGCCAACGGGGCTTCAAGTAGATATAAAAATGCCGCTAGCGAACTGATCGGTAGCGGCATTTTTGAAATGGATCGAAGCTTAAAGCGCTTCTGAACCCGTCTCGCCAGTACGAATACGTACCACTTGCTCAACTGGCATAACGAAGATTTTACCATCACCGATCTTGCCAGTATTGGCCGTAGAGCTGATCGCTTCAATGACTTGATCTAGCATGTCGTCGTCGATCGCGACTTCAATTTTTACCTTAGGAAGGAAGTCCACTACGTACTCGGCACCACGGTAAAGTTCTGTGTGACCTTTCTGACGACCGAAGCCTTTAACTTCAGTCACTGTAACACCTTGGATACCAATGTCAGACAGCGCTTCGCGCACATCATCCAGTTTGAACGGTTTGATAACTGCCGATACCAGTTTCATAGTTTCTCCTTGTTGAACTGGGCAGGCAAAACTGTCCCAATTCGCTGTAAATTTTCATCCATTATGTACATGGATGGTTTAACCTTCAAGTTTCCTGATCAACCTGTTTGTCCAGAAACGAAAAAAACCCTACCTGGGGGTAGGGCTGAGAAGAGGGGTGTATCGCTACACCCCGGGTTTCAACAGAAACTGAGTTCCCTATTACTTACGTGAAGTGACGAACTCTGGGTAGGCTTCCATACCACATTCAGAGATATCGACACCTTCGTACTCTTCCTCTTCAGTCACTCGGATGCCCATCACAGCTTTGATGATGCCCCAAACCACTAGGCTGACAACGAATACCCATACGAAGATTGTTAGGGCGCCGATGATCTGGCCAGAGAAAGTAGAACCGTCGTTAGTTACTGGTACCAGTAGTAGACCAAGAAGACCTACAACACCGTGTACAGAGATCGCACCGACAGGATCGTCAATTTTTAGTTTATCCAGCGTTAGGATAGAGAAGACAACCAGAACACCACCGATCGCACCGAAGATGTGAGCTTGTAGTGCAGAAGGGGTTGAAGGCTCTGCTGTGATCGCTACTAGACCTGCTAGTGCACCGTTAAGTGCCATTGTAAGGTCCGCTTTGCCGAACAGTAGACGCGCTGTGATTAGTGCTGCTACTACACCGCCAGCCGCAGCTGCGTTAGTGTTCATGAAGACAACGGCAACTGCGTTTGAGTTCTCAACGTCAGACGTTGCTAGAACCGAACCACCGTTGAAGCCGAACCAACCCATCCAAAGGATGAATGTGCCCAGTGTTGCCATTGGTAGGTTAGCACCAGGGATCGCATTGATCTCACCGTTCTTACCGTATTTGCCTTTACGTGCGCCAAGCATTAGGACACCTGCTAGTGCTGCTGCAGCACCTGCCATGTGGACGATACCTGAACCCGCGAAGTCAGAGAAACCAAGATCACCTAGAGTGTACATGCCGAATACAGCGTTGCCGCCCCAAGTCCAAGAACCTTCCATTGGGTAGATGAAGCCTGTCATCACAACCGCGAACGCTAGGAACGCCCATAGTTTCATACGTTCAGCCACTGCACCCGATACGATAGACATTGCTGTTGCAACGAATACCACCTGGAAGAAGAAGTCAGCTGATGGCGCGTAGGTCCACTCATCGGCAACACCGTCACCCGTGATGCTAGATAGGAAGTAGTCACCGCCGTACATGATCGCGTAACCGCAAACGAAGTACATGATGCAAGAGATCGCGAATAGCGCGATGTTCTTAGTTAGAATTTCAGTGGTGTTCTTAGAACGAACAAGACCTGCTTCTAGCATTGAGAAGCCTGCCGCCATCCACATAACCAGCGCACCACACACCAAGAAGTAGAAGGTATCGAGTGCGTACTTCAGCTGGGTAACATCACCAGCTGTTGTATTCAAAAGTTCTTCCATTGTTATGCCCTCCAATAAGGCCAAAAATCAAAACGTTATAGAGCTTCGTCGCCGGTCTCACCGGTACGGATGCGAACCACTTGTTCAAGCGCTGAAACAAAAATCTTACCGTCGCCAATTTTGCCGGTTTGCGCAGCATTGGTGATCGCTTCGATAACCTGATCTACGATCTCATCAGAGACAGCAGCGTCTAGGCGAACTTTAGGTAGGAAGTCCACAACATACTCTGCACCACGGTAGAGTTCGGTGTGGCCTTTTTGACGGCCAAAGCCTTTAACTTCAGTCACGGTGATACCTTGTACACCGATCTCTGATAGCGCTTCGCGCACGTCGTCAAGCTTGAATGGCTTAATTACGGCTGACACTAGTTTCATCAGATTTCTCCTTAATGTGAAAAGGGAGGATTAATTTTTTCCTGTGAACTCTATTTGCGAAACTTGTGCCAACTTTTAAAAATAACTTATAAAACATTGACTTATAAATTTTTCATGGGTCTCTTTACCGTTTTATCAACCTTTATAGTGCACGCCAGTATGCACCACAAAAGTGCATGCACTACTTTGGTGCGCCATATTGAGGCTAAAATAGTGATCATAGACGCTTGTCTTAAAAGGGTTCTGGTATAGTGCATCTATTGAGACGCATATCGATGTTAAAGGGGGCTGAGATGCTTGATCCTAAGATGTTTGAAAACCTAAGTCAGACGATGACCCAATTCCTTCAGGGTAACTCATCACTTCCAGGTCAGGAGGCGATGCAGCAGCAAATTAAAACTGTACTTCAATCAAGTTTTGCTAAACTGGATTTAGTCACTCGGGAGGAGTTTGACGCTCAGGCCGCTGTACTTCAGCGAACTCGAGAAAAATTAGAGCAGTTGGAAGCGATGGTTGCTGAGTTGGAGTCAAAAGAGTCCTAAAGCAACGCTAGGCCAACTGCAGGACCCAAGGATGGCGTCATGGCATTGGCAACTCTTTATAGCCGAGCTCAGCTCGGTATCGAGGCACCTCGCGTTCGCGTTGAAGTGCACCTTTCAGGAGGCTTACCCTCCTTTGCAATTGTGGGTATGGCAGAGACCGCGGTGCTTGAAAGCCGCGAGCGTGTGCGCAGTGCACTGTTAAACGCCGGCTTTGAATACCCGCAACGACGAATCACCGTTAACTTATCACCGGCCGATCTCCCCAAAGAGGGCGGACGCTATGACCTAGCCATTGCGCTTGGCATTCTGTTGGCATCCAATCAGCTTAAAACAACTCACCTGCAGCAGGCAGAGCTCTACTCAGAATTGGGCTTGGACGGCAAACTGCACCCTATTAGAGGCCTATTTCCGGCCGCCTATGCCTGTGCTGAAGCGGATTCACTGATTGTTATTGCCCCCGATAATAGCCAAGAAGCCTCTCTCGCGGGTGCTAAGCAACAACTTTCAGCTAAGACGCTGTACGATCTATGTCAGGCGTTGAGTGCTGAAAAGCTACCTGAAATAGACCCTCAACCCCCAGTTCATTATCCGCCGAGTTACCCCGTAGATCTTTCAGAAGTTCGGGGACAACCGATGGCCCGTCGTGCCTTGGAAGTGGCCGCCAGTGGAATGCATAACCTGCTTTTGAGCGGTCCTCCGGGCAGTGGTAAAAGTATGTTGGCCCAAGCACTGCCATCGATCCTACCGCCACTTTCGCAATCCAGTTGTATCGAAACGGCCAGTATCTATTCGGTCTCGGGTTTGCCGGTCGAGCGATTGTTTCGGGGTGAACGACCCTACAGAGCACCGCACCACAGTGCATCATCACGGGCGATGGTGGGGGGTGGATCTTCCCCTAGGCCGGGTGAGATCTCACTGGCGCATCAAGGGGTTCTATTTCTGGATGAGCTGCCAGAATTTCCCCGTTCTGTTCTGGAAGTTCTGCGAGAGCCGCTTGAAACCGGTGAGGTCAGTATTTCTAGAGTGGCGGGCACGCTGACCTACCCTGCGCGTTTCTCTTTGATGGCGGCGATGAATCCTTGCCCCTGCGGTTACTACGCTGATGGGACCGAGCGATGTCAGTGTTCTCAGGCTCTAATCGATCGATATCAGGGTCGAGTCTCTGGCCCATTGTTGGATCGATTTGATATGCGTCTGGCTTTGAGTGCGGTGCCCACAGAGGAGCTATTACTGGGCGAATCGCATGAGGAGTGCTCTGACGCAGTTCGTAAGCGAGTTAGTCAGTGTCAGCAGCGACAGTATGATCGGCAGGGCAAGCTCAACTCTGAGCTAACAGGCAGTGAAGTCCAAAAAGAGCTGAATGCTTCAGAGTCATTATCAAAAGAGTTTATGGTGATAGCGACACGCTTACAGCTCTCCGCTAGGGCTTGCCATAGAGCACTTCGCGTGGCTCGCACACTGGCGGATATGAATGCAGATCAGGCGATCGAAAACAGCCACATTATGGAGGCGCTCAGCTATCGACAGCTTTAACTGATGAGCAGATCTTGGGCTTGCTGATGTCAGGGTGTACACTGTGCGCCCTAATATCGAGTCTGCTCATCAAACATGTCACGCCTTAACCCCCGTCAGAAAGAAGCCGTCGAATACATCAGTGGTCCACTGCTGGTATTGGCTGGCGCTGGCTCAGGGAAAACCAGTGTCATCACGCGAAAAATCGCTTATCTCATTGAAGAGTGCGGCATTGAGGCGCGCCACATTGCGGCGGTTACCTTTACCAACAAAGCCTCGCGTGAGATGAAAGAGCGAGTCATGTCGCTGGTGGAGGGTAAAGCGGCACGCGGTTTGATTGTCTCAACCTTCCACAATCTTGGTCTAACCATCTTGCGCCGTGAGCATAAAGCGCTCGGAATGAAGCCAGGCTTTTCGTTGTTTGATGACCAAGACAGTCGCATCTTAATTCGAGATCTTCTAGTCCATCACGATGAGGACACGGATAAGATCAATGTCGTTCAGAGCCAAATCTCCTCTTGGAAGAATGAGATGATCACGCCTCAACAGGCTCTGGAGACTGTCTCAGAGCCGATCGACATTCTCTGTGCCAGAGCCTATGAGGCTTACGAGCGCCACCTTCGTGCCTATAACGCGGTCGATTTTGATGATCTCATACTGGTGCCTGTGCGGCTGTTTGATCAAAAGCCAGAGGTGCTAGAGCGTTGGCAAAATCGAATTCGCTATTTGTTGGTCGATGAGTACCAAGACACCAACTTGTCACAGTACCGTCTAGTTCGACAGCTGGTGGGGCATCGTACAGGTTTAACCGTCGTAGGTGATGATGATCAGTCGATCTACGCATGGCGTGGTGCTCGTCCAGAGAATCTGGCCCAACTGCAGCACGACTTTCCAAGTTTAAAACTAGTAAAGCTAGAGCAGAACTATCGCTCTACAAGCCGCATACTCAAGGCGGCTAACACCTTGATTGCGAACAACCCCCACGTGTTTGATAAGACGCTGTGGAGCGAAATGGGCATGGGTGATCCGCTGCGTCTGATACACCTACCCAGTGAAGATGCGGAGTGTGAGCGCATCGCGACCGAGATTCTGGAACGACACCTGCGAGAGCGCGCACCCTTTAAAGATTTTGCTGTGCTCTATCGTGGCAATCACCAAGCCAGGTTGCTCGAGATTAAAATGCAGAACTTTAAGGTGCCTTATAAGCTCAGCGGCGGCACCTCGTTCTTTGCTCGCGCCGAGATCAAAGATTTGATGGCTTACTTCAAAGTGTTGATCAATCGCGACGACGATAACGCCTTCCTTCGTATCATCAACTTGCCGCGTCGAGAGATCGGACCTACCACACTGCAGCAGCTCGGGGAGTATGCAACCGAGCGACATATCAGCATGTTTGCAGCGGTCGATGAGTTGGGTATCGAGCAGGTTATGAAGCCCAACGCGCTGGCTCGGCTGCGTGCCTTTACTGAGATGATAGAGCGTTTGCACTCACTCTGTTTGGGGTCGGATCCCATTGGGGCGATTCGTGAACTGATCGCCGAAATTGGCTACGAAGAGTGGATTACCGCTAACGCCTCAAGCGATATTATCGCGGAAAAGCGTATTCAGAATGTCTGGTTCCTAGTCGACTCCCTTCGTGCCTCCTTGGAGCGTATCCAAGAAGATGATCCAGATGCGGGCATTGAAGAGGCGATTGCGCGACTTGTGCTGCTCGACTTGCTAGAACGCCAAGAGGAGGAGGATGACTCCGATCGTGTTCAGTTAATGACGCTACACGCCTCTAAGGGATTGGAGTTCCCCCATGTCTACCTAATGGGTATGGAAGAGGATCTGTTACCGCACCGAAATAGCATCGAGTCGGACACCATCGAAGAGGAACGTCGTCTCGCCTATGTGGGCATCACCCGAGCGCAGCGCACGTTAGCGATGACGTTAGCGAAGAAGCGTAAACAGTTTGGGGAGTGGCAGAGTTGTGAACCGAGTCGATTCCTAGACGAACTGCCCGATGAGGATATTGAGCGTGAAGGGCATGGCGAAGTCGATCCAGAACGAAACCGAGTCAGAGGCAAACAGACCTTGGCTGGATTAAAAAATCTATTGGATGATTTCTGATAGTACACACAAAAACAGCGCCTATAGGCGCTGTTTTTTATCGAGTATCGCTTATTGAGCGATCATGTACTCAATTGATGCTTTGATCTCATCATCAGTACAGTCAGAACATGTACCGCGGGGAGGCATTGCACCGATGCCATTAATTGCATTGCTAACCAAGGTGTCTAGACCTTTAGCATCTAGGCGTGCAGCCCATTCACCAGAGCCGATCTTAGGAGCGCCTAATACACCTGCACCATGACAAGAATTACATGAAACCGCGACGATATCCGCTGCAGTTCGGGCACCACCCGCTGGTGCTGCAGAAGCTGAACCACAGCTTTCATCACCTTGTAGACACACTTTGCCTACTGGCATTAGACGTTCTGCGATGACATCTTCAGAAGTAACGGCTTGCGCTGATAGAGCTACAAACGTTAGACCTAGAGTACATAGTGCTGTTGAAGCCTTAGAAATGATTGCTTTCATTGGCTGCTCCTCTCTGTATTGAAGTCGGCTCTACTTGCTACCTTGTGGGTAACCTAGACCGAAGGCTAAAAATTCTGCGCGCATTATAACGATTATTAGTTTTATTCGAAATAACGCTATCTTTGGTTCTTATCGTTTAAAGATGTAAGGGGTTGGTATAACTAGCATATAGGGGCAACTTGTGACTGTTTTAGTGCTTTATCGAGGATCAGAGATGATCGGTGGGATTGGCTTTAGACTAAAAGATGAGAAGATTAAAGGTGAAAGGATAAGAGAGCCGAAGCTCTCTTATCCTTATCCTTAGGGACGCACGACTTAGGGTTTAACGGTTGTGAAACCGAGTGTTTCCCAATCCTGCATACCACCGCGGTACCACTTGATCTTGTCAGCTGGGTAACCGAAATCAAGCAGCGCTTTGATGTTGGTTGGCGATTGGCCACACCACATACCGTTACAGTACATCACTAGAGTTTTAGCCTTACCGTACTTCCATAGGCCATCAAACTCTTCACCACCGAAATCTTCCACGATGATCTCGCCGATAGAGATAGGGTCTGCCCCTTTACGAGTCGACAGCTTAGTCCATGGAATGTTTACTGCTCCAGGAATCATGCCGCGAGCAGCCCAGTCTGGGGTGCGTGAGTCGATGATAAGGATTGAGTCATCACCTGCAGAGACCGCTTCCATATAGCCGACCATCTCTACTTCACCAATGGTCTCAACACCGGGTGCCAGTACGATTGGCTGAATACAGAATGGCGGACAAGGGCGTGATGTCATTGCGAAAGAAGGGTTCACGGTGTTTTTAGTATCTTGGTTACGCATGACGGTTACTTTTTCACCCTTATGCATGACCTCAGCCGACATTAGGCTGCCAGTGATACCCACAGGCTTGGTTGCTGCAGCCGACTCTGTTTTAGTTGCTGCAGAGTTACAGCCAGCCAGTGTGAGAGCGGCCAGTGACGCGATTAGAATTTTTTTCATTGTATCTTCCTTATTTTTAGGCAAAAAAAAGCGCAGTCGTTAATAACTACGCTTTTTTGTTCAACTAGGTATAAAACCCCAATTAAGGCTTAACAGTTGTTAGGCCAAGGTTTTCCCAGTTCTGCATACCACCACGGTACCACTTGATTTTGTGCGCTGGGTAGCCGAAGTCTAGAAGTGCTTTGATGTTAGTTGGCGACTGGCCACACCACATACCGTTACAGTACATTACTAGAGTTTTAGCGTTACCGAACTTCCAAAGACCGTCGAACTCTTCAGCACCGAATGTGTCAGTGAAGATCTCACCAATAGAGATTGGGTCAGCACCTTTACGAGTTGATAGTGCTGTCCATGGTAGGTTGATCGCACCAGGGATCATGCCACGCGCAGCCCAGTCTGGAGTACGTGAGTCGATGATTAGGATAGAGTCGTCACCTGCAGACGCTTTCTCCATGTAGCCAATCATCTCTACTTCACCAATGGTTTCGACACCAGGTGCAAGTTTCATTGGTTGGATACAGAAAGGAGGACAAGGACGTGAAGTCAATGCGAATGATGGGTTTACAGTGTTCTGGTTGTCAGCGTTACGCTCAACAGTCACTTTGCTGCCGTTGTGCATGACTTCAATCGACAATAGGTCGCCAGTGATGCCGACTGGTTTGTCGTCCGAGTGAGAGCCAGCCATTGAAAGACTCGCCATACCTGTAGCAACTACGCCAACTAGGCCCATTACAAGAGATTTACGGATCATGTTTGATTCCTCAGTGATGTTTCTTTTTTAATAATTATTGAGTGTTGAAATTAATCACACTCTGGTTCTGGCTCACCCTCTGGTACACACAGTGAACCGTCATCGCAGTAGATAGACTTTGCTTCGCCCTCATCAGCTGCATGAGCTGGTGATACAAATGCGAAAGCCATCATCAACGATGTAAGGATTGCGGCTAGAAATTTAAGATTCATGATGTTCTCCATTTTTAGAAGTATCAGAATTAACTTTGCAGTCAATTTCTGACTTCTCCCATAACAATAGATTGATATTTATCAATTTTCAAAGTTTACGGCCTGAAAACGTATATTGATTAGTAATTAACGTAAATTGTTAAGAGATATCAGTTATTTTCGACGTTGGTCGCACAAGGGAAGTTGTTTAGCATCATCTGAGTGATTGCCTCAGTTCCACTGTCGGGAATTTGGCGGTTCTGCCAATAGTCTAAATAGGTTGAATAGATAACGGCATCCGCATCGGGACGCATAGGAATCACAAAACAGCTACTGGAATCTGTGCTGTGCTTCAGTGCATCGGTCACGCCTAACACATACCCCTGAACGACCATCGACTCCTGTGATAAAGCTTCGTAAATATCACTTCCCGATATAAAGGTGTAGTTATCTGTATCGGCTAATACCGGTGCTGTTACAGACAGGGCCAAGAGCAAAGCGGTTATGTTTGTCATTTTTTCACTTATGAATCTGCGGTCTAAGTTGGTGAAGCCTGGTTCGATCGATACAATAGACGATCAATTAATCAGGATTACTCTAAGCCATGTTCAACGGTTCAGCAAAGCGACTCAATAAATTTATCAGTGAGAGTGGTATCTGCTCTCGACGAGAAGCCGATCGCTTTATTGAACAGGGTAATGTCTTTATTAACGGTAAACGGGCTCAGATTGGAGACCAAGTACACCCTGGAGATCAGGTTCGCGTCAATGGTCAGATGATCGACCCACCAGAGCCCGATGACTTCGTCTTTATAGCCCTGAATAAACCTGTAGGGATTGAATCGACTACAGAGAGCTCACGTCCCAACAATATCGTTGATTTCGTTAATCACGGTGTGCGTATCTTCCCAATCGGCCGTCTAGATAAAGACTCTCAGGGTCTGATTTTTATGACCAATAATGGCGATTTGGTTAACAAAGTCCTGCGCGCGGGTAATAACCACGAGAAAGAGTATGTGGTCACGGTTAATAAACCGATCACTCCGGCGTTCATAGAAGGGATGGCGGGCGGAGTCCCCATTCTTGGCACAATGACCAAAAAGTGCCCCGTGAAAAAGTTAGATACTCGTGTGTTCAACATAACGCTTGTTCAAGGGCTTAACCGACAGATTCGCCGTATGTGTGAACATTTTGGCTATGAGGTCGTAAAGCTAGAGCGTACCCGCATTATGAACGTCGACCTGAAGGGCCTAGCGCTTGGCGATTGGCGAGATCTGACACAAAAAGAGTTAACAACACTGTTAAAATCAGTAGAGCACTCCTCGTCAGAGGCGAAGCCCGGAACACGTAAGTCACGCAGCCCGAACAGATCAAAGCCCTCTCAATCCACACACAAGAAAGGGCATGCAAATCGTAATAGCCACGGAGAGGGTAAAAAACCCAATTCCAACGGACCAAAACGAAATGCTGCAGGCAAACCGATCGTGCGTAAACCAACAACCAAGCATCCTGATCGAGGAGCAAAACGCGGTGGCGCGGCTAAAAGCGGAAAGTCTTCCAGTGGGTCTGGCGGTCGTGCCAGAAAGCGATAACCGATTAGACGGATATCTCCAATAAGCTATTCTAAATTCGCACTGCATAAAGAAGCACTATTAGCTGCTTCTCCTCAATTTTTTGTAACTCCAATCTCATAATAAATTTTTAAGCTTGGTTTTATCTTGCTCAAGGCAAGATCTCATTCAAGTTGAGAAATTTGAATAAACCTTTGGAGTATTCAATGAAAAAAGAGATCAGGGTTTGGGATCCATTAGTCCGTGTTTTTCACTGGGCGCTCGTGTTGAGCTTTGCGATCGCTTGGATAAGTGCAGACGAATTTGACACTCTACATTTCTGGGCCGGTTATACCATTGCCGCTTTAGTAGCTTTCCGTATTGTGTGGGGTTTTATTGGCACCCGCCACGCACGCTTCAGCGATTTTGTTTACCGTATAAATACGATTAAAAGCTATCTGATTGATCTGGCTGCTTTGCGTCCTAAACACTATGTGGGGCATAACCCGGCAGGTGGATTAATGGTGATTGTCCTGCTTCTCTCTCTTGGATTACTCACTTTTACAGGCATGGCTTCTGTAGCGCCAGATGGCATAGGACCGCTTGCTGGCACTTGGGTAGAGTCGATTTCAGGGTACTGGATGGAAGACGTTCATGAGGCCGTTGCTAATCTAGTTCTAGCCTTCGTGTTGTTCCATATATCAGGTGTCTTAATCAGCAGTTTAGTCCATGGGGAAAACCTAGTTCGAGCGATGATCAACGGGAAAAAAGAGATCGAGGAGAAGGGCGATGAGAATTAATAAATTTGCTATCGCACTGATAGGTTCACTCTTTGTAGTGGCTGCAAATGCAACGCCAGTGAGTGATCGCATGGTGGCAGCCTTCGAGGCGGCTAGTGGTAAAAGTGCTAATGCAGACGCAGGTAAAGCGTTGTGGAACCGAGACTTTAACGGTAAGAGCTGTACAACCTGTCATGGGTCTGATGTGAAACTGGTAGGCCAGCATGCAAAAACCAAAAAGGCGATTGATCCTCTAGCGCCAAGCGTAAATCCGGAGCGACTTACGCAGGATCATAAGATTAATAAGTGGTTCCTAAGGAACTGTAAATGGACGCTTGGCCGCGAGTGCACCCCAGCAGAGAAAGGAGACATCCTACTCTGGTTATCTAATCAATAAGAGCGAGATAGAAATATGAAACTTAGCATTAAAACGGTCCGTTGGATTTTGGGTACGACACTGCTTACTAGTGCTCTAGGGGTTGGAATGGTTGGTGTTGTTAATGTCGCCTTCGCTGATGAGGGCTGGAAAATCTTCGGTCAAGATGACGATGAGTACGGTGAGCGTCGAAATGGTGCTTTAAAACAGACAGATAATTCGCCAGCACGCCAGCTCTATATTGATGAGTGTGCAGACTGTCATATGGCCTATCCTACAGGATTTCTACCTGAGCGAAGTTGGCAGAAGATGATGGGTAATTTAGATAATCACTTTGGTGAAAATGCCGAGTTGGATCCTACATCACAACAAGCGATTACTCAGTATCTGGTTGATAATGCGGCTGAAAACAGTTCAAATCGAAGGGCACGTAAGTTTTTACGCAGCGTATCAGATAACGCTACACCACTGCGTATTACTGAGTTACGTTACTTTAAAAAGAAGCATGATGAGGTACCGGATCGTATGGTAACCGGTAATCCAGATGTTGGTAGTTTTAGCCAGTGTCAGGCTTGTCACGGGGATAGAGCAGAGCAGGGCTACTTTGATGACGACTCGGTCAATATTCCGAATCACGGCCGCTGGGATCATTAATCTCCTAGCACTTTCGTTGCCTTCTATTGCGGGAGATAACCTCTCACAGCGGGAGGCGAGGGAGTTGTTGGAGTCGGGTCATATCCTCTCACTTTCGGAACTACAGGACAGAAACGCACAGACATTTATCGGCAAAATCTTAGATCTTGAGCTAGAACGCAAAGATGGCAAATTGATCTATGAATTTGAGGTTCTCGGTGGTGACGGTGAGGTGCGTGAGTATTACATCGACGCAGCTTCGGGTGAGCTTCTTCAAGAGAAATTGGAGGATTAATGATGCGCCTACTGCTCATTGAAGATGACACCGAACTCATCGATCAATTAAAACCCCAATTGCAAAAAGCGGGCTTTGCAGTGGAGGTGGCCCGAGATGGAGTAGATGGCGAGTTTCTTGCTCAAGAAGAGTCATTTGACGGCATTATTCTCGACCTGGGGTTGCCTAAACGCCCAGGAATTGAGGTGCTATCTAACCTGAGAGGTGCGGGTATTGATACCCCCATTGTGATTCTTACGGCTCGCGACTCCTGGCAAGAGAAGGTGGATGGTCTTAAGCATGGTGCAGATGACTACCTTACTAAGCCTTTCCATTTTGAAGAGCTCCAAGCGCGTATAGAAGCGGTGATGCGCCGTAATCAAGGGCGTGCAGATAACACTTTAGTCTGTCAGGGCGTTTCTTTAAACGTTGATACCCAACAGGCAATTGATGCGTTAGGGCAGAGTATTTCATTGACCGGCAAAGAGTTTCGATTGCTGCGTTATCTGATTACTCATGCAGGAAAAATCGTATCTAAGACAGAGCTGAGTGAACATGTCTATGAAGAGGAGATGCTCAAAGATAGCAACGTGATCGAGGTCTACATCAACCGTCTTCGCCAATATTTTGGGAAAGAGTTCATTGAGACCAAACGTGGCCAGGGATACATCGTTCAGTTGGATGTGAGCGAATAAGATGTTTAAGCAGGGATACTCAATTGAGGCGCATCTCCAGTCTCGCTTAACTAAACTTCTGCTGCTTCTTGCTGTTCTGCTGTTAGTGCCCTTACATCTTACTGTTCGCTCGTTTGTTGATGACATTATCGAACAACGCCTTGGTCATGATGCAGAGACGATTATCACCGCTTTGAGTTTGGATACAAACAGTCAGTGGCAACTGCAACAAGAGCGTATCTCCTCTATTTATCAACGCGTAGAGTCTGGCCACTATTTCAAACTTCAGTCCGAGCAGTTTCAGGCACTCTCTCGCTCTCTTTGGGATCGCGAGCTTAATGTATCGTCAGTTGCCCCTGGCATTGTTGATATTGCGGTGATTATTAATGATGACCAGCGCTGGATGATTCTTACTCAAGGATTTAAAAAATCAGATGTCAATTTTACGCTTGCGGTTGCTGAGGATGTAACGGAGCTCTATCACAATCAGTGGCTGCTAGAACTGCTGCTATTTCTAATCATGGTGGTTGTTTTTGGGGTGGTCGTTTGGCTACAAAGGCGAATGGTTAAATCAGGTTTTGCTAGCCTAGAGCCAGTTCGGCAAGCGATTGAGGCTGGTGACATCAGTTCATCGATTCAATTCCCGGATCAACTTCCTCGAGAGATAGCGCCTTTAGCCTCTGCGCTCAATCGATTATTGGCTCGCTCAGCTGCGCAAATAGAGAGATCACGCACAGGTTTAGGCAATCTAGCTCATGAGCTGAAGCGGCCTATTCAGAAGTTGCGCTGGCTCTCCTCTGAACTAGATTCAAATGAAAACTCTGCCAAGGCAATAGCTCTAAGTGAAGAGTTTCAGCATTTGATGGACCGCGAACTTCGACGAGCTCGTATTTCAGGAACACCAACGCCCGGCAAACTGTTTGCTCCTTACGCTGACTTGACCCCTATGGTTGAGCTCTTTAAACGAATTTACCCCAGTAAGGAGTTACACCTAAAACAACTGCCCCGATATGAACTCCCCTATGATCGAGATGATATGCTCGAGCTTATTGGCAATTTGCTAGATAACGCCCTAAGGTATGCGACTTCAAAAGCTGAGTTATCGATAACCTACTCACGTGAAAATCACCGTTGGATTCTTTTAATAGAGGATGATGGAACAGGGGTGTCGCAAGAGAATATGATTCGACTAACTCAACGAGGCGTTCGTTTAGACGAAGATTCTGCAGTGTCAGGTTCAGGCCTTGGTATCGCCATCAGTAAAGCGGTAGTAGAGAGCTATTCGGGTAATTTAAGCTTTAGTGACGGATTGCTTGGTGGGCTTGGCGTTAAAGTCGAATTACCCATTTAAACGGATTGGTTTTGCTTGGTGAAGGTAGAGATGGCGCGCCCGGGATTACTCGGTCAATCCTGACCTCGGCCTTTCAGGTAAAGATGGCGCGCCCGGAGGGATTCGAACCCCCGACCAACAGGATCGGAACCTGCTACTCTATCCAGCTGAGCTACGGGCGCGTTGAGTTGTTGAATTGTATAGTGCTATCCATCATCGGGATAGACTCGTTGAATCGCTTAAGCGATTCAACGCCCCTTCGGGCGCTTACAGCGGTCCAAATTCTTGCCACAATTTGTCGAACCCCCGACCAACAGGATCTGAAGCTGTTACTTTATCTAGCCGGCCGGCGCTCCGGTGAGCTACGGGCGCTTTATCTTGAGGCGTGAATCTTACTGATACCGCCTCGCTTTGCAAGTGAGTTCTAGCTTTTCAGCTTCCACTGAACCTCACTTCCGGCCATGAATGGGATGATGGGGCGGCCATTCGGTAGAGTGATGCTCTCTGGTAGTGTCCAGGACTCTTTTAACAGTGTGATGGTGCCGCTGTTTTCCGGTAGGCCGTAAAATTTAGGGCCGTGTAGGCTCGCAAAACCCTCTAGTTTGTTCAGTGCCCCTAACTCATCAAACACTTGGGTGTATAGCTCAATGGCTGCCCAGGCGCTGTAACAGCCTGCACAGCCACAGGCGGTCTCTTTTTTAGCCTGTTCATGAGGTGCTGAGTCAGTGCCTAAGAAGAACTTATCTGACCCTGATGCAACGACATCACGTAGCGCTTGCTGGTGAATGTTGCGCTTTAAGACAGGTAAACAGTAGTTGTGTGGGCGAATACCACCCACTAACAAGTCATTTCGGTTCAGCATCAAATGTTGCGGTGTAATGGTGGCACCAATGTTTCCGCCCGCAGCAAGCACAAACTCAGCTGCGTCTTTAGTGGTGATGTGTTCAAATACAATTTTAAGCGTTGGGTACTTCTGAGTGATTGGACCCATGCGTTGATCGATGAACTCTTTTTCACGATCAAAAATATCAATATGCGAATCAGTGACCTCACCATGGACCAGTAGAAGCATGTTGTTCGCTTCCAGCGCAGCGAACACATCGGCTAAGCCATCGATGTTTGTTACTGCAGCATCCGAGTTTGTGGTCGCACCGGCAGGGTATAGCTTAACGGCTTTAATGCCCGCTTTAGCCGCTTCATTGATATCCTCAGCGGTGGTTCTGTCGGTGAGGTAAAGCGTCATTAAAGGCTCAAAGTTCGAACCCTCTGGTCGTGCAGCTAGAATGCGCTGTTTGTAGGCCTCTGCGTCAGCAGCGTTTCGAACCGGTGGTGCAAGGTTGGGCATGACAATCGCACGATCAAAACAGCGAGCGGTTGCTGCTACTGTCTCAGCAAGGATATCGCCATCACGAAAGTGAAGGTGCCAATCATCGGGTGTTTTGATGGTGATTTCGTTCATGGGATCGCCCACTCCTTAAAAATTTTCGATCTGAATATTTTACACGGTTTGGTTAGAGGTCGCTGTGCATTTTATAAATTAGTTGCTTGTTTAATTAGTAAAAACTAATATATAGAAATTGGTTCGAGTTGAACCACCTAATTTCAATTTTGAGAGGGACGGAACATGTCTGTAGAACGTATGGTATTTGCCTTTGCTGGCTTTATGGTTTTGTTGAGCTTGGCACTGGGCGTAGCGGCTAGCCCACTGTTTGTCAGTGAGTACTGGTTGTGGTTCACAGCCTTTGTTGGTGCGAACCTATTCCAAACAGCCTTTACTGGATTCTGCCCATTGGCAATTATCCTGAAGAAGCTAGGCGGTAAAGCGGGTACAGCGTTTTAAGTTCCGCTAAGTGATTGAAGAGCCGCTCTATTAAGCGGCTTTTTTGTTGCGTTCAAAACCTGCAATCAGTGACCCACCGACAATAGCCAGACAGGCCCAGGCAAGAGTCCAGCTCGGTTCCGCTAATCCAAACAGAACCAACAGCACGACCGAGATCAACGGTGCTGAATAGGCCAGTACCCCCAGCAGTTGAATATTGCCGTGCTTTACCCCGTAATCCCAACTGAAAAAGGCGATGCCGACTGGCCCCAGGCCAAGGCCAATCACTCCTATCCATTGAATCAGATTGGCTGGCATGACGGTTGTCTCCCAGGCGAGGTGACAGAAGAAGGCCAATACCGCTGTGGCACCACAAAACCAGCCAGCCGCATCGGTCGGTACATTGGCGGCCAAACGGCTGGTGACAGAAAAGCTAGACCAGATTAGAGCACAGGCTAGGGCGATTAGATAGCCTGACGTGTATTGCGGTTCGAAGGCGTCACTGCCACCCCCAATCAATAACCAACAGCCCGCTAGAGCTGATAGAGCGCCGACTAGATGCGCCCATCTAAAACGGTGGCCTGGAAGTAGGGTAGAGAATAGAACAATCAGTAGGGGCCAAAGGTAGGCTAATAGACTGACCTGCACAGCCGGCGCTTTCGACATCGCTAAAAAGTAGCAGAAGTGGTAACCAAAATAGCCACTTACGCCTAATAGCCAGACAGGCTTTTTCTGTTTTGCGTAACGGACACCCCAGTGACCCTCTTTACGCCATTTGGTAAGCATCAGTAGAAAAGCAATGGCGAAGGTCATCGACATTAATTGAAAGGGTGGGATCTGGTTATCCGTTAACCGAGTTAACAGAGCCAAGGCACCCCAGAGCGCTATGGCTGAAAAACCAATCAGTGTCGCGTTACTTCTGTTCATATGAGTCCAGCGTTGAAGAGATCGTATTCAGTTGTTCTTCCAAACTCAGGTTTGGGTCCATTTGGACAGTGGGTATGTTCATTGAGCTAAGTTGCTTAACGCATTCATCAGGCAGCAGCTCAGATCTTTGGTTGAATGTAACCACAGCTTGAACATGATGTCGCTGAGCCAGTGCTTCTATTTCGCTTGGATATCGAAGCGGGGCTCCAAGCATCTCGGTTTTATGGCTCCATGGCTCATCATCGACAAAGGCTATTATTTTTCCACCTCTCTCAATCAGTGCTTGGGCGAGTTGATGTTCTACAAAATCGATACCCACGATAATGAAACTTGAGCCTCGCCATTTTGAATTGCGAAATGCATTCAGGATTTTGTCGAGCACTTAGCTCCTCTTTTTACTTGTTGTCGCGTTGGCTAAAGATCACAATAGTGGACCTAACTGAAACACTATTCTCACTTTTTCCGTCCCATAAGGAAACCTCTGTTGTTTGGTCGTAATAAGCTATTTTGGCAAGGCGCTAGGCGTGGTTTTATCTCGTCGCTCCCTTTCTATATCGTCATGGTTCCATTTGGCACACTGTTTGGGCTTTTAGCCACAGAAGCAGGTTTAAATGTGCTTCAAGTGATGGGGTTTAGCTTTGCGGTCTTAGCAGGCGCTGCGCAAATTACAGCCGTGACACTTATGGAGGAGAATGCCCCTACCGTCATTATTCTAGCCACCTCGCTTGCGGTGAACCTGAGGATGGGCATGTACTCAGCTGCCCTAGTGCCACTGATTGGGAAAGCGAAACTCTGGCAGAGAGTCCTAGCAAGCTATTGGATTTTTGATCAGTCATACGCTGTGACAGCGCTAGAGCACAATAAAAACCCCAACCTTTCGTTGGATGAGCGGTTAGGTGTCTTTTTTGGGGTTGCGATTCCGGTCTCCTCTCTATGGTATCTCGGCACTTATCTTGGAGCGGTGGTGGGCAATCAAATTCCATCCGAATTAGGGCTAGAATTTGCGGTCCCCGTCACCTTTTTAGCCTTGGTTGCACCACTTTTAAGAAGTATTCCACACCTACTTGCAGCATTTACCTCAGTCCTGTTTACCTTGTTATTTGCAGATTTCCCATTCAGTTCAGGACTTTTGGTGGCCGGAGTCATGGCGTTGGCGGTGGGCTATCTATCGGAAGTTTGGCTTGAAAAGCGCCGTTCGAAGGAGGCTGTATGATTCACTCTGATCTGTATGTTTGGATGATCATAGCGGGCTTAAGTCTGGGCAGCTTTGCGATTCGTTTCTCTTTCTTAGGGCTAATTGGTGATCGTCAACTTCCCAAACCGGTTGAGCGAGCTTTGGGCTATACATCGGTGGCTATTTTGCCGGGTATAGCTATGCCTATGGTGTTAAGTAGCAGCAGCGGAGAGTTAGAGCCGACTCGACTGATCGCTGCGTGTTTAACCTTGTTGGTTGGCGCTTGGACGCGAAGCCTACTCTACTCATTACTAGCAGGAATACTCAGCTACTCCCTTCTGATGGCGGTTTTGTAGAACAGATGCCTAATTGGTTTCGCCCGCTATCTTTAGATCGATACAGCGCTTTGTCTGCCTGATTTAAGAGCTCTTCGCCACTCATGAATTCTGTATCAGGTGTCCAGGTGCAACAGCCCAAACTCACCGTGACACAACCAATGGGTGATGCACGATGCGGAATGTTTTTCGATTCAATCTCTTTACGCAGTTTTTCAGCAAGCGCTTGTGCCGCTGGTGCAGGCGTGTCGAAAAGGAGAGCAACAAACTCTTCTCCACCGTAACGAGCGACGGTATCAGTAGAGCGATGAAATATATGACTCATCGCTTGGGTGACACGTTGAATACAGGTATCGCCCGCCTGATGGCCGTAGGTATCGTTGTACGCTTTGAAGTAATCGATATCTAAGATAATAACCGATAGTGGAAGGGCGCTGCGTCGGGCACGATTAAAGTTTTCGACCAAGCTTGCATCGAGGAAGCGTCGGTTATAGATCTGCGTAAGTCCATCTTTTACTGATAGATCTTTTAATCGGTGATTCGCTTTCTCGAGCTCTTTGGTTCGTTGTTTGACCTTCTCATCGAGTTGCGAACTGAGCTCTTGGTACTTATCGAGCAACTTCTGTGTGTTTTCGTTGGCCTCCCTAAATGCCTCTGCTGAAACAGCCAGGGCCGCTATCTCGTCTTTAGAGTGGTAAGTTGGGATGGGTACTTTTCGCTCGCCATTGGATAGTCGATCAAAAATCTCTCTCAGTCTGGCAATGGGTCTCTCTATACTTCTGCCGACGACCATTCCGATAATGACCGTCATCAAGATGAAGAGAATGCAGAGTGCAATTAGCTGCTGTGATAAAGAACTGACTATGCTTGAAGATTGTTCTTGAGTGCTGCTTAGGGCCTGCCTGAACTCTTGAGTTAATTTCTCAGAAAGATATTTAATTTCATAACTCTCGGCCGCCATGACAACATTAATTAAAAAGAGATAGTTTCGGGTGGTTTGAACACCCTCATTGAATGTTGAGTAACCACGAGCCAATGAGTCATGGATGATATCTAAACGGGTGATTTGTGGGGGGTAGCTCTCTAGAATGTAGAGATCTTCTATCAACCCCATTACGTGTTGATAGTACTCATCCACCAGTTCCAGCTCGGCTGGGTTGAGTGACTCAAAATATTGCCCCATGTGTTTTTCGATGATTAATAGGTCTCGCCAAATATTGTTGCTAATCGCTAAAGAGCCGGCCGATATGGTCTGCTTTTGATAGGCTTCGATTAGAGCGCCCCAACTATTCGTGACACTGGGAAGTGTTGTCTTTACAAGCTGTTGTCGGCGCGATCGCTGAGTTTTAGCTGCCTTAAACGCCTTTTGAAAAGTATGAAGATGTTCATCCACTCGTTTTATGATCGGTTTGGCTGTTTCGCTCTCTAATGACGAGAGCGTTGATAGCTCGTACAGTGCAGATCGGTAGGCATTGTCGACAGAGTCGGCTGCTTGGGTCTGACCAACTCTTAAAAAGGTTTCAGCGCGGCTCTGCATCTCGGCTGCATGAAAACCTAATTGCGTTGCATGTTTTAAATTGCTCGATAGATCGTTTTGTTGATCAAACTGTTTGTTAAGGGTTGTGAGCCCGATAAAAGCAATAATCCCCAGCGCAAGGGTAATCAGCCCCATTAAAAAATAACCGGTGTAAATTCGAGTGGTAAAAGGAACTCTTTGAGCAGGCATTCAACTCCCCTAACTCAGCACAAATTCTTTCCATTTGGGCAGTGTATAGTCATAGGTGTCCATGACACTGTTCCAAACGGCAACATTGCTGAAGCGTTGTTCGTAGGATCCGCCCGTTCTTATGGAACCTTCCGCTACTGAAATCGAGCCATCTGTCCCTTTTAGCGATGTAGCGGCGGGTTTGCCCGCGTACCAATAGTCCCACTCCTCTGGGCTCATAAACTGTTTAGAGCGTTCTGGGTTGGAGATGTAATACCCCTGCCTTGCAATAAAGGCTCCTGGGTAACCCGATAACCACCAATTCATAAATTGGTAAGCTGCGTCCTCTTGCTCGCCCCGCGTTTGGCTGGAGAGACACATGACCCCATGCCATGCTCGATAGCCCTCTTTCGGCGCAGCGTAAATGCACGGGATCCCTTGCCCTTGGAGTGCAGAAGCACCGGGACTGAACATGCTCTCAATGATGACTTCGTTGTTCGCCATCAACTCAACGGAGTGGGGGACGGATGACCATACCCCCCTGAAATGGCCGCGTTTTTTGTAATCAATTGCGATCTCAAACAGCTGATCGATCTCACTGATACTCATGTTACCTATGTCATTAAAGGTCATAAGTCCTTTTGCTTGAGCGGCTAAGGCTAAATCAAATATGCCGATCGTGGGTTCGTTCACAATGGCGACCTTACCGGAATAGTTATCGTTTAAGAGCCAGCCCCAGCTCTCTGTGATGTAGGGTTCGCCAACATCAATGTAGCGTGAGTCATAGCCAAAGGAGTCGGTGTTGTGCACATAGGGTAGGAAACTAACGTTTTGGCTAGGCTCACGGCCTAAAGTTTTATCCTTCTGTACATAGAGAATACGGTGTGGTGCATCGCCGCGGCCGATCTTGGCGCCCTCCGAAATCTGACCGTTTTTCGAGAGGTTATTGATCTCATTCCAGTACTGAATTCGTTGTGTATCGATTGATTGAATCGCACCGGCATTCCATAGAACTCTTATGGAGTTTGACCACTGCTCATACAGATCAAATGAGGAGGGGTTGGTTGTTGCGCGCATGAGTACTTCAGCACTACCGCCTGGGTAGAACTGAATATTAATCCAGAGCTCTTTTTCGGCACGCAGACGTAGCTCTTCCTGCAGGGTAACGTGAGTTCCCATGACACGAATAGTCGGGCGAGCATTCTCTGCTTTTAAAATCGCAGGGAAGCCCCCAATTGCTGCAGGCAGTGCAATACCCGCAGCGTTTTTAATAAATTGCCTACGTCGCAATTTACAACTCCTGAATTCAGTAACTTAACTCTATCTCCTTCAATATAGACCTATTTTTTGAAAGTGGTATTAAATATGGCTAAAAAATATACAGATAAAGGCTGAGTATTTTTCACCAATCGTTGCTATAAAAAGCTACGTGATTGGGGATTTATGAGCTATGGTTCGCCCCATTAAATGGAGAACATTATGGACAAACTGATCGTTGGTTCTGAGGAGTGGTGTGGCCTTCCTCTATTGGGCCTGCCCGCTGTTAAAGCTCGTGTCGATTCGGGGGCAAAAACCTCATCACTGCATGCGTTTAACATTCGTAAATTCACTCGTAATCGAGACACTTGGGTCTCTTTCGAGATCCACCCTCTGCAAAAAAATGATGAGCTAGTTGTTCGTTGTGAAGCTCAGGTAGTTGATCGCCGTACTGTAAAGTCATCAAGCGGAACAGCCGAGAGACGTTACGTTGTAAAAACCAACATTACCCTGGCAGATCAAACGTTTGAGGCTGAGTTAACACTCACTAACCGTGATTCTATGGGTTATAGAATGTTGCTGGGTCGTGAAGCGATGTCAGGT
Organism: Marinobacterium sp. xm-d-530; assembly: GCF_013283365.1. Taxonomy (GTDB): domain Bacteria; phylum Pseudomonadota; class Gammaproteobacteria; order Pseudomonadales; family Balneatricaceae; genus Marinobacterium_E. Next base: position 188,710 of record NZ_WBYM01000003.1, on the reverse strand, counting down.
CGCATGATCGTTGATCCTGAAGGTAGTTGTCTGCAGGGTGAGCGCACCATTACTGAGTGTAATCAGATGTACGGTGTGAACCCAACAGCTCGCACTGCTCTGAAAATTGGTGTGTTGGCTAGCAATCCGGATCTCTACTCAAACCGTCGTTTGATTGAGGCGGGTGAGGCGCGCGGACATGAGATGGTCTTCTTGAACATCAAACAGTGTTACATGAAGATGGATGCTGATAATCCAGAGGTTCACTACCGTGGTGGCGCTATCCTGAACGATTTTGATGCCATCATTCCTAGAATTAGACCTTCAATGACGTTTTATGGCTGTGCACTGGCTCGTCACTTTGAGAGTCTTGGCGTCTATGTTCAGAATACGGCAGAGGCGATCACAAGTTCGCGTGACAAACTCTTCTCGCTGCAACTGCTGCAGAAGTCGGGTTTGGATATTCCTACAACAGGCTTTGCCAATTCACCGATGGATACCAATGACCTCATTGAGATGGTCGGCGGTGCACCTTTGATCGTAAAGCTACTCGAAGGCTCGCAAGGTCGTGGAGTTGTGTTGGCCGAAACGGGTAAAGCAGCTGAGTCGGTAATCAACGCGTTTAAAGCGCTTCGAGCTAACTTGTTGGTACAAGAGTTTGTCAAAGAGGCGGATGGCAAAGATCTACGCTGTTTTGTCATTGACGGCAAAGTAGTCGCTTCGATTATGCGTACTGCGGCACCAGGCGAGTTCCGTGCAAACATACACCAAGGCGGTTCGGCCTCTTCGGTTCGCATTTCAGCAGAAGAGCGCAAGCTAGCGATTAAAGCGGCTAAAACCCTAGGTCTGAAGGTGGCGGGTGTTGATATCATCCGTTCTCGCAAAGGCCCTCTTCTATTGGAGGTTAACTCATCCCCAGGTTTAGAGGGTATTGAGGGGGCTTCCGGTAAGGATGTTGCGGGCGCTATGATCACCGCTATTGAGAAACGTTTTGCACGACGTTTAAAAGGGTAAAACCAATAAATAAAAGGGAGAGGTGATGGCTGACCGACAGACGGCTGAGGTACTGGTTGATTCGATGAGTTTGAGAGAGCAAATCTCTCTACTGTCCGGTGAAGATGTTTGGTCAGTTAATGCTATCCCTAGACTAGGAATCCATAAGCTGCGTGTCACTGATGGACCTAATGGTGCACGTGGTGGTGGTTCTCTATTTGGCGGTGTGACGGCAGCCTGCTTCCCCGTTGGTATTGCCTTAGGCGCAACCTGGAACCGAGCCCTGCTTGCGAAGGTGGGTGGCGCTATTGCTGATGAAGTTAAATCTAAATCGGCACACGTGCTGCTTGGTCCGACCATCAATATTCAACGATCTGTGACTAATGGCCGTAACTTTGAGTGCTATTCAGAAGATCCTGAGCTAACCGCTGCACTGGCGGTCTCATACATCCGAGGGCTTCAAAGCGCAGGGGTTGCTGCCACACCCAAGCATTTCATCGGAAATGAATCTGAAATTGAGCGCACAACGGTCAGTTCCGATATTGATGAGCGCACACTGCGCGAGATCTACCTTCGCCCCTTTGAAGCTGCCATTAAAGAGGCGGGTACTTGGGCTATTATGGGCTCATACAACAAGATTAATGGTACCTATGCCGCCGAAAATCACTGGTTATTGACAGAAATTCTTCGCAACGAGTGGGGCTATGACGGCATTGTGATGTCCGATTGGTTTGGTTCTAGAACAACGGCACCAACCATTAATGCGGGTTTAGATTTAGAGATGCCAGGGCCAACCCGAGACCGCGGTGACACATTGCTCAACGCCGTGGATCGCGGTGAAGTGCCTGTTGAACAGGTTCGTCAGCTGGCCGTTAACATGGTTCAGTTGATGGAGCGTTGCGGTGCTATTAATGATGCTTCGCCGTTCAAAGAGATTGCCGATAATCGCCCTGAACACCAGCAGCTGATCAGACGTGCCGGTGTTGAGGCTAGTGTGCTGCTTAAGAACACTGGCTTGCTACCCCTGTCTACTGACCTAAAGAGCGTTGCGGTAATTGGGCCTAATGCCATCGAGGCTCAGATCATGGGCGGTGGCTCCTCGATGCTTAATCCCCACTATTCAGTTTCACCTATGCAGGGATTAACAAACCTTCTGGGTGGCGATGCTATTCATTATGCACAGGGGTGTACTAATCATCGCTGGGAGCCCCTGGTCAACCAAAAGATACGAGTCGATTACTTCGCTAATCGAGATCTTTCGGGTGAGGTGGTTTTCACTGAAGAGGTTGATGAGAGCCAGAGTTTCATTCTGCCCCCTGTTGCGAATGGACTGGTCGATCAACACGCATTTTCTCTGCGAGCGAGTGTTGATTATATAGCAACGGTGACGGGCGATTTTAATATTGGCCTTCACAGTGCAGGCCTTGCCAAGTTCTATGTGAATGGCGAGTTGGTGATCAATGTGTGGGATCACTGGCAGAAAGGTCGAACCTTCTTCGAGGAGGGATGTGATGAGGTCGTTGCCAGTTATCGATTCGAGGAAGGTAAAACCTATACCCTTGAGATGGAGTTTGCTACCAAGGATACGGACAATCTCGACCTTGCCGCTTGGCGCTTTGGTCTATCAAAACCCTTAGGGGATGAGGCAATACAAGCTGCGGTAGAACTAGCAAAAAGTGCCGAAGTAGCCATCCTGTTTGTTGGTCGATCCGGTCAATGGGATACGGAAGGAAGTGACCTTGAAGGCATTAAACTCCCTGGACGTCAGGATGAGTTGGTCGCAGCCGTGGCCAGTGCTAACCCTAACACCCTAGTGGTATTGCAAACGGGTGGACCGGTTGAAATGCCTTGGGTAGATCAAGTATCTGGCATATTGCAGGCTTGGTACCCAGGACAGGAGTGTGGCAATGCGATTGCCGATGTTTTATTCGGCAAACAAGATCCCTCCGGCCGTTTGCCTCAGACCTTCCCAGTCAAGTTGGAAGATAATCCTACCTACACCGATGACCCACTGGTCTACCCTGGACGAGACGGCCATGTGCTTTATCGTGAAGGCGTGTTTATCGGCTATCGTCACTATCAGGCCAACAAGATTGAGCCGCTATTCCCCTTCGGATTTGGCCTCAGTTACAGTGATTACCAACTCGAAAATCTAAGTTGTCGAAAGGTGGCTAATGATTATGTCGAATTGAAGGTGAGTGTTAACAATATTGGTCAGCGACAGGGTCAGACCGTTGTTCAGATTTACTGTGGTGAAGTTAACTCTGACATTGAACGTCCAGAACTCGAGTTGGCCGACTTTGAGAAGCTGGAACTGAAAGCTGGAGAGAGTGCTGATCTAACATTTCATCTACCTCTTCGTCGTTTTGCATACTTTGATATCAAAACAGGTATGTGGACGGTTGCGGAAGGTGACTATCGAGTGCGGGCTAGTTTCCATGCCAAGGACCCAGGTTGTGAAGCGGTGATTAATTTGTCAGCCAAGACGCTCTGTCCATCAGCCTGATGCACTAACGTTATAGAGAGACTTTTATTTGTGGCAAAAGAGTCTAAATGAATCACTGAGTTTTACAGGTTGTGTCGTTACAATGCAGCCAATTGATAATTTTAAGAGTAGGGTTTAATGATGCGTGCCTTAATGACCTCGTTGGTTACGATTTTATTCACATTTAATATGTCTGCTGCGGTTGCCAACGAAGAGGCGATTGAAGCGATGAACGACTACATGGCTTTTCAAGAGTATGAGTCGGGTATTATGGTCCCTCAGCAGATTGATCAAGTCGTATTTGAAGCATCAACCTTTATCGATACTCGTGATGCAGAGCAGTTCGCAGAAGCGACTATTCCGGGTGCGATCAACATTGAGTGGCGCCAGGTGTTGGATCGCATCGACGAAATTCCAGAGACTGGCAAGGTGATTCTGTTCTGTAATACAGGTTCTCTCTCAGCACAGGCTACTTTTGCACTGCGTGTCGCGGGACGAGAAAATGTTGTGGTTCTGCAGTCTGGTTTTATTGGCTGGCAACAAAACGCCGCCTATAAACCCTAGTCAGTAAATCAAAAATAAAAACGGCGCTTTTGAACGCCGTTTTTGATTCTTAGGGTGTGGCTCTTGTGATTAACCGAACTCAGGCAAGTTCTGGGTCACAACCGGCTTACCTGCCTCTACCCATCCGTCGTAACCGCCGGCAATGGATGTGACATTCAGGTAGCCCATCTCGGCAAGAGATGCAGCGGCAAGAGCAGCACGACCACTGGTCTTACAGTAGATCACGATGTTGGTGTCACGCGACTCTAGAGCCGGCATGCCACCGATTTTAAACTCGAGAAGACCACGCGGAATATTGATAGCACCACTTAGATGGCCCTGTTCATATTCGGCCGGTTCACGCACATCAATAACGATCTCAGCGTCGTGAATGGCACCATCGGCATCTGCAACGCTGACCTCTTTAATGGTCGCCTTTGCGGCCATGACTAGATCTTGTGCTGTCTTCATTGGAACTCCTTTAGCTGTTCGCTATTTCCTGCAGAGCATCTCTGTCAGATATCGTTAACAAGTTCTTTGATTCGCTAATAATGCCTTGGCGTTTCCACTCCGCGGTATGGCGTGAAATGGTCTCGATGGTTAAGCCGAGATACTGAGCGAGATCTCTTCGACTGATCGGGAAGCTGACCGCTTCTGCAGTCTCACCCACCCATTGAAGCAGGAACCAAGCCAAACGAGGTTTGGATTTGAGTAGACCTACCTGGGTTAGGTGATCTTCTGTTTTCATCACCTGCTGCAGTGCACGTTCAATAATGGCTTGGTTGATGGCGCCACTCTGATCACGCAGGTGGTTCAACTTCTCAACCGAAAGCTGGCAGAGCTCGATCGGTTCCAGCGCCTCGGCTGTGTGCATATAGGTGCCACTGCTGATCAGCTTTTCATAGCCAAAGAGATCGCCAGGACGAACTAAGCGAACAATCTGAGCATTGCCCTCATTGTTGAATTTAGTCAGTTTGATATGGCCGGCTCGAAGAGTGTAGATCAGTCCGAGACTCTCGCCCTCATTGTAGATAATGTCGCCCGTCTCAAATTTAATGACACGCGTCTGAAAATCTTCAATCAGCGAAAGCTCGGACTCTTTTAGACATCCAAACAGACTCGACGGCCTAATCGGGCAGGTTAAACAGTGCCCTTGACCAACCAGTGTTCCCATACTCAACGCTCTTATAGTTAATTAGTTCCACTATAATAGTTGGCTAATGAGTCAATTTCACTACTTGTGAGTCTTTGACTTGCTTGTCGCATGACAGAATAGAGATCAGAGTCACGATCACCACTGCGATACATCTCTAACGCACGCTTCAAAGTCTCGGCAGTTTGGCCCGCAATAGCAGGGGTTCCCTTAATACCACCTTGGCCGCTAAGGCCATGACAAGAGGCACAGGCAGTAATCAGTCGATCTTTATCACCCTCGGTTACCAGTGCCGGTGCTGACTGTTGCGCTAGGGTCGGTGCGGGTAGCGATGCGTAGTAGGCTGCAATATCTGACATATCCTGTTCTGACATTAGGTCAGCGACGGCCGTCATGATGTTAGCTCGGTTATCCTCGCTTCGCGCGCCGGACTGATAGTCCAACAGCATCTTGTAAGTGTAGCTCTCCAGCTGTCCTGCAACGGCTGGCCAACGGTTAGTCGGTGGTAGCCCCTCTTTACCGTGACAGGAGCTGCACATCATAGAGTCATTCAGCGCCTTACCACGAGATATATCACCAGTAGGTCTTGAGCTTGTTGCCAAGCGAAGCGAATGAGAAGTCCACTCAGTTGCTTGTGTGACCTGATCTGATGCATAACTTGTTGTGGCTGCTAAAAGAAGGCCTGAAAGTATTAACTTTTTCATGCGAAAGAGTCCTCCGTGAAGGATTTCATCCATGCTTGCTGGTAAACAGCAGCAAGACGATGTTTTGTCTCACTGACATCCAGTGTTTGGAAACCAGGTCTCGGCAGGTTAGCTATCTTTCCATCACGCATTCCGTAGACGCCGATTACCATGAATCCATAATCTTTACCGGCTAGTGCGTAACAGGTGTTTTCCCAAGAGGGCTCCTCAACTGGACGCCCTGCAAATAGATTGATGATGGCATACGCTGCGACTTTGGCCTCATTGTTGGCTGCAAAGCCAGATTTAGGGAGAGGGCTAGCGGATGCTGAATCCCCTAGCACGTGGATATTGGCCACTAGCTTAGATTCAAAAGTATAAGGGTCTACGGGGCACCATCCTGATTGATCGGTTAGTCCGAAAGTTGTGGCAATCTTGCCCGCTTTCATCGGCGGCACAACATTGATGACATCAGCTTTAATGAAGCCTTGCTCTGTTTCAACTTGCATCTTTGCTGCGTCAATCGACAGTGGTCGACCACCGTCAACTTCACGAATCCAATCGATCATGCCAGCTTCACTGTGCTGTTTGAGTGTTGGCATACCCGCTTGAAGATCTTCAGGGACGTTGTAACCATACATTCGGTTCCAGCCCAGACGCATGTCAGGGCCCGTTACGAAATCATTTTTTGGATCGGTAATGATTACTTTTCCGGTTGGATTGTATTTCTGCATCCACTCTGCAACCAGCGCGCCTCGCTCATATGGCCCAGGTGGACAACGATAAGGGTTAGGCGGAGCTACGATCAGAAAGGTGCCACCCTGACGCATGTTTTTGATCTGGTCACGTAACAGAGCAGTCTGTGATCCCGGAATCCAGCCAGAAGGTGCTTTAGTCTCTGCTATCTCCCGAGAATAGCCGTCTAGGCGCTCGTACAGCAGCTCTATACCAGGTGAGACAACTAAACGATCATATGGGAAGTTTGCTCCCGAAGCGGTTGTGACAATGCGTTTATCGGCATCCAGTCCAACTGCTTTATCGATCACAACGTTGACGCCGTATTTGATTCTTAAAGCATCATAGCTGACCTCGAGATCAGACATATCAATGTGTCCATTGAGCACTTCAGAGGATCCGTACGGGCGAATGTAAATTGGATTTTGCTCAATTATGGTGACCTCAATTTGAGGTGCCTTCATCTTCATATATTTAGCGAAGGTTGCACCGCCGACACCGCCACCAATAACGACAACTTTACCGGTTGCAGCGTGCGCATTTAGTGGCAGCAGACCTGCTGCACCAGCAGTCAAAGCCATGCCAAGGAAGTCTCTACGTGAAATCATTGTTCACCTCCAACTTCAAGTGATTCAAAGTATTTACCCATTGCTGCGATCTCATCGTCACTGTATGCAAGAGCAAGACCTCTCATCAGAGTAGAGTCGCGTTCACCTGTCCGGAAATCCAACATGGTTTTAACAAAGGTCTCGGCACTCATTCCTGCTAACGGCATGAACGCTGAATTTTCAACCTGTCCATTGGTGCCGTGGCACACAGCGCAGGGGTTCGCCATAATTTCCGCTCGCTCATCGGCAAAAGCTGAAGTGGATAGGAGTAGGGCGCTTAAAATCATTACTTTTTTCATCGTCATCTCCTTACTGTGCCCATACCCAGAATCCGACGGCAAAGTAGTGCACGATCCAGATTAAGATGATGTAAATGGTCCAGTTACCCAGGCGAGAGATAGCCACAGATGGTGTGTAGGTGCCTTCTGTTTGTCCCGCCTGCCATGCAACCGTGATTAGGTAGGTGCAGGCCATGCCACCGACAACTGCGAAAGTCGCGAAGAACAGAATGGTGCTGTACCAATCCATGTTAATTGGGTAGTCCATTGGGTTGTAGCCAGACTCAACGACTAGGGCAACCCAGCGAATGATTTCACGATCAACCGCGACCAGTGCGATCACTACAAAGGCGACCGCTACTAACCAGTAGGCGTTGTAGCCGTTGTTAATTTTGCTGCCAAACAGAGTCGGCACCATCGCTAAAGCGATCAATGCTAGGGCTGTGATGTAGAGCATCGGGTTGGTTAAAAACTCAATTTGGTTCTCTGGCAGGCTAACCATCCAGATTGCACCAATAAGAATCGATACCACAGAGCCTTGAGCAAGCAGTTTACGCGCCAGATTATGAACAAACTCAAGGTAACCCGAGTCGCTACCAGGACGAACGCTGATGTAGTGGCGGTAGCCGTAAAGCCATGCGCCGGTTACCGGTGCTGCTAGAGCAATCATAAAGATGAAACGCGCCCAGTTGATTGAGTGAAGCTGAGTACCGCTGGCATCGATCTGCCCCTGCGGTGCGTACCACTCCATCCACTGATCAGGGGAGAGCATCTGGTTGGTTAGGGTGTGCATAATCAGACCCACAACAATGAACAGTGCGAGCGATAGAATCATGCTGCCAGGACATTTCGTCTTATTCTGCGTCAGATCTTCATTTTTAAAGTAGAAGAGGTAGATCAACAGATAAGCGACTGACAGTATGATAATGAATCCAATGACCCACCAAGCGGACAGCACATTAGAGGTGTACCAGAAAGGATCATAGATCACCTGCACAAACAGTAGTGGCGCAACGCCGATAACCACAGCAACCGACACCGCAATTTTTGCGGTCGATAGCATGGCATTAGCAAGCTGACGCCAGTAACTGTCTTGGCTTAATGCACCACGAATAGTCAGCGCTGCACCGCCCAACATAACGTGAACCGCAAACATATGAAGTGCAAAGGTGACGACACCTAACACTAAAAATAGAATCGGATGTGAGGGAACCCCGGCCACATCACGAAGTGCGTATAAAGAGTCTACATTCATCGTGATACTCCTTAGTGAGACTGAGACACAGTGATCGGATTACCCTGATCAGCCGCGACAGCAATAGATTGATCTTTCAACTGACGAATAAAGCTAGCCAAGGCCACTGCTTCATCTTGTTGAAGTGGAATTTGTGGCATGTAGAGCGTTGTACCACTCGACAGTGCAGCTCTTAGGTAGGCCGCAATATCCGACTCGCTTGAGTCGTCACCAAAGTAATTTGCCAGTGGGCGAATCCCTGTATCGGTCAGTGAGTGACAGTTTGAACAGGTGTTCAACGCCAGAGCTTGACCAACCGCCTCTTTATTAGAATCAGTCACCGTGCGAAGCTCTTCGGGAAGGAAGATTAGAGCGTTAGTGAAGCCATGCTCTTCAATGGTCGGGATCTCACTGTGAATACCAAGCCCCGGAACATCACGACCAATAACCTGGTTAGAGTAGACGTATCCACCTGCAACATAAGGCTTACGAATCGACTCACGCGCAACCTCTTCTGGCCAAAGTCCGAACACCAAAATGACGACCGTCATGACGCCCGCAATGGCTGGTTTTAGCAGCTTTGGTGCGGCCAGAGTGGCTGCGAAGTAGGCCATGATGCCGCCCATTACAGAGATTAGAGCGGGTGTGAAGTACTCCGGTAGACGATTCTCCATCACCAATTCAGCGGTCGCTGGAATCGTTGATAGGTACCATTTGAATAGACCAAGACCGGCTGCAGTCGCAACCAAACCTAGAATCGCCAGACGACGAACCATCTCTTTGCGGAAATCGATATCTTTAATTGAAGAGGCAACAATGCCTCCGACTACCGCTGTCATGGTGAACATAAACGCCGTTCGCATAGCCAATTGCGCAAAGGTGTTGGCGCCATAGAAACCGTTCAAGTAACCGCCTTCGGTGTACCAGTTTTCATTACCAGGCATCAGCATGAACGACAGAATACCGATAATGATTAGCATGGTGGTGTAAGAGGCTAGGCCAAAGATGATACTGATGCGCAGGTGTGTTTTCTGATCCACCTTATTCACCAAGTAGACGATCATGTAGACACCGATGACCTCGATGACAAAGAAGACCCACTCGGTTGCCCACTTCCAGACAAAGCTATGAATCAGTGCAGAGATACCACGCGGACTGCCGACCGTAGTTGAGAACCAGATGCCTGGTCCGGTAATCGAACCTAAGACATAAGAGAAGACCAAAAGAAACAGGCCGTAACGACGAATGTAGTCGAGAAGCTCTGGGCGGTTCTTACGGTAAGCGACCACCGCAAGGTAAGAGAAGACCAGTGCTGCACCCACAGATGTGTGTGAAAACAGAACGTGTATGGTCGCAATGATACCGATGATCCAACCTGAACCGAGTGTCGGCTCAAACCAGACTGGATAGAGTCCTAGCATCTCCATTGAATAATTCCCCTTGAAGACGATACGTTTTGGGGAGTACCTCCCCGCTCAATGGTCGAGTCATCTCGACCAGCTTGGCGAGCAGTATCTATTCATGCAGTGATCGTCGCATTGAGAATCCGCAACCGGATTTATAGGCTTTTGCGATAAATCAAAAGGGGATGATTAATATCTATATTAGATATTGCTAATTTAATGATTTGTTAATATATTAGAAAAGTCTAATACATTATGGTTTAACTAATTAGGAGATCTCCCATGTTCAGAAGAGACTCAACTCAGCCTTGGCATCCTAGCTTTTTCTTAGCTGCACTTGGCGCTGGCGGTATGTCAGTGGCATTTTTTATGTACCTAATGTGGATGGTTCCGCATAAGGGTTACCCTATGCCAACTTGGGACCACTGGACGAGTGCCTGGAGTGCTGACATTGCCAGTGGTATTCCAATGCCATTGATTATCGTTTTTGCTATTGCCGGTGTCGTTATTTTTGGCTTGTTGCACATTGCGCTGTTGGTTTGGAATATCCGCGAATACAACGCAGTTAAAGGCACTGACGCCCACGAGAAGATTTTGAACTCACCCGCTGAAGTTCAAATGATGGCCTTGCCTCTGACCTTCTCCATGACAGTGAACGTGATGTTTGTATCGGGTGCGCTATTTGTTCCGGGTCTATGGACGATTATTGAGTGGATGTTCCCCGGCGCGCTGATCGCCTTTTTGATCATCGGTTACTACGCGCTAAAAATGTACGGACGTTACTTGGGTCGCATGTTGACGCAGGGGGGTTACCGCAGTGAAGAGCACAACCACCTTTCACCTTTGATGGCGGCCTTTACCTTTTCGATGCTATCGGTCGGCTTTGCGGCGCCTGCAGCGATGTCACACATTCCCGCTGTTATTACAATTGCCGCGGTGTTCTCTTACCTGTTCTTAATCGCCGCAGTGTTGGTTGTTCTGGTTGTGTTGGTGTCGGGCGTCAATGCGATGATGCAGCATGGTCTACAAGAGCAAGCGACGCCAAGTCTTTGGATGTTGGTACCGATTGTGACACTGCTCGGTATTGAGTGGTTACGTATGGAACATGGCATTGCTCACCTAACCGGTGGTGCATTGGATGCTGGCGATAACTTCCAAATGATGACGTTGATGGTTGCCCTGCAAGCCGTGATCTTGATGGTTGGGTACCGTGTCATGAAGTTGAATGGTTACCTAGACAAGTATCTGCACGGAGGTGAGCACAGCCCAGTTGCCTTTGGTCTGGTCTGCCCAGGTGTTGCCTTCTTTGTGCTGAACCTTTTCTGGTGGCACGTTGCGATTGTCGGCAACGGCATTGTCGCTAAGTTTGGCTTAGTCTACTGGTTGGGTATCGGGGTTATGTTCTTGATTCAGGCCGCGACGATTTATGCGATTGTCCGCCTTACAAACAACATGCTTCGCCACCCAGAGTTAGTGGTAGAACCTGCAGTATAAACAGTAGGAGCGATCTCGAAGAGGTCGCGATTAACTGAAAAACCCCATGAAATGTCGTTATTTCATGGGGTTTTTACTTTACGGCTCCGCAATATCAATCAGCTCCTTAAACGTGTTCTCGATAAACTCTTTGCTGACGTTTTGCGTGATAAACACTAATCGTGTTCGCTGATCATCGTTTGGCCAGGCTGGTAGAGGAACGGGTGGGTGAAACAGTTGCTGTACCCCATGAATGACTAGGGGTTCTGCAACGCCTTCAATATTTAGTAGGCCTTTGATACGTAGGATGTTGCTGCCGACTAGACTCATTAATAACTGCATCCAATCTTGAAGCGCTTCTTTGCTAATCGGCTTTTCAACGGTCAGGCAGAAGGATTCGATGTTGTCACCATGACGTTTGGCATGATCATGATCGCAGCCATGCTGATGGCAATCATGGTCATGGTGGTGATCATGTTGTTCAGAATAAGCCTCCTCTTTTAACCAGGCCTCTACATCGGTTAGTTTGCCCTCAGTAGTGAACAATCCTAGGTTGAGCAGCTGATTAGGGTCTGCTTTACCGCTGGCCACCTCAAGCTTACGCGCACTGGGATTGATTTGGGTAAGTCGGCTGATTAACGCCTCTTTTGCCACTTTATCGGTCATATCCCCTTTGGTGAGTAGCAGCAGGTCTGCCAAAGCAGCCTGTTTTACGGACTCTTTATGCTGATCTAAGGTGTGTGACCCCGTAGCCAGATCGACCGTCGTGACAACACCATCTAATTGATAGGCTTCAGCAATCCAGCGATCGGTCATCAGAGTGTGAATGATGGGAGCAGGGTCTGCCAACCCAGTTGTCTCAATGATGATGCGCTTGAATTGTCGACCCTCAGGCTCTGAAATTTGTGCGGTTACTTCGTGAAGCGTGTTGACCAGATCACCCCGCACGGTGCAACACATGCACCCGCTGTCCATCTCCATCAAGACATTCTCGTTGCTCTCAGCCACCAACAGATGATCCAAGGCGATTTCACCAAACTCATTAATGATAACCAGAGTATCTGATAGTTCAGGCTGATTAATTAAGTAATTCAGTAGTGTGGTTTTTCCACTGCCTAAAAAGCCTGTGAGGAGTGTAATAGGGGTTTTCATAACAATGTCTCTCTACAGCTGGTGTAAGGCGTCCTGCGAAGCTCGTTGCTCAAGATCATGTGACACCAGAATAACCAGCTTATGTTGCCAAAGATCTCGTAGCGAATTGACGATGGTGGATTGAAGCTCAGCATCCATTCCAGCGAAGGGCTCATCTAACAGCAGGATGTCAGCCTGTTTCAGAAGCAGACGCGCCAAACCAATGCGTTTTAACTCACCGCCAGATGGCTCCCATTCACCAGGACCAATCCAAGTGTCGAGTTGCTTGGGTAGTGATTCGACCCATTCGCCTAGCTCTACTGTTTGCAGTGCACTGATAATCTCTTCGTCGCTTCGTTGGCCAGTGAAGTCTAGGTTGTGACGCAGTGTAGAGCGAACAATCTGTACTCGTTGAGGTAGATAAGCGATTTGAGATAAGGCGGTACCTTCAACGATCAGGCTGCCCTGCTGTAGCTCAAGTTCGCCAGCAATTAATCGAAGTAGTGTGGTTTTACCGCGGCCACTCTGTCCGGCAATCCAGTTTAAACCTAGCTGATTAAACTCAACAGATCGCGCTTCGAAGACGCTCTGTGCACTCCCCTCATAAGCGTATGAGAGCTCTTTGATTGAGATACCAAAATAGGGCTTTTCTATGCATATAGTGCGTTTTTCTTCGAAGTTTTGCTGATTTTTACTACTTTTGCCTAAGCGACTTAAAGCGCGTTGGCCTAACAGAAGGTGCGAGATGGCTCCATTTGCAGCGGCAAAGACCTCAATGGTTCCGAGAGATAACAGCAGCAACATAAAGATTAATGCGCCGGCCAGTTCACCCGTGAGATAGGCCTGCAGAGCCATGAGCAGTGTTAAGCCGACCAAAGATAAATTAATCAATTGCGATAGAAGGTTGATGAGTTGCTGGCGCTTTAGGGCTTGGAGTTCGAATAGATCCGACTGTCGGCTCTGCTGGCGCAACCTATTGCCCTCATGTTCAAGCTGCTGCGACAGGGTGAGCAGGCGCAAGCTTGAGAAGATACCGCTGGCGCGTGACCAGAGTGCATTTCGACTCAGATGCAGCTCAGACTCGGGCTCCAGAACCGCTTTAGCATAGAGCCAAGGAATTCCGATCAAAGCTAATAGAATTAATGGCAGGCTAGCTATCGCTAGACCGGGTAGAAACAGAGCCGTAACCAGAATAAACCCAAGCGCTGAAAAGAGAGCGGTAATGGCAGGCACGAGCGAATGCAGATGGATCCCTTCAATGTTTTGAATATCCTGCAGCATCTGACTCGCACTGTCGTGTCGATTCATCCGTGCGCTGATGTTTTGGCTGTTGGCTAATCGAGAGAAGATATCTCGTCTTAGTGTCGATATGAGCCTAAAGGTTGCTTCGTGATTGGCCAATCGCTCCCCGTAGCGACCAGCTGTGCGGGCAATGGAGAGACCACGAACGATGGCGCCGGGGGTGAAAAAGTTAAATGCATGAGCGGCGGCTGCCGTCACACCGGCTAAAGCCGCTGCACTGATGAACCAGCCTGATACAGCCAGTAGAGCGATGCCGGCAAATGCAGTGACAATGGATAGGGTTAAGCCGAGTAGAAAGACGCCTCGCTCTGCTAGCAGTAGAGACCAGTAGTGTCGATTCATGCATCTACCTCCGCTTTAGCTAAAGTGAGTCGTTGCGTGAAGTTGAAGCGATTGGTGCGGTGACTGGCCATGATGATCATGCCACCCTGTTCAACATACTGGTTTAGAGCATTCATAAACAATTCGGCGGTATCAACATCTAAGTTCGCTACAGGTTCATCAAGAAGCAGTAGTTTAGGTCGATGCAGAAGCGCTCGCGCAATCGAAAGACGTTGTGTCTGACCTCCCGATAGAAAGTGCCCAGAGTCCGTGATGAAGTAGTCCAAACCCTGCGGAAGTTGCTTAACGACGGTTTCTAATTGAGCCGATCCTAGGGCAGCCCAAATGTCATCATCAGAGTAACTCTTACCTAAGCAGAGGTTCTCCCTTAACGATCCATAGATCAGTTCTGGGTGCTGGGTTATGTATCCAATGGTCTGCTGCCAGTGAGGGTTGCTGTAAGGTTCGATTGTTGTTTCGTCAGCAGACAGGGATCCAGATAGTGGGGGACGAAGCCCTGCTAGGGTATCGAGTAAGCTCGTTTTTCCTGTGCCAGAAGGCGCTTCAATCAGTAGTGATTCACCCGCTTTAAGCTCAACAGAGACAGGTTTGTGAATGGCTTGATCACTACCTGATACTAGGCCTTCGATTTTTATCGATGCTTTAAAAGAGCCTGCTTTTGAAGGTTCACTAACTACCCTTGACTGTTCAGCGGCCTGTTTGAGTTGCTCAATTTGCTCGGCGACAGCCCGAGCATTCGATTTTGCGTGGTATAGCGCGCCCATCTTACGCAGGGGTAAGTAGTATTCGGGCGCTAGCATCAATAGAAAGGCACCTTCAGCAAAACTGATGTCTGTTCCCCATGCACCGAGAGAGTATTTGTCCAAAAAGAAGAGTCCTAAATAGACTGCGACCAGTGCCACGCTGATCGCGGCAAAAAACTCCAAGAGCGTCCCGGACAGAAACGCCAAACGCAGAACTTTCATCGTGCTAATACGGAACTGATCCGATTGATGATGCAACGCCTCGGTCTCTCTATCGACTGCTCTCTCTTGCTGAAGCAGATCGACGTTACGAAGACGATCTTCGAGTAGATGGCCAAGCCGATTGAGCTGCTCTAAGTTGTTGCGTGACGCTTCCCCCGCTTTATTACCGACAATGATCATAAAGATCGGAATCAAAGGCGTGGTCAGCAACAAAATCAGCGGCACTAACCAGTTCACAAAGCTAGCGGCAATTAGAATCAAAACGGGAGTCCATACAGCCATCTGCTTTTGAATCTTAAACTCTGCGTAATACTCTTTGAGCTTGTCGACTTCACTGGTCAGCAGGTTGGCCAGTTGTGCCGGCTTGAAAGCAGGGAAGAGCGAAATCCCAGTTTTAAAACTGAGGCTAAGAATCTGCTCTCGCAAGCGATCGCGGATGGTGACTGAGTTGCGCAGATTGATAGTCGATTGCCAGAGTGATGCAGCCGCTTTAACGGCAAGAATGAGGAAGGCCGCAGCGACCAAAAGAAGCGGGCTGTGATCTAAGCTGCCCTGAGTTAATAGCTGATCGATTAGCAGAGCGACCCAGTAGGCGAATCCAATAGTACAAAGCGTTTGAATCACGCCCAATAGCAGCGACAGGCGCATGGAACCCTTCAGATCAAACTGGTGCTGATCGAGGATTGCGGTCGGGTTGGATTTTCGTTGTCTGGCCAACTTAACACTCACTAAGGTTTACAAAAAAAGGGGCTCGAAAGCCCCTTGATTACGTACAGCTAGAGCGTACAGATTAATCGTCTGCGCGCTGCTCCTCTTCAGCATCCAACCACATCGCGTTGATGATGCCGAAGCTGCAGGCTAGGAGTACGCCAAGGATCCAAGCAAAATACCACATCTTCTTAATCTCCTAGTAGTTTGAAACGCTGTTTTGTTCGATGAACTCAGGTTCAATTCGACGCCACATTTTGTAGTAGCCCCAGAGGGTGTAACCCAAAATGATCGGTACAAAGAACAGAGCCACCCAGAACATGATCTCAAGTGTCAGTTCACTCGACGTCGCATCCCACAGCGTTAGAGCGCTGGCTAGATCAGTCGATGAAGGCATCACGAATGGGAATAGGGTGAAACCGGTCATAAGAATGATCGCTGCGATCGCCAGTGAGCTCAACGTAAAGGCAAAACCACTTTTACCCGCTTTAGCCATTAAGCTTGTTAGCAGAGGGAGTGCCACAGATGCCGCTACCAATGTCCAAAGGATTGGGTAATCGGTGTAGTTACCGAACCAGTTGTCAGTGGTCGTTACGGTTTTGCTCAACGGGTTAGAAGGAGCATCACCCACGACAGTAGAGCTGATTTCGTAACCAGGAATACCGTAGTACAACCATGCACCCGCAACCGCTAAGAGTACCGTTAGAACCGGACCTAGCAGAGTTGCCATAGTTTGAGCGCGGCCTTGAACCTCACCGCCGGCACGCATCTGCAACCAAGTTGCACCCTGCAGAGCAAGCATTACCACGCTGGCTAGGCCACAGACAATGGCGAATGGGTTCAACAGAGCCCAGAAAGAACCGGTGTAGATTGGGCGGGTAAACTCGTCAAAGTAGAAGGGCACGCCTAAGAATAGGTTGCCGAATGCCACACCAAAGACCAGTGATGGAACAAACGAGCCCACTGCCAGTGCATAGTCCCAGTTGCGACGCCAAGCGACAGAGTCCTTCTTAGAGCGGTACTCAAATCCGACAGGACGGAAGAATAGTGCGAACAGTACCAGTAGCATGGCCCAGTAGAAGCCAGAGAATGCTGTTGCGTAAACCAGTGGCCAAGCGGCAAAGATGGCACCACCGGCAGTGATTAACCACACCTGGTTACCGTCCCAGTGAGGCCCGATGGTATTGATGATGACGCGGCGCTCAGTGTCCGTTTTACCCAATACAGGGATCATCATAGCAGTACCCAAATCCATGCCGTCTGCAATGGCAAAACCAATCAGTAGAACACCCACCAACAGCCACCAAACAAGTCGAAGCGTTTCGTAATCAAACATCATTAAGCTCCTTGAGTCGCTGTGTTCTGTTCAAAGTGGTAACGGCCAGTCTGCAAGGCGCTTGGGCCTTTGCGGATGTATTTCACCATCAGGTAGATCTCGATGACCAAGAACAGAGTGTAGAGTCCAATAAAGCCCGCCAAGCTCATCCACAGATCCGTCTCAGTTAGGTGAGAGGTTGCGACATAGGTCGGAAGAATTTCACCGATCGCCCAAGGTTGACGGCCAAATTCAGCAACGAACCAACCCATCTCACTGGCAATCCAAGGAAGCGGTAGAGAGAGCAGTGCGAACCACTGCAACCAACGTGTCTGGTAAGCCTTACGCTTAGCGGTGTAGTAGAAGGCTAGGACAAATAGAAGCAGCATCGTAAAGCCTGCACCGACCATGACACGGAAGGTCCAGAACATCGGAGCCACCTGTGGAATGGTGTCCCGAGCCGCCAGTTTGATCTGCTCTTCGGTCGCGTCAACAACCGCCTGCGTGTAACGCTTCAACAGCAGACCGTAGCCCAGATCAACGCTGACTTTAGAGAACGCAGCACGATTTTCAGGAGTGTCTTCACCGTTACGCAGTTTCTCTAGAAGGCCATAAGCGACAATGCCGTTGCGAATGCGATCTTCAGCATGAGCCACTAGATCTTTAATACCGGTAACCTCCTCATCCAAGGAGCGGGTTGCAATTAGACCCAAGGCGCCCGGAATTTTCAGAGCGTAGTCAGTTGTCATGGTCTCTTCATTGGGAAGGCCGACAACGGTAAAGGCTGCAGGTGCTGGGTGTGTATCCCACTCCGCCTCGATCGCTGCCAATTTAACCTTCTGCACTTCGCCCACTTCGTAGCCAGATTCGTCACCTAACACGATGACAGAGATCGCAGAGGCTAAACCGAAGGCTGAAGCGATCGCGAATGAACGACGTGCAAATGGAATGTCACGGTTACGCAGCATGAAGTAGCTGCTGACGGCTAGAACGAAGATAGCGCCCGTTACATAACCTGCAGAGACAGTGTGAACAAACTTAACCTGCGCCACTGGGTTTAGCAGGACTTCCGCGAAGCTGTCCATCTCCATGCGCATGGTTTCAAAGTTGAAGTAGGCCCCAACAGGGTTCTGCATCCAACCGTTGGCGATCAAAATCCACAACGCAGAGAAGTTAGAGCCCAGTGCGACCAACCAGGTCACAGCAAGGTGCTGTACCTTGCTCAGGCGATCCCAACCGAAGAAGAACAGGCCGATCATAGTGGATTCAAGGAAGAAGGCTACCAGACCTTCAATCGCCAGCGGTGCACCAAAGACGTCGCCCACGTAGTGCGAGTAGTAGGCCCAGTTGGTTCCAAATTGGAACTCCATGGTCAAACCGGTGGTCACACCTAGCGCGAAGTTAATACCGAACAACTTACCCCAGAATTTGGTCATATCGCGGTAGATCTGCTTGCCGGTCATGACATAGACAGATTCCATGATGGCCAGCAGGAAGGATAGACCGAGGGTCAGTGGTACAAATAGAAAGTGATACATCGCGGTAATAGCAAACTGCCAACGCGATAGTTCCACAACCGATTCTGAAATCATCGGGGATGCCTCCAGTAGACAAATTAAGCACAAAAATTATGTGCACTGCACAAAGTTTCAGAATTGTAATCGGTTATATAGTCAAAAGTAATTGATATATATCTAAAGTCTTAACGATAAATGCTCACGACTAGTTGAGAAAATCTCAACCTTGGCAGCGGTTAGAGGGGCAGATGTTGACCGATTTTATGATCAGAACGCAGGGATCGCCGATCTTGAGGTTTAGATTGTTAAGGGAGCGTTTGGTGATGTGTGTTGAGACGATATCTGTTGCAATGCACACGTTAATAAGTACATCACTCGATGAAGTCGTTTCAATGGATTCAACCCTTCCGGAAACCTGATTCAAGGCAGAGATGCCTGCCACTTTTGCGGTCGATAGGATTAGATCGTTCGCGACCAGTTCAAGGCAGACCGCTGAACCTATGGGTGCATCAAGGGTCGGCACATAGAGTGTTTCGCTGGCCACTTGAAGCTCGGACAGTCCATCGGGGTGTTGTGCCACTAACTGGGTTGTCAGTGTCGACTTGATCGCACGATTGGCGGTTCGCGCGACCTTGCTGTTGGCCATCACCTCTCGCGCAGGCCCTTGAGTCACAATGCGGCCCTGCTCCAGTGCGATGACATGGTCAGCCAGCTCTAATACCTCTTCGGGTGAGTGGGTTACGTAGAGCATAGGAATACCCAATTCCCGGTTTAATTTTTTGAAGTAGGGGAGTAGCTCCGCTTTTCGGGCGCCATCGAGTGCTGCAAGGGGTTCATCGGCCAGAATAAGATCTGGTGCGCTTAATAACGCACGACCAATCGCAACACGCTGTTTTTCACCACCAGAGAGTGAATTTGGCGTTCGCCTAAGTAGGGGTTTTATACCTAAAAGTTCGACGATCTGGTAAAAATCGACGCTTTTGTCGACCTTATTGAAGCGTTTCGCGTAATTTAGATTCTGCTCTACTGTCAGATGTGGAAAGAGTCGGCTCTCTTGAAAAATGTAGCCAATGTTGCGTTGATAGGGCTTTAAGCTCGTGTTTGAAGCGCTATCAAATAACACCCGATCGGACAGAGTGACGCGGCCTTGGCTGTTGCTTTGCAAGCCGGCTATCGCATTGATTGTGGTGGTTTTCCCTGAACCTGACTCGCCAAATAGAACCGTGATGCCACTGGGGGCTTCAAAGGCTATATCAAGCGAGAAGTTTGGCATCGACTGCTGCAAAGTGACTGACAGTGTCATGACTGCAACCTCCGGCTCATACGACGTGACAGCCATTCAGAGGCAAGAAGTGCACTCATCGCAATGATAATAGAGATGATCACCAGTTTGGTCGCAGAGCTTTCACCACCGGGTACCTGAAGAAACGCATAGATAGCCGAAGGGAGTGTCTGAGTCTGACCTGGAATATTCGATACAAAGGTGATGGTGGCTCCAAACTCACCCATCGCTTTGGCAAAGCCCAGAACGGAGCCGGCGATCACACCAGGAAGCATTAAAGGTAGGGTGATGGTGATAAACACCCAGCGCCTTGAGGCACCCAGGGTTGCGGCCGCTTCCTCTAATTTAGGATCAATGGCTTCAATGGAGAGACGAATAGCACGAACCAGTAATGGAAAAGCCATGATGGCTGCTGCTAATGCGGCACCGCTCCAGCGGAAAGCAAACTCAATTCCCCACTCAGCAAGGAATGATCCGACAGGCGTGCGTTTTCCGAAGGTCATTAACAGCAGATAACCCGTTACAACGGGCGGTAAGATCAAGGGTAGATGGACAATTCCGTTGAGAAGCTGTTTCCCTGCAAACTCCTTTTTCGCCAGAAGATAGGCAACGCCAATGGCCACAGGCAGGCTAAGCAGTGTTGCCCAAAAAGCTACCTTAATTGATAGGAGAACTGCCGCCCACTCGTTGGGGCCTAGCCAATCAGTCACGTTGTTGCGAATCCATTAAAAAGCCGTTGCGCTCTAGTATCGCCCTAGACTGCTCTGAGCGCAAAAACTCTAAAAATGCCGCGGTTGATTTATCACTCTCTGTAACAGCCGCAACCGGATATAGAATTCTGTCATGGGACTCTGTAGGGAAGGTGGCAGCTATTGAGACCTTGGGTTCAGCCACCGCATCCGAGTGATAGACGATCCCTAAAGGTGCTTCACCTGAAGCAACTAATGCAAGTGCAGACCGCACATTGTCTGATTGAGCGACTTGCTGCTTAAGGGGGTCCCAAAGATCAAAATAAGTAAGTGCTTGCTTACCGTAAATGCCAGCAGGTACAGATTCCACAAGACCCATGGCCAGGTATTCATTGTCCAGCCAATCGAGCAGTTCTTGCGACCTGGTGAGGGTGAGTTTTGCGTCTGGAGTATGACTTATCAGTACCAACTGATTACTGGCCAGGTTGAAGCGAGTCGGTTCATTAATTAGCGCCCTATCAGATAGGTAATCCATCCAGGCAGTGTTGGCAGAGATGAAAATATCGGCTGGTGCGCCCATCTCTATTTGACGTGCTAAGGTGGCAGACCCCGCATAAGAGACAACAATCGAGTCTGAATGGTCTGCCTCGTAATGTTCTGTGATCTCATCGATCGCATTTTTTAAGCTCGCTGCTGCAAACACAGTAAGTGTGTTTGCAACGGCTTGTGAGGATGCAAAAGCAGCCAGACTCAGCGTGAGTATTGATCTAAGTAGGACTGCTTTAAACTGCATAAGTTATGCGCTGATTCCGTATTCGTCACGGTAGGCTCGAATGGCCGTTAACTCAGCATCACGACCACCTTGCTCTTCAAGGTACTCAACGAGATCATCTAAGGAAATGATGCTAGCAACTTGCATGTTGTAGTCACGCTCAACTTCCTGAATGGCGGAAAGCTCACCTGTACCTCGTTCCATACGGTTCAGTGCGATCACCGTGGCGGCTGGTGTTGCACCATTTTCGTCGATCAGCGTCATCACCTCACGGATAGCGGTACCCGCGGTAATGACATCGTCGATGATCAGAACACGGCCAGCGAGTGGTGCGCCCACTAGGTTGCCACCTTCACCGTGATCCTTAACCTCTTTGCGGTTAAAAACATAAGGAACGTCTTTACCGAAATCATTTGCCAGTGCAACGACGGTCGTTGTTGCAAGGGGAATGCCTTTGTAAGCAGGCCCAAGCATGACGTCGTAATCGATCTTCGCGTCTTCAATTGCCGCTGCATAGAAACGACCCAGTTTTGCTATGGCATCACCGGTATTGAAAAGGCCTGCGTTAAAAAAGTAAGGGCTAGTTCTACCCGATTTTAGGGTGAACTCACCAAATTTAAGAACGCCTTTTTCGATTGCGAATTCGATGAACTCACGCTGGTAGCTTTGCATAATAGTGAAATCCTTAGAACTGGGTTTAATCCGCGTAGGATACCTGAACAGAGTTCAACTCCCAAACCAACTTCTTTCAGCTTTAAAAAATTCCGTTTTTATGAATCTATCGCTACAATTGCAATCTTTAGTCTAACAACAATAGTTATACGGAGCGCTTCGAACTCATGCGCGTAATTACTTTTAATACTCAAGGCATTGTTCAAGCCGCTGATCGGGGCTTTTTCGATTGGATGGTTAAGCAGGATGCGGATGTTGTCTGCTTGCAAAACATTCGTGCACGTGAGTATCAATTAGATGATTCTCGCTACCACCCTGAGGGTTACGAAGCCTACTTCTTTGAAGCCTTTGATGATGACTACAGCGGTGTAGCGATCTACACCCGCCGTCTACCTAAAGCGATTATGATCGGCTTAGGTTTTGAACAGTGCGATTTCCAAGGCCGTTATATTCAGGCTGACTTCGAACGATTCAGCGTCGGTTCTTTTAATGTGCCATCGGGTCTCAAAGGACCAGACGCTCAAGCAGAGAAAGAGAAGTTCATTGAGCAATTTGAAAGTCACTTTGAGAAGACTCTTCGCAAGCGTCGTGAATTCATCTTCGCCGGTAGCATGAAAATTGCGCACAAACCGGTCGACTTGAGTAACTGGTATGCCAATCAGACCGTATCTGGATTCCTTCCAGAAGAGCGTGAGTTCATGGAGGAGCTATTCGGTGAAATGGGCTACGTCGACACAATGCGTGAGTGTACAAAAGCGGATCGCGAATACACTTGGTGGCCAGACTACAACCGTGCCCGTGAGCTAAATGAAGGTGCGCGCTTGGATTACCAGATTACGACTCAAGGTCTGCGTAAAACCATTCAGCACTGCAGTATCTACAAAGGTCAGCAGTTCTCTGAGCATGCACCCTACATCGTGGATTACGATCTCGATTTTTAATTGAGAATTGGATTTTAGAAACCCTCTTTACGAGGGTATTTTATTGTTAGTGCGAGAAGAAAGCTAACATCATGATCTGAATCGCTGCGAGCCAAGAGCAGGCTACCCTGACGGCAATTCGTGAAAAGGTTGCGGGCAGCTTTTCCAGTAGTAACTCACCGGTTGCGGCGCCAAGCATCACTGGCAATATCGCCCCAAGTGTCACACCGACATAGATGGAGACGCTTAACTCCATCCAGACATGCCCCTCCAAAGAGACCATCTGGACAAGCAGGCCAGTAAACAGTGCAAGGATCAGTGTTAGCGGTTTGAACTGCTGGTTCAAGCTAGCACCCAGGGTTGCAGTGATAGCGCCGACAACCGTAGCCCCCATCATCACCCAGGTGGTTACTGAAGGCGCCAGTAAAAAGCCCAAGACTAACCCCACAACAAAGAGGGGAAGGGCTTGAACCACACCGCGATTCTTCCACAGTGCAATCATTAGGCCTAAAGAGAGGGTGGCAAATAGAGTGACTTGATCAAAGATCACCACGCTGGCCCCTTCAACAAAACTAGCAAATTGATCGGTGCCAGCCCCAAAACTATGCGCTACTGCCAGGTTAGGCAGTAACACTGAGGTCAAAAGAAGCAGTATTGAGCGTGATGGATAGACCATAGGTTAAAGCACACCAAATAGGTAGCCAGCACCGACTAATGCAATGATCGCCCCACCTAGACGAACCAAACTCGCACCAAAATCGAGTTTGGTTAGGAAGCCGAACGCGATACCGATAAGGTGCAGTAGACCAGTCGCAATAACAAATCCAACGGCATAACCGTAAGCGTTAAACTCTGTTGGGAACTCTGTGCCGTGAGCGTGACCATGGAAGATCGCAAAGATGCCCACGATCACAGCGGCTATCCATAGCGGTGCCTTAACAGCAAAGACAATCAGCAGACCAAGAACCACACCCGAAAGCGCAATACCCGTCTCCACTGCAGGAAGCGGCATACCGGCAATGCCTAAAGCACCGCCAATTGCCATGACCAGTGGGAAAACGACCGGAAGTATCCAGATGGCGGGTGCGCCTAAAAAAGCACCCCAAAGGCCGACTGCAACCATTGCAACGACATGATCCCAACCCATGATGGGGTGCCAGAAGCCAGATGCAAAACCTGTGTTGATACCTTCACCAGTATGGGCAAACGCCATGCTGCTGAAAATCATCAAAGATAGAGCTGTAGCGAGTTGTTTGATAGTCATTCTTAGTTCCAGGAAATTAAATTTTAGTTGCTTACGCCAGTGAGGCTTTTTGGATTGCTGTGAGCTCTTCAATGCCTTTCTTAGCTAAGGTTAGCAACTGATTCAGTTCATCTTGAGTGTAAGGAGCACCTTCTGCTGTGCCTTGGACTTCAACAAAACCGCCGGTTTCAGTCATGACGACGTTCATATCAGTTTCGGCTGTTGAATCTTCTGCATAATCCAAATCCAATACCGCTTGGCCTTTATAGATGCCCACCGAAATAGCTGCGACTTGGTTTTTAATCGGGTTGCCTTTAAGTGCGCCGTTTTTGTCTTTTTTCAGTTCGTTGATCGCATCAATCAGCGCAATGTACGAACCGGTAATTGAGGCGGTACGAGTACCACCATCTGCTTGCAGAACATCACAGTCGATGGTGATGGTGTTCTCGCCTAGCTTATCTAGATCAATCGCAGCACGCAGTGAACGGCCGATCAGGCGCTGAATCTCAAGCGTGCGTCCTGACTGCTTACCGCGCGATGCCTCACGATCGGTGCGGCTATTGGTTGCACGAGGCAGCATGCCATACTCAGCGGTTACCCAACCTGAGCCTGATCCGCGCAACCAGCGAGGTACACCTCGAGTAACTGACGCATTACAAAGGACTTTTGTATTGCCAAACTCGATCAAAACCGAACCTTCTGCATGCATTGTAAAATTACGAGTGACTTTAACGTCGCGCATTTGGTCTGGTTGACGCCCACTTGGGCGCATTGCATCTAAACCTAGGTTTTTCAATTGATCAGAGAGTGGAGAGCTCATGTAGGTACCTTAAAAGTGCCGGCATCGGCTGTTATAGTGACAATCAATCTATGGTAATCGAGTTTGACAGTATATGACACAGAGTATGACCGCTTTTGCCCGTTCAGAAGCTGAATTTTCATGGGGTACCTTGGTTTGGGAAATTCGTTCGGTTAATCAGCGTTTCTTAGAGCCTCATTTCAAACTTCCAGACTTTATGCGTCAGCACGAGATAGCCATTCGCGACAAGCTGCGCAAACGCCTGGCCCGCGGCAAAGTTGAATGTTCGCTTCGGTTCCATGAATCGGTGGGTCAGCAGAGTGTTCAAGTGGATCAAGTGCGGTTGCAGCAGATTAATGAAGCGCTACAGCAGATTAAACTCAGTGGTGCTTCAGAGGGAAGGGTTGATCCTTTGGCTCTGCTTCAATTCCCGGGCGTGATGAACAGCACTTCAGCTGATCCTGGTGAGGTAGGTCAGGCCGCGCTAGCGCTATTTGATGACGCATTGGCTCAACTTATTGAGGGCCGTCATCGCGAAGGGATTGAGTTGGCGGGTTTGATAGAGGATAGGTTGCAGTCAATTGCGGCGATCGTCGGCAAAATAAGATCAAAAATGCCGCAAATTATCGAAAATCAAAAAGCGAATCTAGTCGAAAGAGTGTCGCAATTAGGAGTCGACCTTGATGCCGAACGTCTTGAGCAAGAGGTAGTGCTGTTGGCACAACGTGCCGACGTTGCAGAAGAGCTGGACCGTCTAGATACCCATGTGACTGAAGTAAGACGCATCTTAATAGAGAAGGGGCCAATTGGTCGTAAGCTGGATTTTCTAATGCAAGAGTTGAACCGTGAAGCTAACACACTGGGCTCCAAATCCGTTGTCGTCGCAACGACTCAAAGCGCGGTAGAGCTTAAGGTTTTGATTGAACAGATGCGCGAGCAGATACAGAATATCGAATAAGATCCTGAATACCGACAGCTGCGTAACTCATAGAAACAGTTAAGAGTATTTCGCGTGATTAAGTTAGCACACCGTCTGGGTTATGCCGGGTTGATCCCTTTCGTCGGATTGGCTTTTCAGTTTGAAGATGCAGCGTCTGTCTCGGCTTTTATGAGTTATTCCGCTGTGATCCTCTCGTTTTTAGGAGGGATTCACTGGGGAGTTGCTATGCGGGATAGCAACTTTGCTTCTGATGCTCGTTTGGCCATTTGCATGCTCCCTTCACTTTTAGCCTGGTTGGCACTTTTACTCCCCCTCTATTTAGGTTTGTGGGTTGGGTTAATTGCCTTTTTGGTTTGGTGGGCCTGGGATCATACTCAGATTGAAGATGGCGATTATCGGAGATTGAGAACTCATCTAACGGTGGTCGTTTCGCTATGCCACATCTGGTTGATTGCTCATTTAAATTAGTTGACTATTTTGGAGCGAAAATTCCGCCTTTCACTCCCGCGCTGGTGCGAAATACCAATAGCGAGCTATCAAATGTTTGGCGTGTTTCCCCATGCTGATTGATGGTTTTAGCATGAATCTTCACCACACCACGGTCGGGTTTCGACTTAGACGGTATCACCTCTAATATCTCGGTCTCTACGTGAAGCACATCGCCAGGACGAGTGGGTGTTAACCAGCGTAGGCTAACGCCGCCGCCAATAACGCCAGAGGCAATCGGAAGTGATTTTGCGATCAGGCGCATTGTAATTGAGCCTACCTGCCAACCACTCGCTGCAAGGCTTTCAAAGAAGGAGTCTTGGGCTGATTCATTAGATAAATGGAAAGGTTGAGGGTCGTAGTGTTCGGCAAAAGCTACGATATTCTCGTCAGTGATCTCATAGTTTTCACTTATATATTTATCGCCTGCTTTTAAATCTTCTAAATAGAGCATCGTAACGTCTCTTTAATGTTATTGGTTAGGCAGCTTTATAAAGTGGAATATCACTCTCAGCCCCCAGTGTTTGAATATTCTTTTCAGTCAACTGGTAGTTGATATAAGCCATTGTCTCACCATAAGCTAGGTGATGATCCAAAGGTGAGAGCTCCCTTGGAAAGAGAGCTCTCAGAATCTCTTCGGCAGTACTCGGTGTTTGGCAAAAGCTGAGTATTTTGTGAGCGTTGTCTAGATAACCTTTAATAAGCTCATCTACACGATCATGGAGATTGGACATCGTCTTCTCATGTGATGGAAGAACCAATGTGTCTTTAGGTAGTGATTTAAGTCGCTCTAAACCAGCAATCCAACTTTTTAGTGGGTTGCTATTGAGTTCTCCAAAACGGACGCTGACATTAGAGCTAATCCTAGCGAGCACTTGGTCGCCCGATATTAATATGCTCCGGTCCTGATTAAACAGTGATGTGTGTGCAACCGTATGGCCATCATTGATTTGTATCTGCCAGGTTTCACCATTGATGACTAATTTCCCCTCTTCTAGCGATAGGTATTTATCTGGGAGGGGGTGGAATGCTTTCTGAAAGCCCAATAAGCCTCTAATTATTAGCTCGTAATCTGTCTCAGGTATGCCCCCGCAATGATAAAAGTCGTTTAACTCAGTAGCTAGAGTGGTGTCATTTTTCGGATCCATTCCCAGAAAATGCTGTAATCCATCATACTCCGCTTTAGTGACCCAGAGAGGCACCTGCCAGGTTTCACAAATCCAACCAGCTACTCCAATGTGATCCACATGAGTGTGTGTTGCGAGGACGGCTTTAAGGGGCTTTGCTTTTGGTAGCGTATTTAGAATCTCTTTTAGAATAGTTTGCGAGTGTTCGCTCTTGATCCCAGTATCAACCAGAATCCATCCGTCATGATCCTCAATAAGGTATACATTTATATGATCTAATGCATAGGGAAGAGGGAGCCGTATTTGATAAATGCCATTAGTAATTTTAGTTGGCTTTCGAGTTAAGTTGATTAATTGATCTGAATGCATGAGCTCATTTGTTGTCGCTGGGTTATGGGGGCTTCTTAAACATTTTATTTTATAGATTTTTGTATATCGGATCGAGAAACTATCTTTGAGTTGATTTCCGTAGATCAGGTAGATTGCTATTATTTCAAACAATAAAAATAATTATCTAAAGTTAGGCTATGAAGGCTTTGTGGGAGTATCAGAAATGAATAATTCAATTGTATATGCTTTGGTAATGTTGCTTGCAGGGATTGGTATTCCGACTATGGCAACCTTAAATGGTGGCTTAGGTGGTCGTCTAATGAGTTCATCATTGGCTACTGCAATGGCGCTTGCATTAGGTTTTACATCAGTTGCAGTTTACTTGCTCGTAACAGAGGGCTTCCCGAGTAAATTTGTTGCAGATGATCTACCCATCTATTTCTACTTGGGTGGTTTTTGCGTTGCTTTTTACGTCATCAGCGTAACCTGGATTGTTCCTCGATTTGGCGTCTCTAATGCTATCGCTTTTGCGTTGCTTGGACAGCTAATAGCGATGAGCGCAATTGATCACTTTGGGCTATTCGGTGCGCAGCAATATGTTATTACCCTTAAGCGAATCGCTGGACTGCTGATAATGGCGTTGGGTATCTATTTAGTATTAGATAAGTCTGTTGCAAACAATCATTAAGACCTTCAATCAAAGCATTTTTATATTCGAGGTATAGAGTGACCATACCAATTTTAAAAGACGCTCTTATTCGCAAAGAAGGAAGAGTCGCTATTTTAACCATGAACCGCGACGATGTTCGAAATGCATTGACAGGGACAAATCTGGTTGAAGATATCCTTGCAACAGTTGAGTGGATTAATCGTGAATCGGAGATTTCTGTACTCATCATTACTGGAGCTGGTTCCTCATTCAGTGCGGGCGGTAATGTTCATGATATGGCTAATCGGGAAGCAGATTTTGCTGGTGATGTTGCGGAATGTGCAACGCGTTATAGGCATGGCATTCAACGGTTACCGGTGGCACTGCAATCATTAGAGGTACCAATAATAGCAGCAGTGAATGGTGCTGCAATTGGTGCAGGATTTGATCTGGCAAATATGGCCGATGTGAGACTTGCTTCAGAACACGCAAAATTTGGTGAAACATTTCTCAATTTGGGAATTATTCCTGGAGATGGAGGGGCTTGGTTTCTGCAGCGACTAATCGGTTATCAACGTGCCTTTGAATTGACTCTGACGGGCAGAGTAATCGATGCGATAGAGGCAAAAGAACTCGGAGTTGTACTGGAGGTTGTTCCAGATGATCAGCTTTTAAACGCATCATTGGAATTGGCAAACCGCATTGCGGCACAACCGCCAAAAGCAACGCGCCTAACTAAAAGGTTGATGAAAATGGCGCAGCGTATGGAGTTAAAAGACTTTCTCGATCTGTGTGCCTGTTTTCAAGGAATGTGTCATAACGAACCAGAACACCTTGACGCAGTACATCGATTACTGGAGTCGCTATCGAAAGCTAAGTGAATTTAAGTGCACCCTCGCTACAGCCTAAGTGGTCTCGAAAGGTCAAGCAGCAAAAACTGAGGCGTTTAATTTGATGTGTAGTAAAAGGCAATTTGTCTTTATTGATAAATTGCCATTTACACTGTTTATGCCAGCAGCTTTGGAAGTTACTAATTTATTGAGTTTTTATAAGCCTGCTTTAGATAATACCTGTTGGACTTCATCTAAAATCAGAGGGTCATCTATAGTTGAAGGCATCACGTATTCCTCTTTAGCAGCTATCTTACGAAGAACTGCTCGCAGCACTTTGCCTGATCTTGTTTTAGGTAGACGTTGGACTACAAAAGCTTGTTTGAAACACGCAACAGCTCCAACTTGGTCTCTAACCATATTAACTAGTTGAGTGACTAAATCTTCTTCAGAGATATTCTCGCCTGCTTTAAGCACAACTAGCCCAAGAGGGACTTGCCCTTTTAGCTCATCTGGCACTCCGATAACGGCACACTCTGCTATAGCATTGTGGGCTGAAAGAATCTCCTCCATCTCACCAGTTGAAAGACGGTGACCAGATACGTTGATTACGTCATCGGTTCTACCTGTAATGTAGATATATCCATCTTCATCGATATAACCGCCGTCGCCTGTGTGGTAAAAGCCTGGAAAGCTTTCCAAGTATGAAGAGCGATATCGTTCGTTATTGTTCCAGATGCTCCAGGCCACTCCTGGTGGCATGGGGAGGGAGACACAAATATTGCCTGCATTACCTCTCTCGACCTCGACTCCTTCATCATCGAGAACACGGATGTCATAGCCGGGAATTGGTTTGTTAGTCGAACCTAGTCGCTCTTTTGAGGGGCTCTCCCAACCCATCATGGGTGCGGTCATTGGCCAGCCGGTTTCAGTCTGCCACCAGTGATCCAATATAGGAACATTTAGCAATTCATCTAGCCAGCCGTAGGTCGACGAATCAAGTTTTTCACCTGCAACAAATACCCATTTAAGTGAGCTGAGGTCGTACTGATTGGCGAGACTGCCGCTCGGATCCTCTTTTCGAATGGCGCGGAAGGCGGTCGGTGCACAGAACATAGAGTTGACGCCGTACTCCGCAATCACACGCCAGAATGTGCCGGCGTCTGGCGTTTTAATTGGTTTACCCTCAAAAAAGATTGCTGAGCACCCCCCCATTAACGGGCCGTATACTATAAATGAGTGACCCACGACCCAGCCAATATCTGAAGCGCCCCACCAAACATCGCCTGCCTGCATCCCGTAGACGTTGTTTAGGGCATAACTCAGTGCAACAGCATGGCCACCGTTATCGCGCACTATCCCTTTGGGCTGACCTGTAGTGCCTGAGGTGTAGAGTATATAAAGTGGATCTGAACCTTTGACGACGACACACTCTGCAGGTTCAGCATCTTTTTGAAATTCTTGCCAGTCTAGATCCCATGGCTTGTCGAGTTCCGCAGATAGCATGGGGCGCTGACAAACGACAGTGTTCTGTGGTTTGTGAGTCGCTAAGTCAATCGCTTGATCGACTAACGGTTTATAGGCGATTTGTTTGTCGAATTCGATGCCGCATGATGCGGTAAGTATCATCTTGGGGTTTGCGTCGTCTATTCGGATAGCCATCTCGTGTGGGGCGAAACCACCGAACACGACCGAGTGCACTGCTCCTAGGCGTGCGCAGGCGAGCATCGCGACTGCCGCTTCTGGGATCATCGGCATGTAGATCAGCACCGTATCACCCTTCTTAACACCGCGTGCTTTGAGTGCACCGGCGAACCGCTGTACTCGAGTTAAAAGATCTGAGTAGGTGATCTCCTCTTTGGTATTACTAACCGGTGAGTCGTAGTAGAGAGCGACCTGATCTTGGCGGCCAGCGGCTACATGACGATCTAGAGCTAGATAACAGCTATTCAGTTCGCCATCGGGATACCAGCTGTAGGTACCAAAATCTGTTTTGCTAAGTGTCGTGCTTGGTGCTTTGAACCAATCGATGCGACTCGCCTGAGACGCCCAATAAGCTTGCGGATCTTGAAAAGCTGCGCTGTATTCGTTGTCGTATCTCATAACCTTCCACTTATATTTATTGTTGATAGTGAGTTAAGTCGTTACTGATCTTGATAGAGTTTTAAGATGCTAGAGAAGTCCAGTCCGCCATTACCTTTGCTTTTGTGTAGCATGAATAATGAGCGAGCTGCGGCACCCATTGGTGTAGGAGATGCACTCTGCTGACTCACATCCATTGCGAGCCCGAGGTCTTTGAACATCAGATCAACCTGAAAGCCGCCTTGATAGTTGTTGGACGATGGGACATTTGGCATTACGCCAGGAACTGGGTTGTATACTTGTAGAGCCCAGTTGTTGCCAGAACTCTGTTTCATGATTTCTGAGAGAACAGCTGGGTCTAGCCCATTTTTCATTCCCATATTGAGGGCTTCTGCAGTGCCAGTCATCAGTATTCCAAGCATCATGTTGTTACAGCATTTGGCGATTTGTCCTGCGCCACTATCGCCCGCGCGGAATATATTTTTGCCCATTCCTTGGAGAATCGGTTCGGCTTTAGCGAAAAGGTTTTCACTCGCACCTACCATAAATGCCAACGTGCCAGCAGTTGCAGCACCAACACCACCTGATACAGGCGCATCGATGAAGTCGATGCCTCGAGAGGCCCCTGCTGCAGCGACACGCTTGGCGGTCTCAGCGTCGATAGTTGAACTGTCGATCAACAGAGCTCCTGCCTCAACTGCATCAAATAGTGGTTGATCGCCCGTTACGTAAAGGCTCTCAACGTGCTTGCCGGCTGGAAGCATGGTGATTACAAACTCGGCACCTTTCACTGCCTCATAAGCTGAAGTGGTAGCTACTGCGCCGGCCTCTTCAGCTTGTGTAATAGCGGCACTGTTGAGGTCAAAAACCCTTACCATGTGGCCCGCTTTAACTAGATTAGCCACCATTGGGCAACCCATATTGCCTAAGCCAATAAATCCAATTGTTGCCATTTGTATTTCCTCTGTTTTTATTTTTAATGTGCTCAAGTTTAGAGCGAAGCGAGTGGGTTCTCGCTCCAGGGTGACTCGAAAAACTGCGCTACAAAGTTGCTATTAACATCTTGCACGGTTTTATAGATCCAATCAGGACTACCATCTTTATCGATCAAAAGCGCTCGGACTCCCTCGGGGAGCTCGCGATTACGACAGCACTGCACCGAAAGCACCAGTTCGGCCATAAATACCTCTTTAAGGGATAGGTGGCGAGAGCGCTGGAGTTGCTCTGCGATAATGTGTACTGAGAGAGGTGAACCATGAGAGATCGCTTTTTTCGAACGTTGAATCCATGGATCATCGCTTTCCAGTTCGTGCATCGCAGACATAAGGTCGGACAGTGAATCTTGGTCGGTGATCTGCTGGATAAATGCAAAGTGATTCTGAATAGGAGAGTCAGCCCGGAAACTGTCAGTAGAGTTCTGTTCAAACGCACGAAGCACCTGCGTCACTTTGGTGTAGGCATCGCCGCTCCAGTCGCTAGCTTGTAGCTGGGCCACCATTTCCCCATATTTACCCGCGTCGACGAAACGATCCGCAAGGCCTAAAAAGATAGCATCGGCTGCATAAATAGGGTTGCCGGTTAAGCCAAGGAACAGACCGGTTCGTCCTGGCATACGGTTGAGGAAGAAGCTTCCTCCAACATCAGGGTACAAACCAATGGTGACTTCCGGCATAGCAAGGTGTGACGTCTGAGTCACTACTCGGTGGCTACAGCCATTCATCAGTCCCATGCCTCCACCCATAACGATGCCGCTGGCCCAACATATGATTGGTTTGGGGTAGGTGTGGATCTGATAGTCGAGCTGGTACTCACGTGTGAAGTAGTTTTCAGGGAAGTTCGGCTGTTCACCTGATGTGATTGACTTGTAGAGTCCGACTACATCACCACCTGCACAGAAGGCTTTCTCGCCAGCACTCGTAAGGAGGACTGCTTTCACGCGTTCGTCGTTTGCCGCTGCGGTCAGGCGCGGTTGAATCAGCTCAATCATCTCCAGGGTTAACGCGTTTAGCGACCTTTCTGAATTGAGTGAAATTTCCAGGATAAGGTGGTTATCCTGGGTCGCGTGTTCGGTAAATAGTACGCAACTCATAATGATGCCCTTAGCAGTTTTTCCAGTTTGGCTTACGTTTTTCGAGGAAAGCATTTACGCCTTCCTTCTGGTCCTCAGAGTGGAATAGATCGACAAAAAGTTCACGCTCAAGCATATAGCCTGCATTCCAGTGATGTTTTCGGTTGTTTTGAATAAGTAGCTTACAGCTTGCAATAGACATTGGGCTCTGTTGATCCGCTTGTTTGGCCAGCTCCATAGCACGGTTGAATGATTCACCGGTTGCAACAAGCTCTTCAACTAAACCGATCTCTTTTGCTTTAGTAGCGTTTACGCGTTCGCCAAGGAGAATCATGCGCTTGGCCCAGCCTTCTCCAACCAGCATGGTTAAATTTTGAGTGCCGCCTGCACAGGGAAGTAGGCCAACTTTTGCCTCAGGTAAAGCTAATTGAGCCTGCTCTTCTGCAACACGGATATCACAAGCGAGAGCGACTTCTAAGCCCCCTCCCATAGCAAATCCATTTACAGCAGCGATAGATACGCCCCTAAAATTAGATAAAGCTTCAAATGCTTCTCCAAAATAACGTCCCATATCACGTGCTGTAGCGCGATCGCCGTCTGCAAACATATTTAGGTCTGCACCTGCACTGAAGAATTTATCGCTATCTGATTTCAAAACTAATGAAAAAATATTTCGATCTTCATTCAGTTCATTCACTAATGAAATAAGCCCTTTTAGACTCTCCTCTGTCCAAGTGTTAGCTGGAGGATTGTTCATTGTGATGATGGCTGTATGGCCTTGTTTTTCGAGTAGAAGTGTATCTGTCATGCTGTCTCCTATTTGTGATCAAAGAATTTTGGCGCAATCTTGCATTAGTGCGCGTCTAGCAATGATCAAACGCATTATTTCATTAGTCCCTTCAAGAATACGGTGTACACGGTTATCACGCAGATAACGCTCCATTGGGTATTCTTTGATGTAGCCGTTGCCTCCAAATATCTGCAGTGCTTCATCGGCGATGTTATAACCTGCATCCGTGGCAAACTGCTTCGCCATAGCGCAATAAACAGTTCGATCGGGATGTCCAGCATCTAGACGGCTAGCTGCCATACGTATCATCTGGCGAGCAGCTACTAACTGGGTCGTCATATCAGCTATTTTGAATTGCAGAGCTTGAAAATTGCTTAGGGTTTTTCCAAACTGACTGCGGTCGAGCATATAGTCGCGAGCACGTTGAAGTGCCGCTTGAGCAGTACCTATCGAGCAGGCCCCGATATTTATGCGTCCACCATCCAACCCCTTCATCGCTATCTTGAATCCATCGCCTTCGGCTCCAAGAATGGCAGAGGCAGGTACACGTACATCGTCAAAGGTGATCATTCGTGTTGGCTGACTATTCCACCCCATTTTTTGTTCTTTACGTCCGTAGCTAATACCCGGTAGTTTGGCATCTACCACAAATGCAGAGATGCCTTTCGCGCCAGCTTCACCAGTACGGGCCATAACGACTAGGACATCAGTTGAACCAGCTCCAGATATAAAGATTTTGCTGCCGTTGATTACGTAGCCATCACCATCGCGACGAGCAGTGGTTTTGAGGGAAGCTGCATCTGATCCCGCGTTGGGCTCTGTCAAACAGTAAGATGCGAATTGTTCACCAGCGGTTAGTTTTGGACACCAATCCATACGAGTATCGCTGTTGCCAAATTCCGCGATCATCCAAGTCGACATATTATGGATGGTGATGTAAGCAGTAGTTGAAGTGCAACCCATGGCTAGCTCTTCAAAGATGATACTAGCGTCAAGGCGGCTAAGACCTAGACCGCCAACATCTTCTGATGCGTAGAGTCCACAAAATCCAAGCTCTCCCGCTTTTTTAAGCGTATCAACCGGAAATATCTGCTCTTCGTCCCACATGGCCGCGTGAGGTTCGAGTTCTTTCTGTGCAAAACTGCGAGCCATATCTGCAAAAGCAATTTGGTCTTCGTTTAGTTCAAAATCCATACACTTATCCTTTGTTATCTTTATCTGTTAAAAGTGGATGACTTACTTTAGCTGAATAGTAGTGTTTACCCCAGTATCGATATCCTCTTCAAACCAGCGTGCTGTTACTGTTTTGGTTTCGGTGTAGAACTTAACTGCCTGTTTCCCGTAAGCGTGCTGATCGCCGTAGAAAGATTTGCGCCATCCAGTAAAAGAGAACATTGGAAGCGGTACAGGTACAGGTACGTTAATGCCAACCTGACCAACCTTGATTTCATGCTGGTATTTACGCGCGACAGCTCCAGATGATGTAAAGATCGATGTTCCATTACCGTATGGATTTGCATTGATTAACTCAATAGCATCTTCGAGAGAATCCAACTCGATGGCGCAAAGTACAGGACCAAAGATCTCCTCTTGGTATATAGACATGTCAGTAGTTACACCGCTAAAAAGTGTCGGACCCACCCAGTTACCGTCAGGAAAGCCTTCAACTTGGCAGTCAGTACCATCAAGCAGACAATTTGCCCCCGAGTCTTTGCCTTGCTGAATAAAATTGAGAACACGCTGGCGTGCTGCTGGGTTGATTAGAGGACCGTATCCAGCTTCGGGGTCATTCCATGCGCCAGGGCGAACCTTCTTCATAGCTTCGCGCAACTCAGGAATCCACTCTTTAGCACTGCCTACAAATAGTGCGACAGATATGGCCATACAGCGTTGTCCGCCTGCACCTACAGAGGCGCCTACTAAATTGTTAATAACCTGGTTTTTCGAAGCGTCAGGCATTATCACCATGTGGTTTTTTGCTCCGGCGAACGCTTGCACGCGTTTTAGGTGTTCGGTACCTGTGCGGTAGATATGTTCACCAACTGCAACAGATCCTACGAAAGATATAGCAGGCGTGTCCTTGTGAGTGAGTAGTTGATCAACAACTTCTTTGGTGCCATGGACTACCTGGAGTAGGCCAGCTGGTGCACCAGCCTCGATAAACAACTCCGCGAGACGCATAGGTGTCAACGGGTCCTGTTCTGATGGCTTAAGTACAAATGTATTTCCGCATGCAATAGCCATGGGGAACATCCAAAGAGGAATCATTGCGGGGAAGTTGAATGGGGTAATGCCTACACAGACACCTAAAGGCTGAGTAATACTATAACAATCGATCTTGCGAGCTACGTTTTCAACAGTTTCGCCCATAGACAATGACGCGATGTTACAGGCATGTTCTACGACTTCAATTCCACGCCATACATCACCCTTAGCATCTTCAAACGTTTTGCCAGTTTCGCTTGATAGTAGGGTGGCAATCTCATCATGATGCTCTTTCAAAAGCGCCTGATAGCGAAGCATTAAGCGGGCACGTTCGCCGACGGGTGTCTCTTTCCAGGTTTCAAATGCTTTCTTAGCTGAGTCGATAGCTTGATCAACTTCTGCTTCAGTAGCGCAAGGTACCTCTGCGATAACATTTTGTGTAGCAGGATCGGTAACTGGAATGAATTTGTCTGATTGGCTTTGAACCATCTGGCCATCAATAAGTAAAGGAACACGAACAGTCATGAGAAACTCCTGATATATATTACTTTTGTATTTCGCTTACATTTGTAGCACCGTTTTAAGTGGAATGAGATTGATAATCTTGTTTAGTTGATGGACTATATTGCGATAACAATTAATTCATTAGTAGAAGATTCATAAAAATGAGCAGACCCTCCAATTGGCCTCTACCTCCTGAAAGTGTTCGCTATTTGGTCCCAAAAGCCCTTTATAAGGAACTCTCAAATAATCCACTCAGTTGCGATCTATTCCCTAAAGCGATGGGATATTATTGCCACGCTAAAGGGCACATGATGGAACGATTGATACACGATGATTATTTGATGATTTACTGTATCCAGGGGGAGGGGGTTGTTAGTGCAAGTGGTCATTCAAGCTCAGTAAAAATGGGAGATGTATTAATAGTCCCGTCGGGCTTATCACATCGTTACACTTCGTCTCTAGCTTCTCCGTGGACAATTTATTGGGTTCACTTCGAGGGAGCGCTAGTGAAAAAATTTTGCAGTAACACTCAAGTTGAACGGTCGCCTGGAGGGTTTTATTTAAAAAATATTGGTTTTCATCCGCAGTTAACTGGTAGTTTTGATGCCTTATTGAGTTGCCGCTACTCTGCCCATGATTTGACAGTTCATATCTTTTCGGCAAGCTTGCTTCGTCAAATTTTGTCACATGTTGCGTTTCTTAAGCCGCCTGAACAGTTGCGTCGCCAACGAGAGAGTTTGGACTTAGATAGCCTTCATACACTCATGCAAACGCACCTCCATGAACAGATAGACTTAGATACTTTGGCAGCCAGTGTGAATTTGTCGAAGTACCATTTTGTGAAGCGCTACAGAGCTATTACTGGCACAACACCGATTAATCGCTTCATTCAACTTAAAATAGAGCGCGCTTGCTACTTGCTCGATACCACTGCTATGGAAATAAAGGAGATCGCATTTGAGGTAGGTTATGAGGATGCTTACTACTTTTCGCGTATCTTTCGAAAGCAGATTGGGATTTCACCTAGCCAATATCGCAAGGCTCTGACTTAAAGGAATCTAAGCATGCCTAAATACCAAGCACGCTGTAGTTGTGGACAGTTAAACGCTGTAGTTCAGGCTGATCCATTACAAGTTTTTGTCTGTCACTGCTTCGATTGTCAGCGAAGGACCGGGAGTGCCTTTGGCCATCAGGCACTGTTTGAACAGGAGTCTGTTCATATTGAAGGCGAATCAAGGGAGTACACACAGATCGGGGACGAGGGGTTTAGTGTAACGTTTAATTTTTGTCCTTGCTGCGGGAGTCAGGTTTGGTATCGCGCCGAGCGTGCTAAAGGCATGATCGGTATACCTATTGGTGCTTTTGCTGATGCTGATTTCCCAGCACCGCGTACCTCAATTTATGAGTCGCGCAAACACCCATGGGTTGAATTAGTTGGTGATGTTAAAAGACTGCCTTAATTAACTAGAAACTGAAGAAAAGGGTTTACTAGTAATTCAGATTCGGATATTAATAAGGGAAAACCCCTACAGGAGTTCCCGTAATGAATCTGCAATTGAGTGAAGAACAGCTTCTGATACAAGAGACTGCAAAGCGTATTGCCGAGTCCCAGATAGCAGATGTTGCCGCTGATCTTGATCGCACAAAAGAGATCTCCCCGCTACTAGCGAATTGCAAGTCATTAGCTGAGTTAGGTTTCATGGGGCTGAATATTGACTCTAAGTATGGAGGTACTGAAGCGGGGACTGTTGCATTTAGTCTTGCTCTAACTGAAATAGGTCGCGCTTGTGCTTCAACTGCTGTCACCATGTCTGTAACTAATATGGTTGCGGAAGTTATACAGGCGGTTGGTAACGAAGAGCAAAAAAATCACTATCTACCTAAAATCTGCTCTGGGGAATACAAAGCGGGTAGTTTCTGTCTAACGGAGGCAGGAGCTGGTTCAGACCCTGCATCTATGCGCACGAAAGCGGAGCGGGTCGAAGGTGGTTTCTCAATCTCAGGTACCAAACAGTGGATTACCAGTGCACAGTTCGCTGGTGTATTTGTTGTTTGGGCTGTCACCGATCCAAATGCACCCAAGGGTAAGGGTATCTCATGCTTTTTGGTGGATGCTGATCTCGCTGGAATCAGCATCGGCCCTGCCGAACATAAGATGGGGCAACAGGGATCAGCAACTAACGAAGTACACTTCGATCAGGTTTTTGTGAAGGAATCGGCTCTGCTGGGAAAACTTAATGATGGCTTTAGGATTGCTGTTGCTGAGTTGGCTGGTGGGCGAATCGGTGTGGGCTCTCTCGCATTGGGTATTGGGCAAGCTGCGATGGATTACGCATCGCGATATGTTACTGAGCGTCAACAATTCGGAAAAGCGATTGCCGATTTTCAGGGCATACAGTGGATGATGGCTGATCGTTATACTGAGCTTGAAGCAGCCCGACTTTTACTGATGTCAGCGGCAGATCGAAAGGATCGCGGTATGAGCTTTGCCAAAGAGGCCTCTATGGCGAAACTATTTTCTACCGAGAAGGCGAATGCTGCTTGTTACACCGCGCTTCAGCTCTTAGGTGGATACGGCTACATGCGGGAGTTTCCGCTCGAGCGGTTCAGTCGAGATGCTCGAATCACCACGATTTACGAAGGGACTAGTGAAATTCAGCGGGTCATCATTTCGCGCGAAATTTTGCGTGAATTAGGTTAGTCGATGAAACCCTTAACAGGATTAAAAATACTCGATTTTTCGACACTCTTGCCAGGGCCATATGCCACTATGTTGCTCGCGGATTTGGGGGGGGATGTCATTCGCATCGAGTCCCCTGATAAGCCAGATATTGTGCGTGATCTTGAGCCCCAAATAGAGGGGCAGTCTGCTGCATTTCGTTACCTCAATCGAGGTAAAAGGTCGTTAGCGTTAGACCTAAAAAATCCTAATTCGATAGAGATAGTTCATAAGCTTCTGGAAGAATTCGATATTGTAGTTGAGCAGTTCAGGCCTGGTGTAATGGCCAAGTTGGGACTAGGGTACGAACAACTTAAACAATACAAACCTGATTTGATCTACTGCTCAATCACTGGTTATGGCCAAGATGGGGAGTATGCCGATCGGGCTGGCCATGACATCAACTATTTAGCACTTGCAGGTATATCAAGTCATACAGGACGTGTCAGCAGTGGCCCTTGCTTAAGTGGCCTACAGATGGCTGACCTAGCTGGCGGTTCTCAACCCGCAGTGATTGGTATTTTGAGTGCGGTTATTCATCGCACCCGCACGGGGGAGGGTGCTCACATCGATATTTCGATGGCGGATAATTGTCTTGCGCTTCAGCCCTTGTTGGCGCCCGGTCAGTTAAATGGTGCGTCCGACGAAGGGCTGGAGACGCACTTTCTAAACGGTGGTGGCTTTTACGATTACTACCCCACGCGCGACGGGCGATATATGGCTATTGGTAGCCTTGAGCCCAAGTTTAAGCAACAGCTACTAGAGCAATTAAATATTTCTGAGCTGGGTGCTTTGGATGACTGTACTCTCAAAGATAAGCTGCAAGAGCGTTTTTTATCGGCAGATCAAAGTTACTGGATCGAGAAATTTGCCGCAGCTGATGCCTGTGTTGAGCCTGTACTCAGTATAAAACAGGCGGCAGAGCACCCCTTGTTCAAATCGCGAGACATGGTGGCCCATAGCAATGGCGCAGAGCTTCAAGTAGCCCCCGCCATTCGTTTTAACGGCCATTCGAATCCGTTGCCAAAGCCTGCACCGCTGTTAGGTTGCGACAACAATGAGATTTTAAAACAACTAGAGCTCTTGTAGCTCTTAGGTAGTAAAAAACAATAAAAATAGTTTAAGGAGCGAAAATGAGCGCACAAAACTACCAGAAATTCTACGACCAGTTTAGCGTTGAATCAGTTGAACAGGAGATGTTAGGTACGCTAGAGAAAGGCTTTAACGTCTGTGAAGAGATGATCGATAAGTGGTGCTCTGATCCTACCGCCGTTGCCCTTAGGCATGAGTCGGTGAATGGAACTTCATCCGCTTATACCTTTGTGGAGCTGCGTGACAGAGCTGCGCAGTTCGCCAACTATTTGACCTCGCAGGGTATTGGTCAGGGTGATCGAGTTTCTGCACTCCTGCCTCGTTCAGCGGAATTGATGGTAGTGATTCTCGGTACTCTTCGAGTTGGAGGTGTCTATCAGCCGCTCTTCACTGCTTTTGGTTCAGGAGCCATCGAATATCGAGTGCAGCAAGCGGATACGCGGTTGATCGTGACAGATCCTGCAAATCGCTCAAAACTGGATGATGTCGAAGGTTGCCCAGCGGTGCTGTTAGTTAACGCGGCTCAAGCTCCGGAGCAATATGCTCAAGAGCCTGATTTCGTTACGTCTGTATATAATCAGTCCACTGAGTTTGTCCCCGTGCGTGTGGGTAAAGATGAGCCTTTTCTGCAGATGTTTACCTCGGGTACTGTAGGCAAATCTAAGGGGGTTGCAGTACCTACGAGAGCGATACTCTCTTTCTACGTCTATATGCGCTATGCCATTGGCTTGGTGCCCGAAGATAAGTTTTGGAACGTAGCCGATCCGGGCTGGGCCTACGGTCTCTATTACGCTGTTGTAGGCCCCTTACTCTTAGGAAACACTACTCATTTCTGCGAGGCTGGCTTTACACCTGAAACCACCTATCAGATGCTTCGTAAATATGGGATCACCAACTTAGCTGCGGCTCCTACGGCTTATCGCATGTTGATGGCAAATGATGATCAATTAGGGGCGGATGAACGCTTCAACCTTCGACTTGCGAGCAGCGCGGGTGAACCGCTTAACCCAGAAGTTATTTCCTGGGTTAAACGTCGCTTGGGGTGCCCTGTGATGGATCACTATGGGCAGACAGAGACAGGGATGACCGCTTGTAACCACCATGCGTTGGACCAGTCGGTTGTTCGCGTGGGTTCGATGGGCTTTTCAATGCCAGGGCATAGAGTCGTAGCTCTAGATGCTGATTTCAATGAAGTGAATGAGGGCGAACAGGGGCAGTTGGCGGTTGATATATCTAACTCCCCCCTCTTCTTCTTTCCAGGATACACCTGGCAGGAGAAAGAGCCCTATCATGGTAACTACTATCTCACGGGTGATGTGGTACTCAGTCATGGCGATGGAAGTTTCTCGTTTACTGGTCGAGATGATGACATTATTACTACCGCAGGGTATCGCGTCGGACCGGCTGATGTGGAGAGTACGTTACTAGAGCATGATTCGGTCGCGGAATCCGGTGTGGTGGGTAAACCCGACCAGAAGCGTGGTGCAATTATTAAGGCGTATGTTGTGATTAAATCTGGTTTTGCGCCGACAGAAGAGCTGGCGGAGACGCTGCAGACTCATGTCCGTAGTCGTCTTTCGACTCATGCTTTCCCAAGAGAAATCGAGTTTGTTGACGAGCTGCCTAAGACACCAAGCGGTAAGATACAGCGTTTTGTGCTCCGCAATCGTGCTCGCGACGAAGTCGACGCCTACTAAGGGTGAGTCATCAGATTTTTGGGACTTATCTCTTAGGGGTTCTTCCTTTAAGCAAGTTCATACGAGGTAAAAATGCAGTTAGATGAGATGCGGGCATTTCTTGCCGAACAGTTTCCTCAAGGGGATCGGTTTGGCGAGTTAGTTGAGTTGGAGCCTGGAAAAGCAACAATGGTACTAGCCGTGGGTGATGATCATCTTCGCCCTGGTGGTACTGTATCAGGTCCTACCATGATGGCTTTGGCTGATGTTGCAGTCTATGCAGCTTTACTGAGTGTTATTGGCCCGGTCAGCTTGGCCGTAACCACCAATTTGAATATCAACTTTCTTCGAAAACCCAAAGCTGATGCTAACATTGTAGCGATCGCTGAGATGCTCAAGGTAGGAAAAAGGCTGGCAGTAGGAGAGGTGACTATAGTTTCGGAAGGGGATACTGATCCGGTTGCACATGCCACCATGACCTACGCAATACCGGTCTAAGTATTACTTAGGGGCTAGATTGTTGTGAAGGCGAATCAGATCGGCAATGTTGCTTGCTTGCATTTTTGCCATTACACGGGAACGGTGTACCTCTACCGTCTTTGGACTGATATTAAGCTGATCTGCAATTTCGCGATTGGCATTACCCTGCACAACTAAATCCATAACCTCCACTTCGCGCTGACTGAGGTTGGCGTATAGCTCACGAATGCGTGTCTCTTCGGTACGCAGCTCGTAATTGTCCTCGGCGAGCGAAAGTGCCTTTTTTACCAAACGTATAAGTACATCACCATCGAACGGCTTCTCTATAAAATCTATTGCGCCCTGTTTCATTGCACTAACTGCCATCTGAATATCTCCATGACCAGAGATCACGATGATAGGCATCTTAATATTCCGTTCGATCATAATCTGTTGCAGCGCCAGTCCGTTGATCTCAGGCATACGTACATCCAACAACATGCATCCAAGGCCGCCGTCGTAGCGTTCTAGAAAACTCCGAGCACTTGAAAAACACTCAACCCTGCAGTTAACCGACTCCAATAACCAACTCATCGAGTTGCGGAAGTCTTCGTCATCGTCAACGATGTATATTGTGCTATTGGTTAGCTGATCCATGGCTAGTCTCTTATCGGAAGCTTGAGTGTAAATCGAGTTCCATCTTCTGCATCACTGGTCGCATACAGCTGCCCACCGTGTGTCTCTATAATGGTTCGTGATATGGATAAGCCCATCCCTAAGCCGGTCGATTTGGAAGTATAGAAAGGTTCAAATAGTCTCTCTAGCCCCTCTTGAGATATACCGCTGCCCTTATCTTCTACATGAATAACCAGTTGCTTTTCATTCAATTCTGTCTTTATGGTAACGGACCTCTGCGATCGCTCGCAATCACTGTATGCCTCAATCGCGTTACGGATCAGATTAAGAAGTACCTGCTCAATCTGTATTTTATCGGCCACCAGAAGAGGGTCCTGCTTAGCTAACTCGAAAATGAAGCGGATATTGTGATCCAGTGCTTCCTGATAGAGGAAGGTAGAAACCTCGCGGCAGCACTCGTTAATTGAGAACTCCACCTGATGGTGCTCGGTCTTTGCCACAAATGCACGCATACGTTTGATGATATCCGATGCACGT
The DNA here is from genome assembly GCF_013283365.1 of Marinobacterium sp. xm-d-530. Lineage (GTDB taxonomy): Bacteria > Pseudomonadota > Gammaproteobacteria > Pseudomonadales > Balneatricaceae > Marinobacterium_E. The sequence continues at coordinate 144,356 of NZ_WBYM01000003.1, read as the reverse complement.
TTCGCCTGTTGAGTGATCAGTTTCATTGACTGGGTTACAGTTTCAACCGGATTTGTAACTCCCTCACTTAAACGTAAGGCCGTTCCGTGACAGTAATTGAGAATGGTTGCGAGAGGTTGATTGATCTCATGTGCCAATCCGGCAGCCATCTCACTTACAGACATCAGACGTGACATATGTGCAATTTCAAGCTGGTGTCGTTTTGCAGCTTCCTCTGCTCTTAATTTGAGGGTTATATCGCGACCAATAATAGAATAGTAGTCGACTTTATCGTCTTCGCGGCGATTGCGGTGCGCGATGATCTCACGAATTTCAGCGACCCGCTCTAGACTATCAGGCAACTCCATCGGGATGCTGCCGTACCAGACTCCGTGATCAAAAGCGTGCTTCAAAGCATCGCATACCAGTGAGTGATATATTTCTTGAGTGAATAGCTCTGGTAGGTAATAGCTTACTGGAGTCTCTTGTTCCGTTCCTAGTGTGTGGTAGGCGGATTCATTTAGGTATGTAAGCCTGTGCGTCTCATGGTTACAAAACATGATCATATCTGAAGATGCTTCGACTACTCTTGCAAGACGTGCCATAGTCTGCTGAATCTCTTCGCGTTCGGTTACGTCGCGTGAGACACAGATGATTTCCAGCGGTTTCCCGGCTGAATCACGGATGACGCGACTAGTGGTTTCTAACCAGATGTAGTGTCCCGCTTTATGACGATAGCGATATATGTTGCTATACAACCCTTCACGGTATCGCACGCTGGCGTCACGCTTGGTGAGGTTGTCTGCATCATTGGGATGGAATGCTGCATAACCAGAAGTGCCAATGATCTCTTCAGCGGTGTACCCTAGAATCTTCTCTACCGCAGGACTGACATCTATATAGGTCCAATCAGGCGAAGTGGTATGGCGAGAGATCATATCAGTCGACTGCTCTGCAAGCAGACGATATCTGTCGGCATCTTCGCGGCAGTTTTGAAGTTCGTCGATCGGTTTTATCATCTCGCCCTTGCTAATATTTCTACGACGCGTACCGCGTTATTAGAAATATTAAACACAATATTCTTTCCCATGGCTAAAAATTCTTGTCCAAAGATCATAGTAGGCGCTAGTTTTGCACGCGACTGTTGAGAAGTTGTTTCTTTGGCTACTTGCTTTTGGCGCCAGTTAAGCGCCTCCTCTGTCCAATCTTCTATTGACTGGATGTCGAAATCTGCAGACTTCAGTAGCTCAGTCATTTTTTCTATGCTGATTATATGCGATGTCGCGCTAGAGCGTGCCCAAGGAACAGGATAGACCATCATTTCGGGTGTGGTTCCTGTAAAAATTTCGTGCAGCAATAGTGAACCTTTCTCACGCAAAAGCCTATGGCACTCGTTTAACAGCGCTTGAGTATCGGGTATGTTGAGTAAAGAATGTTGAAATATAATTAGATCAAAACTGGAGTCTTTGAAAGGTAAAGCAAGTGCATCAGCTGTTACTACTCGACCTCTGAAATCGCCCACTGCAACACGGCTAAGCTCGCGGTTAAGGCGGTTGAATTCGTGACAGATGTCGATTCCGGTGACTTGCATCGTCCCGTGTGACTCCACTTGACGCATTAATCCACCTAAACCTGACCCGACCTCCAAAACATGTAGCGGTTTCAGAGGTGTTAGTCGCTCAAGTAGCCTTTTTGATGCGCCCAAACCACCGACATGTAGTTGGTCAACTGGCGCTAGTTGAAAGTCTTCTGCGCCTTCAGAGAAATGTTTGCGAATTTGCCCGACGATCAGTTCTACATCGAGTTCATTTTGGTAGTGATTTTGAATTGTTACAGACATATTTACCTGAGAAGATAAGGGGAGTATTTAGCTCCCCTTGTTGACTATTACTCGCTCTCGATCTCTAACTCACTAATAGATATTTCACGCATCTTGAATTTCTGGATCTTGCCGGTCACGGTCATTGGGAAGCTATCAGTAAATTTGAAGTGCTTAGGAATCTTGAAGTGTGTGATCTGTCCTTTACAGAACTCCTTCAAATCATCTGCGCTTACCTCAGGTGCATTTGCAACCAGCTTAATCCATGCGACTAACTCTTCACCGAAGCGTTTGTCAGGAACCCCGATCACCTGTACGTCAGAGATGTGTGGATGGGTGTATAGGAACTCCTCAATCTCTTTCGGGTAGATATTTTCACCTCCACGAATCACCATATCTTTGATGCGGCCCACGATTTGGATATAGCCTTCATCGTCCATAATGGCGAGGTCACCTGTATGCATCCAGCGTGCCTCATCAATCGCATTGCTAGTCGCTTCTAAGTTGTTCCAGTACCCAAGCATTACGCTGTATCCGCGAGTACAAAGCTCACCAATCTCGCCTCGTGGGACCGTATGGCCCGTGGCTGGGTCCACCAGTTTCGTCTCCAGGTGCGGTTGAGTGCGACCAACAGTGGTGACCTGTTTTTCGAATGGATCACTGGCAGCAGTCTGGGTAGATACTGGGCTAGTCTCAGTCATACCGTAGGCGATCTGTACCTCTTTCATGTGTAGTTTTGAGTTGACAGCTTTCATCACTTCGGCGGGGCAGATAGAGCCGGCCATGATGCCAGTACGAAGAGTTGATACGTCGTACTTATCAAATTCCGGGTGCTCAAGTTCAGCAATGAACATTGTAGGAACACCGTAAAGTGCGGTAGCTCGTTCAGCCTCAACGGTTTCGAGCACTGACTGGGGCTCGAACGCATCGGATGGGTAAATCATTGTCGCGCCATGAGTCACACATCCGAGGTTACCCATCACCATACCGAAGCAGTGGTATAGAGGGACTGGAATAACCATGCGATCTTGATCGGTCAGGTTCATCGACTCTGCCACGAAGAAACCGTTGTTAAGAATATTATGATGCGACAGGGTGGCACCTTTCGGGAAGCCGGTGGTACCAGATGTATATTGAATATTAATTGCATCATCAGCCTGTAGTGCCGACTGAACAGATTCAAGGTGCTCACTTGAGACACCCTGTCCTAGCTCTACAAAGTCGTTCCAGCGCCACATGCCGGAATGTTTGTCTGAATCGAGATTGATCACTCCTTTTAGGTGGTTCAACTTGGTCGATTCGAGTGCTCCAACAGCAGCGTGTTGTAATTCAGGTGCTAATTCATAGAGCATGCCGCGGTAGTCGGAGCTCTTAAAAGAATCTGCGGTTACTAAATACTTGGCCTCTGATTGGTTGAGTGCATACTCAAGTTCATGTAAGCGGTAAGCAGGGTTGATATTTACTAGAATCGCACCGACTTTTGCAGTAGCGAATTGGGTAATAGTCCATTCAGCGCAGTTCGGTGACCACATGCCAACACGATCACCAGGTTCGACACCGATCGCGATGAAGGCTTTAGCCGCCTGTTCCACTCTTTCAGCCAGCTCAGCATAGGTCCAGCGGATGTTTTGATGACGCACAATTAATGCGTCATTATCAGCAAAGCGATGAGCAATTTCATCAAACTTGTCACCGATTGTAGTGCCGAGTAAAGGTGTAGTTGAAACGCCATTCGTGTAGCTTAGGTTTATTGTTTTCATTCCTTAGCTCCTTAGAGTTGTAGTGATTTAAGGTTAAGACCGATTCTGTGTGTGGTATTCAAGGTTTGGTTGCATATCGACAGCACTTGCTACGCGGTTGGTCATATTGTAGAAACCAGCGACATTGGCTATATCCCAAATGTCGCGATCGCTGAAGCCAACATCTCGGAGCGCTTGGCGATCAGCTTCGATCATAGCCTGTGGAGACTCTGTTAACTTTACTGCGAAGTCGAGCATTGCGCGCTGACGCTCGGAAAGCTCAGCTGCACGATAGTTCATCACCATTAATTCACCTAAGGTTGGATCACCAGAGTATCCCCGCACGGCGGCTCCGTGAGCTACTTGACAGTAGTAGCAGCTATTCGATGCTGAAACAGCAACAGCAATCATCTCTTTCTCTAATTTGGTTACGCCGCTTTCACCGAACATTAGCTCGTTGTAAATGCGAGAAAAGACGTCCAGTTGATCGGTTCTATGGCTGTAGGCTGCTAGAACATTTGGAACCATTCCAAGCTTTTCATCACAAACATTAAAGTATTTTTGAAAATTATCTGGCAGCTCTTCTCGTGCTGGTATGCCAAGTTCGAGAGCGGTTATATGTTTTGGTTGTGCACTCATTATTATTTCTCCAACTGTGATCGATTAGCTCCCATTGCCAATGCGACCTTTGAGTTATTTTTCTTATCCAGTTTTTCGGTAATCCAGTGGCTAGTTCTCACTAAAGCGTCCAGATTAATACCTGATGAAATGCCTAAACCTTCCAGCAAGTAGACCACATCTTCAGTTGCCACATTCCCAGAGGCACCCTTAGCGTATGGGCATCCTCCAAGGCCTGCAACAGAACTATCGATGACTGCAATTCCCTCTTCAAGAGCTGCGTAAATATTCGCCAACGCTTGCCCGTAGGTATCGTGAAAATGAACAGCCAAACGCTCTTTAGGGACGAGAGCACTCACTGCGGCCAGCATGCGCTTCACTTTTAATGGAGTTCCGACCCCTACCGTATCACCTAGCGATATCTCATAGCAGCCCATTTTGTACATAGCTTCCGCAACTTTCGCCACAGCCTCTGGATCGATATCTCCAGCGTAGGGGCAGCCAATTACTGTCGAGACATATCCGCGAACAGGAATACCAGCCTTTTCGGCGGCGGACATGACGGGCTTAAAACGCTCTAAACTTTCACTTATTGAACAGTTGATGTTTTTTTCAGTAAACGCCTCAGAAGCTGCACTGAATACGGCAATTTCATTAGCGCGACCGCTAATTGCGCCTTCAAGGCCAATCAAGTTAGGAGTTAATGCTGAATAGGTCACACCCTTCTTGCGTTCAATACCACTCATGACTTCAGTAGCATCTGCCATCTGAGGCACCCATTTCGGTGAAACGAAGCTTGCAGCTTCAATATGAGTGAGCCCAGCATCCGCCAGGGAATTGATCAGTTCAACCTTAACCTCGGTGCTAATGAATTCACCTTTTTCATTTTGAAGACCATCACGGGGGCCTACCTCAACGATTCTTACTGAATTGGGTAAATTCATTAAGCTTCAACCTCCGCGAGTGGCTCTATCGCAATAAGGTCTGCGCCTTCGCTAACCATGTCACCATCAGCATAAAAAATTGAGCTTACCTTCCCGTCGTACGGTGCGGAAATTTTATGCTCCATTTTCATAGCTTCCATAATCACAAGCGCCTGTCCCGCAGTCACCTCTTGACCTTCTTCGACTAGAACGGCTACCACCGCTCCGTTCATTGGAGCTGAGAGTGAACCTTCGTTGTTCTCATTTGTATCAGTAAATGTCTGACGATGGCGAATACATTCAAATTGTTCGCCTTGGTAAAATAGTGCCAGCTTGTCTCCATCTAAATTCCCATGAACAGAGAGTTTATGGCCATCAATCACCAGAGAAAGGAGATCCTCCGATAGGCAAGCTTTCACTTCATAGTGGATATCACCGAGACTGAGGTGATAGCAATTTCCTATCTCTAATACATTAAGATCATAGTGCTCATCATCAATCACTAACGTAACTGGCCGAGAATATGAAGAGTTCAAACGCCAGCTACTAGTTGAGCTGAAAGGGGAGAACTGGTCGCCTGGAATGATTGAGTTGCTTCGTTCAGATTCGCAAAAGAAAGCCGTAGCAATAGCAAGTAAGCGATTTTTATCTGCAGACTGTGATTTGAAAATTAGTTTTTCGTGTTTTTCAATGAATCCTGTGTCTAATTCGCATTCTCTAAATGGAGTTGAATCAGCAAGTGCATGAAGGAATTGGGTGTTAGTTTTAACACCTGAAATACGATAATCCTCAAGTGCTTGTACCATGCGATCAACGGCTTTTTCTCTGCACTCATCCCATACAATCAATTTAGCAATCATAGGGTCGTAATAGATGCTGACTTCGTCACCCTCAACAACACCAGTGTCAACTCGGACATGATTGCTTTCTACAGGCGTTCTCAGGTAGTTCAGTTTGCCTGTAGCTGGAAGGAAGTCATTCTCTGGGTCTTCAGCATATATGCGCGCTTCAAGTGCATGCCCTTTAATTGTTAGTTCGTTCTGAGCAAGAGGAAGTGCTTCGCCACTAGCTATACGAAGTTGCCATTCGACTAGGTCTAGGCCTGTAATCATTTCTGTTACAGGGTGTTCTACTTGTAGACGTGTATTCATCTCCATGAAGTAGAAGGAGCCATCTACGTCATACAGAAATTCAACTGTGCCGGCGCCAACGTAATTAATAGCCTCTGCTGCTCGAACAGCGGCCTCTCCCATCGCACGCCTGGTTTCATCTGAAAGTCCTGGAGCAGGAGCTTCCTCGATTACTTTTTGATGGCGGCGCTGCACAGAACAATCGCGTTCAGCAAGGTAAATTGAATGACCTAATTGATCACAGAAAACTTGAATTTCTACGTGGCGAGGTTGAGTAAGATAGCGTTCAATAAGCATGTCGGGATTGCCAAAAGCGTTTTGCGCTTCTCGGCGAGCAGACTGCAATGCACTATCAAACTCTTCTAATGAATTTACAACGCGCATCCCTTTACCACCGCCACCCGCAATGGCTTTGAGAAGCTGTGGGTAACCACAACGCTCTGACTCTTTGCGCAGCAACTCAGGTGATTGATCTTCACCATGGTAGCCAGGAACTAATGGAACACCTGCATCTTCCATAATTGCTTTCGCGGCAGATTTGGAGCCCATCGCAGCAATAGCGGACGAAGGAGGGCCAATGAATGTTATTCCCTGTGCTTCAAGAGCTTCTGCAAAAGAGGTGTTTTCAGATAAGAAACCATAGCCTGGGTGGACTGCTTGTGCACCTGAGCGCTTGCAGATATCTATAATCGCATCTGTGCGTAAATAACTTTCTGAACTAGGTGCAGGGCCTAATAGGAATGCTTCATCGGCCATGGTTACATGTCGCGCATTCGCATCTGCTTCTGAGTAAACCGCAACACATTTTATGCCTAAACGATGTGCTGTCTGAATAACGCGGCATGCGATCTCGCCACGGTTTGCAATTAATATTTTACTAAACATCTTGGGTTACTCCTGAATCCAGTTCGGCTTGCGCTTTTCAAGGAAGGCACCTAGTCCTTCCTGACCTTCTGGGCTTACACGAATTTCTGCTATGCGGCGAGCTGTATCATTTATTAGAGGTTCATCAATTTCTTTATTGCTAACGGCAAAGATGAGATCTTTAGCTGCATGCATTCCCTGAGGGCTGTTCCCGATCAAAATGCTTGTGAACTTTTCTAGGGCCTCATCAAATTGAGTTGAGTCACTCACTACCTCATGAACTAATCCAAATCTATATGCTTCAAGTGCATTAAATGGCTCAGCAGTTAGGAAAAATCTTCGTGATTGTCTTTCGCCAATTGCACGAACGACATATGGCGATATAACTGCTGGAATTAGTCCGATTTTCACTTCACTCAAGCAGAATCGACTTCCTTCTTCAGCAATCACGATATCGCAGCATGCGGCTAGTCCAACCGCACCGCCATAAGCAGCACCTTGAACGAGGCAGATAGTTGGTTTAGAAAATTGGTAAAGACAACGCATCAGCTCGGCAAGTCGGCCTGCATCAACGAGGTTTTCTGCATAACTGTTATTTGCTATCCGTTTCATCCAGCCAAGATCAGCCCCGGCAGAAAAGTTCTTACCATTAGATCGTAGTGCTAAGACGCGAACATCGGGATCGTTTTCGGCTTCTTTAAGTCCAGTAATGAGCTGCTCGATGATAGTGTCATCAAAAGCGTTGTGGACTTCAGGACGATTGATTACAAGATTCGCACAGCCTGATTTGGTTTTTTCGAGAAGAACTAAAGATTCAGACATATTCACCTCTTACATACGGAATACGCCGAACTTAGTGTCCGGGACCGGTTTGTTTAGCGCTGCAGAGAGCCCCATAGCTAGAACTTCACGAGTTTGTGCTGGATCTATGACGCCATCATCCCACAGTCGAGCGCTAGCATAGTATGGATGCCCCTGACGCTCATATGTGTCTAACACAGGCTTTTTGAACTCAGCCTCTTCCTCAGCAGACCAGGTTTGTCCTTGGCGCTCTAAACCGTCTCTTTTTACTGTGGCTAGAACGCCTGCTGCTTGTTCACCGCCCATCACAGATATGCGAGCGTTCGGCCACATCCACAAGAAGTTAGGGCTATAGGCTCTGCCACACATTCCATAGTTACCAGCACCAAATGAGCCGCCAATCAAAACTGTAAGCTTAGGAACATCAGCACAAGCAACTGCTGTGACTAGTTTCGCACCATGCTTGGCAATACCTTCCGATTCACTTTTTTGTCCAACCATGAATCCAGTTATATTTTGCAAGAAGATAAGAGGAATCTTTCTTTGGCAACATAGCTCAATAAAATGTGCCCCTTTCTGGGCTGAATCGCTAAACAGGATGCCGTTATTGGCCAAGATGCCTACTGGATATCCGTGGATGTGGGCAAATCCCGTAATAAGTGTTGTGCCGTATAGCTTTTTGAATTCATCGAATTCAGAACCATCGACGATACGAGCGATAATTTCTCTAACATCGAATGGTTTTTTAAGATCTGTTCCTACAATTCCGTAGATTTCATTCGCATCGAAAAGTGGTGCTTTTGGTGCTCGGATATCTCCTTCAACCTGCTTGCGGCGGTTTAGGTTAGCCACACAGGTTCGTGCGATCTGTAAAGCGTGTGCGTCATTTTCTGCATAGTGGTCTGCTACGCCTGAAATTTTACAGTGAACATCGGCACCGCCAAGATCTTCAGCGCTCACCACTTCACCTGTAGCGGCTTTTACGAGGGGAGGGCCTGCTAGGAAGATAGTGCCTTGATTGCGTACAATGATTGATTCGTCCGCCATTGCAGGAACATAAGCTCCACCTGCCGTACAAAGCCCCATTACTACCGCAATCTGCGGTATCCCTTTTGCTGACATTCTGGCCTGATTGAAGAAGATGCGACCGAAATGGTCACGATCCGGAAATACTTGATCTTGTTGGGGTAGATTCGCACCCCCTGAGTCTACAAGGTAGATGCAAGGTAGATTGTTTTGCTCGGCAATCTCTTGCGCACGCAAATGCTTTTTAACCGTAAGAGGGAAGTAGGTGCCGCCCTTAACCGTCGCATCATTTGCGATAATCATGCATTCCTGGCCGCTAACCCTGCCAATGCCAGTAATAACGCCTGCAGCAGGTACGTTATCGTCGTAAACTTCATAGGCTGCTAGTTGTGATAGCTCTAGAAAAGGTGAACCTTCATCCAGAAGGACGTTTACTCGATCTCGAGGAAGCAGCTTGCCGCGTGAAAGATGGCGCTCTTGATACTTAGCGCCACCCCCTTGTTCGACTAGCTTTACTTTTTCTCTAAGATCGTTGACTGCATTGGTCATGCTTGTGTTGTTGTTAATAAATTCAATTGCACGTTTATTAACCTTGCTTTGCAGGATAGGCATACACTGTTCCTCACAACTTGTATCAAATGATGATGAGGTGATGAATGACTCTCCACCTCTGATTGGTTCTGTTACTTGTTTAGGAACAGCTCTCGGCCAATAAGCATTCGACGGATTTCTGATGTGCCGGCGCCAATCTCATAAAGCTTAGCGTCGCGAAGAAGTCTGCCAGTAGGGAATTCATTGATGTAACCGTTGCCGCCGAGGAGTTGAATAGCATCGAGTGCTAGCTTTGTCGCCGTCTCTGCTGTGTATAAGATAACACCAGCACAGTCTTTACGGCTTGTTTCACCACGCATCGCAGCTTGAGCTACCGTGTATGTGTATGACTTACATGCGTTCATCAACGTGTACATATCAGCCACCTTTCCTTGCACTAGTTCAAATTCACCAATGGCTTGGCCAAACTGCTGTCTGTCACGGATGTATGGGATGGAGATATCCATCGCCGCTTCCATAATTCCCAGAGGCCCACCAGCTAGAACTAGACGCTCATAATCTAATCCAGACATAAGTACACGAACACCACCATTTAGCTCGCCTAAAATGTTCTCTTTAGGAACAGGGCAGTCGATGAAAACTAGTTCACAAGTGTTGGATCCTCGCATACCTAATTTATCAAGCTTCTGGTGACGCGAAAAACCAGGGTAATCACGCTCTACGATAAATGCTGTAATGCCTTTTGCTCCAGCAGATGTATCTGTTTTTGCGTAGATAACATATGTATCAGCGTCTGGTCCGTTTGTGATCCACATTTTATTACCGTTAAGTAGGTAATGATCGCCGTTATCACGCGCAGTTAATTTCATTGATACAACATCGGAACCAGCATTAGGCTCAGACATTGCGAGAGCCCCTACGTGTTCCCCACTAATTAACTTTGGTAAGTATTTCTGTTTCTGTTCTTCAGTGCCGTTTCGGTGAATCTGATTTACGCAAAGATTGGAGTGAGCGCCGTATGATAGGGCAACAGATGCAGAAGCTCGGCTAAGTTCTTCCATTGCTATTACGTGTGCAAGGTAGCCCATGTCAACGCCGCCATACTCTTCCTTAACAGTAATGCCTAACAGACCCATGTCTCCAAACTTGCGCCACAGGTCTTTGGGGAATTCGTTATTAAGATCAATTTCGGCTGCGCGAGGTGCGATCTCTTTTGCAGCAAAAGCATTGACTTGGTCACGCATCATTTCAATGGTTTCGCCAAGGCCAAAGTTGAGTCCAGAGTATTGTGAAATCATCGTATATTCCTATTATTTGTATTAAACAGCGTTGCGTTTGTTTGTTGATTGCTCACGAAGTTCGTTAAGTGCCTCGAGGCATCGAACCTCGGCAGCGGAAAGTTCGGTTTGGAGGTTGGCTATATCTTCAAGCTGTTGTGCCAGTTCTGCTCGCTTGGTGTTGATTACCTCTAGTAGTCGCTTGAGTTGCTTTTCACTGCCCGAACTAGTTTCGTCCCAGAGAGAGAATAGCTCGCCTATCTCAGCTAAAGAGAAGCCTAGGCGCTTGCCTCGTAGAATAAGCTTCAAACGCACGCGGTCCTGCTTGGAGTAAATTCGTGTCTGTCCTCTTCTTGTTGGGAAGAGAAGATTTTGGTCTTCGTAGAAGCGAACGCTTCGGGTGGTTAGGTCAAACTCTTTTGCAAGATCGCTAATTGAGAAGGTGGTTTGCTCGGTCATGGGCTGCCTTATAAAAAATATATAAAGCTACAATAACCCAGCTTTACGTTTACGTAAACATTAATAAGTGAAAACCTTTATTTATTTTTAATGATGTGAATTTTTTCTTAAGTTGTTGAAAAATAATAATAATATTGAGTTTTTTTAGTAAAAATACCCTCTCGCATTACTAAAGTAGTACTTTGCTTTCCGGGTTATTACTTGCTAAGTTTACGCTCAAGCTAAAGCATTTTGAAAGTCGTTTTCTCATGCTGTGCTGCAATAAAAACAACATCGAATAGACGGGAAAAGCTAAGCTTCATGAGTGCCGATTACGTATTGCAGACGAAGAATCTGATTAAAGAGTTCAAGGGATTCACTGCTGTAGATAATGTGAACTTGAACATTGAGCGCGGAAGTATTCATGCGCTTATTGGTCCTAACGGGGCTGGTAAAACCACGGTCTTCAATCTGTTAACCAAATTTTTGATCCCGACCTCGGGGCAGATTCTTTTTAATGGCAACGACATTACGAATATGCGTTCCGCTGAAATTGCACGTCGTGGCGTGATTCGTTCTTTTCAGATCTCTGCGGTATTCCCTCACCTGACAGTCCTGGAAAATGTTCGTATTGCATTGCAGCGCAAAGAGGGTAATAGCTTTCATTTTTGGAAGTCTGAGAAAGTTTTAGATCGATTAAATGATCGAGCTATCGAGCTATCGAGCTATTAGATTCGGTTGGATTGGCGGACCATGCGAACTCTTTAACGGTTGATCAGCCATACGGTCGCAAGCGAGCACTTGAGATTGCAACTACGTTGGCGCTAGATCCTGAGTTGATGTTGCTGGATGAGCCAACTCAGGGTATGGGTCATGAAGATGTTGAGACGGTTGCTGAATTGATTAAAAAGGTATCGAAGGATAGAACGATATTGATGGTCGAGCACAATCTTCATGTTGTCTCAAAACTTGCCGATAATATTTCGGTGCTACAGCGAGGCGCTATCCTTACAGAGGGTGACTATGCAACTGTTTCTGCCGATAGCCGGGTACGAGAAGCTTATCTTGGTGTTAGCGAAGAGGAGGCTGAAGCATGATGACTGGTAATGAAAAAATCCGGATTCGTGATTTGCATGCTTTCTACGGTGAGTCTCATATCCTTCACGGTATTGATCTGCATGTAATGCAGGGTGAGCTTGTAACCCTGCTGGGTCGTAACGGTTCTGGTCGTTCAACGACGTTGCGCTCAATTATGAATATGGTCGGGCGTCGCACAGGTAGCATCAATATTAATGGTACTGAGACCCTTGAACTTCCTGCTCATCGTGTCGCTCATCTTGGCGTTGGGTTTTGTCCTGAAGAGCGTGGCATCTTCGCGAGTTTAAATGTTGAAGAGAATCTTATGCTTCCACCGACAGTTCGTAGTGATGGGATGAGTGTGGAGGAAATCTACGAAATCTTTCCTAATCTCTTAGAGCGTCGCTTTAGTCAGGGCACTCGTTTATCGGGTGGTGAACAGCAGATGTTGGCGATTGCACGTATTTTGCGTTCTGGTGCCAATATTCTATTGCTTGATGAGATTACTGAAGGGTTGGCTCCAGTAATTGTCAAGAAGCTGGGTGAGGTTCTAGTTGAGCTAAAACGTCGCGGACTAACAATACTATTGGTAGAGCAAAACTTCCGTTTTGCTGCTCCTATCGCAGATCGGCATTATGTGGTTGAACATGGCCATATAGTCGAAGAGGTCGCTAAGCATGAGCTTGAAGCTAAAACGCCTCTGTTAAACACACTTCTTGGTGTGTAAACGAACTGAGCAGTTTTTGAATTTCCTCAAGAACTATCGGTGAAGTTACTTCGGCCCTTAGGCTAATAAATATAAAAATGAAGGATATATCCATGAAATCAATTAAACCTCAGCTATTAGCAACTGCTATCGGTGCGGCTATGTCAATCAGTGCTGCAAGCGCTGCTGGCATTAGTGGTGATGTTGTTAAAATTGGTGTGCTTGCAGATATGGGTGGTGTTTACGCTGATATCTGTGGCGCTGGTTGTGTTACTGCTACTCAGATGGCAGTAGAAGATTTTGGGGGTACTGTATTAGGTAAACCAATCGAAATAGTTAGTGCAGATGACCAAAACAAAGCCGATGTTGGTGCTTCAATTACCCGTAAGTGGCTTGATACTGAAGGCGTTGATGCTGTTTCAGGTTTGGTGGCATCCTCGGTAACTGGTGCTGTTACAGAAGTTACAAAAGAGAAAGGTAAGCTTGCTCTTATTTCTACATCTGCATCGCATGCCTTTACAACTAAAGCATGTTCACCTTACAACGCTCATTGGACCTACAACGTAGTTGCACTAGCAAACGGTACAGTTAAGCCAATGGTTCAGTCTGGTAAGAAGAAATGGTTCTTCATTACTGCTGACTACGCATTTGGACATGCGCTTGAGGGTGTAGCTAGTAAAGTTGTTACTGATAATGGTGGTGAGGTGCTAGGTGCAGCTCGTGCACCACTTGGTACAACGGACTTCTCTTCATTCATTCTTCAGGCTCAGTCGTCAGGCGCAGATGTTGTCGCACTAGCAAATGCGGGCGCTGATTTCGTTAACTCACTTCAAGCGGCTGCAGAGTTTGGTTTGACTGAATCGGCTGATGTAGCTGGTCTGTTGGTATTTACACCTAACGCACAGGCACTAGATCCAGAAGTTGCTGGAGGAATGCTTACAACTACAGGTTTCTATTGGGATCTAGATGAGCAGACACGTGCATGGTCTAAGCGTTTTAAAGAGCGTCATGGTTCTATCCCTGCAATGGGACAGGCAGGGCAGTACTCTATGGTCATGCATTACCTAAACGCGGTTAAAGAAGCGGGTACTGATGAGGCTGAAGCAGTTATGGCTGTGATGAAGAAGAACAAGCCTAACGACTTCTTCGCACGCAATGCATACCTTCGTGCCGATGGTCGTATGGTTCATGATATGTACCAAGTGCGTATCAAAAAAGGTGATGAGCGAAGCTCTGCCGATGACATCTTCGAAGTGCAGAATGTCGTCCCTGGTGACCAGGCATTTGGTCCAATGATGGATCAGTGTAACTTCGCAGCGAAGTAATCTGACCAACGTGTGCTGATGGGTTTTATGACCCATCAGCCATTCCCTCAAAGGAAAAGGTAATGGCGTCACTTTTTGATATTAATGTTTTCGGGCTCTTTGGGCAGCTTCTAATCGGCCTTATTAATGGCTCATTTTATGCGCTTCTGAGTTTAGGACTGGCAATAATTTTTGGTTTGCTAAAAATTATTAACTTTGCTCAAGGTGCACTTTATATGCTGGGTGCCTTCATGGCATGGATGGTGCTTCAGTATTTTGGAATCAATTATTGGGCAGCTCTTTTTATTGTTCCTTTGGCTGTCGGTTTAATAGGCGTAATAATGGAGCGTTTTCTATTGCGCCGCATCTCTAATGAAGACCATCTTTACAGTCTTCTACTAACCTTCGGTATAGCGCTGATTCTTCAGGGCGTATTTACTCATATATTTGGTTCGTCAGGCTTGTCGTACAAGATTCCTGCCGAGTTAAAAGGCGGTTTCAAACTGCCATTCATGTACCTACCGACCTATCGTGCGTGGATTATCGTAGTCTCGTTACTTGTGTGTGGTTTGACTTGGTACATGATTGAAAAAACCAAGTTGGGCGCTTATCTACGCGCAGGCACTGAAAATCCCAAATTGATGCAGGCATTTGGTATCAATGTGCCATTGATTGTCACATTGACCTTTGGATTTGGTGTTGGCCTTGCAGGTTTGGGTGGCGTACTGGCTGCCCCTATATATTCGGTATCTCCATACATGGGGGCTGATCTATTAATCGTTGTTTTTGCGATAGTAGTTATTGGCGGAATGGGCTCTATTGGTGGAGCGATTCTTACAGGGTTGGCAATGGGCATTTTAGAAGGATTAACAAAGTACTTCTATCCCGAGGCTTCAACCACGATTATTTTTGTCGTAATGGTGATCGTGCTGTTACTTAAACCGTCGGGTCTTTTTGGTAAAGAGGCGTAGGAGTTAAGATGTTTAAAATTTCTAAATCGACACTTATTCTTGTGGCCTTGGGTCTGATTGCGCCTTATTTCCTTTACCCTGTTTTTGTGATGAAAGTGCTGTGTTTCGGTCTGTTCGCGATGGCTTTTAACCTGCTACTAGGTTATGTAGGTTTGCTCTCATTTGGACATGCAGCCTTCTTGGGTACCGGTGGCTATGTAACTGGCTACTTGGTTATGGAGACCGGCTTGTCGCCTGAGCTAGGCATACTCTGTGGCACCATTGCCGCAGGCTTGCTTGGTGCACTTTATGGTAAGTTGGCAGTTAAGCGAGAGGGCATCTATTTCGCAATGGTGACCTTAGCGCTCGCGCAGTTGGCTTTCTTCTTCTATCTACAAGCCCCATTTACGGGTGGCGAAAACGGCATGCAGGGTATACCGCGCGGTGAATTATTTGGCTTTATCGACTTAAGTGATAGTCTAAATATGTACTACACCGTTCTGGTAATTTTCCTGTTCGGCTTCTGGTTAATAAACCGTACTATCCATTCACCCTTTGGCCAGATACTTAAAGCGATACGCGAGAATGAGCCTCGTGCTGTTTCTCTTGGATACAATGTGAATGACTATAAGTGGGTCGCATTTATTATCTCGGCGAGTCTGGCTGGTTTGGCTGGTTCGACAAAAACCTTGGTGTTTCAGCTTGCGTCGTTATCTGATGCTCACTGGCATATGTCAGGAGAAGTTGTACTTATGACCCTTCTGGGTGGCATGGGAACGCTGTTGGGGCCGCTTGTTGGGGCAGCTTCTGTAGTTACTATTCAGAACTATCTTTCGGGTGGTGAGTTAGGTAATTACATTCATATCATCATGGGGCTAATTTTCGTTGTCTGTGTGCTGGCATTCCGTAGCGGAATCGTGGGTGAATTCCAGAAGTTCATGAGGAAGAATTTTAGTTAACTAATTGAGAGGCACTGCCTCTCTCTTTTTAATCTCAGGATTACGTTTACGTAAACTTTCATTTAGATAGGTAAGCCATGAACCAAGATCCAATTGTAATAGTAAGTGCAGCCCGAACTCCTATGGGAGGGATGATGGGTGTCTTTTCAGACGTGAGGGCGCCAGAGCTTGGGGCTACGGCGATAAGGGCGGTCATCGAACGTGCAGGTATAGCACCAGCCGATGTTGATGAAGTTGTCATGGGTTGTGTCCTTCCAGCAGGCCTTGGTCAGGCGCCTGCTCGTCAGGCATCACGCGGGGCTGGTATACCTGATGCTGCCGGCTGTACAACTATCAATAAGATGTGTGGATCAGGTATGAAAGCGGTTATGTTGGCTCATGATCAGCTTACGGCAGGCATGGTTGATGTTATGGTGGCTGGAGGTATGGAAAATATGAGCCAGGCGCCATACATACTTCCTAATGCGCGTTCAGGTATGCGTATGGGGCATTCACAGGTGATTGATCATATGTTTTGTGATGGTCTTGAAGATGCCTACGAAGGTGGCTTGATGGGTCTCTACGCTCAAAAAAGCGCTGATGATTATCAGGTTACTAGAGAGGCAATGGACGACTTCGCGATTGCTTCACTCGAAAAGGCTCTTGGTGCCATAGATCGTAAGGAATTTTCAGAAGAGATCGTTCCTGTGAATGTTAAAACTCGTAAGAGAGAGGTGATCGTCGATTTTGACGAGCAACCCGGTAACGCTCGTATTGATAAGATCCGTTCTCTTAAGCCTGCATTCAAAAAAGATGGCACAGTCACAGCTGCCAATTCTAGCTCGATCTCTGATGGAGCATCTGCGCTATTACTTATGCGAGAGTCCACGGCTAAGGCTAAGGGGCTCACACCGTTGGCTCGGATAGCTTCGCACAGTACCCATGCTCAACTACCTGCGGAGTTCACAATTGCGCCAATCGGTGCGATTAAGAAAGCAGCTGAACGTGCTAACTGGGATCTAAATTCCATTGATCTCTTTGAGATTAATGAAGCCTTCGCGGTAGTGACCATGTTGGCGATTAGTGAACTAGGTTTAGATGGTTCTAAAGTCAATGTTCGTGGTGGTGCTTGTGCGCTAGGACACCCGATAGGTTCAAGCGGCTCGAGAATCCTTGTGACTCTTCTGCATGCTCTAAAACAGAGCGGGAAAAAGCGTGGCTTAGCTTCGCTTTGCATTGGTGGTGGCGAGGCTACTGCAGTCGCGATTGAAATGATTTAAGACAGGGTGAAATCAACATGCAAATAAAAAATAACGTGTTTGTTATTACCGGTGGTGGACGTGGACTTGGCCGAGCAATGGCCGAAAGTCTTGCTAGGCAGGGGGCTGGTTTGGCTCTTATCGATCTGAGTGAAGAAAACCTCAGGGAAGTCGTTGCTTCGTGTCTGGCTTTAGGTGGTGAAGCGCGAGGATATATTTGCGATATCACTAATGAGGCCGCGGTAGAAGACTGCTTTGCTAAGATCAAAACAGAGTTTGGAAAGATCAATGGATTAGTGAATAACGCAGGACTCATGCGCGATGGTATGTTGATAAAAGTTAAGGATGGCGAGTTGCAAGACAAGATGTCACTCGATCAGTTCCAGTCTGTTGTGAACGTTAATATGCTTGGTAGCTTCCTGTGTGGTCGTGAGGCTGCTGCGATTATGGCGGTTCAGGGTGAAGGCGGCGTTATTGTAAATATCTCCTCAGTTTCACGTGCGGGTAATATCGGTCAGACCAACTACTCGGCAACTAAAGCGGCTGTTGCAACAATGGTAGCAAGCTGGGCGGGTGAGTTGGCGCGTCATAAGATTCGTGTTGGTGGAATTGCACCAGGTGTTATTGCTACAGAAATGACTGCGCAGATGAAACCAGAAGCGATCGACAGGATGATTTCATCTGTACCGCTACGTCGCTTGGGTGAAACCGAAGAGATGGCTCACACTCTACAATATATTATTGAAAATGACTTCTTCACCGGTCGAATCGTTGAGATGGATGGCGGGCTAAGAATCTAGTAAGAGCAACGGAGCTATATTTTATGCGTTATTTCGATGATTTCACTATTGGAGAGCGCCTCGAAGGCGGCAGTGCAACGTTAACTGAAGCTCAGATTATAGACTTCGCGATGATGTATGATCCGCAGAGTTTTCATGTAGATAACCAGGCGGCAGCTGAAAGCCATTTTGGAGGTTTGATTGCCAGTGGCTTTCAAACGATTGCCCTCTGTTTCAGACTATTTATTCAGCGGGATCACTTTAGGGCCTGCTCTATGGGTGGGCCAGCAATCGATGAGCTCCGTTTTTTGATCCCAGTGCGTCCAGGTGACACCTTGAGGTGTGAAGCG
This sequence comes from Marinobacterium sp. xm-d-530, assembly GCF_013283365.1. Lineage (GTDB taxonomy): Bacteria > Pseudomonadota > Gammaproteobacteria > Pseudomonadales > Balneatricaceae > Marinobacterium_E. The sequence goes on along the minus strand of NZ_WBYM01000003.1, from coordinate 125,827 downwards.
CAGATCGAGGAGTTAAACCCTTCAAAATCAAAACCAAACATCGGCATCGTACGTTACCGCATAGAGGGCTTTAATCAGCATAGAGAGAAGGTCGTGAGCTATCTTGTGACTAATATGCTTAAACGTCGACCTGAAGATAAGCCTTAGCGCAAAAGAGATTCCTATTATGGCTAAACAACTTTGGCAACCGACTCAGTCCCAGATTGAACATACTCAGGTGTGGCAATTTATGCAGACCGTTAATCGCAAATACTCATTAACTCTGCAGGAATATTCTCAACTTCACGAATGGTCAGTTGAGAACTCTGAGCAGTTTTGGTCTGACATTTGGGACTCGGCTGATGTGTTAGGCGATAAAGGGCGTGAGCCTTATCTGGTAGATAGGCAAAAAATGCCTGGAGCGCGTTGGTTTCCCGGCGCAAAGCTAAACTTTGCAGAAAATCTGCTTAAGTTTCGTGATAATCGCACTGCGATTTTATTTCGCAATGAGCAGGGTGGGCGACAGAGCCTAAGCTACTCTGATTTGTATACTAGTGTTGCTCAATGTGCATCCGCTCTGCGTAATCTTGGTGTTGGGAAGGGCGATGTAGTTGCTGGTTTCTTACCAAATCTGCCGCAGACCTGCGTTGCTATGCTGGCTGCAACAAGTCTAGGTGCAACCTGGACATCCTGCTCTCCGGATTTTGGTTTTCAGGGGGTTCTCGATCGATTTGGTCAGGTTGCTCCTAAAGTTCTTTTCACCGTTAGTGCCTATCTCTATAACGGCAAACGTATCGAAACGTGGGAAAAGAGCGCACAGCTTGTAGATGCTTTACCGTCTGTAGAGCAGTTGGTAGTGATTCCCTACATTGACGAGTACGTTGAACTCTCTGTGATTAGCAAGGCGTTGCACTGGGAAGACTTTGTTGATAAGACAGCTTCCGACATCAGGTTTGAGCGAATGGCCTTTGATGATCCGCTTTATATTATGTATTCATCAGGCACTACTGGCCAGCCAAAATGCATAGTGCATGGCATCGGTGGGACACTTTTGCAGCATCTTAAGGAGCATCAGTTACACACTGATCTGAGGCGCGAGGATACCCTCTTTTACTACACAACTTGTGGCTGGATGATGTGGAACTGGTTAGTGAGTGGTCTTGCTACAGGCGCCACACTAATGTTGTTCGATGGCTCTCCCTTCGCTCCTGGACCTCGCGTGTTGTGGGATATAGCGGAACAGGAGTCTGTGACTATCTTTGGTACGAGCGCTAAATATTTGGCAGCGCTGGAAAAGACTGGCTTTAAGCCGCGTGAGTCTCATAATCTATCGCAACTACGAACGATACTATCGACGGGTTCTCCTCTTAGCAATGAGAGCTTCGAATATGTATACCGTGACATTAAAGAAGATCTTTTACTCGCCTCTATCTCTGGAGGTACAGACATTATTTCCTGCTTCGCACTCGGCTGTCCAATTTTGCCTGTATACGCTGGCGAGTTGCAGTGTCGCGGTTTGGGTATGGCTGTGGCAATACTCGACGATGGAGGCGAAACAGTAGTTGAACAGAAGGGAGAGCTGGTTTGCTGCGACCCCTTTCCATCAATGCCAATCGGTTTTTGGGATGACCCCGGCCAAGTGAAGTATCGTTCTGCCTATTTTGATCGATTTGAGAATATCTGGGCTCATGGTGACTACGGCGAAATTACGAAGCAGGGCGGTTTAATAATTCATGGGCGATCTGATGCAGTATTGAATCCTGGCGGTGTGCGTATAGGAACAGCTGAGATCTATCGTCAAGTTGAGCAGTTAGGAGAGGTGCTCGAGAGTGTCTGTATTGGGCAGCCGTACAGAGATGATACGAGGGTCGTTCTATTTGTCGTGCTTCGTGAAGATTTTCGACTGGATGATGAGCTCAAACTGAAGATTCGACAGCAGATTCTAAAAAATACAACGCCGCGTCATGTGCCTGCTGTAATTATTCAGGTTTCCGAAATCCCTCGCACAATTAGCGGTAAGATAGTCGAACTGGCCGTGCGCAAAACTGTCTTAGGCGAAAAGGTTAATAATGTGGAAGCGCTAGCGAATCCGCGCGCTCTAGAGCTATTCAAGAATTTAGCAGAGTTGCAGGAGTAATAGGGTGGAGAAACAGGTCACTACCGATCAGGGGCTGGTTAGCATAAAGATCTGGGGGGCAGAGCTATATCCCGAAATTGCGCCCCTGGTACTTATGCATGATTCCCTTGGTTCGGTTAACTTGTGGCGTGAATTTCCAGAACAGCTTCTCGAACGACTCCAACGACCTATTATCGCATATGACCGTCTCGGATTTGGAAACTCCGACTCCAGAGCAGTATTACCTAACCTCGACTTTATAGCTGAAGAAGCTAAGCACTACTTTCCACAAATTAAAACTGCTTTAGGGTTTAAAGAGTATCTAGTTTTGGGCCACTCAGTGGGAGGTGCGATGGCTGTGGAAATTGGTGCTTCGGACCCTGATTGTTTGGCGGTAATTACGATTGCAGCACAGGCTTTTGTGGAGAAGCAGACGCTTAAATCTATCAGCGAAGCAAAGTTACTCTTTACGCAGGATGGTCAGCTCGAAAAGCTTGAACGTTGGCATGGTGCGAATGCTCGGTGGGTACTTAGTGCCTGGACCGATGTGTGGCTAAATCCTGACTTCGCTGAATGGCGTCTAACCGATGCGCTTAATGAGCTAAAATCTCCAGTGCTCGCTATTCATGGTGAATTGGACGAGTATGGCTCGCAGGCATTTCCCCAATATATTCATGATCAGAGTGCAGGCCCCTCTGACCAGGTGATAATTCCCGATTGTGCTCACGTTCCGCATAGAACAAATGCAGAGCAGGTGCTTGAGAGTATCGAACAGTTTCTGAAAACTAATCTAGTCACAGACCAACAATAAGAGGAATGATGTGATGACAGTTTTAATACGTGAAGACAAAAGTGGTGTGGTGAAGCTAACCCTTAATCGCCCTGATCACTTCAATACTCTATCTGAAGCATTGCTTGAAGCGCTGCAGCACGAACTCGATGATATTGCACAGGATGAAAGTGTGCGCTGTGTGGTGATAGCAGGTAGCGGTCGCGGTTTTTGTGCTGGGCATGACCTGAAAGAGATGCGCGCTCATCCTCAGCAGAGTTATTACCAGGACCTCTTCGGGCGTTGTGGTAAAGTAATGCAAAGCATTGTGGCGCTTCCTGTGCCTGTAATAGCGAAGGTTCATGGAATTGCGACTGCCGCAGGATGTCAGTTGGCTGCTAGCTGTGACTTGGTAATTGCGGCAAGTTCTGCCCGCTTCGCAGTATCGGGTATCAAGCTAGGGCTCTTCTGTTCGACTCCTGCGGTAGCGTTGTCTCGATCTATCGCACCAAAGCGAGCTTTCGATATGCTCGTGACCGGTGATTTTATCAATGCTGATACAGCGTATGACTGGGGTCTAGTCAGTCAGGTCGTAGATGATGAAGAGCTTGATCAAGCTGTGGCCGACAAGGTTGCTAAAATTACCGAAAAGAGCCCTGATGCAATCCGCTTTGGCAAAGCAATGTTCTATCCGCAACGTCAGATGGCTCTATCAGATGCCTACGCATTTGCTGGCGATGTTATGGCTGAAAATATGATGTGCCAATCTGCAGTTGATGGCATTGACGGTTTTTTACACAAAACTTAAATGGACATAAGTCTTCATCATGCACTATAAGAGTGTAAAAGAGATATTTTCGGATTTACTTTGTACCAGATCTAAAGGCTCTTGGGGTTTGTCCTGTCCACTTTTTAAATGAGCGTGTGAACGCTGCGGTTTCTGAAAAACCTAGGCGTTGCGCTATCTCCTGTACGGACATGGATGACTGGTTAAGTAGATGCACTGCATTATCGTGGCGAAGTTCATCCTTGATCTCTTGAAAACGAGTGCCTTCACTCTCTAGTTTACGTCTAAGCGTGCGGACTGTGATATTTAACTCGTCGGCAACGCGCTCCATGTCAATCTCACCTGTCTCGATCGTCGCTAAAAAGTCGCGAACTCGACGAGTATATACCGGTAGGTACTCTTGGCGAGTAAACCACTGAAGTGGGGCGCTGCGAAGGTGTTCGCGCAGTGTCTCTAGGTTCTGAATGATTGGAGCGTCTAGCGCTTCAATTTCAAAAATAAGTCTATTAGCAGATTCATTGTAGCTCACAGGGCAGGGGAACATCAGACGATATTCGTCGCCATGGCTAGGTCTTGGGCCAATCATATGAACTTCAAATAGATTAATCCTACGGCCTATCAGCCAGCTCGGAAAACGGTGCCAAAGCAGCATCAAGAAGTCACGAAGCAGGTAGTCTGGATCCAGCCCCGGCTTCGAAAACTTCATCTCTAGCGTCGCTTGGTAATCGCTCACTTCAAGATTAAGTGCAATGCCATCGTTCACAAGTCGGTAGAATCGGCAAAGGTGCTGGTATACGTCGCGCAGGTTCTGAGTTCGCACTGCTTCGCGCGCAAATAGACTGAATGTTCCGTATTTGGCTGGACGTTCACAGCAACCCATAAACTCATCATCACCACGTTCCCAAGTCAGGCGAGACAGTGTGCCAAACTGATTTGGGGTTAACCGAAATTTGGGGTTTCCAATCAGTTCGCCATCGAGATTAGAGTCGTGCAGCAGTGCGCCAATATCGAGTCCCATACGTGAAGCTGATTTCAGTGTGGTGATGGCGAAATGCGAGGAGATACTGTGATTCTCGTAATGGCGCATGTTTTTTGACCGAAAAAATAACTATTTAAGTTGTACTAACGTCTTATTTGGTCAATATACATTGATTTTGTGTCCGAAAATATCAATAAATAGTCTTTCATGGTCATTTCCTACTAGTGGTTAACTAGAGATAATCTTCTCCATATAGTTTTTGAGTGTGAATGATGATTAAACGTGTTGGTGTTATTGGTGCAGGGCAGATGGGGCAAGGTATTACTCAGGTGCTCGCTTGTGCTGATATTGCCGTAACACTTGTCGATCTCTCACAGGATCAGCTCGATACCGCTCTAGCTACAACTGAAGCGAGCATCGCTAAGCTTAAAGAGCGTGGCAAATTGGCAGCTGAGGTTAATCCGCTGCCAAATATATCTGTAACTACCGAGATGGGTCAGGTTGCTGATTGTGAATTGGTAATTGAGGCGGTGACTGAGGATGAGATGACTAAGCGTCGTATCTTCTCTTCGCTCAATGAGATCTGCTCGTCTGACGCGATACTTGCGAGCAATACCTCCTCTATCTCAATCGGACGCCTTGCGGCAATTATCGATCATCCAGAGCGCATGATTGGCGTGCACTTTATGAATCCAGTGCCGCTTATGCCATTGATTGAGGTGATTGAAGCGAAAGCGACCGCGCAAAAAACCGTTGCTGCTGTAACAGAGTTGTCAGAGCGTCTTGGTAAAACGGCTGTGGTTGTTAAAGATCGCCCGGCGTTTGTGTTAAACCGCATTTTGCTACCTACCATTAACGAAGCGATTCGTGTGGTTGAAGAGGGTACGGCTACAGCGGAACAGGTTGATCAGATTATGACGCTAGGCGCGGGCTTCCCAATGGGGCCTTTGGCGCTTGCAGATATGATCGGTCTAGATACCTGTTTAAGTATTTTGGATCTGATGTTTGTTGAGTTAAAAGATCCGCGTTATCTACCGGCTCCTATGCTGCGTGAAATGGTTATTGATCAGCAGTTAGGACGTAAGAGTGGAGTAGGTTTTTATCGATATGATCAGTAGTTGATGCATGCAGCTTTAAAGGGTTGTATGCTCAGTGATCGAGTTGATGTTAGCTATCCAAAGAGATAGCCTAAACTAATAAAAATGTAGGGAACAAATTAGATGCAAAACTCACCCTTTGAGACCAACCTTGATCAATGCTCTGCAAACTATGCAGCATTAACACCTATCAGCTTCCTTGAGCGTTCTGCGTTCATCTACCCTGATCGAACTGCAACAGTGAATGGCGCTGTTCGTCGTACTTGGTTAGAGACTCTCACACGTTGTAAGCAGTTAGCGAGCGCCCTCAATAAAGCGGGTGTTAAAAAGGGTGAGGCTGTATCAATCATTGCATCTAACCTTCCTGAGCATTTTGAGTCGCACTTCGGTGTACCAATGGCTGGTGCTGTACTCAACTCAATTAATACTCGTCTAGATGCGGCAGCTGTTGCGTTTATCCTTCAGCATGCTGAAGCAAAAGTATTTCTAGTCGATAAAGAGTTTGGTGAATTGGCTACGGCTGCTCTAGGTATGCTAGACAACAAACCGCTTGTGATTGGTATTGATGATGCTAGCTATGATGGCGGTGTGATGATCGGTGAGATGGACTACGAAGCGTTTATCGCTGGTGGTGATCCGGAATACGATTTCCCGCGCGTTACTGATGAGTGGAATGCGATCTCATTAAACTACACTTCAGGTACTACAGGTGATCCGAAAGGTGTTGTTTACCACCACCGTGGTGCTTACCTGAATGCTGCAAGCAATGCGTTATCTTGGGGTATGGAAATTCACGCATCGTACCTTTGGACTCTACCAATGTTCCACTGTAACGGCTGGTGTTTCCCTTGGACCATTGCCGCACAAGCGGGCGTCAGTGTGAGCTTGCGTCATGTCCGTGCCGATAAGATTTTTGAACTAATCAAAGAAGAAGAGGTTGGCTACTTCTGTGGTGCGCCAATCGTTCTTAATATGCTGAACTCATCTCCTGCTGAGATGAAAGCGGGCATCAACCACAAAGTTAAAGTAATGACCGCGGGTGCTGCTCCTCCAGCTCCAGTTATCGCTGGTATGGAAGCAATTGGTTTTGAGGTAACTCATGTCTACGGTCTAACTGAGACCTATGGTCCATGTGCTGTTTGTGCATGGAAAGATGAGTGGAATGAAAAATCACCTGCAGAAAAATCTGTGCTTAAAGCTCGCCAAGGTGTGCGTTCGCCAATGATGGAAGGCATGGTGGTTATGGATCCAGAGACCATGGAACTTGTGCCTAAAGATGGTGAGACCATGGGTGAGATCTTCATGCGAGGTAACCTTGTCATGAAGGGCTATCTGAAGAACCCATCAACGACTGAAAAATCATTCAAAGGCGGCTGGTTCGCATCGGGTGATTTGGCGGTATGGCATGCAGATGGCTACGTGCAGATTAAAGACCGTTCGAAAGATGTCATCATCTCGGGTGGTGAGAACATCTCGAGTATCGAAGTTGAAGGTGTTCTTTATTCTCACCCTCACATTCAAGAGGCTGCAGTTGTAGCGAAGAATGATGAGAAGTGGGGCGAAACACCGTGTGCATTCGTCACTCTAAAAGAGGGTGCGCCAGAGGTAAGTGAAGCGGATGTGATCGAGTTCTGTCGTGAGCACCTAGCACGTTTCAAAGTACCTAAGAATGTTGTTTTCGGTCCGCTACCAAAAACGTCGACCGGTAAGATTCAGAAGTTCGTACTGCGCGATCAAGCAAACGCGCTGTAACACAGTTTAGTAGACTGGTCTTAGTGGCCAGGATTTAAGGAGTTAACATGAAAGCATTAGTCGCAGTAAAACGCGTTATTGACTACAACGTTAAGGTTCGCGTTAAAGCGGATAACAGCGATGTAGATTTGGCAAACACTAAGATGTCGATCAACCCATTCTGTGAGATTGCAGTTGAAGAAGCTGTACGTCTTAAAGAGGCGGGTGTCGTGTCTGAGATCGTTGTGGTTTCAATTGGTGACAAGTCTTGTCAGGAGCAGATGCGTTACGCAATGGCACTAGGTGCAGATCGAGGTGTGCAGGTCGAAGCGGAAGGCAAACTAAACTCTCTTGATGTTGCTCGCATTCTTGCGAAAGTGAACGAGTCTGAAAATGCTGGCATCTTTATTCTTGGTAAACAAGCGATCGACTCTGATAATAACCAGACTGGTCAGATGCTTGCGGCTCTTCTAGATGTGCCACAGGCAACTTTCGCATCTGAAGTAAAAATTGCAGACGGTAAAGCTCAGGTAACTCGTGAAGTGGATGGCGGTCTTGTGACTGTTGAGATGGATCTTCCAGCAGTTATCACTACTGACCTTCGTTTGAACGAACCACGTTTCGCAGCACTGCCAAAAATCATGCAGGCTAAACGTAAGCCACTGGATGTTAAGACTCTAGCTGACCTTGGCGTTGAGCTAACAAACAGCGTAGAGCTTATCTCTGTTGAGACTCCAGCAGAGCGTAGCGGCGGTATCAAAGTTGATTCAGTAGATGCACTGATCGACAAGCTACGTAACGAAGCACAGGTTATTTAAGGGAGAGTTGATGATGAAAACGTTGATTATTGCTGAACACGACAGTCAGTCACTTAAAGGTGCAACTCTTTCTGCAGTGACTGCTGCAACTAAACTAGGCGCGCCAGTTGATGTGCTAGTGGTAGGTTCTTCTGTAGCTGCGGCTGCAGCGCAGGCAGCTTCAGTTGCGGGTGTTGATCGTGTCCTAACAGTTGAAGATTCTGCTCTTGAACACTCACTTGCTGAGTTTGTTGCACCAATCGCTAAGCAGCTTGCAGGTGATTACACGCACGTTATTTTAGGTGCGAGCACTTTCGGTAAAGATTTGGCACCACGTGTTGCTGCACTTTGCGGTGTGAATCAGCTATCTGAAGTTATCGAAGTGATCGATGCAGATACGTTCAAGCGTCCAATCTACGCTGGTAACGCTATCGCGACTGTGAAGAGCAGCGACGCGCTTAAAGTGATGACTGTTCGTGGTACTGCATTTGCTGCTGCTGGTAATGGCGGTTCAGCTGCTGTTGAAGCGGCATCAGTGACTGTCCCAGCTGCGAAAGTACGTTTCGTAGGTGCAGAGGTGAGCGAATCAGATCGTCCAGAACTTGAATCTGCAGATATCGTTGTTTCAGGTGGTCGTGGTGTAGGTTCTAAAGAGGACTTCGCTAAGGTATTCGAACTTGCAGATAAGCTTGGTGCTGCAGTGGGCGCATCACGTGCTGCGGTCGACAGCGGCTTTGTGCCAAACGATATGCAGGTTGGCCAGACAGGTAAGATGGTAGCGCCTAAGCTATACATTGCTGTAGGTATCTCAGGCGCTATCCAGCACCTTGCAGGTATGAAAGAGTCAGGCACTATCGTTGCTATTAACAAAGATGAAGAAGCGCCAATCTTCGGCATTGCAGACTACGGTCTAGTGGGTGATCTACACGAGATCCTTCCAGAGCTAGTATCGAAAATCTAAATCAAACAAGGGCAGCCTAGCTGCCCTCTGTTTTTAAGAGCTTTCCAACGCTTTCCAAATCGGGAATCTATTCTATGAGTATCTATAACGCGCCTGCACAGGACACCGCTTTTGTATTGGATCAATTGGTTGAATTCGATCAACTTTGCCAGGCGATGGGCCTGGATGAAGTTAATCTTGAACTGGCCAATGTCGTCGTTGAAGAGGCGGGTAAGCTCGCATCTGAAGTACTGGCTCCGCTCAATGCAGTGGGTGACCAAAATGGCGCACGCCTTGAGGGTGACAAGGTTATTGAGACTCCGGGATTCTCTGATGCTTATCAACAATATATGGAAAACGGTTGGGCAACTCTGACAGCTCCTGAAGCGTTTGGCGGCCAGGGCTTGCCAAATGTTGTAGGTACGGCAGTCAATGAGTTGTGGCACTCGGCCAATATGGCGTTTGCACTCTGCCCGATGTTGACTCAGGGTTCGATTGAAGCACTGATCGCTCACGGCAGTGATGAGCTAAAAGATCAGTACCTATCGCGCTTAGTCAGCGGTGAGTGGACCGGCACCATGAATCTGACTGAACCTAACGCGGGTTCAGATTTAGCAGCCGTTTCAACCAAAGCGGTACCGAATGGCGATCACTACCTGATCTCAGGCCAGAAGATCTACATCACTTGGGGCGATCATCAGATGACCCCGAACATTGTGCATTTAGTCTTGGCGCGACTTCCAGATGCACCGGCCGGTGTAAAAGGGATTTCGCTGTTTATCGTGCCTAAGTTCTTGCTGGATGAGAACGGAGAGCCTGCAGAGCTAAACGATGCAAAATGCATCTCTCTAGAGCACAAATTGGGCATTCATGGTTCGCCAACCTGTACGATGAGTTTTGGCGATAATGGCGGTGCAGTAGGCTACCTGGTCGGTGAAGAGAACAAAGGCTTGGCTTACATGTTCACCATGATGAACCATGCACGTCAGTCGGTGGGTCTGCAGGGTTTGTCGATCTCTGAACGTGCTTATCAGCAAGCGGTTGCCTACGCGAAAGAGCGCACACAGGGCAGTCGTAAAGATGGTTCGAAAATCCCTATTATTGAGCATCCCGATGTGCGTCGCATGTTGATGGCGATGCGCTCGGGCTGTGAATCGATGCGTGCATTGGCCCTAGTTGCTGCTGCTGAGATTGATCGTTCGCACATCGAGGGTGATCAAACGGCGGCTAAAGCGCGTGTTGAACTGTTAACGCCGATCGTGAAGGGCTGGATGACAGAGATGGCCAATGAACTGACCTCTCTGAATATTCAGGTTCATGGTGGCATGGGCTTTATCGAAGAGGCTGGCGCGGCTCAGCACTACCGTGACGCCCGTATCTTAGCCATTTATGAAGGTACTAACGGCATTCAGGCACTGGATCTGATTGGTCGTAAAACCTTGAGCGATAACGGTGCAGCGTTAGCGGATCTGCTTGATGAAATGGCGGCTATTGAAGCCGATCTTCGAGCGTGCGGACTTGATAAGATGGCCAATCGTTTTGTGGCATCCGTGGCCCGCGCACGAGAGATTCGAGAGTTTATTCTTGATCGTGCTGCTGCCGATCGCAGCTTAATGGGTGCGGTCGCATTCGATTTCTTAATGCAGATGGGCTACCTCACCGGCGCCTACCTAATGGCAAAAGAGGCCATTCGAGCTAAAGCCTTAAGCGGAGCAGGTTCTGCTTACTCGGATGAGTTTTTGGCCGCTAAAGTTGCCACCGTGCGCTTTTATGCAGAGCACTACTTGCCACGAGCAGAAGCTCATGCACAAACGATTATGACGGGCCTTGATGCCGCATTTGTGCTGAGTGACGAACAGTTTTAATTTACATTTCAGTGATTGAGTCGTTTTAGGAGAGATCAATGGATTATGAAGTAATGGACTTTGATGTCCTAATTGTAGGTGCAGGCCCTGCGGGACTTGCAGCTGCTTGTAAGATCAAACAACTCAATGCTGATCTGATGGTCTGTGTTGTTGAGAAAGCGGCTGAGGTGGGTGGTCATATCCTGTCAGGCGCGGTGGTCGATCCTAAAGCGTTAACTGAACTCTTCCCAGATTGGAAAGAGCAGGGCGCACCCCTGGTCACTGAAGCGAAAACAGACGAAATCGTCCTTCTGAAAAACGAGATAAAATCGATTACAGTGCCTAACTTTGTGGCACCTAAAACGATGCACAACCACGGCTGTTACATCGCCTCTGTTGGCAATCTGTCACGTTGGTTGTCAGAACAGGCTGAAGCCTTGGGTGTTGAGGTGTTTCCTGGCTTCCCTGCGGCTGAAGTTCTTTATAACGAAGACGGCAGTGTCAAAGGTGTTCTCACCGGTGCGATGGGCATTGGCGAAAACGGTGAAGAGAAAGATAGCTACGTGCCGAGCATGGCGCTGCAGGCTAAGTTCACACTCTTTGCCGAAGGCTGTCGCGGTCATTTAGGTAAAGAGCTGATCAGTCAGTTCAACTTGGATGAGGGCAAAGATCCTCAGCACTACGGTCTTGGTATTAAAGAGCTATGGGATATCGATCCTGCGCAACATAAAGAGGGCTTGGTGATTCATGGCTCTGGTTGGCCATTGAGTGACGGTACAAGTGGTGGCTTCTTCCTTTACCATGCTGAGAATAATCAGGTCGTTGTGGGCCTAATCGTCGATTTGAACTACTCAAACCCTTGGGTCAGTCCTTTTGATGAATTCCAACGTATGAAGCACCACCCGAAAATCGCGCAGTACTTAGAGGGCGGTACTCGTGTCTCTTACGGTGCACGTGCCATTGCTAAGGGTGGTTACAACTGTCTTCCAGAGATGACCTTCCCTGGTGGTCTATTGATCGGTTGTGATGCCGGTACCTTGAACTTCTCGCGCATCAAAGGTGTTCACACGGCAATGAAGTCGGGCATGTTGGCGGCCGAAGCGGTAGTCTCTGCTATTGCTGAAGAGTCAAACACGGCAACCACATTTAATGATCTCTACAAAAACTCTTGGTTGTACCAAGAGTTGTACAGCTCACGTAACTTTGGCCCAGCTCTACATAAGTTTGGTCCAATTCTTGGTGGCGCTTTCAATACGCTGGATCAGAACATCTTTGGTGGTCGTATCCCAGTGACACTGCACGATACTCACGTCGACCATGAGATGCTGCGTCCAGCAAGCGAGTGTACGAAGATCGATTACCCTAAACCAGACGGAAAGCTATCATTCGATAAGCTTTCGTCAGTGTTTATTTCGAACACCGTGCATGAGGAGGATCAGCCTTGTCACCTACAGCTGAAGGATAGCAGTGTTCCTATCACCGTTAACTTTGCTCTGTATGCCGAGCCAGCACAGCGTTACTGCCCAGCCGGTGTATATGAAGTGCTTGAAGATGAAGCCGAACCACGCCTTCAGATTAACGCAGCCAACTGCCTGCACTGTAAGACCTGTGACATCAAAGACCCCACGCAGAATATTCGTTGGGTGGCACCAGAGGGTGGCGGTGGCCCTAACTACCCGAACATGTAAATCAGGCATTGGTTTAGCGGCCTGGTGAATTACTAATTAAAGAGAGCTTTTTAGCTCTCTTTTTCGTTTCTTAAAGAGACCGCTTTATGTTGCCAGCTTTAGGGTTGAAAGGTGAATAGGAAAGATCTATCAGCACCATAGAAAATTAAAATTAAGCCAATTTTGAGATCCTGGCGTATTTTTAAGTGAGACAAGAAATTTTCTTGTCCAAGCTCTGTTTAGTTAGCTAACAAAAATAGGAGAGAACATCATGGATCTCAAAGGTACTAAAACAGAAGAGAATCTAAAGGCAGCATTCGCTGGCGAATCAAAAGCAAACCGTCGTTACCTATATTTTGCCAACATGGCAGACATCGAGGGTGCTCCAGAAGTAGCCAACGTATTCCGTAATACGGCTGAAGGTGAAACTGGTCACGCGCACGGCCACATGGAATACCTAATCGATGGTGGTTCAGGTGACCCTGAAACTGGTCTAGCTGCAGGTAATGTGGCGGAAGCACTGGAATCTGCGATTGCAGGTGAAACTCACGAGTACACTGACATGTACCCAGGCATGGCGAAAGCAGCTCGTGAAGAGGGCTTTGACGAGATTGCTGATTGGTTCGAGACGCTTGCAAAAGCAGAACGCAGTCACGCTAATAAGTTCCAGAAAACTCTGGAAGCTTACAAAGCGGAAGCGTAATCAGCCTACGATAGGTCGGGCAAGCTGTTCGACCTATCGATCTTTGCCTGGAGAGTGTTATGAGTACAAAAAAAGAGGGCAACCTAGAAGCCCCAACACGCCATCCTCTGGATTGGAAAAATCCAACTTTTTACGACAAAGATGACCTTCACCAAGAGATGGAGCGCGTCTTTGATATCTGTCACGGTTGCCGTCGTTGCCTGAGTTTATGTGACGCCTTCCCAACGCTGTTTGATCTGATTGATGAAAGCGAAACTATGGAAGTCGATGGTGTTGCTAAAGAGGACTACAAGAAGGTTGTTGATCAGTGCTACCTCTGTGACATGTGTTACATGGCGAAGTGCCCTTACGTACCTCCACACCCGTTTGATTTAGATTTTCCGCATCTTATGCTGCGCGCTAAAGCGGTTGAGACCAAAGAGAAGGGTCTCCCCATGCGCGACAAGATTTTATCCAGCACTGACACCACCGGTAAGCTAGCCGGTATCCCCATTGTCAGTGAGACGATTAATACGGTTAACCATTGGAAGCCGACACGCAAAGCACTCTCTGCGACCTTAGGCGTTGACGAAGAGGCATGGTTACCTCCATTTGCAAGCAAGAAGTTACGCAGCAAAGCCAAGCCGAATGAGACTTTTGACGTTGTAGCGGGTGAACGCACACCCGGAAAAGTGGCACTGTTTGCGACCTGCTACATCAATTACAACGAGCCGGGTATTGGTGAAGATTTTATTGCCGTACTAGAGCACAACGACATTCCCTGGACCTTTGCTCAGAAAGAGGTCTGCTGTGGCATGCCGAAGCTAGAGCAGGGCGATCTTGAAGGGGTGGACTCGCTAAAACGTATCAATATCCCGCAACTGGCTAAGTTAGCCAAAGAGGGTTATGCGCTGACGTCGGCTGTGCCAAGTTGTACCTTGATGTTTAAACAAGAGCTGCCACTAATGTACCCGGATGACGAAGAGGTTAAGTTGGTCCAGGAAGCATTTTGGGATCCGTTTGAATACCTGATCGCACGTCAAAAAGATGGTCTATTGAAAGCGGAGTTTGAACAAGGACTAGGTAAAGTCTCTTACCATGTTCCCTGTCACGGTCGCGTGCAAAACGTCGGTAAGAAAACCGAAGAGATGTTGAAGCAGATTCCTGATACCGAACTAAAAACAGTAGAGCGATGCAGTGGTCACGCTGGCACCTACGGTGTTAAGAAAGAGTTTCATGAAAAAGCGATGAAGATAGGTAAGCCGGTATTCCGTCAGATGGCTGATTTTGATCCGGATTATATTTCGAGTGACTGCCCATTGGGAGGAGCTCACATCGCACAAGGTATCGATAAAAATCACGATAAGCAGCCAGAAAAGTCACACCCAATATCACTATTGCGCAAGGCTTATGGCATTTAAGGAGTAGAGTATGACCCAATTAGTACGCGACTCGTTAATGTCGCTGGAAACCTACCACAAAGAACGTCCTGAATTTCGTAAAAAGGCACTGGAGCACCGCCGTCGAAGAACGGTCTTTATTGGTCCCAACGTCACGCTTCAGTTTGAAGATGAGTTGACCATCCGCTACCAGATCCAAGAGATGCTTCGTATCGAGAAAACCTTCGATGAAGAGGGTATTCAAGATGAGTTGGATGCCTACAACCCGCTGATTCCTGATGGGACCAACCTGAAGTGTACACAGCTCATTGAATTTGCCGATCCAGACGAGCGCAAAGTGGCACTGGGTAAGTTGGTCGGGCTTGAACACAAAACCTATGTTCAGGTATTCGGCCATGAAAAGGTGTTTGCGATAGCCGATGAAGATTTAGAACGCAGTACTGAAGAGAAGACCAGTGCCGTCCACTTCATGCGTTTTGAATTAACTGATGAGATGATTGCGACACTTAAAGCGGGCGCGGCCCTTGCCGTTGGTGTGGATCACCCCAACTATCAGCACCATATAGATGAAGTAGACCCTGAAACTCAGGTTACTTTAACCGCTGATCTTAAATAGTTCTGATCCCTGAAGAGAGGGTGCAGTCGGCTACCCTCTCACTCTTTTATTTTGCAATGCACCATTCCTCGCTAGACTGCGTAGATATCGGTCTAGATCTTTAGACCATCCGTCACAATCGAGGTTAATGATGCGCTCCCTTCTTTTTGCTTTAGTGTTTGGCCTATCTAACAGTGTTCACGCAGCACCTGTGGTGTCGACCCAGTCTTTAGCGGACTTGGTCTACTACCCAACATTCTCAGCACCTGCTGAAGTTATCAGTGCCAATGATGCAGCGCTGAGTGCTGAACTCTCCGCACGTATTGTGAAGATTAATGTTGAGGTGGGTGATCGAGTGAAGCAGGGCGACTCACTGGTGAATTTAGATTGCCGTACCTACGAGAGTCAGTTGGCGACGCAAAAAGCGGTTTTGAGTGAGTTGCGCTCACAACGCCCACTTTTGAGTGATCAATACGAACGTGCCAAGACTCTGAACAAACGAGGCAATCTAGGTGACGATGCTCTGCAACAGCGTGAAACGGCGCTTACCTCATTGGATGCCCGCATCGATGTGCAAAACCGTCAGATTGAACTGGCTGGTATTGCGACTGAAAATTGTTCGCTGGTTGCTCCATTCGATGGAGTCATTGCAGCACGAATGGCTCAGCTAGGTGCCTTAGCCGCTCCCGGTATGCCTCTGCTTCAGTTGGTTCAAACGGATGGGGCAGAACTAGAAGCCAAAGTCGCCCCTGGAAAAGGGGTTGCTGAGAGCAAGGTGTGGTTTGAAAGCAACGGCCAATCTTTCGCGGTTGAGTTAAGAGCTAAATTGCCCATTATTGATCGTCGCGAACGCACGCAGACCTACCGTTTTATTTTTACTGAAGCGACGCCCGAGATTGGTGCAACGGGTCGTTTAACCTGGACCGCCAATCAACCGCACGTCTCCTCTGAACTGTTGGTTCGCCGTAAAGTGGATGGCGAATGGAAGCTTGGTCTGTTGCTTGAAAAGCAGGGTGTCGCACAATTCTTCGTAGTCGACAGTGCCATAGAGGGTCAGCCTGCGGCGGTTGATCTTCCCAAGGGGTCACAGGTCATTACCGAGGGTCGATTGCTCGCAGTCGAGGGCGAAGCGGTAGAGGTGCGCTGATATGTGGCAACGCTTCATTACTAACCATGTGCTAGCTAACCTGACCTTCTTGCTAGTACTGGCGGTCGGTCTGTTGAGTTATCAAGGACTGCCCCGTCAGCAAGATCCAACCATCAACTTCAACTGGATCATCGTCACCACACCGCTACCGGGTGCTACGGCACTTGATGTCGAGAGTAAGGTGACGGATCCGCTTGAAGATGCGTTACGTTCACTGGCCGATGTAAAGTTTGTTTCGAGTAATTCACGCGAAGGGATCTCTAGCATCCTAGTGCGCTTTGAGGACATCGATGATCGTACCTTCGATAAACGCTTAGCCGATCTGCGTCGTGAAATACAAAACACTGAATCTGAACTGCCGGATGCTGCGTTAGATTCACTGATTCTGGAGATCACCAGCTCCAATGCCTTCCCTGCCGCAACGGTGGCGGTGACCAGCTTGGCGGATGACGAGAACCTGCGTCTGCAAGCGACTCGTATCGACAAAGATCTGTCCCAGCTTAAAGGCGTTTCTCGCATCGACCCTGTGGCACTGCCTGACCCAGAACTGCAGGTCAATCTGGATGTCTCTGAACTGGAAGCCCTAGGCATTACCCCACAACAGGTTGCCAACACCGTTACTGCCTTCTTCCAAGATGAGGCGGCTGGTAACTTGGTACAAGGCGATCGTAACTGGTTGGTGCGTGTTGTCGGTACGGCCGCTTACCCAAGCTATCTGGCCAATCGACCGGTATTGGGGGCATCGGGAGAAGTGCCACTGTCACGTGTCGCCAGTGTCGAGCGCGCTCGTGAAGATTCTAGTTTCTTAGTACGTGTCGATGATAAACCGGCTGTGCTGTTGGCGGTAATGAAGAAAGAGGGTGCCAACACCCTGGAATTGGTTGAGCGTGTTCAGACCTACATGGATGAGCGAAATGCTCTATCGGTTGAGACCGGTGTCGAGATGGTCTTGATTGATGATCAGACCATTGCGACGCGCAAGTCGATCCAAATCATGGAGAACAATGCACTGATCGGTCTGATCCTGGTGTTGGTTGTGGCTTGGCTCTTCTTAGGTACACGCATCGCACTGCTCACAGCGATCGGCATCCCCTTTATTTTGGCAGCCACCTTCTGGGTACTGGCGGGACTGGGCGAAACGTTGAACGTCACCGTGCTGTTGGGTGTGGTGATTGTATTGGGTATGTTGGTTGATGACGCCGTCGTTGTGGTCGAATCGATCTACTATCGGCTACAGCGAGGATTTACTGGGATTGCCGCCGTTCAGGGTTCGTTGAAAGAGGTAGCGGCTCCCGTCACAGCGGCGGTACTGACCACCATCGCCGCTTTTTTACCGCTGATGCTACTGCCCGGTATTTTGGGCAAGTTCATGAAGGTTATTCCTATGGTGGTGTCGATCGCCCTAGCGATCAGTCTGATTGAAGCCTTTTGGATGCTGCCTGCCCACATTTTGGCGGCTAAGGTTGGGTTTGATAAACCGAGTCGAATTCAGCGTCTGCGTGAAACCATGACCCACCGCGTGCAGATCACCTATGTTCGTCTGTTGATCAAAGCGCTGCGCCGTCCGGTTCTCTCACTGATTGTCGCCGTATTGCCACTGATAGGCGCGGTCGGTGCCCTAGGCAACGGCTACATTAAGATGGATTTCTTTGCGGCCGATCCTGTCCGCCTATTCTATGTGAACGTTGAAATGCCGGCAGCGACGCCTGTCGCGAAAACGATGGAGGTGGTCTCACGTGTGGAAGAGCGTGTCCGTCAAAATGTGCGTGACGGGGAAGTGCGCGCCATCGCAAGCTATGCCGGTCAGATGTTTACCGAGACAGAGCCGCGTATTGGCGAGCAGTACGGCCAGATTCTTGTCGGTCTAAACCCTAAAACACCTGAACTGCGCACAGTTGAAGAGATGACCGATGCGGTGCGTGAAGATTTGGGTGACATTGCCGGTCCGATTCGCATCTCATTCTTGCGCCTATCGGGTGGTCCGCCTGCCTCTAAACCGATCTCGGTCAAGGTACGTGGTGATGATTACCAAGAGATTCGCGACGCTACCAACATTCTGATTGAAATTCTGAACAGTCACGAAGATTTCGTGGATGTTGAAGACGATGCGGCTCGTGGTCGTTATGAGTTGAGTCTGGAGTTAGACAGTGATGCGATCAATCGTACAGGTTTGAACCCTGCGGATGTTCGTCGCACCCTGCGCCTATTGGTCGACGGTGAAGTTGTCGCGAGTATGCGAGATGCCGGTGAACGCCTGGATGTTCGTGTTCGTGCTAATCCTGAGTCGCTACCCTCTCTTGAGCGTCTGCTTAGCTACCGTATTCCTGTTCCCGCGGGCGGTGCTATTCCTCTGTCGGAGTTGGTAATAGAGGAGCGTAAACAGTCGTTGGGTAACATTCGTCACTACAACTTCCGTCGTGCAATCACCTTAGAGGCTGACCTTCGCTCTGGCGGTATGGATACCGTACAAGCCAACGCCTTCTTGCTAGAGCGCTGGAAGGAGTACGAAGCGCAATATCCTGCCATCGATCTCGACTTCTCGGGTGAGTTGGATGATATCCAAGAGAGTATGGATTCGATTGCGATTCTCTTCTTGGTCGGCGTCGGCTTGATGTACCTAATATTGGGCACGCAGTTCCGCAGTTACTGGCAGCCATTAATGATCTTGGCGACAGTGCCACTGGCGTTTACCGGTGTTGTATTGGGCTTGATCGTGACGCAAAACCCGCTCAGTCTCTACACTATGTACGGTGTCGTGGCCTTAGCCGGTATTGCCGTGAATGCCGCGATCGTACTGATATCGGCCGCCAATGACCGAATTGGCAATGGCATGAGCCTGATGCATGCGACGCTTTATGCTTCGCGTCGACGGGTCATTCCGGTATTGATTACTACCCTGACCACCATGGCGGGTCTATTTTCGCTTGCAGCGGGTCTGGGTGGTAAGTCACTGATCTGGGGCCCAGTCGCCACCTCGATCGTATGGGGCTTGGGCTTCTCGTCTGTGCTAACGCTGTTTGTGATTCCGCTTCTTTATCGTCTGTCGATGCGAAGAGCGGTTAAGCGAATTTCTGAAAGCTGAAGTAGTTTTAACGCTAGCTCCAAGGTATGAAACCTGCCTTAGGAGCTAGCACTCGGTGCGAAGCGAAAATTACTCGCCCATCAGAGATCAAAATTCGTTGGAATGATGACCATGTCACGCACAGTCATATGACGTGGCCTAGTCAACATAAACAGCAACGCCTCTGCGATCTCTTCTGGCTCGATTAGGCTGCCATTGGCACGAGCCTCTTTTAATTTACCTTCCGGCCAGTCCGAGAGTAATCCCGTTGCCACAGGCCCAGGTGATACCGATCCAATACGAATGCCGTGCTTAAACATCTGACGTCGAGTCGTCTGAACAAAACAGTCGATCGCCCATTTTGATGAGGCATAAATAGGTTCCCATGGCGTCGGGTAGTGGGCTGCTAGCGAGCTGGTCACCAAAATGTCACCGGTCTCTCGCTCAATCATATGCGCTAACACAGCTTGTACGTTTTTCATCACCACATTGATATTTAAATTCAGCATTCGATCAATCTGGTCAGCGTCAGACTCCATGAGATCTCCGCCGACATAGAGCCCAGCGTTGGCGTGAAAGATATCCAGATGCCCAGTCATCTCCAGAATGCGTGGCACCATCTCTTTGCACTGTTCCGGATCGAGCAGGTCAATGACCAGTGGTAGAGCCTTATCCCCAAGACGACTGCAGATATCAGACAGCGCAGACTCGTTTCGATCGATAAAGATAACTGTGGCACCTTCATCCAGCATCGCTTTGGCACTGGCGAAACCAATGCCTGACGCAGAGCCTGTAACCGCGGCAATTTTGCCTTTTAATTGTTCGCTCATATCAATCTCTTATTTTGCATCGGCTATCAGGATAGCCGCCTCTTAAAAGGGTTGAGGGTAGCGCTTAAAGACAGCCGCTAACTCAGTTTGTAGCTCTTCAGACAGTAGCATATCAAAAGCGGCGATGTCCTCTTTTAGTTGATCCATTGAGGTCGCCCCAATAATGGTAGAGGTTACGCCATCAACCTGATCACACCATGCGAGTGCAAGCTGTGACGGGGTGTAACCAAACTGTTTGGCTAACTTGACGTACTCTGCAACAGCTTCATGAGCCTGGGGTGTATTCCGATGCAGGGCAGCGGGGTTTGAGATGCTCCAGCGGCTTCCTTTCGGCATTGCTCCATCAGCGTATTTGCCAGAGAGTAATCCTGATGCCAACGGTGACCAAGGAAGATAGGCGATCTCTTCGTGAACGCAGTTCTCGATCAAGTAGGGCCAATCTTTCGCATGCAACAGACTAAACTCATTCTGAATCGAGACCGGTTTGGGTAGGTCATGCTGTCGGCTCAGTTTTAGATAGGTGTTGATGCCCCAGGTAGTATCATCTGAGAGGCCGAAATGACGGATTTTTCCGTCACTTATGCATTGCGCTAAACCTTTAAGGATATCCAACATTTGAGCTTCATGTTCAGCCGCTTTAATGTCGCTAAACTTGAAGAAGTTCGGAGTATGCTTGCCAAAGTGAGGTGAAGTTCTGTTTGGCCAGTGTAGTTGATAGAGATCGATGTAGTCAGTCTGCAGGCGCTTCAATGAATTATCGACCGCCTCAATCACTGCCTTGCCTGTAATTGGGCCGCCGCTTCTTACCCAAGGTAACCCGATACCTGCGATTTTGGTGGCAATGATCATCTCGCTGCGACGGGATGGGTTTCGAGCAAGCCAGTTACCAATGATCTCTTCTGTTTTACCGTAGGTCTCTGCTGTTGGCGGCACTGCGTACATTTCGGCTGTATCAAAAAAGTTAATACCAACTGATAAGGCGTGTTCGATCTGTTCGTCGGCCTCCGCTTGGGTGTTCTGCTTACCCCAGGTCATTGTGCCCAAACAGATTCTTGAAACGCTTAATCCACTGGTTCCTAAACGGCTGAACTGCATGCTAACCCCTTCTAAGTTTTCGTTAATTCTAGATTGGTAAAGCCAAGCTTTACGCTAACATACTCTTTATAGATTCAGTGACTTAATTGCTGGGTAAAGAGAGCGGTAACGTTGATAGGCTGCTTCATATTGATTCAACAGAGTTGCATCTGGCTCAATGCGAGCTTCAATCTTAGGTTGAGTCAGTAGTGATTCAGGGCTAGCTTTCCGGTGAGCCAGCATTGCTAGACGTGCCGCACCGTAGGCGGCACCAAAATCCCCATCGGATGGAAGCAGCAGAGTTCTGTTCAGAATATTAGCCAGCGTCTGTAACCAAAACGTTGACCCTGAGCCGCCTCCTACCGCAATGATCTCGTTGACGCATGAGCCTGCAGCAATAAGAGCTTCAAGATTATCGCGAATAGCAAAAGCGACCCCTTCCATAACGGCTTGAGTCAGTAGCTTCTGGTCAGAACTGTGATCTAAGCCGATGAACATCCCCCTTACCTGCGCATCGTTATGGGGCGTTCGTTCACCCGAAAGATAGGGCAGAAAAGTGACGCTAGCAGGCCCCTTAGGCTCGGCCTCCAGTGCGGCATCAAGTTCTATTGCTGACTTGCCCGTTAGCCTGGCATACCAATTCAGTGCGTCGGTAGCAGAGAGTATGACCCCCATCTGGTGCCAAGTATTTGGGATGGCATGACAGAAGGCATGAACAGCGCTCTCTGGAAGTGGTTTAAAACCATTGGTCGCTGCAAATAGGACGCCGGAAGTGCCTAATGAGAGGAAGGCTTGGCCCTCATCAATAACGCCCATGCCGATAGCCGAAGCTGCGTTGTCACCTGCACCGCCGCCAATGATTACGTCGTTGCTCAAACCCCATCTGCTGGCTAACTCAGTACGTAACCTTCCTGCCGCTTCAGATCCCTCAACAAGACGAGGCATCTGATCAAGCGTCATTCCACTCAATGATAAAAGTTCTTCTGACCAGCAGCGATTCTTAACATCTACCCAGCTTGTTCCGGCCGCATCGGACATCTCAGAAATGTATTCGCCACTTAACCAATAGGCAATGTAGTCTTTGGGTAAAAGGACCTTGGCTACCTTGTTAAAAATTTCGGGTTCATTTTTTGCTACCCATACGAGTTTGGGTGCCGTAAAACCTGGGAATACGATGTTGCCCGATACTTGTCTAAATTCTGGCATAGCATCCAATTCAGCGGCCTCTTTGTAGCTGCGAGTGTCGTTCCAAAGAATAGATGGACGAAGTACTTCGCCCTCAGCATCCAGCAGTGTGGCACCGTGCATCTGGCCTGAAAATGATATAGCACGCGTTGCAGCAAGCTCTTCTGGGTGATGACTTTTCAGTTTAGTAATCGCTTCTTCACAGGCCGCAATCCAGTCGGCAGGGTCCTGTTCTGACCAACCCGGGTGAGGTCTTGAGACAGTGATCGAAGCAGTTTCGCTGCCCACAACCTGCTGTGAGTCATCCATTAACAGGGCTTTAACCCCAGAGGTTCCTAGGTCGAGTCCTAAATACATTTCAACTACCTACTATTTTTATTCCAAAAAATGCATTGGCTATATTCAACGTCGAAACTTTGCATTATTTGACGTATTTATAAACTATATTGCACTGGTTAACGCATATGCGAAATAGAATTGCAATAAAATACAATCATTGAGTTTTTTTGTATAAGTGTTTGAAAAAATCTAATGCTACTGTGTTGCTCAGATGCTAAGGGTTATATTCGAATTTGCGAATAAAAGTACATTTAGTGTCAAAGCAAGAAAAAAATCGACAGGAGTACGTCATGAAAGTAAAAATGCTCTCGGCTGCCGTTGCAGGTGCCGTAATGCTATCAACTCAAGCGTTCGCTGGATCACACGGCGGCACTGAGCTAGTAATCGCTACTGTAAACAACGGTCACATGATCGAGATGCAGAAGCTAACGCCTAAGTTCGAAGAAGAGACTGGTATCAAAGTTAAGTGGGTAACTCTTGAAGAGGGTGTTCTTCGTCAACGTGTTACGACTGACATCGCAACTAAAGGTGGTCAGTTCGATATCATGACTATTGGTATGTATGAAGCGCCTATCTGGGGTGAGAAAGGGTGGCTAGAGCCTCTAAATTTCTCTGCTGAGTACAACGTAGACGATATCCTACCAGCGATGCGCGGTGGTCTATCTCACGAAGGTAACCTATACGCTGCTCCGTTCTACGGTGAGTCGTCTATGGTTATGTACCGTAAAGACCTACTAGATAAAGCAGGTATCACTCTTCCATACAACCCAACTTGGGCAGATATGGAGCAGGCAATCGCTGCAATGCATGACCCAGAAAATGGTGTGTACGGTACTTGTCTTCGTGGTAAGCCAGGTTGGGGTGACAATGCTGCATTCATCACAACGATTGCTAACACTTTCGGTGCGCGTTGGTTTGATGAGAACTGGAAGCCACAGCTAGACTCTGCTGAGTGGAATGCTGCTATTAACTTCTATGTCGACCTAATGACTAAGTACGGCCCTCCAGGTTCAACAGCTAACAGCTTCAACGAAATCCTTGCTCTAATGAACGAAGGTAAGTGTGGCTCTTGGGTTGACGCAACAATCGCTGCATCTTTCGTATCTGATCCAGCCCAGTCAAAAGTAGCTGACTCAATTGCTTATGCACAGGCTCCAGTTCAGAAAACTAAACGTGGTGCAAACTGGCTATGGGCTTGGGCTCTAGGTATCCCAGCCTCTTCTGAGAAGAAAGATGCTGCAATGAAGTTCCTAGAGTGGTCTACATCTGCTGACTACATCAACCTAGTTGGTGAGACTAACGGTTGGGGCCGTGTTCCAACTGGTACTCGTGCATCGACTTACGCTAACGAGAAATTCCAGGCAGCTGCTAACTTCGCAAGCGCTGAGATGGATGCTATCAACAGCGCAAATCCATACGACTCTACCTTCGAGAAAACACCATACACAGGTGTTCAATTTGCTGCGATTCCTGAGTTCCAGGCTATCGGTACAGCGGCTGGTCAGCAGTTCGCTGCTGCTCTTGCAGGTGAGAAAAGTGTAGAAGAGGCGTTGGCTGCAGCACAGGCTTACGCTGACCGCGAAATGCGTAAAGCTCGCTACTACTAAGCAAGCTGTAATTTAGGGTTTCAGTATTCTTTTACCCTAAAAAGCCCCCAGCTAATCTTTAGCTGGGGGCACTTTTTCTGATCTATTTACGGTAATTTATTATGTCTTCGCAATCTCGAAGCAGTCGCTTAATGCCTCGGTTACTACTAAGTCCAGCTGTGATCACACTGTTGATCTGGATGGTCGTGCCACTGGCTTTGACGATCTATTTTTCGTCGATTTTCTATAACTTGATGCAACCAGATAGCACCGGTTTTGCTGGGTGGATGAACTACGAGTTCATGATCACCAACCCTGCATTCAGTGATGCCATTATCAATACCTTGGTTCTGCTTGCTTCGACAGTTGCTATTACTGTGATTGGTGGATTAGCGATAGCGCTTCTCATCAATGAAACATTCCCCGGGCGAGGTATTGTTCGTCTGCTACTTATTTCTCCGTTCTTTGTCATGCCAACCGTCAATGCACTTTTGTGGAAACACATGATGATGAACCCTATTTATGGTGTGTTGGCTCAAGTTTGGACATTTTTTGGGCTAACCCCGATCAACTGGCTTCAAGATCTGCCACTTTTTTCAGTCATCATAATGATCAGCTGGCAGTGGCTCCCTTTTGCCTGTTTGATTCTTATGACCTCACTGCAATCGATGGATCGCGAGCAGCTTGAAGCAGCTGAAATGGACGGTGCCAATTACTGGCAGAAATTCCGTTACATGTATCTACCTCACTTAGCTCGTCCGATCTCTGTTGTCATCATGATTGAAGTGATCTTCTTACTGTCTGTCTTTGCAGAGATCTTCACAACCACGAACGGTGGTCCAGGTACACAGAGTACCAACCTTGCTTACTTGATTTTCAATGAGGCTTTGCAGGCATTCGATATTGGTGTTGCATCAGCTGGCGCGGTCTTTGCCATCATCCTAGCGAATATCGTTGCGATCTTTTTGATCCGTATCATCGGCAAAAATCTGGAGAAGTAAGATGAGTACTAAAAAATCTAAATGGACTCCAGCCCTTATTGCTAGAACGGCAGCAGCTTGGGGTATTGCGTTGCTGCTCTTCTTTCCACTTATATTTATGGGCTTTACAGCGTTCAAAACAGAGCTGCAGGCTATCGCTGTTCCTAGTCTTTGGGCCTTTGAGCCGACACTGGAGAACTTCCATGTCGTTAACGAGCGCTCTGACTACGTCCAGTTTGCCTGGAACTCTGTGGTCACTTCGGTTGTTTCAACTGTCTTAGGTCTACTGATTGCTGCACCTGCTGCTTACAGTATGGCGTTTTCGCCTACCAAGGGCACTAATGGTCTGTTGTTGTGGATGCTATCAACTAAGTTTATGCCTGCAGTCGGTGCGTTGCTTCCGATCTATGTCATCTTCCAACAACTCGGTCTGTTAGATACCAAGACGGCTTTGGTCATCATCTTCACCATGATGAACCTGCCTATTATGGTTTGGATGCTCTACACCTACTTTAAAGATATTCCACACGAAATCTTAGAAGCTGCGCGTATGGACGGTGCTTCGGTTTGGCAGGAGTTTCGCCATGTGTTGCTTCCACTGGGTATTGGTGGTCTAGCCTCTACTGGCCTCTTATGTCTGGTACTGGCGTGGAATGAAGCATTTTGGGCGCTAAACCTCGGGGCAGCAGATGCTGGTACGTTGGCAACCATGATGGTCAGTTACTCAAGCCCTGAAGGCCTGTTTTGGGCGAAGCTCTCTGCAGCGTCCCTAATGGCTATTGCACCAATCGTTGTGATCGGTTGGTTCTCACAGAAACAGTTGGTTCAAGGCCTGACTTTCGGCGCCGTGAAGTAAGTATTTGGAGTTTTTACACATGTCATATTTAGAATTAAAAAACGTCGATAAGTACTACGGCGATGTACACGCGATCAAAGGGGTTAACCTTACCATCAACAAAGGCGAATTCATTGTATTCGTAGGTCCATCCGGTTGTGGTAAATCCACGCTGCTTCGCATGATTGCCGGTCTAGAAGAGATCAACGATGGCGATCTAGTGTTAGATGGCAATGAGATCACTCACCAGGCTCCATCTAAGCGTGATTTGGCGATGGTTTTCCAGTCATACGCTCTCTACCCACACATGACGGTTGAAGAGAATATGTCGTTCGCTCTGCGTATCAAAGGTGAAGAACAGTCGATTATTGATCAAAAGGTCGCTAAGGCTGCAGAGACGCTGAACCTAACGCCCTACTTGAAGCGCACTCCTAAGGAACTTTCAGGTGGTCAGCGTCAGCGTGTCGCGATCGGTCGTGCGATTGTTCGTTCGCCAAAAGTATTCCTGTTCGATGAGCCGCTATCAAACCTTGATGCTGCTCTTCGTGGTCAAACACGTGTAGAGATTGCAGAGCTACACCGTGATTTGAACGCGACTAGCATCTACGTAACACACGATCAGGTCGAAGCAATGACACTGGCTGATCGAGTGGTTGTCCTTCAGGGTGGTGTGATTGAGCAGGTCGGTACGCCGATGGAACTATACGAAGCACCTGCAAACAAGTTTGTTGCTCAATTTATTGGTCAGCCTCAGATGAACCTACTCTCTGCGAGTTACTTCAGCGGTATCTCTGCCGATGCGGTCGATGTGGGTGTGCGCCCAGAGCATTTCTCTATTGTGGATGCGGGACAAGGTGCTATTTCCGGTCAGGTTGAATTGATCGAAGCCCTGGGTAACGAAACGCTGATTCACGTCTGCCTTGAAGGTAGTGGCGAGAAATTGATTGTTCGCCAGTATGAGCAGCCAAGCATCAAAGTTCGTGACTCTGTCTCAATCAATTACGACGCTTCTCACCTGCATCAATTTGATGCGAAGGGTGAGGCGATTCGCTGAGGTCTCGGTATGAGTAATACACAACCTAATATTAACCTGCATTTAGGCTTGGGCTCTTTTCATCGAGCCCACCAAGCGCTCTATTTGCAGTGGTTACATGATCTGGGTGATCAATCTTGGGTTCTAGCCGGGGGTAATATTCGTCCTGACATGGCCGATACGATTGCAGCCCTTCAAGCCTCGTCAGGTGCTTACACGCTTGAGACAGTGACGCCTCAGGGTGAGCGTGACTATAAGCGTATTGAGGCGATTAAACAGATCATTCCATTCGATGCTGAGCTCAATGGTCTGACAGAGGTCGCTGTGGATGAGAAGACAAAGATCATCTCATTTACCGTTACTGAAGCGGGATACTACCTAGACTCACAAGATCAGCTGGATCAAAGCTATGCAGACCTGGTCACTGACCTTAAAGGTGAGACAGTTGTTACGCTTTACGGCGCTTTGGCGCGTTTGTTAAAGGCTCGTTTAGCGGCGGGTGCAGGTCCTGTTACTCTAATGAACTGCGACAACCTTCGTTCGAATGGTGATCGCTTCATGAAAGGTTTCCTACAGTTTTTAGATCTGCGTAACGAGACAGAGCTAAAAGCTTGGGTCGAAAACAATACCTCAGCGCCCAATGCGATGGTGGATCGAATTACACCGCGCCCAACCGCTGATGTGGTAGAGCGTGTCAAAGCTGCGACGGGTATAGATGACAAATCCGCTCTGATGGGTGAGTCATTTATTCAATGGGTTATTGAAGATCACTTTATTGCAGGGCGTCCCGCTTGGGAGAAAGTCGGCGTAGAGATGGTTGAGGACGTAGGCCCCTACGAAGAGGCTAAAATACGCTGTCTAAACGCGACGCATAGCTGTATCGCTTGGGCGGGTACATTAGCCGGTATGGACTATATCCATGAAGGTACGCAGGATAAAGAGATCTGTCAGTTGGGTTATAATTATGTAACCGACAATGTCATTCCAGCGTTGCCAGACTGCCCGTTGGATTTGGCAAAATATCGTGATGTGGTGTTGGATAGATTCTCTAATCCGAACATTCAAGATACCAACGCACGAGTTGCCATGGACGGTTTTTCGAAGATCCCCGGTTTCATTCTGCCAACCATTCGAGATGGTTTAGAGCGTGGATTAGATCTAAAATCGGTCTCTATTCTTCCGGCTCTATTTTTAGCTTTCTTGATTCGTGAGCGTCGAGGGGATATCCCTTACACTTACGAAGATCAGCTAATGGATGCTGCAGTGGCTGACGCGATTGTTGGTGCAGAAGATCCGGTAAATGCTTTTGTTGCTGAGCGCCTGCTATTCAATGAGTTGGCAGGCAATGAGATTTTGTTGGCCGCAATGAGAAGCGCTTACCAACAGGTGAATGAATTTATTGAACGTCGGGAGGGGCGTTGATAATAAGCTGACTGAGTCAGCATCGAGGTGCATATGCAAACAAATGATTTGAAGGTCATTAGACCGCCAGAAAAAGAGAGTGATTTTCACCGTCATCCTGACCTCGGTTATGAGGAGCAGATTGATGAGGGCTTTATTCGCTTTTTGGAGCATGGTGCACCTCACCAGTTGATTCGTTGGCACTTTCATGAAGAGTATGAACTTCATTTGATCACCGAAACCAAGGGCAAAGTTTTTGTCGGTGATTACATTGGTCACTTCCAGCCGGGTCAGCTTGTCCTGACCGGGCCTCACCTGCCTCATAACTGGATCTCCACGGAATACCCTAACGGCCAAGATCATGTTGAAGTGCGTGACAAGGTATTGCAGTTCCGTCGCGAGCCTCTTGTGCGCAGTGCTGAATTGATTCCCGAAATGCGTTCTTTAATGAATTTCTTGGATCGTGCGGCTAACGGTGTCGAATTCTACGGTATCAGCGCTCAAGTTGAGGCGATGATGGATCGCATAAAAGTCAGCTCAGGTATGGATCGTCTGGCCAATTTCATTGAGTTAATGGCTGTTTTGGCTAAGCATGAAAACTACCGACTGCTCTCGTCTGTACAGTTGCAGAGTCGAGATGATCAACACCATCTCGATGAGATCAGTGAAATTGTTGGCTATGTCTCAGAGCACTACTCAACCAACTTCAACATGGCGGAAGTCGCTGAAAAGTTTGGTATGAGTGAGAGCCGATTCTCTCGCTATTTCCGTAAAGCTACAGGCAATACCTTTACTGACTTTGTCACGCGCATGCGTATCAACAAGGCCAGTCAGCTACTGCTCGATACGGATCAGTATATCTCTACTATCTGTTACAGCGTTGGCTTTAACAACGTCGCCAACTTTAACCGTAGGTTTATGGAAGTGCGCGGCATGACGCCGAGTGAATTCCGTAAAAACGGTAAGCTGCGTTACTGATCTATCCCTAAACAGACGCGCTGAGTTGTTATATCATTCGCGACTCAGTAATCAGGGTTTTTGTTATGCAAGCAGCTCAGGGCTTCCTCTACATCATTTCTGCACCCTCCGGTGCCGGTAAAACCAGTCTCGTAAAAGCATTGTTGGAGCGTGACGAGCGCATTCGTGTGTCGGTATCTCACACTACCCGTGCTGCTCGTCCTGGCGAGGAAGATGGTGTTGCCTACAACTTCGTTGATCTAACGGAATTTGATCGTCTGATCGAAGCGGGACAGTTTCTCGAGTACGCGGAAGTCTTCACTAATAAATACGGTACGTCCAAAGGCTGGGTTGATTCGCAACTGTCACTAGGTATTGATGTGATTCTCGAGATCGACTGGCAGGGCGCTGAAATCGTTCGTGAAAAGATGCCCGAAGCCCGCTCTATATTCATTTTACCGCCGAGTCGTGAAGAGCTTCTGCGTCGTTTGACCGGTCGCGGCACCGACAGCGACGAGGTGATTGCCGGTCGTATGGCGCAAGCTGAATCTGAGATGAGCCACTACGGCGACTTTGACTACTTGGTGATTAACGACCAATTCGACACTGCACTGGATCAATTGGCTGCAATATTTACCGCAAATCGTCTAGAAATGGCGGTTCAACAGCAGGCGCAGCAAAGTTTACTCGCTGAACTCTTGTAGAGAGCTGCCTAAACTCTGTACAATCGCCGGTTCGAATTTGTTACTACTCTTTAAAGAGGTTACTCATGGCACGTGTTACTGTAGAAGATTGCCTAGACAATCTTGATAACCGTTTTGAACTTGTAATGGTTGCGTCTAAACGTGCGCGTCAGATCGCTACTGGTGGTCAAGATCCTAAAGTTGAATGGGAAAATGACAAACCAACGGTTGTTGCTCTTCGTGAAATCGCCGAAGGTCACACAACTCGCGCTGTCCTTGACGAGCCAGTTCTAGACTAACTCTTCCAACTCTCTTCAAAGTGGGGCATCATCCTTATCATATTGTTTGTTAAGCGATAACTGATGCCCACTATAGACGCTCTATCTGAACGCCTTACCGAATATTTGGACTCCGATGAGATCCGAAAGGTAAGGCGTGCTTATTTTTACGCGGAACAGGCCCATGATGGTCAGCGTCGTAAAAGTGGTGAGCCCTACGTTACCCATCCCCTAGCCGTTGCCAGTGTTCTTGCTGAGATGCACATGGATCGCGACTGTCTAATAGCAGCCATGTTGCACGATGTCATCGAAGATACTGAGATCGATTTTGACGGTATCTCTGGCCAGTTTGGTGAAACCGTTGCACGAGTTGTTGATGGTGTATCTAAACTGACGCATCTTGAGTTCGAGAGCAAAGCGGAAGCGCAGGCAGAAAACTTCCAGAAGATGGTCTTAGCG
Organism: Marinobacterium sp. xm-d-530; assembly: GCF_013283365.1. Taxonomy (GTDB): domain Bacteria; phylum Pseudomonadota; class Gammaproteobacteria; order Pseudomonadales; family Balneatricaceae; genus Marinobacterium_E. Next base: position 94,596 of record NZ_WBYM01000003.1, on the reverse strand, counting down.
ATGGCAGAAGATATTCGCGTCATCATCGTTAAGCTAGCGGATCGTCTTCACAATATGCGTACGTTGGGTGCTATGCGCCCAGATAAACAGCGTCGTATCGCTAAAGAGACTCTGGATATCTACGCACCGATTGCAGCCCGTTTGGGTATGCGTGATGTTCAGGTAGAGCTAGAGGATTTAGCGTTTAAATCTTTCCACCCGATGCGTGCTAAGTACATTCGCCGTGCGGTGGTGCAAGCGCGGGGGCAGCGTAAAGATATTATCTCTGAGATTCAGGAGGCCATTAATCGCCGCTTGAAACAGGAGGAGTTAGTCGGTGAAGTGACCGGCCGTGAGAAACACCTCTACTCAATCTATCGCAAAATGAAGAGCGAAAATCGCAGTTTTGCCAGCATCATGGATGTGTTCGCTTTTCGTATTGTTACGACATCTGTTGATAACTGTTACCGAATTTTAGGCGCAGTACATAACCTGTTTAAACCCGTACCGGGGCGCTTCAAAGATTACATTGCTATCCCAAAAGCAAATGGCTACCAATCGCTGCATACCGATCTGTTTGGTGCACGCGATATTACTATTGAGGTACAGATCAGAACCCATGAGATGGATGCCGTCGCTGCGCAGGGTATTGCCGAACACAGCCACTACAAACAGAGTGGCGATGGCAGCAGTGCCGAAGGCTCTTACAACCGTGCGCGCAAATGGCTACAAGGCCTGCTTGAAATGCAGCAGGCTGCCGGTGACTCGATGGAGTTCATCGACAGCGTTAAGAAAGAGCTGTTCCCAGATGAGGTCTATGTCTTCACTCCGAAGGGACGCATTCTTGAGCTACCGAAAGGGGCAACCCCGGTCGACTTTGCTTATGCGGTTCATACCGACGTGGGTAACTCCTGTATCTCCTGTCGTGTTGATCGACATCTATCGCCGCTGTCAGAGCCGCTGAAAACCGGTCAGACCGTTGAGATCATCACAACCCCACGTGCCCAACCCAATATGGCTTGGCTCAACTTTGTTGTGACCGGTAAAGCAAGGACAGCGATTCGCCACTTCTTGAAGAACCAAAAACAGCATGAGTCGATCGAGTTAGGTCGTCGCCTGTTGAACCAGTACTTGGCTCAATATGAGATCAGTGATCAACAGCTTGATCAGAATAAGCTGGACAAGCTGTTACAAGATTTGAACTTCGAGACTCTCGATGATCTGTTAGAAGATATCGGATTGGGTAATCGAATGGCTTACGTCATCGCTCAGCGTCTACAACCGACGGATGGTGAATCTGACGAACCAGAATCACTTATTGGTACAGACGGTAAACCGATCTCGATTCGGGGTGCAGAAGGCATGGTCATGCACTTTGCTCGCTGTTGTTACCCCATTCCTGGCGACAATATTGTCGGTAATATCTCGGCAGGACGTGGCTTGGTGGTGCACCGCTCTGACTGTCGCAACCTCAACGGTAAGCGTGACGAGACCACCAATCGCAACATCTACATCGAGTGGGGCGAAACAGGTGAGGATGAGTACACCACCGTTTTAGAAGTTCAGGTTGAATCACAACGAGGCATCATCGCACAGCTGGCGATGGCGGTCTCTTCAGTAGGCGGGAACGTCAATCAGCTACTGTCAGGCGAGAAAGATGGTCAGATGAATGCCGTTACCATTGAACTGACAGTGACCAACCGTGTTCATCTGGCGCGGGTTATGAAAAAGCTGCGTGCTATTAAGCAAGTGACCCGAGTGAGTCGAATTTAGCCTAGGCGTGCTCTTGTTCAAGCTCTTCGAGCTGCTCTTGAGTTTCAAACCACTCCAGCTCAACACCCTCTAATTCGCTTTTAGCTTCGGCCTGCTGGCTTAGTAGGGCCTTTAACTCATCTTTGCGTTGATCCGTATACAGATCCGTGTCGGCAAGCTGTGACTCTAGGGCTTCCAACGATTGATTGAGCTTCTCCATTTTCGCATCAAGCTTCTCAAGCGCTTTTCGCAAAGGGCGTAATTTAGAGCGTTTTTCAGCCTCGATGCGTTTCTGCTCTTTCCGATCGGCGGCGCTTTGTGAGCGGCCTTCCGATGCGATGACCGGTGAAGAGTCCTCTTGCCGTTGGGTCGCTAGCCATTTGTGGTAATCATCGAGGTCACCGTCAAACTCGGTCACTTTGCCCTCGGCGACCAGAAGAAACTGATCGACGGTGTTCGCCAGTAGATGGCGATCGTGGGACACCAAGATAATCGAGCCTTCAAAGTCCTGAAGGGCTAGAGTCAGTGCGTGACGAACTTCCAGATCCAGGTGGTTGGTGGGCTCATCGAGCAGCAGCAGATTGGGTTTGTGCCAAGCGATCAATGCTAATGCAAGGCGAGCCTTTTCACCGCCAGAGAAACGTCCAATCGGATCCAGTGCATCATCGCCACTGAAACCAAAAGAACCGGCAAACGAACGCAGTTGAGCTTCGGTTGCCTTAGGAGCAATACGCAGCAGATGCAACAGAACCGAGGCGTTCATATCCAGTGCTTCGAGCTGATGCTGTGCGAAGTAGCCAATCTTTAGATGCTCACCACAGGAGCGCTCGCCACTGATTAGAGGTAGATCTCCGACCAAGCTTTTGACTAGGGTCGATTTACCAGCGCCGTTTCTACCCAGTAGGCCAATTCGCTGACCGGGTACAAGACTAAGTGATACACCGTTAAGAATTTTACTCTGTTCGCTGTAACCCAGTTCCGTGTTGTAGAGATTCAGCAGGGGCGATGAGAGTTTGTCGGAACAGTCGAATCGAAAACTAAACGGTGAATCGATGTGTGCCGCGGAGATCATCTCCATGCGCTCTAGCTCTTTAATGCGGCTCTGCGCCTGTTTGGCTTTGCTCGCCTTGGCTTTAAATCGACGCACAAAGCTTTCGATGTGTGCTATTTGTGCCTGCTGCTTGTCGTAAGCGGCTTGTTGTTGCGCGAGTCGTTCAGCGCGCATGCGTTCAAAAGCGGAGTAGTTGCCTTTATACAGGGTGAGCTGTTGCTGATAGAGGTGTACGACTTGGTTAGCGGTTGCATCGACAAAGGCGCGGTCGTGCGAAATCAGAATCAGGGTGCCTGGGTATTGATTCAACCACTGCTCTAGCCAGATGGTGGCATCCAAATCTAAGTGGTTGGTCGGTTCATCCAGTAGTAGCAGTTCAGATCGGCACATCAATGCCTGAGCAAGGTTAAGACGAATGCGCCAACCACCCGAAAAACTCTGAACGGGTTTGCTAGCGTCATTAGGTGCAAAGCCTAAACCATTGAGTAGAGTGTGGGCGCGGGATTCGGCACGGTAGCCATCAATGGCATCCAGCTGTGCGTAAAGCTCACCTAACTCTGGGCTATGTTCCTGCTCGGCAATGGCCAGTTTGCTCTGCAGCTGGCGCAGCTCCTTGTCACCATCGAGTACATAATCCAACGCGCAACGATCACTGCTGGAGACCTCTTGGGCCATATGCGCAATCTTGCCAGGAGCGGGTTTGTGTAGCTCCCCGGTGTCCTGTGATAGCTCACCTAGAATCAGCTTAAATAGACTCGATTTACCGACGCCATTGGCACCAATAAGGGCGACCTTCCAACCAAAATGGATGTTTAGGTCGGCGTGGTCAATTAGGCGCTGGGCGCCACGTTGTAAACTGAGCTGTTCAAGTCGTATCATGGGCGGCAAGTCTATCACAGCAAGGGCCGTAATCCTCTCTGTTAGATTCCTTATATTTGGAGATATCGTGGTTCCTTCAGGATTAAAACTCGACAACCCTTTGTGGTCTTTCGCCCTAGAGATCTACCCGTCAGTCGCTAAGCCGATGCTATCGATTCAGTCGAAAGGTGGGCGAGTCAATTTAATGTTGGCCGCGCTCTGGTCGGCTTCTGAGCAGATCGAATGGCCTGATTCGGTTCCCGACGCTATTGAGGCGTGGCATCAAAAAATTTTGCCGATTCGGTCGCAGCGTATGTCGTTAAAACCTCAGCTTAATGACTACCCCGAACTTGAAGCCCTGTATCAGCATTTAAAAGGGGTGGAGCTGAACATGGAGCGCGTCGAGATAGCGATGCTTCATCAGTGGCTTGCGCCCAAGCCTAAAGCGATGAACCTGATAACAGCGCAATCTAATTTGGACAGAGTCTCAGCCGGCGTCAGTGATATTGATCAGGATAAGGATGCCGTTCTTCAACGCCTGAAACCGCAAACCTAATGGGTTTTAATCCTGCGGTGTATAGGTTTTAATGTTTCTTTCATCTCATTCAGAGACACTGGTCTCATTGATAACACGAATAAGGATTTTCCAATGAAAAAAGCGGTATTAGCGCTTGCTCTATCTTCTGCAATGCTAGCGACACCTTCTCAGGCGACTGAACTTACGACCGATGATCAAAAGTTGAGTTACGGCATGGGCTTGGTACTTGGTGAGCGTCTAATGGCTGATTTCGACTCTCTTGACTACGATCTACTGAGTCAGGGTGTTAAGGACATGTTCGAAGGCAACAAGCCGTTGATGACCATGCAGGAGCTGTCTGATGTGATGATGGCATTCCAAGCGAAAAAGCTAGAAGCTGAACAGGCGAAAGAGCAAGCACTAGCGGATGCTAACCTGAAAAATGGCCAAGACTTCATGGCAGAGAATGCTAAGCGTGAAGGTGTTGTCACTACTGATACGGGTCTTCAGGTAGAGATTTTGGAAGAGGGCGCAGGCCCTACACCAACAGCAGAAGATAACGTCAAAGTGCACTACAAAGGTATGCTGATCAATGGCCAAGAGTTCGATAGCTCTTACGGTCGTGGCGAACCAGTGACCTTCCCGCTGTCTGGCGTTATCAAAGGGTGGACTGAAGGTCTGCAGATGATTAAAGAGGGTGGTAAAGGACGTCTAGTGATCCCATCTGATCTGGCTTACGGCCCTGGCGGTGCTGGCGGTATGATCGGACCAAACGCGACGCTAGTGTTCGAAGTTGAACTGCTTGCGATCAATCCGGCTGAGTAAATTGCTCATATATAAAAGAGGCTGCCATTTGGGCAGCCTTTTTTGTTTCAGTGTCCCGCAAATTTAGCTAACGGCTTCGCGATGTGTCTCATGCAGCATGGCGATCATCTGATCCTCTAACTCAAATCGATCAGCCAAGGCTTCGCCCAGTTTAGAGACCTGTTCGCTGAAGTAGCGGATATCTTCAACGGTCGCTGCAGGCAGATCAGAGAAACGGTCGTTAAAATCGAGCGCAAGATCGGTTGAAATCTGAATCTTGGGAAGGAGTGCTTGAGCCTCTGCTAGTTGTGAATCGCTGAAGGCTTCTCCCTCTGCTACCAGCTGTTGGTAAACTTCAAAGTGTCCTGATGAGAGGTAGTCTACCAAGAGTTGGCAAAATTCACCCAGTCGCGCATCCAACTCTTCGCCCACTTGAGTATGGGGAATTTCCATTAGAATTCGAATTAACGCGGCACGTTCATCCAGCCAATGGTCAATAATGGTGCTGACACCGCCCCAGCGTTCACGAGCATCTTTGCAGTTCTCTAACATAACAAAACCTCCAACTGAGATTTCAGTCTATGCCGATCGATAGAGTGCTGGCAAGTGATAACTAAGTTCCACTTAGGAGGCTAGGTAGTGCTGAAGGAATTCATCAAAGGGTGCTTCATCTTGTGATTCAGCATCGCGCTGTTTGGCCAGTGACTGTTCAGCCTCTTCAGTTAGTCGCTGTTTAACGGCTGGGTCAAGCGGTTCGCGTGACAGAGTCTCTCGGTGCACTTGTCCCATTTTGAGCGTCCACTGTTGGAAGGTGAGTGAGCTCGATTTCAGCTCGCTAATAATTTTAGCTGAAGGAGTCAGCTGCGGATCAGCTACCAGTTCATACTGTTTTTGAACCGCTTGTTGATAGGCATTTCCGCCGTGGATCTGATCGAGTAATTCAGCGACCAGAGTCACCTGATCGAGGATGTCGCGAGCAAACTGCTCACGTGACACTTCGCCCTCAAGAGTCTCAAGCATCAGACCTGGGCGACGCCCTTCAGAGACAATCTTGTCTTTGTTGTGAGCTACCATAGCGCATTCAGTGCTAGTAAGTAGTTGCTCACCTGCAAATAAACAGGTTAACAGGAAGGCGTCCATAAAGAGGCTCTGCTGCAGATCGATACCAATCGGCAGCAGTGGGTTGATATCGGTGTTACGTACTTCGATGTACTGAACCCCTCGTTCCATCAGTGCGTGGACAGGTTTTTCACCGCTGAAGGCAACGCGTTTCGGACGAATGTCACTGTAGTACTCATTCTCAATCTGCAACACATTGGAGTTGAGCTGGCGATACTGGCCATCGACTTTAATACCAATCGCTTCAAAGGGTTGGTGCGGTTGGTGTATCGCAGCCTGAAGAGAGTCTGAGTAGGTATCAAGATGGTTGAAGCAGACGTTCAGCCCCTCTTGGGCTCTGTTTGAATAGCCCAGATCACTCATACGCAGTGACGTTGCGTAGGGGAGGTAATAGGTATCATCGTCGAGAGGCTCTAGGTGGTGCTCTACAGAGTGCAAGAAATCTTTGCTGACAGCCGGTGATGCACCGAACAGGTAGAGCAGCAACCAGCTGTAACGACGGAAGTTACGAATCAGTGCAAAGTAACGATCGGAGGCGAAATCTTGGTCGCTAAGTTCCGAGTCGCACACCTGTTTCCACGCTGGCCAGAAGGCTTCCGAAATCGAGAAGTTGTAGTGAATGCCTGCGATGGTCTGCATCATCTTTCCGTAACGATGCTCAAGGCCCACACGATAGATGTACTTCAGTTGTCCAATGTTGGAGCTGCCGTATTCGGCAATGCGTATGTCATCTACCGATTTGATCGCACAGGGCATGCTGGCACACCAGAGCGATTCATGACCTAGTAAAGAGTAGGTGAATTGATGCAGTTCGGTCAGCTCTTTGAGTGAGTCGCGCACATCGGTGCTGACTCCGGTAATGAACTCCATCAGAGCTTCAGAGTAGTCGGTCGTGATCTGTCCATGGGTCAGCGTAGAACCCAGCGCGGCGGGGTGGTCTGTCTTGGCAATATGACCGGCACTGTCGATTCGAAGTGCCTCTTTCTCGATGCCGTGACCTAGCTCACGCAACAGATGTTGATGACCGCTTGCAACGAGGCGATCCAGATTCTCTTTAACTGCTTGTAACACCTTGAAGCTTCCTTACTCTTGGTTGGCGAAGTATATCAGAGAGCCTTCAGAAACCACGAGGATTGCAGACGATTTAATTTCATATTCAACATCGGGGTTGAGGGATGCCCTGCAAGGTGGAAAAATCGATATCTGTTTATTTAAAACGCCTATACAGGATAGTCGATGCCCGAGCGTTATACGCCCAAACAGTTCTTACCTTTCCGACCCGAAGTGATTCTAGGTGTGCTTACGCTGTTTGTCGTCTCTTTGATCTACTTGACCCTGATTACCCATCAACAGGCATTAGAGGAGCTGCATCAGCAGGCCTCCAGTGAGCTTGATCGTTACCGAGTGTCAGTGGAGCAGAGACTGGATCGTTTTCGTAGCTTGCCCGAACTGTTAGCCGATCATGAATTACTGGCTGATGCGGTCACTGGCGCCGAAGAGGAGCGTGTTGGGCAGGCGAATCTCTATCTGCAACGAGCCGTTGATCTGGTCAATGCATTGGATATCTATGTGATGGACAGTGCGGGCTACACCAGAGCCTCCAGCAACTGGTTTAAAGAGACCAGTTTTATTGGGCGGAACTTCTCATTTAGGCCCTATTTCACCGATGCCATGAAAGGGCAGTCGGGGCGCTATTTTGCTTTGGGCAGTACGACGAATAAACGGGGCTACTACTTCAGTCACCCGATGCACCGCAATGGTGAAATCATTGGGGTTGTCGTCGTTAAGATCGACTTGGATCAGATCGAAGAGCGCTGGAACAACCCGGCCACCGAAGTGATGGTGTCAGATGAGGATGGCGTTATCGTTATCAGTACCGAGCCAGATTGGATGTTTAAGACACTCAGCCCGCTGTCAGATGAGCAGATGAAGCGGATAGCCGAAAGTCTTCGATACGGTGATCAGCCGCTTAATTCTTTGAATATTGCTAAACGCAGTGTGGAGGATGAGCAGTTTGAGATCATTACTGTGCTGCGCAATGAGAGTGACAACCCTGCAGCATCGGCCGAGCTCGACACACGACAGTATCTGCTGTTGGCGGACCAGATCTCTAACACTGGTCTGACCGTTCGCCATCTCGCCAATCTGCAAACGGTTGAAGATCGCGTATTGGTGGTGCAGTTGATTACCACGATACTGGGTGTGTTGATCGTTCTGGCCAGTCTTGTGGCCTTTCAGCGACGCCGCATTCGCATTGAGCGTCAGCGCTATACTGAGCGTGAAAGCCGAGTTCGAAAAGAGCAGGAAGCGCGCATTGAAGGCGTGATTAATAATACTCAGGTTGGCCTCTCTCTGATCGATACAGAAGGTAAGATTGAGTACTTTAATCCGGTGCTGGAGAGACTGCTGGGGTATCGCTTGGATCAGATCATCGGCAAGCCGTTTCATGAGCTACTGTCGCCGCAGGATCAGTTACTACTGAAGCGCTATATTGAGTTAGAGGTCGCAACCCGTGAACAGCATCTGAAGCTGGAGGTGGATTGCCTCAACGCTAATGGTAGCGTTATCCCGGTTGAACTGACCCTCAGTAACATGGAGCAGAGTGGCCGTTATCACCTGATTGTCACCTTGGTTGATATCACCGAACGTCGCGAGCATTTACAGGCCTTACAGCGTGCACAAAATGAGCTTGAACGTCGTGTTGCAGAGCGTACTCAGGACCTTCAGGCCGCCAACAAAAAGCTATTGTCCGAGATCGAAAATCACCAGTTAACTCAGAACGAGTTGGTACAGGCGGCTAAGTTGGCGACCATTGGTCAGATGTCAGCCGGTATAAACCACGAGTTGAATCAACCACTGACGGCAATTCGCAATTACGCCGATAACGCCTTGAAGTTTCAGACACTGAATAATGCAGAACGAGTCACGAGCAATCTGCAGCAGATTGCCAATCTGACGCAGCGAATGGCCAACATACTGCACCCCCTGAAAGAGTTCTCGCGTAAGCAAGATCCGCAACAGAGTAGTGTGTCGCTGCGTGATCTGCGCGATGGGGCTATGTCTATCCTTTACGGGCAGTTAGAGCGTCAAAATGTTGAGATCACCTGGCCCGATAACTCGGATCAAATTTGGTTGAAAGCGGATCTTCTGCGTATGGAGCAGGTGATGGTGAATCTGATCAACAACGCTGCTCAAGCGATGGAGCAGAGTGAAGATAAGCAGATTCAGGTTCGTACAGAGTTTCTCGGGGAGCAGATCGCCATCTCTGTATGCGATACCGGACCCGGTTTAAGTGATGAGGCGTTAGAGCAGATCTTTACACCATTTTTTACCACAAAAGAGCAGGGGCTTGGTTTGGGGCTTGGTCTCTCTATTTCGCAGCGGATTGTCGAGTAGCTTGGTGGTATGCTTAGCGCCCACAACTTACCCGAGGGTGGCGCCGAGTTTCGTATTCTTCTAAATAGGGCTCAACCACCCAGTGCACAAGCAACTAAGGAGTCCGAGTGACAGAGTCTAGAGCTGACGAGATTCAAGTATTACTGGTAGATGATGACGCCTACATCTTGGATTCGGCTGGGCAAACGCTGGAGCTTGAAGGTTACTCTGTGGTGACCTGTGATCGTGCTGAAAAGGCGTTGGGTATCATCAGTTCAGGTTGGTCGGGGATTGTCGTCACCGATATCAACATGCCGGGTATGACCGGTTTAGAGCTACAGGCTAAGATCAAAGCCATCGATTCTGATATTCCGGTCATCATTATTACCGGTCATGGCGACATCTCTATGGCGGTAACGGCGATCCGTGATGGCGCCTACGATTTCATTGAAAAACCCTTTGCCTCTGAGCTGCTGATTGATGTCGTACGTCGTGCGATCGAAAAGCGCTCGTTAACTCTCGAAAACCGAGCGCTTAAAGAGGAACTAGCCACTCACAACGCGGCAGGCCCTCGTTTAATTGGCGCCAGTCCGCGCATTCAACAGCTGCGTAATATTGTTCGAGCGGTTGCTGATACCCCTGCGGATATTTTGATTCACGGTGAGACCGGAGCGGGTAAAGATCTGCTAGCTCGCTATATCCATGAAAACAGCAGCCGTCGCGGGGCCAACTTTGTCGCCATTAACTGTGGGGCGGTTCCTGAAAACCTGATTGAGAGTGAACTGTTTGGTCATGAGGCGGGCGCCTTTACCGATGCCAAAAGTCGTCGAATTGGTAAGTTAGAGCATGCTCAAGGTGGAACACTGTTCTTAGACGAGATCGAAAGCATGTCGATCTCTTTGCAGGTTAAACTGCTGCGTGTGTTGGAGGAGCGTGTCATTGAGCGTTTAGGTTCGAACGACCCTATTTCACTGGACTTAAGAGTCATCGCCGCCTCTAAAGTGGACCTGCGTGAGGCTGCCGACCAGGGCGATTTCCGAGAGGATCTCTACTATCGACTCAATGTCGTTCGAGTCGATCTACCCGCCTTACGGGAACGGCGTGAGGATATTCCACTGCTGTTTAAACACTTTGCTCTGGTCGCCTCAGGTCAGTTTGGCCGTGAAGTCGAACCGCTAACACCGGAGCAGATTCAGCAACTTGTCGCCTATGATTGGCCAGGTAACGTGCGCGAACTGCGCAATGTGGCGGAGCGTTTTGTGCTACTCGGTGAGCTCAATTGCGGGGAAGCGGGCGAGTTGGAGAGTAATCAGAACACCGTAATGAGCTTGCCTGATCGCGTTGAGTACTTTGAGAAAACGTTGATTCAAACCGAATTGGCGCGTCATGCTGGCTCAATCAAAGAGACGCTGGCGGCCTTAGGTCTACCCAGAAAAACCCTCTCTGACAAAATGCGTAAGTACGGTCTTGATAAAGCGGACTACAAATAACGCACCCGGTTGTCAGGACCTGACTATTCGTTATACTTGCCCGCTTGTTTGAATATAAGGCGACTCTCTATGTTGGGTTCAATTGCAGCTGTTTGGGGTATTGTTGGCGTTGTTGCTCTGTTGAGCAGTGCAATCTATCGCTTAGCCCCCATGGCTTTGGAACTTCCGTTTGCTGAATTGAGTTTTGGCCATTGGGTGGCACTGGCTTTCTCGTTGGTTTTTATGGGATTTGCAGAGGGATATCGAGGCTTCCAGCAAAACTTTTCACCTCGTGCAGCAGCGCGAGCTCGCTACCTTCGTCACCATGTGACGCCTGCGCGTTTGGTACTCGCACCGCTCTTTTGCATGGGGTTCTTCCATACCACTAAGAAGCGCAAAATCGTCAGCTATTCACTGACCACATTTATCATTGTGTTGATCATTGTGGTGCACTCTATCCCGCAACCTTGGCGCGGCATTGTCGATGCTGGTGTCCTACTGGGTCTGACCTGGGGAACTATTTCGTTGCTGGTATACGGAATGAAAGCGCTAACTAAAGAGGTGTTCGACGTCTCACCCGAGACCCCAGAACACCACTGATGTTTTTCGGTTAACCTAGGAAGAGCTGGTAGGCTGGGTTGGTGGTCTCTTCAAACCAGGTGTAGCCCAACTCGTCTAAATACTTACGCACTTCAGAACGCTCTTTCTTAGGCACTTCCATACCCACTAAAACGCGTCCATAGGCAGCGCCGTGGTTGCGGTAGTGGAACATTGAGATATTCCAACGCCCACCCAGAGTATTTAGGAACTTCATCAACGCGCCTGGACGCTCTGGAAATTCAAAGCGGAAGAGCGCTTCGTCACCACAGGCATCAGGCTTGTGACCGCCAACCATATAGCGAATATGACTTTTTGCCACCTCGTTATCGGTAAGGTCTGTCACTTCATCTAATGCGTCGTTAAGTTCGGCCAGTAACTCTTCGCGACCATCGTTGTTTTTTCGGATTTGAACACCGGCAAACACCACGGCCGCATCGCTGTCGCTATAGCGGTAGTTGAACTCAGTGATGTTGCGATTCCCCAGCGTTTTACAGAACTGCTTAAAGGCACCTGGTCGCTCTGGGATTTTGGCCGCTATTAATAACTCACGTTTTTCACCGATCTCTGAACGCTCAGCAACATGACGCAGACGATCAAAGTTTACGTTGGCCCCTGAGTTGATGGCGATTAGATTTTTGCCGGTGCACTGCTCGCGCTCGACATAGCGTTTGAGGCCGGCAACCGCTAGGGCACCTGCGGGTTCTGACACCGCACGGGTATCGTCAAAGATATCTTTAATGGCCGCACAGATCTCATCCACGCTGACGGTGATCACTTCATCGACATGATCTTTACAGATTTCCCAAGTGTGCTTACCGATCTGAGCTACGGCGACACCGTCCGCAAAGATGCCAACTTGTGGCAGTGTGGCACGACGACCCTTCTCCATAGCCAGTGCAAGACACGCGGACTCATCCGATTCAACGCCAATGATCTTGGTCTCGGGACGAAGGTATTTAACGTAAGCAGCAACACCGGCAATCAAGCCGCCACCGCCGACCGGTACAAAGATAGCCTCGATGGGGCCAGTATGCTGGCGCAACATCTCCATCGCAACGGTACCCTGTCCTGCAATGACATCGGGATCATCGTAGGGCGGGATGTACGTTAAGCCTTTCTCTTGCTCCAGTTTTGCAGCATGCTGGCGCGCATCGTCAAAGGCATCACCGTGCAGAACCGCTTTTCCGCCCAAGCGACGCACGTTGGTGACTTTCACGTCTGGCGTGGTTTTGGGCATGACAATGGTCGCTTTGATACCAAGGTACTTAGCCGCATTTGCAACGCCTTGAGCATGGTTGCCGGCGGATGCAGTAATAACACCGCGCGCCTTCTCTTCATCGGTCAGCTGAGCCATACGGTTGTAGGCACCACGAATTTTGAACGAGTAGACAGGTTGTTCATCCTCACGTTTTAGTAGGACTTTGTTACCTGTGCGCTCGGACAAACCGGGTGCGTCATCCAGTGCGGTTTCGACGGCTACGTCATAAACACGCGCTTCAAGAATTTTTCGTATGTATCGCTGCATAGTGATCAAGAGCTGTTTTGCTTAAGAAATATGGATGCAAATGGTATAGACTCACTGCTATTGCGTCTAGATAGCCAGGCAAATGGCTGCTAAAACACCCAAAAATTGACTGTTTAGAGATGGATTGATGACTCAAGACGAAATGAAACAGGCTGTCGCACAAGCGGCACTGGATTATGTACTGCCAAAATTAAAAGCGGATTCGGTGATTGGTATCGGAACCGGCTCTACGGCTAACTGCTTTATTGATGCATTGGCAGCACACAAAGGTGCATTTGAATCGGCCGTGGCGAGCTCGGAAGCTTCTGCCGAGCGTCTGCGCGCACATGGCATTGAAGTGGTTGATTTGAACTCAGTCTCAGGCATTGAGGTCTACGTCGATGGCGCCGATGAGTTCGATCCACACCTAAACCTAGTCAAAGGTGGTGGTGGTGCGTTGACTCGCGAGAAGATTGTCGCAGCAGCATCCAAAGAGTTTGTCTGCATTGTCGACCAGACTAAACAGGTGGATGTATTGGGTGCTTTCCCTCTGCCGGTAGAGGTAATTCCGATGGCTCGTTCTTACGTAGCTCGCGAGTTAGCGAAGCTGGGTGTTCAGCCTGAATACCGCCAGGGCTTTGTAACCGATAATGGCAACATCATCTTGGATGTCCACGATATGGAGATCCTCAATCCAAAAGGGCTAGAGCGAGAGTTGAACGACTTGGTGGGTGTTGTCACCAATGGTCTGTTTGCGCTTCGTCCTGCAGATATTGTTCTGATGGCAACGCCAGAGGGTGTTGAGACACTGACTGTCTAAGTCGGAAAAGTACAGCCAAAAAAAAGGAGCCATTAGGCTCCTTTTTTGTTGGTTGAGTGGCTTACCACTGAACAACCTGAGTCAATGCGATGCTGACTGGCATAGTGATCCAAGCAAGAGCAACTAGGTTGATTGCGATCCAGCCCCAGCCAGAATTGTCACGGAAGTTTTCGTCGTGTGCCATGGTTTTAAACCCTCAAATTTGTTGATTTAGATCAAAATTTGAGCGAATTCTACACATCTTTGATCAAAAATAACACTACTCCAATAGTGGAATTAGCCGTAGTTTTACCCATGGGATTTAAGAATGGCATAGCACTGCTCTATCTTAAGTGGAGCACGCAGCAGACTGGCTATCGCAATAAACGCGAAACTGGCCAGTATTGGCAGAGTGAACCACAGCTCCCAGTGAGCAGAGAGCGGTATCTTCAACAAAAACTGATTCATGGCTGCCAAGGTGATCTCTGCACTGAACACAGCGAGTGAGCCACACACTAGACCCAAAAGACCAAACTCCAAGAGATCAAGCTGTTTGGTCTCAGTCGCTCTTGCCCCTAATGTCTGCAGCAGTGCCACCTCAGTTTTACGCTGTTCTAAAGCTTGGAGCAGGGTGATAGTGACCAGAATAAGGCCAGTCGCCAGTGTCATGATCAACACAAAAGCCGAGCTTTCAGCGAGTCGTTCTAACCAGCCAGCGAGCTGTTTCATCAGTTGATCGATGTCGATCAAGGTTAACGACGGGAATTCGCGAAGCAGTTCGTTCGCCTGTGCTTTGCGCTCCTCGGCCAGTTTAAAGCTAGTGATCCATGTGCCCGGATAAGATTGCAGTGCTGCTGGCGAAAAAATGACGTAGAAGTTGGGCTGGAAAGATTCCCACTTCACTTCACGCACACTGGTGATGACACCACTGACGGGTTGGCCACCGACGTCAAAGCCGAGCTTGTCACCCAGTTTAAGCCCTAGATCCTCCAGCATGTCCCGCTCGATTGAGATCTGATGCTCGCTAGAGTCTGAATCCCACCACTCACCTTGGATGATTTGGTTATGCACCGGTGGTTGCTGACGCCAGGTCAGGTTTAACTCACGGCGTAGAGAGTTATCTTTTAGTTGCTCTTCGTTGAGCTGAGGTCTAATCGGTGCATCGTTAAGGTCCACTAATCGCCCGCGTATCATGGGATAGAGTTCGGTATCAATGTCGCGATCCGCCAAAAACTGATCGACCCCTGGCTTTTGCCACTCTTGGATATTGATTAAGAAGTAGTTCGGCACGTCCTCAGGGAACTGCGCTTGCCACTCTTTGACTAAGTCCTGACGAGCCACCCAGATAACGCTTAACAGCATCAGCAACAGAACCATGACCCCCGCTTGTAATCGGTGCCATTTACGTTGCTGGCGCAAACGCATGATGAGCAAACGCCCAAGGGCAAGGCGGTTAGCTAAAAAACGCCCGAGGCTGTGCAGAATCAGTTGGGCCAACCACCCGAACAGTAGGCCGCTGATACCCAGCATGATCAGTAATACCGCAGCAGCGGCAGGCGCCGCCAAAAATAGCAGTAAGACGGCGCTTAGCAGTACCAGACTGATGAGGTAGAGCCCCCAGCTCGCTTTTTGAGTCGTGTTTGTCTGGTCGCTTCGTAGTAACTGTGCAACGGGCACCTTGGCCTGCTCCAGTGCTGGAGGCATGCCGAGTAGAAGTAGCATCGCATACCCCAACGTAGGGCCTATTAAGTAACTACTCCACTGCGCGTTAGGGAGCGCTTGTGGAAGCAGACCGGATAGCCAGATATCGGCTAGGCCAGCGAGAAGAGTGCCAGCGACACCACCAATCACCGCGATAAGGGTTGCGGCTATGCCAAGCTGCCAAAAATAGAGCCTTACTAAGGCGTTGGGTGTAAGACCCATACTTAAGAAGAGCGCGCTGCGACTCTGCTGTGCATGACCGAAGCGACGCAGTGCCAACAGAATGGTCAGTGATGCAAGCAGTAGGGTCGTCAGTGAACTCAAGCGAACATAGGAGAGACCGTTAGCGAGAGCGTTACCGGTGACCGGTTGATCATTGATCAGTGACAGTATCCGCTCGTGGTTCTCCAGCGTCGGTTTTAGACGTGCCTCGTACGTTTTAAGCTGATCATTGTCACCACTGATCAGTAGACGGAACTCGGCTCTAGAGCCAGGACCCAGTACCGCGCTCTTCTCAAGATCTTGCTGATTGACCAGAAGATGTGGGTTGAGTGTGTTGAAACCGCTGCCTCTATCGGGGGACTGCTTTAACCTGGCGGTAAGCACTAGATCGGCGTAACCGAACTGCAGGGTATCTCCAATCGACAGACCCAGTTGATCAATAATGCGCTCTTCAGCCCATGCGGTTCCCGGCTCAGGTGCCGCTACTTGCATAGGTGGATCAGTAATCACCTCTCCCCTGAGCGGGTAGGGATCAGAGATTACTTTGGCTGAGCTTAGGATGAGGTTGTCACCAGCACCGACCATGGTGGGAAATTGAATCACTCGGGTGGTGGTTAGCCCCAGCTCTTCAGCTAGGTCCGTGCGTTGTTCATTAATGGGTCGACTGGATCGAACGACTAGATCGGCCCCTAGCACTGAGGCACTCTCTCTGAGGAGGCCACTCTCTAAACGATCACTGACGATCGATAAAAAGCTGGTCAGTGTCACAGCGAGTAGAGCCGCAAGGATTAATACTCGCCACTCAATGGTCCGCAGTTGGACCCACAGCTGACGCCTTGCAATACGGGGGATGGCAGAACTCATGATAGCTCCTCGATAGCCCCATTACTCAGTTGAATTCGACGCTGACAGCGTTTTGCTAGCTCAAGGTCGTGAGTGATCAATATCAGCGTTGTGCCCTGTTGCTCGTTTAATGAGAAGAGCTGTTCAACGATTTGCTGCCCCGTCGCTTCATCGAGGTTGCCGGTAGGCTCATCGGCAAAGAGCAGGGCAGGGTTACCTGCAAAAGCACGCGCTATCGCCACGCGTTGCTGCTCGCCACCGGAGAGTTGTGAAGGATAGTGATCAGTTCGATCACCCAGCCCGACGTTTTGTAGCCATTCCGACGCTGTTGCCTCCGCGTTTTGCTGCTGGCGAATCTCAAGGGGTAGTGCGACGTTGTCCTGTGCTGTTAGCTCGGGCAGTAGGTGAAAGGATTGGAAAATAAAGGCAATTTTATCGGCTCTGAGTTTTGCTCGTTCTGCATCCGACAGTGACTCTAAAGGCTTACCTTCAAATTCGACTGTCCCAGAGGTGGCCGTATCCAACCCCGCAAGCAGACTGAGTAGCGTCGATTTACCGGCGCCAGATTTACCGATGATCGCTATCGTCTCCCCGGCATTAATGGTTAGGTTGAGATTGACGAACAGATCCAGTGTTCCGCTTCCGGTCTTAAACTGTTTTCCCAGCTGTTTTGCTTCAAGTAGAACGGAGCGGCAAGTCATGGTGTCCTCTTAATGATCCAATAGTCTTCTAATACCCTTACGACTATTATTAATTTTGGGTTTGTTACGTCGCTTTTAAAGGTTCGAGGTCGTTTTGTTAAAGAATTTTATACTGCACTTATTCATCGTTTTTGGGTTAGCGCTGCCGGTTAAGGCAGCGGATATTATGGTGTTGGGAGATAGCCTCTCGGCCGGTTATGGATTAACCCCGGGTGAAGGTTGGGTAGAGTTAATGGAACAGCGTTTGGAAGGTTCCGGTCTGACGTTATTAAATGCCAGTGTCAGTGGTGAAACCACAGCCGGGGGGCTGGCGCGACTTCCCGATCTGTTAGAGCTACACGAACCTAAATGGGTCCTGCTTGAGTTAGGAGCCAATGACGGTTTACGCGGTACCCCTCTGAATATTATTCAAACCAATCTTGAAGCATTGGCCAATAAGATTACAGAGTCAGGTGCAAAGCTGATTGTGATTGGTATTCAGCTACCGCCCAACTATGGTCCACGATACACCCGCGCTTTTTTTAATCTATTCCCTCAGCTAGCTGATGCATTTGATGCGCCACTCGTGCCTTTCTTATTAGAGGGCGTGGCGACCGATTGGGATCTGATGCAGTCAGACGGCTTACACCCTAAAGCGGTAGCCCAGCCGATCATTCTTAAGACCGTGATGAGCGTTGTGGGACCGGAAATAGGCGTGCAGTAGACAATAAAAAAGAGAGCCGAAGCTCTCTTTTCAATGACGGGCTACTGATTAAGCCGCTAGGTTTGCGTTAGCAAAGTCCCAGTTCACAAGTGACCAGTAACCGTTTAGGTAATCTGGACGTACGTTGCGGTAATCGATGTAGTAAGCGTGTTCCCAAAGGTCAACAGTTAGGATCGCAGTCTGACCGTTAGTCATTGGCGTGCCTGCGTTGCTAGTGTTAACGATCTCTAGAGAACCGTCAGCGTTTTTAACCAACCAAGTCCATGAAGAACCGAAGTTGTTAACCGCTTTGTCGTTTAGCTCTTCTTTGAACTTGTCGAAAGAGCCCCACTGAGCGTTGATCGCGTCAGCAATAGCGCCTGTTGGCTCACCGCCACCGTTTGGTGATAGGCAGTTCCAGTAGAAGGTGTGGTTCCATACCTGTGCTGCGTTGTTGAATACGCCGCCAGCTGGTGCCGTTTTGATGATCTCTTCTAGAGATTTACCTTCAAACTCAGTACCTGGTACTAGGCCGTTTAGCTTAACCACGTAAGTGTTGTGGTGTTTGCCGTGGTGGAATTCTAGAGTTTCAGCAGAGATGTGTGGTTCTAGTGCATCTTTTGCGTATGGCAGTGCTGGAAGTTCAAAGCTCATTTTATGCTCCAATCATTTCAGTTAGTCAGGGCATAAAAACCCTGGCGGTAAGTTAGTGGATGCGATCATATCACCTTTCGCCCGACTATTAATGGCACAAAAAGTAATGTCTTTAGATCACTCGGTTGTTTCGTATCTGCAACTAAAGATAGCTGAAATTATGTTCACCTCTGATTACAATGCGGCCATCTTGATCATTTACAAGGCTTAAAGCATGTCAAAGGTTCTGTTGTGGATCGCCGTTGTTATGGGCGCCATCTACATTGTTCGTGTTAACTACTTTGGATCCAAAACCTACGAACCGTTTATGAACGGTTGTCTGGTGTCAGGTGCCTCTGAAGCGCGCTGCAGCTGTCTAACCGATTATGTCCACGAGCGCTTTGACGACTTGGAAGTCGGTCGCATTCTGCGTAGTGATCGGTCTGATGCTGGTTTTTCTGAGCGCGTGGATCGCGTTATTGCAGCTGGTACGTTGGCCTGTAAGTCTGCGGATCAGTAACTACTGCTCGGCAAGCCATTGCTTGACCAGAAACAGTGCGGCAATGGCTCGGCCTTCATGAAAATCACTCTGCATCGCCAGTGTCTCGATATCCGCCAGTGGGTATTTCACAACTTCCAGAGGCTCTGGCTCATCCCCCTCTAAGCGACTCTCATAAAGATCTTGTGCCACAACCAGCGTCAGTGAGTTGCCCATGTAGTTGGGCACCGCGCTCATATTCCGGATAACCTGAAGTTGATTGGCAGCAAAACCCGCCTCCTCTTGAAGCTCACGATTGGCTGCCTGTAGTGCATCTTCGCCAGGATCGATCACCCCTTTGGGTAGTGTTAAGACATAATCATCAAAGCCGGTCGCATACTCTCGAATCAGAACGATGTTCTGTTGGGCATCGATGGCAAGCACCATGACGGCGCCTCGGCCCTTGGATGCCAGGCGTTCAAATCGACGCTCCTCACCATTGCTGAAGCGAAGGTCGACCTGCTCGACATGAAACAGCGCACTCTTCTCTGGCTTAGTGACCTTCAAAATTTCCGGTTTGATCGGCATACTGGTATCCAAATAACGTTTCCTAGAGTGTTCCCCGATTATGCTTCAATGGCAAGAGATAGACACCGTCTTCTTAGATATGGACGGCACCCTGTTGGATCTTCACTTCGATTCACACTTCTGGCTTGAGTTTCTGCCTGCTCGTTACGCAGAGATTCACCAAATCGATGTTGAAGAGGCTAAGAAATATATCCTGTCGAACATTATGGAGGAGCAGGGGACATTAAACTGGTACTGCTTTGACTACTGGAGCGAACGCTTTCAGCTTCCGATTGCTGAGTTAAAACATGAGGTGGCCGATAAGATTGGCTATCGCCACTCTGTGCCCGAGTTTCTTGCTTGGCTCAAACAGAGTGGCCGACGTGTGCTGATTGTCACCAATTCGCACCGTGCAGGGGTTGATTTAAAGTTCTCTCGTACCAATTTAGCGGATGAGGTACAGGGTGTGATCAGTTCACACGACTATGGCTATCCGAAAGAGTCGCAAGCCTTTTGGGAGACTCTTATGAAGCATGAGCCCTTCGACCCTGAGCGTACATTGATGGTGGATGACAGTCTACCGGTTCTGCAGTCCGCACATGATTTCGGCATCAAGCATCTGCTAACGATTGATCAGCCTGATCTGCAGATGCCCCCACGCGACATGAGTGATTGTGATTTTATGTCGATCAATGATTTTAATGAGGTAATGGTAAACGAATGAGTAGCGGTATCCGTCTAGATAAGTGGCTTTGGGCTGCCCGGTTCTACAAGACCCGAGGCATTGCCAAAGAGATGATTGAAGGCGGTAAGGTGCACTACAACGGGCAAAGAGCAAAGTGCAGTAAAGCGGTTGAGATTGGTGCCAAGCTTAAGATTCGTCAGGGCTACGACGAGAAAGAGATCGAGATCGTTGCACTCTCTGATCAACGTCGTGGCGCGCCAGAAGCTCAAAAACTCTACGTTGAGACTCAAGCCAGTATCAATAAGCGCGAAGAGAACGCAGCGATGCGTAAGCAGTTGGGCTCAGGGCCTGATGCACGACCGGATAAAAAGAGCCGTCGTGAGTTGTTGCGGGTTAAAGGTTATTTACGAGATTGATAGCTGAAACCTGCACCAATTCCGCGTAAAATCGCGCCCCAATTGTTAAATTATTATAGGTCTTCTGATGAGCACACCTGATCAAATTCAACGCGTCCTGTTTGATAATGCCGACGTGCGAGGCGTTGTTGTCGGTCTTGAAGAGAGTTTCCAGCAAGCGATTGCTTATGGTGACTACCCGGATGAGATTCGCCACCTGTTGGGCGAGATGTTGGCGGCGGTTGTGCTACTCAGTTCAAACTTGAAGATCGAAGGGCGTTTGTCACTTCAAGCACAGGGCGACAGTGGACTGCGTCTGCTTCTTGCTGAGTGCAACGATAAAGGCCAGGTCCGTGCGATTGCTCGTTTTGACGAAGAGACCCTGAAGCACGGCGAGCGTTTCGATCACTCCTTTGTTAATGGTCGCATGGCGTTGACCATGGAGCCTGAACAGGGTCAGCGTTACCAAGGCATTGTACCGCTTGAAGGGGCGAGCGTTGCCGAGTGTATCGAAGGCTATTTCCGCCAATCAGAGCAGCTACCCACGCAACTGATTCTGACCACCAATGGTCAGCGTGCCGCTGGCATGATGCTGCAAGTGTTACCGGCTGCTGGCAATGGCGATGAGGATTGGAATCACATCTCTACTCTGGCGCAAACCCTGCAAAACGATGAGCTACTCGAGTTGGATAACGAGACACTGTTGTATCGTCTTTTCCACCAAGAGAGCGCACGTATCACAGATCCCGAGCCGTTAAGCTTCTCGTGTGACTGTTCACGTCAACGCAGTGCGGCCGCACTGCAAACGATGACCGAAGAGGAACTTTTAAGCCTTGCTGAAGAGCACAAGGGTGTCGTATCAACAACTTGTCATTTCTGTAATCGCAGCTATGATTTTGATGCGCAAGACATTAAAGCACTGTTCCACAACGATGGGGCATTGAACGAGAGTGACTCGTTACACTAAAGGTTATCGATCTGGGGGTTTGTTAGAGCCCCCGGCTATGAGATAATCGCGCACCTACAAAAAGAGTTGGCCACGACCTTTCAAACCAACCACCAAAAATATTATTTAAATTATTTTCCGCGTTCCGCCCTCTTTGAGGACGGTAACTTTTAGGTACAAATGGGTTAAAGCCCAAGGGATCAGTTGATGACTAAAGAGTCAATCGCAGAGAATCACCTTAACCTGACGCCTGCCGCGTTGGTTGAGGCTGCTATCGCACGCAATGAAGGCGTACTAGCAAACACAGGTGCACTTGTCGTTACTACCGGTAAGCGTACAGGTCGTTCACCAATGGATCGTTTCATCGTCCAAGAGCCAAGCACATCCGATGCCATCTATTGGGGGCCAATCAACCGTCCATTCGACGCAGACAAGTTTGATGCATTATGGGCGCGTGTTGAAGCGTACATTTCTGAGCAAGAGTCTTTCACTTCTGAAGTGCATGTCGGTTCTGATCCAAGTCACTACCTTGCAGTGCGTATGACAACTGAAACTGCATGGCAAAATCTTTTTGGTCAAAATCTCTTCATCCGTCCAAGCGACTACAACCCTAAGGGTAAAGAAGAGTGGCAAATTCTTAACGCTGCTGGTTTCGAGTGTGAGCCAGAGCGTGATGGCACCAACTCTGATGGCTGTGTCATTCTGAACTTCGCACAACGTAAAGTGTTGATCGCCGGTATGCGTTACGCGGGAGAAATGAAGAAAGCGATGTTCTCTGTACAGAACTTCCTTCTACCTGAAAAAGACGTGCTACCAATGCACTGTTCAGCGAACATTGGTGAAGATGGCTCAACGACGCTCTTCTTCGGTCTTTCAGGTACTGGTAAAACAACCCTTTCTGCAGACCCAAGCCGTTACCTAATCGGTGATGATGAGCACGGTTGGGCGAAAGGCGGTGTCTTCAACCTAGAAGGCGGTTGTTACGCTAAGACAATCAACCTTAGCCAGAAAAACGAACCGATCATCTGGGATGCAATCCGTTTTGGTGCAATCGTCGAGAACGTTGTTCTAGACGAGTGTCGTGAAGCGGATTACAACGATGTCAGCCTGACAGAGAACGGTCGTTGTGCCTACCCGTTGAGCCATGTTGAGAAGCGTTCGGCGACTAATATGGGTGACGAGCCAGATAACATCGTATTCCTAACCTGTGACCTAACCGGCGTACTGCCTCCTGTCTCTATCCTGAGCAAAGAGGCAGCGGCGTACCACTTCCTATCTGGCTACACAGCGTTGGTTGGCTCTACAGAGATGGGTTCAGGCGGCGGCATCAAGTCGACCTTCTCAACCTGTTTTGGTGCACCATTCTTCCCGCGTCCACCAAGCGAGTACGCAGAACTACTGATCAAGCGTATCGAAGAGTACGGCTCTAAAGTTTACCTAGTGAATACCGGTTGGACCGGCGGTAGCTACGGTACAGGTGAGCGTTTCAGCATCCCAACGACTCGCGGCATTATCTCAGCGATCCAACACGGACACCTTAAAGATGTGGAAACTAAGCACATCCCTGGTCTAAACCTAGAAGTGCCTGTGACCGTTCAGGGTGTTGATGACAACCTACTTGTGCCACGTGATACTTGGGCAAACGGCGCCGATTATGATGCTGCTTGTGCCGATCTGACCGCACAGTTCGTTAACAACTTCGAAAAATTTGAAGGTGTTGATGAGAAGATCATTGCTGCAGGCCCTCAAATTTAAGAGGCTGCATGCAGTATAGAGAGGCGACCTAAGGTCGCCTTTTTTATTGCTGTGAAAACTAATTTCGAACTTAAACCTTGGGTACTCCATGTAAGAAACACCTGGCTTTGGCGGTGTAAGTTAATCTGTGATTCAATAGAAAAAAATATCAAGGGTTTAAAGGAGGGTCTGAACGATGTTAGATGAGGACTTAATCGCAGACTGGCTCGGACCTGTATACCAAATACTTCGTTGGCTTGGTTTTTCTGAAGCTTGGCACTTTGGTGGGTTGTTCATCTTCTTCGCTGTAGGCTTCATTGTTTCCATAAAATTCACGTCCAAAAAACCAGCCATAACTTTGAACCAATCTGAAATCGATGCGGTTCGCGAGGCAAAAAATAAGAAGGGGTTGTCAGGAATACTTGCAGCTTTCAAAGCAGGTGAACAAGTGGGCAGCAGAAACAAAAAAAATAAATGAGACTGATATCCACTCAGGACAGAGGGGCTCTTCTATGAACAATCAAATAGCAGCTGTGTTGAGCGTGTTAATGCTAGCGGTTCCAGTTCAAGCCGAAGAAAACCCAACGCGTGACGATTTCTCCGATGTATTAAAACAACCAATGCCTGACTATCTCACAGACGTGATCGACAAACCGGACTATCGGATGAAATGGAACGGTCTGTTTGAAGGCGAGGTTGGTGTAGATCAGTGGTTGGCTGAATACCTGGACAACGGTGCCGTGGAGCATCCAGTTGAGTACGTAGAGGAGGGCGGTTTCGTTTTTGAAATTTATAGTCTGTGTGAGCCTCACAACTGTTGGGGTAGCAAATTTACGTTTGTCGTCTCCAAAACATGCCCTCTAGTTCATGGGGTGATGACTAGTTTCGACGAAGTGACTCGCCAATTCGGCGTAAAGCTGAAGTTCTATGATGGGGACAAGCCAATTTATGTTCTGCCTCAGTTTGCAGACCTTTGCAGAGCTGAGCTCAAATAACTCTCGTTATAAACTATAGCCAAAAGGTTATCAGACCGATAAACAGATCTAATTTCATATTACTGAGGCTTGGGGGTAAATTTTAACTATCTAACAAACAGGAGAAACGCGATGAGTGGTTTCAATGAAAGACTTGATCATATATTGCCTACCATACCGTATTACTGATCAGATTCATGATGAGTACGGTTAGGAAGAATATGGCAGCACAACATTGCGTCACCCGGCGACCCCTATCGATAGGCCCCGTGACTGAGGCTTATGAACGCATGGTGGATGCGGGGGAGGTGCAACGAGATGAGGCACAAGTCACACTAGCCGCAAAACTCGATGCTCTGCATGAGTCGCTTGCCTTGCTCCCGCCTGTCCCTGTGGGTTCCGATAAATCGATAGCGAGCAGTACTACTAGCAACAGCCCGATTTCACTTGGGCGATCCTTAGCGTCCGCTCAGTTCTCTCTTCGAAAGAAACTCAATTTGTGGTCTTTTAGTCCACCACCGCGCGGTATCTATATCCATGGTCCGGTCGGAGTCGGCAAGAGCTTTCTAATGGACCTCTTTTACGCGTCGGTTAAGGCTTCTATTACCAAGCGCCGCGTCCACTTTCATGAATTCATGCTAGACGTGCACCATCGCCTATTTGTCTTCAAACAGAAGCACCCACTAGATGATGTGATGCCTGTTGTTGCACAACAATTGGCACAGGAAGCTCAACTCCTCTGTTTTGATGAATTTCAAGTAACCGATGTTGCCGATGCCATGATTTTGAAGCGACTGTTTTCATTATTATTGGATAGGAATGTCGTAGTGGTCGCCACCTCAAACCGCTCCCCGGATACATTGTATGAGGGAGGCATTAACCGATCCCTCTTTTTGCCATTCATAGACATGTTAAAAGACAGGTTCGACATTATCTCCATGGAGGATTCCGCCAGAGATTATCGACTCGAAACTCGAGCAGATGGTCATTCCTATTTTTGGTCAAACAAGGATGTACATGGCAATAACAACATTCAGTCGCAGCTTAAAGATATATTTGGTGGCACTGTATCGGGAACTGAGGACGAGGTCATTGACGTACGCTTCGGCCGCACCGTCCAGGTCAAACGACATAATGACCGGTGCGCCTGGTTTGATTTTTCCGAGTTGTGTCACCAGCCGCTTGGCGCGTCCGATTATATTTCCCTTTGCGACCGATTTCCGGTCCTCATCATCGACGGTGTTCCGCAATTAGACGTCAATCACCTTGACGAAGGGCGACGATTTTTGACCCTCATTGACCTGTGTTATGAATCTCGCACCCGCTTGGTGCTGGCAGCCAACGTCCCACTCGATGAACTGTTTGTCGATTTCTCAGCGCAAATTGAACGCAGCGATGGCAATGAAGAGTTGTTTGTTAGTGAAAAAGGGGGCAACTCAAGCTCCTTTGCGACGACCATGATTCGTTCCAAAGAGGGTGAAGATATGGAGTGGTCGGCAACGGGTCTAAATGGCGCGTCACTGGCAAAATTATCGGCCGCCAATGATCTAGCCTTCTCTTTTCGACGAGCCGCGTCTCGGTTGGTCGAAATGAGTGGTAAGGATTGGGGGCGGTAAAAACTTCAACGACTCAAAGCCGCCTCTCAGTTTTTAATATTACTCCTGCTTTCTCATGAAGAATCGATAGAAGGTTTGATCTGATATCAGAGGTAGTAGCCGCGTTAGTAGGGCAATGATAATCAGTGCAAAAGCCAATCTAGCCCAGAGTATGCCGTGCAGTTCTGCACCGGTTAGTGCGATCAGTAGGGTATCTTCAATCAGGCTGTGACACAGGCCAAGAAGGGCAAAAGAGGCAAAAATATCGCGTCCACTGATGGTGCCTCGCTCTGCTTCACGAATCAGTAATCCGCCACCATAGGCTAATCCCAGTGTCATCCCTATTAAGCTCATCGGTAGGGCTTCTCGTTTAATACCAATCAGTTTGAGAATCGGTCTAAGTAGATATTCGATGGCGCGCTCTAAACCCGTCACTTTGGCAATTCTTAGAACGGCTACCAAACCAAAAATGACGACAACGGTCCAAAATAGCATCTCGAGTTGTGCACTTAGCCACGCGGTCCAACTGTTGTCACCAATCTCTGGGGCAAAATCGAAGCTAACCAGCTGCTGCATGCTGGGCATATCTTGGTAGACCCAGTGCATACAGATCGCAAGCCCGAGTGCGCCGCCGATGCGAATTAGAATCATCGGCAATAATCGGCAACCCCCTCGATAGGTGATGGCGATCTCAACAATCAAGTTGTGCGCACCCAGCATCAGGATGCCCATCAACGTAATCTGCTCAAGTGTCCAGGCTTGTGAGTAGGTGAATAGGACAATTAAGCCTGCGTAGATGTTGGTGAGCAGCGTGGTGGCCCATACAATGCCGGCAATGGCTGGTAGACCTAGCCACTCCATAGGTGCACTGAGTGTGTCGGCTAAGAAGTCGGCTGCACCGATTAGCTCCAATAGGCGTACAATGACGATGGCTGGGATGAGTATTTTGAACAGGGTCAGGGTAACGCGAACACTGTCCTCTGTGACTTCACGCAGGTGTTTCATTAGTGGATTCATCACAGTTCTCGACATCATTCCCATTATTGGTGAGCAGATGCTATTATTGGGCAAGTTATTTTGCAATTTAAGGTTGATGTCTTGTTAAGACAAGTCTTGCAACCGCTTCGCGTAAAACGCATTGGAGATAAGAACAGATGAGCGAAAACATCCTAAACGTAACTGACGCAAGTTTCGAAGAGGACGTCCTAAAGGCTGAAGGTCCAGTACTGGTTGATTACTGGGCAGAGTGGTGTGGCCCTTGTAAGATGATTGCACCGGTCCTAGAAGAAGTTGCGACTGAGTACGCGGGTCGTTTGAAAGTGTGTAAGTTGAACATCGACGAAAACGCTGAAACCGCTCCTAAGTTTGGTATTCGTGGTATTCCAACACTGATGATCTTCAAAGGCGGCAACGTTGAAGCAACCAAAGTTGGCGCACTGTCTAAGTCGCAGCTAACGGCGTTTGTTGACGCAAACATCTAAATATTAGGTAAAAGGCGGGATATCCCGCCTTTTCTTTGTCTATTGGCTAGACAGCACCACCAACTGGTTATATATTAACTCCGTTGGTTGATTTCTGACCAACCCAAATAATCTTCTTCTAATTTCAATCATTCCTGTCTCGCGGCTCTCGTCGTGCACGACACTATTCATAACGAAAAAATGAACCTTACCGAACTCAAACTAAAAAGCATGCCTGAACTGCTCGATATCGCAGCAGAAATGGGCCTAGATAACCTTGCTCGTTCTCGTAAACAAGATGTCATCTTCTCGATCCTTAAGAAGCACGCCCGCAGTGGTGAAGATATTTACGGTGACGGTGTTCTTGAAATCCTACAGGATGGCTTCGGCTTCCTTCGTTCAGCGGACTCCTCTTACCTAGCTGGACCTGATGATATTTATGTATCGCCAAGCCAGATTCGTCGTTTCAATCTGCGCACGGGTGACACCATTGCCGGAAAGATCCGCCCACCGAAAGACAGTGAGCGTTACTTCGCACTGCTTAAAGTGGCTGAGATCAACTACGACAAGCCTGAAAATGCCAAGAACAAAATTCTGTTTGAGAACCTTACGCCACTCTTCGCTCAAAAGCGTCTGCGTATGGAGATCGGTAACGGTAGTACAGAAGATATTACCGCTCGTGTCTTAGACCTAGTGACTCCGGTTGGTAAAGGTCAGCGTGCATTGGTGGTTTCTCCACCTAAAGCCGGTAAGACACTGATGCTACAGAACATTGCTAATAGCATCACACGTAACAACCCAGAGTGTTACCTGATTGTTCTTCTGATTGATGAACGTCCGGAAGAGGTAACCGACATGCAGCGTACGGTGCGTGGTGAAGTGGTAGCTTCAACGTTTGATGAGCCGCCATCACGTCACGTACAAGTGGCTGAAATGGTGCTAGAGAAAGCGAAGCGTCTAACCGAGCACAAGAAAGACGTTGTCATTCTACTTGATTCGATTACCCGTCTAGCCCGTGCCTACAACACGGTTGTGCCTTCTTCGGGTAAAGTACTGACCGGTGGTGTCGATGCGCATGCACTTGAGCGTCCTAAGCGTTTCTTTGGTGCGGCACGTAACATCGAAGAGGGTGGTAGCTTGACGATCATTGCTACGGCTCTGGTTGATACGGGCTCTAAGATGGATGAAGTCATCTTTGAGGAGTTCAAAGGTACTGGTAACGCCGAAGTTCACCTGGATCGTCGCGTTGCTGAGAAGCGTGTCTTCCCTGCGATCAACATTCGTCGTTCAGGTACGCGTCGTGAAGATCTTCTTACAACAGAAGAAGAGCTCCAACGTATGTGGATTCTGCGTAAGCTGTTGGATCCAATGGAAGATGCGGCCGCAACTGAATTTGTCATCGATAAACTGAAGGACTTCAAGACCAACGAAGAGTTCTTCCTTTCGATGAAGCGTAAGTAATCAATCTGAGCGTTTATTTGGCTTAGTATTGAAACAGGGCGAGCATTTACCACTCGCCCTTTTTTGTTTTTGCCGAGGATTGTATGGCGACACCTAAGTACAGAGATCTGCGTGATTTTATTAGCCAGCTGGAAGCTCGTGGTGAGCTTAAGCGAATAACGCATCCTGTCGACCCCAATTTAGAGATGACAGAAATCTGTGACCGCACGTTAAAAGCCGGTGGTCCAGCACTGCTGTTTGAAAACCCGGTTGGTTATGACATGCCGGTATTAGGCAACCTGTTTGGTACACCTGATCGCGTTGCACTGGGCATGGGGGAAGAGTCCGTTTCGGCACTGCGCGATGTCGGTAAATTGCTGGCGCAACTTAAAGAGCCTGAACCACCCAAGGGCTTTAAAGATGCACTGGACAAAATACCGCTCTACAAACAAGTGCTGAATATGGGGCCTAAGGTAGTCAAAAAGGCGCCCTGTCAGGAAGTGGTACTTGAGGGTGATGCTGTCGATTTGGATCTGATTCCGATTCAAACCTGCTGGCCAGGTGATGCTGGTCCTTTGGTGACCTGGCCATTGGTCATTACTCGCGGCCCAAACAAAAAGCGTCAAAACCTAGGTATCTACCGTCAGCAGAAAATTGCTAAGAACAAACTGATCATGCGCTGGCTGTCGCATCGCGGTGGTGCGTTGGATTTTCTTGAGTGGAAGCAACAGCATCCAGGCGAGCCGTTCCCGGTTGCGGTGGCTTTGGGTGCGGATCCGGCGACCATTCTGGGCGCTGTGACACCGGTTCCCGATACTCTGTCCGAGTACGCTTTTGCTGGACTGTTACGGGGTGGGAAAACGGAAGTGACGTCCTGTATTGGTAGCGACCTGCAAGTGCCTGCTAGTGCAGAAATCGTATTAGAGGGTTACATCTACCCTGACGAAATGGCGGACGAAGGTCCGTTTGGTGACCACACCGGCTACTACAACGAGGTCGACAGTTTTCCCGTCTTTACGGTGGAACGCATCACGAAACGTGCTGATGCGATCTATCACAGTACTTACACGGGCCGTCCACCGGATGAACCGGCTGTTCTGGGCGTTGCATTGAACGAGGTGTTTGTACCGATTCTGCAGAAGCAGTTCCCAGAAATTGTCGATTTTTACTTGCCACCAGAAGGATGCTCTTACCGCATGGCGGTCGTCAGTATGAAGAAGCAGTACCCGGGTCATGCTAAGCGTGTGATGCTGGGTGTATGGTCCTTCTTGCGTCAATTCATGTACACCAAATTTGTTGTCGTTGTGGATGAAGACGTGAACACTCGTGACTGGCAGGATGTCATCTGGGCCATTACTACGCGTATGGATCCGGCTCGGGATACGGTGATGATTGAGAATACCCCGATCGACTATTTGGACTTTGCATCCCCTGTGTCTGGGTTGGGTTCCAAAATGGGATTGGATGCGACCAATAAGTGGCAGGGCGAAACGGATCGTGAATGGGGAGAGCCCATTACCATGGATGAGTCGGTGAAACGTCGAGTAGATGATATCTGGGCTGATCTTGGAATCGACGACTAAGTCCCCACTATTTAGTTACCTGACTAGAGTAAATTGTTAATTCACGCATCGCGTGGACTGTTATTTGGAGAGTGAACGTGGCAAGGAAAGTTACGACGATTTTATCGGCTGATCTGTTAAATAGGGATGTTTACCGTATCCGCCTTTTGCTTCCTGAGTCTGAGCAAGCGGGCGCTGAATTTAAAGCGGGACAGTATCTAGATATCTGCCTGCCAGACGGGAAAAAAGCTTCATTCTCTATTGCCTCGGCACCCGAGGCAGGTCGTGAATTAGAACTTCACATTCGCCACATGCCTGACAGTGAGTTCAACGACTCGATTGTCCAACACCTGCTGCATCAACCGAGCGTTGAAGTGGAGTTGGCGATGGGCGACTGCACCATCAATCTAGATGAGCTCAATGACGATCAGCCCATCATCTTTGCTGCCGCCAGTACCGGTTTTTCACAGGTGAAAAGTATTGTTGAGCACCTGATCGCCAGTGCGCGCAAAAATCCGATCCATGTCTATTGGGGCGCGCGGGTTGAAGACGATATGTATCTCGAAGAGTTGCCGAAGAGCTGGGCAGAGCACCACGCCAACATTCACTTTATTCCTGTCGTTAGTGAACCAGATAAGAGCCCGGGTTGGAGTGGACGTACGGGCTTACTACCAGCGGCCATTGTGGAAGATGTTGACGACCTGACAAAAGCAGAGGTGTTCGCATGCGGATCGCCGGCAATGGTGTATGCACTGTTGGATGCTTTAGAAGAGCAGGGCTTTACTCAGAGTCAGATGAAATCTGACGTGTTTGCCTACGCTCCGCGTCCTTAATCATTAAATTCACCTATGACCCCTGCTATTGATGCTGCCAAAAAGGCAAAAATATCCTTCAATACGCATCAGTATGAACATGCACCCGGGGCCGCTTACGGCCTCGAAGCTGCAGATAAGTTAGCCCTCGACCCAGGTCAGGTTTTTAAAACTTTGATGCTTGAGACTGACCGAGGCCCAAATGCGCTAGCGGTCGCAGTCATACCAGTAGCAGCAACGTTGGATCTCAAAGCCGCAGCCAAAGCGCTAAAACAGAAAAAAGTATCGATGGCGGATCCTCAGGTTGCTCAGCGCTTAACCGGCTACTTGGTTGGAGGGATCAGTCCACTGGGGCAGAAGCGAGTTTTTGCTACCTTAATTGATCAGAGTGCCGAGTCTTTGAAGACTTTGTATGTCAGCGCTGGCAGACGTGGACTTGAGATTGAGTTGGCACCAACTGACCTGTTGAGAGTCACACAAGGTCAGTTTGCAGCGATTGCTAAGTTTAAAAATTAATTAGTTTGGGTCGTTTTAATTCCTAAACTCCTAACCCTTCAAACAGCTCTAACGCCTCTGGATTAGCCAGTGACTCTCTATTTTTAACCGGCTCGCCAACCAGCACGTTGCGTACTGCTAGCTCAACGATTTTTCCGCTTTTGGTTCTCGGGATGTCCGTAACCGCTTTGATGATACCGGGTACATGTCTCGGCGTGGTGTTGTTGCGGATGGTGCGTTTTATCTCGGCCACTAGGTCGTCGGTGAGTTCCAGGCCGTCTGCGAGCACGACATAGAGCGCTACCACGACATCATCCTCTTTGGGTAACCCGACGCAGATGCTATCGGTGATTCCCGCGACCTTTTCGACTTGACGGTAGATCTCGGCTGTACCGATTCGGACACCGCCTGGATTCAATACCGCGTCAGAGCGACCGTGGATGATCACGCCCTTTCGTTTTGTCAGTTCAGCGTAATCACCGTGCGCCCAGATGTTATCGAAGCGTTCAAAGTAGGCTGCTTTGTAACGTTCACCCTGCGGATCATTCCAAAAACCGATGGGGCGGCTAGGGAAGGGGGCTGTACACACCAATTCACCCTTCTCCTCGAGCAAAGAGTTGCCCTCATCGTCATAAATATCAACGGCCATACCTAAGCCTCTGGCCTGTAACTCGCCTGAGTAGACGGGGAGGGTCGGCACACCCAACGCAAAGCATGAGACGATGTCGGTTCCGCCTGAGATAGAGGCCAGATGAAGGTCTTGTTTAACTGAGTCATAGATAAACTCGAAACTTTCCGGTGAGAGTGGCGATCCGGTCGAGAGTATCGATCTAAGCTGAGCAAAGCTGTGGTGCTGATTGGGTAAGTAACCGGCATTCTGAATCGCGGCTATGTACTTGGCGCTGGTGCCGAAGGCAGTGATCTCCTCTTGCTCCACGATGTCCCACAGTGCCGAGGCAGTCGGGTGGAAAGGGGAGCCATCAAACAGAACGAGTGAAGCACCAACTGCTAAACCAGATGCCATCCAGTTCCACATCATCCAACCGCAGGTTGTGAAGTACATTAACCGGCTGTCAGGGCCTAAGTCTGTATGTAGGGCTAGCTCTTTCATGTGCTGGAGCAGTGTTCCGCCAGCGCCATGCACGATGCATTTAGGAACTCCTGTCGTGCCCGATGAGTAGAGGATGTAGAGCGGGTGATCAAAAGGGAGTTCAACAAAATCGATGTCGCCGGCTTGGTCGTCCAGTGCCTCTGACCAAGGCTGTGCTCCCTTGATCCCCGTTAGATCGGGTGAATCATTCAGAAACGGGTAGACCACGACCCCTTCTACACTGGGAATGCGATCAACGATCTCCGGTAGTTTGTCGAGGTTGTTAATCTGTTTGCCTGCGTAGTGGTAGCCATCTACCGTAAAGATCAGTTTCGGTTCAACTTGCCCAAACCGGTCGACGACGCCATTGACACCAAAGTCAGGTGAGCAGGATGTCCAAACCGCTCCCAGTGCTGTGGTGGCCAACATCGCAATGATCGCCTCTGGCGCATTGGGTAGGTAACCTGCAACACGATCGCCGGCGCCGATATTCATCTTTTTCAGGTAGCCCTGTACCGATGCAACCTGCTGAAAGAGCTCTGCATAGGTCAGCGTTCTGCGTTTGCCATTCTCACCCCGAAAAATGATCGCAATGCTGTCATCGCGACGTTTTAATAGATGCTTGGCAAAGTTGAGCTTGGCCCCTTCAAACCAACGGGCGTCACGAATTCCAATCCCGGTTTGTAGAACCTCTTGTGCTGGCTGACTGAACTCAATATCGAGAAACTGGCACACCGAGCCCCAAAACTGATCGGGCTGATCGATACTCCACTGCCACAGATCATCATAAGTCGACAGTGCCAGTGAGCACTGGTCGTTCACGCGGTTTTGGAATTCGGTTAAGCGTGCAGCTGCAATGCGTTGATTACTTGGCTGCCATAGCAGTTTAGACATGAGGTTACCTAGGGTTAAGACACTATAAGAACCTTAAGTTAAGGCGTTCATTCACTCAAGCGGAAAAACAGCGGAATTCACTTCGCGAAACCGTTGATGTGCGCAATAAAAAAGGCACCCTGAGGTGCCTTTGATCCTTGGATCTGAACTTAGTTCTGCTCAACAAAGATGTTGGAGAAGAAGTCGGCCAATTCGTCGGTTGCCGATAGTGGCAGTACGTGTGCGATGTACTGGTCTGGACGAACGACGATCATACAGCCTTGCTCACGATCGATACCGCGCATATCGAAGATGTCGCCATTACCTTTATGATCAACACAGAAGACTTTCTCATGATCCTGGATACCCAGCTTGCCCTTCTTAGGAATCAGTAGAGAAGGCATTTTATCGTAATCCAAGTCGTAGAATGTCTGCTGGAATACAGCGCGAACATCAATGACTGAATCGATGTCAGCACCTGACTTGGTGTACTTAACAACCGGTGAGTTGCTGTCGTTCTCTAACCAGTCCGCTAGCGTATGAATGGCAGAGCTTGAGCTGGTGTCGTTTTTGCCTGCAAATGCGTAGATTCTCCAACGAGCATCGGCCTGAGCTGCGTGACCAAGTTGCATGTGCTTAGCATCTGATAGGCGTAGAACCGGCGCTGAGTGGAAACGACGTCCAATCTCTTCTCCTGTTGCTAGTGCTTGGTAAGTTTGTGCACCGGTTAGAATTGATTCATCATATTTAACGGCCAGACCGCCGGTGAACTCCAGATTCTCTTTGAAGGCACGAACGAAACGAGGCTCATCGCCTTTATCCAGTTCAGACGTACCAGGAGGTGCCGACATGATGCGCGCCCACTCGTGGTCGGTCTCAACAAGACGTTTCGCTTCTGTCCAACGCTCTTTAGAGTAAGTGTGTAGTAGAGATGCGTCTGATTGACCAGTCAGTACGTGGACTAACTTCCAGCCTAGGTTGAAGGTATCTTGCATTGATACGTTCATACCCTGACCCGCTTTCGGGCTGTGCGTGTGACAGGCATCGCCCGCAGTGAATACGCGAGGGTTGCGAGTTGCACGCTCTTCATCAGTCACATCATCGAAACGGTCCGTCATGCGGTGACCAATCTCGTAAACAGACCACCAAACAACCTCTTTCACATCGATGCTGTATGGGTGCATGATGCGGTTAGCCGCTGCGATCGTGTCATCCGATGTGAACTTGCGGTTGGCAACGCGCTCATCTTCTTTTAGTTTATCCAGCTCCACGTACATACGGAACATGTAACCACCTTCACGAGGAAGGATCAGTACGTTGCCCTCAGTGGCAGAGGTGATCAAACATTTCTGGCGAACATCAGGGAAATCTGTGTTAGCTAGGATGTCCATTACACCCCAAGCCTGGTGAGCAGCATCGCCGTGCAGCTCGCCACCAATGGCGGTACGAACGTTAGATCGTGCACCGTCACAGCCGACCACGTAGTTAGCGCGAACAATCTTCTTCTGGCCTTTGTTTACACCGGTGTTCACCAGAGTCACTGTCACTGGGTATTCATCAAGAGATGGGTTTACTTCCAACGTCTCTACCGACCAGTTGTAATCTGGTTGCATACGCGTCGGTGAGTTATCCATCACCTCAAGGAACCACTGGTGGATGCGTGACTGGTTAACAATGATGTGAGGCATTTCAGATGAGTCATCAGCAACATCCTGTACACGGCCAATGCGTTGGATATTCTTTGGATTTTCTGGGTCTGGCATCCAGAAGTTGGTCTGGTTTACCCAGTAAGCTTCACGCTTAACGGCATCGGCAAAACCAAAGGCTTGGAACATCTCCATGGTACGCGTGTTGATACCATCGGCTTTACCTTTTTGGATATTCATTGGGCTTGGTTCAACGATCATCGTGCTGATCTCGGGGAACTGAGAGAGCTGAGCCGCCAGACAGAGGCCTGCAGGGCCTGTACCTGCAATCAGTACATCGACTTTTTCAGGAAGAATGGCATTAGGCGCGAATTCGCGACGGTTAGGTGCAGCATTTTTGCGATCTGGGTTACCACCACGGAAACCATCTTCGTAATATTGCATCACTAGACTCCTTATTATCTTCTGTCTCTTAGTGCGGCTCAGAGAACCTTGTTAGTAAGTATGCTTACTATTTGTGCTCATAGTGTAACCAAAGTTTTATGTGGTTGTAAACTAGTAAGTATACAAACTAGTTCTTTTCAAATAGGATGGAACAAACAGTAAAAAGTGTTGGAGAACGAGTTGTCCTACTACGAGATGCCTGGTCACCTGATACGTCGCTTAAGTCAGCAGTCGAATCAGGTGTTTCAAGATGAGATGAAGCGTATCGGTGCCGATGTCACGTCGGTGCAATTTGCCTCAATGCAGGCAATAGAGTTGCATGGCGAGATGGAGCAGTCACAGATCGCGCAGTCGATTCACTACGACAAAGCGACGATTGGAGGCGTGATTGATCGACTCGAAAAACGTGGTTGGGTAGAGCGTAAATCAAACCCCAAAGATCGACGCGCTAAATTGGTGACGCTAACCAAAGAAGGGCGTAAGGCTCTGGAGGAGATCACCCCGGTGGTTAAGGCGTTACAGGATCAAGTGGTAGCCAATTTAAGTGATGACGAGCGCGCTCTGTTTATCAAATTGGCGCAAAAGGTTGTCTCTTAATATGTTTTGACTACTGAAGTCTATTAGTGAGGATCGCCTAACGGCACATAGCCGCCGCTCACAGTTGATGGGCTAGCTAATTAAGACATCAATCAATTTGAGGGATAATTGATTGCCACTAGCTACTAAATCGAAGCTCTTATCACTTAATCCCCATCGTACCGCCTGACCTTGTATTAACGATGTTAAATATTTGGCTATATCAGGCACTGTAATTTCCGATTGGTCACGACCAATGAGCGCCTTTTCAATCAGAGATGAGAGATGGCTATCAAACACAAACAGTGTTTCTCTGATAATCGTTCGCAGCTCTTCATTCTCCGTGTTTAACTCACGTGAAAAGAGAATCAAGGGCAAAGCTGGTGTATTTTGAATAAGTTCAAGCTGGCAATGGACTAATCGAGCAACTCGCTGTTTGGCATCCACCTCCTTGGATAGGAGTAAATTTTCAGCCCATGCGCTCTTCAGTCCATCAGTGACTTTGCGTATTGCTGCTACCCACAACTCATCTTTATTTTTGAAATGGCGGAAAACCGTTCCCTGAGTGACTCCAATTCGCGCTGCGATATCACTGGTAGTAAGGCGGTCTGGTCCTATTTCATAAGCCAACTCTAGAAGTGCATTGATAAGTTCATCTTTGCGCTTTGATGCGGACATTCTTTTTAGCAAAACGTTTTCTCTTGTAAGTAATTAAATACTAACATAACATTAGAGCTATCTAATTAATAGTTTAAGGACCCAAAACCATGTCCGATCAATTACGCTGGTATAGCAAAACTCAAATCGTACTCCATTGGAGTACAGTAGCCCTTGTTATAGCTCAATACGTGCTTCATGACTCTATTGTAAACGCTTGGGAACTCATCCAATCAGGCAAGTCTGTTTCATTTGATCCGCTAGTGCTATCACACGTAGCTGGCGGTATCTTTATAGCAGCAATTGTACTCATACGATTGCGTTTGAGGTCAATAAGCACCCATGAAACAAAAGACTTACTCGGCAACAGATTATCAAACATAGCGCATAAGCTTCTCTATGCAATTTTACTGATGATGGTACTTAGCGGTGGAATGGCATGGTTCTTCAATATTGACGCTGCGGCCAATGCACACAACCTTTTTAAGGTATTACTTTTAATAACAGTTCTTGGGCATGTTTTAGCTGCTCTTTACCATCATTTCATAATGAAAGATGGTTTATTGAATCGAATGTTTCTTGCAAGGAAGTAACAAGATGCAGTGGACTCGTTACTTAAAGTTTGGAATTCCTATTGTTGTGGGAATTGCTGGAACTGCATTACTACTCAACGGCGTCAAACCACCAGAAAAGAGCGCATCGTTAATAGAAATCAAAGCGGTTAAATACCTAGTTGTTCAGCCCGAGGAAGCATTCTCAGAGATGTCGATTTCGGGAACAATTGAGGCAAGCGACAAATGGTCGGCTGTTGCACAGGTTAAAGGGGAAATTTACCGATCAAATGACTCAATCGTTGAAGGGCTTTGGGTTGACGCTGGTGATGTCATTCTCAAGATAGATCCTTTGGACTATGAGCTTGCTATTTCTCAAATTAGTGCTGAGTTGACTGGTATTGAGTACGAGCTTTCACTTCTGAATGCCGAGGCAGAAAACACGCAACGGATCTTAGATTTAGAGCAGCGACAGCTTACATATGCAAAAGCGGATCTAGATCGAATCCAAAAGCTATATGCCAGCGGATCCGCAACACGTAAGCAATTAGATGATGTCCAAAGAGCCACTCTGACTTCAGAGAAGATCGTTACAGACATTAATAATGGCTTGTTGCTTGTAGAACCTAAAAAGCAGAAGCTGCTAGCTCAAAAGCAAGCGTTAAGTATCTCACTAGACCGTGCACATAGGGATTTAGCTCGAACAGATATTGTCGCGCCTTACCCACTTAGGATCTCTAAGCTTCTTGTTGAAGACTATCAGGCTGTTAACGTTGGGCAGCCTTTAATTGAAGGGGTGGGTGTTAAATCAGCCAATGTTACTGCACAAGCAAACATCGATAAGTTCAGAGATTTAATTGGTCTCAATACGCCACCTTCCACTCTGAATAATGAATTTGTAACTCAAACCTTAAATCAATTGGTTTCTGCCGAAGTGCGAACAGTTGGGAGCGTAAGCGAATCTTGGAAGGCAGAGATAATATCTGTTCGTACTGAGCTGGATAACCGAGCAAGAACCCTTCAAATCGTAGTAAGGGTGGATGATCCATATTCGAGCCATTCCACTGCACAGAATTTCCCACTGTTACCAAATCAACCAATTGAGTTGGTTTTTAAAACGATTCAGCCCTCAAGCGTCATTACAATTCCATTATCTGCGGTTCACCAAGATCAGGTTCTTTTGCTAAATAAAGAGAATGAAATTGAGTTTCGAGAAGTTCAGCTTGGTCTCATGCAAGAGAACCAAGTGAAAATTACTCGCGGGCTCAAGGCAGGCGACAGATTGATACTCGACTCTCTGATAACTGCAATACCAGGACAAAAGTTTACTGGGATTGAGGTGGCGAAATGATCAGATGGTTTGCATCCCATCCCACTTCAGCTAATTTACTGCTGTTAGTGTTTATAGCAGTTGGATCGTTTTCAGCACCGACCCTTCTACGAGAGACTTTTCCAGACTTTCGCCCTGTCGAAGCGGAAGTATCTGTTGTTTATCGTGGCGCAACACCTTCCGATGTTGAAAAGAAAATATGTGAACCCCTATGGGATGCCGTTCAATCGGTTGAATCACTGAGTGAATTTGTCTGTACAGCACAAAACAATTTAGCCCACGCTGTAGCGACAATGCAGCCAAGTGGGGATGCCGTTAGATTTGTCAGCAATCTAAGAACTGAAATCTCGGCAATTGATTCATTTCCATTATTAGCGGAAGCTCCCATTATTCGTGAACTTCATCGCACAGATCTTGTGGCTTCTGTCGCTGTATCTGGTGAGCTACCACTGGAACAACTTGATCACTACTCAAAGATTCTACAAGACAAGTTAGCTTCACTCGATACTGTAGCGAAAGTCATTCGTTCTGGTGTAGGGGAGAGAACCTGGTCAATACAGGCTGATCCTCGTGTTTTGAAAGAGTACGGTTTAACAACCTCCTCTATCGCCAATGCACTTAAACAACACAGCATTAATGTTCCTGCTGGAACTCTTGAAGGAGAAAGCGGTGAATACAACATCAGATTTGACTCCGAAGCGCTATCTAAGAATGCCCTATTCAACCTACCCATTATCACCTTAACCAATGGTGCTGTGATCAATCTGAGTGATATCGCTAGCGTAGAGGAGCATTATGAGCCAGCGAGTAACGCAGCCTATTTAGATGGCGTTCCTGTCATCCTACTTGAAGTACACAAACCCCTGGATGCTGACGCTTTAAGATCTCTCGACGACCTAACAAATACGGTGAAAGCCGAGCAAAGCAGAGGTATTGGCTCGATTCACCTTGAAGTCGTTCAGGATGTAACTTCAATTATACGAGATCGATTAACAATGCTGGTTCAAAACGGCGTCGTTGGTCTAGTCCTTGTTGTACTCGTAATGAGCCTATTCTTCCGACCAGCTTATGCAGCATGGGCAGCAATGGGATTGCCTGTAGCGTTTCTAGGCGCCTTTGCATGGATGTCATTGACTGGTGAAAGTTTAAATATGATCACCGTAGTTGCGTTACTTATGGCTATAGGGATTGTTATGGATGATTCGATTGTATTATCCGACTCCATAGCAGTGCATTCTCATGGTAACGTGACTTTGAATTCAGTAGTTCAGGGCGTTGTAGCGGTTGCTCCAGGTGTAGTCTCTTCATTCCTTACAACTGTTTCTGTATTTTTGCCGTTATCATTTTTAGCAGGTGAGCTTGGCGCTGTACTTGAGGTACTTCCAGTCGTTCTTTTAGCTGCGTTAACAGCAAGCCTAGTTGAGGCTTTTTTCATACTTCCTCACCACCTAAAACAAAGCCTAACTAAATCGAATTATTCGCCCAACAAATTCAAAGTCCGCTTCGAAGAGATCTTTAATTCATTTAAAGAGCGGGGCGTTGGCAGGCTAGCAGACTGGGCTATTGATCATCGCTGGCTAGTTGTTGGAGTCGCTGTTGGATTATTGATCCTTACTATTGGAGCCCTAGGTTCAGGCGTAGTGAAGCGGGAAGCAATGCCTGAAATTGATGGTGATGTAATTGAAGCACGAATTTTACTACCCATGGGGGTATCGCTCGGTAGAACTGAGGAAGCTGTCCGCCAGGTGGAAGAAGCCCTTGCGCGTGTGAATATCGAGCTAAAGTCTAAACAACCGCAACAACAGGACCTTGTGAAACGTGTGATAACTCGATTCGGAAGAAATTTATCTGTTGGAGAGAGCGGAAGTCATGTGGCTACGGTTTCAGCGGATCTATTATCTGCAGAGATTCGAGCTACAACGCTCGATGAACTCATTGAAATATGGAAACGTGAAATTGGGGTATTACCAGGCATCACATCCCTAATTATTACAGAGCCTGGTATTGGTCCGCAGGGTATAGCCGTAGAGCTAAGACTTTTCCATGAGGATTTGAATTTGCTTTCGAAGGCTTCGCAAGAGCTATTAAGTGAAGTAGAGAAGTACAATGGCGTATTAAACTCCAAACATGATCTAAATGTTGGCAAGCCTCAACTTGGCATGCAGATAACTTCTGACGGACAAGCTTTAGGCTTAACGCCATTAGCTATTGCTAATCAGTTGCGAGGAGCGTTTCTTGGCGAAACCCTTGATGATATTCGCGTTGGTGAACTCCAATACGCGATTGAAGTGAAGTTTGCAGATAACAGCACACAAGACATCAACGATCTGTTGGCTTTTGAGCTACAACTGAGTGATGGATCAACAGTTCTCTTACCTAATGTTGTCCAGCTTTATGAAACTAGAGAGTGGAGTTCAGTTACTCAACGAAATGGGGCAAGATCTGTAACAATTCAAGCGGATGTGGATGGCCGTATAGCCAATGCTGATGCCATTACTGCAGACATAAAGAAAAACCTGTTACCTAATATTCAATCAGAATACTCGGGTATTACGTTTGAAATAGCAGGGCAAGCAGCGAATTCGGCTGAAACTGTCGCCTCTATTCTTCGTGGCTTCTTGATCGGAATCGTGGGTGTATATCTGATTCTTTCATTCCAATTTAGGAGCTATGTTGAACCCTTTATAGTGCTTTTAACTATCCCAATGGCTTTTCTTGGTGTTGTATGGGGACACTATTTAATGGGTTACAACATATCTATGCCATCCCTTGTCGGTGCAGCTTCACTCTCGGGTATCGTTGTAAACAATGCAATATTGTTAATCGGTGTCATCAAAGAGAGAGCATCTGATACCAAGTCAGTAATAGAAGCCGCCAGCGAAGCCGTTCGCTCTAGATTTCGTCCTATTTTTGTTTCAGTTTCAACGACCATAATGGGAATGGCTCCATTACTCACGGAAACATCGACTCAAGCGCAAACCCTTAAACCATTGGTGATCTCTGTTGTGTTCGGTTTGCTAGCATCTACAGTATTGGTCATGATTGTTGTGCCTTCACTGTATGCAATTGTTAATGAGCTGAAATCTAAGTCATCGACAAACTAAGAGAGTATTTGTGGCGCTAATACAAATTGACGGGTCTATAACTGACGAACAAAACACAAAGAAGCTCCACCCTGCGTTTTTGAATGCTGCTTTTAGACCATTCTTCTGGCTAGGTGCCTTGTTTGGTGCATTAAGCATACCCGCTTGGGCACTTAGCTTTCTGGGTTTAATTGAATTGAACCTATATGGCGGTGCCTATGCGTGGCACCTACATGAAATGCTATTCGGTTTTTTTCCAGCAATCATGGTTGGGTTTCTCCTAACTGCTGTTCAAACCTGGACAAAGCGAAAATGCATTGAAGGATGGTGGTTAGCTGCTCTTGTACTGACATGGCTTCTAGGTCGTATAACACTTGCCTTTCAACCCGCCTTTTTTCGTGATTACACAATCGTTATAGATCTTCTCTTCTTGCCAGCCTGTGCTGGCTTTTTAGCGCGCCCGATACTGCAAGCCAAGATGTGGAGGAATCTCTTTTTTGTACCTATCCTACTTGTGATGGCGATGATGAATGCTGTCTTTCATTTTTCATTGTCGAGTGACTCTATCGTTGATATCACCACTATTTCGCACGCCATGGTCATCCTTGCAGCGCTAGTAATGAGCATAATGGGGGGGCGAGTCTTTCCCATGTTCACGGCCAACGGAACAAAGACACCTCGGGTTAACTCGATTGGGTGGTTAGAGCAACTTTCGATTCTAAGCATTGTGATTGTGTTTATTACAACGTTGACTCAAAACTTTGTACCGAACACTCTTAGCATTGCCGTTCTATTCGTGGCAGGGATTTCAAATCTATTTAGGGCTTTGCGATGGAGGCTATGGGTGACGTTGCAGGTCCCACTAGTATGGTCCTTACATCTTAGTTACTTAGCTATGAGTCTAGGTTTTATTCTACTCGCCTTGGCAAAAATGCATTTAATTCCAAGTGTTTCAATTGGTTTTCATTCGATCACGGTTGGCGGGATGGGGCTTATGATCTTATCGATGATATCGAGAGTTTCATTAGGCCATACTGGACGACTTATTAAGGCTAATGTTTGGGTTACTTGTTCCGTATTAGCCCTTAGTTTTGCTGCGATTGACCGCGTTACAGGGTCATTACTCGGCATGGAATATTCAATAGTTATAGCGTCATCAGCTCTACTTTGGAGTATAGGCTTTTTGATTTTTGTGTTTGCCTATACCAAAATCTT
Source organism: Marinobacterium sp. xm-d-530 (assembly GCF_013283365.1). Lineage (GTDB taxonomy): Bacteria > Pseudomonadota > Gammaproteobacteria > Pseudomonadales > Balneatricaceae > Marinobacterium_E. Next base: position 51,379 of record NZ_WBYM01000003.1, on the reverse strand, counting down.
ATTCACTGAAAACATGTCACGATAATGCTGAAATGACCTTTGAAACGTGGAGTGTAAATTTAACTTGAGTGTCTCAAATGGGTCGTGAGTAGCCGTCTGCGTTGTGCCGATAAGAAACAAAAAGGAGAGCTACTGCTCTCCTTCGTTGGTTTTAAATGCAATCAGTTAGCATTCAGCTTTAGCCAGATATCTTCTTTTCCCCGGCTGCGACACACTGGAATATTAGAGTGTTGATGGTCATAGGGCCAACGCCGCCTGGGACAGGAGTCAAAGCAGCAACACGACTCTCTAGTGGTGCAAGTTCGATATCACCCACACCGCCTGGGTGGTAGCCAGCATCGACAACGATGGCGCCATCTTTGATCCACTCTGCTTTAATGAATTCTGGGCGGCCAACCGCACCCACGACGATATCAGCCTGTTTGATAATGTCGGCTAGTCCTTGGGTGCGTGAGTGACAGATGGTCACAGTCGCATCAGCGTTTAACAGCATCATGCCCATCGGCTTGCCTAGAATAGGGCTGCGACCAACTACGACAGCGTTCTTACCTGAAAGCGGAATGTCATAAGCGTCTAGAAGACGCATAATGCCTTGTGGAGTTGCGGAGCCGTAGGCCTCTTCCTGCATCGCCATGCGACCGAAGCCAAGACAGGTGACACCGTCTACGTCTTTTTCTAGAGCGATGGCATCGAAACAGGCACGCTCATCAATCTGTTCTGGAACTGGGTGCTGAAGCAGGATGCCGTGACAGTTTGGATTACTGTTCAGCTCTTGGATTTTCTCTAACAGCTCTTCGGTGGTGGTCTCTGCACCCATCTCAACCGTGATTGATTCCATGCCGATACGTTTGCAGGCATTCTGCTTCATGCGCACGTAGGTTGCTGACGCTGGGTCAGCGCCTACCAAAATAGTGGCTAATGCAGGCGTTTGACCGCCGCTTTTCGCTTTAAGGTTTTCAACGCGTGTAGCGAGTTCAGCTTCGGTTTTTTTAGCAACGGCGCTGCCATCAAGAATCAGTGTGGTCATGGTTTTCCTGTGGTTGGGGTCTAGCAAATTGAATTGTGCGGATTCTATCACTACTGATCGAATTTTGCTCGATCAGCTCTCTCATTTAGGGCTTTTGCGGGTGATCTTATCAAGCATGCCCATTGCCACTGCTGAGATAACAAAGGTTAGATGAATGACGACGTACCAGAGCAGTTTATCGTTATCGATGTTGCTCGCATTCATAAAGACCTTAAGTAAGTGGATTGAAGAGATGGCAACAATGGAGGCGGCGACTTTGTTCTTCAGAGAGTTGGTATCGAGTGTGCCAAGCCATTCGAGCTTTTCTGTCGATTCACGAATATCGAGGCGCGAGACAAAGTTTTCATAGCTTGTAAACATGACCATGACGATCAATCCCGAGACTAACGCGATATCAATAAGAGAGAGAATGATCAAAATGAGATCAGCCTCTGGTAGAACCGTCACATCGGTCAGGACGTGTATCACTTCTTGGAAAAACTTAATGGCCAATGCGACCAGGGCTAAGCTAAGTCCTAAGTAAATGGGCGCTAAAATCCAGCGAGTTGAATACATCAAGCGCTCAATAAAACGTTCAGCCACGGTGCAATCCTTAATGAGTTAAATGGTGTCGTGTCGTGCGATCCGCTTCCGACGGAGTTGGCAGTTGAAGCGGTGCGTTCTTGGAACTCAACAGTTGAGACGCTTCGCGTTGTTCACCCAGCTGTAGGTAGAGCTCGGTTAGTTCGATCAACGTCTGTGCCTGATGGTTGAGTTCGAGTGATTTTCTGTAGTGCGTTAACGCGGCTCCCCATAACTGAGCGCGACGAGATAGACGTGCCAGAACCAGTTCTACCGCCGCATTGTCAGGCTGCTGTTTTAACCAGCCTTTAGCCGTTTTGATCATGGAATCTGGATCGTCACAGGGCAGTTCGCTGAAGCGAACCGCTAGATCGTTATCCCAGTGTTTAGCTAACCACTTAATGATCTGCGAGCAGGCATCAGCGGTTTCGTTTAGGGCGGTTAGCTGGCCAATATAAGCGCGGCGAACTTCTGGATCTTGTTGTGCTTCGTAACTCAGATCTTCCCAACACTGGTCTAGTGCAGTGCGAGACGTCTCTTCTAGATTGTTCAATTTAGAGAGAGCGGCTGTGCGTCTTAAAGTTTGTATGTCGCTGCTGTTTAAAACCTTGCGCTTTTGCAGGCTCGGTAGCATTGGCAGTAGCGCGTTCCAATCGCGTTTCGCACTCAGCAACGTCGCTTTTTCACGATCTACAGCGGTTGAGTTTGAGCGCTCTTTTGCAAGTCTGCTGAGCAGTTCGCCAGCCCGCTCATGGTGACCTGATTTAACGTCAAAACGTACCTGCTCGAGTTGAAGGCGTAACTCTGACTCGGGTGACTCTTTAGCCGCTTTGATAAGAATGCGGTGTGCCTCTTTTTCATCCCCTTGCTCTGCTGCGCATCGAGCCGCCTCTAAATAGAATAGGGCAGGGGTACGACTGAGTTCTGCAGCTTGGATAAACAGGCGGCGAGCTTTCCATAGGTCACCTTCCAGTTCCGCATCCAGTGCTTGATTGGATTTTGTGCCGGCTTTTCTATCACCGCGCGCTTCGCTCCAGCGGCGAAGCTTCTCGGCAGGTGAGCGCCAGTTCGAGAATAGATTGAATAGCCAGTGGGTCAATGTGAACAGCAGAACCACCGCGATCAGAAGCACCCAAAGACTGGTCTCAATGGAGACCTGTTGGTAGGCAATCAAGACATATCCACTGTCTTTCATCATGGCCTGCCCGACCCAAGCACCTACTAATAGTAGGAGTGAGAGTAGGATTAAAAAGCGTCTCATTACTGTGCCTCCCTGCGCAGGTTAGCCATCTCTTTTTGATGCTGCTGCAGAGCCTTTAAGGATCCCGAGATGTCCGGAATCGTTGGCGACACATTCAGGGTGGTCAGTTCCGCTAGGGATTGGATCAGAACACTGGTTGTGTAGTTATCCTTATCAAAGTACTGCATCAACAGAGATTGCGCGCGTGACAAGCTGGTTGTGAATACAGACTGCTGTTGACGTAATAGCGCCAGTTGCGCCTGTTCTAACAACATCTGGATATTTTGGCGAAGGTAGTGACCTTGATCCGGTGATAGGATCGGCTCTACCGGCTGATCGTGTCGTTGAATAACGATCAGCGACTCAAGTTTGCTGATCGCTTTGGCAAAACCATTGGTGATGTTCTGCTGTGTCTCGGCATCTACCTGCTCAGAAATGACGTTGTCGATCAGCTCAGGCAACTGGCGCTGTTGCTCTAAGGTGAGTGTGGGTAAGTCTTTACTACGCTCAATCAGTGCTGCAACTCGTAGGTAGGTGCCCTCTATGTCCAAATTGGGTACTGATTCGAGTTTAGAGATATCACTGGCAAGGCTTTGGCGCAGTGGGTAGAGGCTGACATCATCCAACTCTTTAAGAATGGTGTCGGTACTGCGCAAGAGGGCCAGCGCACCTTCGGCGCGGTTCTCCATTAAGATGCGTTGGTTCGCTAAGCGTAATAGATACTCAGCCTCAGCCAAACGCCAGTCACTTTCTGATCGTTCACGACCGGCTTCAACCTGTTTGATGGCATCGCTTAGGCGTTCTTGTAGAGTGGCTATTTCGGCCGTTTGTGCCACTTTTTCCGCTTGGATCTGTTGAAAGCTCTCAGTCAACTCGGCAACTGCTGCATTGGCATCATTGACCGCTGCAGTGGCTTCCAGCTGTTGAGCGGCACTGCGCTGATTAAAGCGCTCTTCGAGTTGGGTGAGTTTTTGCTGGGCAAGGTAGCCGCCAGCACCTACCGCCCCTAGAGCAACCAAGCTGATGATCGTCGCTAAGATTGCTGACGCGCTTTTTTTGGCTGGGCCGGTCTCTTTTACATCTGAGGCCTCTTTCAATTCGGAGCTATCTGCAGCCTGCTCGCTGACGGTCTCTTCTACCTTTGACTCGACAACTTCAGCTTCGAGAATCTCGGCATCTTCTACTTGATCGGTTTGATTCTCTTTATCGGAGTGACTCATCGCTCTATTCCTTTATTAAAATCGCTGCTCTAGGGCCGCGATCATGGCACTGTCATCAGCACCTTCTGCGACTGTGATATCGGTAAAACCTAAGGTATTTCCCAGATCGGCAACACGCTGACTGGGAACAAAAATGGGTGTATCGGCAAACATGCCCCACTCATCGGCAAGCTTCGCTAAATGCTCTAACGCTTCGCCACTACTGATGAGTATAGCGCCTGGTGCCTGTTTAAAACATTCTGAAAGTTCAGCGTCAGTGTATTCGGGCATTTGGCGTTGGTATAGGCTGATGGTTTCAACTTTTGCACCGCGCTCGACTAGAGTCTCTTCTAGGAGTGTTCTACCGCCAACGCCTTTGAATATTAGGATTCGTTCTCCAGAGGGTTGTGCAAATGCAGGCAGTGTTAAAAGGGCTTCAGAATCGAGCCCTTCATTAGTATTGGCATGAATCTCATAACTGGCCAATTCTTCAGCCGTCCCTTTGCCGATGGCGTGCCACTGCACCCCAATAGGCAGTTGAGGCCAGAGTTGATCGAGTAGATCAATGGCAATACTGGCTGCATTACGGCTGACAACGATGACGTGTTGATAGAGGTCGAGATCCAGTAGTTTGCTTTGCAGACCAGGGGTAGATGGGTTCTCTAGCTCTTCAGGAATGATCTCGAGAAGAGGCAGTGGGATAGGCGTAAAGCCTCTCTTTTTCAGGGCAGACGTTAGCGCGCCCTGCATGGCTGCCGGGCGCGTAGTTAGTACGCTGGGTTTAGCCGCGCTCGGCATACACCTGCTCTAGAATCTCACCGGCACCTGCTGCAAGGAGCTTTTCAGCCAACTCAATCCCCAAGGCTTCGGCACTCTCTTTGTGACCACGAATCTCATCGCGCAATACCAGTGTGCCATCAGGGCGACCGACTAGGCCGCGTAACCAGAGTTGATCGCCTTCCAGTTCGGCATAGCAACCGATTGGAACCTGACAGCCGCCCTCTAGGCGTTTGTTCATAGCGCGTTCGGCAATGACACGAGCCGCCGTTTCGTCGTGGTTCAGTGGTGCTAACAGAGCCTGAGTCTCTAGATCATCCATTCGACACTCGATACCGACTGCGCCTTGGCCACCCGCGGGAAGACTCTCGGTAGAGTCGATTTGATGTTTAATGCGATCTTTCAGCTCAAGGCGAATCAGTCCGGCTGATGCAAGGATAATGGCGTCATATTCACCGGCATCGAGTTTTCCAAGGCGGGTCTGAACATTGCCACGCAAGGTTTTGATCTCTAAATCAGGACGGCGTTCACGCAGTTGCACCTCGCGACGAAGCGATGAGGTACCCACCACAGCCCCCTGCGGCAGTTCATCAAAGTGGTTGTAAGTATTGCTGACAAACGCATCCGTTGGTGTTTCTCGCTCACAGATAACAGACAATCCTAGCCCCTCTGGAAACTCCATCGGTACATCTTTCATTGAATGCACGGCGATATCAGCGCGTCCTTCCAGCATGGAGACTTCTAACTCTTTAACGAACAGGCCTTTGCCGCCGATTTTGGCGAGAGGGGTATCCAAAATCTTATCGCCGCGGGTCACCATAGTAACTAGCTCAACGTTAAGATCGGAATGTAGCTCTTCAAGACGGGCTTTTACGAATTCTGCTTGCCATAAAGCGAGTAAGCTCTGGCGAGTCGCAATGCGGAGTGTGCGTGACATGAAACTTCCAAATAGAGATCTTTTTTTCGAATTTTCTAAGTGTATCAGATGTCTCTACTAAATTGAGCGTCCGGACGGGTTATTAGATCGGCTGAGAGTGCTATAATCGCGCCACTATTTTATGCGGTGTCATCCACCGAGACAGTTTCAAGAGAGGTAAATGAGATGAGTGATCAAACGAACCAGCAGTGGGGTGGTCGTTTTAGTGAGGCAACCGATGCGTTTGTGGCTCGATTCACAGCCTCTGTTGATTTTGATCAGCGTCTCTATCGCCAAGACATTCAGGGCTCTATTGCGCATGCACGCATGCTGACCAAAGTGGGTGTTCTGACTGAAGATGAGCGCGATGCAATCATTAAAGGTCTGGGTGAGATTCGCATTGAGATTGAACGTGGTGAGTTCGAATGGTCTGTTGCACTGGAAGATGTGCACATGAACATTGAAGCGGCACTGACTAAGAAGATTGGCATTACCGGTAAAAAGCTGCATACCGGACGTTCGCGTAACGACCAAGTAGCGACCGATATCCGCCTCTACATGCGTGATGAGATTGACCAGATACTGTCTGAAATCACGCGTCTGCAAGCGGGTCTTTTGGATCTGGCTGAGCGCAATGCTGACACAATCATGCCTGGCTTCACTCACCTGCAAACGGCACAACCTGTTACCTTTGGTCACCACCTGTTGGCCTGGTACGAGATGCTTTGTCGTGATTACGAGCGTTTTGCGGATTGTCGTAAGCGTGTCAATGTGATGCCACTCGGTGCCGCGGCTTTGGCCGGTACGACCTACCCAATCGATCGTCACTACACTGCAGAGCTTCTAGATTTTACGATGCCAGCTCGCAACTCATTAGATGCTGTGTCAGATCGTGATTTCGCGATTGAATTCTGTGCTGCTTCAAGCGTGTTGCTGATGCACATGACTCGTATGTCAGAAGAGTTGGTGCTTTGGACCTCTGCACAGTTCAACTTTATCAATCTTCCAGATCGCTTCTGCACCGGCTCTTCAATCATGCCACAGAAGAAGAACCCAGACGTGCCTGAGCTGGTACGTGGTAAATCGGGCCGTGTTTACGGACATCTGATGTCGTTGCTGACGTTGATGAAGTCACAACCGCTGGCGTACAACAAAGACAACCAAGAGGATAAAGAGCCTTTGTTTGATGCTGTCGATACGGTTCAAGGCTGTCTGCGCGCGTTTGGTGATATGGTGCCTGCGATTGAGGCTCGTCCTGAAGAGATGCGCGAAGCGGCTCGCCGTGGTTTCTCTACCGCAACGGACTTGGCTGACTACCTAGTGCGTGCAGGTGTTGCCTTTCGTGATGCCCATGAAATCGTTGGGCTGTCGGTGGCTTATGGTATTAAAACAGGCAAAGATCTATCCGATATGACTCTTGAAGAGCTACGTCAGTTCTCAGATCAGATTCATGAAGATGTCTTTGAAGTGTTAACCCTTGAGGGCTCGGTGGCCGCTCGTGACCATATTGGTGGTACAGCACCTAACCAAGTTCGTTTGGCGGTTGCGGCGGGTCGAAACGAGTTGGCGAAACGCGCTGAGTAATATTCGGCGCTGCTAAACCAAAAAAACTGCCTACGGGCAGTTTTTTGGTTTTAGGGTCTCGTTATGCAAAGGTGATGTCGACCATCAGATCGGATGCGATCTCTTCAAGAGCTGCTTGTACGCTGTCTAAATCAACGCTTTTCGGTACTTGCAGTTCACCTTTGGCTTTAAACAAAAGCTCAGATGACATAGAGCCGGGTGTCAGTTCGGTTTCTAAACTGGCGAGGTTAACGCCCAGTAGCGACAAGGTATTGGAGATATCACGAACGATACCCTGTTTGTCATGTCCAACCAGATCAAGCGTCACGGTTTCATACTCGGTATCACTCTCTTGACTGTTGCTGACTTCACAAGAGACGCGAATGCCTTGCTCTTTTAGGTCGTCTAATGCGCGAGTTAAACCATCTAAGTTTGCGGTAGGTACATCAACCACTACAACGCCCGCGAATTTACCCGCCAGTTGCGATAGACTGGATTCAGACCAGTTGCCTTGGTGCTCTGAGATGGCTGCAGAGATAAGGTTTACCAATCCTGGTTTATCATCAGCAATAAAGCTGAGCACTAAAGATTTCATTGTCGTCGCTCCACAGATAGGATGCTCTAAAGCATGATCGTTACTAGATTTGTCTCAAAGACTAGCACTTTGTTTGGCAAGAGTGCATAACTGATGGATATTTTTGCGGCCCTTTGGCCTGTCTTCGCACTTCTGTTGTTAGGTGTGTTGATCAATCGAGTCCAGTTCGTGGATCACAACTTTTGGAACGGCGCAGAGAAGATCATCTACTACCTCTGCTTCCCAGCCCTGTTAGTGACACGGCTGGCCGCGGCTGACTTTAATGGCAGTGAATCTCTGGTGTTGATTGAAGCGGTGCTACTACTTCTAGCGCTAGGCTCGCTGTTCTTACTCGCGTTGCAGAGGCTTTTCAAATTCAGTGCGGCTTCATTTACTTCGGTTTACCAAGGCGGACTGCGTTTTAACACCTACATCACACTGGCTATTGCTGCGAGCCTGATTCCCGGTAAGGGGTTAGTGATTGCGGCGATCATCGCCTCCGTCATGATCCCTCTGCTCAATCTACTCTGTGTGTTGGTGTTTGCCCTCTACAGCGATAAACGCCCCTCTGTTTTAACTGTGTTGAAACAGATATTGAGCAATCCACTGATTCTTGCCTGTCTGCTGGGTTTGGCGCTGAACCTCTCTAAGTTGGGCATACCTTCTCTTGTTACACCGGTGTTGGAACTGTTGGCTCAGGTTGCCTTACCGCTAGGTCTGTTGGCGGTGGGTGCGGGGATCAATTTAAAGGCGATGCGATCTTCAGGGTTACCGCTGATGATGGGCGTTGCTGCTCGATTAATCGTTATGCCTCTACTGGCAGTGGCGGTTGGTGCGATGCTTCAACTCTCATCAGAGTCGCTGCTGATTTTTATGGTGTTTGCGTCGGTACCAACGGCTTCAGCGGCCTATATTCTTGCAAAACAGCTGAATGGAGATGCGCCTTTGGTTGCAAATATTCTCTCTGCACAGACTCTGTTATCGATGCTGACATTGCCGGTGGCGCTATCCTTGCCGAGCCTGATTTTGTGAATTGATATTAATTTTGAAATTTTTTTGAACTTATTTTGAACTTTTTTCTGATGCTGAGGTCTTACTTAATAAGCCTCCTAGTTTCAGTTCAAAATATGAAAATGAAACAATCTCCAGACCTATTACTGCTACTCACGGTTACCTTAGTAACCAGAGTTGCAGTGACCGGGTTGATCCAATCGATCTAATCTCACTCTTTAAGCAATATAGCGTCCCTTGTCAGTCGCAATGCCGTGCATTGGAACGTCCCAAGGTTGTATCGGTAGCTTCTCAACCTTTTGCAGGTCGTGTGCCACGCCAATGAGTTTAGGGCCGTGCATGAACCCTTTTTTCTGTGTGAATTCGAAGGTTCGATCGTAGTAACCGCCCCCCATGCCCATGCGTCCACCTTGCTGATCAAATGCAACCAGCGGCATCAGTACTAGATCCACTGCCCAGGCAGGAGAGTGTGAGCGCTTTAATTTTGGCTCCCAAATCTTGTAGCGATTTTGGTTCATTGAGGTGTTGGGTTGATATTGAGTAAACCAGAGTCGATTGTGTCGAACCGGATGCAGTACCGGCAGGTAGACCGATTTCTTAAGTTTCCAACACAACTTGATGAGCGGTTGAAGATCGATTTCACCATCGTTAGCTAGGTAAACGGCAATGCGTTTAGCGCGATGAAAGTAGGGGGCTTTTCTTAGTTGGTGAACTAATGAGAGTGCAGCACGCTTCTGCTGTTTACTGGAGAGCGCACGACGTGCTCGACGTTTCTCAAGACGAATGGTTTTTCTATCTTCGATACTGAGCATAGAGAAAAGACCCCAGGATGCCGGTGGTGTTCTTGGCCCTGAACCCGAAGGTTCAGAGTGGATACGAGTATAGATATATTAGGCTTTCCGCACGCGGACATGCTCACAATACCTATTCCCCGCATCCGGGAAAATGATTATCGGCTCGAGGGACTTGAACAACTGTCGAACATCCCAGGGTTGAGTTAATTATAACCCTATGAAGCCGCTATTAAAGGGTTTAAGACCGGAAAAACTATGAAAATTTTGCAAGCGTCGCGTCGATCTTATCGATCAACTGCTTGGATTCATCGTTTGAGCTCGCTTCGGCTTTTGATGAGTTCAAATTGTCATAACTCAGGTTGAGAGCCGCCATCACTGCGATACGTTCCATGCCCAGTAGTTTGCCACTGCTAGAGATCTCACGCATTTTCTCGTCCAAGTTTTCTGCTGCAGCAATAAGGCCTGCCTCAGCACCGGCTGGGCAGCTAAGTGTGTACTCTTTATCAAGAAGGGCAACGGTCAGTGTGTTACTCATGAGCTTTTCTCCAAAACACGAAGGCGATTTAGCATCGATTCAACACGACTACGGGTGCCCTCATGTATTTTGAGTAGCTGAGCACGCTCCTCTTTCAACTTCAGGTTCTGTGTCTGTAAGTGACGATTCTGCTCATCCAACTTTTGTACCAACTCGATCAATTGATCCACTTTGGTGGCGAGCGTTGATGGGTTTACTTCTGACATTGACTGCCTCGAACGTTTTGAATTCCGACCATATTAGCAGGCAGTTGCATTGGGTCAATGTTCTGCATAGCTCCAAAGGCCGCAAAGTGCTAGGATCATCCCCAATAAATGCTCTTGAAAGCGGTCGTCTTAAACGCCCTCTGAATAGCATCTGAACCTTTATTTCTACCGTAATAAGTGAGAGTCGATGAGCGCGCCAGATTTTGATCAACTAGCCAATTTAATGATTGAAGAGGGGGCTATCGCCTTTTCACCCTCTGAGTTACATGGCGCGATCGTTGGGCAGCTCACCGCCGCTAAACGTTTTGATAAAGCGAGTCTTGAGGCGTTTTGTGTCACTCAAATGGATATCACTCGTATCGCTCTTGAGAGCAGCAGCGAAAAGTTGATGGCACTCTACACCCAGATTTTAGAACAGCTGGAATCATCCGCTTTTGAGTTGGCCATTTTACTACCGGATGATGAGCAACCTCTGGCTGAGCGTGCAGAGCAGTTAGGCCTTTGGGTGACTGGGTTCCTAGCAGGTTTTGGCATGGCGATTGGCGATCAAGGGCAACATCTCTCTAATGATGCGCAAGATGGTCTTAAAGATCTGGTGCAAATTGCGCAAATTGAGGCGGACGGCCAGGCCGAAGAGGACGAGAATCTCCTGATGGAGGTGGAAGAGTACGTTCGTATGGCTGCCATGCTGCTATTTAGTGAATGTAATAAAGCGGAGTCTACTGAGTCTGATAAACCGGTAATGCACTGATGAAAATTGATCTCTCAATCTACAAAGAGCGTCGAGCTAAACTGCTCTCTGAGTTACCTGACAATTCGGTCATGATTATCGCTGCGGCCTCTTTGGTCAGCCGCAACGCCGACGCTGAGTTTCCGTTTAGGCAGTCGAGTGATTTCTACTACCTTACGGGATTTAATGAACCGGATGGTTTGTTGCTGCTTAAGCCAAGTTCAGATCAGCCGGTGGTACTGTTCTGTCAGCCACGTGATCCTGAAATGGAGATCTGGACTGGTTACCGAGCAGGTCCAGAGGGTTGCATTGAGACCTTTGGCGCGGATGCTGCATACAATCTTTCAGAGATTGATCAACAGCTTCCCAGCCTAATCGATGGCGTTGATCAGCTGTTCTACCCGTTAGCACGCGATGCTGCATTGGACTCCCGGGTAAAAGGTTGGATTCAGGATCTGGCTAAACGTGTTCGAGCGGGCGCTGAAGTTCCCAAGGCTTTGAGTGATTCAGATCCTATTTTGCATGAGATGCGTCTGTTTAAATCCGATGCTGAGATCGCCATCATGCAGCGAGCGGCCGATATCTCTGCAGAGGCTCATGTTAAAGCGATGCAGCAGTGCCGGGTTGGCATGAATGAGTACCAACTGGAAGCGATTATTCAGAGTCACTGCATGGCTGAGGGTGCTCGTTTTCAAGCTTACACGCCTATTGTGGCGGCAGGGAAAAATGCCTGTATTCTTCACTATATCGACAACGATCAGCCCATTAATGAGGGTGATCTCATTCTGATAGATGCAGGTTGTGAATTGGATAACTATGCCAGTGACATTACCCGGACTTTCCCTGCTAACGGCCAGTTCAGCGAAGAGCAGCGTGCCATCTATCAGTTGGTCTTAGACGCCAACAAAGCCTGCATTGACGCGGTCAAACCGGGTTGTAATTGGGACTCTCTGCATCAGTTGTCTGTCGAAATATTGACTAAAGGGTTGGTTGAGCTCGGTTTGCTGTCGGGTGAGGTGGATCAGTTAATTGAATCGGGCGCTTATCGTCGATTCTATATGCACCGCATTGGGCACTGGTTAGGTATGGATGTTCATGATGTTGGCTCCTACCGTGTAGAGGGTGAGTGGCGCGAGCTTTCTCCTGGCATTGTTACGACCATTGAGCCGGGTCTCTACATCGCCCCCGATGATCACACCGTCGAAGAGCGCTGGCGCGGCATCGGTGTTCGCATCGAAGATGATGTTTTGGTAACAGAAGAGGGTGCGCGAGTTTTAACCTCTGCAGTACCCAAAGAGATTGATGAGATAGAGGCATTGATGCGCCGTGCATGAATCGCAGTTTGATCTAATCATTTGTGGTGGTGGCATGGTGGGCGCCAGTTTAGTCGCTGCGTTAACACCTTCTGCCAAATCCTTAGGTCTTAAGATCGCTCTTGTTGAGCAGAGCCCTATGCAGGCTAAGCCCAATCCTCAGTTTCAGCCCAGCTTTGATGCACGCTCTACCGCATTGGCTTATGGATCCCGAACCGCCTTTGAGTCTATGGGTGTGTGGGAGCTTCTCTATGAACACCTGACTCCCATCGATCGGATCCATGTTTCTGACCGAGGACGCTGGGGTCAAACGACCATGAGTGCTGAGCAGGAGCGCGTCGACGCACTGGGCTATGTTGTCGAGAACCACTGGTTAGGTCAGGTGTTAATGAGCTCGGTACTGGCCGCGCGCGATCAGGTCGAACTCTATTCGCCGGCAACCGTTGAATCGGTTGAGTGGGTGGAGGGTCAGCGTCATGTAGTGATAGATCAAGATGGTGAGTCGATAACCTTAACAGCACCACTGGTGGTCATGGCGGATGGTGGACGTTCTGAGCTGAGACAACGTATGGGTATTGAGTATCGCCAGACCCCCTATCATCAGCATGCATTGATTGCCAACGTCGAAATTGATCGCCCTCATGATGGCATCGCCTATGAACGTTTTACCGAAAATGGCCCCATTGCACTGCTTCCGATCGAGGATCACGAAGGGCGCCATCGAATGGGGTTGGTGTGGACGCTGTCTGACGATCAGGTCAATTCCCGCATGGGGCAGATCGATCAGCAATTTTTGGCCGATCTTCAACAAGCCTTTGGATATCGTGCCGGTCGCTTGATTGGAGTGGGTGAGCGATTCTCCTACCCACTGCATTTAACCTTGGCTGATGAGCAGGTTCGCCGTGGTTTGGTGGTTCTTGGTAATGCCGCTCATGCTCTGCACCCCATTGCAGGTCAGGGGTTCAACCTAGCCTTGCGCGGTGTTTGTGAGTTAGCGGAGCGGATTATTCTGGCCAAGCAAGCGGGCCAAGATATTGGTGCATTAGCCATGTTGGAGGAGTTCATTGACGGGCGCCGAAAAGATCAAAGTCGTACGATCGGGTTTGGCGACTCTGCATTGAAAATCTTTAGCTCTACTAATCCTGCCCTCCGTTTGGGTCGAAGCTTGGCATTGCAAACCCTCGACTTGATTCCATCGGCGCGCACTCTATTGGCGAGGGCTGCAATGGGTTTGGATACTCCGGCAGCGAGGTTAAAGTCCAATGACTGATAAAAATGCTATTCGCTCAATGGACGTTGCCATTGCTGGTGCAGGTATGACCGGCTTGGCAGCGGCGATTCAACTGGCGGATCTTGGTTTGAAGGTTGAGGTGTTGGATCAGTTTGGTATGGATCTGTCGACCATTGATGATCAGGCTGCTCAACTCATGCAGGGGGCTTTTGATTCTCGTGTGAGTGCACTCACACTGGCCTCAGTCGAGTTACTGAAATCCTTGGGAGCTTGGTCGCATATTCTTAGCTGGCGAGCAGAACCCTATGAGAAAATGCATGTCTGGGACGGTGAAACGCGTGGCGAGGTCGATTTTGACTGTTTTGATATTCACGAGAAGCAGTTGGGCTTTATCGTAGAGAATCGCCTGGTTGTTTTAGGTCTATTAAAAGCGGCACTTGACCGTGCAAATCTTAAGCTCAATTTCGCCTCACGTATTAAAACACTGGGGCGATTCCAAGAGTCTAGTCGACTCATAGAGCTCGAAGATGGTGATCTTTTATCTGCGCAGCTTGTGGTAGGTGCTGACGGTGCCCACTCAAATACACGTAAGCAGTTGGGTCTGGCTACTCATGAGTGGGACTATGGTCAGCATGCCGTTGTGGCAACGCTTGAGATGACTCGGCCTCATCAACACACCTGTTGGCAGCGGTTTACAGAGGATGGCCCTCTTGCACTGCTCCCTCTTAAGACCGCAAGCGCTCATCATGTCTCGTTGGTCTGGTCGACCTCGCCTAAACATGCAGCAGAACTATTAGAGATGGATCAGGATGCCTTTTGTGCAGCCGTCAGCTTTGGTTCGCGTGATGTGTTGGGCCGAGTGGCGTCGGCAACTGGTATTCAAAAGGTTCCGTTAAGACAGCGTCACGCCAAGCACTATGCTGTTGAGGGAGGAGTACTGATCGGCGATGCTGCACACACGATCCACCCGCTTGCAGGGCAGGGTGTCAATTTAGGTTTTTTGGACAGCGCTGCGCTCAACGACGTGATTGCTCAGGCACAGATGCGTCGTGAGCCGATCGGTGATGCGAAGGTGTTAAAGCGTTATGAGCGTTCAAGGCAGATGAGTAACCTGCGCATGAGCGCGGTGATGGAAGGGTTTAGGCGTCTATTTGCTCCACAACCAGCTCCGATCGAATGGGCGCGCAGTGTTGGTATGCGTCTTTTCAATCGCGTTGAGCCAATTAAGCAGCACATTATGTCAGAAGCGATGGGCCTTTCCGGCGATCTACCGACTCGGATGCGACGAGCAGCGTCGGCAAGCGTTGATCAAAGATTGAACTAAACCCATTTTAGGGTAAACTTCTTGTCCCTTTTTGAAACTCCGCAGAGAAGCGGAGTTTATTGATTGAATAACAGGACTGTAAATGGGACACAAAACTCCACTCTATGAGTTGCACGCATCAATGGGCGGTAAGCTTGTCGATTTCGGCGGTTGGGATATGCCATTGCACTATGGTTCTCAGCTAGAAGAGCACAATATCGTGCGCCAAGATGCAGGTATGTTCGATGTGTCGCACATGACCATTGTTGACGTATCAGGTCAGGAATCACGTAAGTATCTTCAATATCTTGTGGCTAATGATGTCGCGCGTTTAGAAGTTAAAGGTAAGGCGCTCTATACAGCCATGCTCAATGAGCAGGGCGGCATTATCGATGATCTCATTATCTACTTGATGACCGAAAATGGCTCCTCTAACGAGTGGTACCGCTTGGTGGTTAACTGTGCGACGCGTGAGAAAGATTTGGCCTGGATGGCGGATCGAGCGATCGGTTTTGATGTGACGTTAAATGAGCAACCTGAGTTGGCCATGGTCGCTGTGCAGGGTCCTAAGGCGCGTGCAAAAGTCGCTGCGCTTCTTGGTGGATCGCGTGAGCAGGCCATTAACGAACTATCGGTCTTCCAAGGGTTTGAGTCGGAAGGTTGGTTTATTGCCCGCACTGGTTATACCGGTGAAGATGGTCTTGAGATCATGGTGCCTGATGATGAAGTTGCTCAGTTTTGGTCTGCACTGGCTGAAGCGGGTGTCGCACCTTGTGGCTTAGGTGCGCGTGATACGCTTCGCCTGGAGGCGGGTATGAATCTATACGGCAGCGATATGACCGATTCTGTGACTCCGTTAGAGTCCGGCATTGCATGGTCGGTGGCGTTTGAACCATCTGATCGACAGTTTGTCGGTCGTGAGGTTCTTGATCAGCAAAAAGCGAATGGCGGCTACGATAAGTTAGTGGGCTTGGTGCTTGAAACAAGAGGTGTCTTAAGAGGGCATCAGCGTGTTATTGTTGACGGTGTTGGTGAGGGTGAAATTACCAGTGGTACATTCTCCCCAACCTTAGGCTTCTCGGTCGCTCTGGCTCGAGTGCCTGCCGGTACTGGTGCTGCTGCGAAAGTTGAAATGCGTGGAAAAGAGATCGACGTTCGAGTCGTCCGTCCGCCTTTCGTCCGCAACGGCAAAAAAGTTTTTGAATAATCAGATCAGGTGATAAAAGATGAGTAACGTTCCTGGCGAATTGAAGTATGTAAGCAGCCACGAGTGGATCCGTGTTGAGGGTGATGGCACTGTAACGATTGGTGTTACAGACCACGCGCAAGAAGCACTGGGCGATGTGGTATTTGTTGAGTTGCCTGACATCGATGCAGAGGTGTCTGCTGGTGATGACGCAGGTGTGGTTGAGTCTGTAAAAGCAGCATCTGATATCTATGCACCGGTTAGCGGTGTTGTCGTTGCGGTTAACGATGATCTTGAAGATGCACCAGAGATGGTTAACAGCGACCCTTATGGTGATGGCTGGTTCTTCAAACTTAAACTGACTGATGAGAGTGAATTGGATGACCTTCTAAGCGCTGACGAATACTCAGCTGCTTGCGAAGAAGAGTAATCTGATCTGACTAAAACCCCGGTTGGCTTGAAAGTTTCAATGCCAACCGGGGTATTTTTATTTTTGGTAATCGCTAGATGAAAGCAAAATCTTTAGTTCTACAGCAGGGTGCAGATCGCCGTCTTCGTGGAGGACACGTCTGGATCTACAGTAATGAGGTGGACAATAAAGCCTCACCCCTGAAAAATTTTGAGGTGGGAGAGCAGGTCCAGGTTGTAGATTCCCAAGGTCGCCCAAGAGGCAGTGCGATTATCAACCCCAATACCTTGATCTGTGGTCGTCTGTTTAGTCGTGATCCAGAGCAAGAGCTCGATCGCTCGCTGATTGTGCACCGTCTCAACATCGCACTGTCTTTGCGCGAGATGAGTTTTGATCAGCCCTGCTACCGCTTAGTGTATGGCGATTCGGACGGTCTACCTGGCCTAGTGATCGATCGATACTACGATATCTTTGTGATACAGATTTCGACGGCAGGGATGGAGAAGGTTCAGCATCATGTGATTGATGCCTTGAACAAGGTCTTTATGCCGGCCGCCATTGTGTTGCGTAATGACGGTAAGTTCCGTGAAACCGAAGGTCTTGAGGCCTACGTTGAGGTGGTTCAAGGTGAAGTCGGCGATCTGTCACCACTGTCTGAAAATGGCGTTAACCTAGTTGCACCCCTGTTGACGGGGCAAAAAACAGGTTGGTTCTACGATCACCGTGAAAACCGAGCACGTATGCAGACGATGGTGAAGGGTAAAAAGGTCCTTGATCTGTTCAGTTATGTGGGTGGCTGGGGTGCTCAAGCACTGGCTGCCGGCGCGTCTGAAGTGGCCTGTGTTGATGCGTCTGCAGGCGCACTGGAAGTGGCTGAAGAGAATGCGCGTCTACAAAATGCTCTGCCGAAATTTAGAGCTCTGCAAGGCGATGCCTTCGATATCTGTAAAACACTGGTAGCTGATAAAGAGCGCTTTGATGTGGTGATCGTCGATCCACCTGCCTTTATTATGCGCAAAAAAGACATTCGTAATGGTGAGCGTGCTTATGCACGTATCAACAACTTTGCGATGCGTCTGCTGAAGCGTGGTGGTGTGTTGGTATCGGCATCATGCTCAATGCACCTGCAGACAGACCGTCTAGTCGATATGCTACGGACCAACAGTCGTGAGCTGGATCGTCAGGGGCAAATTTTCGCACAGGGCTATCAGGGAGCGGATCACCCTATTCACCCAGCGATTCCTGAAACTGAGTATCTGAAAGCTTATTTCATGCGCTTATTGGCGAATGAGTGATCAGAATTTATGGAAGAGAAAAACGGAGCCCTAGCTCCGTTTTTTTGTGCCAGATCATTTGATTGATTATCTCTTAAGTCTGAGTGTGGAAAAAATTGGATTTTGAACCACAATTAAAGTGTGACTCTAATCAATAGGAGAGAGTAATGTTTTCCCAGAAACTGGTTTCAGATCTAATGGATGCTTCGGTCGTGCCTCTGCAAGAGTCTGCCTCTTTGGAGGTGGCGGTTGCCCACCTTGTTGATTCTAACTACCCGGGTCTGCCCGTTGTTAACACTGAGGGCAAAATTTCAGGATTCTTGTCAGAGCATGACTGCCTGCGCTACCTCATCTCAAGTAGCTACTATCTTGATGATCGCACCTGTGTCAGCGATATCATGTATCGCCAACCACTGACGGTCTCTCCTAAAGAGACGCTGTTGCAGCTGGCTGAGCGCATGGAAGGTGGTAAGCCTAAGGTTTACCCAGTCTGTGAAGAGGGTAAGTTGCTTGGAATAGTAACCCGTAAAAATGTGATGCGTGCACTTAATGACACGCTGGCGAATACCAAAAAATCCGCTTAAAACAGTTGCGTAGGATTAGCGGCGAAGATCAAGGATCGGCCAGCCGCGCTGCTGAGCTTCAGCTGTTAGTCGTTCGTCTGGGTTAACGGCTACGGCGCGTTCTACCTGCTCAAGCAGAGGTAGATCGTTGATTGAATCGCTGTAGAAGTGGCTGCCAGAGAGGTTGGCGTTGTGCTCTTTGAGCCACTCGTTGAGTCGGGTAACTTTGCCAGATTGGAAGCAGGGTGTGCCCGCTATTTTTCCTGTGTATGCACCATTGAGCTGTTCTGGCTCAGTGGCAAGAAACTCATCTACCTCTAAGCGTTTAGCAATGGGTCCTGTGACAAAGCTGTTGGTCGCGGTGATGATCATCAGCCTATCTCCCGCGGCGCGGTGTGTTGCTAAGAGCTCTTCAGCCTTAGGCAGGATGATCGGCTCAATAACCTCGGACATGAATTCGTTGTGCCACTGATCTAGTTGAGCTTTGCTGTGCTCTGTCAGTGGTTTTAACGCAAACTCGAGAAATTCGTTGATATCCATCGTACCCGCTTTGTACTGTTCAAAAAAGCGATCATTTGCGGCTCGGTAGGCGGTCTCATCAACAATGCCTTTTTGACACAAAAACTCCCCCCATGCGTGATCACTGTCGCCGTTGAGTAGGGTGTTATCCAGATCAAAAATAGCCAAGGGTTTCATAAGGTTCTCGTGTTTAGGATTCGCTGCAGAGAATACGGGTGTCTGAGCTGACTGGCAAGACACTGTGAATAGTCTATTTCTTAAAAGTTGGTACTGTGGAACAATAGGACCATAAGTTAAAGTTTTTTAAGGAAAACAAAGTGATCGATTCAGATGGGTTTAGACCGAATGTAGGTATCATTTTGGTTAACTCGCTGGGTCAAGTTCTGTGGGCGCGTCGTTGTGGTCAAGATGCGTGGCAGTTTCCACAAGGTGGAATCAATGCGGATGAGACCGCTGAACAAGCCATGTATCGTGAACTCCATGAAGAGATCGGCCTAACGAAAAAGGATGTGGAGATCCTCGGCGTTACCCGTGGTTGGTTAAGGTATCGTCTGCCAAAACGCATGATTCGTCGTAATCAGTTTCCACTCTGTATAGGTCAAAAACAGAAGTGGTTTATGTTGCGCATGTTGAGTCGTGACGAGGCAGTGAAAATCGACTGTTCGGACACCCCAGAATTTGATGGTTGGCGATGGGTGAGTTATTGGTACCCAGTAGGGCAAGTCGTCTCATTTAAAAAAGAGGTTTATCGTAAAGCGATGCGGGAGTTATCTCCTCGTTTGACACGTATCGTTAAACGCTAGACACACAATGTCTAAAAGGAGTCGCACATGAGCATGCTCGCTCGATTGCGTCAGATTGTGCAGGAAGTAGGCAGTGAGTCCGATCTTGAGTCGGTACTTTCCCTTACTGTGCGTCGCATTCGTGAGACAATGTCGACTGAAGTGTGCTCCATCTACCTAACCGATACGCAAACGAATCGTTATGTGCTTCGTGCCACCGAGGGTTTGAATCAGGACGCGGTGGGTAAAGTCTCTCTATCCTCGACTGAGGGTATCGTGGGTTTAGTCGGTTCTCGTGCAGAACCGATCAACCTTGAAGATGCCTTCACTCACCCTTCGGTTGTCTATCTACAATCGACCGGTGAGGAGCGCTTCCACGCCTTCCTTGGTGTGCCGATTATCCATCAGCGTAAAGTGCACGGTGTGTTGGTTGTTCAGCAGCGGGAAGTTCGACGCTTTGATGAGTCTGAAGAGGCTTTCATGGTTACTCTGTCGGCTCAGCTCGCTGGCGTGATTGCCCATGCCGAGGCCACCGGCTCCATTCTTGATGTTTTTGCTGCCGCTAAACAGGATGATGAGCCTGTCACGGCGAAGCGTTTTGTCGGTATCGCTGGCGCACCCGGTGTCGCTATCGGTAATGTCTATGTGGCAACGCTCTCTGCAGATCTACGCAGTGTGCCTGACAAGCCGGCCAATGATATCCAGGCAGAACTGCAAGATTTCGAACACGCCCTGGTTCAAGTGCGGGAAGATATTCAGAAGGTCTCTGACTCTCTAGCGACGCGCCTTAGAACAGAGGAGCAGGCGCTCTTCGAAGTCTACCTCCGTATGCTGGATGACAATGCCATTCCAAGTGAAGTGCGAACTAAGATTGAGGCAGGAAACTGGGCTCAGGGTGCGCTTCGGGAAGTTATTCAAGCTCATGTTAGGCAGTTCTCCGATATGGAGGACCCCTACTTGCGCGAGCGGGCAACTGACATTCGTGACTTAGGTCGTCGTCTGCTCTCGGCAATGCAACAAGAGGGGGCTGAACGGGTTCCTGATTTCCCAGATAACACGGTTTTGATTGCCGATGACCTTTCGCCGGCTATGCTCGGTTTGGTGCCTGAAGATAAGTTGGTCGGTATGGTGTCTGTGACCGGCTCTGGCTCCTCACATGCCGCCATATTGGCTCGTTCAATGGGTATTCCAACGCTGATGGGTGTGGTTGAGCTGCCCTATACCAAGCTTGATGGTCGTCAGGTTATTGTCGATGGCTACTCAGGCAGGATCTACGTTGACCCGACAGATGATCTGTTAGAAGCCTACAGCTCTATTCTCAAAGAGGAGCGAGCGATTGAGGCTAACCTGGATCAACTTCGCGACCTTCCCGCTGAGACACAAGATGGTTTCAATCAGACGTTATGGGTTAATACCGGTCTGACGGCAGATGTGGAGCGTGCGGTTAAACGCGGTGCTGAAGGTATCGGACTCTATCGTACAGAAATTCCGTTTATGATTAGGGATACTTTTCCTTCTGAACTAGAGCAAGCGGACAGTTACCGTCGTCAACTGGAAGCCTTTGCCCCCAAACCTGTAACCATGCGCACCCTAGATATTGGTGGTGATAAGGCGTTGCCCTATTTCCCAATTGAGGAAGAGAACCCATTCCTTGGTTGGCGAGGCATTCGTGTCACCTTAGATCATCCCGAGATCTTCCTTGTTCAGGTGCGTGCTATGTTGCGGGCATCTGAGGGGCTCAATAACTTAAGGATCATGCTGCCAATGATCAGCAGTGTTCAAGAGGTGGAAGCGGCGCTGGAGCAGATTAATCAGGCGTTCAACGAGTTGTTGGAGGAGGGGTTGGATCTTCAGAAGCCTGAGATTGGCGTCATGATTGAAGTGCCCGCTGCGGTCTATCAAATTGGCCGTTTTGCGCCTTTGATCGATTTTGTCTCAGTCGGTTCTAATGATTTGACTCAGTATCTGCTCGCAGTTGATCGCAATAATCCGCGTGTTGCTGATCTCTACACCACCTATCACCCATCGGTGTTGCAGGCACTGCAGTTGATTGCTAATGAGGCGCACAAATACCAGAAACAGGTCTCTATCTGTGGTGAGATGGCGGCCGATCCCGGCGGTGCGTTGCTGTTGATGGCGATGGGTTATGACGTGCTTTCAATGAACTCGACCAACTTACCTAAAGTTAAGTTGGCGATTCGCAGTGTTGAATATAAAGATGCAGCGTTGCTTTTAGGGCAGGTGATGAAAATGGATGAGTCTTCAGATATTCACCTATTGCTTCGTGAAACGCTTCAAAACGCGGGTCTGACACAGTTGACGCGTCCCGTTCTTCCAGGAAACGATTAGATGATAGAGACATTAATTACCTACCTAGTTCTAGGTTCGGTGGCTGGCGTTGTGGCTGGGCTCTTTGGTATTGGTGGCGGTCTTTTGATCGTCCCCGTTCTTATCTTTAGCTTTACGGCTCAGGCGATGCCAGAGGTCGTTGTGACCCACGCTGCAGTAGCGACTTCACTTGCAACCATTGTGGTTACCTCGATCAGTTCGGTACTGGCGCATAATAAACGCGGTGCGGTTCGCTTTGATCAGTTTAAGCCGCTCGCTGTCGGTGTTGCCGTTGGTGCTATGGTCGGTGTTTGGATCGCTGATCAGTTAAGTGGTGATAATCTTCAAATCATCTTTGGAGTTTTTGCCTGTATGGTCGCAGTGCAGATGGCTTTCGATTTGAAGCCGCGTCAGGGTAAAAGCACGCCTGAAAACTTAGAGTTGGGTGTTGCGGGTTCAGTCATTGGTGGAGCCTCCTCTATTTTTGGTATCGGCGGTGGTACCTTGACGGTGCCCTACTTGACCGCTCGAGGCAGTGAGATGCGTGAAGCAGTCGGCACTTCAGCCGCAGTCGGTTTGCCCATCGCGCTGTTCAGTGCTCTGGCTTATATCTGGGCCGGCCAAGATGCGGCGGGTATGCCTGCCTATAGTGTTGGCTACATCTATCTGCCAGCCTTTGTGGGCATTGCGATTGCCAGTTCACAGTTTGCTCGAGTCGGTGCGAAATTGGCGCACTCTCTGCCACAAAAACACCTGAAAAAGATCTTTGCCATCTTCTTAATGGTCATTGGTGTTCGTTTCTTGCTGATTAACTTGATGGGGTTGGCGTGATCTGGACTCATGATATTGACCCAGTTGCGGTCGGCTTTGGTGCGCTTCAAATTCATTGGTACGGCATTATGTACCTGCTCGCATTCGGTTCGGCCTATTGGTTGGGTACTGTTCAAGCAAAGCGAACCGGTCTATGGAGCGAAAAGCAGCTTTCTGATCTGATTTTTTATGGTGCTCTAGGTGTCATTCTTGGTGGCCGAGTCGGTTATGTCCTTTTCTACCACTTTGACTACTTCTTAGAAAATCCCCTCTGGTTATTCCATGTTTGGGAAGGGGGGATGTCCTTCCATGGTGGTTTGTTAGGGGTGGTTGCTGTCATTCTCTGGTTCTCTAAAAGTCAGGGTAAATCGCTTTTCGAGATCGGTGATTTTGTCGCCCCGCTCGTGCCTTTAGGTTTGGCTGCTGGCAGGATGGGTAACTTCATCGGTGGTGAGTTGTGGGGGCGTGCCACTGATCAGACCTGGGGTGTGATCTTTCCACGTGCCAACGACCTGTTAGCTAGACACCCTTCGCAGCTTTATGAGGCGCTGCTCGAAGGTATTGTTCTGTTCTCAATTGTCTGGATCTACTCAATGAAACCGCGCAAGTTGGGGTCGGTTTCAGGGCTCTTTTTGTTAGGTTACGGCCTTGCTCGTAGCGCTGTAGAGTTCTTTAGGGAGCCGGATGCGCATCTTGGCTTTATTGGGTTTGATGTTTTAACAATGGGTCAGTTACTCTCTCTACCCATGATTTTGATTGGGCTTTATCTGCTTATGCGCCCAGTTGCGTCGAAAAATTAATCTAAGGTTATTGGATGAAACAGTATTTAGAGTTGTGCCAACGCATCATTGATGAAGGCGTCTGGGTGGGTAATGAGCGCACCGGTAAGCGTTGTTTAACAGTGATTGATGCCAATCTTGAATATGATGTCGCGGGCAATCAGTTCCCGCTCGTCACAACGCGCAAGAGTTTTTACAAAGCGGCTATTGCTGAGCTATTGGGTTACCTACGTGGATACGATAGTGCGGCTCAGTTTCGTGATATTGGCTGTAATACGTGGAATGCTAACGCAAACGAGAATGGTGCTTGGTTGAATAATCCTGCTCGTAAAGGTGAGGATGACATGGGGCGTGTTTACGGAGTGCAGGGTCGTCAGTGGATGGCGTCCGATGGCAGCGTCACCGATCAGCTTAAGAAGATTGTTGATAACCTCTCTAAAGGGATCGATGATCGCGGCGAAATCCTGACCTTCTACAACCCGGGTGAGTTTCATCTTGGTTGTCTGCGTCCTTGTATGCATACCCACACCTTTTCGCTATTGGGTGATCAGCTCTTTTTAACATCCTATCAGCGCAGTTGTGATGTGCCGCTGGGCCTCAATTTTAATCAGGTTCAGGTCTATGTGTTGTTGGCGTTGATGGCCCAGATAACCGGTCATAAACCAGGTAAGGCGTATCATAAGATCGTCAATGCGCACATCTATGAAGATCAGTTGGAGTTGATGCGTGACGTGCAGCTTAAGCGCGAACCTTTCCCTAGCCCGCAGTTAAAGATCAATCCCGATATTAAATCGCTTGAGGATATCGAAACCTGGGTGACAACGGATGACTTTGAAGTGGTTGGCTATCAGTACCATGACGCCATTCAATACCCATTTTCTGTATAAGTAGGAGAGGTTATGAGATTAGCTTTAATCGTCGCTCAGGGTTTAAATCGCGTTATTGGTAATGACAATAAACTGCCTTGGTACCTACCTGAAGATCTGCGTTATTTCAAAGAGGTGACCATGGGTAAGCCCATTATTATGGGTCGCAAAACCTTTGAGTCGATTGGCAAGCCTCTGCCAGGTCGTTTGAATATCGTCATTACACGAGATTCGAATTGGAGTGCTGAAGGTGTCAAAATCGTGGCAAGCCTAGAAGAGGCTATCGAGGTCGGTGAGGCACAGGCTATGATCGATGGGGTAGAGGAGGCTGTCATTATTGGTGGTGCTCAGATCTATGCACAATCGCTACCTCTTGTTGATCGTCTCTACCTGACACAGGTAGAGGCTGAACCCGAGGGTGATGCTCATTTTCCTGAAATTGACTACGGCCAGTGGCAAGAGTTGGGTCGTCAATCTTTTCCTGCCGGCGATCAGCCGAACCGCTACCCCTACGCATTCATCGTCTACGACCGCAGCGAGGCGTAACCGTGCAACGACTGTTATCGCTGCTGGCAGATGGCCAGTATCGCAGTGGTAACAGTCTGGCTGCGATTCTGGACATATCCTCATCCGCACTTCGAAAAGAGTTAGATAAACTCAGTGCTCTGGGAATCGCTATTCAATCATCGAGAGGGCGGGGTTATCGCATCAATGGCGGTCTAGATCTGCTTGATGAACAGTTTATCGCAAATGAGTTGTCCTCTCTTAACTATGACCGCATCGACGTTTTAGATTCGGTCGACTCGACCAATCGTGTTGCGCAAACCCATATGTCTGATGGCTGTCGCAAAGTGTTAGTGGCAGCTGAGTATCAGGGGCAGGGTCGAGGTAGACGCGGACGTCAGTGGGTGAGCCCTTTTGCGGCCAATTTGTATCTTTCACTGGGCTGCCAATTTAAAGGGGGCGCGGCAGCACTCCAAGGTCTAAGTTTGGCGGTTGGGTTGGCTGTTCAGCAGGCATTGAGTTCGCTTGCTGTGACAGGAGTGCAGTTGAAGTGGCCGAATGATCTCCTATTAGAGAAGCGTAAGCTGGGTGGGGTATTGATCGAGCTGGCCGGCGATCTGACGGGTGAGTGTTCTGCTGTGATTGGTGTTGGGATCAATGTGAAGATGCCGGACAGTGTCAATTCGAGCATTGACCAAGAGTGGTCGGATTTGGGCAACTACATGTCAGGTACGCTAACTCGTTCTCAGCTTTTGATTGAGATTGTCCGATCATTAACTCAACTGTTAAATGAGTTTGAAACAAAAGGTTTCTCGGCATACGCTCAGCAGTGGCAGGCGGTCCATGCATTCCAAGATTATCCTGTTAGGCTCTTAATGGGTCACGCTGAAGTGGAGGGTATTTGCCGAGGTGTGGATGCGCAGGGTGAGGTGCTAGTGGAGGTTGAGGGTAAGCTAAACCGTTACTCTGCTGGTGAGATTAGTTTACGAGGAGTTAACAGTGCGTCTTGAACTGGATATAGGCAACAGTCGAGTTAAGTGGCGCCTGGTATCAGATCGGGTTGAACGCGAGGGTGTGACCAGACTGGTTGATCCTCAATGGCCTGATGCATCGGTGGATGCTCTTTGGATTAGCTCAGTTGCGGCGTCAGAGGTTAATGAAAGGCTCTCCTCGGAACTGGAACAGCGCTATGGCTGTACTCCAGAGTTTGCTCGTGTTTCGAAAGAGTGCGCGGGTGTGCGCTGTGGATATGAGGAGGTCTCTCGATTAGGTGTCGACCGTTGGTTGGTTTTGTTGGCTGCTTTTCAGAGAGGGAAGGGAGTGCCCGCGATACTGGTTGATGCCGGCAGTGCGGTGACCATCGATCTATTGACGGCAAATGGGCAGCATACAGGTGGATTTATCACCCCAGGTTACCAAATGCTGCAGAGTGCGCTGCTGGGGCAAACGGCAAACATCCGTTTTGAGCAAGAGGCTAGTGCTCAACCCTTTGGTGGAGTCGATACTGCTAGCTGTGTTTCATCAGGTGCGGAGTTAGTATTTGCCGGTCTGGCTCACTCTATTATGGCTCTAAGAGCAGATTTCAATGAGCAGGCGAGTGTTCTGTTAACCGGTGGTGATGCTCTTAAGCTTTTTGAATATATTAAGTCAGAACCTAGGGTTGAGTGTCTGCCAAACCTGGTGTTAGATGGATTGAGTTTGGCGGAGAGGGTGACACTTTAATGTTACGTTGGTTGGTGTTGTTAGTGCTTTTAGGGAATGCGCTGCTGTTTTTGTGGTACGCGCAAGAGTACCGATTTGCAGACACCGTCAGGCAGCCAGACATCAGGCCTGCCGCGCTTCGACTTCCCAATGAACTTGATGCAAGCGAGCAGTTAGTATTGCGTCCAAGGGAGTGTGGTTATTTTCAGCCTTTAGAGAGTGACTATGAGGCAGAGAGGTTGCTTATTCAGCTTGAAGGCTATGGAGTAGATCTCGCTTACGAAAAGATTCCTCCTGTTGCGCAAGGTTGGAAAGTTGAATTGCCCCTGCCAGCAGATGCCGATCGTCGTGTTGCCTTGCTCGATCAGCTGGCGTCACTGGGTTGGGTTCCCGAGAGTCGCGATGGTGCACTAGTGATGGGCGTCTATCCTGATGATGCTGCCGTCGATGAGTTGCGAAAGCAGTTCCCAGATGATTTACAGAGCAAGTTGCGTAAAAAGGTTAACACCATTCAAAGTGATGCTTTTCGTGTGACTGTAAGCTACCTACAAGGGTTTGAATTTGATCAAGAATTGATCGAAATGGTCGCGACACAGTGGCCTGGCGCTCAATTTGAAAAAAAACCCTGCGAAGGGGTTGCAACGCTGAAACCTGATCAGTAAGATACGCCCCACTTCATTGCTGAGCCGGTATAGCTCAGTTGGTAGAGCAACTGACTTGTAATCAGTAGGTCCCGAGTTCGACTCTTGGTGCCGGCACCATTTCAGCAATAAGTACTGGTGGGATTCCCGAGTGGCCAAAGGGATCGGATTGTAAATCCGACGCGAAAGCTTCGATGGTTCGAATCCATCTCCCACCACCATTTCGATAGCTCCTTCGGCGGGTATGGTATAGTGGCTATTACCTCAGCCTTCCAAGCTGAAGAGGCGGGTTCGATTCCCGCTACCCGCTCCAATCGACGATATTCGCTCATGTAGCTCAGGGGTAGAGCACACCCTTGGTAAGGGTGAGGTCGGCGGTTCAAATCCGCCCATGAGCTCCATGACATATGTAAGGTAGATTAATTGTCTGCCTTTTTTTACGTCTTGGAGTAGGTGTCAGAGCGTTTTGAAGTGGGTTTTCAATACCGCATAGGCTGCTGAATTTCTTGGTTTTATCAGTTGAAACTGAGATTTTAGGCGGGTATAATGCGCGTCCCTTGTTGTATAGGGTAGTGGCTCAATTGGCAGAGCAGCGGTCTCCAAAACCGCAGGTTGGGGGTTCGAGTCCCTCCTACCCTGCCACCTTTTACAGGTGGTTTATATGCAGCAAATCTAGCTTAAGTGTTTGATTAGTAGAGGTTCTGGTGAACTCAAAAGTTTCTGACGACGTGTCTAAATTTGACAGCCTGAAGTGGCTTGTTGTTATTGCGATCGTTGCTGTTGGTGTGGTCGGTAACTCCGTCTACGCTAACGAGTCACTGCTCTATCGTGTGCTTGCGTTAGTTGCGCTCGCAATTGTAGCTGGCTTTGTTGCACTTCAAACGGCAAAAGGTAAAGCGTTCTTCCGTCTATTCAAAGAGGCGAAGAATGAGATTCGCAAAGTGGTATGGCCAACTCGTCAAGAGACGTTGCAGACGACCTTGATCGTTGTTGTGGCTGTATTGATTGTTGGTCTTTTGCTTTGGGGTCTGGACTCGCTACTCGGCTGGGTAGTGTCTGGCTTTATTGGTTAAGAGGTTTCTATGAGTTCAGAAAAGATGCGCTGGTACGTTGTTCACGCTTACTCTGGTTATGAGAAGCGTGTTCAGGCTGGTCTGCTAGAAGCGATCGAGCGTCACGGTATGGGAGATCTGTTTGGCGATATCCTTGTGCCAACAGAAGAGGTTGTAGAGATCCGTGATGGTAAGAAGCGTAAGTCTGAGCGCAAGTTCTACCCAGGTTATGTGCTCGTTAACATGGTTATGAACGACGAAACTTGGCACATGGTTAAGAGTACGCCACGTGTTCTAGGTTTCATAGGTGGTACGGCAGATAAGCCTGCACCAATTACTCAGCGTGAAGCTGATGAGATTCTACGTCGTGTAGAGAGTGGTGTTGATAAGCCACGTCCTAAGACGATGTTTGAAGCGGGTGAGATGGTGCGTGTTAATGATGGCCCATTCGCTGACTTCAATGGTGTTGTTGAAGAGGTTGATTACGAGAAGTCACGTCTGAAAGTGGCTGTATTGATCTTCGGTCGCTCAACACCGGTTGAACTTGAGTTCCGTCAGGTCGAAAAAGTTTAACGAAGGTTTTTAACGAACTGAGTGGCTGAAAGGCTGCTCGGTTTTTGTTGTGTAAAGGGGAGCCGAGAGGCGCTTGTACCCAAAGGAGTAGCTCAATGGCTAAGAAGATAGAAGCCTACATTAAGTTGCAGGTTAAAGCAGGTCAGGCGAACCCAAGTCCGCCAGTAGGTCCTGCGCTAGGTCAACACGGTGTGAACATCATGGAGTTCTGTAAAGCGTTCAACGCACAGACTCAATCGATGGAACCTGGTATGCCAATTCCAGTGGTTATCACTGTATACGCTGATCGTAGCTTTACGTTCATCACTAAGACTCCACCAGCTTCAATCCTATTGAAGAAAGCGGTTGGTCTTAAATCTGGTTCATCTCGTCCAAACACTGAGAAAGTGGGTACTGTTACTCGCGCTCAGCTTGAAGAGATTGCAACAATTAAAATGGCTGACCTTACTGCTGCGGACATGGATGCAGCGGTACGTACGATTGCAGGTTCTGCACGTCGCATGGGTCTAGTTGTGGAGGGTGATGAGTAATGGCTAAGTTGACTAAACGTCAAAAGGCGATCGCTGAAAAAGTAGAAGCGGGTAAATTGTACGCTGCTGCTGATGCTGCTCAGATTCTTTCAGAAGTTTCTGCTGTTAAATTCGCTGAGTCTGTAGATGTTGCGATCAACCTAGGTGTTGATCCGAAGAAATCTGACCAGGTTGTACGTGGTTCAAGTGTTCTTCCAAACGGTACAGGTAAAGAAGTTCGTGTTGCTGTATTTGCTCAAGGCGAAAACGCTGAGAAAGCAAAAGAAGCGGGCGCGGACGTTGTTGGTTTTGAAGATCTTGCTGAGTCAGTTAAAGCTGGCAACCTAGACTTCGACGTAGTAATTGCAAGCCCAGACGCTATGCGCGTTGTTGGTGCGCTAGGTACAGTGCTTGGTCCACGTGGCCTAATGCCAAACCCTAAGGTTGGTACTGTAACTCCAGATGTTGCTGGTGCAGTTAAGAATGCTAAATCTGGTCAGGTACGTTTCCGTACTGATAAGAACGGCATCATTCACGCGTCAGTTGGTAAAGTAGGCTTCGAGCCAAACCAAATCGCTGAAAACGTAGCGGCTCTACTTGCTGAGCTTAAGAAACTTAAGCCAGCGTCTGCTAAAGGCGTCTACGTTAAGAAAGTAACCCTGTCTACCACTATGGGACCGGGTCTACAGGTGGATGTTGCGTCACTAGACGCTTAATCCTCCAGCAAAGGTATTTGAGGGTCTTCAGACCTGTCTGACAGAGACGAAGACCGTCAAAGACCGCAGGTGATGCTATTGATTCTTCAGTGGCATCTTAATGGGCCAACCAGCCTGCGCAGACGGTGAGATTCCTCGGAATCATTTTAGCCGTACTCATGCCTCGCGTAAGCGGGGTGGTTGGTAAATATGTCGAAAGACAACCAGGAGTAAATTGTGGCAATAGGACTTGAACAGAAAAAAGCGATCGTCGCTGAGGTTCAGGAAGCTGCTGGCTCTGCATTGTCTGCTGTCGTTGCGGATTCCCGCGGCGTTGAAGTAGGCGATATGACTGCACTGCGTAAGCAGGCACGTGAAGCGGGTGTATGGCTTAAAGTCGTACGTAACACGCTAGCACGTCGTGCAGTAGAGGGTACAGCTTATGAATGTCTAGCGGACTCGTTCGTAGGTCCAACTATCATTGCTTTCTCTCAAGAGCACCCAGGCGCTGGCGCCCGTATCTTGAAAGACTTTGCAAAAGGCAATGACAAGTTTGAGCTGAAAACAGCTGCCTTCGAAGGCGAGATCGTTGATATCGCAATGCTAGCAAGCCTACCGACATACGACGAAGCACTAGCGAAGCTAATGAGCTGCATGAAAGAAGCAGCTGCTGGCAAGCTCGTACGTGCTATCGATGCGGTACGCGTTCAGAAAGAAGAGCAAGCAGCTTAATTGGCTGGTTGCTAAGTAACCGATTTAATAAAGGAATTAATCATGTCTCTGTCTAAAGACGATATCCTAAATGCAATTGCTGAAATGTCAGTAATGGACGTTGTTGAACTAGTTTCTGCAATGGAAGAAAAATTCGGCGTATCTGCTGCAGCTGCAGTAGTTGCTGGTCCTGCTGGCGATGCTGGCGGTGCTGCAGAAGAGAAGACTGACTTCGACGTTGTTCTAGCTTCTGCTGGCGATAAGAAAGTAAACGTAATCAAGGTAGTTCGTGCAGTAACTGGCCTTGGTCTTAAAGAAGCGAAAGAGATGGTTGACGGTGCACCTTCAACTGTTAAAGAAGGCGCTTCTAAAGAAGAAGCTGAGCAGATCAAAGCTGATCTTGAAGCAGCTGGCGCTTCTGTCGAGCTTAAGTAATAACTTGAGCTTGCTGCGCATTAAGCAGCTCTACGCTGCTTAAAAAGCGTATGGCTGGTGGCAAAAATGCCACCGGCCTTTTTCCGTTATTAGTAGATAGACTTTTTAACGGAACGAATTGCTCGATAATTTATCGAGTTTGGTTTCTCAACCTAGATGCACATGCTGGGGAACACTGATGGCTTATTCATACACTGAGAAGAAACGTATCCGAAAGGATTTCAGTAAACTCGGTCAGGTAATGGAACTACCTTACCTGCTCGCGACACAGCTGGATTCATATCGTAAGTTTCTAGAGGCGGGCGCTACTTCTGAAGGTCGCACCGAAGAGGGGCTTCATGCCGCATTCAATTCTGTATTCCCAATCGTTTCTTACTCTGGAAACGCTGCTTTGGAATACGCTGGTTATCGCCTAGGTGAGCCTGTCTTTGACGTAAAAGAGTGTCAGCAGCGTGGTATCACCTACGCAGCGCCACTTCGCGTTAAAGTGCGTCTGGTGATCTACGATCGCGATTCGTCTACGAAAGCGGTTAAAGACATTAAAGAGCAAGAAGTTTACATGGGCGAAATGCCGCTCATGACTGAGAATGGTACCTTTGTTGTCAATGGTACTGAGCGCGTAATCGTATCGCAGCTCCACCGTTCACCTGGTGTATTCTTCGATCACGACAAGGGTAAAACACACTCATCGGGCAAATTGCTTTACTCTGCTCGAATCATTCCTTACCGTGGTTCTTGGCTCGACTTCGAGTTTGATCCAAAAGACTCTCTATTTGTTCGTATCGACCGTCGCCGTAAACTGCCTGCGACTATCTTGATGCGCGCGCTTGGTTTCCAAGCAGAAGAGATTCTAGATATCTTCTTTGACACGACTGGCTGGAATCTATCGAAAGATAAGATTCAGATGGATCTTATTCCTGAGCGCCTACGTGGTGAAACAATGAGCTTCGAGATCCTTACACCTAAAGGTGATGTGATTGTTGAAGCGGGTCGCCGTATCACTCCGCGCCACATCCGTCAGATGCAGAAAGAGGGTATGACTCAACTAGAGACTCCTGCAGAGTACCTAGTGGGCAAAGCTCTAGCTAAAGATATCGTTGATCCTGCTACAGGTGAAGTACTGCTTCCTTGTAACACCGAGCTGACTGAAGAGGCGGTAGCTAAGCTTCAAGAAGCTAAGATCGAACGTTTCGAAACGCTTTACACTAACGAATTGGATTGTGGTCCATTCGTTTCTGACACTCTTCGTATTGACCCGACTCGTAACCAGCTAGAAGCATTGGTAGAGATCTACCGCATGATGCGTCCTGGTGAGCCACCAACGAAAGAGTCAGCAGAATCACTATTTGAAAATCTATTCTTCTCTGAAGAGCGCTACGATCTTTCTGCGGTAGGTCGTATGAAGTTCAACCGCCGTCTTGGTCGTGAAGAGGAGACAGGTTCAGGCATTCTGTCTAAAGATGACATCCTAGATGTTATGAAGACACTGATCGAGATCCGTAACGGTAAAGGCGTTGTTGACGATATCGACCACCTTGGTAACCGTCGTATCCGTTCAGTTGGTGAGATGGCTGAGAACCAATTCCGTGTCGGTCTTGTTCGTGTAGAGCGTGCTGTACGTGAGCGCCTAAGCATGGCTGAATCAGACAACCTGATGCCTCAGGATCTGATCAACGCTAAGCCAGTTGCAGCTGCCATTAAAGAGTTCTTTGGCTCGTCGCAGCTGTCACAGTTCATGGACCAGAACAACCCGCTTTCCGAAGTAACTCACAAGCGTCGTGTCTCTGCACTAGGCCCAGGTGGTCTAACGCGTGAGCGCGCGGGCTTCGAGGTTCGTGACGTACACCCAACTCACTACGGTCGTGTATGTCCTATCGAGACTCCTGAAGGTCCAAACATCGGTCTGATCAACTCGTTAGCTGTGTTTGCTCGTACAAACAACTACGGCTTCCTAGAGACTCCTTACCGTCGCGTTGTTGATGGTCAGGTAACAGACGACATCGATTACCTATCAGCTATCGAAGAGTCTAACTTCGTTATCGCACAGGCTTCGGCAACGGTGGATGCGAAGAACAAACTGACTGATGAGCTGGTCACTGTTCGTCACTTGAACGAAACAACCGTAATGCCTAAAGAGCGCGTACAGTACATGGACGTTTCACCACGTCAGGTTGTATCGGTTGCGGCAGCTCTTATCCCGTTCCTTGAACACGATGATGCGAACCGTGCATTGATGGGATCGAACATGCAACGTCAGGCTGTTCCAACACTGAAGGCTGATAAGCCGCTTGTTGGTACCGGTATCGAGCGCAACATCGCTCGTGACTCTGGCGTCTGTGTGGTTGCTAAGCGTGGCGGTGTTATTGAATCAGTTGACGCAAGCCGTGTGGTTGTTCGCGTTAACGATGACGAAATTACTGCAGGCGATGCAGGTGTAGATATCTACAACCTAACTAAGTACGTGCGTTCGAACCAGAACACATGTATCAACCAGCGTGCGATCGTTAACCTAGGTGAGCAGGTATCACGTGGTGATATCCTAGCCGATGGTCCATCGGTTGACCTTGGTGAGCTAGCCCTTGGCCAGAACATGCGTATCGCGTTCATGCCTTGGAACGGTTTCAACTTCGAGGACTCGATCCTAATCTCTGAGCGTGTTGTTCAAGAAGATCGTTTCACTACGATCCACATTCAAGAGCTAACCTGTGTCTCTCGTGATACTAAGCTAGGCTCTGAAGAGATTACTGCGGATATCCCGAATGTTGGTGAATCTGCACTCGCTAAACTAGACGAATCAGGCATCGTGCACATTGGTGCTGAAGTAGGTCCTGGTGACATTCTAGTAGGTAAAGTAACGCCTAAAGGCGAAACTCAATTGACTCCTGAAGAGAAGCTACTGCGTGCGATCTTCGGTGAGAAAGCGTCTGATGTTAAAGACACTTCTCTACGTGTTAAGACAGGTACTGTTGGTAAGGTTATCGACGTTCAGGTCTTCACTCGTGACGGTGTTGAAAAAGATGAGCGTGCAATCGCTATCGAGCAAGCTGAACTTGCAAGCATCCGTAAAGACCTTGATGACGAGTTCCGCATTGTTGAAGTAGCAACTTTCGAGCGTCTTGAGCGCACACTAGTTGGCCTTAAAGCTGACGGTGGTGCTGGTCTTAAGAAGGGTCAAGAGATCACGTCTGAATTCCTTGCTGATCTTAAACACGATGAGTGGTTCAAGATTCGCGTATCTGACAGTGCAGCTGCAGAGATGCTTGAAGCGGCTAAGAAGCAGCTTGAAGAGCGTCGTGAAATGCTGGATAAGCGCTTCGAAGATAAGAAGAGCAAGCTTCAGACAGGTGATGATCTAGCGCCTGGCGTACTTAAGATTGTTAAGGTTTACGTAGCAACTAAGCGTCGCGTACAGCCTGGTGACAAGATGGCAGGTCGTCACGGTAACAAGGGTGTTATCTCAGTTATCATGCCTGTCGAAGATATGCCTTACGATGAGAACGGTGAGCCAGTTGATGTGGTTCTTAACCCACTGGGTGTACCGTCTCGTATGAACGTAGGTCAGATCCTTGAGACTCACATGGGTGCTGCAGCGAAAGGTCTTGGTCGTAAGATCAACACCATGCTGGAAGTTGAGCGTAAGAAGGCTGAAAAAGTTAAGGAAGTTCGTGAATTCCTTGAAGCCGTCTACAACGCACAGCACAGCGGCCTAGAGTGTGCTCGTAAAGAAGATCTTAAGTCATTCAGCGATGACGAGATCTTGGCTCTGGCTGAAAACCTCAAAGCGGGTGTTCCACTAGCGACTCCAGTCTTTGATGGTGCTAAAGAATCTGAAATCAAAGCGCTGCTGCGTCTTGCAGACATGAATGACAGTGGACAGGTGGATCTGTTCGATGGTCGCACAGGCGACAAGTTCGACCGTCCAGTGACTGTTGGCTACATGTACATGCTGAAACTTAACCACTTGGTTGATGACAAGATGCACGCACGTTCAACCGGCTCTTACAGCCTTGTTACTCAGCAGCCGCTGGGTGGTAAAGCTCAGTTCGGTGGTCAGCGCTTCGGTGAGATGGAGGTTTGGGCACTGGAAGCGTACGGCGCAGCTTACACGCTTCAAGAGATGCTCACAGTCAAATCCGATGACGTGAATGGTCGTACGAAGATGTATAAGAACATCGTCGATGGCGACCACAGCATGGATCCAGGCATGCCTGAATCATTTAACGTGCTGATCAAAGAGATCCGTTCTCTCGGTATCGATATCGAGCTAGAGAACGAGTAAGGGCCTAATTGAACATCGGGCTGTATGCCAAGTGCTGCAGCCCCCTCCCGTGAGGAGCTATAGATAATGAAAGATTTACTTAATCTGTTGAAGACTCAAAGTCAGAGCGACGAGTTCGATTCGATCCGTATCTCTCTGGCTTCACCAGACATGATTCGTTCATGGTCTTATGGTGAGGTTAAAAAACCTGAGACGATTAACTACCGTACATTCAAACCAGAGCGTGACGGTCTGTTCTGTGCCAAGATTTTCGGCCCTGTAAAGGATTACGAATGTCTATGTGGTAAGTACAAGCGCATGAAGCACCGTGGTGTTATCTGTGAGAAGTGTGGCGTTGAAGTGACCATGACTAAAGTGCGTCGTGAGCGCATGGGTCACATCGAGCTAGCCTCTCCAGTTGCACACATCTGGTTCCTTAAGTCACTACCGTCTCGTATCGGCTTGATGCTAGATATGACCCTTCGTGACATCGAGCGCGTTCTCTACTTCGAATCATTTGTTGTGATCGATGAAGGCATGACGACGCTTCAGCGCGGTCAGCTAATGAACGACGAGCAGTACTTTGAAGCACTGGAAGAGTTCGGTGATGACTTTGACGCTCGTATGGGTGCTGAAGCGATCGGCGAACTTCTAAAGTCGATCGATCTAGAAGCTGAGATCTCAGTTCTTCGTGAAGAGATTCCTGCGACTAACTCAGAAACTAAGCTTAAGAAGATGTCTAAGCGTCTTAAGCTACTTGAAGCGTTCTACAAGTCTGGTAACAACCCAGAGTGGATGATCCTAAAAGTTCTTCCAGTTCTACCACCAGATCTACGTCCACTAGTACCACTGGACGGTGGTCGTTTCGCAACCTCTGATCTTAACGATCTATACCGTCGTGTGATCAACCGTAACAACCGTTTGAAGCGTCTTCTAGACCTTAACGCTCCAGATATCATCGTACGTAACGAAAAACGTATGTTGCAGGAATCTGTCGATGCGTTGCTTGATAACGGTCGTCGTGGTCGTGCCATCACTGGCTCTAACAAGCGTCCTCTGAAGTCGCTTGCTGACATGATCAAAGGTAAGCAGGGTCGTTTCCGTCAGAACCTTCTAGGTAAGCGTGTTGACTACTCTGGTCGTTCTGTAATCGTGGTTGGCCCATCACTGCGTCTTCACCAGTGTGGTCTTCCTAAGAAGATGGCTCTTGAGTTATTCAAGCCATTTATCTTCTCTAAGCTAGAGCTTCGTGGTTACGCAACTACGATTAAAGCCGCTAAGAAGATGGTTGAGCGTGAAGAGCCGCTTGTATGGGATATCCTTGATGAGGTTATCCGTGAGCATCCAGTTCTTCTAAACCGTGCACCGACACTTCACCGTCTTGGTATCCAGGCATTTGAGCCTGTTTTGATCGAAGGTAAAGCGATCCAGCTACACCCACTTGTGTGTGCTGCGTATAACGCCGACTTCGACGGTGACCAGATGGCGGTACACGTACCGTTGACGATCGAGGCGCAGCTTGAAGCTCGTGCTTTGATGATGTCTACCAACAACATTCTTTCGCCATCAAATGGTGAGCCGATCATCGTTCCTTCACAGGACGTGGTATTGGGTCTGTACTACATGACTCGTGAGCGCATCAATGCGCAGGGCGAAGGCATGGCATTCTCTGATATCAAAGAGGTTCAGCGTGCGTATGGTGCTAAACAGGTTCACCTACAGGCTCGCGTGAAGGTTCGTATCAACGAAACGATCCGCGACATCGAAGGTAACGAAGAGTCTCGCACTGCAATCGTTGATACGACAGTGGGTCGTGCAATGCTGTTTGATATCGTTCCAACGGGTCTTCCGTTCGAACTGATCAACCAGGCGATGAAGAAGAAAGCGATCTCGCGTCTTCTTAACGAGGCGTACCGTCGTTGTGGTCTGAAGGATACGGTTATCTTTGCTGACCAGCTAATGTACATGGGCTTCCGTCAAGCAGCGCTTTCAGGTGCATCGATCGGTGTTAACGATTTCGTTATCCCAGATGAGAAAGTGAACATTGTTGCTGAAGCCGACACTGAAGTGAAAGAGATCGAGCGTCAGTTCGCAGACGGTCTTGTTACTCAGGGTGAGAAATATAACAAGGTTGTCGATATCTGGTCTCGTGCAAACGAATTGCTTGCTAAGAAGATGATGGACAACCTGAAGTCTGACACAGTGATCAACGCTGAAGGCGAGCAGGAAGAGCAAGAGTCTTTCAACTCTGTCTACATGATGGCCGACTCAGGCGCACGTGGTAGTGCGGCTCAGATTCGTCAGCTAGCAGGTATGCGTGGTCTGATGGCTAAGCCAGATGGCTCGATCATCGAGACACCGATCACGGCTAACTTCCGTGAAGGACTAAACGTACTTCAGTACTTCATCTCGACTCACGGTGCTCGTAAGGGTCTAGCCGATACGGCACTTAAGACTGCGAACTCGGGTTACCTAACTCGTCGTCTAGTAGACGTTGCTCAGGATGTGGTTATCACAGAGCAAGATTGTGGCACTGAAGAGGGTCTAGTGATCCAGGCGCTAATCGAAGGCGGCGACGTAGTTGTTGGTCTAGGTGAGCGTGTTCTTGGTCGTGTTATTGCACAAGACGTTCTTGATCCACAGGGTAAAGATGTATTGATCCCTGCGGGTACATTGATGGATGAAGCTTGGGTAGCACGTCTAGATAATGACGATACTTACAGCTCGATCGATGAAGTGATCGTTCGTTCTGCTATTACCTGTGAATCACACCACGGTATCTGTTCAAGCTGTTACGGTCGTGACCTAGGTCGCGGTCACAAGGTTAACATCGGTGAAGCTGTCGGCGTTATCGCTGCACAGTCAATCGGTGAGCCGGGTACACAGCTTACCATGCGTACCTTCCACATCGGTGGTGCGGCATCACGAGCAGCTGCTGTCGATAACATCCAGGTTAAGAACGGCGGTGAAATTCGTCTACACAACCTTAAAACCGTTGAGCGTGCAGATGGCAACCTAGTCGCTTCTTCACGATCTGGTGAGATCGGTGTAACCGATGAGCACGGTCGTGAGCGCGAGCGTTACAAAGTACCTTACGGTGCAGTGATCAAAGCGAAAGATGGCGACACTGTCGAAGCAGGCGCAATCATTGCTAACTGGGATCCGCACACTCACCCAATCGTAACCGAGGTTGCGGGTCGCATTCAGTTTGCTGGTCTTGAAGACGGCATCACTGTTAAGCGCCAAGCGGATGAGCTAACAGGTCTAACTACGATCGAAGTATTGGATATCAAAGACCGCCCACAGGCAGGTAAAGATATCCGTCCAATGATCAAGCTTGTTGATGCCAAGGGTGAAGACGTTCTTCACGCTGGTACAGCAATGCCTGCACAGTACATGCTGCCACCTAATGCGATCTTGAACCTTCAAGATGGTGCAGATGTGGGTGTTGGTGACGTCCTAGCACGTCTACCACAAGAGGGTACTGTCAACAAAGATATCACCGGTGGTCTTCCACGCGTAGCGGATCTATTCGAAGCGCGTAAACCAAAAGAAGCGGCTGTGCTTGCTGAGATTTCAGGTACTGTCAGCTTTGGTAAAGAGACCAAAGGTAAGCGTCGTATTGTGATCACTCCAACTGATGGTGCGGATCCAATCGAAGTGATGATTCAGAAGTGGCGCTCGCTTAACGTCTTCGAAGGTGAGACAGTTGAGAAGGGTGAGGTGATCTCAGATGGTCCATCAAGTGCACACGATATCCTGCACGTATTGGGCGTAGAAGAGCTAGCTAAATACATCGTTTCTGAGATCCAAGACGTTTACCGTCTACAGGGTGTAGGCATCAACGACAAGCACATCGAAGTGATTGTGCGTCAGATGCTTCGCAAGGTAGAGATCCTAGATAGCGGTGATTCTGAATTCATTCAGGGTGAACAGGCTGAATTCGTAGATGTGACAATCGCAAACGAAAAATTGGTTGCTGAAGGTAAGCAGCCAGCTAAGTTTGAACGTGTGCTTCTAGGTATTACTAAAGCCTCTCTGGCAACAGAGTCGTTCATCTCTGCAGCGTCGTTCCAGGAGACAACTCGTGTCCTAACGGAAGGTGCAGTAACCGGCAAGAAAGATTACTTGCGCGGTCTGAAAGAGAACGTGGTTGTGGGTCGTCTGATCCCAGCCGGTACTGGTCTTGCATACCACAGCGAACGCAAACGCAAACGTATGCAGGATACAGAATCTAGCGTCACTGTAAGTGCTGAAGAAGTACAAGCAGCTTTGACTGAAGCATTGAACGCTTCAGTGGAAGATTCTGAATAATTTCAGAAGACGTTGACGAGAAGGGGTGGAATTGATTAAAATTTCGCCCCCTGAATGACTAGGGCTTCGGTCCTAGTCTTTTTGTTGTTTAACTAAACGTGGAGTTTGCTTAATGGCAACTATCAACCAGCTGGTGCGCAAACCACGTAAACGCGTTGTAGAGAAGTCTGATGTTCGTGCATTAGAAGCTTGTCCTCAACGTCGTGGCGTATGTACCCGCGTTTACACTACTACACCTAAGAAACCGAACTCAGCACTACGTAAAGTTTGTCGTGTTCGTCTTACTAACGGTTTCGAAGTTTCTTCATACATCGGTGGTGAAGGTCACAACCTACAGGAGCACAGTGTTGTTCTTATCCGTGGTGGCCGTGTTAAAGACCTACCTGGTGTACGTTACCACACTGTACGTGGTGCGCTTGACTGTGCGGGCGTTAACGACCGTAAACAGGGCCGCTCTAAGTACGGTGCTAAGCGTCCTAAGTCTTAAGTTCGTCTACTCTCTATGAGAGTCGGCGAAGCTGTTAAGCAGGACCTAGTCCGCGCTGGTAGCTAGACCGAGACGATAAGAGTAAGGGCAGGCTTAATTGCCTGAGTAACCTGAAGACCTTTTAAACGATTTATTGAGGGCTTATCCATGCCAAGAAGACGCGTCGCTGCAAAGCGCGAAATTCTACCGGATCCTAAATTCGGAAACATCACACTGGCTAAATTCATCAACCACTTGATGATTAGCGGTAAAAAATCTGTAGCAGAGAGCATCGTTTACGGCGCTCTAGCGAAAGTTGAAGAGCGTACTAAAGCAGATCCTTTGGAACTGTTTGATAAAGCGTTGGAAACTGTTCAGCCTATGGTCGAAGTTAAGTCTCGCCGCGTTGGTGGTGCAACTTATCAAGTACCTGTTGAAGTTCGTCCATCACGTCGTATGGCGCTTGCAATGCGTTGGCTGGTTGACGCATCGCGTAAGCGTGGCGA
The DNA here is from genome assembly GCF_013283365.1 of Marinobacterium sp. xm-d-530. GTDB lineage: Bacteria > Pseudomonadota > Gammaproteobacteria > Pseudomonadales > Balneatricaceae > Marinobacterium_E. The sequence goes on along the minus strand of NZ_WBYM01000003.1, from coordinate 10,518 downwards.
AAAAGACATGTCTCTTCGTCTAGCGGGCGAGCTACTAGACGCGGCTGAAGGCCGTGGCGCTGCGGTTAAGAAACGTGAAGACGTTCACCGCATGGCTGACGCTAACAAAGCGTTCGCACACTTCCGCTTCTAAGCGTTTTTATCTGGCGAAATGGTGTTATCATTTCGCCAGCTTTAAATTCGCTTTTTTAAAGCCTTCGTTTATGACGAGGGCTTTTTACGTTTCAGGAGTTTGATCAATGGCTCGTACTACCCCAATTAATCGTTACCGTAACATTGGTATCTGTGCTCACGTAGATGCTGGTAAAACGACAACAACCGAACGCGTTCTGTTCTACACAGGCATGTCACACAAGATCGGTGAAGTGCACGATGGCGCTGCAACCATGGACTGGATGGAGCAAGAGCAGGAGCGTGGTATCACCATTACCTCGGCTGCGACAACCTGTTTCTGGAAAGGGATGAATCAGCAGTTCGATGAGCACCGCGTTAACATCATTGATACTCCTGGGCACGTTGACTTTACCATTGAGGTAGAGCGTTCACTGCGTGTACTGGATGGTGCCGTTGTTGTGCTCTGTGCCTCTTCGGGTGTTCAGCCGCAGACTGAAACGGTATGGCGTCAAGCAAACAAGTACGAAGTACCTCGTATGGTGTTTGTGAACAAGATGGACCGTGCCGGTGCAGATTTCTACATGGTGGTTGATCAGCTTAAACAGCGCCTGGGTGCTGTACCAGTACCTATTAATATTCCGATTGGTGCTGAAGATGAATTCAAAGGCGTCGTTGACCTGATCAGCATGAAAGCGATCATGTGGAACGAAGCCGATCAAGGTATGACCTATGATCTAGAAGAGATTCCAGCTGATCTACAGGACCGTGCCGAAGAGCTTCGTGAAGAGCTGCTAGAAGCGGCGGCCGAAGCCAATGAAGAGTTGATGGATAAGTACCTTGAAGAGGGTGAGCTATCTATTGATGAGATTAAAGCGGGTCTGCGTCAGCGTACTCTGAATAACGAGATTGTTTTGATGCTAGCCGGTTCTGCGTTCAAGAACAAAGGCGTTCAAGCAGTACTCGATGCGGTTATTGAGTACCTACCATCGCCGACTGAGGTCAAAGCGATCGAAGGTACATTGGATGATGCTGCTGAGACCGTTGAAACGCGTGAAGCGGATGACAACGCGCCGTTCGCATCACTGGCATTCAAGATCGCTACCGATCCCTTTGTGGGAACCTTGACGTTCGTTCGTGTCTACTCAGGTGTGTTGGTATCTGGTGACAGCGTTTATAACTCGGTTAAGCAGAAGAAAGAGCGCATCGGTCGTATGGTGCAGATGCACGCTAACAGCCGTGAAGAGATTAAAGAGGTTCGTGCAGGCGACATCGCTGCGATGATCGGTCTTAAAGATGTGACCACAGGTGATACGCTGTGTGATGCTGACAAGAAGATCGTTCTAGAGCGTATGGAGTTCCCTGAGCCAGTGATCTCGGTTGCGGTTGAGCCTAAATCACAAGCGGATCAAGAGAAGATGGGCTTGGCACTGGGCAAATTGGCGCAGGAGGATCCATCCTTCCGCGTTGAGACCGATCAAGAGACAGGCCAGACCATTATTTCGGGTATGGGAGAGCTTCACCTAGACATCATCGTTGACCGTATGAAACGTGAGTTCAAGGTTGAAGCGAACATCGGTAAGCCTCAGGTGGCTTACCGTGAGAAGATCCGCAGCAGTGTTGTTGCAAACCACAAGTTTGCCCGCCAGTCAGGTGGTCGTGGTCAGTATGGTCACGTTGTCGTTGAGTTCTCGCCAAGTGATGACGAAGGGTTGGAGTTCATCAATGAGATCGTCGGTGGTGCGATTCCAAAAGAGTACATTCCTGCGATCGAGAAAGGTATCTCTGAGCAGATGAAGAACGGTGTTCTTGCGGGCTACCCATTGATCGGTCTGAAAGCGCGTCTTTACGACGGCTCTTTCCACGATGTCGACTCTAATGAGATGGCCTTCAAGATCGCCGCATCACAAGCACTTAAAAAGTACGCTATGGAAGCTGATCCTTGTCTTCTAGAGCCGATGATGAAAGTGGAAGTCGTGACACCTGAAGAGTACATGGGTGACGTGATGGGTGACCTTAACCGCCGTCGTGGTCTGGTTCAGGGTATGGAAGATACGACATCAGGCAAGGTGATTCGTGCTGCAGTGCCACTGGGTGAGATGTTCGGTTATGCGACCGATCTTCGTTCAGCATCCCAGGGTCGTGCGACCTACTCAATGGAGTTTGAAAACTACGCAGAAGCGCCGAAAAACATCCTTGATGGCATGTTGAACCGCTACTAATTGATATCAGTGATTAAAAAGCAGAGCCGGTTTACCGCCTCTGCTTTTTTATGCCTGTGAAGCTTTGGCCTTCAATCCTTTGGAGGCAAACAGAAGCGTCAAACTAAGGGCTAAGTAGAGTAGTAGATCAGAGGTGTTGGCTTTCCAGCTGAAAATAGCGATTGCCAGTAGAAGTGCAGCACTCAAAAACGAAGCACGTTGGGATCTGATTTTGCTAAGAAAGGCAGCTGCTCCTAATGCACCTATTAGAACAATAGCCAACACCATAGCGTAACCTGCTCCGGCATCCATTCTACGGCAGAGCTCAAACAGGGCAATCAGTGCCAGTAGGTAACGCCCCCAGGTTTGCATGGTGAAGCTGCGCTGAACCGCACGTGCCAGCAGTGCGCTAGCCATCATAGGGGCCCCTGCATAGAGGGCCAAATTGTTCAGTATCCGAAGCAGTGTCGAACTGTCCATGGAGTCACTGGTCAGGGTGAAGCTGCCAATGAGTGCAATGATCATGCTCAGCAGTGAGAGTCGAGTGACTTTGATCTCACTGCTGCTATCGAGGTCATCTTGCGTCCCTCTGAAGAGGTAGAGCGTGCTAGCTATGGCTGCTAGCAACAGGAGTATTTGCCCCAACAGAGTCATCGCAGATTACCCCAGTTTCGCAAAGGCGCGGTCAGCCGCTGCAATGGTTGCGTCTAGGTCAGCCTCTGTATGAGCGGCGGAAAGGAAGCCCGCTTCATACGCTGAAGGTGCCAGATAGACTCCTTCGTCGAGCATGTGGTGGAAGAACTTTCCGAACGCTTCAACATCACAGGCGGTTGCATCACTAAACCCAGTGATGTTCTCACGATCGGTGAAGAACAGACCAAACATACCACCTACTGCGGTCGTGGTCACAGAGATGCCGTTTTTAGCCGCTACTGCCTTCAACCCTTCGGTGAGGTATTCTGTCTTCGCGCTTAACTCTTCGTACAAGCCTTCACGCTCCATCGCGGTTAGCATAGCAAGGCCGGCACGCATGGCTAGAGGGTTGCCTGATAGGGTGCCCGCTTGGTAAACAGGGCCCAGTGGCGCGATCTGATGCATGATCTCCAGTTTGCCACCAAAGGCGCCAACGGGCATGCCGCCGCCAATGATCTTGCCTAGAGTGGTAAGATCAGGTGTGACACCATAAAGCTCTTGTGCACCGCCGCGCGCTACGCGGAAGCCACTCATCACCTCGTCAAAGATCAAAACGGTTTCGTATTCATCACAGATGGCACGCAAGCCTTCCAAGAATCCTTCTACTGGAGGGATACAGTTCATGTTGCCAGCGACTGGCTCAACGATGATGCACGCAATCTCTTTACCCACTTCAGCGAAGGCCTGTTTGACACTCTCTAGGTTATTAAACTGCAGTGTGATGGTGTGCTCCGCCAGTGCAGCAGGCACTCCAGGTGAGTTTGGTTCGCCCAGTGTCAGTGCTCCTGAGCCCGCTTTGACCAGCAGTGAATCGGAATGACCGTGGTAGCAGCCTTCAAATTTAACGATCTTATCGCGACCGGTGTAACCTCGCGCTAATCGGATGGCACTCATGGTCGCTTCAGTACCCGAGCTGGTCATGCGAACCATCTCCATTGAGGGTACAAGCTCACAAATTTTGTCTGCCATCTCTGTTTCGATTGCTGTTGGTGCACCGAAAGAGATGCCGTGGTTTAGGGCATCACGCACCGCATCGATCACAGGAGGGTAGTTGTGGCCAAACAGCATAGGGCCCCAAGAGCCGATGTAGTCGATGTACTGTTTGTCATCTTCGTCGAAGATGTAAGCGCCTTCGGCACGTTTAACAAAGACCGGTGTGCCACCGACACCTTTGAACGCACGAACGGGCGAGTTAACACCGCCTGGGATGTGTTTCTGGGCGGCTTCAAATAACTGTTCTGACTTAGACATCAACTTAACCTCGGTAAACATTTTTGACCATTATCCACAGCCAGCAAGGGAGTGTCAGTAGTACGCCTGAACAAATCCCTTGGATCGTGAATCTGGAGTTGGAAATCACTGTGGCGTATTATACAGCACCTGAATTCTTAAGACTCAGTCAGTATGGCTAACATGGAGCGTGGAACTATCGTGATTAAAGTAGGTATTGTGGGTGGCACGGGTTATACCGGCGTTGAACTGCTTAGACTGTTGGCCAACCATTCAGAAGTCTCTGTCGAGGTGATTACCTCCCGCTCTGAAGAGGGTATGCCAGTTGCTGATATGTTCCCCAATCTTCGTGGTCATTACGATCTAGAGTTTACCGTGCCAGATGTTGACCGCTTGGCCGCCTGTGATGTTGTCTTCTTTGCAACGCCGCACGGTGTTGCCATGTCGATGGCGCCGGCGTTAGTTGACCGTGGTGTGCGCGTGATCGATCTGGGTGCTGACTTCCGAATCAAGGATGTACCGCTTTGGGAGAAGTGGTACAAGCTGGACCACAGCTGCCCAGACCTGGTTGAGAAAGCGGTCTACGGTTTACCTGAGTTGAATCGGGAGCAGATTAAAGATGCGCAGTTAATTGCTTGTGCTGGCTGTTACCCCACCGCGACTCAGCTGGGCTTTTTGCCGCTGCTAGAAGCGGGTTTGGTTGATACACGCCGTTTGATTGCCGACTGTAAGTCGGGTGTATCCGGTGCCGGTCGTGGCGCCAGTGTTGGTACATTGCTGTGTGAGTCGAGCGAGAGTTTTAAAGCCTATGGTGTGCCTGGCCACCGCCACCTCCCTGAAATTCGCCAAGGACTCACTTGGGCGGCGGGTAAGCCGGTCGGTTTAACCTTTGTACCTCATTTGACGCCGATGATTCGTGGTATTCACGCGACGCTCTACTCTACGTTGAAAGACCCTGTTGATTCGGGTCTGCAAGAGCTCTTTGAAGCACGTTATGCCAACGAGCCTTTTGTCGATGTGTTGCCTGCAGGTTCTCACCCTGAGACTCGCAGTGTAAAAGGGTCTAACTTCTGTCGTATCAGCGTTCACCGTCCACAAGATGATGATACGGTCGTGGTTCTCTCAGTCATCGATAACTTAGTGAAAGGTGCTTCTGGTCAGGCAATTCAGATCATGAACATTATGTTTGGCCTAAAAGAGAATGCAGGCCTCACTAACGTAGCGTTGATGCCATAATTCTTGACTGTTTTACTTGGTTTTGTGAGAATTCACCCATTCCAATGAATTTTGAGGTGTGTATTCATGTCCGCTGATGCCGATATGATCTTTACTGACTCTGCTGCAAATAAGGTACGTACTCTGATTGAAGAGGAGCAGAACGATAACCTAAAGTTGCGCGTCTTCATTACTGGTGGTGGCTGTGCAGGTTTTTCGTACGGCTTCACTTTCGATGAGTCTGTGGCTGAAGATGATACTGTGGTTGAGAATGCGGGAGTGACCATGGTGGTTGATCCGATGAGCTTTCAATATCTTGTGGGTGCAGAGGTGGATTACAAAGAGGGTCTACAGGGTTCCCAGTTCGTGATCAACAATCCTAATGCAACAACGACCTGTGGTTGTGGTTCATCTTTCTCAATTTAAATGAATGCTATAGGCCAGCGGCTCCTAGCAAGAGTGGCTGGCTTTTTTATTAGGGGGCTATCATGAGTTACAAAGTGTATATGTCGGGTGAAATTCATACCGATTGGCGTGATGTGATTCGCCAAGGTACTGAAGCATTGGGTCTGGATATTACCTATTTGGCTCCGGTCACTGATCACCCTGCCAGTGATGCTGCCGGCGACCACTTGGGAGAGCAGTCAGATAATTTCTGGCGTGATCACCAGTCATCCAAAGTGAACCTAATTAGAACCAAAGGGATGATCGAACAAGCTGATCTGGTTGTGATTCGTTTTGGTGACAAGTATAAGCAGTGGAATGCTGCATTCGATGCAGGCTACTGTGCTGCTTTGGGTAAGCCTTACATTACTCTGCATGCAGAAGATTTGATTCACCCACTTAAAGAGGTTGATGCTCAATCTCTAGCCTGGGCCAAGACGAATGAGCAGGTAGTGGAGACGTTGCGCTACGTCCTTCAGCCTTAAGCGGGAAAGAGCGCGCCAAGGCGACGCTCACCGAAGGCGCCTGTCACAGCTGGGATATTCCCAGCTTTTTTGTTTTTAAAAGCCCAAGCTAGCCAAGCAAAGGCAGCGGCTTCCATGGCATCGGCTGACCAGCCTAATAGGTCGCTGGATATAATGGTGAAGTCAGGTAGGTGTGCTGTTAGGCGTTCAATCAAATGATCGTTTCGCGCGCCTCCGCCACATAGAATCAGTTGACAGTGGGTCAGCTTGGCCTGTTTTAGAGCGTCAGCAATGGTCACTGCGGTTAGCTCTGTCAGCGTCGCTTGAACATCTTCAGGCGGTAGCTGATCAAAGTCTGCGAGTTTATGATTGAGCCACTCTAGATTGAAAGTTTCCCGACCGGTGCTTTTTGGGGCGGCTCGATGGAAATAGGGCTCGTCTAATAGAGCGTCAAGCAAGGGTTGGTTTATATCACCGCTCGCCGCCCATGCACCCTCTGCATCAAAGTGAACCCCCTTATGTTGGTAGATCCACTGATCGATCAGTGTGTTGGCAGGTCCGGTATCAAAACCTTGAATATCTCCGTTTGATGTAAACAGAGAGAGGTTGGCAATGCCGCCAAGGTTCAAAAGGGCAAAGGGTCGGCGCATCTTCTCGGTTAGAAAATGATGGAAGGCAGGTACCAAAGGCGCTCCTTCACCACCTGCTGCAAGGTCGCGTCGTCTGAAGTCGGCAATGACATCGATTCCGGTCATCTCGGCCAGAATATGAGGGTTACCTGCCTGCAGAGTGCAGCCTTCGTCTGGTCTATGTCGTAGGGTCTGACCGTGGTAGCCAATAGCGTTGACCTCTTTAGGATCAATGCGGTGATCATGCAGAAAGATCAGAATGGCTTCCGCAGCGAAAGTGGCCAGGTCCCTATCTAGGATCATCATCTGATCAATCGATTGGGGCTGGCTAGTCATAAAGGGAAGGATGCGCTGTTTAAGTTCGTCAGAGAATTCGAAACAGCGAGAGTGCAGTAGTTGATACTCAGGTTCGAAGTAGCAAAGAGCGATGTCGAGCCCATCTAAGCTGGTGCCGGACATGAGGCCCAGAAACATTTTACTCTGCTGCACGACTCTCACTGGCAATCAGTTGCTCAATAGCCTTCTGCTGAAGTGAAGCAATCATATCGTTAGCCACTTTATTGAAGTTGGCACGCTCTTTCTTAGCAATCGGTTGTGCGGCAGGAAGTTTCACCGTCTGTGGGTTCTTATGGACCCCCGCAACTCGGAACTCATAGTGCAGGTGGGGGCCGGTTGCAGTGCCGCTCATACCTACGTAGCCAATGGTCTGGCCTTGCTTAACGCGTGAACCCTTTTTAACCTTGCTGTTGTATTTGCTCATGTGGCCATAGAGCGTAGTGATGTTGCCACCGTGTTGGATAATGACCGTACGACCGTATCCGCCTTTTGTACCGCGCCAAATAACTTTGCCATCCCCGGCTGCCTTGATGGGTGTGCCTGTTTTAGCAGCGTAATCAGTTCCTCGGTGAGGACGTTTTACGCCAAGCACTGGATGGTAGCGCTCGCGTGTGAAGCCTGAGCTGATTCGGCGGAAGTCGACAGGGGAGCGTAGGAAAGCTTTACGCATACTGCGGCCTTCCGGAGTGAAGTAGTTTACGTCACCGTTGGAGTCTTCATAGCGAACGGCGGCGAAAGTATCACCGTTATTGGTGAACTCCGCGGCAAGAATGTCGCCATCGCCAATTCTTTTTCCATCTAAATACTTCTCTTCAAACAGCACTCTAAACTGGTCGCCTTTGCGAATATCCAGAGCAAAATCGATGTCCCAGCCAAATACCTCGGCCAGTTTCATGGTGATGTTCTCAGATAGACCGGCGCTTTTGGCTGCAAGGTAGAGCGAGCTGGAGATCTCTCCAGTGACGAACCGCTGGCGCATCTCGGGTTCAAGTACTAGGGTCTCTTGCTGATAACCCGTATCCGTCAGCGAAAACTCAACTGACTCTAACAGGCTCTTTTCAATGCGCAGTGTGATGAGTTGGTTATCTTCAATGTGAAGACTGAGCGTCTGGCCAGGACGGAGCGCATTGAAGTGCTTGGTTTTTTTATCAGCCTGGGCAATCTTATGAACATCTTTAGCACCTAGGCCGGCACGCTTGAAGATTTTGCTTAGGTTGTCACCGCTTTTGACTTTAAAGCGTTGCCACTCAATAGCGGGTGGCTGTTCTGCCACTTCAGTGGTGGCTGAGGTTTGCTCATTGTGTTCTATAAGGGTTGAAGAGGTGGTTTCAGCCACCGGTAGTTGTGCTTCTGGAAGGGCTTTGGGTGAGATAAGTTCGATCTGAGATCGAGTGGCTTCTACCTCCGATGAAGGAAGTATCGAGAGCATCAAGGCGATAAACGACAGAGACCCAACAACGGCAAGGTGCATCTTAGGAAATCGCTTCGCTTTTCTGAAAATATTTTTAGCCAAACCTACAGCCAGATATTAGTTGAAACAGAGTGTTTGTCCCTTAGACAGTTAATTGTATAAAAGTTCCATCTAGATTCCGATAGATAAAGCGATTTAGCGATGATTTTAATCAAATGGATCCCTTATCAAATTTGTCTAACAGATGATCAATCGGTAGAATCTCGCCTCTCAAATTAAGACCGCAAACATCGGATTGAAACAAACCATGGCAAATATCAATTTAATCGCTGAACTTCAGTCGCGTGGACTTGTCGCGCAAATGAGTAGTGAAGATGAGTTAATGGAACACCTAGAGAAGGGTTCTGTAACGCTCTATTGTGGTTTCGATCCGACGGCAGATAGTCTGCACATTGGTAGCCTAGTGCCGCTGTTAACATTGCGTCGTTTTCAAGAGTATGGCCATAAGCCTTTGGCTCTTGTGGGTGGAGCAACCGGTTTGATCGGTGATCCGAGCTTTAAAGCACAGGAGCGAAAGTTAAACGATGATTCAACGGTTGCTGGTTGGGTGGATAAACTCAAAGCACAAGTGAGTCAGTTCATCAGCTTTGATAACGGCGATAACAGTGCCGAGGTTGTAAATAACCTCGACTGGACTCGAGGCATGGATGTACTGACCTTCCTGCGCGATGTGGGCAAGCACTTCTCTGTAAACTCGATGATTGCAAAAGAGTCTGTAAAACAGCGTATTGATCGTGAGGGATCTGGTATCTCTTTTACAGAGTTTACCTACATGATTCTTCAGTCTTTTGACTTCCAGCAGCTTAATAAGTCGCACGGTTGTACTTTACAGATCGGTGGTTCTGATCAGTGGGGCAACATTACTGGTGGTATCGAACTATCACGCCGTATGAATGGCAACCAGGTGTTCGGTATTACGCTGCCACTGGTAACCAAGTCAGATGGAACAAAATTTGGTAAAACCGAGTCAGGTACTATCTGGTTAGATGCGACTAAAACATCGCCCTACGCCTTCTACCAATTCTGGATGTCGACGGCTGATGCAGATGTTTACAAGTTCCTTCGTTACTTCACTTTCTTAGATGTTGAGAGAATTGCTGACATTGAAGAGGAAGATAAAGCAGCGACTGGTCGTCCTCAAGCGCAAGCGATTCTCGCGGAAGAGGTGACACGCTTGGTGCATGGTAATGATGCAGTAGAAGCGGCTAAGCGAATTACAGAGTCACTCTTCTCAGGTGATATTAGTCAGTTAAGTGAAGCTGACTTTGAGCAGCTTAAGCAAGATGGTCTTCCGGCGACACAGGTTCCAACGGATCTTTCGGATACACCGTTGACGACACTGTTGGTTGATGCGGGTATGGCGAATTCCGGTAAGCAGATCAAAGATGCACTGCAGCGTGACGCTGTCATCGTAAATGATCGTGCCTGTGGTATGGCCGATAATATGTCAGGCAACGAAATTTTCAGCTCTGAAGCAGGCCTATTTGGTAAATATTTCCTAGTCAAACTGGGTAAAAAGAAACACCACCTGTTTTATTTGTAAAAAAGTTAGTTTTTTTACAAAAAAGGGGTTGAATAAAAATCGGGTGTCGGTAATATACGCACCTCGCTTGAGACGAGTACTCAAGCAGCCACCAAGAGATCGGTGGCACGCTCTTTAACAATTAATCAGGTAATGCGTGTGGGCGCTTGTTGAGGTTGAGCACAAAAGCTTAACAAGACAA